>NZ_CP010897.2:0-1409000 GCF_000934605.2 Pandoraea vervacti | reverse complement strand
TGTGATCTGCGTAGAAGCGCGCCGTGCCGATCTTGGCGTCGAAAAACGACGGATCCTGATCGCGCAGCTTTTGCGCCGCGAGCAGCGCTCGCCCCATCTGCCAGCCGCCCAGCACGATACCCGCCAGCTTTAGATACGGCACGCTGCCGGCAAACACCGCGTTGGCATTGTCCTGGGCATTCGCCACCACGTAGTCGACCACGATCGACAGCGCTTCGCGTCCCTTCGCGAGACGATCCGCCACCGACACCGCCACACCGCCCGCGGCCCGCAGTTCGCTTTCCGTCGCCGCGATTTGCTCACACAGCGCGTTGGCGACGGCACCGCGATCGCGCAGCGTCTTGCGCCCGATCAGATCGTTCGCCTGAATCGCCGTCGTTCCTTCATAGATCGGCAGAATGCGCGCGTCGCGATAGTACTGCGCCGCTCCGGTTTCTTCAATGAAACCCATGCCGCCATGCACCTGCACACCGAGACTCGTCACGTCGAGCGACATCTCCGTACTCCAGCCCTTCACGATCGGCACGAGGAACTCGTAGACGGCTTGCGCACGCTTGCGCTCGTCGGCCTCCGGCGCATGATGGGCGATGTCGGCTTGCGCGGCGGCCACATAGGCAAGGGCGCGTGCGCCTTCGGTCAGTGAACGCATCGTCATGAGCATGCGCTTGACGTCGGGGTGATGGATGATGGTCACCGCGTCGCGCGACGAACCATCCACCGGACGGCTTTGCAGACGATCGCGCGCGTAGGCAACGGCATGCTGATACGCACGCTCGGCCACGGCTACCCCCTGCATGCCGACAGCGAAGCGCGCCGCGTTCATCATGATGAACATGTATTCGAGGCCGCGATTTTCCTCGCCGACGAGATACCCCGTCGCACCACCGTTATCGCCGAACTGGAGCACTGCCGTCGGACTCGCCTTAATGCCCAGCTTGTGTTCGATGGATACGCAATGCACGTCGTTACGCGCACCAAGGTTCCCCTCGGCGTCGACGTTGAACTTCGGCACGATAAACAACGAAATGCCCTTCACGCCTGCGGGCGCATCGGGGGTACGGGCGAGCACGAGGTGGACGATGTTCTCCGCCATATCGTGTTCGCCGAACGTGATGAATATCTTCGTGCCGAAGAGGCGATAGGTGCCATCGGCTTCGCGTTCCGCACGCGTGCGCACCATGGCCAGATCGGACCCTGCCTGCGGCTCGGTCAGGTTCATCGTGCCGGTCCACTCGCCCGAGAGCAGCTTCGGCACGTAGAGGGCGCGTTGCGCCTGCGTGCCGGCGGTGAGCAATGCTTCGACGGCGCCGTCCGTCAGCAACGGACACAATGCAAACGAGAGATTCGCTGCGTTGAGCATTTCCGTGCAGGGCGTGGCGACGAGCTTGGGCAGCCCCTGACCGCCGAACTCCTGCGGATGCAGCACTCCCTGCCAGCCCGCCTCGGAGAACTGACGGAAGGCTTCCTTGAAGCCGGGCGTGGTCGTGACGGCACCGTCCTTCCACGTGCTCGGCTGTTGATCGCCGATCACGTTCAGCGGCGCGAGAACTTCCTGATTGAAGCGGGCCGCCTCTTCGAGCACGGCCTGTGCAACGTCGGGCGAGGCATCCTCGTAGCCGGGCAGCGCAGCGATGCGCTTCAGGTCCGCCAGTTCGTTCATGACGAACTGCATGTCCTTGATCGGGGCCTGATAACTCATGTCGTTCCTCCAAGGGGTTCCGATTGCCTTCGGATGGTGGCGAATGCCGGGATTCTTGTTGTTATGTTTTCTTTCGACCGATTCGCATGAAGACGCGCCGCCTCCTCATGCGAATCGGCTGCGGGCCCAACGCCCGCAGCCTTGCTGCTTCACTTTACCGCTTCACTTTACCGCTTCACTTCATGGTTGCCGCTTCGGAGCGCGCGTTGTGCGTGCTTACAGCGCGCCCGTCAGTTCCGGCACCACCGTGAACAGATCGCCCACCAGGCCGTAATCCGCCACCGAGAAGATCGGCGCTTCCGGATCCTTGTTGATCGCCACGATCACCTTCGAATCCTTCATGCCTGCCAGATGCTGGATCGCACCCGAAATGCCCACCGCGACATACAACTGCGGCGCCACGATCTTGCCCGTCTGGCCCACCTGATAGTCGTTGGGCACGTAACCGGCATCGACCGCCGCGCGCGATGCGCCCAGCGCCGCGCCCAGCTTGTCCGCCAGCGGCTCCAGCACCTTGGTGTAGTTCTCGCCGCTGCCCAGACCGCGACCGCCCGAGACGATGATCTTCGCCGAGGTCAGCTCCGGACGGTCCAGCTTCGTCACCTCGCGGCCAACGAACTGCGACACCCCGGCGTCCGGCGTGGTCGCCACGGTTTGCACCGCAGCGCTGCCGCCCGTGGCCGCTGCGGCGTCGAACCCCGTCGAGCGCACCGTGATCACCTTCACCTTATCGGCGCTTTGCACCGTCGCAATCGCGTTGCCCGCATAGATCGGGCGCTCGAACGTGTCGGCGCTCTCGACCTTCGTGATGTCCGAGATCTGCGCGACGTCGAGCAACGCCGCCACGCGCGGCGCGATGTTCTTGCCGTACGCCGTGGCCGGAGCCAGGATGTGCGAGTACGCGCCTGCGAGCGACACCACTTCGTCCGCAATGTTCTCCGCCAGACCGTCGCCGAAGTACGTCGCCTCGGCCAGCAGCACCTGCTTCACACCGGCGATCTGCGCGGCCGCATCCGCCGCCGCTTTCGCGTTGCTGCCTGCGACCAGCACATGCACGTCGTCGCCGCATTGCAGCGCTGCCGTCACGGTGTTCAGGGTCGCGGCCTTCAGGCTTTGGTTATCGTGTTCTGCAATGACCAGAATGCTCATCTCGTCGTCTCCCCTTAAATGACCTTCGCTTCGGTCTTCAGCTTTTCGACGAGCGTTGCCACGTCCGCCACCTTCACCCCCGCGCTGCGCTTGGGCGGCTCGGCCACTTTGAGCGTCTTCAACCGCGGGCTCACGTCAACGCCCAGATCGGCGGGCTTGACCGTCTCCAGCGGCTTCTTCTTCGCTTTCATGATGTTGGGCAGCGTCACGTAACGCGGCTCGTTCAGACGCAGGTCCGTCGTGATCACCGCCGGCAGCGACAGCGACACCGTCTCCAGTCCGCCATCGACTTCGCGCGTGACCTGCGCGCGGTTGTCCGCCACCGTCACCTTCGAGGCGAACGTCGCCTGCGGCAGCTTCGCCAGCGCCGCGAGCATCTGACCGGTTTGATTCGAATCGTCGTCGATGGCCTGCTTGCCCAGGATCACCAGTTGCGGCTGCTCCTTGTCCACGATCGCCTTGAGCAGCTTGGCCACGGCCAGCGGCTGCAGTTCCTCGTCCGACTCGATGAGGATCGCGCGATCCGCACCGATGGCCAGCGCCGTGCGCAGCGTCTCCTGCGACTGCGACACCCCCGCCGACACGGCGATCACTTCCGTCGCCACGCCCGCTTCCTTCAGCCGAACCGCCTCTTCCACCGCGATTTCGTCGAACGGATTCATCGACATCTTCACGTTCGCAATGTCGACGCCCGTGCCGTCGCTCTTCACGCGAACCTTTACGTTGTAATCCACTACCCGTTTGACCGGTACCAGGATCTTCATGAACTCGCTCCAAAGTTACGTTTACGTCAATCCGCTGCCATTATAACCACACGGCAAATGACGCATAAATTGCATATTTGAGGCATTTTGTGGCGAAGTTTCATGAAGCCCTTCTGATTTGCCACAGATGCGCGATCCAGCCCAAAACGGTTTCGGCGCCTACGTGGACAGGCCTGCGGGCCGCCGCGATCATGCCGAACGATCGTGCTATTTTTATGCAAATCGCGATCTACAGCCAGTTTCCTCGTGGTGCGTTTCCTCTAGAGAAAACGCGCCGACGCGCGCACGTCTATGATCGAATAGCGAACCGCAAATTGCAGCGCCGTCACAGAAAAAGCGACCACCGGCTATCGGCGAATGTTGTCGCGGCGTGGTGAAGTCATTACGTCGTCAGGCGAAGACGGCCATCGCACCCGGAGCAGACATGACAACGCATTCCGAATCGAAGCTACGCGCCAGCGACGGTCTCGCCCTCCATGTCCACACGTGGCAGCCGCCGCCGGGGCGCGTGCCACTGCGAGCCGTGGTGGCCATCGTGCACGGCATGGGCGAGCATGGCGGGCGTTACGCGCCACTGGCCGAGCACTTCGCCGCATATGGCATCGCCACCGTGAGCTACGACCTGCGCGGACATGGCCGCTCTGACGGCGCACGCGTCTACGTCAATCGCTTCGACGAGTACCTCAACGACACCGAGATCTTTCTCACCCACGTACGCACCGCGTTCGGGCCGACGCCCCTGTTCCTTCTGGGCCACAGCATGGGCGGCGCGATTGCCGCGCTTTACACGATCACGCGCGCGCCGGCGAACGTTAGCGGACTGATGCTCAGCAGCCCCGCGCTGGGCCCGGGCAAGCCCGTGGCGCCGTGGATGGAAAAGGCCGGACGCTGGGTGTCGCGCTGGTTGCCGAAAGTCCCCGTCTTCAAGATCGATCCCGCCGCCATTGCCCGCGACACGACCGTGGTGGACGCCGCCCGGCGCGACCCGCTCAACGCCTATCGTGGCACCCCGGCACGTACGGCCGCGGAATTGCTCGACGCCATGGCGCGCATCCATGCCAATGCCGACGCCCTGCACCTGCCGCTCTACATCTTCCATGGCACCGCCGACCGACTCACCGCTCCCTGGGCAAGCGAACAGTTTCATGGCAACGCCGGCTCGCAGGACAAGACCCTGCGTCTCTACCCGGGTCATTTTCACGAAACGCTCAACGATCTCGATCGCGAGAAGGTCATCGACGAACTGACACAGTGGCTGGAGCAGCACTTGCCGCAGACCGGCGCCGCGCCGTCGGGCTTCGAGCCCCACCGATTTGCGCCTTCGGCACGACCGGCATTCGGCAGCCATCACAGCGCCTGAACGAGGCCCTTCACGCGGAACCCGCCCCGCGAACAGGGTCTCGCGGCGCGACGCCCCACTGCGCGTTACACTGAAAGCGTGTCGAATTGCGAGGAGCCCCCGGCATGCAAGCGCAGACGAAGTACTCGCCGCAAACCGTTACCGGCATGCATTTCTGGACGCCAACGATCTTCAGCATCAAGACCACTCGCCCGCCCGGCCTGCAATTCACGGCCGGGCAGTTCGTGCGACTCGGCTTGCCGGGCGACGACGGCGAACTGATCTGGCGCGCGTACTCCTTCGTCAACTCGCCTGCAGAAGATACGTTGGAGTTCTATGTAATTACGATCCCGGAGGGGCAACTCACGCCACGACTTGCCACACTCAAGGTCGGCGACGAGCTTTTCGTCGATCACACCGCATACGGCTTTCTCACGCTCGATCGCTTCACCGGCGGCGAGGACCTGTGGCTGCTGGCCACCGGCACCGGACTCGCGCCATTCATTTCGATTTTGCGCGACCCCGCCGTGTGGCAACGCTTCGAGCGCATCTTCGTCGTGCACAGCGTGCGGTGGGAACGCGACCTTGCCTATTACGAAGCGCTCAGGCACTTCTCGCATCCGGACGTCGATCCTGCGCTGGTGCACAAGCTTCGCTTCGCCGTGAGCGTGACGCGCGAGCAAACGCCGGGCGCACTGTACGGACGCATCACGTCGCTACTGTCGTCGGGCGAGCTGGAAAAAGCGATGGGCGCGACGCTCGATCCCGCGACGTCGCGCATCATGGTCTGCGGCAATCCCGACATGATCAAGGAATTGCGCGCCTGGTTCACCGGCAATGGCTATGCGGTGAGCCGCACGGCAACGCCGGGACCGCTGGTGCTCGAAAAGCAGTGGTAGGCGACGTGGGCGGGCGCGGCGGCGCGATGCCTCACCCGGCAGGGTTTGCCCAGTCCGGGGGGCGCTTTTCGATGAACGCCTGCACGCCTTCGAGCGCGCACGCCTGCATCATGTTGCAAGCCATCGTCTGTCCGGCCATCTGATAGGCCGCCTCGATCCCGGTCTCGGCCTGTCGGTAGAACAGCCCCTTGCCCGCGGCGACCGCTGCCGCCGGCTTGGCGAGAATCGCGCGGCACAGTCCGGCCACTTCCGTGTCGACCCGCTCGATCGGCGCCACGCGATTAACGAGCCCGCGCTCGCGGGCGGTTGCCGCATCGATGAACTCCCCTGTGAGCAGCATCTCCATGGCCTGCTTGCGGGTGAGATTGCGCGAGAGCGCAACGCCGGGCGTCGCACAGAACAGACCGACGTTGATGCCGGAGACGGCAAAGCGCGCGGTGGACGCCGCGACCGCGAGATCGCACATTGCCACCAACTGGCAACCCGCCGCGGTGGCGATCCCATGCACTCGCGCGATGACCGGTTGCGGCATGCGCTGCATCGTCAGCATCACGCGCGTGCATTGGTTGAACAACGTACGGTAGTAGTCGAGCGACGGCTCGGCGCGCATCTCCTTGAGATCGTGTCCGGCACAAAACGCCGGCCCTGCGCCTGCAAGCACCACGACACGGGCGCTGTCGTCATGCGAGACGACATCGAGTGCGTCTTGCAGCGCACCCAGCATCGCTTCGGAGAGGGCGTTGAATTGACGCGGACGATTGAGCGTGAGGGTGAGCACACCCGTCAATTCACCTTCGCCGCGCGAGACGAGAACCAGCGGCTCGACGGCCGCCGTCGCTTCCGATGACGTCATGATGTCTCCTGTGCCGCAGCGGTCTTCGGCGCGCGGCATTTCTGATTGGCGATCCGCCCGTCCCTAGCTCATCACTCAATGCCGTACCGTCGAGTACTGTCGGGCACGAGGTGTCACCGCGGCCTCACACGAGACGTCAAACGTCGGCGAGCACCTTCAGATGCGCCACGACACTGCGTCCTAGCGCCGAGAGGTTGTAGCCGCCTTCGAGGCAACTCACGATGCGCCCCTTGGCGTGACGGTCCGCAATGGCCTTCACTTCCTTGGTGATCCAGGCGAAGTCCGCTTCCGTGAGTCCGAGCCCACCGAGATCGTCTTCGCGATGCGCATCGAAACCTGCCGAGAAAAAGATCATCTCGGGACGGAAGGCATTCAGGCGTCCCAGCCAGCCGTACTCGATCGCCTCACGCGCCGCCATGCCGGACGTGCGCGCTTCGAGCGGAATGTTGAGCATGTTCGGGGCCGGATCGTTCGCCCCGGAAAACGGATAAAACGGATGCTGGAAGATGCCGCACATGAGCACGCGCTCGTCGTTGCCGAAGGCCGCTTCCGTGCCGTTGCCGTGATGCACGTCGAAGTCGACGATGGCGACGCGCGAGAGCCCGTGGACTTCGAGCGCGTGCGCGGCCGCAATCGCCACGCTGTTGAACAGACAGAAGCCCATCGCACGCGTGGGCGTGGCGTGGTGCCCCGGCGGGCGCACGCTGCAAAACGCGTTCTCGAGTTCGCCACCGATCACGGCGTCCGTCGCGGCAACGGCAGCGCCGGCGGCTCGCGTGGCGGCACGCCAGGAGTACGGATTGAGCAGCGTATCGGGATCGATCGGGAAATAGCCGGACTCGGGAATATTGTCGCGAACGAAGTCGATGTGGTCCTGCGAATGCACGAGCCGCAGGCTGGCCTCGTCGGCGGCTGGCGCTTCGCGGCGCTCGAGAAGACCGTCGATGCGGCCCGCGATCAGTTGGTCCTCGATGGCTCGCAGCCGCTCGGGGCATTCCGGATGCCACTCGCCCATCTCATGACGGACGCAATCGGGATGTGTATAGAACCCGGTAGCCATTCGTTGTGTCGCCTATCGCTTCGAATCGTTATATTGAGACGGGCGGGGAATGCCCGCCGCGCCGTGGTCTCCACGTCCGGTAGCGGCCGGATGCGGAGCCTGACTCGCATCGCGGCGACATGACTTCGCATACGTTCACATCACTCGCAAATGCGTGCCGATGGCCGGCATCCCCCATGAGCGCTGTCACGGACAGTGCACAGGCCTTAAGGTATCACAGGTGCACTCGGTTATACTGCCAGGCAGTCTCCCAGCAGACCCGTGTCCGCCGGTAAGGGCCAATCTCCCGAAATTCGGGACGGCCGGAACTGGCATGAATGGTTGACGCTCTAGGTAATAGCGCACGTCGAGTGACATGTTGGATCGTCACGCGCGGCAGATGTGCATCGACCCAGGTCGACGAGCGTTTCAACGCGACTAACGTGGTGGTGGTTCCCGAATGGACTGCGCCACATTCGACTTCATACAGGCCTGACAGACAGCATGACTTCACCGGTACGGATGTCCGACGCTTTCCCACCGGCGCAAACGCGCCCCACTCATCGACCGGACCATGGCCGCCATCCCACGATGGCCGCGCACAGTGCCCGCGCCACGTCATCGATCGGGCGCCCCCTCACGACCGGTCGTCGATCGCCGCACCTGAATCCGCTTCGCGCCATCGGCGCATTCGGCATTGCGCTGTGCATCGGTGCGCTCGCCGTGACGAGCGTGGGCGCGCACGCCCAGACGGGCGCCCGGCAAGCCGCGCAGACCGAGTTCGAAGAGGAAGTGATACCGCAACGCTATGCGGCGAATCCGGAAGTCGACGCGTTCATCAATGACATCGTGGCACGCGACGGCTTTAACCGCAGCGAGTTGCAGAAGGTGTTCTCGCGCGTCGTGTTCTCGCAAACGGCAGCGCGACTCGCGGCGCCGCCCGCCACCCCGGGCCAGAAGAACTGGACGAACTACGAAAAGCGGTTCCTCGACAACACGCGCATCAACGGCGGCGTGCGTTTCTGGAATCAGAATGCCGCAGCGCTCGCGCGCGCCGCCAGGGAATATGGCGTGCCGGAGGAGATCATCGTCGCCATCATCGGTGTCGAGACGATCTACGGGCGCAACATGGGCAACTTCCGCACGATCGATGCGCTCACCACCCTCGCGTTCGATTACCCGCCCGCCCGCAACCGCTCGGAGCGCATGGCGCTGTTCCGCAAGGAATTGGAGAACCTGCTGCTTTATGCGCGTGAGCGCGGCGTCGATCCGTTCAGCATCTATGGCTCCTACGCCGGGGCCATCGGCATTCCGCAGTTCATGCCGTCCTCGATTCGCAATTATGCGGTCGATTACAGCGGTGACGGGAAGATCAACCTGACGAGCGATGTGGCCGATGCGATCGGCAGCGTTGCCAACTTTCTCAAGCAGCACGGATGGCAACCGGGTCAGCCCGTGGTCTGGAATATCGCCAATGATCGCGGCAGTCAGGGGCTGGCGGAAGCCGGGGCCGACGGGCAACCCGAACCGCACTGGAAACTCAGCGACTTCATCAAGGCAGGCATGCTGATGAACGAGCCGAGGCTCGATGTCGGCTCGGCGCTCGACACCCCGGTGCTGATCGTCGATCTGCCGACGCCGGGACAAGCCACGCAGTACCGCATGGGCCTCACGAACTTCTATGTGCTCACGCGTTACAACCGCAGTTTCTTCTACGCGATGTCGGTGTACGATCTGGCCGACGCGATCAAGGCTGCAAGGGCGCCCTGACGCCGGGGGACCGATGGGCCCGGCGTGCCCGCGATCCTCGCTGTCATCATGAAAAACGGGACCTCAGGGTCCCGTTTTCGTTGGCGTTGCAGCGCTCGCGATTACGCCGGAAATACGCCCGTCGACAGATACCTGTCGCCACGATCGCAAACGACGAACACGATGGTTGCGTTCTCGACTTCGTGCGCCAGATTCAGCGCAATCTGGCATGCGCCGGCGGCCGAGATGCCGCAGAAAATGCCTTCTTCCGCGGCGAGTCGGCGGGCCATGATTTCCGCGTCGGCCTGAGTCACCGAGACGGTGCGATCGACACGCGCCCGGTCGAAGATCTTCGGCAGATAGGCTTCCGGCCACTTGCGAATGCCGGGAATGCGCGAGCCTTCCGCCGGCTCCGCGCCAATGATCTGGACCGCCTCGCTCTGTTCCTTCAGGTACTGCGACACCCCCATGATCGTGCCCGTGGTGCCCATGGCCGAGACGAAGTGGGTGACACGGCCTTCGGTGTCGCGCCAGATCTCCGGACCGGTGCTCTCGTAATGCGCGAGCGGGTTATCCGGGTTGGCGAATTGATCGAGGATGATGCCGCGTCCATCACGTTGCATCTGCTCGGCGAGGTCACGGGCATATTCCATGCCGCCCTTGACCGGCGTGAGGATGATCTGCGCGCCGTATGCGCCCATGCTCTGACGACGCTCGATGGAGAGGTCTTCCGGCATGATGAGGACCATCTTGTAGCCACGAATGGCCGCTGCCATCGCCAGCGCAATGCCGGTATTGCCGGAGGTCGCCTCGATCAGCGTGTCGCCCGGCTTGATGCGTCCGCGCAACTCCGCGTGCTTGATCATCGACAGCGCCGGACGATCCTTTACCGACCCCGCCGGATTGTTGCCCTCGAGCTTGCCGAGAATCACGTTGTTGCGGCGGCGAATTTCGTCGTCGGGCAAACGCACCAATTGCACCAGCGGCGTGTTGCCGATGGTGTCTTCGATAGTCTTATAGGCCATTGCGCTAAGCTTTTTCGGTCGGGAATCGAAACATTCTAATCCACCGGCCATCCGCGCGCTCAGGCTGCGGTCTGCGGGCCGGGCGACGCATCGGCGCACGCCCGGCGATTTGCCGCTTGTGGGGCGTCAGAGCTTCGGCGCGCTTGCCGCTGCCGGCGCCTTGGCCTTCTTCGATTTGGATGACTTCGACGAGGCGGCATCGGCGGGCGCAGCCGGTGCGGATGCCGTCGCAGGGGCCGCCGCGACCGGTGCGCCGCTCTTGGGAGCGTCGCTCGCCTTGGTGTCCTTCGACTTCCGGGACTTGGACGCCTTGGCGTCAGCCGCGCCCGCCGCTGGGGCTGCCGGTAAGGGCGTCGCAGCCGGTTTCGCCGGAATAGCGGTCGGCCCGGCCGAGGCAGGGGTCGGCGTCGGTGCCGCAGACGGCGTGGGGGTCGGCGTCGTTTGCGTGGCCGTGGCCGGCGCGGGCGCCGATGTCACGGGTGTTGCGGGTGTTGCGGGGGTTGCGGCAGGTGCGGTCGGTGCGGCTTTTGCCGGGTTGGCGGAATTTGCAGCATTGGTTGGCTTGGCCGGCTTGGTCGGCGAAGCCGGTGCTGCTGGCGTTTGAGCCACGGAAGGCGTCGGCTTTTCCGGAACCGGTGCCGGTGTCGGTGCGGGGCTCGCCGCTGGCGTCCTCGTGGAAGCTGCGGGCGTTGCCGGTGCCGCGGCACCGCCCTTCCCGCCGATGGTCATCCCTTCGGCTTGCAGAGACGACACGGACTTGGCGCCGAGCCCCTTGACGCGCTTGGCGACATCGTCGGCGTCCTTGTACGGCCCGTGGGCATTCCGCTCGTCGATGATGGCCTTGGATTTGACCGGCCCGATGCCCTTGAGCGTCTCGAGCTGCGCCTGATCGGCGGTATTGATGTCTACAGCGGCCATGGCCAGACCGCACAGGGCAAAAAAGGTAACAACCGCCAGCAAGAGTTTGCGAAGCATGATCTGTTCCTTGAAAGGTCACTCGGGCCGATACCCTGATACCTTCGATACCGTCGACAGCTTCGATAGCGCCATCGGATATCCCCGATACACCGTTAACGCCTCAGTCTGCCCCAGGATGACATACCGCCGTCCTTATCGTGCGGCGTCTTGCCCCGGCTGTCCTGCGCCCTGCGCATACCCCGTCCCCTTGCCCCGTGCCCAGAAAACAACGCGGGGAGCCGTCTGGCTCCCCGTGTCGTCAGGTATCGATGCCGTGCGAACCTACTGCGCGAGCAGCCACCGCACGTAACGCGAAACGCCTTCGCCCACCGTGAAGAAGGGTTGCGGATACCCACCGGCGGTACGCAGGTGTTCAATGCTCGCCTGCGTGAAGCACTGATACTTGCCGCGAAGCGCGTCCGGGAACGGAATGTACTCGACGATGCCCTGCTTCACCATTTCGTCGAGCGAGAGCGGCGCTTCGCCAGCCTCTTCGCGCAACGTATTGATCACGGCGACGGCAATATCGTTGAACGGCTGCGCGCGCCCCGTGCCGAGGTTGAAGATGCCGCTGCGCTCCGGATGATCGAAGAAATGCAGGTTAACCTTCACGACATCCTCGACCGACACGAAGTCACGGCTTTGCGTACCGGCGGCGTAGCCGTTGTACTCGCCGAAGAGCTTCACACGGCCATTGGCGCGGAATTCGTTGAAGTTATGGAACGCCACCGACGCCATACGGCCCTTGTGCGCCTCGCGCGGCCCGTAGACGTTGAAGTAACGGAAGCCCGCGACCTGACTCGGCAACTTGCCGCCGGCATCGCGCATCGCGCGTCGAACGATCTGGTCGAACAGAAACTTCGAGTAGCCATAGACATTCAGCGGCTTCTCGTACTCACGCGTCTCCACGAACGTCTCCGACGCGCCATAGGTCGCCGCCGACGACGCATAGAGGAACGGCACGGTCTGCGACTGGCACGACTCGAACAACGCGCGCGTGTAGCGGAAGTTGTTCTCCATCATGTAGCGGCCGTCCGTCTCCATCGTGTCGGAGCAGGCGCCCTCATGGAAAATCGCGCGCACGCGACCGAATTCCCGACGCTGGAAACGCGCCACGAAGTCGGTCTTGTCGAGGTAATCGCTGATCTCGCAATCGACGAGATTGCGGAATTTGTCGGCGCGCGTGAGGTTATCGACCGCGACGATGTCGGTCTCTCCGCGCTCATTGAGGGCTTTGACGATGTTGGCGCCGATGAAGCCCGCAGCGCCCGTCACGATGATGGTCATGTCAGGTCGGAAAAGAGTTCGTTGTAGTCGACGGTCGCGGTGCCCAGTTTGCCCACGACGATACTGCCCGCGCGGTTGGCGAGCACGACCGCCTGCGGCAACGGCAGACCGGCCGATAGCGACGCGGCCAGCGTAGCGATCACGGTGTCGCCCGCGCCGGAGACGTCATACACCTCGCGCGCCTGCGCAGGCACGTGCAGTGCGCCGCCCTCCGTGAACAGCGTCATGCCCTCTTCGGAACGCGTGAGCAGCAGCGCTTCGAGTCCCAGCGACTCGCGCAGATTCTGCGCGCGCGAAGTCAGGTCATCCTCCGAGCGCCATACGCCCACGACCTGCTGCAACTCGGCGCGATTCGGCGTGAGGATGGTCGCCCCACGGTAACGCTCGTAATCGCTGCCCTTCGGATCCACCAGCACGGGCTTGCCCGCCGCGCGCGCCGCCTCGATCATGGGCTGCACATGCGTCAGACCGCCCTTGGCGTAGTCCGAGAGCAGCACGACGTCATAGCTCGGGAGCAATTGACGATACTGATCGAGCACAGCGAGCAGCACTTCGCGCGCCGGCTGATTTTCGAAGTCGATGCGCAGCAATTGTTGCTGACGCGACACGATGCGCAGCTTGATGGTGGTAGCCAGATCGGCATCGCGCGTCACGAACGCCGTCACGCCGCTCGCATCGAGCATGTCGACCACGCGCTCGGCCGGTTCGTCCTCGCCGAGCACGCAAAGCAGACCGGCCTGTGCGCCGAGTGACGTCGCGTTGAGCGCCACGTTCGCTGCGCCGCCGAGACGTTCCTCATTGCGCTTGACGTGAACGACCGGCACGGGCGCTTCCGGCGAAATGCGATTGACGTCGCCAAACCAGTAGCGGTCGAGCATCACGTCGCCAACGATCAGCACGCGTGCGTGGCTGAATGCCTCACGGGCCACCTTGGGCACGCCAGGCGCCTGAACCGTGCGGGTGAGCGAAGTTGCCGTCGAAGTCATGCGTCGTTCCCCGAAATTCAAGCGGACTCGCTCAGCCCGCGGCCGATGGCGTGATACTCGATGCCCAGTTCCTGCATGGCTTCCGGCTCGTACAGGTTACGGCCGTCGAAAATCAACGGCAGCGACAACGCGGACTTCACCTTGGCGAAGTCGGGGCTGCGGAAAGCCTTCCATTCGGTGACGATGACCAGAGCGTCTGCGCCGCTCAGCGTGTCGTTCTGCGTTGCACAGAATTCGACGCGGCTGTGCGCCTGCGCATCGTCGGCGAAGTCCAGCGCCACAACACGACGCGCCTCTTCGAGGGCCACGGGATCGTATGCACGCACGCGCGCACCGCGACGCACCAGCTCCGCGATCACGCGGCGGCTCGGCGCTTCGCGCATGTCGTCGGTATTCGGCTTGAACGCCAGCCCCCACAACGCAAACGTCTTGTCCTTGAGATCATCGCCCAGACGCGCGACGATCTTGTCGATCAACACGGTCTTTTGCGTCTCGTTGACGGCTTCCACGGCGTTGAGAATTCGCAGCGGCAAACCGTAGTCTTCGGCGGTGCGCACGAGCGCCTGCACGTCCTTCGGGAAGCAGGAGCCACCATATCCGCAACCGGCGTAGAGGAAGTGGTAACCGATACGCGGATCCGAGCCGATGCCCTGACGTACGTCTTCGATATCGACGCCCACGCGGTCGGCAAGGTTGGCGAGTTCGTTCATGAACGAAATGCGCGTGGCCAGCATGGCATTGGCGGCGTACTTCGTGAATTCCGCCGAGCGAACATCCATGTACAGCGTGCGCTCGTGATTGCGGTTGAACGGCGAGTACAGACGCTTCATCATGGCGCGCGCCTGCTGGCCGTCGGCATCGTCGTCCACACCGATCACGATACGGTCCGGGCGCATGAAGTCGTCCACCGCCGCGCCTTCCTTCAGGAATTCGGGGTTCGAGACCACGGAGAACTTCACGTCTTCGCCGCGCTTGGCGAGTTCCTCGGCCACCGCTGCGCGCACCTTGTCGGCCGTGCCGACGGGGACCGTCGACTTGTCGACGATGACCTTGAAGCTCTTGGCGTAGCGGCCAATGTTGCGAGCGGCGGCGACCACGTATTGCAGGTCTGCCGAGCCGTCTTCGTCGGGAGGCGTGCCCACGGCGATGAATTGCACGTCGCCGTGCGCGACCGAGGCCTCGACGTCCGTCGAGAATTGCAGCCGGCCGGCTTCGCGATTACGTGCGATGACTTCCTGCAGACCCGGTTCGTGGATCGGCACGCCGCCGTTGTTCAGGATCTCGATCTTGCGCGGATCGACGTCGAGGCAGAATACGTCGTTGCCGACGTCTGCGAGACAGGCGCCCGTGACAAGGCCGACGTAGCCGGAACCGATGATGGTGATCTTCATGATTTTGCGATGTTATGAAACTTATGATGCTGCCGGCACGTCGGCACGGCGCGGCGTGTACGTCTCCCAGCCATTACAGCCGGGGCACTGCCAATAGAAAAGCCGGGCGCGGAACCCACACTGGTCGCAAACGTAGCGCGGCAACGATTTGGTCCGCTGCGTAATCAGCTTGCCCATGAGTTGCAGATCGGACTGCATATCGCCGTGCGCGGTCACCGCATTCGCTTCAAGCAAGCGCGCCATGCCCGGTGCGCTCGGCGCGCGATGCATCTGTTCGCGCATCAACTGGAGCGCGGCCTCCGGCCCTTCGAGCGACAACGTCTTCTCGTAGACGATCTCAAGCAGATCGTCCGACGGATTCTTGCGCAGTGCGTCGCGCAACATCGCCAGTCCTTCCGGCGCCCGTCCCAGCGCTTCGTACGCTTTCATCACGCGTTTGGCGGCCAGGCCGAGATACATCGGATTCTGCGCTTCGATCGTGCGCAGCACACGCAGTGCCCCTTCGGCGTCCCCCGCTGCGAGGAGCATATCGCCACGCAGAAGCGGCGCTCGTACATTCGCCGGATTGACGGCGAGTGCGGCGTCCAGCTCGCGCCCGACCGCTTCGACGTCCTTGCGTTGCAGCGCTTCCTGCGCCAGTTCGCAATGGAACTGCGCAATCTCCTTGCGATACGACACGGCAGGGTCGAGATCGCTGAGCATTTCGGCTTCCGCGAGCGCCTTGCGCCATTCCTTCTCGATCTGGTAGATGGTGAGTTTCGCGTGCTGGGCCGCCTTGGCATACGCGCCGGTATGCAACCGGCCAAAGGCGTCTTCTGCACGATCGAGCAACCCGGCCTTCAGGAAGTCGTGGCCGAGTTCATAGAGCGCATGCTCCTGGTCGGCTTGCGGGAGATCGTCGCGCGAGAGCAGATTCTGGTGCACGCGAATGGCGCGCTCCGTCTCGCCGCGACGGCGAAACAGGCTGCCAAGCGCGAAGTGCAGCTCGGTCGTCTCGGGGTCGAGTTTCGCGACCTCGATAAAGGCATCGATTGCCTTGTCCGGCTGCTCGTTGAGCAGGAAATTCAGACCGCGGAAATAGGATGCCGGCAGATTGCGGCTCTCCGAGAGCAGGCTGCGCAAGTCCAGTCGCGCAGCCACCCAGCCACAGCCGAAGATCACGGGGATGGCAAGAAGCCACCAGACCTCGAATTCCATGAATGCGTGTTGTCGTTGAAACAGTCGATGAAGATGGCGAGTGTCGCGCGCCGCGCCGCGTCAGACCGGCGGCAGCATCGGCGGCTGATCGCTCGCCTCGGGGTCGCGCTGGGCGCGCGCAAGGTCGCGGCGCGTACGACGCAGTTCCAGGCGTTGCCGCATCAGGCTGGGTAAGGTGGCAAGTACGCCGATGATGCCGCCGACCACAAAAAACGCCAGGCCAATCATGATGAGCGGCGCCGTCCACGTATGACCCAGGAACAGGTTCAACGTGACCTCGCCAGTGTTGGCGAGCGCAAGGCACAGCAACACCACGAACACGATCAGACGAACGATCCAAACAATCAGCTTCATGCCGAAAGGCTCCTGCGGCAGGATTGCCGTATGTTTTGCAACTTGGGCCGCCCGCACAGGGCATCGAAGCGCCCAACGCACTGGGGCGGCACGTGGGCGTATTGTACCGGATGTACTTCGCGAGGCGTCGTTACTGCAAAGGGCTTCACATTTACGGCGATCCCCCGCACGCGCGATTCACCGCCGATCGCCAGAGACAAAAAAAGCGCCCGAAGGCGCTTTTCTTGCGTAGTAGATCCCAAAGGGCCTTATTGGTCCGACGCCTTGTGATCAACCCGCTCTCGCAATTCCTTGCCGGGCTTGAAGTGCGGCACGAATTTCTCCGGCACCATCACTTTCTCGCCCGACTTCGGATTGCGGCCGACGCGCGGAGGCCGACGGTTGAGCCCGAAGCTGCCGAAACCGCGGATTTCGATTCGATGACCGCGCGCAAGCGCGTCAGCCATCGCGTCGAGAATCGTCTTCACCGCGAAATCGGCATCCTTGAGCACCAACTGGGGAAACCGCGCCGCCAACTGGTTGACCAATTCAGACTTGGTCATAGGCCTTGGACCTTACTGATTCTGGCTGTCCAGCTTGGCCTTGAGCAGGGCACCGAGGTTCGTGGTGCCGCTCGCTGCCGAGCTATCCGACGACATCTTGCTCATCGCTTCCTGTTGTTCGGCCGAATCCTTGGCCTTGATCGACAGGTTGATGTTGCGCGACTTGCGATCGATGTTGACGATCATTGCGTTGACGGCTTCGCCTTCCTTCAGCACGTTACGGGCATCTTCCACACGGTCGTGCGAGATTTCCGAGGCGCGCAGGTAGCCTTCGACGTCATCGCCCAGCGAGACGACAGCACCCTTCGGGTCAACGGCCTTGATGGTGCCGTCAACGATCGAGCCCTTGTCGTGGATCGCCACGAAGGTGTTGAACGGGTCGCCTTCGAGCTGCTTGATACCCAGCGAGATGCGTTCCTTCTCGACGTCGATGCCCAGAACCACGGCTTCGACTTCGTCGCCCTTCTTGTACTTGCGAACAGCTTCTTCGCCGGCTTCGCTCCACGACAGGTCCGAGAGGTGAACCAGGCCGTCGATGCCGCCAGGCAGACCGATGAACACGCCAAAGTCGGTGATCGACTTGATGGCGCCCTTGATCTTGTCGCCCTTCTTGAAGTTGCGCGAGAAGTCATCCCACGGGTTCGGCTTGCACTGCTTCATGCCGAGGCTGATACGACGACGGTCTTCGTCGATCTCGAGCACCATGACTTCGACTTCGTCGCCCAGCTGGACAACCTTGGTCGGCGCAACGTTCTTGTTGGTCCAATCCATTTCCGACACGTGAACCAGACCTTCGATGCCCGATTCCACTTCGACGAACGCGCCGTAGTCGGTGATGTTGGTGACCTTGCCGAACAGGCGGGTGCCTTGGGGGTAACGGCGAGCAATGCCTTCCCACGGATCTTCGCCGAGTTGCTTGACGCCCAGCGAGACACGGCCCTTCTCTTGATCGAACTTGAGGATCTTGGCGGTGACTTCCTGGCCAACCGAGAGAACTTCGCTCGGGTGACGCACGCGACGCCATGCGATGTCGGTGATGTGCAGCAGGCCATCGATGCCGCCGAGGTCGACGAACGCGCCGTAGTCGGTGATGTTCTTGACCACGCCCTTGACGATCGCGCCTTCCTTGAGCGTTTCGAGCAGCTTGGCGCGCTCTTCACCCTGGGTGGCTTCGATCACCGCACGACGCGACAGCACAACGTTGTTGCGCTTGCGATCGAGCTTGATAACCTTGAATTCGAGGGTCTTGCCTTCGTACGGGGTCGTGTCCTTGACCGGACGCGTATCCACCAGCGAACCCGGCAGGAATGCACGGATGCCGTTGACCATCACGGTCAGGCCGCCCTTGACCTTGCCGGTAATCGTACCGGTCACGAGGTCGCCCGATTCGAGGGCCTTTTCCAGTTGCAGCCACGAGGCCAGACGCTTGGCCTTGTCGCGCGACAGCACGGTGTCGCCGTAGCCGTTTTCCAGGGCGTCGATCGCCACGGAAACGAAATCGCCGGCCTGAACTTCGACCTCGCCCTGATCATTCAGGAATTCTTCGATGGGGATGTACGCTTCGGACTTGAGGCCGGCGTTGACGACCACGAAGTTGTGGTCAACCCGAACGACTTCAGCGCTGATGACTTCACCAGCACGCATGTCTTGACGGGAAAGCGACTCTTCGAAAAGCGCCGCGAAAGATTCGTTGGTCGAGGTTTGCAGGTCGGACATAAAAGTGGATTACGCCGCTGACGCTCATCTGCCCGAGGGAGGCTGACGACAACGTGCAACGGTTGGGTTAAAGGTTAAACAAAGCCTTGCCGAATGACTGCATGAAACATCCGGTCAGGCGCCTTGCGGGTACTGCACTTGCGCGAACCATTCGAGCACCTGAGCCACCGCCTGATCGACGTTCAGCCCCGATGTGTCGAGTACCCGCGCACCCTCTGCCGGCCTTAGCGGCGCCTCGGCCCGGGTACGATCCCGTGCATCGCGCGCCTCAAGATCCAGCATGAGACTGTCTATGTTAGCAGAAAATCCTTTTTCTATCAATTGCTTATATCGCCTCTCGGCACGCGCCTGTGGCGTTGCGGTCAAAAACACCTTCAGATCGGCTTCTGGAAAGATCACAGTCCCCATGTCCCGACCGTCTGCGACGAGGCCCGGCGCAGTCTTGAAGCTTCGCTGAAGCGCCACGAGCGCCTGCCGGACCGCCTTGTGCACCGCAATCGCGGAGGCCCGGTTGCCGATGGCTTCGGCACGGATGGCGTCCGTCACGTCCTCGCCCGCCAGCCAGACACGCTGTTCGCGGAAGCGTACGTCCAACGTCTCGGCGAGCACCGACAGCGCGCCGACGTCGTCCGGATCGATGCCGTGGCGAGCGCTGGCCAGCGCGGTCAACCGGTAAAGCGCGCCACTGTCGAGGTAATGGAAACCCAGTTCATCGGCCACACGGTGCGCCACCGTGCCCTTGCCGGATGCTGTCGGGCCGTCCACCGTAATGACCGGAATCGAGTCGTCCACCACCGTCAAATCAGGCATTCCTTCGTCTCTGTCTATCCAACACATTAGAAAATAAATCTTCCCATCCAAATAATAATGATTATCATTTAGATGTAGACGCCACTCGCGTCACCTGAAAATGTAACTGCCATGCAAACCCGCGATTATCCCTTAGTCGGTCCCGAACGGGTGCCGCCCCTCGTCCCGCAAGACCGGTCGCCGCGCCGGGCACATCGCTGGATGGGATTTGCCGGGGTCGGCACCCTCATCGCCGTGGGCTATATGGATCCGGGAAACTGGGCCACGGCCATTGCCGGCGGGGCCCGCTACGGTTACACGCTGCTGAGCGTGGTGCTGCTCTCGAGCGTCATGGCGCTATTGCTGCAATGGTTGGCCGCTCGCGTCGGCCTGGTGACCCGTCGCGATCTCGCACAACTCTCACGTACCCAGTATAGCCGTCGCACTTCATTGGCGTTATGGGGCCTTTGCGAGATCGCCATCATCGCCTGCGACCTCGCCGAGATCATCGGCAGCGCGGTCGCACTGCAACTGCTTTTCGGCCTCTCGTTGCCGGTCGGCGTCGTCCTCGCGGGCGCGCTTGCATTCGCCATGCTGGGACTGCAAGGCTTCGGCCAGCGCCGACTCGAAGGCGCTGTCGCTGCATTGATTCTGCTCACCGCCGGATGTTTCGCGGCGCAACTCGCCCTCGCCAATCCTGACTGGGGCGCCGCCGCCTCGGGGCTGCGTCCGCGCAGCGAAATCGTCGCGCAAGCCGGCATGCTATGGCTCGCGGTGGGCATTCTCGGCGCGACCGTCATGCCCCACAACCTGTATCTGCATTCGGCGCTGCTTCGGATGCGTGGCGAGGCCATGCCGGAGCGCACGCCAGCAGCGATGAAGCGCGCACTGCGGACAACGCAGTGGGACACCACGCTCTCGCTCGGTTTTGCGTTTCTGGTCAATGCGGCCCTGTTGATCCTCGCGGCCGCCGTATTCCATGCCAGCGGAAACACGTCGGTGGAATCGCTGGGCGACGCGCACAAGCTACTCGCGCCCCTGCTCGGCAACCAGTGGGCGGGCATGATGTTCGCGCTCGCCCTGCTCGCCTGCGGCCTGAACTCGACTGTCACAGCCACGCTCGCCGGTCAGGTCACGATGGAGGGTTTCCTCAATCTGCGCATGAAGCCATGGAAGCGCGCCCTCATCACACGCGGGCTCGCACTGATTCCCGCCCTGCTGATCGTCGGTCATGGCGGCGAGGCGCAAACGACGAACCTGCTCATCCTCAGTCAGGTTGTCCTGAGCCTGCAGTTGCCGTTTGCCGTCATTCCGCTGGTTCGTTTTGCAGGCGACGCGACGCTCATGGGGCAATGGCGCGTGCGCGGCGCGTTGCTCGCCGCTGCCTGGCTCATTGCACTCGCCATCGTTGCCCTTAACGGCGTACTGCTCTGGCAGATGATGACGGGGCAAGGCTGACAGGGCGCCGCGAGCGCGATTTACGATGCCACGCGGGCAAACTCCGCGAAGTAGGACGGAAATGTTTTCGCAACACATTTCGGATCGTTGATCGTCACCGGCACGCCCCCCAGACTCACGAGCGAGAAACACATGGCCATGCGGTGATCGTCGTAGGTGTCGATGGACGCGTTCGGCGTCAGCGCTGCGGGCGGCGTCACGCGAAGATAGTCCTCGCCCTCCTCCACGGTCGCACCGACCTTGCGCAGTTCGATCGCCATCGCGGCGAGCCGGTCGGTTTCCTTCACACGCCAACTCGCCACATTGCGAAGCGTCGTCGTGCCATCGGCAAAGAGCGCTGCGACGGCAATCGTCATCGCGGCGTCCGGAATGTGGTTGAAGTCCATGTCCAGTGCACGCAGTTTGCCGGTCGGTGTGTCGATCCCGTTCACTTCGATGGCATCGTCGTGCAGGGTCACGCGCGCGCCCATCGCTGCGAGCGCATCGACGAAACGCACGTCGCCCTGAATGCTGTCGCGGCCCACGCCCTCGACTCGCATCGGACCACCACCGATGGCGCCGGCCGCAAGAAAGTACGACGCTGACGATGCATCGCCTTCGACGCGAATCTCTCCCGGACTGCGGTACTTTGCGCCGTCGGCGCCGGCGGCGGGCAGCGTGAATCGCGACCATCCATCCTGTCGGACATCGATACCGAAGCGACGCAGCAATCGCAGGGTAATGTCGATATACGGCTTCGAAATCAGTTCGCCTTCGACCTCAACGACGATCTCCCCCGTCTCTGACGGCAATAGCGGCAGCGTGAGCAGCAGCGCGGTCAGAAACTGACTCGACACGTCGCCGCGCACGCGAATCGGGGTCGCTGGCGCCGCTACGTTTGCCGGCTTGATGTGAAGCGGGGGATAGCCGGCGTTGCCGAGGTAGTCGATTTGTGCGCCGAGTTGACGCAGGCCGTCGACCAGATCACCGATCGGACGCTCATGCATACGCGCCACGCCCGAGACCTCATAGTCACCATGGCTCAGCGATAGCGCCGCCGTCAACGGGCGGATCGCGGTACCCGCGTTCCCCATGAAAAGCTTCGCCGCCTTCACGGGAAATACCCCGCCACAACCTTCCACGATGAAATCACGCGAGTCGCCGACCTGCGTGCATTTGACGCCGAGCACGGCCAGCGCGTCCAGCATGACCTGCGTGTCGTCCGACGCCAGCAATTCGCGCACGCGCGTCGTGCCGCGCGAAAGCGCCGCGAGCAACAGCACACGGTTCGAGATGCTTTTCGAGCCGGGCAGTCGAAGCGTGCCTTCGGCATGGCCATACGGGCCAAGATCGAGCGTTTCCATTACTTTTCCTGTTGCTTGGCCCAGTCCGTTCGCGCCTGACTGGTGCGAGCGAATACGGCCTCGAGACCGGCGCCGTCCCCGGCATCGATCAATTGACGCAGCGAACCGAGCGTGGCGAGGTAGCCATCGAGTTCGGCGAGCAAGGCGTCTCGATTTGCCACGCAGATGTCGCGCCACATTTCGGGATTGGAGGCCGCGATTCGCGTGAAATCGCGAAACCCTCCCCCGGCAAAACCGAACTTCAACGCGGCGTCCGGCGCATCCAGAATCTGCGCAATCAAGGCGTACGACAACACGTGAGGCAAGTGGCTCACGGACGCGAACACGTGATCATGCTGCGTCGGCGTCATCTCGGAGACCCGCGCACCGGCCGCTTCCCACATCGCCCGCACGCGCGCAACATCGTCGCCGCGATTGCCGGGTTGGGGGCACAGGACGACTCGGCGATCACGATAAAGATCGGCCTTGGCTGCATCGACGCCCGACAACTCCGCACCGGCGATCGGGTGTCCAGGAACAAAACGCCACGCCTCGTCACCGAGCGCGGCGCGAGCGGCAGCAACGGCGTCCGACTTCGTGCTGCCTGCATCGGTCACGATCGTCGTGCCGCCCAGGTGTGGGCGGATCGCGGCGAGCAGCGCGGGCGTTTGCGCCACTGGCGCAGCGAGCAGCACGATGTCCGCGCCGGCAACGGCGTCCGCCATCGACACCGCAGCCCTGTCGATCACACCCAATTCGCAAGCGCGCGCAAGCGACGTCTGTGTGCGCCCCACTCCCACGACTTCCTTCACCGCGCCGGCCGCTTTAAGCGCACGCGCGAGCGATCCGCCGATCAGACCGACGCCACAGATAACGAGTTTGTTCACACGCATGGTGTCCCGCCCGCCGCGCGTCATGCGGAGCGCGGGTAGGACCCGAGCACCTTGCAGTAAGCGGCATTCTGACGAAGCGCTTCGAGCGCCTTGGCGACGTTCGGGTCGTCGCGATGCCCTTCGAAGTCGACGTAGAAATAGTACTCCCAGGCGCCGCTCTTGGCCGGACGCGACTCGAAGCGCGTCATCGACACACCGTTGTTGGCGAGCGGTTCGAGCAATGCGACCACAGCGCCTGCGCGATTCGGCACGGACAGAATCAACGACGTCTGATCGCGACCGCTCGGTGCCGGGTCTTGCGTGCCGACCACGACGAAACGGGTGCGATTGTGCGGATCGTCCTGCACGTGCGCAAACGCAACTTGCAGCCCGTACTGGGTCGCCGCCGCCTCTCCGGCAATGGCCGCAATGGCCGGATCGGCCGCCGCCATGCGTGCGGCTTCGGCATTGCTCGACACCGCCTGACGCTCGATATTCGGGAAGTGAGCCGTAAGCCAGTGCTGGCATTGCGCCAGCGACTGCGCGTGCGAGCAGATGCGCGTCACGCCGTCGAGCGTACCCGCGCGCGACATCAGATTATGGTGAATCGGCAACGCCACTTCGCCGCCGATGGTCAACGGACTTTGCAGCAGCAAATCCAGTGTGCGGGACACCACACCTTCGGTCGAGTTTTCGACGGGCACCACGCCGAAGTCCGCACTGCCTGCCTCAACCGCACGAAACACCTCGTCAAGCGACGGGCATGGCAGGCCCTTCACGCTCTGACCGAAATAAGCCAGCGAAGCCTGCTCGCTGTACGTACCCGCCGGGCCAAGATAGGCCACGGTCATGACCTTTTCCAGCGCGCGACTGGCCGACATGATTTCGCGCCAGATCGACGCCAGATTGTCGCCGTACAATGGGCCGTCGTTGGCTTGTTGCAGCCGGGAAATCACCTGCAACTCACGCTCGGGCCGGAACACCGGCGCGCCGAAACGCTTCTTGACCTCGCCGACTTCAAGGGCAATGGCCGCACGTTGATTGAGCAACTTGAGCAGTTGCGCATCGATTGCATCGATTTTCTCGCGCAACGGGCGCAGCGATGCGTTCAGATCGTCTTCCATGGAGCGTATTGTCTTCTTGCTATGTGACATGATCAGGCAGTTCGCGGCGCGATGTCATCGCAGGATGCAGGGCGTACCCGTCGCGCCGGCCAATCGCCCTCGTCAGCCGTGGCTGCGCTCGAATTCGCGCAGATAGTCGACCAGTGCCTCGACGCCGGCAAGCGGCATTGCGTTATAGATCGAGGCGCGCATACCCCCCACGGACTTGTGGCCCTTGAGTTGCAGCAGGCCGCGCTCGCGAGCGCCGGCCAGGAAAGTTTCGTTCAACGCGTCGTCGTGCAGGAAAAACGGCACGTTCATGCGCGAGCGGCAGTCTGGTGCGACCGCTGTGCGATAGAAGTCGCTGCTGTCGAGAAAGCCGTACAGCAACTCGGCCTTCTGCTTGTTGAGCGCCTCCATCGCGCTCAGCCCTCCCTGGCGCTTGAGCCACTGGAACACCAGCCCCGCAATGTAGATCGCATAGGTTGGCGGCGTGTTGTACATCGAATCGTTGTCCGCCACCGTTTTCCAGTCGAATGCGCTGGGCGTAAACGGCAGCGAGCGCCCGAGCAAATCATCGCGCACAATCACGACCGTCAGCCCCGACGGCCCGATGTTCTTCTGAGCGCCACCATACATCACGCCGAACTTCGACACGTCCATCGGACGCGAAAGGATGTGAGATGAAACGTCGGCCACGAGCGGCACATTCGGCAACCCGGCAGCCGCCAGATCCGGCGTCCAGAAATACTCCACGCCATGAATGGTTTCGTTCGTGCAGATGTGGACGTAGGCCGGGTCGCTCGACAGCTTCCATTCGTCGATCTGCGGCAGCCGCGTGAAATGCTCCGTCTCGGTCGTTGCGGCGATGTTGACGTCGCAATACTTGCGCGCTTCCTTCTGCGACTTGACGGACCACGACCCCGTCACGACATAGTCCGCCGTACGACGCTCACCTGCCGCGGCGCCGCCCAGCAAGTTCATCGGGATAATCGCGTTCTCGGCAAGCGCACCGCCCTGCATGAACAGAATGCGGTAGTTCTCCGGCACGGCCAGCAGCTCGCGCAAGTCGGTCTGCGCCTGCGCCAGAATGCTCATGAACTCGCGACCGCGATGGCTCATTTCCATCACGCCCATGCCGGATCCATGCCAGTCGAGCATTTCCTCGGCCGCCTGACGAAGGACTTCCTCGGGCAATGCCGCCGGACCGGCAGAAAAATTGAAAGCGCGCGTCATATTGGTTTTGCAGCAGTAAAAGTGAAACGCAAGCCGGCGGATATTGACCCGTGCGGCTTGCGTTTCACGTCTTTCGAGGACTCGCGATTGACCGGGCGATCCCGGTTGAGCGGCGGCGGCAAAGACCAACTATACCGCCAGTTCGCCCTGACGTGCGGGCGTTTGGCGTAATTCGGGCATGGGATGGGCACTTCCCGGAAAATTCCGAGCGAAAGCTGCCGCCAGCCCCCATCAATGCAAAATGGCCGTTTGCGATCTCTCGCAAACGGCCATTATCGGTCAATCCCGGTGGGATCGTCCGAAATTTACTTCTTGGCCGGAGCCTTCGGCGCCGACTTGGCAGCCGCAGCGATTTCGGCGTCAGCTTGCTTGCTGGTCGCGTCGATCGATTGCGGCATGTACTTCTGCATCAGACCGCCCACCACTTCCTGGCCAACCTGATCCTGCACCTTGATGTACTTCTGGCCGACCGGGCTCTTGTAGAAAGCGGTCAGACCCTTGATTTCTTCCGTCGTGTAGTTCTTGCCGTAAGCGGCGTACTGAGCCTGGACGGCGTCATTCTTGAATGCGTCGCTCGTGAACACCTTGCCTGCGCCGTCAACCAGCTTCTGCACCGAGTTTTGTTGCAGGGTCGGCACGATCGCTTGCTTCTGAGCATCGCTCAACGTCTTGTTTTCGACCAGTTGGCGTTCGAGCACTTGCGGCGCCAGTTGCTTGGCTTGCTGTTGTGCACCTTCGCCGATCGCCGTCACCAGCCTGTTCGCATCGATGGCGTCCAGCAGCTCCTTGATGGCTGCCTTCTTGTCCGCGTCAAGCGGAGCGCTCTGCTGAGCCATTGCCATTGCCGGTGCTGCGAGCAGCAGCCACATCCACTTCTTGACGTTGCGTTGCATAGTAATAGTCACTCCAAAGTTCGTCGGCTTGCGCCGACGATAAATAGATGCATCCTCGCCTGGGCACTTCACTGCATCGGGCCAGATTTTACTGACTTTTCGGGGCAATGCACCCCTAGATTACATCGAGTTACGCCGGTATTACTCCGTGACATCCGCTTCCGGCGCTTCATCGTCGCCCTGCGCGTCGCCGTTGTCGGCGACTTCCGCGTCGGACTCAACGATGCGCTGCAGACCGGAGAGCGTCGTGCCTTCATCCAGGCTGATCAGCGTCACCCCCTGCGTGGCGCGACCCATTTCGCGGATCTCGGAGACTCGCGTACGAATCAGCACCCCGCCGGTCGTGATCAGCATGATCTCGTCATCCGGCTCGACCAGCGTTGCCGCGACCACACGGCCGTTGCGCTCGCTCGTCTGGATCGCAATCATACCCTTAGTGCCACGGCCGTGGCGGGTATATTCCGTGATCGACGTGCGCTTGCCGTAGCCGTTCAGCGTCGCCGTGAGCACCGACTGCTGCTCGTTCTCGGCCACCAGCAGTGCAATCACCGTCTGACCGTCTTCGAGCTGCATGCCGCGAACGCCCCGCGCCTCGCGACCCATCGGACGCACATCGTTCTCGTCGAAACGCACCGCCTTGCCGGCGTCGGAGAACAGCATGACGTCGTGTGCACCGTCGGTAATGGCAGCACCGATCAGCACGTCGCCGTCATCGAGATTCACGGCGATGATGCCCTTCTTGAGCGGTCGGCTGAAGGCCGCGAGCGGCGTCTTCTTGACCGTGCCCAAGCTCGTTGCCATGAACACGAATCGATCTTCCGTGTACTCCTTGACCGGGAGCACGACGTTGATCTTCTCGCCTTCCTGCAACGGGAACATATTGACGATCGGACGGCCACGCGAGTTCCGCGAACCCTGCGGCACTTCGTAGACCTTGATCCAATAAACACGTCCGCGGTTCGAGAAACACAGGATCGTGTCATGCGTATTCGCGATGAAGAGCGTGTCGATCCAGTCGTCGTCCTTCGTCGCCGCAGCCTGCTTGCCCCGGCCGCCACGCTTCTGCGCACGGTATTCCGAGAGCGGCATCGACTTGATATACCCCGAGTGCGACAACGTCACGACCATGTCCTGCGGCGTGATCAGGTCTTCGGTATCGAGTTCGGTCGCGTTGTGTTCGATGGTCGAGCGGCGGGCGTCGCCGAACTCGGCGCGCACGGCCGTCAACTCTTCGCTGATGATGGCCGTCACGCGCGGCGGGCTTGCCAGGATGTCGAGCAGGTCGGCAATCTGGGCCATCACTTCCTTGTACTCGGAGACGATCTTGTCCTGCTCCAGACCGGTCAGGCGCTGCAGACGCATCTGCAGGATTTCCTGAGCCTGCGTCTCGGACAGGCGGTACAGACCGTCGGCCTGCACGCCGACCGTGAGGTCGAGCCCTTCCGGACGGTAGGCCGCCAGGCCGCCTTGCGTCTCGGTCTCGGCGCGCGCCAGCATCTCGCGCACGACGGACGAATCCCACGACTTTTCCATCAACGCCGCCTTCGCGAGCGGGGGCGTAGGAGCGGCCTTGATGATGGCGATGAAGTCGTCGATGTTAGCGAGCGCTACCGCCAGACCTTCGAGCACGTGACCACGTTCGCGGGCGCGACGCAGTTCATAGATCGTGCGGCGAGTAATCACTTCGCGGCGATGCGCCAGGAAGTGCACCAGCATTTCGCGCAGGTTCAGCAGCTTGGGCTGCCCATCGACCAGCGCAACCATGTTCATGCCAAACGTATCTTGCAGTTGCGTGTGCTTGTAGAGATTGTTCAGGACAACCTCGGGCACTTCGCCGCGCTTGAGTTCGATCACGACACGCATGCCGCTCTTGTCGGACTCGTCGCGAATGTCGGAAATCCCTTCCAGACGCTTTTCGTTGACGAGCTCTGCGATACGTTCAAGCAGTGAGCGCTTGTTAACCTGATAAGGCAATTCGTCGACGATGATCGCCACGCGCTGGCCGCGGTCGATATCCTCGAAGTGCGTCTTGGCGCGCATCACCACACGGCCACGGCCGGTGCGATAGCCTTCGCGCACCCCGGAGATGCCGTAGATGATGCCGGCGGTCGGGAAGTCCGGCGCCGGAATGATCTCGATCAGTTCGTCGACGGTCGCCTCGGGGTTCTTGAGCACATACAGGCACCCTTCGACCACTTCGTTGAGGTTATGCGGCGGAATGTTCGTCGCCATACCGACCGCAATCCCCGACGAACCGTTGAGCAGCAGGTTCGGGATGCGCGCTGGCAGAATCAGCGGTTCCTTTTCGCTGCCGTCGTAGTTCGGACCGAAGTCGACGGTTTCCTTGTCGATGTCCGCGAGCAGTTCGTGACCGATCTTGGCCATACGAACTTCGGTGTATCGCATGGCCGCAGCGTTGTCGCCATCGACCGAACCGAAGTTACCCTGGCCGTCGACCAGCATGTACCGCAGCGAGAACGGCTGCGCCATGCGAACGATGGTGTCGTATACAGAAGCGTCGCCGTGCGGGTGGTACTTACCGATGACGTCACCGACGATACGTGCCGACTTCTTGTAAGCACGGTTCCAGTCGTTGTTCAGCTCGTGCATGGCGAACAACGCGCGGCGGTGAACTGGCTTCAGGCCATCGCGCACATCCGGCAAAGCGCGGCCGACGATCACGCTCATGGCGTAATCGAGGTACGACCGCCGCATTTCTTCTTCGAGCGAAATCGGGAGAGTTTCTTTGGCGAACTGATCCATTATCCGTGTCTATCAAGCCCTAATCGCGATAGGCGGCTGCCGGCGATATGATCTTGCGATTCTAACATGCCCGTCATAGGCATCCGAAACGAGCGTGATGCGATGCACAAGAGATGTCTGGCACGCCAAAACGCCAAACAATGGAAAGAAATGAAACGGTTGGCGAGGGGCCTCAAAAGGTGTTGCGCTCAAACCACAACTGCGCCACGACGGGCCGCAAAGCTAGGGTTTTTCTCGCGACCGTCTGAATCGCTATGGCAAAATGCCGTGGCATAAGTTAGACATTATTCGAAGTGCATGGGCCATGCTTTCGCGCACTTGCCGATGTTATACTTCGAGCGATGTAAGACTTTGGTTCTGTCGTCTAGGCTCGCAGTAAACCTGCGGTAATCTCATTTCGAGAGGAGAAATATGAATAAATTCGCTAAGCTCGCGATCGTTGCAGCTACCGCAGTGATGGCTGCTTCGGCTATGGCCCAAAACTACGTCCAGACCGCTCCGGGCCCGATCGCGGCCTCGAAGCAAGCCGTCAACGACAACTGGGTGAACGGCAGCGGCGAGTGGGTTTGGAAGAACGGCACGGACGAACTGTGCTGGCGCGATGCCTACTGGACCCCGGCGACGGCCAACGCCAAGTGCGACGGCTCGATCATCGCCCAGGCTCCGGCCCCGGCACCGGCACCGGCCCCGGTTTCTCCGGTCTCGCAGAAGGTTACCTACCAAGCTGACGCGCTGTTCGACTTCGACAAGGCCGTTCTGAAGCCGGAAGGCAAGCAGAAGCTGGACGACCTGGCATCCAAGGTTCAGGCGCTGAATCTGGAAGTCGTGGTTGCTACGGGCTACACGGACCGTATCGGTTCGGACAAGTACAACGACCGTCTGTCGCTGCGTCGTGCTCAAGCTGTGAAGGCCTACCTGGTCAGCAAGGGCGTCGAAGCCAACCGCGTGTACACCGAAGGCAAGGGCAAGCGTAACCCGGTTACGACGGGTTGCAACCAGAAGAACCGTGCTCAGCTGATCAAGTGCCTGGCACCGGATCGTCGCGTGGAAGTCGAAGTCGTCGGCACGAACAAGTAATAACGTTCGCCGACTACGAAAAAACCCCGCCTCGGCGGGGTTTTTTTACGTCCGTTTTATGTCCGTTTTATCTCGCTTCACGTCCGCTTCACAGCCGCTTCACACCCGCTTCACACCCGCTTCACGTCCTGCCATATGTCTGTTTGACGTCCATTGCTAGCGGTGCCAAATCGCAACGCCTCGACGGGTCTGGCTGAGCGCGAACCAAGGACGCCCCCCACGGGCGATCCGCCGCACCGTCAGGCTTCGCTCCCGAGCTGGGGATACTGGCGTTTGACCATGAACGACATGAGCGCCTTGACCGGGCGGTCGCGCCACCACGAACCGGTCTCCAGCGGTTTGAACATCATGCGCGTTGCCGCCTCCACCGGCATGTACTGCTTCATGATGTCGCCCGACATTTCGAGAAACGCCTCCCAGGTCATCGTCTCGAACGGCGGCGCGCAGCGCCAGAAGTTATTGAGCGGCTCGAAGGCAAAGGCGATGTCCTCGTCGCGCACCAGTTCGCTACGCGCCACCATCGTGCGCAGCCGGCTGATCACCCCGTGCTGTTCGATCGCGTTGTACCGATCGAACGTCTTGCGAAAATACCGGTAGTGCCCGACCTCTTCGCTGCTCAGCTTATGCATCATCTGCTTGAGTTCCTCGACCGGCATGTACGATTCGAGGCAGCGGTAGATCATGGCGGTCTGCGTCTCCGTCACGCACCGCGATAACGCTTCGAGCGCCAGCGATGGCCGCATGTACTGCACATCGCAGCGGGGCTTGTAGCGGGCCAGAAAGGCATCGTACGCCGGTGTCCAGTCGAACTCCGGCCAGACACGTGCGATATAGTCCCTGGCGAGCCGCCCGTGTTCGACCTCCTCGGGCAGCCAGGTCTCCTGAAGCCACGTGCGCACTTCGTCGTCGTCGCCATACATCTGATTGAGCGTAGAGACGAACTCGGGAACACTGGTCTCGATGAACGACACCGTGGCAAGGGAATAGAAAATGAACGCGTTGCTACGAACAGACGGCTCTGCTGCCATGACTCACTCTCCTATCGGCATAGGCGGTTGAACATGTACATGAAACGTCACGCAAAGGTCACAAAGGCATAGTATAGGAATTGGCCCAATATCGCAGTGCGGCAAACATTCAGCGAGGATTTCAACGCGAATTCATCGCGTTATGGCCGGTCGCACGACGTTCACCGGCCGTTTGCCCGATGCCCGATGCGTCCCCGTCTGACGTCAACCCAACCCTCGAAACCTCATGACGCAACGTTACTGGCTAATGAAGTCCGAACCCGAAGAGGCGAGCATCGACGACCTCGCCAACGCCAAACACCAGACCCTGCCCTGGACCGGTGTGCGCAACTATCAGGCGCGCAATTTCATGCGTGACGACATGCGCGTCGGCGACGGTGTGCTCTTCTACCATTCCAGCTGTGCGGTACCCGGCATCGCCGGACTGGCGAGCGTGGCCTCGACGGCATACCCCGATCCTACGCAGTTCGATCCAAAAAGCCCGTACTTCGATCCCAAATCGACGCCCGACGCGCCGCGCTGGCTACTCGTCGATGTGAAGCTCGATCGCAAGACCCGGCTCGTCCCGCTTACGGAAATGCGCCAGACACCGGCGCTCGAAGGCATGCTGGTACTCGCGCGCGGCAATCGACTTTCAATCACGCCTGTCGCCCCCGAACACTGGAAATACATTAGCAAGCACTTACTTAGAGCCTGACGCGCCGGAAGAATCCGCGGGGAACCAAAATTGTTGCGATAGCGTCTGTATAACGTTGCCGGCTCACGCATAGTGCGTACCCACTAGCGCAGGTCGGCAGCCGGTCAAACGTTCGCCGCAAGATGCGAACTTACATTCGAAAAAGGACAAAACTATGCGCAAGTCTCTCGCCGCAGCGCTGTTGATTGCGACTGCCGCCAACGCCGCCTATGCCCAATCGGGTGACGAGTCGAACCGTCAGGTCTCGGGCGTGCTGGGCCTCGAAGCCCATGCGACGAAGGAGGTCGAGCAGGACACCGTTCACATCACCATGTCGGCGCAGGAGCAAGGTCCGGATGCCGCGACCGTGTCGCGCAACCTCACGCAAAAGGCGAACAAGGCGATGTCCGTCGCCAAGAGCCAGAACGCCGTTGAAGTGCAGACCGGCAACGTCTCGCTCTATCCGACGACCAACCGCGATGGCAAGATCACCGCATGGCGCGGCCGCACCGAGCTGCAAATGAAATCGAAGGATTTCGGCGCCGCATCGCGCCTGGCCAGTCAGATATCGGACCAGATGCAAATGGATGGCGTGTCGTTCTCGCTCTCGCGTGAAGCGCAGGAGAAGACGCAGGCCGAGCTGACCAATCAGGCGATTCAGGCATTTCGCGACCAGGCGCAGAGCAATGTGAAGGCTTTCGGCTACAGCGGATACACGATTCGCCAGGTGCAGGTCGGCACGAACGCCCCTGTCATGCCGCGCCCTTACGCGATGAAGGCGATGGCCATGAGCGCAAGCGCCGATGCCGCGCCGCCGATGCAACTCGAAGGCGGCAAGACGCAAGTGACCGTGACCGTCTCGGGCACCGTGCAGATGAAGTAACGCATGCTGCTCGCCTGACATGTTTCGTCCGCTTCGGACGAAACATGTCAGTGCGCCAACGAAAATGCCGCCCCAAAAAAGGTTCATCGTGGATTGCCGGGGAAAGCTGCGCGGATTTTGAGGAAGAAATATTCCTCGTCACGGTAGCCGTATGCCCGGCGCTTGATGACCTTGATGGTGTTGTTGATGCCTTCAACGACGCTGGTGTTAAGTGGGTGTCGGCAGCGGGCCAGGATGCCGTGCCAATAGCCTTGCAGGCGCTGCGCAAATAGTTTCAGCGCAGCGATACCGCTGTCGTTGGCTTGAGTAATCCACTGCTCCCATGCCTTTTGCGCCCAAGCTGGCTTTCGGTAGAACCACAGTCGCTTGAGTTCGTCTCGTAGCAAATAGACGCACAACAGAGGCTGGTTGGCTTGCAGCAGCTCACTCAGGTGCACGGACTGTTCCGGCCGTAGATTCTTTTGATTGCGTAAGAGCAGCCAGCGGCTTGATTTGAGGACTTTGCGTGCTGGCCGGTCATCTCGGAGTCGGTTGGCCTGATCGACTCGGACCCGGTCGATCACTTCGCGTCCGTATTTGGCAACGACATGGAACAAGTCGTAGACGATTTCGGCTTGCGGGCAGTTCGCCTTGATTTCCAACTCGTAGGCCGTTGTCATATCGATGGCAACAGCCTCGATATGCTCTGCAACGCCCTCGGGAAGCTGGTCAAAGAAGGCTCGGGCAGTTTCACGCGAACGGCCATTCCCAATCCATAGCACCTGCCGACTGAGCGGCTCGACCACCACCGTGGCGTAACGGTGGCCCTTGTGCAGAGCGAATTCGTCCATCGCCAAATATCGAACCTGTGTCCAATCCGGCTCGGCGATGCTTGCTCGCAAACTCGCTTTGTCGATCGCTTTAACGGTATGCCAATCCAAACCGTAGAACGCTGCAACGGCCTGGACATTGGTCGACTTGAGCAGAATTTCACAGGCCTTGGCAAAGCGCGCTGTGACCCGTTGGTAGCGCCCGAGCCAGTCCAATTTCTCCAGCCTCGGGCCACCACAGTGCTCGCACCAAAGCCGACGACGCGGCACATGCAGCACCACTCGATATTCAAACAAGGGAAGATCCCGAACCCGGCGCACCGTCGTCTCGTGGATCTGCGAGCAACGCTTGCCGCATTGCTCGCACAGCATCACTCGGCTTAATGGCTTCAGATACAACGACAGTGTCCGACTGTCCTGCGAAGGCCACTCCACTCGCTCAACTCGGTATCCCGTCCAGCAACCGAGGGCTTCCAGCGCTTTTCGATCTAGCAATTGCTCCTCCGAACACCGTCTCTATTGGCGTCAGATTATCAATTGCCTTGAAAACCTCCACGGTTTTCCACGATGAACCCCAAAAAAGGCGGCATTTTTCATGTCCGGCCCGCGTCTCCCCGATGCCGGACACCTGTGCGGCACATCGTCGCACAGCAGTGCCACGAACCGAACCACGTCATGCACAACGTGTCGCAAGTCCGTCACTTGAACCGGTCGCGCAGCAGATTCTTCTGCACCTTGCCCATCGTATTGCGCGGCAACTCGTTCACGACGTGCACACGTTTGGGCACCTTGAAGTTGGCGATGCGTTGCTTGAGCGCATCGATCACGGCGCGCTCATCGGGCGCCTGCGCACCGTCGCGCGGCACGATCACGGCAACCACCGCCTCTCCGAAGTCCGGATGCGGCACGCCGATCACGGCCGACTCGGCCACCCCGTCCATCTCGTCGATGAAGCCTTCGATTTCCTTCGGGTAGACGTTGTAACCCCCGGAGATGATGAGGTCCTTGGAGCGACCCACGATATGCACGTAGCCGTCTTCATCGATTCGGCCAACGTCGCCGGTTTTGAAGAATCCGTCGTCGGTGAACTCTTCCGCCGTCTTCTCCGGCATGCGCCAATACCCCGCGAACACGTTCGGCCCCTTGACCTGAATGTGTCCGATGTCGCCTTGCGCGCTGGGATGGCCGTCGTCACCGACGATGCGAACGTTCACCTCGGGCAGCGGCACGCCGACCGTGCCCGCGCGGCGCACCGCCGGCGCGTCGCCGTGATACGGATTGGAGACCAGCATGACCGTCTCCGACATGCCATAACGCTCCAGAATCGTGTGTCCCGTACGCTGTCTGAACGCATCGAACGTCTCGCGCAGCAACGGCGCCGAGCCCGAAATGAACAAGCGCACGTGGCGGCACACCTCGCGATCGAGCCCGGCCTCCGCAAGCAGGCGAACGTAATACGTCGGCACCCCCATGAAGACCGTCGCGCGCGGCAACTGATGGAGCACTTCGCGCGCGTCGAACTTCGACAGCCAGATCATCTTGCTGCCCGAGTACAGCGCGGCGTGGCTTGCCACGAACAGTCCGTGGACATGAAAGATCGGCAACGCATGGAGCAACACGTCCCCGCCCTCGCGCTCGCCCCACCCCCAGAACGAATGCAGCACGCGCGCGTTGCTCGCAAGATTGCCGTGCGAGAGCATCGCTCCCTTGCTGCGTCCCGTGGTGCCCGACGTGTAGAGAATCGCCGCCAGATCGTCCGGCGCACGCGGCACCGTCTCGAAGGTATCGCCGAACCATGCCGCGCGCTCGAGCAACGAGCCGGTGCGGTCGTCGCCCAGCGTGTAGACGTGCTTTGCGCCGTTGGTAAAGGCGATCTTCGACACCCAGCCGAAGTTCGACGGACTGCACACCACCACATCGGGCTCGGCGTTCTCGACGAAGTACGCGATCTCGGCTTCGCGATAGGCGGTATTGAGCGGCAGATAGACGAGCCCCGCGCGCAACGTGGCGAGGTACAGCAGCAGTGCCTCGGGCGACTTCTCGACCTGCACGGCAACGCGGGCCCCCGGGCTTAGCGCCAGACTGGCGAGCAGATTCGCAATACGCGCACTCGCGCGCTCGAGATCGTCCCAACTGTAGTAAAGCCCTTCGGGGGTCTCGATGGCGCACGCCGCCTTGTCGGCGGGAAAACGTTCGGCAAAGAGTCGGTAGAGGTTGGCGTCTTGCGTCATAAACAGAACCGGATTCAGAACAATGAAAGCGTCGTCAAGAAATGGTGACGAGGCGCGCTGCGCTCAGCGGCCCCGGAAGTCGGGCGGGCGCTTCTCGAGGAACGCGCTCACGCCTTCGCGGTGATCGTGCGAGTCCCAGTAGGAGAACGCCCTTTGCCATTCGGCCTCGGATAGCGGCGGCACGTTCGCGGCCAGTCGCGCAATGAGCCACTTGTTCAACTGCGCGGCGAGCGGCGCCCCTGCGGCAACGCGCCGGGCGCAAGTGTAGCCTGCTTCCTCCACCCCTTCGTCCTCGACGATGCGGGTAAGCAGCCCCTTCTCCTTCGCCTCCGCTGCGCCGAACACGCGGCCTTCTAGCAGAATTTCCAGGGTGACGGCCCGACCGACGAGCGCCAGCACGCCGCGCAATTCCCCCGGCGCCATCGGGAAACCGAGTTTATTGATCGGCACCCCGAAACGCGCGCCCTGCGCCGCGATGCGAAGATCGCAATGCGCCGCGATCTCGAGCCCGCCGCCGACACACACGCCCTCGATCAATGCCACGCTCGGGTGACGACAGCGCGCGAGCGCCTCCAGCGTCGGTCCGATCACCTCGCCGTGATAGCGGCGCAGCGCGTCGTAACTGTGTCGCTCGGTCGGAAATTCCTCGATATCGGCGCCGGCGGCGAAGTTGCCTTGCGCGCCACGAATGACGATGGCCCGCGCGCGCGAATCGCCGTCGAGCGTCAGCATATGCGTGCGCAGCGCCTGCCACATCGCCACCGAGATGGCATTGAGCTTGCCGGGGTTGGACAGTGTCAGTGTCACCAATCCCTCGTCAAGCAAGCTGTCGTCGCGCAGAACTTCGCTCACACGTGTCTCCATGAGGTTCCTGGCACGCTCACAACAGGCGCGCCACGGCGCGCCCGATGGCAGGCTCGCCGTCGATGAGGCGTTGCAGGTTGGCGTCGAGCTCGTCCGGCGCGTAAAGATAGTTGACCATCATGCCGCATGACTGCCTGACGCCCTTCTTCGAAAGATCGGCGTGCCAGTTGATGCGCTCCACACGCGCCCCATTGCCGAGGTGAAAGCGCGCGACCGGATCACGCGGTTGCCCGCGAACCAGCTCCCGCGCCAGATAGTGCGCCGCGAGCGCCTCGCCCAGCGAACGCTGCAACGTCTGCACGCTCTTGCGCTCGGGCGCTGTCTGCAACCAGGCCAGCACCTGCGCACCGGAGGCCTGCGTGGCCAGCGACGGTTCCTGCGCGAGCCATTTCACCCGCTTGGGACCGAGCACCTGCGCGAGCGCCTGCGCCGTGAGTTGCCTCAACCAGTCGCTGAACCCGGGGATCGGCGAGAGCGTGGCGAAGTTGCGCAGCTTCGGGAAGTCGATCTGCAATTCGTCGATCACGCGCTTGAGCAGGAAGTTGCCGAAGCTCACGCCTCGCAGGCCCGGCTGCGTATTCGAGATGGAATAGAAGATGGCCCACCGCACGCGCCGCAGGTCTTCGAGCGGCGCTTTTTCGTCGAGCAGCGAGTGCACGTCCGCCGCCATATCGGGCACGAACGCCACCTCGACGAAAATCAACGGCTCGCGCGGCATACGCGGGTGGAAGAAGGCATAACAACGACGATCGGAATCGAGCCGGTTACGCAAATCCGCCCACGACGAAATCTCGTGAACGGCTTCGTAGCGCATGAGTTTTTCGAGCAGCGACGCCGGCGAGTCCCAGGTAATGGGATGCAGTTCCAGCAAGCCGACGTCGAACCATGTGGAGAAGAGACTGCCGAGGTCTTCTTCGAGGGCGGCGAGTCCCGGCAGCGCGGCGCGGTGATGCAGCATGTCCGCGCGCCAGCGCACGAGAAACGGCAAGCCATCGGGCAGTGCGTTGAAGCGTTTGAGGAACCGCACGCGCGCACTGCCCAGCGCACCGGCCAATCCGGTCGCGGCACGTCGGGGGGCGTTGGCGTCCTTGCCCTCCTTTCCCTCCGTTCCCGCTTTCGCGTCGCCACCGGCCTCGCCGTCGCTCGCGCAGATGTCGGCGACGACCGTGAGCAGCGCCAACTGCTCTGCGGGCGACGCAGCGCAGTATCGCGTCATGAACTCGCGTGCCGCCTCGTTGGCCGACGAGTCGGTCAGCCGTGCGGACAGGCACTGCGTCAGTTGCCGACGCAACGCGTTCTCGGCACGCGCCGAGAGCGTCGCCGCAACCACCTTGCCGTCCTTCGGCCCGCCGCCCTGCCCGCCCGACTTGCCACCGCGACCGAACCATTGCCCGAGCCGCTCGCCCAGCGACGGCTTCGGCGAAGGCACCGGTGCGCTCACCTCCGCCACAGTGTCGGGCGCGCCGCGCCCGGCGGCGGCAGTGCCGGGTGATGATGACGAACCCGATGACGAACCCGATGACGAACTCATCGACACCGGAGCGGACGTGGCGGACATTGCAGACATGATCGGCTCATCCTTCATGGCTTCCTCTCAAGGCATTGTGACTCGCGCCATCACCCCATCAACTGGTCCGGCAGCCACAGCGACAGGCCGGGCAACAGGCAGATGAGTACGACGGCCACGATCATCAGCACGACAAACGGCATCACGCCCCAGACGATGTCGCGCAACGCGATATCAGGGGCAGTGTTCTTGATCACGAATATGTTGAGACCGACGGGCGGGTGTATCAACCCCAGTTCCATGACGATCGTCATCACGACGCCGAACCACACCAGATCGAATCCCGCCGCGCGCAGCGGCGGCAGAATGATCGGCGCCGTCATGAGAATGATGCTCACCGGCGGCAGGAAGAAGCCCAGCACGACCACCATCAGCAAGATCGCGGCGAGCAGCACCCAGCGCGACAGTTGCAATCCCACGATCCATTGCGCGGCCGACTGGCTGATGTGCAGATAGCTCATCACGTAGGAATAAAGCAGCGACATGCCGATAATGAACATCAACATCGTCGACTCGCGCAACGTGCCGGTCAGAATCGGCGCCAACTGGCGCGGACGCCACATGCGGTAAATCACCGCGATGAGGGCCAAAGCGAGCAATCCTCCGAGCCCGGCCGTCTCCGACGGCGTCGCATAGCCCCCGTAGAGCGCCGCCATCACGCCGATGAGCAGCGTCACGAACGGCAAAACGCGCGGCAGCAATGCCAGCTTTTCGCGGAGCGTGGCAGGCGGCTCGGTCGGGAACGGCGACGGTGTGCCGTGTCTGGCGAGCGCGACCTGCGCACTGGCGTACTCCTTCCGGTAGCGCCAGGCCGCATAGCAGGAAAACAACCCCACCAGCAGCAAGGCTGGCACGATCCCGGCGAGAAAGAGACGCCCCAGCGACTGCTCCGCTGCCACCGCGTAAAGAATCATGGTGATCGACGGCGGCAGCAGAATGCCCAGCGTGCCGCCCGCCGCAATGATGCCGGCGGCAAATCCCGGCGAATAACCGCGCTGACGCATCTCCGGAATTCCCGCGCTGCCGATAGCCGAACACGTCGCCGGACTCGACCCCGCCATCGCCGCGAACAGGCCGCAGGCGAAGACGTTGGCGATGCCCAACCCGCCCGGAATCCGTCGCATCCACGCATGCAGCGCGAGATACAGATCCTGGCCTGCGCGCGACTTGCCGATCGCCGCGCCCTTCAGAATGAAAAGCGGGATCGACAGCAGCGTAATGCTGGCCATCTCCTCGTAGACGTTCTGCGTCACCGTATCGAGCGACGACGCCGGCATGAATCCGAACATGAACGCCACTGCCACCGCACCGAGGGCAAAGGCGATGGGCATGCCCGAGAACATGGCGACCAGCGTGGCGCCCCCATACAGCAATCCGATACCGAGCTCGCTCATGCGTGCCCTCCCGTGCGATCGGGGGTGTGTCCCCCAGCGTCTGCATTCCCCGAATGTCCGGCAACGCCCGCCTTCATCTCGCAAGCCCCGATCGCGACCTGCAGCAACAGTTGCACCGAGAGCAACGTCATGCCGAACGCCATCAGACCGTACGGAATCGAGAGCGGCGGTCCCCACGTCGAGCTGCTCGTCTGGCCGTCGACGTAGGCTTCCCAGAACAGCGTCCACGACTTCCAGGCGAAGAAGCCGCAGAACGCCAGCGTGAAGATGTCGACGACCCAACGCCGCACGCGGTTCACACGGGGCGAGAGCAGCGTCGTAATCGCTTCGATACCGATGTGCCCGCGCAAATGCTGCACGTGCGCGGCCGAGACGAAGGTCGCACCGACCAGCATGAACACGGCGGCCTCGTCCTGCCAGTCGGTCGCGAGCTTGAGCACGTGCCGCGCAAACACGCTGTAGCTCAGCACGAGTGCGGCGCCCACGAGCGCCAGCATGCACACGACCATCAGCAAGCGACTCACAGCCTGCAAGAGCGCGTCGAGCCGCCGCAGCGCACGTGAGCGAGCCGCCACCGGCTCGGCGCTCGCGACGGCGCCACTCATGCAGGCACCTTCTCGGCAAGCGCGAGCAGCTTCGCGCACGTGTCCGACTTGCTCGCGTAGTCCTTCCACGCGGTGCGCCGGGCAATGTCGCGCCACTTCATGACGGTCGCTTCGTCGAGGTCGTACACTTTTGCGCCGGCCTTCGTGTACACGCTGGCGATCTGCGCATCGTCGGCCTTGGCCGCTTCCGTGCCGAACGACTCCAGTTCCGCGCCGACCTGCAAAATGACCTGCTGCTGGTCCTTGGGCAACTTGTCGAAGACCTGCTTCGACATGAGCAGCGGCTCAAGCATGAACCAGTAGGATTTGTTGCGTCCCGTGGTCAAGTGCTTCGACACTTCTTCGAGTCGGAACGACATGAGGCTGGTCGACGAGGTCATGGCCGCATCCATCGCCCCGGTCTGCATTGCCGCGTACAACTCGTTGGACGGCAGCGAAATCACGGCAGCACCGGCCTCCTTGAGCATCATGTCCATCTCGCGGCTGCCGCCGCGCACCTTGAGACCCTTGGCGTCTTCCGGCGCCACGAGCGGTTTCGCCCGACTGGCAACGCCACCGGCCTGCCAGACCCAGCTCACGATGACGATGTTCTTTTCCGCGAGCACATCGGTGAGCACCTTGCCGATCTCCCCGTTACGCCAGGCGGTGCCCTGCGCATAGGACGTCACCAGTCCAGGCATGAGACCGATATTGAGTTCGCGGACTTCGCCGCCCGCGTAGGGCAGTGGATAAAGCGACAGATCGAGCGCGCCGCGCCGCAACGCCGAGAACTGGGCGTTGGTCTTCATGAGCGAGCTACCCGGGTAGACCTGGAATTTCAGCGCACCGTTGGTGCGCTTCTCGACTTCCTGCGCGAATTTGCGACAGAGCCGGTCGCGAAAATCGCCTTCGGTCAGCGTGCCGCCGGGGAATTGATGGGAAATCTTGAGTGGGCCGGATTGCGCGAATGCGCCGCCCCACGGGCTGGCCAGACCACTGGTGACCAACGCCGATGCGGCGCCCAGCATGAGTTGCCGCCGCAGCGGGGAAGGGGTTGTCTCCATGGCGTCTCCTGTCACTTCTGTCAGTGAAGAACCAGCGAAGCCCGGTGCCTGACATCGCCCGTCACGTGCCTCCTGAACCCTGGAGATCGCGCGTCGGGTGCACCACCGGAACGCCGGCACTGCATGTACGGATGACTGCATTGTTTTGATGTTTCGAGTGCGTGAGTTGCCGCTCTCGGAATGAAATCGTATAGTCAATCCATCACGGTGTATACAAATTGACGGACATAAAAATACAATTTTGGTGTTTACCCCGATCTGCAACGCGGGGTTCGCGCGCTACTTTGGCAACATCCCCCTGCGGCCCCGTCTCACGGGATCGAAACCTGACCGAGCGAGAGCGTCATGACCGTAAAACCCAAGCGATCGGAAGCGCTGCGACAGGCGATCGAGGAGCGCATCGCCGTGGGCGAGTACGCGCCGGGTATGCGGCTCGACGAGGTTGAACTGGCGACTGCTTTCGGGGTGTCGCGGACCCCGTTGCGAGAGGCGCTCATTCAGTTGGCGTCATCGGGAGTGATCGAGATCCGGCCGCGCCGCGGCGCAGTCGTCTCGCAGATCGATCCGCAGCGGCTATGCGAGATGTTCGAGGTCATGGCGGAACTGGAATCGATGTGCGGGCGGCTCGCAGCGCGACGCATTACCGACGACGAACTGAAAGCCTTGCGTGAGACCCACGAGGCCAGCCGGGCGGCCGCCGAGGCGCGGGACATCGACACGTATTACGAAGTGAATGCGCATTTCCATGCGCTCATCTATCAGGCCAGTCACAACACCTATCTTCAGGAAACGGCATTGCAACTGCACCGCCGTCTGCGCGTGTACCGGCGCCTGCAACTGCGCGTGCGCGACCGGCCGCATCAGTCGTTCTCGGAACACGACGCCGTGTTTCGCGCCATCGAGGCAGGCGACGCCGACGCAGCATCCGAACACCTGCGCGCCCACGTCACGGTGCAAGGCGAGCGGTTCGCCGACCTGATGGCCTCGTTGCACGCGCTGGCGCGCAAGACCGGATAAACCGGACACCGGCGACGATGTGACGCTGCCACGATGTCGGGTCGCCGGTTCCGTCAGCGCAGCACGCTTGCCGGGTGCACGCCCCGGTCGCCGGGCAGGGGCGCCAGGGTGGCGCGCAGAATCTTTCGGTGCGAAACCCCTCGCGTATTCGGCGCAATGTCATACCTCGTGTGCTCCTCCATCCATTCGTTGATGCACACGGCCGCCTCGATCTTGCCCTCGTCCATGACCGGACTTCCCTCACGGCTGTTGTCGCCGTACCACGCCAGGAACATGTCGTAGAGGCGCGCGCGATAGGTCGGCCCGCCATGTGCCGGGGCGCTCTCGACGACGGACATGACGTCGCAGCCATCGGCGCGTAACGCGTCCATCGCCCACAGCCAGTGTTCCAGTTCGGCGGTGGTTGCCGATCTGTCCGCTTCCAATAGACGTGTCGCCAGCACCTCGGCCAGATGTTCGCCGTTGACCCGACGGCGAACGAGGTCGGTGTCGGTCGAGATCCAGGCGTCACGCGCCGAAATCGCTCGCGCGATGAGGCCTGCACACGGCCCCGGCATTGGGTAGGCCGTGGCGCCGGCCACCGCGACCGGCGTGTACCCGTCGGGCGTCGGGATATCGAGACGGCCCCCGTGCGTCATGAACAATGCCGCCATCGCCTCGCGGCGCCCGGCAAATGCAGCGTGGTGCATGGCGGTTGCGCCAACCCGAAAGTCCCTCGCACACGCGGGCGCTATCGCATCCGCACATGCGAGCGCTTCGTTTGGGTCGGCGCCATGCCGGATCAGCACGTCAAGCACGCAGCGCGGCACCTGCCGGGACAGGGCATAGATGAGCGGCGGCACACCGCCAAACGCCCCCATGTCATCGCCTGCGCCACCTTCGAGCAGTATCGCCAGTGCCGTCGCGACGTTACCCGTTCCCGTCGGACTCAAGTGAGTCCGCCCGCAGAAAAGGTCGAGCAGACCCTGTACGAAGCTGCCCTCGCCATCACTGGTGCGCGGCAACCCGGCGAGCCGGCTTTCCGCGATGGCCTGCCCGATCAACACGGCAACGGCCGCACCGTCTCCGGCGTCGGACTGATACGCGTGCGCATAGTATTTGTCCAGACCGTGCCCGAGGAACAGCAACGCCGACTCGACGTCGATCGTCTCGTCGATGGTCTGAACGAGGAAATCGGAAGACATGAGCGGCGTGTTTCGCAAGTGCGACATCAACACTTGCGCCGTCACTGGCTCGACATCCAGCGATTGCAGATCTTGCGCCGTCCACGCCTGCGGCGGCATTCGCAGCAGGTGCGCAACGTCCGCGGTCCTGCGCGCAATCGATGCCACGTCCTCGGGACGCAGCGTTGTCGGCGCGCAGTTTGGGCGTCGCTCGAACGGATGGGAAAAGCGCGCCGCGATCTGCACCGGCGGGCTCTGGCGCGCATGCGTCAGGTCGCTCGCGAGTCGTGTCATGCGTGCGCCTTCCCCTTCGGCACGCCGCGGCGAAAGTCGCCCCGCTCGCATCGTCGGTCGCATCGTGCAGGATGTCGCTACGGATGCACCGTGCGATGCTCCCGTGAAATCGGGAAGCGCGCCCGGGACATGCGCGGCATCGCCTGCGCCGTGTTGGTTAGCGCGGTCCGGTTGATCCGATCGCCCCGGCCGATCACCGCGGTATTGCGCTACCCGTTCGCTCAGGCCGGCCATCGTGCCGAATCCCTGCCATCTCCCCGTCGGTTCCATGTGAAATCCCGGTGATGTCCAGCGCACCCATCACGCCGTACCGGTTCGCTTCGGCACGTGCGCCCGCGTGCAAAACGCCGACAGCTTATCCACGACACGCACGGGCAGCCTGCAGAAATCGACTCAACGACAACGGGATCATTCCCTGAAAAGACAACGGGCCACCGGAGCATTCTCCGGCGGCCCGCCGACCTTGACAGGACCCTCGATGGCGCATGACCTCGCCAGGGTCGTGTTCGCTGGCGGCTCACCTCATGCTGCCGCCTTATGTCGCCTTATGTCGCCTTATGTCGCCTTATGTCGCCCTATGTCGCCTGATGTCCATTTATGCCGCCGACGTCACATGCCCTCGCCGATACGACCACACGAGCATGATCACGCCCGCCACGATCATCGGCAACGACAGCCATTGCCCCATCGACAGGCCGAACGACAGAAGGCCCAGGAAGGCGTCCGGTTCGCGCGTGAATTCGGCAAGGAAACGGAACAGGCCGTAGCCCACAAGGAACATACCCGAGACCGCGCCCACCGGACGCGCGCGACGCGCGAAGCACCACAGCAGCACGAACAGCGCCACACCTTCGAGGGCAAACTCGAAGAGTTGCGACGGATATCGCGGCAGGCCATGGAACTGCGCGAAGACCATCGCCAATGCGTGATCGGACATCGCCTGCTGGTGGGCAAACACCCACTGCGCGTCTTCGGCAGCGGCTTGCGGGAACAGCATGGCGAAGCGCGAATCGGGCGACGTGACACGCCCCCACAGTTCCCCGTTGATGAAGTTGCCCAGGCGCCCTGCGGCAAGCCCCAGCGGGATCATTGGCGCGATCAGGTCGGTACCTTCGAGCAGGGAGTGACCGCGACGGCGCGTGAACAGCCACATCGCGACGAGCACGCCGAGAAAGCCGCCATGGAACGACATGCCGCCTTCCCACACCTTGAAGATATCGAGCGGATTCGCAAGATAGAACGACAGCTTGTAGAAGACCACATAGCCCAGACGACCGCCAAGAATCACGCCGAGCACACCGTAGAACAGCATGTCGTCGAGATCCTGCGCCTTCCAGCCTTGCGCCGCGATGGACGGTTGGCGCACGCGCAAGCGTCCCACGAGCAGGAAAAGAATGAAGCCGACCAGATACATCAGGCCGTACCAGCGAATCGCGAGCGGGCCGAGGTGAATCGCAACCGGATCGAATTGAGGATGAATCAGCATGGATCAGAAGAATGGAGTCGTGAACAAAAAGTTCCGCCAGAGAGGAGGAGGCCGCCATCGTGCGCACCATCATGTGCGCTGTCGTCATGCGGTTGCCGCCATCGTCCGCCATCGCCCCGGAACGCCTGTGCCGCCGGATAAGACGTAGGCACCGCAAGCGACGGGATGGGCAGCACAATACCACGAGCCCGCGACGATGCGGCACGCAAATGGCCCGTCTTCACGACGGCCTCCTCGCATCGATGCCCTTGCTGCGCTCAGGCAGAGAGCGTTGCCCCTGGCGGCGTATGCGCCACACCTCGTGCCGTCTCGAGAAACCCTTCGAGCACCGGCGTGACCTCCGCCGTACGCCAGAGCAAGCCCGTCTCGATGAGAGCGCTCGTCTCGCGCAGCGCCCGGTACGTCACCCCGGTGCGCCGCAGATGACACAACGACTGCGGCACGAGCGCGACCCCCATGCCGGCCGAGACCAGACTCACGATCGTCTGCATCTGGATCGCTTCCTGGCCCACCCGCGGCGTGAGCCCGAGCGCACCGTAGCATCCCATGATGATGTCGTAGAACGCCGGGGCGACGCGCCTTGGGAAGATGACAAGCGGCTCGTCCGCGAAGTCGGCCAGACTCACTGCGGCGCCGGGCTGTACGTCGACGGCATCGCGTTGCCCGGGCGCTGTCTGCATGGCGTCACCTCGCGCGGCAGGCAGCGCCAGCATCAGCGGCTCCCGAATGATCGGCAGGTAAGACAATTCGTTGGCAAAACGCGCGGGCACCGGCGGAATAAACAGACCGGCGTCGATGCGCCCGTCCATGAGCGCCTCGACCTGCACGTCGCTCGTGGCTTCGAACAGTTGCAGGCGAACGCGCGGGTAACGCTCGCCGAATTCACGCAACAGCGGCGGCAGAATGCCGTAGTCCGCCGTGGAGACGAATCCCAGCGAGAGCGTGCCGACCTCGCCGTGCGCCAGTCCCTGCGCGAGGGCGGGCAGCGCATCGGCGTCCGCGAGAATGCGGCGGACTTCCGGCAATAGTTGCCGCCCTACGGCGGTCAGTTCGACGGAGCGATTGGTGCGCACGAACAAGGGCGCACCGAGCGAGGCCTCCAGCGCCCGAATCTGCTGCGAGAGCGGCGGCTGGGTCATCGAGAGGCGCTGCGCGGCGCGCCCGAAGTGACGTTCCTCGGCCACGGCGACGAAGTAGCGGAACTGACGTAAGTCCATGATATGTTTTTCGACTCAATCCGAGTCAAATAATATATTTGACAAGCATTCAAGGAAAGACGAATCTTGACGTCCGGCCAAATCGAGCCGGGTCCGTCTGCGCAGGGCGCGCTTGTCGCGCCGCGTGGGACGGATCGGCAAATGGCACTCGAAAGTGCCACACGGCCCCGGTTTTCGTTCATCCCACAAGCCAGCGTTTCAGACACGACCATGCCTCAATACCGTTCCCGCACTTCGACCCACGGCCGCAACATGGCCGGCGCCCGCGCCCTGTGGCGCGCCACCGGCATGACCGACGCCGACTTCGGCAAGCCGATCATTGCCGTCGTGAACTCGTTCACGCAATTCGTGCCGGGTCACGTGCACCTGCGCGATCTGGGCGCCATCGTGGCCAAGGAGATCGAAGCGGCCGGCGGCGTGGCCAAGGAATTCAACACGATCGCCGTGGACGACGGCATCGCCATGGGGCACGGCGGCATGCTGTACTCGCTGCCCTCGCGCGAACTGATCGCCGACTCGGTGGAATACATGGTCAATGCGCACTGCGCCGACGCCATGGTCTGCATCTCCAACTGCGACAAGATCACCCCGGGCATGCTCATGGCTGCCATGCGTCTGAACATTCCGGTCGTGTTCGTCTCGGGCGGGCCGATGGAAGCCGGCAAGGTCAAGTCGGGCGATGGACAGGTGATCGCGAAGATCGACCTGATCGACGCCATGATCAAGGCCGCCGATCCGAAGATCAGCGACGCCGAAGTGGCCGAAGTCGAGCGCAGCGCGTGTCCGACGTGCGGTTCGTGCTCGGGCATGTTCACCGCCAACTCGATGAACTGCCTGACCGAAGCCATTGGTCTGGCGCTGCCGGGCAACGGCACCATCGTCGCCACGCACGCCTGGCGTCGCGGCCTGTTCGAACAGGCCGGGCGTCTCGTGGTCGATCTGTGCCGTCGCTACTATCAGGAAGAGGACGCCTCGGTCCTGCCGCGCAACATCGCCACCAAGGCGGCGTTCGAAAACGCCATGGCGCTCGACGTCGCCATGGGCGGCTCGACCAACACCGTGCTGCACCTGCTCGCCGCCGCGCAGGAAGCCGGCGTCGACTTCAAGATGGCCGACATCGACCGCATCTCGCGCAACGTGCCCTGCCTGTGCAAGGCCGCCCCGGCGACCGACAAGTACCACATCGAAGATGTGCACCGCGCCGGCGGCATCATCGGCATTCTGGGCGAACTCGCCCGTGGCGGCCTGCTCGACACGTCGTGCGGCAACGTGCACAGCGGCACGCTCGGTGAGGCCATCGCCAAGTGGGACGTGAAGGACAGCGCCAACGACCGCGCGCAAACCTTCTACAGCGCCGCCCCGGGCGGCGTGCCGACGACCATCGCCTTCAGCCAGTCGTCGACCTACCCGTCGCTCGACCTGAACCGCGAAGTCGGTTGCATCCGCGACAAGGAACACGCCTACACGAAGGACGGCGGTCTGGCCGTGCTGTACGGCAACCTCGCCGAAAAGGGTTGCATCGTGAAGACGGCCGGCGTGGACGAATCGCAGTGGGTCTTCACCGGCCGCGCGCGCGTGTTCGAGAGCCAGGACGATGCCGTCGAAGGCATTCTGGGCGACAAGGTCCAGCCGGGCGACGTGGTCGTGATCCGTTACGAAGGCCCGAAGGGCGGCCCGGGCATGCAGGAAATGCTGTACCCGACGTCGTATCTGAAGTCGAAGGGGCTGGGCAAGACGTGCGCCCTGTTCACGGACGGTCGTTTCTCCGGCGGTTCGTCGGGGCTGGTGATCGGTCACGCTTCGCCCGAAGCGGCCGAAGGCGGCACCATTGGGCTGGTGGAAGACGGCGACGTGATCGAGATCGACATCACCCAGCGCAAGATGCACCTGGCCGTGTCGGACGAAGAACTCGCCCGTCGCCGCGTCGCCATGGAAGCCCGAGGCGACGCGGCATGGCAACCGCTCAACCGTGAGCGCGTGGTATCGCAGGCGCTGCAGGCCTACGCTGCGCTGGCCACCTCGGCCGACCGCGGCGCCGTGCGCGATCTGTCGCAGTTGAAGCTCGGCAAGCGCGGTTGACGCTTCGCTCGCGGTCAACGGTCGTACCGGGAGCGGCGCCTCGCGAAGGGGTCGCTCCCGCGCAGTCGAAAAGCAATGACATGGGGCGGCGCTCCGGATTTTTCGGGGTGCCGCCCGCAAGCCAGCGTGATACAACTTCGCCTGTGTGCGACGCTGCGACAGCCCGTGGCGTGGCCCATCCCCACAAGGAGAGAGACGTCATGGCATTCAACCGTCGTTCGCGCAACGTCACGCAAGGCGTGGCACGCTCGCCCAACCGCTCGATGTACTACGCGCTGGGCTACAAGGAAGAAGACTTCGACAACCCGATGATCGGCGTGGCGAACGGCCATTCGACCATCACCCCGTGCAATGCGGGGCTACAGCGTCTGACCGACGCTGCGGTCGACGCCATCAAGACCCACCAGGCCAATCCACAAACGTTCGGCACCCCCACCATTTCCGACGGCATGTCCATGGGCACCGAGGGCATGAAATACTCGCTCGTCTCGCGCGAGGTGATCGCCGACTGTATCGAGACGGCCGTGCAGGGCCAGTGGATGGACGGCGTGGTCGTCATCGGGGGCTGCGACAAGAACATGCCCGGGGGCATGATTGCGCTCGCGCGTATCAATGTGCCGGGCATCTACGTCTACGGCGGCACCATCAAGCCGGGCAACTGGAAAGGCAAGGACCTCACCATCGTCTCCTCGTTCGAAGCCGTGGGCGAGTTCACCGCCGGGCGCATGACCGAGGCGGACTTCAAGGGCATCGAGAAAAATGCCTGCCCGTCGACCGGCTCCTGCGGCGGCATGTACACGGCCAACACGATGAGTTCGTCGTTCGAGGCGCTGGGCATGTCCCTGCTCTACTCGTCGACGATGGCAAACCCCGATCAGGAGAAAGTCGACTCCGCCGCAGAATCGGCGCGCGTGCTGATCGAAGCCGTGAAGAAAGATCTCAAGCCGCGCGACATCATCACGCGCAAGTCCATCGAGAACGCCGTCGCGCTGATCATGGCCACGGGCGGCTCGACCAACGCCGTGCTGCACTATCTCGCCATTGCGCATGCCGCGGACGTCGAATGGAGCATCGAGGACTTCGAGCGCATTCGTGCGCGCGTGCCGGTCATCTGCGATCTGAAACCGTCGGGCAAATACGTGGCGACGGATCTGCACAAGGCCGGCGGCATTCCGCAAGTGCTCAAGATCCTGCTCGACGCCGGCCTGCTGCACGGCGAGTGCATGACCATCACCGGGCGCACCCTCGCCGAAGCACTCAAGGACGTGCCGTCGGTGCCCCGCGCCGATCAGCAGGTGATCTTTCCCATCGAGAAAGCGCTGTACAAGCAAGGCCATCTCGCCATTCTCAAGGGCAACCTCGCCGAAGACGGCGCGGTGGCGAAGATCACCGGCCTGAAGAACCCGGTGATCACCGGTCCGGCGCGCGTGTTCGACGACGAACAAAGCGCGATGGAGGCCATTCTCAGCGACAAGATTCAGGCAGGCGACATTCTGGTGCTGCGCTATCTCGGCCCGAAGGGCGGCCCCGGCATGCCGGAGATGCTCGCGCCCACCTCGGCGATCATCGGCAAGGGGCTTGGCGAGTCCGTCGGCTTCATTACCGACGGCCGGTTCTCCGGCGGGACGTGGGGCATGGTGGTCGGTCACGTGGCGCCCGAGGCGTTCGTCGGCGGCGCCATCGCGCTGGTTCAGGAAGGCGACTCGATCACCATCGATGCGCACAAGCTGCTGCTGCAACTGAACGTGGCCAACGATGAACTCGCCCGCCGCCGCGCCGCCTGGAAGGCGCCGGCGCCGCGCTACACGCGAGGGGTACTGGCCAAGTACGCCGCCCTTGCGCAACCGGCCAACAGGGGCGGCTCGACGGGTCGAGGACGGGCTGAGATCGGTCGTACAGCCGCGCGGCCGCACGATCAAACGATCAAACGATCACACGACAGTGACCGAACCCAACACGGCACGCGCCGCATCTCCGGCGGGCGTGCCGTTTTTTCATGCGTCGGCATGACGCGGCAGCAAGGCCCGGCGTCGCCGTATAATGGCGCGTCGATGCACCTGCCTGAAGTCGTCGCCTACAGACGTCCGCAGTGCGTCGCGCAGGAATTCCATCAACGGTCGGGGAGTATCGAATGAAGGGATTGGCCGGCGTCCATGCCAGGACGATGCTGAGCGCATGTCTGATGTGTCTGACGTTGACGTCAGGCGCGGTCTTTGCACAATCCGCGCCCGCGTCCGACGTGCCGGACGCACGGGCGATGGAAAAGCTCGCGCGCTCGCGCAACTGCATGACGTGCCACGCCCCCGACCGGACATTGCTCGCGCCGTCGTACCGGGACATCGCGAAGCGCTATGCCGGGCAGCCCGGCGCGGCCGACGAACTGGCGCGCGCCATTACGGACGGCAGCCAGGGCAAATGGGGCAAGATTCCGATGCCCGCGAGCCTGCAACTCGCGCCGGGCGAGGCCAATCGGCTCGCCGAATGGATTCTGGGAATGGCGCGACCCTCGCGCTCCTGAGAAGGCTACCGGCGCCGCACCTCATGCCGTCGCGCCTGATGCTGCCCCCGAAAGGGCATCGCCTCAGCCTCCGTCATCCCTGACTGCGCACCTGCTTCGCGACCTCTTCGATGACCGCCTGACGAATACGGTCGGGCAGTTGGGCCTGCAAGGCATCGGCGACCTGCTTGCCGATCAGTTGCACGAGCCAGGACGTCTGATCGATCAACGCGTCGTGACAACGGCGCTCCACCATCGTCGTGATCTCGTCGGCCAGTTGCAGCGTGAGCCGCGCGCTCACGCGCTCGGCAAAGACTGCGACGTCGGCCGGCACACCGCGCTCGCCCCCATCGGCCGTCGCAGTCTCGTCTGCCAACGCTTCGGGCGGCGCCGCCTCCCCCGTCGCGAGCACTTCGGTCAGCGTGGGAATGCCGGGGTCGTTGCGCTCGGGCTCGTTCGTCACGGTCAACCTCGTTGGTCGTAATTGTTCAGCGTATAGCCACGGTCACGGTAGAAGCGATAACGCTCGCGCGCCCCCGACAAGTCTTCGGGCGAGTCGCCAATGATCTCCACGACCCGTTCGAAGCGCGCAAAGTGCGTCGGCACGCTGCCGGCGAGATTGAGCAGCACCTGATGATGTTGCGCCTCTTCGTCGGGCGCCGCGAGCACGACAGGCGTCTTCGCGGCGAGCGGGTCGCCGGTGAAGCAATGGGGCACGAACTCCAGCGGCGAGAACGTCCACAACGTCTGGTCGAACGCGCGCAGCACGTCGGGCTCGGCCACGACCACGAGCGTCTGGCCGGCCCCGTAGACCTTGCGCGCGAACCGGCACGCATATTCGAGCCGGTTCGCCACATGGGTGTGAAAGTCGACGCGGGTCACCGGGCTTCGCGATCGATCAGGAACTGCGTGAGCAATGGCACCGGACGGCCCGTTGCGCCCTTGGCGGCGCCGCTCTTCCACGCCGTGCCGGCGATGTCCAGGTGCGCCCACTCGTATTTCTCGGTAAAGCGCGCCAGAAAGCATGCCGCCGTCACGCTACCGGCCGGGCGTCCGCCAATGTTCGCCACATCGGCAAAGTTCGACTTGAGCTGTTCCTGATACTCGTCTTCGACCGGCAGACGCCACGCCGTGTCGCCCGTCGTGCGACCGGCCGCCAGCAGTTCGTCGGCCAGTGCATCGCTCTTCGAGAACAGGCCGGAGTTCACGTGGCCGAGCGCGATGATGCAAGCGCCGGTGAGCGTGGCGACGTCGATCACTGCGGCCGGGTGGAAGCGTTCCGCGTACGTGAGCGCGTCGCACAGGATCAGACGGCCTTCGGCATCGGTGTTGAGCACTTCGATCGTCTGGCCGGACATGCTCGTGACCACATCGCCCGGCTTCGTCGCCTGACCGCTCGGCATGTTCTCCGTGGCCGGCACGATCGCGATGACATTGAGCTTGAGGCCCATCTCTGCCACTGCACGGATCGTGCCGAACACCGAACCCGCGCCGCACATGTCGTATTTCATCTCGTCCATGCCCTCGCCCGGCTTGAGCGAGATGCCGCCCGTGTCGAACGTCACACCCTTGCCTACGAGCACGATCGGCGCCTGCTTGGCGCCGCCGCCTTCATATTTGAGGACGATGAACTGCGGCGGCTGTACCGAGCCACGGGCGACCGACAGGAACGACCCCATCTTGAGCGCCTCGATCTGCTTCGGTCCGAGGATTTCCGACTTGAGCTTGAATTCGCGGGCCAGCTTGCGGGCCGTGTCCGCCAGGTAGGTCGGCGTGCATACGTTGCCCGGCAGGTTGCCGAGATCCTTGGTGAGCGCCATGCCGTTGGCAATGGCTTCGCCTTGCTTCGCGGCCAGCTTGGCGGCCTTCAGATCTTCCGGGGAGACAGAGAAGACGACCTTGCGCAGCACCGTGCTGGCGGCGTCGACCTTGCTCTTCATCTGCGTGAAGCGGTAGGTCGCATCGCGCAGGGCCAGCACCGACGCACGCACGGCCCATGCGGGGTCCTGCTTGACGATTTTGGCTTGCGGCAGCGTCCAGAGGGCGTCCGTGGCGCGCGAGGCAAGCACGGCGCGCACGGCGGCACGGGACGCTTCGTTGAATTGCTTCTGCGAGAGCTGGTCTTCGCGCCCGAGACCGACGAACAGCACACGTGCCGGACTCCAGCCGGCGACCTCGTGCAGCATCAGCGTGCTGCCGAGCTTGCCATCGAGTTCGCCACGCTTGACCATGCGTGCGAGCAGGCCCTTGCTCGCCGCATCGAGCGCCTTGGCGAGTCCTGCGAGCGGCTGCTGCTCGAACACCCCCACCACCAGACATTCGGTCTTTGCGTTGGCGAGACCGGCCTGGCCCGCCTTGGTCGAATCGAAGGCTTTTGTGCTAAAGTCCATCGCGCTTTCCTCGGGTAAAATTCGTACGAGCCGCAATTATCCGCTTTTTTCCGCGCTCGCCCAACCGCGAGAGCACCCCAACCGTCATCACATGATTTTTCAGCGTTCCCTGCAGCGCGAGCTGAACTACACCGCCGGGGCCGTCTTCATGGTGCTGATCACCGTCATGCTCACCACCATGATGATCCGCATCCTGGGCTTCGCCGCGTCGGGGAAAGCCGATCCGCGCGACGTGCTCGTGCTCATCGGCCTGGCCGTGATCGGCTACCTCGCCGTCATTCTGATCGTGACGCTTTTCGTCTCGATCCTGTTCGTCCTCACCCGGTGGTACCGCGACTCCGAAATGGTCGTGTGGTTTGCCTCGGGCCTGTCGATCACCGACTTCATCAAGCCGGTGCTGCGCTTTGCCACCCCCTATCTCGCTGTCGTCACGTTCTGCGCCCTGGTCGCGTGGCCGTGGGCGAACCAGCAGATTTCGGCGCTCGAAGCCCGCTTCGCCAAGCGCGACGACGTCTCGATGATCTCTCCCGGCCAGTTCCGCGAGAGCGCAGCGAGCCATCGCGTGTTCTTCGTCGAGACGGTCTCGGGCGACGCCACCCAGGTCCACAACGTCTTCGTCTCCGGCACGGAGAACGGCAAGGTCAACGTCGTCGTCTCGAAAGACGGTCACATCGAGACGGCCAAGGACGGTAACCGTTACATCGTGCTGGAAAAAGGTCGCCGCTACGACGGCGTGCCCGGGCAGCCCGACTACCGTGTGATGGAGTTCGAGCGCTACGGCGTAAAGATCGACAACCCGACGGCCACCGACACCGACAATACGCCGACCAAGGGCGTGCCCACGGCGCGTCTGTTCCGCGAAATCCAGAATCCGATTTTCCGCGGTGAAATCGTCTGGCGCATCGGCCTGCCGCTACTCGCGCTCGCGCTGGTGTTGCTCGCGGTACCGCTGGCCTATCAGAACCCCCGTCACGGACGCACCGTGAACCTTGTGATGGCCGTGCTCATCTACCTCGCCTACACCAACCTGCTGAGCCTGTCGCAGGCTTGGGTGGCCCAGGAGCGTCTGCCGCTTGCCATCGGTATCTGGCTGCTTCACGCGCTCGCCATGGCGATCATCGTGCTGCTTTACGTGCGACGCGTGCGCTTTCGCGGCCTGTTCGGCCGACGTCGCAACAACGGATCCGACGGGATGCGCGCATCGGGAGGGGCTCGCTGATGCGCGTCTACGAGAAATATTTTGCGCGCCAGATCTATCTGGCGTTCCTCTTCGTTCTGCTTGCGTTCGTCGGCCTGTTCGTCTTCTTCGATCTGGTGAGCGAACTCGGCGACGTCGGCCGTGGCGGCTACCGGTTTCAGCATGCGCTGGCCTATGTGTTGCTGTTCGCCCCGCAGCGCATGTATGAAATCATTCCGGTCGCCTCGCTGATTGCCGCGATCTATGTGTGTGCGCAACTGGCCGGTAACTCGGAATTCACGATCTTCCGCGTCTCCGGACTGTCGACGGGTCAGGCGTTGCGCTCGCTGCTCAAGATCGGTCTCCCGGTCGTGCTCATCACCTTCGGGATCGGCGAGTACATTGCGCCGAATGCCGAACAGCTCGCGCAGAAAATCCGCCTCGAAGCGCTGGGCAGTTCAGTCTCGGCTGGCTTTCGTTCCGGCGTTTGGGTCAAGGACACGGTCGATCAGGACGGCCAGCGCGTGACCCGCTTCATTAACGTGGGCACCCTCAATCCGGACAACTCGATCGCCAATGTGCGCATCTACGAGTTCGACGACAAGTTGCGGCTCGACAGTGTGCGTCTGGCCAAGCTGGGACAGTTCGATGCGCCGAATTTCTGGAAGTTGACGGACGTGTCCGAGACGGTCTTCACGGCAACGGCGGACGCGACCACCAGCAGCGATCCGCTGCGTGCGCTCGTGCAGAGCAAACAGGTGCATATCGACTCCGTGCAGATGCGCTCCGAGCTGACGCCGCAAATCCTGTCGGTGCTGATGGTGTCGCCCGACAACATGGCCATCGGCAGCCTGTACCGCTACATCGGCCACCTGAAGGAAAATCAGCAGAACACCGACCGCTACAACCTCGCGCTCTGGCAAAAACTGCTGTATCCGTTCGCCGTGTTCGTGATGATGGCGCTGGCCTTGCCGTTCGCCTACCTGCACGCGCGTGCCGGGGCCATCGGCCTGAAGGTGTTCGGCGGGATCATGCTCGGCATGAGCTTCCAGTTGCTCAACAATCTGTTCTCGCACCTCGGGTTGCTCAACACTTGGCCAGCGTGGTTCACCGCGGCGTTACCGTCGTTGCTCTATCTGGTGCTCGCCATCGGGGCGTTGCGCTGGGTGGACAAGCATTGAGGTCATGTCGATGAGCGGCAAACCCGGCGTCGTTCTCTTCGCCCATGGCTCGCGCGACCCGCGCTGGGCCGAGCCGTTCGAGCGCCTGCGCGACAAGGTGGTCGCGCAGCGCCCCGATGCCATCGTCTGCCTCGCGTTTCTGGAACTGATGACACCCGGTCTGGCCGATGCCGTTGCCGCCCTCGTTTCGCAGGGCTGCGACGACGTGACCGTCGTGCCGGTATTCCTCGGACAGGGCGGACATGTCCGACGCGATCTCCCCGTGCTCGCCGACGCATGCCGCAGCGCGCATCCCGGCATCACGCTGCACCTGAGCGCTGCCGTCGGCGAAGACGACACGGTCCTTCAGGCGCTCGCATCGTACTGCGCCAACGAGGTTGTGCGGGGCTGAAGGCCATTCCGGGCCGCCCGTTCAGCGATCTCGTCTCCATCGCCCCTTCCGCCCCTTCCCTCCCCTCCCCTCCAAGCCCTTTCCCCATCTCCACGCCCAGCGTGATTTGGACACAATCTGCAAGTCGCCACCCCTGCCAGCCACACAGACTTGTGCCTCGCGACCGGCGCGCATTGGCGTTTGATCAGCTCGATCAGCCACGTCGGCCCCGTAACGCTGCACGGTAGTCCCTTTTCCGATGGGGGTCTGGCATGGTGACAAGCGCGACGCAAACGTCCACGACGTGGGAACCGACGTCTCACCTGCGCACTGCGGAGATCGATACGGGGCGGCTCGCCATGCGCGCTGCCGCCGAACACTTCGGCAGCATTGCCACGCACGCCTGCGCGCTTCTCGATGAGTCGCCCGAAGCCGGGCCGGCGCTGGGCCTCATGCTGGCGCTCATTGAAACGGGCGTAGGCGGGCAGGACCTGGAATCGCTCGACGACACGATCATCGCGCGCTTTGCCGAGCGCTTCGACATGGAGCCAAAGCTGGCCGCACCGCTCTTGAGCCTCTTGCCCGCGGCACTCGCTAACCGTTTGCCGTGGCAAAGCGTGCAAGAGGTATGTGACCGGCTTCTGAGCGAGTCCACGTCGAATGACCTGCGGCGCTCGATAGGCCGACTGACCGACGTCGCCCTAAACTCGATGGGATACGGCAGTGCTTGGGGGCGTTACTTTTGCGGCTGGCGTCCATGGCTCATCGAACAATGGAAGGCGTTTCTTCTGCTGGGCAGCGGCGCGTGCCCTTCCGCAGGCGCTCGCCCGGTTCGCCCGGTTCGCTTCCTGCCGGACGGTCACGACGCGCCAGCCCAGGGCCCATCGCTCGACTTCACGCACTGCGGAAAGACCGGGTACCTGCTGGGGCTGCTTTACGGGACAACGCTGGTTCACTCCGGAGCGCCGGAAAGACTTGCGGGGTGGCACCGTACATCACGTCCGGCATTCGACCCCGATCCTGCGTTGCGCGATGACCTCTTGGAGATCGGCTCACTCCCCGTACCCGCCGATTCCCCGGAAGTCACGATCCTCGAACGGCTCACGCAAACCGCCTCCCTGGCATTCGACGAGATCGTCACGGGCGCTGCCGGCGTCCCGGGACGGATGCATGATGCACTGGCGCGTTTACTGTCGTTTTCATCGCTCGGCCTACCCCTTGCGGACGCCGCCTACCTGCCGGCCATCCCGCCGATCGTCATCGCACGGGCAGGCGAGGCGCGCCCCGCGTCCGGCCTGCCCGACATGCGCGCCTCGCCGGAGATGCAAAGTCTGATCGACACGGCGAACGCGTGGCGACATCGTGCGGCAACGCACCGGGAGCTTCACGCGTCGTTTTTGCCCTTGCTGAGTTTCTTCCCGCCCCCCAGCGAGCGCGAACTGCTCGACCGACTCCTCGAGAACGCGACGGAGTTCGCCGATCAGACGCTCTCGCAACTCAGACTGCGGCAGCACAGACCGTTGAACGACGGTCGGCGCACCAAGCTCGTTACCTACTGGACGCTGCCCGAGGCCGCCGGGCAGATCCGCGCCGGGCGTCTGAACATCACCGCACCGGCGCACGGCGACAGTTTCGATGTCTGCACCAGGACCGCCGCCGGTGCAATTTACGAAACACCGACGATCATGGCGGCGGCAAGGTTCGATGAGATCGTCGGCAAATGGCGCATCACGTGCGAGGAACGTGCGACGCGAATGTGGCAAGCGCCACCGGCGCTTATGACCGCGTTGGGCGCCAGCCTCACCGAGGTCCTCAGCAACGCGCTTGCCATCAGCGACCTGACGGTGGCGTACAACAACGGACTGATCTCCAGTAAGGCCTTCTATCTGGGTAACGCCGCGCTCTCGAACCTCTCCTTCTCGAACGATCCCTCAGGCGCGTTATTCGTCGCGCATCGACTCACACTCACGATTGCTGCCGATGGCCGGGATCACGAGGCGACACCCGCGGGCACATGCGTCATTGGCGAGCCGTCCGGCAATGGCGCCACGCTCCTCTATCTTCAGGGCGACACCGCTGCATGGCGTGCCTACGCGTCGCCTCGGGCATTGCTCGACGACATCGAGGGCGACCATCTCGGCGTGCGTACCACGCTGTGTGAACGCCTACCGCTATCGATGCGTCGGCTTGCCGCCAACGGCACATCGACCGCAACCCTCGTGCGTGAAGACAAGCGCCAACCGATCCAGATCGCGTCTCAGGCGACCCTCGCCACCCTGAGCGCCGACGGCACACTGGCGGCGGCGGATCGCGACACGGCGGCGCGCATCGACCAATATCGGGCGTGGCTATCCGGCGCGGGGACCGTCGAAACAGAACAAGGCGTCCATCAATATCGTCAGCGCTGCATGCGCGCCGGCACGACATTGCCGGGACAGCCGATCAGTGTGTCGTTAAGCGACCTTCGCAAGCTCGCGCATGTGGAAACCCTGCGCCTGCGCTTGTCTGCGGCAATCCCGAACGTGCCCGAACTCACTCGCACGCACCTCGTCAGCCGTCTGACACAGGCGGGTCTCGCACCAAGCGATCCCGATCGGATCTACGTGAAGACGGCACGGCGACAGGCCCAGTCGCTCAGCGATCTCGTAATTCGCGAATCGGTGCTCGCACAGGAACTGCAAGACCTGCCGTTGCTCACACAGGACGCGCTCGGCAAGTTCAACTTCGTGCGCGGCAAGCACTCGGCAACCGGTCATGGCGTGCTGCTCAGGGATGTCCTCGACAAGACATCGATGAACGCCTTGCGCCAGCAAATCGACAACGCCCGCACGCAGTTCTGGAACACGTCGCGCGGCAATGTTAGAAAGGTTCTCAAGTCCGAGTTCATCGCGCAGGTCTGGCTCGATCGCGCCCAACGGAAGATGCCCGTGGAGCAGGTCCATATTGCTGCGCGAGTTGCCGGGCCTATCGAATTGGCGCGTCTGAGCACGGAAGAACTGGCGCGCGAAATCGGCTCGCCGGCCGTGGAGCGGGAATGGCTGTGCGTCGGCGGAATGACGACGACGCTCATGCAAGTTTCCGTCGCCGGGCGGCCCGCTTGTCTGTTGATCGCGCCGTTCGCCGAAGGCTTGCGCGTGATCGGCTTCGACAGTCGGGCGCAACTGAGCGACTGGTTCGACGCGCAGATGCGCAACCAAACGACTCGTGCGCGCATCACCTCGACGCTCAGGGACACGCCGCCGAGCGACCCCATGTGGCACGAATCCGCCCGGCTGGACGCGCAGGGGCAACGGGATACCACGCTACCCGATACCTTCACTGCCGTGGCCTCGGCATACGAAATGCGTCAGCACCAGCATCGGTCCGGCGCCGCAGACACGAACGCCTCGCGTCCGTTGCTGGATCTCATGGGCATGTTCTCGAAAGTCGATCTGGCCTTGGGCGTGGCTACGTGGTTCATGCCCTTCGCGCGGCCAATCAGCTTCGTGTACTCCACCGCAGACCTGACGATCGGCACCGCCGGCATGGGCGTCGGCCTGTTGACGAACGATCAGGCCGTATTCCAGCAGAGCTGGCAATCGGTTCTCTCGGCCATCGGTGCGCAAGGGCTTGCGGCGGTGCGGTTCAAGGCATGGCTCTGGGTCACGCGAGACCCTCGCTTCAGGTACTTCGTCTCGGAGGCGCCTCGCGCGCAAGAGCAGTTGATTCTCGGCCTGCACCGGGTCGGCGGGCGATTCTACGCGGGCATCGATTCCGAAACCCGCGCCTATGTGCGGTTGGACCCGGCCACCGGCTTCTTCCGCATGGAGCGACGCGCCCTCGCGGAAAGCGCGAAAGCCGACGCGCCCTTCCTGCGTCTGTCGCCCTCGGGCGAATGGCATGTGGTGACACAGGCCGACCATGCCCCCCCGACATTCGACGATCCCCATGTGGCCTGGCGCATCGACGAGGGGTTCCGGGCGCGCTACGACGCGTTGCGCGACAAGCGCAACCCCGTCTTCGAGCGCGCGCGCAAGGCGGTCACGAGCGTTGCATCGCCGGGAGACGGCATGCCGCTCACCTGGCATTTGCGCCTTCGAAAGCTCGACTTCCTGGATGTGACCATCACGGACCCCGAAACGCTGGGCACCCTCGCGGGGCGCGTCGATTTTCTGCAGAACGGCGCAGACGCCAGCGCCTTGATCGTGCCCAGCCCGCTTGCGGACGACGCGGCGCGACTGGGCGCGGTCTTTCTCGGGATCACCCAGCGCGCGAGAACTTACCTCGCCAACGTGCGAACAGGATTGCTGCGGGGTTGCACGTTGGTCCCGCCGCAGTATCCGGTCGAGGGCATGATCGGCGTCTACAACACACTCGCCCGAGGCGTCACCACCGTATCGGCACGATTCATGTCCGACCTCGGCCAGTTGGGGAGCATGACGATTCGCTACCTGAGTCCACCGTCACTGGCGATGGGCGTACAAACGCTCGATACGCTGTTCGAAGGAGAACAGACCACGCCCCGCGCTTACGAAATGACGGCCGGCGTGCGTACGTTACTGCTCGGCCGACGCTTTCTCACCGTCGGTCCTGCGCAATACTACTTCTTCGACCCGGAGTTCGGCATCGTCGTGCACCACGACTATGCGAGCGTGCTTCACATGCTGCGCTCGCACCTCAATGCCATGTCGCGCGTGTATGCGCTGGTGAGTCAAGGCAGGACCTTGGCGGTCGACACCCGCGAAATCGACATCGTGCGACTGGGTGAAGCCGAGTTGCTGCGCGACCTCAACGAACTCGTACCGGTGCGCGACGCACTCTACCTCTGACTGGCATCGTTGTCGTTCGGGACGAGCAAGACGGGACAAAGCTCGCCTTGCGATCGACGCCCGGTTTCTGGAAGTCCGCCCACCCTCGCCAGACGCAAACTGTGCACAGGGACGCGAAGGGTCATGGCGATGTTTCCATCGGGCGAATGGCGGGCGTCCCCACCGACACGCATGCCTTATCTGAAAAGGGTTCTCATCATGTACATACCTGCGCCCGCCAGTTGGCCAGTCGCCGCTCCGGCATTTGCCACCACGGCTGCAATGCCCCCGGTGGCACACGCCATGTCCCACGCGTTCGAATCGCTGAAAAACATCGATAGCGGTTATTTCGATGGTGCAGCACCCGGATTTTACGGGTGTGCCACTTCTCAAGCGCTCGAAACCAATGAGGAGGAAATACCTCATGTGGCTTACTGGTGCGCGACCGCCAAAATCCACCGTCAGGCGGATGCGCACGCGCTGAACGAACCCGAAGTGTTCGATGAGATTATCGAACACGTGGAGTATCTGTATGGGGCTTCGGCCGACTTCGAAGGCGCATTGAAACGCATGGTACAGGCGATCAATAGCCGGCCCGACGGCCTGAGCGTCAAGGATGTCGCCCTGCCCGCGCTACGCGGAGAGCGACTGCCGCGTCGACCGAGCACGACATCCGCCAGCACGACCAATCCCCCGCCGGTGAGTCGCTCCGTGAGGCAGGCGCCCGACGCCCCCGACAAAATGCCGATGCGGGAAATGCCGGAAATGGAGAGCAACGCGGCGCAAACCGGGTCTGGCACGTTCATTTCCATCGGCAACTTCGCCGGAACGATCGTCAACGTTTTCAACACCGGCCGCGAGCAGCTGGGCAACACCCTGGGCAATGCCTACAACGCGGCAGCCAAGGCGCTCGATACGTTCCGTTGGGCAGGCACGGGGCGCAACGACTGGCGCGGCGTGTCGCCAGACGACCGCGAGCCCCTCGCCGAAAGCCGCGAGTTCCGGTCGTTGCGCGATATCCGATAGATGGGGTTATGCGGCGGCGGGAACCCGCCGCTTTCCTGCCGGGTGCGCGTGATCGGCGTCATGGGCGTGGTGGGCATCCTGTGCGGGCGTCGCGGCGGCCTGCGCAAACGCCTCGCCGACCAGAATCACACTGGGTTGCGAGCCATCGAACCACTGGGCCGCCACGCCGTCGCGCAATTCGCCGAGCGTCATGGCGGTGTGGCGCTCGCGCGGCGTGGTCACCGACTCGACGATAGCCACCGGGGTGGCGGGCGACTTGCCTGCGTCGATCAGCCCGGCAGCGATGGTCGCCGCAGCGTCGCGCCCCATGTAATAGACCAGAGAATCGGCCCGGGCATCGGCCTCGATATCCGGCGAACCGGGCGCACGGCTTTGCGTGACGAACGCCACGCTGCGCGACACGCCGCGCAACGTGAGCGAGCGGCCCAGCGACGCGGCACTGGCGAGCGCCGCCGTGATACCCGGCACCACCTCGACCTCGATACCGGCGGCCTCGAGCGCACGCAACTCCTCGTCCGCGCGACCGAACAGCATCGGGTCACCGCCCTTCAGGCGCACGACCAGCGCGTGCGTGCGCGCATGATCGATCAGTTGCTTGTTGATGAACTGCTGCGCGCTCGAGAGCTTGCCGCAGCGCTTGCCCACGGCAACAAGCTTTGCCTGCGGGCACAATGCGAGCATTTCGGGCTCGACCAGCGCGTCGTGAAGCACCACCTCCGCCTGCGCGAGCAGGCGCGCGCCGCGCACCGTGATCAGATCGGCAGCGCCCGGGCCAGCACCCACGAGATAGACCTTGCCCGGCATGCTCAGGCCGCCAGTGCGCGAATCATGCCGGCGGCGACCGTGTGGTGCGTCGCTTCGTCGATCAGCACGAACGCGCCCGTGGCCGGGTTGGCGTCGTATGTGTCGGCGGCGACCGGCTTCTGAAGGGTCAGTTGCACGCGACCGATATCGTTCATGGCGAGCGTCGTCTTGTCCGTGCCATGCGAGAGCGTGCTCACGTCGAGCACCGTGTCGACGCTACCGACCTTCACGTACACCGTGCTGGTCGCCTGCTTGAGCAGGTACTTGCGCTGGGGCGCGAGCGCATCTTCGTCGAACCAGCACACATCGGCGGCCAGCTTGCGCGATGGCTCCAGTACCGAATCGGCTGCGACGAACGTGTCGCCACGCGAGATGTCCACGTCCTCCGTCAGACGGATCGTGACGCATTGTCCGGCGAACGCTTCTTCGAGCAAGCCGCGCGGACCGACGATTTCCGCAACGCTCGCCGTGCGACCGGCAGGCAGCACGCGCAGCGACTGTCCAACGCGCACCGACCCCGATTCCACGCGGCCCATGTAGCCACGGAAGTCGTCGGCATGCGCACCGTCCTGACGCGCCACCAGTTGCACCGGGAAGCGAAGTTCTCCCCCCGTTTGCGTGACCGGCAGCGATTCGAGCACGTCGAGCAGCGGTTCATCCTGATACCACGGCATACGCTCGCTCGCGTACACGATGTTATCCCCCTTGAGCGCGGAGACCGGCACGAAGCGCACGTCTTGCAGGCCGAGGCGCTGTGCGAGCTCCAGGTAAGCCGCGCGAATATTGTTGAACGCCGTTTCGCTGTAATCGATCAGGTCCATCTTGTTGATCGCGACGATCACGTGCTGCAAACCCAGCAGCTTCACAATGGCGCTGTGGCGCTTGGTCTGCGCGAGCAGTTCGGTGCGGCCGTCCACCTCGGTCACACGCGTGGCGTCGACCAGAATGATGGCGGCATGCGCCGTCGACGCGCCGGTGACCATGTTGCGCGTGTACTGTTCGTGGCCCGGCGTATCGGCAATGATGAACTTGCGACGCGCCGTGGTGAAGTAGCGATAGGCAACGTCGATGGTGATGCCCTGTTCGCGCTCGGCTTCGAGACCGTCGGTGAGCAGCGAGAAATCGATGTCTTCGCCGGCGGTGCGCTTGTGCTTGGCGCGTGCGAGGGCAGACAGCTGGTCGGTCAGCACCGACTTGCTGTCGTACAGCAAACGGCCGATCAGCGTGCTCTTGCCGTCGTCGACGCTGCCTGCCGTGATGAAACGCAGCACGCCGAGGTCTTCCTGATGCGGGGTGAGGCTCATGATCTTTTCAACTCGATTGCGTGGCTCGGGGCGGCGACGTTGCGTCACCCTGCGAGCCGGTGTCTCTGAACGTGGGTCCGATGGCCGCTGCCGTGTGCCGGCGAGCGTCAAATCAGAAGTACCCTTGCTTCTTGCGTTGCTCCATCGCCGCCTCGGACGTCTGGTCGTCCATGCGCGTGGCCCCGCGCTCGGTGATGTCCGTCACCGCCGTCTCGGCAATGATCTCCACCGGGCTCGACGCCACGCTGGCCACCGGGCACGTGCAACTGATGTCGCCCACGGTACGGAAGCGCACCTGCGCCAGTTCGCTCGACTCGCCGTCCTGCTTGGGCGTAAGCGGCGTGACCGGCACGAGCAAGCCGTTGCGACGCACGATTTCCCGCTCGTGCGAGTAATAGATCGACGGCAGATCGAGGTTCTCGCGAGCGATGTACTGCCACACGTCCAGTTCCGTCCAGTTGGAAATCGGGAACACGCGCAGGTGCTCGCCCTTGTGCAGACGGGCGTTGAACAGATGCCACAATTCCGGGCGCTGCGCCTTCGGATCCCACTGACCGAATTCGTCGCGGAACGAGAAGATGCGCTCTTTCGCACGCGCCTTTTCCTCGTCGCGGCGGGCGCCGCCGATCATGGCGTCGTAACCGTATTCGTCGATCGTCTCGAGCAGCGTGACGGCTTGCGCGGCGTTACGCGAATCGTTCTCGCGACGCAGGCGCACCGTGCCGCGGGCAATCGAGTCTTCCACATGCCCCACGACCAGTTCGGCGCCCAGCGCCCTGGCGTGACGGTCGCGGAATTCGATCACTTCCGGGTAGTTATGCCCCGTGTCGATATGCACCAGCGGGAACGGCAGTTGGGTCTTGCGGTTCGGGCCGAGACCGAACGCCTTGAGCGCCAGATGCAGCACCACGACCGAGTCCTTGCCGCCAGAGAACAGCAGCGCGGGCTTGCGGCACTCCGCCACGACCTCACGCAGGATGTACATCGATTCGGCTTCGAGCCAGTCCAGATGATCCATTCGCGAGCCATTGGCCTGCGCGACTTCGTGCATCGCACCCATAATGTTCCCTTCCTTGACGATTCCGAGTTTTTTCGAGATTCGGTCTGCTCCGATGTGCCGCCGCATTCGGTCCGGCGCACACATCGTCTTCCATTCAGTTGCCCTGCGGGCGGTGCTGCGGCGATCAGCTCGACTGCACCGACACCGGGATCTTGCTCAGGTTGCTCGCGTGCAGCCCGCATTCCTTGCTGTCGCGCGACTCCCACCACCAGCGTCCCGCCCGGCTGTCTTCGCCGGGACGAATGGCCCGCGTGCACGGCTCGCAGCCGATGCTCGGATAGCCACGGGCATGCAGCGGGTTGACCGGCACGTCGCGCGCGGTCAGGTAGGCCCAGACCTGCGCTTCCGTCCAGTCGAACAGCGGGTTGTACTTGGCGATGCCGCGCGCGTCGTCCTGCTCCGCGAAGGCGAGCTCGCCACGCGTGATCGACTGCTCGCGACGTTGTCCCGTCAGCCACGCATCGGCATCGGCCAGCGCGCGGCCGAGCGGCTCGACCTTGCGGATCTGACAGCACGCCTTGCGCAGATCGACGCTTTCGTAGAATGCGTTCGCGCCGTGATCGGCAACGTATTGCTCGACGGCGTCGGCCTGCGGTGCGTACTGCACGACGTCGTAGCCATAGCTCGCCTTGATCTTGTCGATCATGCCCACGGTCTCGGCGTGCAGACGTCCGGTATTGAGCGTGAAGACCGTAATCGGCAGTTGCTGGCGCAGGATCACGTGCGTGATCAGCATGTCTTCCGCGGCAAGGCTGCTCGCGAACTTCACGTGACGATGCGACGCGGCAATACGGGCGAGGCGCTCGGCCAGCACGGCTTCCATGTCGTCGAGCAGCGCCATGTCCTGATGCTCGGCATCGGCCACAGTCGACGGCGCGGCGGCCGGGGTGGGTTCCCGGCGGGATTCGTTTCGCATGGCGCGAACTCCTTATCTATGTGTGGCGTCAGCTGACCAGCTTGACTGCCGTGAGCGTCAGCGTCGCCGCCAGCGCCCCGCGCACGATGCGCTCGGGCAAATGACGGGCGAGCTTCGCACCCAGCCAGATCCCGGGCAGGGAGCCGATCAACAGACTGCCGAGCAGTGCCCAGTGCACCGTCTCGAGCCAGATATGGCCCAGCGCGGCAATGGCTGTGAGCGGCACCGCGTAGGCAATATCGGTACCGGCGACTTCCGCCGGTTCCAACTGCGGGTACAGCATCAGGATCAGCGTCGCGCCAACCGCGCCGGCGCCAATCGAGGAAATCGTCACGAGCCCACCGAGGAGCGCCCCCACGACAACGGTGGCAACGGCTTGCGGGCGTCCCGTCAGTTGCCAGTTTGGATGGGCGCGCAGCGTCGCCAGCAGCCGGGCGCGAAACAGCAGCGAGAGCACCGTGAGCAGGACCGAGGCCGCAATCGTCAGCTTGATGACGTGCAGCGCAACCTCGTCGATACCCCCCAGGTGCTTCAGGAAAAGGATGGCGACGAGCGCCGCCGGCACCGCGCCGAGCGCGAGCCGCCGCACGATGTGCCACTTCACGTGACCGTGCGAGCGATGCGCGAGCGTCCCGAAACTCTTCGTGATGGCGGCGAACGCCAGATCGGTGCCCACGGCGACCGGTGCGGCGTAGCCCAGCACGAGTGTGAGCAAAGGCGTCATCAGCGAGCCGCCGCCCACACCGGTCAGGCCGACCAGCAGGCCGACGCCAAGTCCGGAAAGGGGTTCGAGCCACAGCGACATGAATGACGTTCCTGGTAGGTCCTAAATGCCTGTAAGGAATAACGTTATCGAAACAGTGGCCCCCACTGTAATGAAAAGGCTATATACTTCAAACGAATTAAAAATTGTTTGTATATTTTCTAAAGTTATACAAATGAACCTGCACCAGTTCCGCTTCGTGCGCGAGGCCGTCCGCCAGAATTTCAACCTGACGGAGGCCGCCAAGGCACTCTTTACCTCCCAGCCGGGCGTCTCCAAGGCCATCATCGAACTCGAAGAAGAGCTCGGCGTGGACATCTTTGCCCGGCACGGCAAGCGCATCCGCAATCTGACCGAACCCGGGCGGATCATCTTCGAGTCCGTCGAGCGCATATTGATGGAGGTGGAAAGCCTCAAGCGGATCGGCAAGGACTACGCCGCCCAGGATCAGGGCAGCCTGACCATAGCCACGACGCACACGCAGGCGCGCTACTCGCTGCCGCACGCCGTGGCCGAGTTCAAGAAGCGTTATCCGAAGGTGCGCCTGTCGATTCTGCAGGGCAGCCCGACGCAGATCGCCGAGATGGTGCTGCACGATCAGGCGGATCTGGCCATCGCGACGGAAGCCATCGCCGGCTATAAGGATCTGGTGTCGCTGCCTTGCTATCAGTGGCAGCATGTGGCGGTGGTGCCGCCCGATCACCCGCTGCTGCAATTGCCGTCCGTCGGCATCGAGGATCTGGCGAAGTATCCGATGATCACTTACGACCCGCAGTTTGCCGGGCGCGCCAAGATCGATCAGGCGTTTGCGCTGCGCCATATGCAGCCGGACATCGTGCTCGAAGCCATCGACGCCGACGTCATCAAGACGTACGTCGAACTCGGGCTGGGCGTGGGGATTCTGGCGGGCGTGGCGTTCGATCCGGAGCGCGACCGCAATCTCCGGGCCATTCAGGTCGGACATCTCTTCGGCACCAACGTGACACGCGTCGCCCTCAAGCAGGGCGCCTATTTGCGCGGCTACGTTTTCACGATGGTTGAGCTGCTTTCACCGATCCTCACGCGCAAGCTGGTGGAACAGGCCTTGCGCGGCGAGCACGAGAGTTACGAGCTTTGACGGGAGTCGCAGCCGAAGCTGGAGGCGTCTGAGGCGTCGGAGTGGTTTAGACGTCGGTTTCGCGACCCCGGCAGGCCAGGCGTCAAAACGCTTCGTTGATCTGAAAGTAAACGCCGCGCGTCTGACGCCCGAAACCAACGTCGAAGCGCACGTTCACGCGCGGTTTGAATTCAAAGCGGTAGCCAACCCCGCCGTTCGGCAGCCAGTGCGCCGAGGCAAGTTCGCCGGGCCGGTCGGCAATCGCCCCCGCCCCCACCCAGGCGACCACGCCATGTCGGCCGACAATATGCATCCGGTACTCGACTTGCGCCGTGAGCATGTTCCTGTCGCGATACTGGCCCAGAAAATAGCCGCGCATGTGTTTGCCGTCGCCGAATGTCGGCATCATGCTCCACGGCACATCTCCCCAACTGAATTTCCCATAGATGTCGAAGGCCAGCACGTCGCGTTCGCGAAACCTCGTGTAATGGTCATAGGACCATTCGAGCGATTCGAACGACGTGCTGCTGCCGAACGCGCGCCGATAGACGGTGGTCGTGAGCGCTAGCGCCTGACCTTTGTAGGGGTTCGGGATGAAGTCGCGCGTGTCGTAGGAAAAGTTGGCGCTCAGGCCGATGCTGCGCACATACGGACCGATGGGATCGGTGACGAACGCGCTCGCGTCACCCTTGTCGCGGTTGACCGCCGAATCGAAGTGCGCGTCGACGCCAAAGCCCCCATAGGCGCTTGGCCAGAGTCGCCACAGAAACGTCGGCCGTACGAACGCGCTGCGTTTCGTGTACTTCTCCCGGTTGTCGTCGTTGCTCGCACGGTCATAGCCGATGCCCCAGTATTGGGTCGGCATGTTCACGACGGCCCCCGCGATCACGAAGCGAAAACGGTCGTCGGTGAAGAATGTGGTGTTGTCCACGCCAATGCCGAACGCGCCGGTCGTCGTGCCGAAGCCGTGGATCGTCATGGTGGAGAGTTGCGTCGTCGGCAACGCGTCGCGCGTCTTGTATAGACCAACGGCTGCGGCACCGATGCCAAACCCCATCTCCGGGTTGTAGAACGGCCCCGGCATCACGCCCCAGTCCATGCCATGGCTGACGTCCACCTTGTCGGCGGCGCCCAGTTTGGTGAGCAGCCGGTCGATCCAGCCTTGTTGGGCGGCGGGCGCCGTGGCGGCCCTCGCGTCCGTGGTGGCTGTAGCGGCTGCAGGCGCGGCGGACATGGTAGGTGCCGCAGCGGCAGCGCTCGCCTGCGCCTCAGCGCCCTCGCCCGTCGTCGTCTGCGCCATCGACGCGCCACTCCAGACGAGCGCAGCCAGGGACGACGCCACGAGGGCAACGCGCATCGTCCGGCGGGTTTGACGAAGGGGCGACGGTGCGCGCATCAGAATCTCAGGAAGGCCGTGAGAATGACGTCGTTACGGTTGTAGCCGTAACCGAATTCGGCGAGCAGGCCAAAGCGCTTGCTGACCGCCCAGCTCAGCCCCGCGACGCCGCTCCAGCTTCCGGTGACCGACTGGTCGATCTGGTAGTCGAGGCGCTGCGTCTGCCCGCCTGCCGCTTCGATCGGGATATCGAAGTGACCGGTAATGACCGCTTTGGTACGGAACCACGTTGCTCCCACGTACGGCGTGAGGATGCCGGCCGAGCCAAGATGCACGTTCCAACCGATGCGCGGAGAGATGTTCCACGAATGAATGAGCGACTCGGACATGGAGATGTCCGAGACCGTATAGGTCACGGGTAACGAGAAAAAAAGATCGCCGTAGGTGCCGACCAGCGTGAAGCCGCCGCCGTAGGTATGACCGCTGTAGTCCGCATGGGCAGTCGGCAACTTGATCGGGTTGGCGCAATTGGGCGGCGGCCGTCTGCCTGCACAACCGATGTTGAGCCCGAAGAACTGTTCGAGCGCCGTGAGCGAAGAGAAGTTGATATTGATGTCGCCGCCACCACGCACGTTGCCCACGATGGCGTAGACGTTCATGAACGGAAACAGCCATGCGCCCAGTTGAAACTGGTTCGATTCACTGCGAATGCGCGACTGCTCGAATTGCACGAAATCTGCCGAGCGCAGCCCGTTGCCATTCGCGCCGACCATCAGATTGCTGAGCTGGTAGCGTTGCGTGCCGTTGAAGTACGAATAGCCGATGTCATACGGATTGGGCAGTTCGTACCCCCGGTCGATCACGCGCTGCGCAAAGAACGGCAATGCTCGATCCCATTGCTTCGGCGTCGGGGACGTTGGCGATCCGGTCTCCGGCGCAGCGGCCCCGCCGGACGATGCCGACGCGTTGGCCGTGGCGTTGGCCGTGGCCTTGTCGTCGGACGCCCCCGACGATGGCGCGGCGCGCCCCTCGGCAGGTGTGGCGGTCGGCCCGATCACGCCGCGATACCAGCCACGCCGCGTCGTCACGTCCCCGCTGCCGTCCGGCATGGGGGCAACCATGGTAGCCCCCGTCGCCCCGGCGCCCCAGGCGGCGGCATCGCGAGGCGCGCCGCACAGGCCTGCGATCAGGGCCGCTACGAGGCCCCAGTGCGCGCTCCCGCTCGACTGCGATGACCGCTGCCACATCGTCCACATCCGCATGGGCATGCCTTTGTCGGTGAAAACGGTAGAGGCCGGGCGCGATGTCATCAGTGCCATGCGCTGCCGACCTGGATGTAGAAAGCGTTCTCGCCCTTGCTGTGCGCGACGTCCACGCCGACGGCCAGCCCCAGCTTCGCGGCGATCAGATAGCGAAAGCCTGCGCCGACACTGACGACGGCGTCCGCTTCGGAGAAGGACTTCCATTTGCCCCAGGCACGCCCCGCACCACTGAACCCCAGAACGGACCAGCGCGGCGTGACGTTCCAGCGCAATTCGGCTTCCACCATCGCAGCGTTCTGGTCCTGATACCGGCCTTGTTGCACGCCGCGCAGTTTCACGTACGGTTGCGCATAAAAAGGCGTATCGCCTGCCGAGAAGCGACCGTCGAGGCGCAGGCCGAGTACCCACTCGCGCGAGAGCGGCAACCATGTGTAGCCGCGTCCGTTGTACGTCTCGAACGATTGCGAACTGCCCGCCCAGGGGCGCGCCGCCTGAATTTCCAGCTCCAGATAGCTCCCCTTGTTCGGGAAGAACATGTTGTCGCGGCTGTCGTAGTCGATCACGAGCCCGACCTTGCCGATACGACGCTGGGCGTCCGGCACGCCCACCTCCTGCGCAATTTGTCCGGTGAAGTGCGTGTTCGAATCGAAGTAGGTATAGCGCGGGCCAACGAACCAATGCGAATTACCGATGCGAAACAGCACCTGTTGAACGAGCAGCCAGCCGTTGAGTTGATAGGAGCGCGGTGAATTCGACAGTCCGTAGTAGTCCGTCTTCATATTCACTTTGGCGAGCCCGCCGAGATACCGGATCGAATCGCCGCCCCACGTGTGGAAATGCATCAGGCCGGCGCCCCACGTGCCGTTTTCCGTATACATGCCGCCGACTGCCGTAATGTTCGGCGGCGACATCACCCCGGTTTCCTTTGCGTTTCTCGCCGCATCGGCCATCGACTCGGAAAAGAACATCAGCGCCACGCCACCGCCATAACCAATTGCCGGTTCCGTGATGATGGTGGGCACGGGTAACGCGCCGCGATGATTGAGCAGGAAATCGCTGGCATCGAAATCGCCATCCTCCGGCGAATGCCAGGACACTTTGCGTGACGTCGGCGCTGCCGGTTCAATCGGCGCTTCGGACTTTGCGTTCACAACGGCGCGGTCTTGCGGCGCCGCCGTCCCCGCGGCTGCCCCGGTCGCCCCGGTCGCCCCGGTCGTTTGCGCATAGACGGCGCTTACCGGCGCCATGCAGCACAACGCCAGCGTCACCGCCATGCCTTGCCGCGCGGCCCCGCGCGTGGCAGCCCGGCACCAACCGGTCGTGCGATCGAGTGCGTCTCGCCTGACACGTCGCGCCGGTCGCGCCCATTTGCCCGACGTCGTTGCGTCGACGCCCTCCCACGACTGTCTCTGCATTGGCGGCCCGCTCTCCGGAAACGAGAATGAATTCAACGATATTTAAATTCGCATTCACCAACCGCATCCAACGACCAGGTAATTTAAATTATCTTTAAATTACCAATTCATTATTCATTCACAACCAATTACAACAAAACACTAAATCAGCAAACAAGGTTTCGTCAAAATTAATTTGCAATTTATCAAAAGCAGTTGAATTTCGGCACGATGTTCCAGAAATCGGGCATCACGTGCTGACCGAAATGCCCAGGACACCAAGGCAAACGCGGGAGTATTTTTTCCCGCTGGTCTGGCGCAGACGGTGCGGTATGCTTATGCGATTCGACTTAAAGGAGACCCCATGCGCTCACCTCTTCGCGGCATCCGCCTGTCGGGCGTGCTGCTCGCTCTGACGCTGACCGGCGTCGTGACGGCCGCTCGTGCCGATCTGACTGTCGGCATCGATCTGTCCTCGACCGGTCCGGCGGCGGCCATCGGCATCGCCAGCAAGAACGCCATGCAGCTCTGGCCCGACCAGATCGGCGGGCAGAAGGTGCATTACTTGTTTCTGGACGACGCCTCCGATCCCGGCACGGCCGTGAAGAACACGCGCAAGCTCATCAGTGAGAACAAGGTCGACGTGATCGTCGGCCCGAACATTACGCCGAGCGCGCTGGCGATGCTCGACCCGATTTCCGAGGCGGAAACGCCGATGATTACGCTGATCGGTTCTGCCGTGGCTGTCGAGCCGCAGGACGCCAAGCGGCGCTGGGCTTTCAAGATGGCGGCCAACGACTCTGCGATGGCCGACGTGATGACGCGCTACATGGCGAACCATGGCGTGCAGACGGTGGGGTTCATCGGCTTTGCCGACGCTTATGGCGACAGCTGGCTCAAGGAGTTCTCGAAGTTCGCGGCATTGCGCAAGCTGAAGATCGTGGCGCAGGAGCGTTTTAACCGTACGGACACGAGCGTGACCGGGCAGGCGCTCAAGCTGATGGCGGCCAAGCCCGACGCCATTCTTGTGGCCGGTTCCGGCACACCGGCTGCGCTGCCGCAGCGCACGCTTCAGGAGCGCGGTTATACCGGCAAGATTTACCAGACGCATGGCATCGCAACGTACGACTTCGTGCGCGTTGGCGGCAAGGATGTCGAGGGCACGCTCTTCCCCACGCAGCCGGGCGTGGTGGCCAAATCGCTGCCGCAGGGTCATCCGGCGCGCACGGCGGCATTGGCGTTCACGAAGAAGTATGAGGCAAAGTATGGCGCGGACACCGTGACGCAGTTCGCAGCCGACGCTTATGGTGTGTGGGACTTGCTCAACGACGCCGTGCCGCGTGCGGCGAAGATGGCGGCGCCGGGCACCCCTGCATTCCGCGTGGCATTGCGCGACGCGCTCGAATCGACGCGTAACCTGGCCATTCCCAACGGCATCATGAACCTGAGTCCTCAGGATCACGTCGGACTGGACCAACGCGCCGGCGTGATGGGACAGATCAAGAACGGCAAGTTCGTCTACGTCTCCGACTGATCTGCGGCCTCGCTGATTGCCACCGCCGCCTGCGAGTGAACGAAGCACGGGGGCGGTGGCAAAAAGAAGCGAACGCGGCGGGCTTGTGGCCGAGGAAAATTTCGGTCATAATCTCGCCTTCGTCCGGTGAGCCCCAAGGGGATTGTCGAACGACTCACGCTGCGACACCGTTCGGTGCACGCACACCTGCCCAGGTGGTGAAATTGGTAGACGCAGGGGACTCAAAATCCCCCGCCGCAAGGCGTGCCGGTTCGATTCCGGCCCTGGGCACCACAACAGCCTTATCTGGCAAAGTCTCCCCGGTAATTTGGCGTAGTCGCTTGATGCTGGCGCGCCTGCATCACCCATAATATTTCCGTCCAAATACCCGATAGCTGGATGAACTCAGGTCGGAGACCCGTCGTTCGGCGCATCCGCCTGACATTGTCGGTCAAGCACGTTCGCGGCGACTGCCCCGCGTTGAACGCGGTCCTTTGGCAAGCCACGGCGCCTTGCCCTGCACGCAGAACCTGCTCGCGCATCAGCCGCTCGATGCGGTGCAGGCCGCAGCGTAAGCCGAGTGCGAGTACATCGTGCCATACCCGTCTGGCACCATATGTACGGTCACTGCTAAGGAAGCTCTGGCGCACTTGGACACTCAGGACTTCGTCGGTCCGGCGCCGCCGGCATGGCGGGCGAGTCAACCACGAATAGAAGCCGCTTCGCGAAACACCGAGCGCCTCGCACATTATCCCCACCGGCCAGATTTCTCGGTGCTTCGCCATAAAGCCGAACTTCACGCCGACTCCCGCGCGAAGTAGGCCGCCGCTTTTTTTAGCAGGTCGCGCTCTATCTTGAGCTTCGCGCTCTCCTTGCGCAGTCGCTCAATTTCGGCTCGCTCCGACATCATCACGCCGTGCCCAGGGAAAGCACGCTGCGAGGCAGCCTCAGCATCTCGCATCCACTTACGCAAGACATTCTCATGCACGTCGAGCTCGCGCGCCGCCTGCGTGACGGACGCGCCGCGCTCCTTGACCAACTTGACTGACTCGAGCTTGAACTCGCGACTGAACACTCTTCGTGTTCCCAACTGCCATCTCCGGTTTCACCTTCACACTTTAACAAGGTGTCCGCCGGAACGGCAGCAGCCCAAGGTGGCGACTCGTTTCGCAAGGTTTGGCGCTTGATTTGATAACTGTTGATAAACGTGCTAGAGTGACTACTAACCCAGCCAACTCCAATCGGAGGAATACCATGATCAGTGCTGAACTCGGTCGCTCGCTTGAGGACTACATCGCCGAACTGGTGAAGAGGGGCCGTTATGGCTCGAAGAGTGAGGTGTTGCGTGAGGGGGTCCGTCTGATTCAGGACCGTGAGTCACAGCTTGCTGCGCTCGATGCGATGGTTGAGAGGGGCATTTCAGATGCCGCAGCAGGTAAGGGACAACCGGCCGCCGATGTGTTCGACCGCCTTGAGAAGAAGTACCAGGCAAAGGTGGACGACGAGGGATGATCGTTCACTTACTGCCCGAAGCCATCGTAGACCTTGAGACCGTTGGTGATTACATAGCGCTGGACAATCCGCGCCGCGCCGTAACATTCATTCAGGAACTGCGGGACAAGTGTTTGAGCCTCGCAGATATGCCGTACGCTTTCCCCGTCGTGCCGCGCTATGAGCGTTTCGGCATTCGCCATCGCGTCTACGGCAACTACCAAATCTTCTATCGCGTGGTCGAGTCGGACGAGCGCATCGACATCGTCCACATCCTGCACAGCGCACGAAATTACGCGGCGATTCTGTTTCCCTGACGGCATCCGCTGATGGGCTGAGGATGGAAAAGTGGCGCGGCGAATGCCTTCAACATCCCCCTGAACATCCCCCAATAGGCCGCTGAAATTACACCGCGCTGAGCCGCATTCCCGCGTAAATCTGCGCGCGGACGATGACTAGGGCGCTGACGTCCGAGAGCCTGGCCAATCAAGGTTCCGGACCAGATTCCAAACGATGATTTTGGATCAGAGAATCGCCGGGGTGTCGTATTCGCAAGGCGTGCCGGTTCGATTCCGGCCCTGGGCACCACAACAGCCTTATCTGGCAAGACTCACCTGAAAAACTCCCGCGGCAATTTGGCGTAATGCGCGTCATTGCGAATTCGATTCTGCCAAATCCGCACGCGTCGCAGCGGTCGTTTCATGCTTTGCAAATTGCGTCGGCGAAACACCGACCATCCGGGCGAACGCAACGCTGAACGCGCTCGCGGAACGGTAACCGACACGCGCGGCAACGGTCGCGACGTTGAACTCGTTTCGACGCAGCAGGTCTTTTGCGATCGCCATTCGCCACGACGCCAGGTATTCAATCGGCCCCACGCCCACCACGCGGCTGAACCGGTCAAAGAAGGCTGAGCGCGAGAGCGCCGCCGTGCGCGCCAACTGAGCGATCGTCCACGGTGCCTCCGGGCTCGCATGCATCGCACGGATGGCAAGCGCCAGACGCGCATCCGCGAGTCCACCAGCGAGCCCGGGGGCCGCCTGCGTTCGCGACGATCGCAGCGCTTCGATGAAAAGCACCTCGAGCAGACGCGCCAACACAACCTCGCGCGCCGGACGATCCGCCCGCGCTTCATCCCGCATCAGATTCACGAGCGTCGAGAGCCGGCGATCGCCGCGCACGAGCACGCTATCGGGCAGTAGCGATACCAGCATTGCCGCATCCGGCGAGCCAAATGCACAGCGCCCCGCCAGCCATTGCGCATCCGGCGCGGCTGTCGTGTCGCCGAACCGAAAGGTGCCATCGGCCAACGCCGTCGGCGCGAGGTTCGGCATGCCGGTGTCGTCAGGAGGATCCTCGCTGGAGATCGCAAAGTGCGAGGCCTCGGGCACAAGCACAAAATCGTCTGCGTAGAGCGTTTGCGGCGCGCCGCCATTGATGGATACCGACAAGACACCGTCGAGCACAACGCAATAGACCGGCTGCCCCAGCTCGGTGCGCGTCGCCCGCCAGCGCCCAGCGCCGCTCACCACCTTGGAGAACGCGAGGGTCGGTTGAAGCAATGTGACGATCTCGGCCAGGGGATCACTCATGATTGGACGATCTCAAATGAAATGCGGACGCTAGATTGTAGCGAGTCTCGTCGCATCGCCGTATCGTGTAAATACCGCAACGAATACAGGGTTCGACATGAAAACCGTATTGATCACCGGCTGCTCGTCCGGATTTGGACGGGAAACGGCCCGATATTTTCTTGCACGCGATTGGCGCGTCGTCGCCACGATGCGAACCTCGCGCGACGACGTGTTGCCCCCGTCCGATCGGCTTTCCGTCCTGTCGCTTGACGTCAAGGACCCCGAATCGATCCGCTCGGTGGTCGAAGCGGCCGGACCGGTCGATGTGCTCGTGAACAATGCGGGCATCGGCTTTCTCAATGCGCTCGAAGGCACATCGATGGATAACGTGCGCGACATCTTCGAGACCAACACGCTGGGCACGATCGCAATGACGCAGGCCGTGGTGCCCCAATTTCGCGAGCGCAGGCAAGGCGTCATCGTCAACGTCACATCGACCGTCACGTGCCGCCCCTTGCATCTGCTATCCGTCTATACCGCGAGCAAGTCGGCCGTCAACGCGTTCAGTGCATCGCTGGCGCTCGAACTGGAGCCGTTCAATGTACGCGTTCGCGTCGTGCTCCCCGGACGCGCCCCGTCGACGCGATTCGGCGAAAACGCACGAGCCCGCATGAAAGACGGATTCCCGCAAGCTTACGAAGCGCTCGTCGAGCAGGTTTTCTCGCACTGGCAGAAGGAGACGGCCGTGACTCAGGCGTCCGACGTCGCCGAGGCCATATGGCGTGCTGCGACCGACCCTTCGAGTCCATTCAAGATCCCGGCCGGGGAAGATGCCGTGAAAACGTTCAGCGCCGTTGCGAACGGGTGATCTTTTCTCGTGGGTACGTTCCGGGAGCGCGGCATTGTGTTTCGTTGTCTTGCTCTTCTCTGGGAATCTGCCCCATTCGCGACTGCGGCGCATGGGGCTAAAGTCCTCGTCGGGTCGGTCTTCTCGGACCGAACGACTGAGTCCAGCCCCCTCGGGTCACCCGCTGTCTACGGCATCGGGTCCACCTCCCCGTCGTCGACGCAATACGTAAATTCTTAAACGGACTCCCGCAACCCGCCTTATCCCCGCAGACCGGACTGCCCCCGCCCTTTCCCCCCCGCCGCCTTCGAAACGCGCATAGCACATGGATTCGCGCATTCATTCTGTGCGTGCGTCCATTTGTGAAAATCAGCGAAACCTTTCGTCTGCGCGTTTCCCCGTCTTTCGATTCGGACGTTGCTGAACGTCACGTCACTTCACGCCTGACATCATGAATGCACCGCCATGGACCCACATTCATGCACAAACAAGGAGACTTTCCATGAACGACCCGAAGGATGCCCATCGCGCAAAACCCGGCGGCATCGGCAAACGAAAATCGAAGGAAGAGCGAACGCTGAACGTTCCGAAATCGCTGGCAAGACAGGGATATGTGGTCTGGTTTCATGACCACGGGAAGTATCTGGGACTGGCGTGGAATGAGGCTGCCTCGGAAATCGAAAAGGCGCATGTCACGAATGACGATCACGCGATCTACTTCGAGACGTTCGCGCAGGCGGCAGTCGCGTGCGACAAGTTCGTCAGCCCCTGCCGCGTACTGCACTGCCCGGGGCCGGGAAAACCACCGAAGCTGATGGGATAGTCAGATGAGGCGGACCGTCTTTGCGATCGGTCCGCCATGCGTCGTCATTCCCCCCATGGTTACCCGCACATCTCGGAGCGGGTATGGCCGTCGGAGCGCGACGTCAAGCGAGCTTTGCGACGAAGTGTGTTGCCGCGACAAGTGCCGCGCCAACGCTCACCATCGTGCCGATCAGCCGCCAGGTCAGCGCGTGCAGTTCCTTGTGCAACTCCCGGTGCACGGCGGCGAACCCCTGGTGCATTTCAACGCGCACCGCGACAATTTCTCTGGCCAGATCCTCTCGAGTCGCAAGGGTCGGCAGAATTGCCTCGACCTTGGTCATACGCGCTTGCAATCTCCCGTCGCCATGCTTGCGACTCGCAGCACTGGCTCCCGCTTTGAACCGAGCCGCTCGTGAATTAGTTTTCCGGAGTGTTCCCATCTTCATCAACATCTTCTCTCCCGCCTCCACCCTTGCACCGGCAAACCTCAGTGCGTGAAAAATCGATGTGCCGCGCAGGCATCCGGTGAGAACGTCGCGGTAAAACCGGCGGTAATCACGCGTCGGACCCTGAATGCCCTGCACTGCATGACAGCCACTCTATCGCGCGAATCCGCATTGCGGTGCTACGTAGTCCCCGACGTCCTCGCGTCGAGATAAGCCACAATCTCCTGCGCCGTCGCACGCGCGCTTCGCATCACACCGATGAGTGTGGCCGACGCGTATCCCGTCCACTCGCCATACCCGACAAGCCAGAGCCTCGGCTCATCGATCGATCGCGTTCCCGCCACGCGGATTCGCCCATCCGCGTTCACAATCGAGAGCGGCTGCAAGTGGGTCAGGGAGGGCCGAAATCCCGTGCACCAGATGACCGCATCGACGTGCGAGCGTGTGCCGCTCTCCCACACCACGCCGTCCTCGACAAACCGGACAAACGGACGCACCGTGCGCAGCACGCCCCGCTCGCGCGCCGCCAGCACGGACGGCACCATGACGATATGCCCCAACCCGCTGTCGGGATACGGGTCGGGCAAGCCGCGCTGCGCGGCCTGCCACCGCGCCGTGGCCCGCTCGAACAGCACGCGTCCGTCGACATCGTCCGGCAGGTAAGACGGAGGACTCAGCGTGACCCACGTCGCATCGCATAACCGCGATACCTCGGCGTAAATCTGCGCACCGGAGTTTCCACCGCCGACCACCAACACGCGCTGACCCCGCAACGTCTCGGGACCGGCATATTCCGCCGAGTGCATCTGACGCCCGCGAAACACCGCCTGGCCCGGATAAGTCGGCACGTACGGCGAGCGCCATGACCCGGTCGCGCTCACCACGGTTTGTGCCAGCCAATCCCCCCGGTCCGTGCTCACTTTCAGCCCGTCGTCTTGCGCGAACACCCCCGTCACCGTCACGGGACGTTCCACGGGCACTTCATAGCGCGCCTCGTACTCGCGCAGGTACGCAACGGCTTCGTCGCGGGACGGATAATGCGCCTCACCGCCCCGCATCGGCCATCCCGGTAGCGAACTCCACTGCGCGGGAGAGAAGAGTTGCAGCGACGGCCATGCGCGCTGCCACGCGCCGCCCGCCGACGTCTGGTCGTCCAGCACGACGTAATTCACTTTCCAGCGGCGCAGAAAATAGGCGGTCGCCAATGCGGACTGTCCGCCGCCGATGACGAGCGTGTCGATGCGCCGCATGAACGTTTCGGAGGTTTCGGAGGCTTCAGAGACTTCCGACGCTTGGGACGCCTGCTGCGACGCCATTTCGAGCGAACTCATGCGGCGTCCTGTACGTTACGTTCTTCCTTTGCGTCGCGTTCGTCCGGTTCCATCCGCGGCCCGACCTGACGGAAGTAGCGGCCGGGCGACTCGCCAAAGGCGCGGCGAAACATCGCAATGAAATTGCTCGGCGTGGAATACCCCAGCGAATCGGCGATGGCGCCGACAGGCTCCCCGTTGGCCAGTCGCTCGAGCGCACTTACCAGACGCGCCTGCTGTCGCCATTGCGTAAACCCCATCCCTGTCTCCGCAACGAACAGGCGCCGCGCGGTTCGCGACGACACCCCGGCACGCTGCGCCAGCACCTCCAGCGACGTCTGCCCGCCGAGATCGGCAAGCACCGCCCGCGCCACCCGCAACACGCGCGCATCGGTGGGCATGGGCAATCCGAGCGGCTCCGTCGGCGCGAGCGCAATCTCGTCGATCAGCACCTGAGCGAGACGCGCCTCGTCCTCCGTCAGCGCCTCGCGCGACGCCCACGACGCCGCGCGCTTGACGAGCGCCGCCAACAACTCCGAGACCCCCACGACACGAGGCGTCGTCGGCAGCTTCGTCGCAGCGCCCGGCGCGACCAGCACGATCCAGCCGCTGACCACGCCCGACAACGACACGCGATGGGTCACGCCGGGCGGGATCCATCCCGCACGATACGGCGGCAGCACCCATGCGCCGAAGGGCGTATGAACGTGCACCAGTCCCGAATGAACGCAGAACAACTGCCCTCGCACATGGGCGTGCCAATCGAGCTCGCGCGTGCCGATCCTGAACAGGCTGCGTTCATGATCGCTCCCCCCGAACGCCCACACCGGCGGGCCGTCCAGCCGGTCGTTGGGCTTGTAGCGCGCAAACGGCGAATCCTCCAACTTGATCATGGGCACGTCGGTTTTGCGATGCGACAGGCTTAACGGATCGCTACTCATCTCTTTGTCCGATCTGCATTGTTTTATGACCAAACGATGTTATCAGGTCAACACGTGACGCGCAGACAATGAGCGCAGTACCACCCTTGGCCGCCTCGTGCGGCGACTTCAAGATCATGTCTGCCTTGCATGTCAACATCATCGGCGCGGGTCTGGGCGGCCTGTGCCTCGCTCAGGGCCTGCGCCGCGCGGGCATCTCGTTCGATGTCTATGAACGCGACACCGCGCCCGAAGCCCGCTTTCAGGGATACCGTCTTCGCATCGACGCCGACGGCCTCGATGCGCTCGCCCGATGCCTTCCCCCCGGCCAGGTCGAGCGCGTTCGCGAGCGCGCGGCAATCGCGCGCACCGGCGGGCGCTTCGTCACCCCGCAACTCACCGACGCCGACGTCGTTCTGCCGCCGAGCTGGCACGACGCGCATACGGACGAGAGCGTGACCGACCATCGCCGGCGCACCGCGCCGGTGGCCGCACGTCAGACCGCGCAGCCCCCCGACATTCCGGGAGACCTCAGTCTGCACCGCCAGACGCTTCGTGAAATCCTGCTCGACGGCATTCTCGATCACGTCCATTTCGGGAAGTCGTTCTCGCGCACGACCACGACGGCCGACGGCCGCCGCGTGGCGCACTTCGACGATGGCTCCCACAGCGCTCCGGGCCTCGTCGTGGCCGCCGACGGCACGCACTCCCGCGTGCGTGAATATGTGCTGCCGGGCATGACGCCTCGCGACACCGGCGACCTCTGCATCTACGGCCTCACGCCCCTGTCCACGGCGCTGCTCGTGTTGATGGACGCACACGGCGAAGCCACAACGATGGAAGGCAGCACCGTCGTGTTCGCCGATGGCTTCGCCGTCGTCATCGAAGCCATGCTGTTTCGTCGGGCGCACGATGCAAGCGCCTCGCCCCCGGCGGACGGCGCCCCGCACCGAATGCCGCTGTCCCCCGTTGCGGACTACCTCTACTGGGCCTTCATCGGCCCGTCGCAAACGCTGCTGGGCGCCTTCCACCCGGCGGCAGAGGTTGCCGGCATTGCACCGCTCGCGCGCATCGACGCGCTGACCGAAGGATGGCACCCGCACCTCGGCGCGCTGTTCGCACACGCCGTGCCCGAGACCGTCCGCACGATGCCGGTGCGCAGCACCACGAGCCCGCTGCCGTGGCAGGTCGATAACGTCACGGGGCTGGGGGACGCGGTTCACACCATGAGTCCGGCGGGCGGACTGGGAGCCAACAGCGCCTTGCGCGACGCCGCCCGACTCGTCGAGCATCTGCAGCGTGCGGCATCGGGACACACGTCTATCGACCAGGCCATCGCCGCCTATGAGCGCGACATGTGCGAACGCGCAAGAGAGGCCGTTCGCCTGGCGGACGCCGGCGCATCGCTGCTAAGCGCGCGTCGCCAGACGGCCGCCCAGCCGTCGCGCACAATCGACGACGCCATACATCTGTGAACCGGCCGCGCTCCCGTGTTACTTTTACGCCAACGTGACTCAATGTGACCAAGCGCGAGGAGTGACCATGTACACCGTAATGGGTATCACGGGACGCGTCGGCGGCGTCATCGGCCACGACCTGCTGACGGCGGGACTGCCGCTTCGGGCCATCGTTCAGGACCCGGTGAAGTCGAGCCGGTGGGCCACACTCGGCGGTGAAATCGCCGTGGCCGAAAACGGCGACGTCGATGCGCTCACCAATGCGTTTCGCGGCAGCGAAGCCGTGTTCGTCATGCTGCCGCCGAACGCCGACCCCGAGCCGGATTTCTCTCATGCGCGTTACCTGATCGACGCCATCGTGAAAGCGCTGGACGCCACGCGGCCGAAGCGCGTGGTGTGCCTGTCGAGCATCGGCGCGGACAGCGACGTGCCCAGCTTGCTCACGGCGCTGCGCATGTTCGAGACGGCCCTGCTTCCGCTTCACTTGCCGGTCACGTTCCTGCGCCCCGCGTGGCTGATGGAGAACTTCTCATGGGATATCGCGCCCGCGCGCGAGCGCGGTGAGTTCCCGAGTTATCTGGCCCCGGTCGAACGCGCCTTGCCGATGGTGTCGACGAACGACGTTGGCCATTTCGCGGCACGCGCCATGCGGGAAGATTTCGACGATGTCCGGATATGGGAGATCGAGGGTCCCGAGCGCTACTCGCCCGACGACATCGCCGCCGCGCTCGCGCGTGCGCTGGTAAGAGATGTCCGCGCCGAAGCGGTACCCCGCGCAGGCTGGGACCCGTTGTTCCGCGCGCAAGGCATGCGCAATCCCGTGCCGCGCATTCAGATGCTCGATGCGTTCAATGACGGCACGTTCCGGTTCCGCGACGACGGCAGCCACACGTTGCGCGGCGAGGTCACCTTGCTCGAAGCGATTGCCGCACTGGTCCGCGAAACATGACGCGACGCGGCCTGACGCCCGTCAGGTCGTCGAGCAGGCAATCCACCCGCGCTCAACGCGACACGCCGCAAACCGGCGTCTGCACCAGCAGGTCTTTCCACCGAGTCTGCCAGTCGCCATCATGCGCGAGCCCGGTGACCACCACCGTCCGCACGCAATCGCCGCCCACCGCCGCAGCGAAACGTCTGGCGACTGCTGGTGGCACCACCTTGTCCTGCTCGCTGCTGAAGTGAATCTGGGGAATCTGCGCGACCTGGCGTGCCACGTCGACGGGATTGCGTGAGGCGGGCATCGCGGACACATCGTGCAGTCGATTGACGTACTCGACGTCGAGATTGCCGGCCACCGTTCGCAGGGACGCGACGTCATGACGTCGCGCAGCGATCAGCACCGCGATTGCGCCACCGCCTGAAAAGCCGATCAACGCCAGCGACTGCCCCGGCGTGCGCGCCGCCAACTGCGTAATCTCGGCGTCCATCGCGTCGACGATTTCCGGCGCGAAGCGTTTGCCGGTCCAATATGCGATGTCGCAGCGCGGATTGTCTTGCATCGGCGTGAACTGACAAGGCCGGGCGAGGTAGGCCACGTTAGCGGACGGATCCGTCGCGGCCAGTGCGAGCCCCGTGGCCGCCACCGGCGTGGGATCTAGCGACGGCTCCGTGCGCGACACCCATGCCAGTCCGTCGCCTTCGATGTAGATGCGCAGCGGTTTGTCCGCGCGCGTGATGCGCGAGAACACCGTCAGCCGGAAGTCCCCGGCCTTCAGCACTTCGCGTTTGAGCCCGGCCGGCGCCGCCAGCGAATCGGCGTGCGCATTGCGATCCAGGCTCGCACAGCCCGACATCAGCGCGACGATTCCCACGCCGAGAATCCCCGTCACCCGTCGCGTGGCGCGTCGCCCCCGGCAATCACCGCGCATGAGGAGCGCCCCGGGCCACGAACGTCGTCAACTCGTCGGCGACCCGTTCGACGACCGTCGCCCATTGCGAGCGCGCGGGCTGGCGGAAGAGTCGCATGCCCGGATACCACGGCGAATCGTCTCGATCGAGCAGCCAGCGCCAGTCGGGTACAAACGGGAGCAGAACCCACACCGGCCGTCCCAGCGCCCCGGCCAGATGCACCGGCGAGGAGTCCACGGACACCAGCAAATCCGCCAGATGCAGGATGGCTGCGGTGTCTTCGAAATCGCGAATCTCGTCGCTGAGCGACACCATCGTCATGCCTTTGGGCGGTGTGTTCGCCTGCGACGCGGCGGGTCCCTTCTGAATCGACAGGAACGTCGCACCGCTCGCACCCAGCGGTGCGAGCTGATCGAGCGTCATGGAGCGATTGCGATCGTTCACATGTTCGGGCCGCCCCGCCCAGACCAGGGCCACCCACGGCTTCGGCACATCGGCGAGTCGCGCACGCCAATGCGCGACGCGTGCGGGATCGGCGCTCAGGTACGACACGTCGCCCGGCAGGTCGGCGAGCTTGAGCCCCATCGCCATCGGCAGGCTCATCAGCTCGCAATGCTGGTCGAACGACACCGGCAACGTGCCGCGCGCCACAATATCCTCATCGCCCCACATGCGCCGGGCGATGGATAACGTCTCGGGATTCACTTCGAAGATCACGCGTGCCTGACTGCGCTCGCGCGCCCATCGCGCCATGCGCATGAACTGGAACGTGTCGCCGTAGCCCTGCTCGTCATGAATAAGTAGCGTCTGTCCGGGAATTGGCCGGCCGTCCCAGCGCGGACGTTGCACCTTGCGCTCGATGGCCTGGGTATGTTCGAGGCTGTAACGATAGCGATACTCCTGCCATCCCCGCTCGAAGTCTCCCAACAGCAGCAGGGCTTCCGCCAGATCGAAACGATTGGAGAGATCGCCCGGCACCTGCCGAGCGAGCATGGCGAGCACGTCGCGACCCGCTTCGGCCTTGCCTTGTGCGCGCAAGGCCATGGCTAACAAGCGCCACGTCGACATGGGCGCTGCACCACCGGCAACGGCCTCACGCAGCAGCCCCTCGGCCCCCTCGTAATCCTGCACCTCGATGCGTCGGGCGGCCGCCTGGTGAATCGCAGCCAGCGCTTGCGTCGGGCCCGCCTGCGACATGTCGATGCCGGGCGCGACCGGCGGCGGCGTCAAACCCGCGGCGTTTCGTGCCGAGATATCGGCCTCTACGGCGGTGAGTGCGGCCTGCGCGCTGGCGTTTTGCGGCACCTGCTCGATAGCGGCGTGCGCGCTCACGAGCGCCTCGTCCAGACGACCAACGAGCCGAAGAATCGTCGCACGCGCCACGAGCGTCGACGGATGTTGTGCCGCGAACGCCGACATCACTTCGACGACTTGCAAGGCCGATCCCACATTCCCTCGAGAGAGCTCGATATCGGCCAGGTTGCGATAAGCGTCGACAAAATCCGGTGCGAGTTCGATGGCGCGACGGGCTAGCGTCTCGGCCTCGTCGAAACGCCGCAGCGCGCTTAGCATCGACGCCAGATTGCTCAGCGTGTCGACCCGTTGGGCGTCGAGCGCCAGCGCGCGGCGGTAATGCGTTTCGGCCACATCGAAACGCTGCAACAGCCGCGCCGTATTGCCAAGATTGTTTTGCGCATCGACCGAGCCGGGCTGCAACTCGCTTACCCGCATGAGGCACGTCATGCTTTGTTCGAGCTGCCCCGCTTCCTGCAAGGCGATACCGAGATTGTTCCAGCCCGCGGCGAACGCCGGATCGATTTGGACCGCACGTTGCCCTGCATTCACGGCATCCGCCAGACGCCCCGCCTGACGATACATCTCCGCGAGGTCCGACCAGCAGGCCGCGTGCGCGTGCGCCGCCCGACACGTTGTCTCCAGATGTCCGATCGCCATATCGCGCTTGCCATAGGCGTGCGCCATCAGTCCGAGCAAGTAGTGCGCATCCGGGTGATCGGGAGCGACTTCCAGCACGCGCCGGCACAGGCTCTCGGCCTGCGCCGCCTGTCCCGCCTGCCAATGGGCGTTGGCCAGCGTCATGGCCTGTGCGAAGGTCAGCGTCTCGGAGGCTTGCGCCGGTGTGTCGGCGCGCGCGGCCGACGAGGCTGAAGAGGGCGTCGAAGAAGAATGGGTGGAGGACATCGGACGAAGATCGGAGGGGCTCGATAGGTCGTAGGCACCGCGATACTTTCACGGCGGTCACGGCCATGTCAATGGCCGCGACCGCCGACGTTCCTTCCTATTCTCCCCCACGCACTGCGCGCGCCAGACGGCGATCCGACGTACTGCCGCCTTAAGGCATGGCGCCTACGGCCCGAAAACCCTCACTTGCCCGGAATAAACTGATTCGTATAAAGCGACTCCACCGGCTGCGCGGAACGGACGACCTTTTTGTCGACGTATGAGTTCTGCACATGCGACACGATGGCCGGGTCGAACTCGCCCGGGCGCAGACGACTCGGGAACACATACTTCGCGTAGTAGGTCAGCACCTTCGTCACGAAATCGAGCTTGTCGGCATAAGACGGCACCGCGCTCACGTAAGCGTTGGACGCCGCCACCGGATCCGCCTCGATTTCCGTCATGGCTTTCATCGTCGCCCGAACGAATTTGGCGATCGTCTGCGGATCGGAAGCAATCTTCTTGTCCGACGCAATGATTGCCTGCCCCATACCGGGCGTCAGCTGATCGGTCGGCCGGTAATGCACCTTGACGCCTGCCTCCTCCACGCGTGCGCCCCACTCCGGCGTGCCCACCAGTCCATCGGAGCGACCGCTCGCCACGTCCTGCCACACCCCGTTCGGTCCGCCCGCGTAGATCGTCACGTCGCTCTTGCTCAACTTGCCCGCCGCCAGAATGCCAAGCGTGACGTAGTACGACGTGTCCTCATACGACATGACGGACAACGTCTTGCCCTTGAGATCGCTCGCTTGTGCGATGTTGCGATCCGCACGTGTGATGAACTGATGCAGCGGGTGCCCGCCGAGCAATGCCACGCCCTTGACGTTGACGCCGTTGCTGCGCAGCAGGATCGGGGTATCGCCGAGCGCATCGCCGATATCGCCGTTGCCCGCCGCCAATTGCTTGCCGACGGCCGCGCCGCCATGCACGGCGATCCAGCGAATCTTCAACCCCTCCTGAGCGTAGTAGCCCTTGCTCTGCGCAAGCATGAACGGCGCGAAGGCCAATTCGCCCGGCGGCGCCGCCAGCAGGAATGTCACTTCCTTGAGCGGCGCCGTGCCCTGCGCCTGCGCCGACCACGCGCTCAATCCGAGCACGCCGATCACGCCGAACACGCAGGCGTCGCGACACAGCCGCCAGCCGGCTGCCATCCATTCCTTGCCACCCTTCCAAGCCGTCCAATCGTTTCGCTTCATGTTGCGCTTTACGTTCACCTTGTCCTCGCGTTGTTGAAGTTCTGTTTCGGATGAATCCCCGCACTGCCTCACACATCACAGGCGACGCCTCCCCGCTATTTGCCCGCCAGTCGCTCGGCATTCGCCCGTCACTCACATCGGGCAGGCCATGGCCCGCTATGCGTCGCGCTCCTGCTTTCCTTGCGCCTTACCCGCGCCATGCACTGTGAAGAACTTCGCGCCGCGCATCTTCTGGCCGACGGCCTGCTCGTAGGCTTCACGCACGTCATCCGGCTGTCCCGCCTGCCCCAGAAAATCGTGCAGATAGGGCCCGAGCAGCGGATGCGCCGACAACGCCTCGCGTGTAAGCCCAGTGAGCATTTCCTCCCGACACGCGGAGGGCAGAAACACACGCTCGTTTTTCGCGGGATCGGTAATCAGCCCTTTGGGCGTTGCCCCGCCGGCAACGGCTTCCAGTTCCTCGAAGAACCGGCGACGCAGCATCACAACGCCGCGGTCGCTCGCGCCAAGCGTCTCTTTGGTCCTGTCGGTGATCCGCCCCTGACCGACCCACGCCGCGAAGTCCTGATTCGCGACATGCGACGTGATCCAGTCGCCGTTGTCGTCGTAAAGCGGGCCGTACCACGTCGGAATGCGCGACTGGACGTAAGGCTCCTGCTCCTTGGGTACGCGATTGAAGACCCAAAATACCGACAGCGTGTTCTCGTCGTCGATGGGCACGCGCCATTCGAAGTGATGGCCCAGATAAAAGCCGTTCGGCCACAACGTCACGCGCCCGACCGTCCACATCACGTTGTCCTCGGTCTCCGCTGCGCGCAAACGCTTGTAGACGAAGCCATGTTCGAATTCCTCGTACGCAGTCTTCAGATGCGTGGGGACATAACCGGCCTCGGCGTCTTGCTGACGTGCGGTCCAGTTGTTGTGCGTCCATTCGAAATGCACCGGGTCGATCGAGTTTTCCTGGCACTGGAACCAGTTGCAGGGAATCTCGGCCATGACGACCTGCGCAAAGCCATGCTCGTAGCTGAAGGGCTCCCAGTCGGGCAGTTCGGGGGCCGGCAGCGGTCCCATGTAGGCCCACAGCAGGCCGGCCTTCGGGCGCACTTCATAGGCGGTGATGCGTGTCTTCTGACGCAGGCGCGCCGAGGGATCGACGATCTCTTCGAAGGGTTGATGCGTGCAGGCGCCGTCGCGGCCGAACTCCCAGCCGTGGTACGCACAGCGCAACCCGCATTGCTCCACGATGCCGAAGGCCAGATCGGCGTTGCGGTGCGGACAACGCCGCTGCACCAGCCCGTAGTTGCCGGACAGATCCTTGTAGAGCACGAGGTCTTCGCCGAACAGGCGGATCGGGCGCACCGCCTTGTCGTCGAATTCCGAGACGCCGGCAACCGGATGCCAGTAGCGCCGCAAGTAATCGCCCATCGGTGTGCCGGGGCCGACTTCGGTGAGGAGTTTGTTCTTTTCTTGACTGAGCATGATCGGTTCGTCTGGAACTGGGGAATGCGATGATTTTTGATCGCAAGACGCGCGCAAGGAACTACCGCAAAATTCAATTGAGTTGCCGTTCGTCTCAACCGTATGCGTATGCGCACGCGCCGGTTCGATCCCCATGCGGGCGGCAGCCCCCACAAGAACGAGCGAGACGCCATGGATCAACTAAGCGAAGTGCTGGCGGATGTGCACGCCACAGCCGTCGTCACCGGCCATTTCACGCTGCACGCCCCGTGGGCGTTCGATAAGGAAGCCGTACAGGGCATTCCCTTCCGGATCTGCCGCGGGGCGTCGTGCTGGCTGCACGTCGAAGGAGAGGCGCCGGTGCTGGTGCGCGAGGGCGATGTCGTCCTGCTGCCGCACGGCAGTGCGCATCGGATGTCCAGCACACCGGACGTCCCGGCGGTGCCATTCAACGACTTGCTCGCCGAGCGCGGCATCACGCCGCGCTCCGATACGCCGCTCGCCATGGTCGTCGGGGCCGAGGGACCGACGTGCGAGCTGCACACGGCGATCGTGGGTTTCGCGTCAGCGCATCGCCACCCGATCTTTGCGCTCCTTCCCGCAGTGATTCACATTCGACAGGACGACCCGGCTGTGGCCCCGTGGTTGAAAGCGACGTTGCAGAACTTCATCGAAGAGTCGATGGAATGCAAACCCGGCTGGATGATTGCCGCTGCGCGCCTGTCGGACGTGCTGTGTGTCCAGATGGTGCGCGCGCACGTGCTGCAAAACGAACGCGTAGGCGCGCATCGGCTCAAGGGGTTGCTGGACAAGCAAGTGGGCCGCGCGGTGCTCGCGATCCATCGCAACCCGGCCGCCGCCTGGGACGTGCGCCAACTGGCTGAGCTGGCCGGCATGTCCCGCTCGCGTTTCGTCGCGCGCTTCACAGCGCTCGTGGGCACCGCTCCGATGACGCATCTGAGCGGCGTTCGCATGCATCTGGCCGCCGAGGCGCTAACTACGCGTACCCTGCGCGTGGCAGAAGTCGCGGACAAAGTGGGCTACACCTCGGAGAAAGCCTTCTCGCGCGCGTTCAAACGCTGGTGCGGGGACACACCGAGCGCGTTCGGGCAGCGCACCCGCGACCTGCTCGACAGCAGCGTTCACTGACGGCGGGCCGCACGGACCGGCGCAGTGGCGCGGTGGCGGTGGCGACGCCCGGGCCGTCGCGTCATCACATTGTCACGTCGGCGCCGAGCGCGCTCGCCGGCCTTACGCTACACTCGCCGAACGCCCCCCAAAGCGCCTTCAGCTTCTTGAAGGCCATGCCTCCGGCCCATCCCACGACAGGAAAATTTTCATGAGCACCCACATCGAAACCATCGCCGTCAATCGCATCGACGGCACGGCAGCCACGCTCGGCGAGTACGCCGGCAAAGTACGACTGGTCGTGAACGTCGCCTCGAAGTGCGGTCTCACGCCGCAATACGAAGGGCTCGAGCGTCTGTATGAGGACAAGCGCGCTGCCGGGCTCGAAGTGCTGGCGTTCCCCGCGAACAACTTCAAGGGGCAGGAGCCGGGCACGGACGCCGAAATCCTCGACTTCTGCACCACGCAGTACAACGTCACCTTTCCGCTGTTTGCCAAGATTTCCGTACTGGGCGACGATCGTCACCCGCTGTACAGCGCACTCGTCGACGCCAAGCCGGAAGCGACCGGTGAAGGCCCGTTCCGCGAGCGCCTGAAGGGCTTCGGCGTCGAGCGGGACAATCCCGCCGACGTGCTGTGGAATTTCGAGAAGTTCCTGATCGGCCGCAACGGTCAGGTCGTGGGCCGTTTCTCGCCGGACGTGAAGGCCGACGATCCGCGCCTGCTCGCCGCCATCGACGCCGAACTCGCGAAGTAAATACACGACGTCAGTACGCCGCGTGACAGGCAAAAGGGGGCAATGCGCTACGCTCATAACGCATGCCCCCTCGTGCCGCGCCGCTCCCCCCGGAGACGGCGCGCTCGCTACGACGCTTGCGCAGACTCGTGCTGCGACTTTGAATTGCACGGACTCAGCGCTTGGCCGTGTCGGTCATGAACTTGCCGCTCGGCGCTTCTGCCCCCTTCTTCTGACGACGCGTGTTGCCGTCCAGCCCTCCGTCGACCGCCCATTCCGCAAACACCGTCGGCCCCGGCTCGAAGTCGCGCGGCTGCCACTCCGGCGTGAGGATGTCTTCGTCCGCGTAGTACTCGATGAGTGCGCCGCACGGATTCTTGAAGTACCAGAAATACGCCGATGAAATCGGGTGACGGCCCGGCCCCAGTTGCGTTTCCCAGCCGCAGCGGTCGATATGCATGCCGCCGCCGAACACCTCGTGAATGTCGCGTACCGTGAACGCCACATGGTTCAGGCCGCGCTTGCCGTTGGGCAGCGCCAGCAGGAACAGGTCGTGGTGACCGCCGTGCGGCGCGCAGCGCATGAAGGCGCCCCGGTCCGGATAACGATCCGAGAGTTCGAACCCGAGCTTTTCCTCATAGAACGTCTGCGTCGCAGCCAGCGCGTTCGTAAAGAACACGACATGACCGACCTCGATGGGCTGGGCACGCTCGTACACCGGACTCGGGGTGTTCACGCGCTGCGCCGGCAGTCCCCACGGGTTGGTCGGCGCGCCCTGCACGTCCAGCGCGCGTTTGGTCGTGACTTCGACGCGCACCGCCAGGCCGTTCGGATCGATGCAACCCGTCGCGCCGTCCTGGAAGAAGTAGCCCGGCTGCCCTGCCAGGCGGTCGGCAATGGCCGCGACTTCCTCGGCCGTCGTCACGCCCCACGTGACTTCGCGCAGCGTCGGTCCGTCTTCCATGGCAGGCGGCAGCGATGGATCATCGTGACGCACGGCCAGCACGCGGCAACCGTTGAGCGTTTCGAAACGCGCGCCGTTGGCGTCGAGCGCGACTTCGGTCAGGCCCCAGTCGGCGAGAAACCGACGGCAGGTGTCGAGGTCCGTGACCCCGTAAGTGATTTGTTCGATGCCAAGAATCGTCATGACAGTCTCGGGTGTCTCGGGTAATGGGTTCGGGTCGGGCGATCAAAGATCCAGCGTCAGACGGTCGCCTTTGCAACCCGACACACAGATCATCATCACTTTGTTCGACGCACGCTCGGATGCGCTCAGCACCGAGTCGCGATGATCCGGGCAGCCTTCGAGCACGCGTGTCTCGCACGCACCGCACACGCCTTCCATGCAACTGTGTTCGGCGTCGATGCCCGCAGCGATCAGCGTGTCGAGCAACGTCGCACCGGCAGGCACGGCGACCTCCCGGCCCGACTTCGCCAGCGTCACGACATAGCCCTCCGAGGTCGCAGGCGGCGGCGCGTCGGGCGCTGCGGCAAAACGTTCGATGTGAACGTTCGCGATTCCCGCGTCGGCACAAGCCGCTTCGAAGGCGTCGAGCATCACGCCCGGGCCGCAGCAGTACGCATGCGTGCCGGCGGGTTGATCCGCCAGAAACGCCGCGAGCGACGCCGGCTTGTCGTCGTGCTGATCGTCAAAGTGGTAGGTAATGTCGCCACCGAGCGCATTGAGTTCTTCGACGAATGCAGCCTGAGGCGACGTGCGCGCGCAGTACATCAACTTGACGTTGCGTCCCAGCGAACGCAGTCGGCGATACATGCACAGAATCGGCGTGACGCCGATGCCGCCCGCGACCAGCACGGTGTGCTGCGCCGTTTCGTCGAGTTCGAAGTGATTGCGCGGCGCGGAGATGTCCAGCGTCATCCCGACACGGAAGTTGTCGTGAATGAAACGCGAGCCGCCCCGGCTTTTCGGATCGGCCAGAATGCCGAGGACATAGCGATTCGGCTCGCCCGGCGCGTTGACGAGCGAGTAACTGCGCACCAGCCCGCTCGGCAAATGCAGATCGATGTGCGCGCCGGGCGTGAAGTCCGGAAACGGTGCGCTGCCCGCCACAGGCACGAGTTCGATGCTCATGATGCCTGCCGCTTCATAGCGAAGCGTGCGCACCATTGCCGACAGGTTTGACTTGCTCATAACGCCGCTCTCTGATGTTGCTGATTTTCCTGATGTCCGCGCCGCTCACGCCGCGGACAGATCGATGTCGAGACGCGCAAATGCCTCGATCTCCACGCGCAGTTCCGGAAACACCAGACCGCTTACCTGCACGAGCGTGGAGCACGGATACGCACCGCCGTTTGCCGCCACGTCCGCAAAGAATTCGCGGCGTGCACGACCGACTTCGTCCTTGTCGGCAATGTCCGTCACGTACACCACCAGCTTGTAGACGTTGGCGAGGCTACCGCCGCCCGCCTCGACCAGCGCGCGGATCTTGCCCAGCACCACGAGCGTCTGCTCGTAGGTCGTCAGCGGTTTTTGCGCGTCGCGCGTGGCGGGATGCGCGGTCATGCCCGACATCAGGATTTCATTGCCGAAGCGAATGCCGTTGGTCCACGTTGCGGTGCCAAGGTCCGGCACCGCCTGCGCACGGATGCGTTCGGCCTTGATGGGGGATTCGATCTGCATCGCCTGTCCTGTCTCGTGTGTTTGCACGGCTTACGCCTTGCCCTGCTGCATGCGTTCGAGCTCCGCCTTCGCCAGATTCTTCAGATGGCGACGCAGGCGCACGATGCCCATGTCGTGCTGATACAGGTGCTCGTTCTGGTTGGCGTCCGGCTCCATGTCTTCGAGCATCACGCGGTCCTGTTCCAGCACGGCCCAGTGGCGCGCTTCGAGACGGTTGCGATACAGGAAGCGCCACGTGTCGCGCTGCCAGCCGTCGAGCTTGCGGCAGCGCCAGTGGAACACGGCGGCGAGCGTGGGCGAGATCGGCGTGTAGCTGCCCACGATGACGAAGTTGCCGCCAGGACCACCGGTCTTCGGGTACGGGATCTCCAGACGCATCCAGTGCGTGCCGGTGTCCGCCCACTCGGTCCAGTCGAAGTTCACGTCGCGCTGGCCTTCCTTCTCGAAGACGAAGCCACGGTCGGTGTCGCGAATACGGAATGCGGCCGTGTTGTCGCCTTCGGCCATCGAGTGCGACTGCTTGTGCAGGTACGTGCCGTGCATGGGATCCATCACGTTATCGAGCACGTAACGATAGTCGCCCTTCCACTCCGTGTAGCACAGGAACGACGAGAACTCGCCGTCGGCATCGAGCTCCGCCGGCAGCACGAGCGGCGGCGGCGTATCGATGTTCTCGGTCGCGTTGTACAGCCAGACGGCGTCGTTGCGCTCGACGATGTGATACGCCTGCGTCGGACGCGAGCCTTCGAGCTTGCAGCCCGGGCTGCCCGGCACGCGCGTGACCGTGCCGTCGCAGCGCACTTGCACGCCGTGATAGCCGCAGGCGATGCGATCGCCCATCACGATGCCTTTCGACAGCGGCGCGCCACGGTGCGGACAATGGTCGTCGAGCGCGTGCACCTTGTTGTCCTGGTCACGCCAGAACACGAGCTTCTTGCCCAGACGGCGCAGCGAGACAGGCTCACGGCCGATCATGTGCGACGGGCAAATCGGATACCAAAGGTTCTTCAGGCCGCGCTCGAGAATGGCGTCGGCAGTGAGAATGGGCTGTTGCGTTGTCATGGGGGACCTCTCTAACCTCTGTATCGCGTTCGTCGCTCACGCAAGCGGGTGAGCGGCGATCGCGTTAGGTGGTGTTTTACTCTTCGGCCAGCTTGGCGATCTGGGCTTTGTAGACCTCTTCGGTCCACACTTCGCCTTCCTGCGGGCCGGGGCCGGTGCGATTCAGATAGGCGACGAGACCTGCCAGATCGTGCGTGCCGGCCGCGTAGGCGCGCTCGATGGCGTCGCCCAGCAGGCTTTCGTATTGCGTCGGCTCATGGCGACGCGCTTGATGCGGTTCCAGATAACGGTCCATTATTTCCCTCCGTTGCGAACCCGTTCGCGAATGCGCGCGTGCACGGGAACAAAGTCGTAAGTCGGATAGCATTCGGTGCGGAACACGCCCCACGCCGAGCGCTCCAGCTCCACATTCACTACTGGCAGCAGATGCGGCGGCAGTTCCAGCGTGACGATCTGGCCGAAGCCCATCGCCACCGTCCACGACACCACTTTCACGCCGGCGGGCGGGAAGCGCTCCCACCACTCGGCGGCCTTCAGACGCTCCTGAAATTCGTCGAGATTGTTCGACTGATCGTGACGCAGGAACACCGTCAGCAACAGGGTTTCGGGTTGGGCGGCGCCCGGTGTGGTCTCACTCATCACGCCCCCCGCCTTATTGCACGAACTGGTTGGTGAACAGATCGTCCACCTTCGACTTCTCGCGGATGACCTTCTCCTGCGCGTAGAAGTCCTGCAGCTTCGTCACGCGTGCCGGATCGAACGCGCCCAGGCGCTGCTGCCCCGGATACACATTGCGGGCGTAGTACGTGAGAATCTTCTCGATCTCGGCTTCCTTGCCCTTGTACCCCGGCACGGTCGCGCAGTATTCCTTGGCGGCACCTGCCGGATCGCGCATGATTTCCGCCACCGACCTGACCGTGGCACGCACGAACTTGCGGATCATCTCCGGCTTCTCGGCAATGGTCTTGTCGGACGCCAGAATCGCCTGCGCCATGCCCGGGAAGTACTTGTCGGTCGACGTCATGGTGATCTTCACCCCGGCGTCTTCGATGTTCTGCGCCCACTCGGGCGTGCCGACCATCACTTCGGCCTTGCCGGTCGCCACTTGCTGCCACACGCCGGCCGGACCGGCGCCCTGGATACGCGCGTCGTTACGCGTGAGACCGGCCGACGCCAGCAGACCCAGCGTTGCGTAAAAGCCCGTGTCCTGATACGCCAGCACGGTGATCGTCTTGCCCTTCAGATCAGCGGGCGACTTGATGTTCGCGTCATCGCGCACGACAAGCTGGTGCAGCGTGCGACCGCCCAGCAACGCCACCCCCTTGATGGGAATCCCGTTCGGGCGCAGCACGATCGGCGTGTCGCCGAGCCCGCCGCCCAGATCGCCATTGCCCGAGGCAAGCTGCTTGCCCACGTCGGCACCGCCCTGCACCGTCAGCCAACGCACCGACAGGCCTTCGGCAGCGTAGTAGCCCTTCTTCTCGGCCAGCATCAGCGGCGCGAACGCCGGCAGGTTCGCCGGGGCCGGCAGCAGATAGGTGATCTGCTGTTGCGCGGCTGGCTGCGCCATGACCGGCGCCGCCACGCTCGTGAGTCCGGCCACAGCGCACAGGCCAGCCGTCAGGAAGGCGCGACGCGCCAACGATGCACGGAAAATCGACAACATATCTTTGCCTCGCTCAAGTTTCGGATGACCGCGATGCCCCGTGCATCGCGGCTTGCCACATTCGCTTCACATTCGCCCTCACGCCCGCCGCACGCGCGGCAAGGCATGCGCCGGCGTCAGACCTGCCCCGCCCAGGCGAGCGGGCTATCGTTCATGCCCCAGTACAGGCTCTTCTGGTTCGTGTACTCCAGCAGCCCCAGACGTCCCTTCTCGCGCCCCATGCCGCTCTCCTTCCAGCCGCCGAATGGCGTCGAGATCGAGAACTGCTTGTAGGTGTTGATCCAGACGGTGCCGGTCTCCAGCGCACGGCCCATGCGCCAGGCGCGCTTGTAGTCGCGGGTCCAGATCCCGGCTGCGAGTCCATAGACGCTATCGTTGGCCTCGCGCAGCAGATCGTCTTCGTTCTCGAACGGCAGCACGGCAAGCACCGGACCGAAGATTTCCTCCTGCACCATGCGCGCCTGATTCGTCAGGCCTGCGATGATCGTCGGTTGATAGAAGTAGCCCTTCTCGCGACCATCGCCCGCCGGGCGCTCACCGCCGCACAGCAGGCGACCGCCCTCGTCCAGCCCGATGGCGACATAGCGCTCGATGGACTCGCGATGCGCCGACGTCACTAGCGGTCCCATCTGCGTGTCCTCGCGCAGCGGGTCGCCCACCCGCAGTTGCTTCGCGCCCGCAACGAGACGTTCGACGAACGTGTCGAAGATCGCCTTGTGCACGAACAGACGCGAGCCTGCAATGCACGATTCGCCCGACGAACTGAAGATGCCGTACAGCACACCGGCGACGGCGTGGTCGATGTCCGCGTCTTCGAACACGATGGTCGGCGACTTGCCGCCGAGTTCGAGCGAGACCGGCATGAGCTTTTCCGCTGCCAGACGGGCAATGCCGCGACCGACTTCGGTGCCGCCGGTAAATGCCACCTTCTTGACCTTGGGGTGACGCACCAGAATGTCGCCGATCACCGAGCCCTTGCCCGGCAGCACCGAGAGCACGCCGCGCGGCACACCGGCGGCTTCGCAGATGCGACCGAGTTCGAGCGAGGCGAGCGGCGTGACTTCCGCCGGCTTGAGCACCACAGCGTTGCCCGCAGCCAGCGCGGGCGCGAGCTTCTGCGCGTCGGAGGCGATGGGCGAGTTCCACGGCGTGATTGCCGCGATCACACCCAACGGCTCGTGCACGCTCATCGTCAGGTAGTCGCCGCGCGACGGCGTGAGCGTCTGCTCCAGCGTCTCCAGGCACGCGGCGAAATAGCGGAACGTGCCCGCCGCGCTCGCCACGAGGGCGCGCGTCTCGCTGATCGGCTTGCCGTTGTCGCGACGTTGCAGATGCGCGAGCGCTTCGGCGCGCTGCGTAATGCCGTCGGCCACGCGGTGCAGCACGGCCGCGCGCTGATGCGGTTTGAGACCGGCCCAGTCGGCACGACGCCACGCGGCGTCGGCCGCTTCGACAGCCTCGACAGCGTCGTCGGCGCCAGCAGCGGCGATCTCGGCGTTCACGCTCTCGTCCGCCGGGTACAGGCTCTGATAGCGCTTGCCGGTGCCGGCGCGCCATTCGCCGCCGACCAGAATATCGCTCGAAAACCCTTGCAGCAAATCTTGATGGCTCATGAGGCTCTTCCTGCTAGATCACACAGTTCGCGACGCGATTGCGCAACGCGCGAATGGCCGAATACGCGGTCAATGCCGACGTCTTGGGGTTGTCCGGCAACGGCTTGCCGCACATCTCCAGCGACATCTCGCCGAACGCGCCGCGCGCGGCGATGTGGTGCACGTTGCGCGTGGTGGCCGGGTCGGCGATCAGTCGCACGCGTGTTGCGTCGAGTCCGAGGCCCGCAATGGCCACGGTCGCCGCCACGTTGGCGTTTTTGGGGTACAGCCGCGCCGCGTCGCGGGCACTGCCTTCGAAGATCACCGTAGCAGTGGTAAGCGTCGCGAGGTCGCACACCTGCTCGGCGGGCGTGCCCTGCCAGCCCATCGGCGGCTTGCGGCCCGTGTACAGCACTTCGTCGAGGCCGCCTTCGCGGGCGGCGGCAATCGCGTCGATGCCGCCGATCGCGCCCGAGAGCAGCGTGACGGTCGATGCGCCGTCCTTCGCCGCTTGCTCCAGCGCAGCGAGCAACTCGGAATCCGAGAGCGCGCCGATCGACGCCACCGCACAGTCCACGCCCGACTTGAGCAGGGGCACCACGTGGCCCGACAGCGCGCTGTGGCCTGCGCACTCCAGCACGAAGTCCGGACGGCTCGTGAGCGCCTGCGCCGAAGACACCACTTCGGTGCCCGCGCGCACGCTGCTGCGCACCCGCTGCGCAGCGTCTTCCGGCACGATCACGTGGCCGACGCGCAGATACGGATCACTCGCGCATGCCTCGTAGACCTTCGAGCCGATCGCGCCGAAGCCGATCAGCGCGACATCGACGGGACGATGATTCCGTTCATGCATTCGCAGGCTCCCGTACCGGCGGACCGGCGAAATGCGACGCGAAGTTGCCGACCGACAGCATGTCGACTTCAAGCAGCACCGGACCCTCGTGCGCCACGGCGCGGGTCACCGCCCCTTCGGCCTGATCGATGGACGTGATGCGCTCGTGCTTGAGTTGCAAACTTGCGCAGAATGCGGCGAAGTCCGGCTGGTGCAGTTGCACGTAGTGGCGACGCCCGCCGTATTGCGCATCCTGAATATTGCGGATCACGCCGTAGCACTGGTCGTTCATGAGCAGGATCACCACGGGCGCCTTTTCCTGCACAGCCGTGGCGAGTTCGCCAACGTTGACCATCAGGCCACCATCGCCGCACAGTGCAACGGTCTTCTTCGCGTTGCCTGCGAGCGCCGCACCGATGCCCATCTGCATGCCCTGCCCGATGCCGCCCCCCAGCGCGTGCACCCCGGCGCGCGGCGAGAAGATCTTCAGCAGGCGGTTGCCCCACGTGCTGTTCGAGATCGTGACGTCGCGCACCCAGTTGAAGTCGCGCCCCAACGCGCCTTGCAGCGCGGCCACGAGCTGGCGATAGGGGCCGAGTCCTTCGGCCACCTGCTTGACGGCAGCGTCGCGCGCGGCTGCCAGATCGGCGTGGAACGCCGGGTCGACCGACAGACGGCCTTGCAGCTTGTCGGCCAGCGCGTTCAGCACCCGGGCGGCATCGCCCTGAATGAACAGGTCGTTGCGGTAGCCACGGTTGTCGGCCAGACCGTCGGCGTCCACGCGATACAGCGGACGCGGCAGGCCGAGCTTGTACTTGAGCGTTTCGTTGCCGCGCAGGCGCGAGCCGACGACCACGATGGCGTCGCAGGTCTTGTAGAACTTCTCGACGGTCGGATGAATGTTGAACGCGCCCAGCGTTGCGGCATGGTCTTCCGGCACGATGCCGCGACCTTGCACGCTCGTCACCACGCCGAAGCCCATGTCGACCAGACGCTTGACGGCAGCTTCCGCCCCACGTGCGCCGCCGCCCAGCCACAGCAGCGGGCGATGGGCCGATGCCAGCTTGTCGGCCAGCGCCGTCACGCGGGCGTCATCGTGCGTGGGCACCGGAATGTGCGGGGCCGCCAGGTCGGCCGGCCATTCGATTTCGGCGGCCTGAATGTCGATGGGAATCTCGACGCTCACCGGACCGGTCGGCGCAGTCAGTGCCGCACGCACGGCTTCGCGCACGGTCGAGAGTGCCGTGTCGACGCAACGCACACGATACGCCGCCTTCGAGATCGAGTTGAGCATGCTCAGCTGATCCGGCGCTTCGTGGATGTACGCGAGATCGCGATCGAGGAACTCGGTTTCGATCTGGCCCGTGATGTGCAGCACCGGGGTACCGGCCGTGAGGGCTTCGACCATGGCGCCGGCCGCATTGCCCGCAGCCGTGCCCGTGCTCGTGAACGCCACGCCCAGCCCGCCCGAGACGCGCGACAGGCCGTCGGCCATGTTCAGCGCACCGGCCTCGCCGCGCGCGCCGACGTAGCGGATATTGTCGCGACGCGCGATGGCGTCGAGGATCGGCATGTTATGAATCGAGATCACGCCGAATGCGGTCTTCACGCCGCACTGTTCGAGGAACGCCGCGATGACTTCGCCGACGGTGGTTTTGTTAGACATGTCTTGCCAAGCCTCCGGAAACATCGATATGGCTGCCCGTCGTGTAGGACGATTGCGGGCTGGCCAGGAAAAAGATCGCCGCGGCCGCCTCTTCAGGCTTGCCCAGACGTTGCAACTGGATTTGCTTCTTGCGTGCGAGTTCGCCGGTCCATTCCTGCCACGTCTTGCTATCGCCCGCTTCCTGTGCGGCAGCAAAACGACGACGCCACTGGCCCGACTCCACCAGACCGATGAGGATGGAATTGACGCGCACGCCATCGGGCGCAAACTCGCTGGCCATCGAGCGCACGAGGTTCTGGACGCCCGCGCGCGCCGAGGACGTCGCCACCATGTGCGGCTCCGGTTGCAGCGCGAGCAGCGAATTGACGCAGACGATCGCCGCGTCGCCGGTCTCACGAGCGGCCTCGCGCAGCATCGGCAGGCAGGCGCGCGTGGTGCGGATCACGCTGAAGTACTTCAGTTCGAGTTCTTCGCGCCATGCGTCGTCGGTCGTGTCGGCGAACGTCGACACGCGCCCTTGCCCGGCGTTGTTGACGAGCATGTCGAGACGACCGAACTCGCTGCGAATGCGCTCGACCAGCGTGGCGACGTCGCGCTCGTCGAGCACGTTGCATTGCGCGGCGATGAGGCGTGCCTGCGGGTGACGTTCGCGCAGATGGGCTTCGGCTTGCGCCAGACGCTCGGTGTTGCGCCCGCAGATCGCAACGGCGGCGCCGGCGGCCAGCAGGCGCTCGGCGGTGGCAAGCCCGATGCCGGACGTGCCGCCCGTCACCAGTGCTGCGCGTGCGCAAAGGTTGATCGTGATCATTTCAATCCCAGTGACTTCATGTAGGGGGTGGTCTGGCCGTCGGCGCCGGGCCGGTAATTCAGGCGATGCGAGAGCGCATCCGCCGCTTCGCGCACTTGCCCGATCAGACCCGCATCGAGCATCGACGCATCGATGTTCGCGCGCGGAATCGTGACCGTGATCGCGGCGCAGATGCGCCCGGCGTCGTTGCGCACCGGAGCGCTCACGACACTGATGCCACGCTCGAACGACGAGGCCGACACGGCGTAGCCACGCTCGGCGTCCTCGCGCACGCGTTCGAACAATTCGTTGAGCGTTTCCGGCGTTTGCGGCGTGAATTTCTCCAGCGTCTTCTCCGGGTACAGCGCCCGCAGTTCCGCGAGCGTCAAATCGCCCATGAGCACGTGGCCGTGCACAGTGGCGTGTGCCGGCAGGCGCGTGCCGACGTTCACCTTGATCGAGTTGAACACGCCGGCAACGCTCTGCGCCTTGGCGACGAACACGATGTCGCGACCGTCGCGAATCACGATGTGCGAGGTCAGTTGCGTGGCGTCGCGCAGACGCTCGATGATCGGGATACCCAGGTCGGTCAGTTCCAGCGAACTGAGGTATTCGAAGCCCAGACGCAGCACGGCCACGCCCAGACGGAAATTCTTCTCGCTGCCCGCACGCTCCAGAAAACCCATGGCTTCGAGCGTCTGCAACAGACGAAAGACGGTCGTGCGCGGAATGCCCAGACGCTGCGACAACTCCGGCGCGCTGAACACGGGCTCGCGCGGCGAGAACTGCGTCAGGATGCGCAGACCGCGCTCGAGCCCCGGCACCAGGTAGCGCGATTCGGCAGGCGCCGAATCGGCAACGTCGTCGCCTTCGCTCTGCCCGTCCTGGGACAGCAGCGTTTCGTCTTCGATGCGCTCTGCGTCGATACGCACTGCGCGCTTCGGAATCGCCGGCGCCATCTCAACGCTCCCCTGCCGCGACACGGTCGAGCCACGCGCCAAGCGCAGCATTGAGCATGTCCGGCGTTTCGATGTACGACGCATGCCCCGCGCCTTCGATGATTTGCAGCGGCACACCCGCCACTCGGGCAATCGTCTCGCATGCCGCCGGCGGCGTGATGCCGTCCACGGCGCCCACCGCCACCGCGACCGGACCGGCGAGCGCGCTCACGTACTGCGCGAGTTCACCGGCAACGTCGCCGTTCGAGAGCAGATGCGTCGCCTGACGGTAACCGGCGGGCAACACGCGCGCCATGTTCCATTTCACCCACGCACGCGGCAGGTCCGCAGCGTCGGGCGCGACCAGATTGTCGCTGCGCTCGCGCGCCATGCCGTCCGGTCCGAGCTTGTCGAGCATCGCCAGACGGCTGTCGCGCTTCGATGCGCGCGCTTCCGGGTCGGCCTTGCCATACCCATTGGCCGGCGAGCACAGGAAAAGGCCGCGCACGCGTTGCGGCGCGCGGCTGGCAAACTTCGTCGCCATGATCGCGCCAAGCGAATGACCGACCAGGGCAACGCGATCCAGACCCAGAGCGTCGAGCCAGGCTTCGAGCGCATCGGCATAAGCCTCCGCGTGCGGTTCGGCCTCGGCAACGTTGGACGTCTCGCCATAGCCGGGCGCATCCCATGCGTACAGGGCGACGTCAAGGCCCGAGGCATCGAGCTGTGCCACCCACGACGCTGCGCCCGAGCCGATGCCATGCAGCATCACGACCGGGACATGCGCGTCATGCGCGTCATGCGCCTCGCTCGTGATTCCAGCGCAGCGATAGCCCACCGTGCCCACGCGCGTGGCGACGGTACGGTACGGGAAGGCGTCGAGGCGCGCACGCAGCGGCGCGACGACATCGTCGACTGGCACTTCGGACTGAATCGCTTGGGATGACATGGCTTTCCGGCTCTACGGATGGACGGCTTGACGTCTGATTTCGTGAATTCCTGCCGGCGCGGCATGCTGGCATGCCACGCCGGACTTCGGTCCGGCTTACTTCAGGTCGCGCTTGATCTTCGCGAGCGGCGAATCCGGCGGATACGTCGGCGTGACAGGCTTTTGCGAGCCGAGCATCACGCACATCAACGCGTCTTCGTCGCCGATGTTGATTTCGGTGCGGTACACGCCCGGCGGCACCGAGATCAGGTCGCGCTCGCCGAGAATGGCTTCCCACGTCTCACCGTCGCGCTCGCAGATCACCTTCATCTTTCCGCGCATCACGAAGAAGATTTCCTCGACGTCCATGTGGATATGGCTCGGGCCGATGTTGCCGGCGGGAATCACCATCGTGGAGAACGTGAAGTGACCGGCAGGCACTGTGTTGATGTCCTTGGCAACGCCGGTGCCGCCCGTGCCGACGTAGCGCATTTGCGCACGGCGGTATTTCGGGTCGTAGTCGGCCTGGAACTTGAGGGCGTCCCAGTCGTACTTGCGCGTCGAGAAACGGGCGACACGCGTATCCAGCCATTCGGCGAACGTCTGGCCTTCGGCCTGCGTCCAGCTCTCGACGGCCTGCGGTGTCGCGGTGTTTTTAGCTTCGGCTTGCGCCATGGCGTAACTCCTTGAAGGCATGACAAATGAGATGGGAATAGGAGCGGATCGTCAGGGCATGACGAAGCCGCCGTTGACCGGCAGCACCTGACCGGTCACGAAACGGGAAGCGTCGGACAGCAGGAACAGCACCGGGCCGATCACGTCGTCGGGCACCTGTGCGCGCGGCAAGGCGCGTCCTTCCAGGTAATGACGATGACGCTCGGCCGGCACGTAGGCCGTGGCTTCGACCTCGACGAGGCCCGGGGCAATCGCGTTGACGGTGATGCCGTCCGGGCCGAGTTCACGGGCCAGCGAACGCGTCATCGCCATCACGGCGCCTTTGCTCGCCGTGTAGGCGAGCAGGCGCGGCGCGCCCCACAGCGCGGTGTCGGACGCGATGTTCACGACACGGCCCTGCCCGGCAGCGCGCAGAAACGGCAACGCCGCCATCGTCATGAGCCACGTGCCGCGCACGTTGACGTTCATCACGGCGTCCCATGTCTCGAGGCTCAGCTCGGTGGCCATCTTGCCGCCCGAATTGGTGATCGCGCCGTTGTTGACGAGGCCGTCGATGCCGCCCATCTGCGTGCCGGCGGCCTGCGCGGCGGCTTGGACCGATGCCGGGTCCGACAGATCGACACGCACGAACGACACCGCATGGCCGGCGTTGCGCAATTCGGCGGCGAGCGCTTCGCCCGCCTGCGCCGCGATATCGGCAATCGTCACTTGTGCGCCGCGAGCGAGCGCCGCCCGCACGAAGCCTTCGCCGAGGCCGCGGGCGCCGCCGGTGATCAGCAGCTTCTTGCCGTCGAGCGGCGCGAGCGTGCTCGCATCGAGCGGGAGGATGGGCAGTTCGTTCACGATGAATTCCTTCCGACGTCGTATGCTCAGGCGATGTTCATCGAAGCACGCGGCACGTAATGCAGTGCGCGGCGCTCCAGCCAGACCACGGCGGCGTAGGCGGCGATACCGATGGCCGTCAGCCCGGCGATGGCGACGAACACCATCGCGGTATTGCCCTGGCCTTCGCCGTACACGAGCAAATAGCCCAGACCACGGTCGCCGCCGACGAGCTCGCCGACAGTCACACCGATCACGGCGAGCGTCGAGGCGATGCGCAGGCCGGCGAACAGCGCCTGCATGGCCGACGGAAACTCGACGAAGCGGAAGATCTGCCAGCGACGACCGCACAGCGCGCGCACCAGATTGACCATGTCCGGGTCGACCGAGCGCACCGCGCCCAGCACGTTGATCATCACGGGGAAGAACACGATCAGCACCGCGACGAGAATCTTCGGATAGATCGTGTAGCCCATCCACATCACGAACAGCGGCGCGAAGGCGACCTTCGGCGCAATCTGCAACGCGAGGATGTACGGCGAGAGCATGGCTTCGGTCGACGGCGACAAGCCGAGGATCACGCCGATCATCACGCCGAGCGCCGAGCCGATCACGAAACCGGCGACCACTTCGAGCGCAGTCACACCGATGTGCAGCCAGAGATTCTCGACCTCGAACATGCGCGCGCCTTCGACCACGGTCGACGACAACTTCGGCAACACGAACTCGGGCACGCCGAACGCGCTCGGGCCCCACTGCCATACGGCCGCGAAGATCAGCAGCAGCGCAAAGCTGCCGACGGTCAGTTGCGTTTTGGAAAGGGATTTCATAGCGGAGATTCCAGTGTCTTGTGCGTAACTAGCCGTGAGCGGCGATCAGCCGAGATGGTCGTCGCGACCGACCTTGAGCAGTTCCATCAGATGGGCGACGTATTCGTTCATGCCTGCCTGCTTGCGACGCTCGATCGGGTTGTCGCGATGCGGCAGATCGACGGTGATCTCTTCGATGATCGTGCCGGGGCGCTCGCTCATGACGAACACGCGATCCGACAGCGCGATCGCTTCCGCCAGGTCGTGGGTAATCATCAGCGCGGTCTTGCCTTCTGCGGCGAGCATTTGCGCGAGGTCCTGCTGGAGCACCATCTTGGTCTGTGCGTCGAGCGCGGAGAACGGCTCGTCCATGAGCAGGACGTCCGGCTCGATGGCCAGCGTGCGCGCGAGCGCGGCGCGCTGGCGCATGCCGCCCGAGAGCTGGTGCGGATAGTGATTCTCGAAACCCTTCAAATGGCAGCGCGCGAGCAACGCCTTGGCGACCTCGGCGCGCTCGGCCTTGTTGCGCCCGCGAATCTGCATGCCGAGTTCGACGTTCTTCTGAATCGAGCGCCACGGCATGAGCAGATCCTTTTGCAGCATGAACGCGACCTGTTGCGACGGGCCACGCACCGGCTTGCCCGCGAGCGTCACTTGTCCTTCGCTCGGCGCGTACAGCCCCGCGCCCATGTTGAGCAACGTGCTCTTGCCGCAGCCGCTCGGACCGATCAGGGAGACGAACTCACCGGCCTTGATGCCGATGGACACGTTCGTGACGGCCGTCATCTCGCCCTTGCCCTGGCGATTTTTGAACCGACGCGTCACGCCGCGATATTCGATGGCGAACGGCAACGGCGTTGCCGTCGCCTGCGCCTGCCGTGCGTCGGCATAGGCCTCGGCTACGTTTGCGTCCTTCAACTGAATCGACCTGAGCATGGGAAACCACCGAGTTTCTGGATGTTCAACTTGCTTCGGACAACCCGCGACGTCTGTTCACGATCACGGCTTGCCAGCCTGTCTTTCTCTTTCGCGCTTTTCTCGCGTTACGTTTCATTGGTGAAACGTTGATTTACTTATGGATCAATTATAGGGAGTGAAAAGCGGAGTCAAAATTGTTTTTTGCTTAGGGGAAACCCGTATCCAAAGGGTTGTGCGGGCGTTGAGCGGTATGCGACGCGGCTTGAGATCGAGTCCGAAGCCGGATCTGCGAACGAAAGCGAGGACGAAAGCGAGGACGAAAGCGAGGACGAAAGCGAGGACGAAAAAAACGCCGGTGGGCGAATGCCCGACCGGCGCGTCAAGAGAGACCACTGGGTGAAACGGTTGTGGGTCAGAACGAGTGATGCACGCCCGACATGATCACCAGTTGATTTGACGTCGACGACGGGCTGATCGTATTGATCGCCGTGACCGCGCCATTGCCGCTCGCGTGCTGATAAGCGCCGCTCACGTACACCTGCGTGCGCTTGGAGAACGCGTAGACATCGCCGAGGCTGACCTGCGTCCAGCGCTTGCCGGACATGTTGGTCGTGGCGGCGCCGAAGGTGATCGTGTTCGCCACGCTCGTCGCATAGTTCGCGCCAGCGTCGAATGCCTGATAGGTGTCGCTGTAGCCCGGCGACTGGAGCTTCACGCGCGTGTACAGGGCGTGCAGCAGCCACGGCCCAACGCCGTACGACACGCCGGCGCCCATGTTCTCGACGTTCGACGCGGCGTACGTGGCGACGGGCTGCCCCTGGAACGTGGCGCCGCCGAGCACCGCAACGTTCGGCGTGCGGTTGTTCTCGTTCGAGTACACCGCCGACGCCTTGAAGCCGCCGTTCGTGTAGTTCGCCGCCACGCTCCACTTGCGCCCGTTGGCGAAGTTGGCGTTGTTGCCGAACGAGATCATCGCGCCGGCCTTGAAGCCCTTGAAGTCCGGCGTGACGTAGCGCACCGAGTTATCGGTCTGCACGACGGAAGTGTTGGCCAGTTCGTCGAGGTTACCCGGGTGGAACATGTACCAGTTCATGCCCAGGTAGGCGGTGCTGAATGGGCCCAGCCAGTCGAAGTTGAAGCTGGTCATGTGACCGATGGTGACGGTGCCCATCTTGTCCGACTGCAAACCGACCCACGACTGGCGATTGAACATCGCGCCCGCCTTGAGCGTGTTCCCCGTGAGCGTCGAGAAGCCGTTCTCCAGCAGGAAGATCGCGCGATTGCCGCCGCCCAGATCTTCCACGCCGCGCAAGCCCCAGCGATCCGGCTGCGAGCCACCTTGCTGCGCGAGCCAGTTCGCGCTGCCGCCCTGATTGTTCACGAATGCCACGCCGGCATCCATGCTGCCGTACAGCGTCACGTTGCTCTGCGCGTGCGCAGCGACCGGCACGCCCGCGCCCAGCAGCATGGCTGCGGCCAGCGCCGTCATGCCCGGGATCCGCCCCATCGGAAACCGCTTCATCTGTGTACTCCTGTCGTTCGATGATTCGAGAACGATGGATACGTCTCGCGGCGCACGCTTCAATCCGCATTCGTCGGCCAGGCTCGACCAACGACACCCCTGCCCGGCGCCGTCAATGACGTTCCATCTGTGAAACATTGGATTACTTATGAAACCAACTGTGCAGAGCTTAGGCCAGGACACCCGAGACACTCGCAGCGGAGATGCACGAATTGATGGCGGCAAATTGGCGTGCTAACGCGTGCGCGTTGGTCCACTGGTGGACGTGTCAGCTTGGTGCGGCAAGGCACCGAACGTCCTGCCCGCGTTGCCGGAAGTCCCGACGGCTCGACATTTGCGGTGCGGACGACGCAATGTAAGCCGATCAGGATTTACCCGAGGGAGGCTTGCGAACTGCCGAATCAAAAACAATAATATTTGAACATTATGTTCATATTTGAACGTTTTATTTTTTCGATTCATTCCGATTCATCGCCTCTTTCGTCAAAGGATGTCCCCATGCAAGCTCCCCTCATCGGCATTAACGGTGCCGGCATCGGCGGTCTGGCCGCCGCCATCGGTTTGCTGCGCGCCGGATTTCGCGTGCGTGTCTATGAGCAGGCGGCGCAGTTCGCTCGCGTGGGCGCGGACATCAATCTGACGCCGAACGCCGTGCGTGCGCTCGACGGGCTGGGCGTCGGCGATGCGCTTCGCAAGACTGCGGCGCAGCCAAGTCATCGCATCAGCCGCACGTGGGATTCGGGCGAAGAGACCTCGCGTCTCGAAATGGCACAGACCGCGCAGACGAAGTACGGTGCGCCCCAGCTCACCATGCATCGCGCAGACCTGTTGCAGACATTGGAGCAGGCCGTGCCCGCCGAATCGATTGCGCTGGGCAAGAAGCTCGTGTCGTTCGAAGCGCCGGCCGCCGGTCAGACCGGCAGCATCCGACTGGCGTTTGCGGATGGCACCCATGACGAAGTTGACGTGCTCATCGGCGCGGACGGCATCCACTCGGTCGTGCGCACGGGGCTGTTCGGCAAGGAGTCGCCGGAGTTCACCGGCGTGGTGGCGTATCGCGCGGTGGTGCCCGCCGACAAGCTCGAGGGCGTGCCGAACCTGGGCGCCTTTACCAAGTGGTGGGGACCGAATCCGTCGAGCCAGATCGTGACGTTCCCGCTCAATCTCGGTCGCGATATCTTTGTGTTCGCAACAACGCCGCAGGACAGCTGGACGCTCGAATCGTGGACCGCGCCGGGCGATGTCGAAGAGTTGCGCGCCATGTACGCCGACTATCACGCCGAAGCACGGGCGCTGCTTGAAGCGTGCGATAGCGTGCTGAAGTCGGCGCTGTACGTGCGCGATCCGTTGCCGCAGTGGTCACGCGATCGTGTGTCGCTGCTGGGCGACGCCTGCCACCCGATGATGCCGTTCATGGCGCAAGGCGCGGGCATGGCCATCGAGGATGCTGTGGTACTGTCTCGCCACCTGACGCAAGCCGGTCCGGCTGCCAATGCCGCCGCGCTCGCCGATGCCCTCGCCAGGTACGAAGCGGCGCGTCGCGAGCGTACGGCACGCGTGCAGATCGGTTCGCGCGGCAATCAGTGGCTCAAGGAAGGCGGCAACGCCGACTGGGTCTACGAGTACGACGCGTGGCAGGTGCCGCTCGCCGCGTGATCGGGAAAGCGGTGTAGGGGCATGGGGGCGTTGGCGTCACACACTGAATGCCATGAATGCCGCGAATGCCCTGCTCCGGCCCTTCTATTTCAACGAATGGATTCGAACGCATGACCAAAGCAACGCCCGACGCCGCGCCGACCGACGCCACCGACACCACACAAGCGGGTCTCGTGACACCGGTCATGCGAGCGCTCAAGCTGCTGCGCTTCGTGGCAGACGGCGGCTCGACCGCCAACATGAGCGAGGTCGGACGCCGCATCGGCGTGAACCGCGTGACCGTCATGCGTCTGATCGAAACGTTGCAGTTCGAAGGCGTGCTCGAACCCCTGCCGCAGGGGGGCCATCGCCTCGGCCTGGGCTTTCTGAAGCTTGCCGCCAGTGCGCTCGCCAACGAAGACCATCTGGCGACGGCGCGGCGCGTGCTCACGCGCGTGACGAACGAAACCGGCTTGTCGAGCTATCTGACGGTGCTCGATGGCGCGCAGGTCCGTTACCTGTTGTGCGAGACGCCCGCCCTGCCGCTGGTGAGCAACATCCGCGCAGGCAGCCGCGTCACAGCGCATCTCACCGCCCCCGGTCGCTCGTTGCTGGCACATATGAGTCCCGAGCGCCGCCGCGCACTGCTCGGCCCGGAACCGCTGGCGGCCGCAACAGCCCAGAGCGCGCGCACGTATGCGGCGCTCGACGCACAGCTGGCCCGCGACCGCGAAGCCGGATGCGCCTGGAGTCAGGACGGCTTCGAAGCGGGCATCGACGCCTGCGCTGCCGCCGTGCTCGACGCGCATGGCAGACCGCTGGCGGCCATCAGCGTGGCCGGTCCGCGCACCCTGGTCGGCACCGACGCCGCCACGCGCGAGCGCACGTCACGCGTGGTCAAGTCCGGCGCAGCCGATCTTGCCGTGTTGCTGGCCGACGCACCGGCGTTTCTTGCTGCGGCAGAACGCACGTAATACCCGCAAACGCCCATCGCGCGCCGATGACCGCGACAGTCTGTCGCAGCCCTTTTACTTAATATCTTAATTAGAGTCGTCGCTCGACTGGCGTTTCCTGAAAGGTCGCGCCGGAAGCCTTTATTCATGAGGCTTTCGAGGCAGCGCATTCTTCGCAATTCATTGTTGCGCCGCGTGCGGTTACTCCTGCGGCGTGGTCGTCCTACCTTAGAGGCGTAGGCGGTGCCGGACTCGAAAGCGAGCTGGCCGACCACCAAGAAAAAGCAATGACAGGAGAAAAATCATGACCCGCACTCTTTCCCGCCTGATGATCGCCGCAACCCTTGCCGTGGCCGCCGTTCCGGCCGCCTTCGCAGGCACTGGCGGCAACGGTTATCCGAATGAAAACTTCTTCTGGCAATCGAGCGTGTACAGCGAACAGTTGGCAGTGCCGCGCGCTCAGGTGCGTCAGCAACTGATGAACGCGCAAGGCTCGCTCGTGCAGACCGACAGCCAGTATCCGGTCCTGAAGACCTACGGCACCCCGGTTGCCGGGCACGTGCAAGGCTCGACCGTGTTGATGAACTCGACTTATCGAGGCAATTGATCGACACCCGGCGCCCGGTCTTTGCCGGGCGTTGAAGCCTGAAGTGCCCCACACCCCGCATATTTCTGCGGGGTGTTTCTTTTTGGCATCCGGATCCTAACGACTGCTGCAATCGATGCCGTCGACACCATCGATGCCATCACTGAGATCTGCGGCATGTGCATGTCAGACCGCGAAGGCAGCGAGCTTACGCTCACCCAACGGCGTCACGCGCAACGCCCGTGCCTCACGCGTGGGTTCGAGCCATTTGGCGTCGAGGCAAGTCTCGAGCAACGCCGCCCCCAACGCGCCCCCAAGGTGCGGCTTGCGCTCACTCCAGTCGGGACACGTGCAGGCGAAGCGACGGCGACGTGCGCGGGCGGCCGTGAGATCGACACCGAGCGCGCCGAGCCCCCGGTCGCCGGCATCGGTGAGCGCGACCTCGCTGCCGTCGACACGAATCCAGCGACGCGCATGCATTCGCGCGAAGAGTTCGACGGCGATCTCTCCTGCAAGATGGTCGTAGCAGGTGCGCGCGTGGCGCAGCGGCACCGGCGTTGCGCGGCTCACCGGCACCGGGCGCGCACGCAACTCTCGCGTCGCGAGCACGGCGCTGGCAAGCGCCTCGATGGCGGCGGCGGTTTCCGGCGTGGCAATACGAAAATAGCGATGGCGGCCGCGCGATTCCTGCGCGAGCACACCACCGTCGACGAGTCGTGCGAGGTGCCCGCTGGCGCTCGATGGGGAAAGCCCGGCGACCAGCGCCAACTCGCCCGCGGGCCGGGCAGAGCCGTCCATCAATGCCCAAAGCATCGTCATGCGGCCAACGTCGGCCAGAAGTGCGGCGAGCGAACTCACGCCCGGCGTCGGATCGCGTGCGGTGTCCACGGCAGGACTCCTGTGAAGAACATGCAACGCAGTATAGGCCTCGCGATGCGTCCGATACTTCAGCACGCCATGAAACGTGCCGGTCGCCGAACGGCGCATGCTAACGACCATCGACACACGTTTTGAGGCCCTTCATCATGCCGGTCGCCGCTCCCGACTCATTCTCTGCACAGTCCAGTGCCGACGCGCCCCGCCACGCCCTGGATGCGGTCGTGCATCCCGATCCCTATCCGTATTACACGTCGCTCGCCGCGCACCGCCCGTTCGAGTTCGACGCGTCGCTCGGCCTGTGGGTGACGGCGGGCCCGCACGCCGTTGCCGAAGTGCTCCGGCATCCGGCCTGTGGCGTGCGCCCTGCCGGTGCGGTCGTTCCTGCGGCGCTGAGCCACGGACCGGCGGGCGCGTGGTTCGGTGCGCTCGTGCGCATGAACGACGGGGCCGCGCACGCCGCCATGAAGCCGTGGCTCAAGACCCGGCTCGCGGCACTGCCATCGGACCGCGACTCGCTCGCCAAATTGCACGAAGCCACGCAGGCCGCATGCGCCGATGCCTATCTCGCCTGCGGAAAAACGTCCGCCGCGCGTCTGGACGACTTCGTTTTTCGTCAGCCGATGTACGCGCTGGCGGCCTGGCTCGGTGTACCGTCTACCCAATGGACCGAGGTCCATGCAGACGTGCGCGAGCTGGTCGCCGCAATGGCCGAAGCTGCGCGTCCGTCTCCCCGCGAAGACGTGCTCGATGCTGGCCACACCGCGGCCACGGCGATGCGCAGCCGTGCGATTCGCTGGCTCGAAGCAGATGCGGTGCCCGGCACGTGGTTGCAGGAGACAGCCCGCAGCGCAGCGCGCAACGAAAGCGCCGACTTCAGCGCCCTCACGGCAAACATCGTCGGCCTCTTCACACAGACGCACGACGCCTGCGCCGGACTGATCGCCAACAGCGTGAGACGGTTCGCGCGCGGTGCGTCGATGACTGCATCGATGCGTGCGTCGGCGGCTGCCTCGATGGAGCGGTCGATGAGCGCTTCCCCTGCCGATCTTCGCGTCGCCATCAAAACCGTGAGCGACGTCATTCGCTTCGATCCGCCCGTGCAGAACACGCGCCGCTTTTTGCACACGTCGGCAGTCATTCACGGTCGGACGCTGGCCAAAGGGGACGTCATCCTCGTCGTGCTGGCGTCGGCCGTTCGGTCTCCCGACGAAGTGGGCGACATGAACGCGACCGACGACACCGCGTGGACGTTCGGTTTCGGCGCGCACGCGTGCCCGGGACGCACGCCTGCCAGCACGATCGCCGCTATCGGCGTCCACGCGATTCTCGGCGGCGGTGAAGACCTTGCGCCGCTGCGCAATGGCACGGCGTATCACCCACTGCCGAATGCGCGCATCGCCCGGTTTTCCGCGTAGCCACTGGCTTGCCGGGGAAACATCACCGTCAAAACCCACAGTGTTTTGTCTGATGGAACATATATTCCACCAGACAAAACAGAAGCGCCAAATCGAAAACCATGTAAACACAAGGCTTTGCAAGGGGGCGCGCCGCCGTCTCGGGATTTCGGGCAGGATGACGCTTTGCTTCTTTTGCCCGTTTGCCGTGCCTGCCGCGCCCTTAGACGCGCGACGGATGCGCGATCGTCTCTTCGCCGCCCTCATGTCCGACACACTCACCGACGGTATGCCCATGCCCGCAAGGCTGTGGGCCGTTGCCACCGTCATGCTTTCGATCTCGCTCTCGGTGCTCGACAGCGCGATTGCGAATGTCGCGCTGCCCACCATCGCGCGCGATCTGAATGCCAGCCCGGCGACGTCGATCTGGATCGTCAACGCCTATCAGCTCGCCATCACCATTTCGCTGCTGCCGCTCGCCGCGCTTGGCGAGATCGTGAGCTACCGACGCGTCTATACGGTCGGCCTCGCCCTTTTCACGCTCGCGTCGCTCGCGTGCGCGCTCTCCGACTCGCTGATGACGCTGACGCTCGCGCGTGTGGCGCAGGGCTTCGGCGCCGCCGGGATCATGAGTGTGAACACCGCGCTGGTGAAGGCGATCTATCCGTCGCGCTGGCTGGGACGCGGCGTCGCGCTCAATTCGCTCATCGTCGCGGTGTCCTCGGCCGCCGGACCGACGATTGCCGCCGGGATTCTCTCCATCGCCCACTGGCCGTGGCTCTTCGCGATCAACGTGCCGCTGGGCATCGTTGCCTTCGCCATTGCCGTGCGCTCGCTGCCCGACACCACGCGCGCTTCACACCCCTTCGACTGGACGGGGGCCGTGCTCAGTGCGCTGACGTTCGGGTTGCTCATCTCCGGCATCGATGCCTTCGGGCATGGTCAGGACCGTTGGCTCGTGGCCGTCGAACTCGTGGCGGCCGTCGTCATCGGCACGATCTTCGTGCGACGCCAACGTCGCCAGCCAGTGCCGTTGCTGCCCGTCGATCTGCTGCGCATCCCGATTTTCGGACTGTCGATCTGCACCTCGATGGCGTCGTTCTGCGCACAGATGCTGGCCTTCGTCTCACTGCCCTTCTTCCTTCAGGACACGCTCGGCTTCGATCATGTGCAGACCGGTATGCTGATGACGGCGTGGCCGCTCACCATCGTGGTCGTCGCCCCGGTCGCGGGTCGCCTGCTCGAGCATTACAAGCCCGGATTGCTGGGCGCCGTCGGGCTGGCGGCATTTGCCGTCGGTCTGCTCGCCCTGGGCTTGCTTCCCCAACATCCGAGCACGCTGGACATCGTCTGGCGCATGGCGATGTGCGGCTTCGGCTTCGGCCTGTTCCAGTCGCCCAACAATTACGCGATGCTCATGTCTGCGCCGAAGCACCGCAGCGGCGGCGCGAGCGGCATGCTCGGCACGGCGCGCCTGACCGGCCAGACGACGGGCGCCGCGCTCGTGGCGCTGGTATTCAGCGTTGCGCCGGAGGGTTTCGGCACTCGTGCGTCGCTCTACGTGGCGGCGGCGTTCGCGGCAGTTGCTGCCGTGGTCAGCAGCCTTCGTACGTTGCCGTCCGCCCAGCCGGACGCGACGTCGTCTCGCGGATGACCGTGCCCATTGACTACCGGCAAAGGCGACCGCCTTCTTCCGAAACGACCGGGCAATGTCGAGGCCAACGACAAGGCGCGTCGGACGCCCCGTGTGCGTTCATCCGGCCGGCCGTCCGGCCGTGCTACACTGCCGACCTTTTACGGCTCGCCCGCGCAAGCCGCAAATGCCATGAGTTTCTGCGCCATCGATTTCGGCACTTCGAATTCCGCCGTCGCCGTGCAAACCGGCGGCGCCATGCGTCTGGTCGAACTTGAAGCCGGCTACGGCACACTGCCCACGGCCGTGTTTTTCAATGCCGACGAAGGCGGACGCGCGTCATTCGGCCGTCAGGCCGTCGCCGATTACATCGACGGCTACGACGGGCGCCTCATGCGCTCGCTCAAAAGCCTGCTCGGCTCCTCCCTGATCGAAAGCACCACCGACCTCGGCAACGGCTCGGCGATGCGCTATATCGACATCATCGCCACATTCCTGCGTCACCTGCGCACGCATGCCCTGAAGGCCGACGGCGGCGATCTGCGTCAGGTCGTCATGGGCCGTCCGGTGTTCTTCGTCGACGACGACCCGAAAGCGGATGCCGCCGCGCAGCGCTCGCTCGAACAGAGCGCGCGCGACGTCGGTTTCGAGGACGTGCAATTCCAGTTCGAACCCATTGCGGCCGCCTTCGATTACGAGTCGCGGCTCATGCAGGAGCAGCAGGTGCTGGTGGTGGACATCGGCGGCGGCACGTCGGACTTCTCGCTCGTGCGCGTCGGCCCCGAACGTGCGCGCCGCCTGGAGCGCAAGGATGACGTGCTGGCCCACCACGGGGTGCACATCGCGGGGACGGACTTCGATCGCCGCATCGAACTCGCAACGATCCTGCGCGAACTCGGCTACAAGGCGCTCGGGCCGGACGGCAAGGAAGTGCCGAACCGCATTTACTTCGACCTGGCCACCTGGCACCTGATCAACACCGTCTACACACCCAGGCGCGCGGGCGAACTGGCGCTCACCGCGCATCTGTACGCCGATCCGGCGCATCACCGTCGTCTCATGCGCACGGTCGAGCAACGTCTCGGTCATGCACTGGTCGGTCATGCGGAAACGGCCAAGATCGACGTGTCGGCGGGCGGCGAAACGCGCATCGACCTCTCGGTGATCGAGCGCGACCTGAGCATTGCATTCTCGGAGACGGGGCTGGTAGAGGCCGTGAGCGACGAGATCGCGAGCATCACGACGGGTGCGGTGCATACGGCATCGCTCGCGGGCCTGCGAGCCGAAGACGTCGATGCGCTTTACTTCACCGGCGGCTCGACCGGGCTGCGCTGCCTGTCCGGTGCGATGTGCGCCGCGTTCCCGAAGGCGACGCCAGTCTTTGGCGATCGCCTCGCCAGCGTTGCGCTGGGACTTGGGATCCACGCGAAGCGGGTGTTTTCCTGACCCGTGGCATAGCGACGTCAGGCCCCAGGAAAAAAGCGCGCAACCGAAAGGTCAGCGCGCTTTTTTCGTCAGATGACACCGATCAGGCAAGCAGGATCAGCGGCATGCTCAGTCGCCGAAACACTGCTGCCGCCCGGTGAAATCACTGGAATGCGACTTCGTTGAAGCTGCGAAGTTTGCGGCTGTGCAGACGATCCAGACCGTTATCGCGCAACAGCTCCATCGCCTTCACGCCGATCTTCAGATGCTGATCGACACGCTCGCGATAGAAACGGTCGGCCATGCCGGGCAATTTCAGCTCGCCATGCAGCGGCTTGTCGCTCACGCAGAGCAAGGTGCCGTAAGGCACCCGGAACCGAAAGCCGTTTGCGGCAATCGTGGCGCTCTCCATATCGAGGGCAATCGCGCGGCTCTGGCTCATGCGCTGCACCGGCTCGCGGTGATCGCGCAATTCCCAGTTACGGTTATCGACCGTCACCACGGTACCCGTGCGCATCACACGCTTGAGTTCGAAGTCGTCCAGTTGCGTGACGTCCGCCACCGCACGCTCGAGCGCCACCTGCACTTCGGCCAGCGGCGGCACGGGCACCCACAGCGGCAGGTCGTCGTCGAGCACATGGTCCTCGCGCACGTAGCCGTGGGCGAGGCAGTAATCCCCCAATCGCTGAGAATTGCGCAGTCCGGCGCAGTGCCCGAGCATCACCCATGCGTGCGGACGCAGTACGGCGATGTGATCGGTAATGGTCTTGGCGTTGGACGGCCCGACCCCGATATTGACCATTGTGATGCCGGTGTTATCCGGGCGCACGAGGTGATAGGCAGGCATTTGCGGCAGCCGCGAGGGCGACGTCCCCACGGCGGCGCGTGCGGCGAGATTCTGGTTCCAGTGCGTGACGTTGCCCGGCTCCACGAATGCCGTGTACTGGCTGCGGTACTCGCGCAAAGCGGGGTCGTCGGTCGCGCTCATCAGCTCACGCCCCAGCTCGACGAACTCATCGATGTAGAACTGGTAGTTGGTGAACAGCACGTAGTTCTGGAAGTTCTCGGGCGATGTGGCCGTGTAGTGGCGCAGACGGTGCAACGAGTAATCGACACGCGGGGCCGTAAAGAGCGCTAGCGGCAGGATCTCGCCGGGCAGCGGGTCGCGTGTGCCATTGACAATGCTGTCGTCCATCTTGGCAAGGTCGGGCACGTCGAACACGGTGCGCATGGCGCGCAGGTGCGTCTGATCGAGATCGCCCTCGAGATAGACGCCGTCCTGATACGCAAAATGCACGGGAATCGGCTCGTCGGAGACGCCGACTTCGAAGGCCACGCCGTGGTTGTGCGCGAGCCGGCGAAGCTGCTCGATGTAGTAGTTCTCGAACAGATCGGGTCGTGTGACGGTGGTCTGGTAGCTTCCCGGGCCGGACACGAACCCGTACGACAGACGCTTGTCGAGCTGGGTAATGTCCTCGGTGGTGATACGAACGAACGGGTAATGCGCGCTCACGCGGCGCGCCTGATCTTTTTGACGGGAGAATTGCTCGAACGCCGAGCGCAGGTACGCTGTGTTGGCATCGTAAATCGTCTTCAGGTAGGCGACGGCTTCCACCGGATCCGTAATCGATCGGGTGGCATGGACCGGTTCTTGTTCGGACATGCGCAAACCTCTTCTGTCTTTTTCATGATCTCGAGTATGCGCCTATTGTGACACGACTGTACGACAACTGCGGGGCGCCGGAGCGCCCCGTCTGCCTGCCGAATACTTCTGCGACCGCCCGCTGGACTCAGTCTTCGAGCCGCATGCCGACCTTGAGCGTGACTTGCCAGTGAGCGACCTTGCCGTCTTCGATATGACCGCGCGTTTCCGTGATTTCGAACCAGTTCAGATTGCGCAATGTCTTGCTTGCGCGCTCGATGGCGCTCGTGACGGCATCGTCGATGGACTTGGTCGACGAGCCGGTCAGCTCGATTTGCTTGTACACGTGATTCGTCATGTCAGTCTCCGGGGTGGGTTTGGAGACTTCCCATGCTAGGCCCGTCCTACTGAGGCCGCAAGTCGGTGATATCCGACAAGTCGCCGTCGGGTGCGCCGATATAGGAAGCGGGAGGCGACGGCGGCGAGAGCGTGGAAGGGGAAGAGCGCTGAGCGGTCTCGCTCGTGCTTTGCGCACCGTCGAGCGCTTCACGGCGCAGGACCGCCGGGACGACGGTGTCGAGGGGCGTGGGCACGACATTGCTGAGATTGCGCCGCACCTTCTGCAGCAACTGCGTGAGCTGAACCGCTTCGAATGCCGTCAGGCCGTGCAACGCTTCATCGCGCACATCGTCCGACAGTTTGCGAGCGATCTGCAATTGCGCCACCGCCGCGCGCGTGACGAACAGACGCTCGATGCGCGGGTCTCGCGCGTCCAGGCGGCGACGCACCCAGCCGGCCTCCTCCATGCGCTCCAGCATGCGGGCGAGCGTGGGCGGCGGGGTCTCGAGAATGTCCGCAAGCACCGTCTGACTCACGCCTCGATTGACGGACAGATAGGCGAGCAAACGGCATTGGGCGCGCGTCATGGGCAACGTGCGCTGCGCAAACTGCTCGAAGCGGCGCCCGAACAGACGCTGAATGTCTGCTACGAGAAAGCCGAAACGTTGGGCGGAATCGGTCACTTTCATATGCCGCATTATGCTAAACATGTTTAGGGATATCAAGCGACCGAAGATTCGACGTCCGGCACATGCGGCGTCCTGCCTCTCGGGGCGCTCGGCTCGCCCTTGCACCGAATCGCCTGCGCCTGTCCCGGATCCGGCTGTCCGGCTGTGCAGCGAAATACCCCGGCAAGTCAGGCCGCCGCCGGCGTGCCGGAGCCCTGACCGCTGCCGTGACCGAGCCAGTCCAGCGCGCCTTCGCCTGCGGTCTCGGCCCCGGGGCCCGCACGACGGATCGCCACGCCTACGGCCAGTACGTCGATGGCCGCCAGATGCAGAATCCGCGCAATCATCGTGACGTGTGCGCCCATCGTCTCGACATGATCGTTAGGTAAAACGAGCGTCGCCTTGCGTGCGAGCGGCGAATTGCGCGCCGTGAGCGCAATCACTTTCGCGCCGCGCCCGAGCGCAATGTCGACCGCCCGGTTCAGGTCGGTCGAGCGTCCCGACGCGGAGATCGCGACGACCACGTCGTCTTCCCCGAGCAGCCCGGCGGATGCCTGCAACAGATACGGATCCCCATACGCGATGGTCGGCTTGCCGAAGCGGAAGAACTTGTAATGGGCGTCTTGCGCGATCACGCCGGAATTGCCCAGTCCGTAGAACTCGATGCGCCGCGCGCCATCGAGCAACGTCACGGCGGCCTCGACGGTGCGTGCATCGAGATGTTCCCGCATCTGCAGAATCGACGACACGGTGTTGTCGAGCACCTTCGCGCTGAATTCCGCCGCCGTATCGCCGACATGCACCTGTCCGTGACGCACCGGCAGCGTACCGGTCAACGCGCTCGCAAGCTTGAGCTTGAAGTCCGACAGTCCCTGACAGCCGAGCTTGCGGCAAAACCGGATGACCGTGGGCTGGCTGACGCGCGCGAGCCGTGCGATCTCCGCCACCGGCTCGGCGAGCAACGCGCGGGGCTGCTTGAGGGTGAGTTCGGCAACGCGCTGCTCCGCAGGACTCAGGCGGTCGCGCAGACGATGCAGACGATCGATCAACGCGCCCGCGCCGAGCGCATGCGAGCCGAGTTGTTCGGCAAGCATCGCCGACGTTCCGAGGAACGCCGGATGATCGGCGGTAATGACATAGGTGGGGATCTTTTTGAGATACGCCTCGAAGCGCCCTTTCGCCTCGAAGCGCTGACGAAACGGCGAGTCCTCGAACAACTTGCCGAGCTTGGGTATCACGCCACCGCCCAGATAGACGCCCCCCACCGCACCGAGGGATACGGCGACGTTGCCTGCCAGCGTGCCGAGCATCGCGCAGAAACAATCGACGGTCTCGCGCGCGAGCTTGTCGCCCGCTTGCGCCAGTCCGACGATCGCCGGGGTCTCCAGCGCAACGACGCGCGTGCCGTTGCGCTCGGCCAGCGCCTGATAGACCAGCGCCATGCCGGGACCGGCGACGAGGCGCTCGAAAGAGACATGCGCAAAGTGCTTCCACGCGTATCGCAACACGTCGATTTCGCGCTCATCGGCGGGGGCGAACGTGGTGTGTCCGCCTTCGCTGCCCAGTGCAATCCAGCGATCTCCTGCGGGAATCAGGCCGGAGACGCCGACACCGGTGCCCGGCCCCAACAAACCCAACACACCATTCGGGCGCGCCTCACCGCCGCCGACCTGATACTTCTGCGCGGGCGTCAGATAAGGCAACGCCATCGCCAGGGCCGTAAAATCGTTGACGACCAGCAGCGTCTCGAAACGCAGCGCGCGGCGCGTGGCTTCGATGGAGAAATGCCAGTCGCGATTCGTCATGCGAATCTCGTCGCCTTCGATCGGATTGGCGATGGCGATGGCCGCGTGTTGCACCGGTTCCGCGTGATCGGCTTCGTCGAGGTAAGCGCGGATCACTTCGGGCACCCCGGCGTAATCGTCACAGGCGTAGTCACGAATTTCGACGAGATCGCCCGGCGCGATCTCCAGCGCAAACCGGGCGTTGGTGCCGCCAATGTCGGCCAGCAATCGCGGGCCGCTCAGGTGTGGCGGGTTACTCCTCACTCCAGAAGACATCGATCTTGACTCCTTCGAGGTGGATCAGGCGCGAGATGGCGTTGTCCTGCTCGTTGGCCTGCGCCGCTTCGAGCACCGCGCGCTTGGCCGGGCCCTGAATCTGCAGGATGAGCTTGTCGCACGCCGCGAGCGCGGCGAGCGACCACGACACGCGCTGGTATGGCGCGTGCCGGGGCTGCACGAGAACGAACTTGTCGTGGGTCGTGATGGCCTCGCGCCACTGCGGCGCGTCGGCAAAGAGCGACGCCGTGTGACCGTCCTCGCCCATGCCCAGCACGCAGACTTGCGGCACGCCGTGCGTCCACGTGCTGTTGAGCGTGCGCACCTGCAATTCGGCGGACGTCGACGTATCGACAAGCGGCAGCCAGCGCGCCCCAGTGGCGCCGGGCAGCAGTGTCTCGGCAACCAGACGCGCGTTGCTGTCGGCGTGCTCGGCGGGCAACCAGCGGTCGTCGACCAGCGTGATGTCGACGTCACGCCATGCGACCGGCAAGCGGGCGAGCTGCGCCAGGAAGGCTTTGGGACTGGTGCCGCCCGATACCGCCAGCAAGGCGCGGCGTCGAATCGTCAGGACTTCGTCTATGCCGGCCACGACGGCATTGGCCAATGCGTGCGCCTGCGCGTCGCGCGTGGGAAAGGTTCGCCAGTGAATCATGCGTGTCTGCCTCCGTTGCATGGCGGTGGACGGATGCACCGGGCGCGCGTGTGCCGATGCAACGCTGCGTCCCGGCCGTGCTTGTCGGGAACGTTGCGGGGATCGATCAGTTGTCCTCTTCGACCCAGCTTCTGCCGTACTGCGCGAGCAGGGCGCTCGCAGCGGGTGGCCCCCATGTGCCGGCGGCGTAGCGCTTGGGTCCCTTGTGCTGGCGCGACCAGTACGCCTGAACCGGCGCGACCCAGCGCCATGCCTGCTCCTGTTCGTCACGCCGCACGAAGAGCGCAAGGCGACCGTTGATGACGTCGAGCAACAGGCGCTCGTACGCATCCATGCGGTGTCCCTTGAAGAACTGGTCGAACGCGAGATCCAGGTGAACGGATTGCAGTGTCATGCCTTCGCCGGGCTGCTTGGCCAGACAGTACAAACGAATCGACTCGTTCGGTTGCAACCGGATCACCAGGCGATTCACGCCAGGTTGCGCCGTGGCTTCGCCGAGCAACGGATACGGGGTCGCGCGATAGTTGACGACGATCTCCGCCACCCGCTCGCCCAGACGCTTGCCCGTGCGCAGGAAGAACGGCACGCCTGCCCACCGCCAGTTGTCGATGTCGGCCTTGAGCGCGACGAACGTTTCCGTCTGGCTGTCGGACGGCACGCCGGGCTCGTCCGTATAGGCGGGCACGGCCGCCTTGCCGATCGCCCCGCCGCCGTACTGGCCGCGCACCACATTACGCGCGACGCTCTCGTCGTCCAGTTGCCGCAACGAGCGCAACACGCGCATCTTTTCGTCGCGCACGGCGTCGGCATCCATCGACAGCGGCGGCTCCATGGCAACGATCGCGAGCAGTTGCAGCAAGTGGTTCTGCACCATGTCGCGCAGCGCGCCGGTCTGTTCGTAGAACTCGCCGCGGCCTTCGACACCGATCTCCTCGGCAATCGTGATCTGAATGCTGTCGATCAGCTCGCGACGCCACAGCGGCTCGAAGATCGCATTGCCGAAACGAAGTGCGAGCAGGTTCTGCACCGCCTCTTTGCCGAGGTAATGATCGATGCGGTAAATCTGGTCTTCGCGGAAGATCGCGCCTACGGCGTCGTTGATCGCTTCGGATGACGCCAGATCGTGGCCGAGCGGCTTTTCGAGCACGATACGGCTGTTTTCGTTGAGTCTGGCGCTGCGCAGCCCTTCGCAAATGGGAATGAACAGCGACGGACCGGTGGCCAGATAGAAGATGCGCACGCCCGGACGCTTTGCCAGACGCTCGGCCAGCACGCCGAATTCGGCTTCGCGACCGAGATCGAGCGGCATGTAGTCGATGGTCGCGAGAAAGCGCTGCCAGGCGCCCTCGTCCCAGACATCGGGTTTGATGTGCTTGCGCACGTGCTCCTCGCACCACGCGTGATATCCGGCAGCATCCATCGGCTTGCGGGCGATGGCGAGAATGCGGCCAGCGTCCGAGGCGTGTTCCGGGCCCAACTGCCCGGTACGGAATGCGCGGAACAGCGAGGGAAGGACCTTGCGCAACGACAAATCGCCGGTGGCGCCGAACAACACAAAGGTATAGGGTGAAGGCGTGTTCATGAGAAGACGTCCACGTGTCACTGGGAAGGCGCAACTTTGACACTGCATTGTAGTTTAACTACACTGCAAATCAACAAAATCTCGTGCTTTGACTACATCGACGGCGATGCAACCATGACCCAGTTCTCGCACAACGTGTCCCTGCATCCGGTGGTACAACGCGTGACCGAGCGCCTGATCGAGCGCAGCCGGTCGTCCCGTCAGGCATATCTCGAAGGCGTGGCGCGCGCCACACAGGGACAGCCCGGGCGCGAAAAGATCGGCTGCGCCAATCTGGCCCATGCGCTGGCGGCTGCGCCCGCCGACGATCGTCTCAAGATCCGCGCCGAGCGCATTCCCAACATCGGTATCGTCACGGCCTACAACGACATGCTGTCGGCGCACGCGCCGTTTGCCGAATTCCCCGACATCATCAAGTCCGCCGCCCGCGCGCATGGCGCGAGTGCGCAGGTCGCAGGCGGCGTGCCCGCCATGTGCGACGGCGTGACGCAAGGGTATGCGGGCATGGAGCTCTCGCTGTTCTCGCGAGATGTGATTGCAATGGCCTCGGTTGTCGCGCTCTCGCATCAGATGTTCGACGCGGCCATGTTCCTCGGCGTGTGTGACAAGATCGTGCCGGGTCTGGTCATCGCCGCGCAGGCGTTCGGGCATCTGCCCGCCGTATTCAGCCCCGCAGGCCCGATGCCTTCGGGCCTGCCCAACGACGAGAAGTCGCGCATCCGGCAGGAATACGCTGCCGGGCGGGTGACCCGTGCGGCGCTGCTCGACGCCGAACTCTCCGCTTATCACACCGAAGGCACCTGCACCTTTTACGGTACGGCCAACAGCAATCAGATGCTCATGGAATTCATGGGCCTGCACTTGCCGGGGTCGTCGTTCGTCAATCCGCACACCCCGCTGCGTCACGCACTGACGCAGGCCGCCACCGCCCGCGCCGTGGCGCTCGCGAAGTCCGGCATCAACACCTCGCAAATTCTCGACGAGCGGGCCTTCGTCAACGGCGTGGTCGGCCTGCTCGCCACCGGTGGCTCCACCAATCACACGCTGCATCTCGTTGCAATGGCGCACGCGGGCGGCATTCTGCTCGACTGGCAGGACTTCGCCGAACTGTCTGACGTCACGCCGCTGCTCGCACACGTCTACCCGAGCGGCAAGGCCGACGTGAATCAGTTCCACGCAGCAGGTGGCCTGAGCTTCCTCATCCGTGAACTGCTCGACGCGGGATTCCTGCACAACGACGTGACCACCGTCATGGGGCATGGCTTGCGCGCCTACACGCAGGAAGCCTTTCTGCGCGACGACGTACTGTCGTGGCAGGACGCGCCCGCGCAGAGTCTCGACGAGAGCATCGTGCGTCCGGCCTCGCGCCCCTTCGCACCGGAAGGCGGCTTGCGCATGCTGGCCGGCAACCTCGGGCGTGCCGTGATCAAGTCGTCTGCCGTGAAACCCGAACATCAGAAGGTGCGCGCGCCGGCGCGCGTGTTCTCGGACCAGGAATCGGCGCAAGCGGCGTTCAAGGCCGGCGAGCTCACACGCGACGTCGTGGTGGTCGTGCGCTTCCAGGGTCCGCGCGCGAACGGCATGCCTGAACTGCACAAACTCATGCCGATGCTGGGTTTGCTGCAGGACGAAGGCCATCATGTGGCGCTCGTGACCGACGGGCGCATGTCGGGCGCGTCCGGCAAGGTACCCGCAGCCATCCACCTGTCACCGGAAGCGGAACTCGGCGGCATGCTCGCGCGCGTGCAGGATGGCGACATCATCACCATCGACTGCGAGACGAACACGCTGGCCTGCGAAGTCGACGATGCCACGCTCGCCGCGCGAACGCCGGCGCCCGTGCCGCAACGACCCTTCGACCCGTGGCGCAACCTCTTCGCGCTGTTTCGCAACAACGTCGGCGCGGCCCCACACGGCGCGTGCGTGCTGTTCAACGACGCACAGTATCCGAAGCAGGACTGACTTCATCGCATCGATGGCAGGGGCAATGAAGGGCAATGAAGGCGTCGAAATCTTGACGCCTTTTTTACCCGCGCCTCCCTAGACTGGCCTCGTTGTCACTTCCGTCGCCAAACGACACGTTGCCATGCCTGCCATCGCTCAACGCGCCAGCCTCGAACCTCCCGGTGCGAACGCCGCCGCTGCCGCCTTCGCCGATACCGCTGCCCTCCCCTCTGCCTTGCCTGCCTTGCCTGCCTTGCCTGGCGTAACCGCCTTGCCCACCACACGGCAACGCCACCGATTCAACCCGCGCGCGCGCCTCGACGCCACGCTCGACATTACGCTCAGTCGCGCAGCCGTCTCCTCGCTGGCCGTGACGCTGGCGATGAGTCTTCCGCTGCCCTGGCGTGTCGAGACGATTCGGCCGATCCGCCGCGATACGGCCGCCGTGGTGTCGATTGCCTTGCCGCGCGTCGAAGCGTCGCACGCGATGCACGTCGTCATGCAGACGCTGCCCGAAGCCGAATTCGGCGCGCTTCGTCTGCGCCCTGCCGCGTAGGGCGGGCGCATTCGCGGCGCTTCGCGCCAATTCCATAACTCGCTAATTCGCCAACTCGCTGACCGACCTCTGCGACGCACGTCGCGGGATATCGACAGCTACCGCTTCTCCGACAATGAACACTGCCAACTTCGAAGGCGTGTGGGTTCCGCTCGTCACGCCCATGACCGGCGCCAATGGCGCCCAGATCGATCACAACGCCTTTGCCCGTCTGGTCGACTACTATCTCGCGGCCGGCGTGAACGGCCTCGTCGTCGCGGGGACCACGGGCGAAGGCACACTCCTGCACGATGACGAGCGGCGCTGGCTCGTAGAGACAGCCTGCCATCTCGCCCACGGCCACGCCCCCGTGCTCGCCGGTGTGGGCGCCGCAGATACGACCAATGCCGCGCGGCAGATCCGCAGTCTGGACGACTTGCCGCTCGCCGGATATCTCGTACCGCCGCCGTATTACCTTCGCCCATCGCAGGAGGGCATTCTCTGGCACTACCGCACGCTCGCCGCAGGTACGCGCAAGCCGCTCGTGCTCTACAACGTGCCGCTGCGCACCGGCGTCACGCTCGGTGTCGAGACGATTCGCGAACTGGCGTCGCACGAATCGTTCGCCGCGATCAAGGAGTGCGATGCGCATCCCCTCACGCACCTGCCATCGCAAGTGACCATGCGCGTGCTGTGCGGCGACGACATGCAGATCCTGCCCGCGCTGCAAGCGGGCGCAGTCGGCTGCATCTCGGCGGCGGCCCACGTTCGGCCCGACCTGTATCTGAAGCTGGTCCGCTACGTACGCGAAGGCGACATGGAGCATGCGAACACGCTATTCAACGGCATGAAGCCACTGATCCGGCGTCTGTTCGCCGAGCCCAACCCCGTCGCCATCAAAGCGGCCCTCACATCGCTCGGATTGTGCTCGGAGACGGTTCGCCGACCGCTCATGCCGTGCTCGGCCGGGCTTCGCAAGGATATCGACGCGCAACTCGAAGTGACGATGGCGTTCTGAGCGCCACTTTCATGCCGCTGCGCCGACTCCCCCTCATGGCAGGACACTCGTTATGGATGACATCGAACAGCGTCACCGCACCGTCGCCCGTTTGCTGATCAAGCTCTCCGGCACCACACTGGCACGGCTCGCATACGCAACCGGCATCACGGGCAACACGATCTCGCGCTGGGTGCACGGCGACCCGTGCGCGCTCGGCGCGCAAGGACGAGACAAGTTGTTCGCGGCGCTCGGCGCGCACTGCGACGGCGTGAATGTGCACCTCGCGCGCCGCGCCACGGGCGCCGCGCAACCGGTCTTCCAGATCAACGGTCTCGTGCAGGCCGAACGGTTCGCCACCCTCGCCGCGCTGACTTCGACGCAGTTCGTCGCCGCGCGCGAAACGTGTCAGGGTCAGACGCTGGTCAGCCTCATCACGGATATCAGCGCACAGACGACGGCGCTGCTCGTGGGCACGCGCGAAGCGCTCGACGAGCTCTACGCGGAGCTGGGCATCGTCGTCTCGCCCAGACGTCGTATCGAAGCGCATGGGGACGGCCGTGGGGAAGCCCCTTCGGATGCGCGTTTGGAGTGCGGCCTCCGTGGATCGGTGTCGAAGGGGCAATCGATACGACTACACTCGAACTGACCGCGATTCGCGTAGCGACATAAGCAGGTGAAGTGCCGACCCAGTCTCCCCCCGCGGCGCGTCGGCAATCCATTTTTGGCCCCCCGTCAACAATGGAGCGTGTCATGACGACAGATCGCATCAACAAGCGCATGAAGGTCTATGCCACCGAAGGCTGGCAGGACACCGGATACAGGATCGGCGCGCAAAACGCACCGAAAGTGATCTTGCGCGCCGAGGGCGAATGGTGCACGCGCACCGACGACCGCAAGTTCGGGCGGCGCGATGCCAACGGCCGCACGCCGAACTCCGGCGCGACGTATCTGCACAAGGTCTCGGGCGACAAGGCGTATCCGTATCACGGTCACGACGCCCTCATGGGGCAGCTGGTCGGGCGCTTCGGCGAGACCGGCGAGCCCTTCCTCATCGGCAACCAAAAGTCGTTCCGCGTGGACGGCATGCCCAAAGACGTCACGCTCTGGCTATGCTGCAACGACCCCATCGACAGTGCCAGGCGCGATAACGACGGCGCACTTGAGGTCACGCTGGAACTCGACGACGCGCGCGATGTCTTCGCGCCTCGCTCGCAGCATTTCGACCGCCCGTCGGGCCGCTGGGTGGACGACTGATCGCCGCTCGAGCGTTCGTTGAACGTCGCCCCGGGACCGGGGATCGGCAACAAAATGCCAGCGGTGAGCGACTCGCCGCTGGCTTGGCTTTCGCTATTCTCGTGTGACAGTCCCTACGTTACTGCCATCCGAAACGTCGTGCGAATATGCCCTTCATCAACTGGGTAAGCACGGCGTAGGCCAGCAGGATCGCGGCGAGCATCGGGAAATAGGCGAGCGGCAATGCCTGCATCCGGAACGTCTCGGCGAATGGCGACATCGGCAGCATGATGCCGATGAGCATCACCGCGCCCGTCATCAGCAGCAAGGGCCACGCAGCGCGACTCTGGATGAACGGCAGACGGCGCGTGCGGATCAGGTGGACGATGAGCGTCTGCGAGAGCAGCCCCTCCACGAACCAGCCGGACTGGAACAGCGTCTGATGCTCCGCGCTGTTCGCGCCGAAGAGGTGCCACATCGCCACGAACGTCAACACGTCGAAGATCGAGCTGATAGGACCGAAGAACACCATGAAGCGCGACAGGTCCGCAGGGTTCCAGCGCTGCGGATGCGTGAGTTGTTCGCTATCGACGTGATCGAACGGAATCGTCGTCTGCGACAGATCGTAGAGCAGGTTCTGCGTGAGCAACTGCAACGGCAACATCGGCAGGAAGGGCAGGAACGCGCTGGCGATCAGCACCGAGAAGACATTGCCGAAATTCGAGCTGGCCGTCATCTTGATGTACTTGAGCATGTTGGCGAACGTGCGACGCCCCTCGATCACGCCCTGCTCCAGCACCATCAGACTCTTTTCCAGCAGGATCAGGTCGGCCGCTTCCTTGGCAATGTCCACCGCCGTGTCCACGGAGATGCCGATGTCGGCGGCACGCAGCGCCGGGGCGTCGTTGATGCCGTCACCCATGAAGCCCACGACGTGGCCATTTGCACGCAGCATGCGAACGAGGCGTTCCTTGTGTGCCGGGGTGAGCTTCGCGAAGACGTTTGCGCGCTCGACCGTCTGCGCGAGTTCGGCATCGCTCATCGCCTCGATGTCGTCGCCCAGCACGCAGCCGGTCACCGTCAGACCGACTTCGCGGCAGACCTTGGCCGTCACGAGATCGTTGTCCCCGGTCAGCACCTTGACGTGCACGCCCGACGCGGCGAGCGCCGCCAATGCGGGCGACGTCGACTCCTTGGGCGGATCGAGGAAGGCGATGTAGCCCACGAGCACGAGTTCGCTTTCGTCCGCCACGCTGTATCGCTCGCGCACGGGCGGCAGGTGACGCGTGGCGACGGCCACCACGCGCAACCCCTCGGCGTTCAGGTCGGCCGTCACGCGGCGCAGGCGCGCGAGCACGTCGGGCGTGAGCGGCTCGATGTTCGCGCCGTGCTGAACGCGATTGCACGCCGCCATCACCTCTTCCACGGCGCCCTTGCAGATCAGCGCATGGTGATCGCCGTTCTCGCTCACGACCACCGACATGCGGCGACGCTGAAAGTCGAACGGAATTTCGTCGATCTTGCGATAACGATTGACCACGTCCAGGCGCTGGTGCATCTCGGCATGGTCGAGCACGGCCACGTCGAGCAGGTTCTTCAGACCGGTCTGATAGAAGCTGTTGAGGTAGGCGTACTCGAGCACGTACTCGGAGAAATTCCCCCACACGTCGGTGTGACGCTCCAGACAGATCTTGTCCTGCGTGAGCGTGCCCGTCTTGTCGGTGCACAGCACGTCCATCGCGCCGAAGTTCTGGATCGCATCGAGCCGCTTGACGATGACCTTCTTGCGCGAGAGTACGACGGCGCCCTTGGCGAGCGTGGCCGTGACGATCATCGGCAGCATTTCGGGCGTGAGCCCCACGGCAACCGACAAGGCGAAAAGCGACGCTTCGAGCCAGTTGTGCTTCGTGAAACCGTTGATGAGCAGAACGATGGGCGTCATCACGAGCATGAAGCGAATGAGCACCCACGACACGCGATTCACCCCTTGCTGGAAGGAGGTCACCGTGGGCTGCTGCGCCGTCACCCGTTCGGCGAGCGAGCCGAAGAACGTGCGCCCGCCCGTGGTCACCACCACCGCCGTGGCCGAACCACTCACGACGTTCGTCCCCATGAAGGCGAGGTTGTCGTATGCGAGCGGATTGCTCCCACCGCTCTCGCAGGGGTGCGCGAATTTCTCGACGGGCAACGCTTCGCCCGTGAGCGCCGATTGTGAGACGAACAGGTCTTTTGCCGAGAGAATGCGCACGTCGGCCGGAATCATGTCGCCGGCGGCGAGCAGCACGATGTCGCCCGGGACCAGTTCGGCCAACGCGACCTCCCGCCCCATGCGGCCCACCGGCGCGATCTGACGCACCGTGTCCGACTCGGTGGCGGCGTGTGCCGGCGACTCGCGTCGCAACACCGTCGCCGTCGTACTCACCATGGCCTTGAGCTTTTCCGCGGCCTTGTTCGAACGGGCTTCCTGCACAAATCGCAACACCGTGGAAATGATCACCATCGATGCAATGATGATCGTTCCCTCGGTGTCGTCGGTCGCGTAAGACACGGCGGCCAGCGCAGTGAGCAACAGGTTGAACGGGTTGCGGTAGCAGTGAAAGAGATGACGCCACCAGGGCAGCGGCTTTTCATGCTCGACTTCGTTGAGACCGACGTGGGCACGCACCGTGGCGGCTTCGTCATCGGACAGGCCGCTGCGCGTGGTGCGCAGGCGGGCGAGCAAATCCGGCCCGGTGTCGCGGGCCGCCTGAAGCAGACCCGGTGGTGCCTCGTGGCCGTGCGCGGGCGCATCGAGGGTTTCGAGCATGTCGCGGCGACGGAAAAAGCGCAGGCCGAGGCGCGCGCCAAGCACCGCAATCAGTCGCTCGCTGAGCGTGAGAGCTTGTTGCATCGGATACATCCTGAATGGCGGGGGGACGCCGGCGTTGGCGCCGGCGCCCCCGGAATGACGATGAAAACGACGGGGGCGCGGCCTCAGCCGTGCCGGGTCTGCGCGGGGTTGCGCACGAACGCGCGCAGCCACTGCGCGGCACGCCCCACCGCACCGGGACGCGCAGCCATGGCATTGGCCTGTGCGGCGTCGGCATGCGGATCGACGTGATAGTGATGCAGGCACTCGGGCGGCAGCATCAGGGCTTGCGGATTGCCTCCGCGCAGGGTCATGGAGTAACGGAACACGATGAATCTCCCGGCCGCGCGGCATCCGTCCGACGCGGGCGTTGCGATCGCGTTTCCAAGAAAAACCACGCGAACACACGCGCACGACGGGACAGCCCGAGCGGCAGACGTAAAACCAATAAGGGAGCGTGCTACGAAAGACGGACGCTATCGCCAAGGTCCAAAAACGCCTCTCGTCGCGCAGATATTGCGGCGAAAGGGGCAGGACAAACGAACGGTACGTCTGAGGTGCGCGCCAACCCGACGATGCGAGTTAGCGGCTGGGAAGATCCCGGGGGACTAACTCGCGGTGGTGATGTCGACTTCGGTCGACCGGCAACTACCACTAGAACTACTGTCCACGGAAGGACCTCCTGAGAGCTATGACGGCGCGATTCTACCTCCGAGAGCGTCGAAAGAAAAGTGACAATTCAAGGTGTTACAAAATGATGACAGATGGCACTTTCCTCCGCGCGACGGCTCGGCCAGAATCTGTCATCCAATCGTCACAAACCGCCGGCCGGCGGCCGACGGCCCGCTGTCGCGCCGGGACTTCCCCGTGCGCTTACCGGCAGTGTCCCGAACGTCCGGCAGGTATTCGAAAACCCCGGAGTTCATGGATTCACTCAATCGCGCCCTCTTCCTGGCCATCAATGCCTCGCCGACCGTCAGCGAAGGCGAATTGGCCCTCGCCGTCTTTCTGGCCAAATATCTGATCCTGCTGCTGCCGGTCGGACTCGTCACGCTCTGGCTCGCGGGCGGCCGCGACCGTGAGGGCGGCGTTCATGGCCTGCTGGGCATCGGTCTCGTGTTGCTGATCAACTTCGTTATCGGACTGGCGTGGTTCGAACCCCGCCCGTTCGTTGTCGGGCTCGGCACGAATCTGCTGCCGCATGCGCCGACGAGCGCGTTTCCGAGCAACCACGGCGCGATCCTGTTCACGGCCGCGTTCGTCCTCATGGGCACGGCCGCACGCACACCGCGCCTGCTGGGCAAGTTGCTGCTCATTTGTGCGCTGCCGGTGTGTTGGGCGCGCATCTACCTCGGCGTGCATTGGCCGGTCGACATGTTTGGCGCGCTGGTCGTGTCGATCGTGACCGCGCTCATCATGCGCACTGCCAGCGCAAGGGAGACGAGCCGCATCGTCACGGCGATCCTCGAAGGCATTTATCGACGCCTGATGGCGTGGCCGATTGCGCGCGGCTGGTTGCGTCGCTAAGCGCTTAACGCATCAAATTTCCGGGACGGCGCAGGACCGGCACGACTTTGGAACGTTGGAGTGCACGAGCGAAAAGACGAAACGGAAGAAGGCGGAGCGGAAGAAAACAGGAAGGAGGCTTGGGAGACTCGGGAGATCCGAATCTCCCAATGATGCTGCGCAGAGATGAATCAGCGGTGATATTCGCCAGCGGCTTCCGGCTGGTAATCGATGCCGAGCAGTTCGAGCTCGATCAGGTGGCCACCCGGCACCTGCCAATGAATCGACTGGCCGACGCGCAGGCCCAGCAATGCGCTGCCGACCGGCGCCAGCACCGAAATACCGTTTTCGGTGGCGGCAAGATGCTGCGGATACACGAGCGTTACGCGATGCTCCTGATGCGTGGCGAGATCGCGATAGCGCACCACCGAATTCATCGTGGCGACGTCGGCCGGCATTTGCTCCGGATCGACGACGCTCGCACGGGCGAGCTCTGTTTCGAGTGCCTCCACATACGGCAGGGCCGTGCGCGGCGCATTCTCGATGACCGCGTAAAGGCGATCGAGGTCGAGAGACGAGACAGTGATCGGAGGACGTTGCGAGTTGGCGGTGGACATGTCGACGGGCCTTGAATTTCCTTGGCATTGAGTAAAGGTGCCCTCAATCTAACAGAAGCCCCGCGCCGGGAGAAGTCCCTGACTTTGGCGCCATCCGCTAGAATCGACGCATTAAGGTGAATAGGCCGTCGCGCCGCAGAGCTGAACCCATGTCCGAAACCACGACCAATGCCGCACTTTTCGAGCGCGCCCAGCAAACCATTCCCGGCGGTGTGAACTCGCCCGTGCGTGCCTTCCGATCGGTGGGCGGCACACCGCGCTTCATCGCCCGCGCGCAAGGTCCCTACATGTGGGACGCCGAGGGCGTGCGCTACATCGATTACATCGGTTCGTGGGGACCGATGATCGTGGGTCACCTGCATCCGGAAGTCGTCGCTGCCGTGCAGGCGGCCATGTCGCAAGGCTTCAGCTTCGGCGCGCCGACGCAGGCCGAGGTCGTGATGGCCGAGGAAATCTGCCGTCTCGTGCCGTCCATCGAGCAAGTGCGTCTGGTGTCCTCAGGCACGGAAGCGACCATGAGCGCGCTGCGTCTGGCGCGCGGCTTCACGGGCCGCAACAAGATCGTCAAGTTCGAAGGCTGCTATCACGGTCACGCCGACAGCCTGCTGGTCAAGGCCGGCTCGGGCCTGCTCACGTTCGCCGATTCGACGCGCAATGCACCGTCCTCGGCCGGTGTGCCGCAGGAAGTCACCCGCGACACGCTCGTGCTGGAGTACAACAACGTCGATCAGTTGCGTGAACTGTTTGCGGGTCAGGGCAGCGAGATTGCCGCGGTGATTGTCGAGCCGGTTGCCGGGAACATGAACCTCGTGCGCGGCTCGCGCCACTTCCTTCAGACATTGCGCGAGTTGTGCACGGCACACGGCGCCGTGCTGATCTTCGACGAAGTGATGTGCGGATTCCGTGTCGGACTGGGCGGCGCGCAGGCGCTTTACGGCATCACGGCCGACCTCACGTGCCTGGGCAAGGTCATCGGCGGCGGCATGCCTGCCGCGGCCTTCGGCGGACGCCGCGACATCATGTCGCATCTGGCGCCGCTCGGCGGCGTCTATCAGGCCGGCACGCTCTCGGGCAACCCGCTGGCGGTGGCCGCCGGTCTGGCCACGCTCAAGCTGATTCAGGCACCGGGCTTCTATGAAGATCTGGCCAAGCGCACCTCGAAGCTCGTGACCGGACTGGTCGACGCCGCGCAGGCCGCGGGCGTGGCGTTCTCCGGCGACAGCGTCGGCGGCATGTTCGGGCTGTATTTCCGCGCCAGCGTGCCGCAAAGCTTCGCCGAAGTCACGACGTCGGACGTGGCGCGCTTCAACAAGTTTTTCCACGCGATGCTCGATCGGGGCGTCTACCTCGCACCGAGCGCGTTCGAAGCGGGCTTCGTGTCCGCCACGCACGACGACGCGATCATCGATGCGACGCTCGACGCGGCGCGCGACGCCTTTGGGACGATTGCGTAAGTGCCCTGCGGCACCCATCTACCATGGGCTGCGTGGCGCGTGCCACACATTGCGAATTCGTTGAAATTGCCGGAATTGCCGGACCGGTCCGACACCGGCCCGGCCATAACAAGGGGAAACATCATGCAGACGTTGCTGCCGATCAAGCTCCGCCAATCGTTCCTGCGCTGGCTTGCGCTGGGACTGCTCGCGTCGTTGCTGTCCGCCTGCGGATACAACGAAATTCAGGTCAAGGACGAAGCGGTCAAGGCGTCCTGGAGCGAAGTCGTGAACCAGTACCAGCGACGCGCCGACCTGGTGCCGAATCTGGTCAATACCGTGAAGGGCTATGCGTCTCACGAGCAAGCCACGCTCACGGAAGTCATCAATGCGCGCGCCAAGGCGACGAGCATTACGGTCACGCCGGAGACGCTCAACGATCCGGAAGCGTTCAAGCGTTTCCAGCAGGCGCAGGGCGAGCTCTCCGGTGCGCTGTCGCGCTTGATGGCCGTCTCGGAGAACTACCCGAACCTGAAGGCTGACGGGCTGTTCCGGGACCTGCAATCGCAGCTCGAAGGCACGGAAAACCGCATTACGGTGGCACGCAACCGCTACATTCAGGCGGTGCAGGACTACAACGTGTACGTGCGTCAGTTCCCCAACAATCTGACGGCGAAGGTGTTCGGCTACGCCACCAAACCGAATTTCACGGTGGAGAACGAAAAGGCTATCTCCACGGCCCCGGCCGTCAAGTTCTGAGGACCCCGCGATGGCGGCTTTCCTCCAGCCGAAGCGTTTGCTGTGGACCCTGTGGGCGCTTGCGCTGGCGAGTCTGTGCTGGCTGGCGCTGCCGGCCAGCGCCGATGCGCTGGTCGCTGTGCCCGCACTCAGCGCACGCGTGACCGATCTGACCGGCACGCTCACGCCTGAGCAGCGCGGCGCCCTGGAAAACCAGCTCGCGCAGTATGAACAGCAGCGCGGTAGTCAGATCTTCATTCTGATGCTGCCGAGCACGGCGCCCGAGACCATCGATCAGTACAGCATCCGCGTGGCCGACGCATGGAAAGCCGGGCGCAAGGGAATCGATGACGGCGTGATCCTGCTCATCGCGAAGGACAATCCGAACGACCTGCGCAAGATGCGCATCGAAGTCGGTCGCGGCGTACAAGGCTCGCTCACCGACGCCATCTCCGGGCGTATCCTGCGCGATGTCATGGCCCCGTACTTCCGCCAGGGCGACTTCTTCGGCGGACTGGCCGCCGGGGTGGCCGCCGTACAGGCGGCCATGAACAACGAAGCACTGCCCGCACCGAACCTTCCCTCCACGCGCGCGCCGCATTCCGATCTGTCCGATTTCCTGCCGCTGCTCTTTATCGTCTTCATCATTGCGATGGTGGTGCTCATGGAGAGCCGCAGGCGGTTCCGGGGCGCCGGACTCCCGGGCGCGGATCCCAACGACCCTCGCTCGCGGGTGCTCACCGGGCAGCGCGGACGCATCGGCCCCGGTGGCTGGGGCGGCATTGGCGGTGGCATCGGCGGCGGTCTCGGCGGGGGATGGGGACGTAACGACGGGGGCGGCGGCTTCGGCGGCGGTGGTGGTTTCGGCGGCGGTGGTGGTTTCGGCGGCGGTGGCGGCGGTGGATTCGACGGCGGCGGCTCGTCGGGAAATTGGTGAGCACCATGACCACAGCACACGAGAAGGACATCGCGATGCCGCAAAGACAACAAAGGCCACACGACATCTCGCGCTGGTTGCGACACGCCGGCACGTGGCGTGCCCATGCCCGCTGGCTGTTTCCCGAGAACGCCCTCGATACGCTGGAGCGCTCGATCCGGGCGTCCGAGCGCGAACACCGCTGCGAGATCCGTCTGGTGATCGAAGCGGCCATGCCGCTGGCGAACGTCTGGCGTGGGCAAACCTGCCGTCAACGCGCCGTTCAGCTGTTTCATCAACTGGGTGTCGCGCACACGAGCGAGCGCACAGGCATACTGCTGTACATCAACATTGCCGATCACGATATCGAGCTGATCGCCGACAAGGGGGTCAATGCGCTGGTGGCCGCGCGCCGATGGGACGCCGTGGTCGCGCAGATGAGCGCCGGTTTTCGTGACGAACGCTATGTCCAGAGCGTGCTCGACGCGCTGAACACCCTGCGCGGCATTGCGCGCGAATCCCTGCCGGCCCATGCCGGCGCAGCGCCGGACAATGCCCTGACCGACCGGCCGCTGATGCTCTGACGATCCGACGTCTCATGTTTTCCGAACAGGATTTTGCTTACATGCGCCGCGCGCTGGCGCTGGCCGAGCGCGCAATGTTCACCACGACGCCGAACCCTCGCGTCGGCTGTGTGATCGTGCAGGACGGGCGCGTCATCGGCGAAGGCTTCACCCAGCCCGCCGGCCAGGACCACGCCGAAGTGCAGGCGATGAAAGACGCCCGCTCGCGCGGCGAATCGGTGCGTGGCGCGACCGCCTACGTGACGCTGGAGCCGTGCAGCCATTACGGACGCACCCCGCCATGTGCGAAGGGACTCATCGACGCGGGCGTGAAACGCGTGATCGCCGCGATGGAAGATCCGAATCCGCTCGTCGCCGGACGCGGTCTGGGCATGTTGCGCGAGGCTGGAATCGAGGTTCGTTGCGGCTTGCTGGAGAACGAAGCGCGCGAGATGAATATCGGTTTCATCGCCCGCATGACGCGCGGCACGCCGTGGGTGCGCATGAAGGTCGCGGCGAGCCTCGACGGGAAGACCGCACTGCACAACGGTGTGAGCCAGTGGCTCACCGGCCCGGCCGCGCGCGCCGATGGTCATGCGTGGCGCGCGCGGGCCTGCGCAATTCTCACGGGCATCGGCACCGTGCGCGAAGACGATCCTTCGCTCACCGTACGCGAAGTGGAAACGACGCGTCAGCCGCTGCGTATCGTCGTCGACTCGCATCTGGACATCTCGCCGACCGCCAAGGTGCTCGCAGACGGCAACGCGCTGGTGGTCTGCGCCAATGGCGACGCCGCCCGCGCGTCGCGTCTGCGCGACCTAGGCGTGGAAGTGCTCGATCTGCCCAATGCCCACGGCAAGGTCGAACTGCCCGGGCTGATGCGCGCGCTCGGTGAGCGTCAGTTCAACGAAATTCACGTGGAAGCCGGCTACAAGCTCAACGGCTCGATGCTGCGCGAAGGCTGTGTGGACGAAATGCTGGCGTACTTTGCCCCGTCCATCGTCGGCGACGCACAGGGCATGTTCAACCTGCCTGCGCTGACTTCGCTCGACGACACCCTCGCACTTGCGTTCACCGACGTGCGCCTGATCGAAGCGGATCTTCGCGTCATCGCTCGCGTGAAGCGCTGAGATTGCGCGGAGATTGCGACCGCGTGGGAATATTCGCGCCGCGCGATTGCGCCGCCGAGTTGCCGAGTTGCCGAGTTGCCGAGTTGCCGAGCTACTGAGCTATTGAGCGCGACGGGCAAGCCATCGTCAAAACGACAACGGGGGCGCCGCGACTGACGGTGCCCCCGTTGTCGTTGTCCGGACGGCAAACGCTCGCCGTCCGTACGCCGCTCACACGTGGAAGCCCACGCGGCCGAGCGACTCCATTTCGACCGACACGTACTGGCCCGGCTGAATGTATTCGGCCGGCGTGGCGCCACCGGCCATCACGATCCAGCCCGCCTGCAACGGCTCGCCAGCGGCGGCCGACAGACGCGCCGCCGCCACCAGCGAGCGCAGCGGATGCCCCAGCAGCGCCGCCGTCGACCCGACTTGCACGGTGCGGCCGTTGATCGACATCGCCAGCCCGAGATTCGAGAAGTCGACGTGCGGGTCATGCCACGCGCCGATCACAAAACCGCTGGACGATGCGTTGTCGGCAATCACTTCCGGCAGCGTGAACTTGAAGTCCTTGTAACGCGAATCGATGATCTCGATGGCCGGTGCGATCGCCTCGACCGCCGCGAGCGCCTGCGGTCCCGTCACGTTGCCTTCGAGCGGCTTTTTCAGAATGAAGGCGATCTCCGGCTCGACACGCGGATGCACGTAACGCTTGAAATCGATGGACGTCCCCTCCTCGACCTGCATCCCCGAGGTCAGACGGCCCCAGATCACGTCCGAGAGTCCCATCTGAATCATCTTGGCGCGACTCGTGAAGCCCATCTTCACGCCGACTCGGGTCTCGCCACGTTCGGCGCGGCGCGCGAGCGAGGCGGCCTGAATGGCGTAGGCGTCATCGAGCGACAACCGGTTGTCGGTATCGAACTGTTCGACTTCGTGGGCAAAGTGGGCTGCGTCATCCAGCAGCTTGGCGTAATCGTGAATGTGGCTCATCGTGCAGCCTCGCTGGCAGGTTCAAAGACGGCGCGGACCGAGCCCAGGCCGTTGATGCGTGTCTCGAAGATGTCGCCCGGGGTCACGGCGGCCATCGGGCCGAGCGCACCGGAGAGCACCAGATCGCCCGCCTTGAGCGGCGTGCCCACGGCAGCCATGGTGCGGGCAAGCCACACGACGGCGTTGATCGGGCTGCCCAGGCAGGCGGCGCCCGCGCCCACCGACACCGGCTCGCCACGACGCTCCAGCACCATGCCGCACATGCGCACGTCGAACTCGGAGAGTTTTTTCGGCGTATTGCCGAGCACATAAGCGGACGACGATGCGTTATCGGCAATCGTGTCGGTAATGCGAATGTTCCAGTCGGCCACGCGGCTGCCGACGATTTCCAGCGCGGGCAGCGCGTATTCGATGGCGCCAAGCACATCCAGTTGTCCCGGATTATCGACGTTCAGATCGCGGCCGAACACGAAGGCAATCTCGGCTTCGATCTTCGGTTGCGTGAGGATCGACGCCGGAATCGGTTCTCCATCGCCGTAGCCCATGTCGTCGAAAAGCATGCCGAAGTCGGGCTGGTCGACGCCGAGCTGCTTCTGCACGGCAACCGAGGTCAGGCCGATCTTGCAGCCCACGATGCGGCGTCCGGCCGCCAGACGCCGCTCGGTGTTGATGCGCTGAATCGCGTAGGCGTCGTCGATGGTCAGTGGCGCGAACGTCTCGCGCAGCGGGGCGATGAAGCGGTGCGAGCGTTCGGCTTCGAGCAGCGCGTCGGCGGCCTGTTGCAGACGCGCCTGCGTTGCGGCGTCGCGAGGTGTCGTGGTGCTCATCACACGCCTGCCTTGACCGGCGCGGCCGGCTCGTCCTTGGTGCGCTCGCCCACGGCCCAGTGCGCGGCCGGGACCTGCGTGGCGAAAACGCGAATCGATTCGAGCGGTGCGCCGAGGGTCTCGTGCACCGTGCGCGCGACCGCCTTCACACAGGCTTTCACGGTGGCGTCGTCGCGACCTTCCACCAGATTGATATGTACGATCGGCATGTTGGTATCCCCTGAAAAATGCCCAAACGAGTACGAGTGCTGAAATCTTCGTGCGCCCATGATGCGCGCGCAACAAGATACCGTCCAATACCAATTTCCGAGATTCCGATACTATTTCGGTATCAGGCCCGCCATCGGGCAAGGCAACGAATGCCCAGGACGACACATGGATATCAAGCAAATGCGTTACTTCCTCGCCGTTGCGCAGGAAGGCCATTTCGGCCGCGCCGCCGAGCGGCTGAACATGGCGCAGCCCCCGCTCACCCGTCACATCCACGCCCTCGAAGCACAGTTGGGCACGCCGCTGTTTGTGCGCACGCCCAAGGGGACCACGCTCACCGCTGCGGGACATACGCTGCTTGCCGAGGTGCCGAACATCCTGTCGCTCGCGCGCCGGGCCGAGGAGCAGACGAGGCTTGCCGGCCAGGGATACATCGGGCGGCTCGACGTGGGTATTTTCAGTTCGGGCATTCTCAATGTCATTCCGCGCCTGCTGGCGGGCTTTCATACCGAGCGCCCCGAAGTCAAGATCGGCCTGCACAATCTCTCCAAGACGGAACAGATTGCCGCGTTGCGCGAACGACGCATCGCCATCGGTTTTAACCGTCTGATTCCCGACGAACCGGACCTCGTCGTCGACTGGATTCATCGCGAACCGTTTCTCGTCGCGCTCTACGAAGGGCATCCGCTGTGCAAGCGCGCCTCGCTCACGCTCGCCGATCTCGAGAACGAGCGGATGATTCTCTATCCGAACGCGCCGGTGCCGGGCCTTGCCGAGGAAGTGACAGCCGCCTTTCGCGCGGAAGGCGTCACGTTGCGCGTGGAGCAGGAGGTGGAGGACGTGGTGACGTCGATTGCGCTGGTGGCCAGCCGCTTCGGGGTTTGTGTGACCACCGAGTCGGCAGCGAATCTGCGCCTGCCCGGCGTGGTGTATCGCCCGCTGAAATCGAAGCGTCTGCGCTCGATCGAGCTCAATTGCATGTACCGGCGCGACGACGACTCACCGATTCTGGCCGCGTTTCTCGCGTTGATGCGACAGTCGCGCAATCATCGGCACACCTTGCCGATGTAAGCCGCCGCCGTGGGGAACGAACCCGGCGGCTGAATGCAAAACTTCGGAATTGGATTTCAATTCGCGCCGGATTGTATCCAAAATGTCCTGATGCGCGATCTGGCGACGAACATCAACGTGACCCCGATTTGCCGATTTCACGCACGTTCATCGCCGCTTTGATCTGCGTAGTACTACGGAGCATTGCTGTGACGACTCTTATTTTCTTCTTTTGACCCTTTTGAAATCCTTTATCCACGCGGGTTTCGAAGGGGATCAGGATAGCTGTTTCTATTGGGGTGCGTATTACGCTACTATGGCGCATCGTTCGAGCCACCAACGGCAGAATGATCCAATACCGACCAGGTTCAGCAGTCGATCAAGACCACCGCATGCCCGGGTAGTCAAAAAATACAAATCAAGGAGATGTCCACAATGCAGTTCCGTCACAAATCCCTGTTCGTCGCCGCTGCTCTCGCCCTCCTCGGAACGGCCGCCAACGCCGAGACCGTCAAGATCGCCATCGCCGGCCCGTTCAGCGGCTCGGTTGCTCAATACGGCGACATGGTCAAGGCCGGTGCGCTGACCGCGATCGAACAGGTCAACGCCGCCGGCGGCGCCAACGGCAACAAGCTCGAAGCCGTGTTCATGGACGACGCATGCGAGCCGAAGCAGGCTGTCGCCGTCGCCAACAAGATCGTCAGCCAGAAGATCAAGTATGTGATCGGTCACGTGTGCTCGGGCTCGACCATCCCGGCATCGGACATCTACGAAAACGAAGGCGTCGTGATGATCACGCCGTCGGCCACGGCACCGCAGCTGACCGAGGGCAAGAAGCGCCACTTCATCTTCCGTACGATCGGCCGTGACGACCAGCAAGGTCCGGCAGCCGCTCAGTACATCATCAACAAGGTCAAGCCGAAGAAGGTCGCCGTGCTGCACGACAAGCAGTCGTACGGTCAGGGCATCGCCACTTCGGTGAAGAAGGACCTGGACGCCGCCAAGGTGCCGGTCGTGCTGTTCGAAGGTATCAACGCCGGCGACTCGGACTACTCGGCGGTCATCACCAAGCTCAAGTCGCAAGGCGTGGACTTCGTCTACTTCGGCGGCTACCACCCGGAAATGGGTCTGCTGCTGCGTCAGGCGCGTGAGCAAGGCGTGAAGGCCACGTTCATGGGACCGGAAGGCGTGGGCAACAAGGACGTGACGGCCATCGCCGGTCCGGCATCGGAAGGCATGCTCGTGACGCTGCCGGCCGACTTCGCCGCGGACCCGGCCAACGCCAAACTGGTGAAGGCTTTCGCCGACGCCAAGCGTGACCCGAACGGCCCGTTCCAGATGCCGGCTTACACCGGTGTCAAGCTGATCGCCGACAGCATTGCCGGCGCGAAGAGCACGGACTCGGAAAAGGTTGCCAAGTATCTCCACGCCAACACGTTCGACACGCCGATCGGCAAGGTTGCGTATGACGCAGCCGGCGATCTGAAGTCGTTCAAGTTCGTGGTGTTCACGTGGCACAAGGACGCTTCCAAGACCGCCGCCAACTGATTCCCTGACGCTTTACCGGCCAGCGAATCCCCCCCAGCCGCCCGCCGCCCCCGGCGGGCGGCTCGCATTCGCGCTCGGCCCCCGCTAGTCGCGAGGCTTCCCGCATGAACGAATTTTTCCCACAGCTCGCCCAGCAATTGGTCAATGGCCTGACGCTGGGCGCGATCTACGCGTTGATTGCCATCGGCTACACAATGGTCTACGGCATCATCGGCATGATCAACTTTGCCCACGGCGAGATCTACATGATCGGCGCCTATGTCGGGCTTGTCACTCTGACTGCAATCGGAACGGCGGCGGGCTACCCCTTGCCGCTCGTGCTGGGCGCAGCGCTGCTGGTGTCGGTACTGGTCACGGGCCTGTACGGCTTCGCGATCGAGCGGGTGGCGTATCGCCCGCTGCGCGGCGGACCTCGCCTCGGACCGCTGATCTCCGCGATCGGCATGTCCATCTTCCTGCAGAACTACGTGCAGATCGGTCAGGGCGCGCGTGACGTTTCCGTGCCGATGCTGATCTCGGGCGCCATCGACATTCCGATGGGCGACTTCACCGTGACGATTCCCTACGCTCGCATGCTGATCGTGGGGGTGACGGTGGCGCTGATGATTCTGCTCACGCTGTTCATCGCCAACTCGCGCATGGGCCGCGCCTGCCGCGCCTGCGCCGAGGACATGCGCATGGCAAACCTGCTGGGCATCGATACGAATCGCGTGATCTCGTTCACGTTCATTCTCGGCGCCATGCTCGCGGCCGTGGGCGGCGTGCTGATCGGCCTGACCATCGGCAAGCTCAATCCGTACATCGGCTTCATCGCCGGCATCAAGGCCTTTACGGCAGCGGTGCTCGGCGGTATCGGCAGCATTCCCGGCGCCATGCTGGGCGGCGTGCTGCTGGGCCTGGCGGAGACGCTCGCCTCGGGCTACATGCCCTCCGAGTACAAGGACATCGTGGCGTTCTGCCTGCTGGTGCTGGTGCTGCTGTTCCGCCCGACCGGCCTGCTGGGCAAACCCGACGTCGAGAAAGTCTGAGGTCGACCATGACACAACAACTCACCATGAAGTCCGGCGCCGCCAACCGTGCGCCGGCAGGAGAGACGCTCAAGGGTGCGGTCATCGCCGCAATCGTGACGATCATCCTCACGGCCCCCATCCTGGGCCTGCAACTGAAGCTCGATGGCTACAAGGTCGTGCTGGAGCAACATTGGCGTCCGGTCTGGATCGCGACCGCCATCGTGTTCGTCTTCCAGTTGATCAAGCCGTTCCTGCTGCGCACGAAACGCGCGGTAACGTTGCCGACATTGCCCACGATGGGCCGCCGTCAGCAACTCATCGCGATGTGGGTGCTGCTCGCCGTCGGCCTGGTGTGGCCGTTCGTCGGCTCGCGCGGCGCGGTGGACGTTGCCACGCTCGCCCTCATCTACTGCGTGCTCGGCCTCGGCCTGAACATCGTCGTGGGGTTCGCGGGTCTGCTCGATCTGGGTTACGTCGGCTTTTACGCCGTAGGCGGTTATACGTATGCCCTGCTCAACCAGTACTTCGGCCTGACGTTCTGGGAATGCCTGCCGCTCGCTGCGCTCATGTCGGCGACCTTCGGCTTCCTGCTGGGCTTCCCGGTGCTGCGCCTGCGTGGCGACTATCTCGCCATCGTGACGCTGGGCTTCGGTGAAATCATCCGTCTGCTGCTCAACAACCTGACCAGTCTCACCGGCGGCCCCGATGGCGTGTCGGGCATTCCGAAGCCCAGCGTGTTCGGCTTCGAAATGGCGCGTTCGGCCAGTGTGGAAGGCGCGAAAACGTTCCATGATCTGATCGGCCTGCCATACAGCGGCTCGCACATGGTGATTTTCCTCTACCTGCTCGCGTTTGCACTGGTCGGCTTCACGCTGTTCGTGACGAGCCGTCTGATCCGCATGCCGATCGGTCGTGCCTGGGAAGCCCTGCGCGAAGACGAAATCGCTTGCCGCTCGCTCGGCCTGAACCCCACGCGCATCAAGCTCTCCGCGTTCACGCTGGGGGCGTCGTTCGCCGGGCTGGCGGGCGCGTTCTTCGCGGCGCGTCAGGGGCTGGTCACGCCCGAGTCGTTCACGTTCATCGAGTCGGCGCTGATTCTCGCCGTGGTCGTGCTTGGCGGCATGGGCTCGCAGATCGGCGTGATTCTCGCGGCCATTCTGCTCACGATCCTGCCGGAAGTGGCGCGCGACTTCGCCGAGTACCGCATGCTGATCTTCGGTCTGGTGATGGTGCTGATGATGATGTGGCGTCCGCAAGGTCTGCTGCCTGCCACCCGCCCGCATGTGGAGTTGCCGCAATGAGTGCAGAACTGTTGAAACTCTCCGGCCTGCAGATGCGCTTCGGCGGTCTGCTTGCCGTCGACGGCGTCGAGTTCGACGTCCGCAAGAACGAAGTCTTCGCGATCATCGGCCCGAACGGCGCCGGCAAGACGACCGTCTTCAATTGCGTTGGCGGCTTCTATCGCCCGACCGGCGGCTCGATCACCCTCGACGGCGCCGATATCACCGGTCTGCCGAGCCACATGGTCGCGCGGCGCGGTCTGGTGCGTACGTTCCAGAACATCCGTCTCTTCCGTCAGTTGACGGTCGTGGAGAACCTGCTCGTCGCACAGCACATGACCGTGCACACCGGCTTTCTCCAGGGGCTGTTCTCCACGGGCGCATTCCGGCGCGCGGAACGCCAGGCGCTCGAGCGCGCCAAGATGTGGCTCGACCGGCTCGGCCTCACCCCGGTCGCCAACCGGGAAGCGGGCACGCTGTCGTACGGGCATCAACGCCGTCTCGAGATTGCGCGCTGCATGATCACCGAGCCGCGCCTGCTCATGCTCGACGAACCGGCAGCCGGCCTGAATCCGCAGGAGAAGGTCGAGTTGCAGCAACTGGTCGACAAACTGCGCCATGAGTTCGGTATTTCGGTGCTGCTCATCGAACACGACATGAGTCTCGTGATGGGGGTCTCCGACCGGATTCTCGTGATGGAACACGGCAAGCCGATTATGACCGGCAAGCCCGACGAGGTGCGCAACGACCCGCGCGTCATCAAGGCCTACCTCGGGGAGGAATAATGCTCAAGCTGGAACAGATCCATACCCATTACGGGGCCGTCGAGGCGCTTTCCGGCGTGTCGATCGAAGTGAACAAGGGCGAGATCGTCACCCTCATCGGCAGTAACGGCGCGGGCAAGACCACGTTGATGATGACCGTGTGCGGCACGCCGCGCGCGTCGAGCGGTCGTGTGATGTTCGAAGGCAACGACATCACTGCGCGCCCGACGCACGAAATCATGCGCATGGGCCTGGCGATTTCGCCGGAGGGCCGTCGGGTGTTTCCGAGCCTGACCGTCATCGAGAATCTGAAGATGGGCGGCTTCTTCGCGTCCAACGACGACATCGACGCCGGCATGGACCACGTCTTCAAGTTGTTCCCCCGACTGGCACAGCGTGGCAAGCAGCGCGCCGGCACGATGTCCGGCGGCGAGCAGCAGATGCTGGCCATCGGACGCGCCCTGATGAGCCGCCCGCGTTTGCTGCTGCTCGACGAGCCGACGCTCGGTCTCGCACCGCTCGTGATTGCGCAAATCTTCGACATCATCCGCGCCATTCGTGAGGAAGGCGTGACGGTGTTTCTGGTGGAGCAGAATGCCAACAAGGCGCTGCATGTGGCCGATCGAGGCTATGTGCTTGAAACCGGTCGTGTCGTGCTCGCCGATTCGGCCGACAACCTGCTCGCTAACGACGACATCAAGCGCGCTTACCTGGGCGCCTGAGTCGACGCCTGAGTCGACACATGAGTCAGTGCATGAGTGGATGCATGAGCGGCGTGTGATGCGACGCCCCGCCACGCGGCGATGAAAAAAGGGGGACGCGCCTTCGGGCACGTCCCCCTTTTCGTCACACCGACCACGTCGGCCCAACATCACTTCATGAGATCGACCAGTTGATCGAGCGCCTTGCCCCAGCCGTCGTGGAACCCCATCGCTTCATGTTGCGCACGGGTCGCTTCGTTGCCGTGAATCGCAATCGCCGTGTAGCGCGTGCCCTTGCCCTGCGCTTCCATCAGCACCGCTGCGGTGAACTGGAAACCGCCATGCTCGGCCTCGGGTGCGGGCGCCGGGCGATAACCGGGCAGCACCGCGTTCGTCCACACGAGCCGCGCGTTCTCGACCACCTCCAGATAGCAACCGACGTTCGGATACTGTTGCCCCTCCGGCGAGCGCATCACGGTATGAAACCGTCCGCCGGGGCGCAGATCGATCTCGCATTCGACCGTCTGCCACGGCGCTGGCGTGAACCACTTCTTGAGATGTTCCGGTTGCGTCCACGCCGACCAGACACGCTCGCACGGCACATCGACATAGCGCTCAAGCACGAGATCCAGTTTCGGATCGACCGAGAACAGACTGGGTTGGGTGGGTTGATTCGACGGCTTGGCAAGGCTCATGTTCACGTCTCCTTCATCTGCAGCAGATAGTTGTCGAGTTGATCGAGGCGGCGCGTCCATTTGTCGCGCTGCAACTGGAGCCAATCCTGTGCGCCCGCGAGTGTCTGTGTCTCCAACACATACGTACGCACGCGCCCGGTCTTGCGCGAGACGACCAGCCCGCTTTCTTCCAGCACGTTCAGATGCTGCGAGAACGACGGCAGTGCCATGGAAAACGGACGCGCCAGTTCGCTGACCGAGGCCGGTCCCATCGTCAGGCGCTCGACGACCGCCCGACGCGTGGGGTCGGACAACGCCTGGAAGATTCGGTCGAGAGGGATGGATTGGTTAGCCATGTGCCTAACTATAGTTGCCACAATTACTTAGGTCAACACCTTTATATCGATGGATTTCGGTGGTCCGAAGCACGAGATCGGACGCTGGCAGGCATCCGCTTGGCGTAGAATAGAGCCTTTCCAAATTCAGCCCCCGCGTTGCCGCTATGCCGTTGGCCACTACAGAAGAAATCATTGCCGAGCTGAAGGCCGGCCGCATGGTAGTCCTCGTTGACGAGGAAGATCGTGAGAACGAAGGCGACCTGGTCATGGCAGCCGAATTCGCGACCCCCGAAGCCATCAACTTCATGGCGAAATACGGGCGCGGTCTGATCTGCCTCACGCTGACGCAAGCCCGTTGCAAGCAGTTGAATCTGCCGCTCATGACGTACCGCAACGGCACGCAATACGGCACGGCGTTCACGCTGTCGATCGAGGCGGCAGAGGGCGTAACGACGGGCATCTCCGCAGCGGACCGCGCGCATACGGTGCAGACGGCGATCTCGCGCGATGCGCGTCCTGAAGACATCGTCCAGCCGGGTCACGTGTTCCCGATCATGGCGCAGCCCGGCGGTGTGCTGGTGCGCGCCGGTCACACGGAAGCCGGTTGCGACCTCACGGCGATGGCGGGCCTCACGCCTGCGGCCGTCATCTGCGAAATCATGAACGACGACGGCACGATGGCGCGTCTGCCGCAGTTGATGGAATTCGCCGAGCAGCACAACATCAAGATCGGCACGATCGTCGATCTCATTCACTACCGCAGCCGCACCGAGTCGATGATCGAGACGGTGGCGTCGCGCGAGATGCAGACCGCGTGGGGACCGTTCCAGGCAACGTTGTATCGCGACAAGCCGAGCGGCAACCCGCATCTGGCGCTGGTGCGCGGCACGCCCCGCCCGGACGACGAAACGCTGGTGCGTGTGCACGAGCCGCTGTCGGTCATGGATCTGCTCGAGACCGGTGTGTCCACGCATTCGTGGACGCTGGCCGGCGCGATGCAGGCGATCGCCGAGGCCGGCAAGGGCGTGGTCGTGCTGCTGAACTGCGTGGAGACGCCGGAGCATCTGTTCAACCAGTTCGAAGCGCTCGACGAAACCGAGAAGGCTGCACGCGCGAAGCGTCGCCCGGTGGACTTTCGCACGCACGGCGTGGGCGCGCAGATCCTGCGGGAGCTGGGCGTCGGTAAAATGCGGGTGCTGTCGAGTCCGCGTAAGATCCCCAACATGGCGGGGTATGGCCTCGAGGTAACCGGCTTCCAGCCGATGCCCGGCGCCGAAACCGCCTGAGTATCCCCATTACGACGCCCCGCCCCGTACAGGCGGGGCGTCATCTTGCCGAACATCGCCTGTCTCGGGTGTATCGGCATTACGTTGGCCGCACCGCCTGGACGGTACTTTTTTGAGGAAGACCATTATGGAAATCGGACAATACCAGCCGGAACTCGACGGTGAAGGCCTGCGCGTCGGTATCGTGCAAGCCCGCTTCAACGACGCCGTTTGCGCCGCGCTGCGCGAAGCCGCCGTGGCCGAACTCGAACGCCTTGGCGTCGACGGCGAAGACGTATTGCTCGTGACGGTGCCCGGCGCGCTGGAAATTCCGCTGGCATTGCAAAAAATGGCCGAGTGCGGCCAGTTCGACGCGCTCATCGCGCTCGGTGCGGTCATCCGCGGCGAGACGTATCACTTTGAGCTGGTATCGAACGAAAGCGGTGCCGGCATTACGCGCATCGGTCTCGATTTCGGCATCCCCATCGCCAACGCGGTGCTCACGACCGAAAACGACGAACAGGCCGAAGTGCGCGCCGCCGAAAAGGGCCGCGATGCAGCCCGTGTGGCGGTGGAAATGGCCAATCTGCTCGAAGCCATCGATATGCTCAGTGGCGACGACGGATCGGATGAAGACGAAGACGAAGAAGAGGAAGATCGGTAATGAAGAGTGCACGGCGCCGCGCGCGCGAATTTGCGCTGCAAGGAGTGTATCAATGGCTGATTTCGCGCGGCCACGCGAGTGAGATCGATGCTCACCTGCGCTCCACCCCCGGCTATGACAAGGCCGATCAGGTTCTGCTCGAAGCTGTGCTGTACGGCAGCATCCGCGAGGCGGACGCCTTGTCGCAACAACTCCAGCCCTATCTGGATCGGCCGGCAGCCCAGTTGTCGCCCATCGAACATGCCGCACTGATTGCGGGCGCCTACGAACTGATCCACCTTCAGGACGTGCCGTACCGTGTGGTGATCAACGAGGCGGTCGAGGTCGTGAAGACGTTCGGCGGCCCGGACGGTCATCGCTTCGTGAACGGTGTGCTCGACAAGTTCGCCGCAGAAGTGCGTCCGGCCGAAGTTGCCGCGAATCGCAACGGCGGTCGCGGCAAGAACGCCTGAGGTCTCGCCGGCTTCCACCGGCTTCGGCCGATTTACCGATACCCCCGCCCCCCATGGATCGCACGCCCAATCTCGCTCCCGCGCTGACACTCGCGCAACGTGTCGACGATATCGCTCCCTTCCACGTCATGGAATTGGCCAAGCAGGCCGCGCTACGGGAAAAGGCGGGGCACCGGGTCATTCACATGGGGATCGGCGAGCCGGATTTTACGGCGCCCGAGGCGGTCATCGAGGCGGCGGCGAAGGCCATGCGCGATGGTCGGACGCAGTACACCGGCGCGATGGGCATTCCCGCGTTGCGTGAGGCAATTTCCGGCTACTACCGTAGTTTTTACGGCGTGGACGTCGATCCGGCGCGCATCGTCGTGACGGCCGGGGCGTCCGCAGCGCTCGTCCTGGCGTGCGCTGCGCTCGTCGGCGTGGGCGACGAAGTCCTGATGCCGGATCCCTGCTATCCGTGCAACCGTCACTTCGTGTCGACGTTCGATGGCAAGCCCGTGCTGATTCCGTCGGGTCCGGCGGAACGTTTCCAGTTGACCGCGCAGCGCATCGAGGCGCACTGGGGACCGAAAACCAGGGGGGTCTTGCTGGCGTCGCCGTCCAATCCGACGGGAACGTCCATCGAGACGGACGAGTTGTCGCGCATCGTCAAGACGGTGCGCGCGCGTGGCGGCTTCACGCTCGTCGACGAGATCTACCAGGGCCTGTCCTATGACGGCAAGCCAACCACGGCGCTGAGCTTTGGCGACGACGTGCTGGTCGTGAGCAGCTTCTCGAAGTACTTCAACATGACGGGATGGCGTCTGGGCTGGCTGGTGGTGCCCCCATCGATGGTGCCTACGTTCGAGAAACTGGCCCAAAACCTGTTCATCTGTCCGTCGGCCGTCGCACAACATGCGGCAACGGCGTGCTTCCTGCCGCAGACCCTGGCGATTTACGAGGAGCGCAAGGAAGCGTTCCGGCAACGTCGCGATTACGTCGTGCCGGCGCTGGAGCGACTGGGCTTCAAGGTCCCGGTGATGCCGGACGGGGCCTTCTACGTCTACGCCGATTGCACCGGCGTCTCGCATCCGAATGCTGGCGACAGCGACCGGCTCACGCAATCGTTGCTCCAGCAAGCCGACGTCGTACTCGTGCCGGGACTGGATTTCGGCTTTGCCGAACCGCGTCAGTACATTCGTTTGTCGTACGCCACGTCCCTTGCCCAGCTGGAAGAGGCCATGGATCGCATCGGCAAGGTATTCGCAGCGGGCTGAGCCGAACCCGGGAAGCGGCCCCATTGGGCATTTAGGGCATGTTGCGCGTGGCGTCTCACAAAACAAAAACCCATCGAATCGCTTCGATGGGTTTTTTTGTTGGCTGCGCTGACGTCTCTACTATATAGATAGCATCGCGAACCGATGGATGCGCCGGCCGTGGCGCATCGTGCGAGGTCGCAGCCCGTTCAGGCCGCCGTGCTGTCGTCCGCTTCGAGCTTGCCGGCCGAAGCCGCCTTGCCCGTCGAGGTCGATGCTGCCGGCGCAGGCGCCGACTCCGACGTCGTGTCGTCCGACTTGCCCGCAGAAACCGGCTTGGCTATCGGCTTGGTCGAGCTGACGATCACCGGTGCCTGCGGCTCGTTCGGCGAGACCTTGCGTCCCATCGACACGCCGCGCAGGCGATCACGCTCGGCGAGCACCTTGGCGCCGTAGCCGCCGTCACCGGCGCTGGTCGACCCGACATACAGACGCAGACCACCCGCGAGCGACCCGCCGCGTGCGATGCATTCTTTCAGAATCAGTGCACCCACCTTGATATTGGCGAGCGGATGCAGTGCCGCTTCCGGACCGCCGAAGTATTCAAGCTTGTCCTGATGGACCTTCGACATGACCTGCATGAGGCCTTGCGCACCGACCGTGCTCTCCGCATACGGGTTGAAGCCCGATTCGATCGCCATCACGGCGAGCAGCAGCAGCGGATCGAGGCCGACTTCCTTGCCGGTCGAGTAAGCTGCGCGCACGAGGTTGCCCGTGACGTCGCCCGCCACGCGATAGCGACGTGCGAGGTAGTCGGCCACAGCGATCTGCTCACGCGTGTCCAACACCTTGGTGGCACGCGCATCGGCAGCCACACGCTGGTTCGGAATATAAGCGGCCAGCACAGCAGCCGACGGCACGTGTTGCGCAGCTTGCGCCATCATCGTCGCGTTCGACGGGGTACCCTGGGCGACCACACCGCCGTTGGCGCCCTGGCTGGCCGCATTGGCCGAACCGGTGGCTGCCTCGAGCAGCGGACCCACGCGCGATGCCAGATCGGCACGCCACGTCGGTCGAGCCCACAACGCCAGCGTGCCGACCACGGCAACCAGACCCACCGCGCTGGACGCATACAGTCCAGCACGACCGCCGTGCCATGCCAGGCGACGCCAATCGCGGCGAGCCACGGCTACCGTCGCCGCGCCGCGCGCACGCAGCGCACCGAACACGGCCAGTAGCCAGGGTGATAAACCAGACTTCTTCATACTACGTACTCCGGTTACGCCGTCACCACGGGGTGGCCCCGGGGCGTAAGGAAGTAAGCCGGTATGCCCGCCAGGCATCCCGTGAAGCGCTTACTTACGGCATATGGAACGAGGCGGTGCATCGTGTTTGTCATTGACGATGCCGCTACCGCCGCAGCGCGCCGACCTGTTCAGGTCCCCGGCGCTGACGAGCTATCGCTCGCGCTGCTTCCTAAAACACTGGCTTCCCGACCTCGGTGAGAAAACCAGCCACTGAAAATCCACGTCGATGTTGTAGTTGTCGCTAAGCTTGAGCGGGTCGGCCTACCCGTCATCGAAGCCGCCTTTCTGGATTCAACGGGCGGATTGTAGCAGTGATATATAAACCGTCAATACTATGAATTCCAAAAATCATTACCAAAAGTAATTTGTAACAGGTGTTTTGCCGTGACGTTCGGTCGCCTTGGCCGGTAAAATGCCCTGCCTCGCCCCGCGTTTACAAGGGTGTCACTCCGACATTCAACGGATTCAAACGCCCGTTTACTCCGGGCGTATGAATTTCGTAAAATTTTTGGTAACGGTTTGTTTCATGAAATATCTCGATCTTCGTGACTTCACCGCGCAACTGGAGCGATCCGGCCAGCTTCGTCGCGTAGACGTGCCGGTCTCGCCGGTGTTGGAGATGACCGCGCTCGCCGATCGCGTGCTCAAAGCCGGCGGCCCGGCCCTCTGGTTCGAGCGCCCGACCGGCTATGACATGCCGGTGCTCGCCAACTTGTTTGGCACCCCTGAACGTGTGGCGTTGGGTATGGGCGTCGAAGGCGGTGAGAACGCTCTGGGTTCGCTGCGCGACATCGGTCGCCTTCTCTCGACACTCAAGGAGCCCGAACCGCCGCGCGGGCTCAAGGATGCGGGCAAGCTGTTCGGCATGGCCAAAGCCGTGTGGGACATGACGCCGAAGGAGGTCAGCAGTCCTGTATGCCAGGAGATCGTCTGGGAAGGCGACGACGTCGACCTGTCCCGACTGCCAATCCAAACCTGCTGGCCCGGCGACGCCGCCCCGCTCATTACCTGGGGCCTGGTGATTACCAAGGGTCCGCACCGCAAGCGCCAGAATCTGGGCATCTATCGCCAGCAGGTCATCAGCCGCAACGAAGTCATCATGCGCTGGCTCGCCCATCGGGGCGGCGCGCTCGACTTCCGCGAGTTCGCACAGGCGAACCCGGGCAAACCGTTCCCCATTGCCGTCGCACTCGGTGCGGATCCGGCGACCATGCTCGGCGCGGTCACGCCGGTTCCCGACACGCTCTCCGAGTATCAGTTTGCCGGCTTGCTGCGCGGCAGCCGCACCGAACTGGCCAAGTGCGTCACGCCCGGGCTCGAATCGCTGCGCGTGCCGGCGCGTGCCGAAATCGTGCTCGAAGGGTTCATTTACCCGTCCGACCAACCGCCCGTCGTGCCCGACGGCGCGCCGCAGCCGCCCTCGCGCGGCGCCACGGCCGGTTACGCGCACGCCCTCGAAGGGCCATACGGCGATCACACCGGCTATTACAACGAGCAGGAGTGGTTCCCGGTTTTCAAGATCGAGCGCATCACGATGCGGCGCAATGCCGTCTATCACTCGACCTACACGGGCAAACCGCCTGATGAACCGGCCGTGCTCGGCGTCGCGCTGAATGAAGTCTTCGTGCCGCTGCTGCAAAAGCAATTCCCCGAAATCACCGACTTCTATCTGCCGCCGGAAGGATGCAGTTACCGCATGGCCATCGTCCAGATGAAGAAGGCGTATCCGGGCCATGCCAAACGGGTCATGTTCGGCGTGTGGAGCTTTCTGCGCCAGTTCATGTATACGAAGTTCATCGTCGTGGTCGACGAAGACGTCGATATCCGGGACTGGAAGGAAGTCATCTGGGCAATCACCACACGCGTGGATCCGACGCGTGATACCACGCTCGTCGACCAGACGCCCATCGACTATCTCGACTTTGCTTCGCCCAAGGCCGGGCTGGGCTCGAAGATGGGGATCGATGCCACTAACAAATGGCCGGGCGAAACTTCGCGCGAGTGGGGGCGTCCCATCGAAATGACCGCCGACGTCGACGCTCGCATGGCTGCGCTGTACAAGGATCTCGGCCTGTAAAACCAGCCCGCGTTTCCTGCGCCATACCTAACGCCGGTGGCCCCTCGGGCTGCCGGCGTTTGCATTTGCGCGCCCGGGGTGGCGCGTGAGACGACGCGCCACGTTGGCGTACGCTGGCGCCTGGCGCTCAGATGCGCCGCGTCCACATCGGTGTCTGTATTCGCGTCCGTAGTCGCATCCGTATCCTTATTCGCGCACTGTGTCCATTTCCGTCCCCGAGCGGCATGCGCCCGTCAAGGCGCGCCGCCCGGCCCTCGAAAGGAGCTGATCGTGTCGTCATCCCGCCCCACCCGAACGTCGCAGACCTCGCGCCCATCCGGCGCCTCGGCCAAAGCGCATCCGGCGCTGTCCCGTCTGAAAGACCCCGAACTGCTCAGATCCGACGCCTACATCGACGGCGACTGGACGCAGGCCGACTCCCACGCCACCTTCGCCGTCAACGATCCCGCGACCGATGCCGAGATCGCGCAAGTGGCCGACCTCGGCGCCAAGGAGGCCGAACGTGCGCTGGTCGCAGCCGAAGCGGCGCTGCCGGCGTGGCGCGGCAAGACGGGCAAGGAGCGCGCGCGCATCATGCGTCGCTGGTTCGATCTCATCATGCAGGCGCAGGACGATCTCGGCGCCATCATGACCGCCGAGCAAGGCAAGCCGCTCACCGAGGCCAAAGGCGAGGTGGCCTACGGCGCCTCGTTCATCGAGTGGTTTGCCGAAGAAGCCAAGCGTATCGATGGCGACGTTCTGGCCTCGCCCGAAGGCGGCAAGCGGATGCTGGTGCTCAAACAGCCCATCGGCGTATGTGCGTCGATCACGCCATGGAACTTCCCCATTGCGATGATCACCCGCAAGATCGCCCCGGCCATTGCGGCGGGCTGCACCATCGTCGTCAAACCGGCACGCCTCACCCCGCTCTCGGCGCTCGCTCTTGCCGAACTGGCCGACCGTGCCGGTCTGCCTCAGGGGGTGTTCAATGTCGTCACGTCGAAAAACTCGTCCGACGTAGGCAACGTGCTGAGCTCCAGCCCACGCGTGCGCCATCTGTCCTTCACCGGTTCCACGCCCGTGGGCGCCCAACTCATGGCGCAATGTGCGTCGACGATCAAAAAGGTCGCCCTGGAGCTGGGCGGCCTCGCCCCGTTCCTCGTCTTCGACGATGCCGATGTGGACGCCGCCGTCGAGGGATGCATCGCCTCCAAATTCCGTAACGCGGGGCAGACGTGCGTGTGCGCGAACCGCATCTACGCGCAGGACGGCATCTACGACGCCTTCGTCGAAAAGCTCACCGAAGCGGTTGGCAAGCTGCGCGTGGGCAACGGCTTCGAGCCGGGTGTCGCCATCGGCCCGCTGATCGAGGACGCCGCCATCACCAAAGTCGAACGACACGTGCAGGACGCCATCGCCAGGGGCGGTCGTGTGACGGTCGGGGGCAAGGTGCTGCACGGCCGCTTCTTCGAACCCACCGTCGTGGCCGACGCCAGCGCCGACATGCTCGTCGCTCAGGAGGAGACCTTCGGGCCGGTCGCCCCCGTCTTCCGCTTCAAGGACGAAGCCGAGGGCATCCGGCTCGCGAACGCGTCGGACTTCGGCCTGGCGTCCTACTTCTTCGCCCGCGACGTCGGCCGCATCTGGCGCGTGGCCGAAGGCATCGAAGCGGGCATGGTCGGGATCAATACCGGCCTGATCTCGAACGAAGTAGCCCCGTTTGGTGGCGTGAAGCAATCCGGGTTGGGCCGGGAAGGGTCGAAATACGGCATCGACGAGTACCTTGAAATGAAGTATCTGTGCCTGGCCGGGATGTGATTCACATCTGACCCTTTAACAATTTGTAATAGTCCGATTCCCACGGCGCGAACCGCGCCGTGACTGGCTTGCGCCCATATCCGGCTAACGTCGTCGAACCGGCGCCCATCCCGAAAGTGTTACAAAGTCCCACACACGTGGCACGGCTCGGGTAGAATCGCGCTTTTTTCGCGAACGCCCACTCCGACCCCAATTCGGGCACTGCGCGCTCACCCGGCGGTGCGATGTCGGGGTCCTGGGGGTTTGCGAAGTCGATCAACAGAAGTCGCGTTCGTCAGCGCCGCCCCCGCGCCGTCATGTTCGTTGTGACGGCGACCGGCCTGCCGACGTGTCCGCCCTCGCGCAGCGTGCCGCTCCTGCCCCCTCATGGCGTGGCCGCCTGCTCCCCCCGGGCGTGGAGAAGACAAGACATCGAATGGACAACAATCAATCCCTCATGCGCAACATCGGGCCGTTCGCCCTGATGTTGACCGGCCTCGGTTCGATCATCGGCTCCGGGTGGCTTTTCGGCGCCTGGAAAGCCGCCAAGATTGCCGGCCCGGCCGCCCTGTTCGCCTGGCTCATCGGCGCCGTCGTGATTCTCGCCATCGCCCTGACCTACGCCGAACTCGGCGCCATGTTCCCGGAGTCGGGCGGCATGGTGCGTTACTCCCGTTACTCGCACGGCAGTCTGGTCGGCTTCATCGCTGCGTGGGCCAACTGGATCGCGATCGTCTCGGTCATTCCCATCGAGGCCGAAGCGTCGATCCAGTACATGAGCACATGGCCGTACGACTGGGCGAACGCGCTGTTCGTGGACGGCACGCTCACAACAAGCGGATTGGCGTTGTCCGCCCTGCTGGTGATCGTCTACTTCATGCTGAACTACTGGGGCGTGAAGCTTTTCGCGCGCGCCAACACGGCCATCACCCTGTTCAAGTTCGCGATTCCCGCGCTGACCATCGCCGGCCTCATGATCGCGGGCTTTCATCCGGGCAACTTCAATATGGCCGAGCATGGCGGTTTCGCACCGAACGGCATGTCGGCCGTGCTAACCGCTGTTGCCACGTCGGGCATCGTGTTCGCATTCAACGGTTTTCAGAGCCCGGTGAACCTCGCCGGAGAGGCGCGAGATCCGGGCCGCAGCATTCCGTTTGCCGTCGTCGGCTCGATCCTGCTGGCCACCGTCATTTATCTGTTGCTGCAAGTCGCCTACATCGGGGCGCTCTCGCCCGAGCAACTCGCGGGCGGCTGGCACATGGTGAGCTTCAGCTCGCCGTTCGCCGAGCTGGCGATCGCCCTCGGCCTGAACTGGCTGGCCATCGTGCTGTATTTCGACGCGTTCCTGAGCCCGAGCGGCACTGGCACCACTTACATGGCGACCACGAGCCGCATGATCTACGCGATGGAGCGCAACCGCACCCTGCCGGCGATTCTCGGCCGCGTGCATCCGCTGTACGGCGTGCCCCGCCCGGCAATGTGGTTCAACCTCGCGATCTCGTTCGTCTTCATGTTCTTCTTCCGCGGCTGGGACTCGCTGGCCGCCGTGATTTCGGTCGCTACCGTGATTTCCTACCTGACCGGCCCGATCAGCGTCATGGCGCTACGCCACTCGGCGCCGGACATGCACCGCCCGCTGCGTCTGCCCGGCCTGTCGCTGATCGCGCCGTTCGCGTTCGTATGCGCATCGCTGATTCTGTATTGGGCACGCTGGCCGCTGACTGGCGAGATCATCGTGTTGGTCGTCGTGGCGCTGCCCGTCTACTTCTACTATCAGGCAAAGGACAAGTGGCAGGGCTTCGGTCGTGACCTGAAGGCTTCGTGGTGGCTCATCGGCTACCTGCCCTGCATGGCGCTGTGCTCGTACATCGGCAGCAAGGAATTCGGGGGGCTGGGGTTGCTGCCTTACGGCTGGGACATGGGTATCGTGGCCGTGCTGTCGCTCGCGTTCTATCACTGGGGCGTCAAGGCAGGCTGGCGCACGCCGTACCTTTCGGAAGAGCGTGAACAGGACGCCGCCAGCATGGAAGGCATGCCCGCGCTGTCACACTAGGCGCCGGTTCCCGGATGCATGACGCTAAGCCCGCCGATCGGCGGGCTTTTTCGTTGACGAGGACACCTCTCGCCCTAACGATGCGCGCGTCGCCGCTCGATGAACAGGCTGTTGCCAAGCGCACGTTTGGCCATCTTCTTGGCATCGGCGGCCGCAGCCGAGACTTCGACGTGTGAGGGAAAACTCTCCGGCGTGACGGCAACGACGCCAATCGACAGGCTGGTGATGGGATGGAAGATGACCATGCCGCGCCGGTCTTCCGCTTCGAATCCGCCCGCCGCAATCTGATCTGGATGAAAGTATTCCGTCACGGCTTCGCCGAACCGCGTGAGGGCTTCGCGGCAGCGGGTTTCCCAGTCGGGGCTACGAAAGAGAATCAGGAAGTCGTCGCCACCGATGTGCCCGAGAAAATCGCGCTCCGGATTGCGCACCGCCATGAGCACGCGCGCGACCAGTTGAATCAGATCGTCGCCGCGGCGATAGCCGAACACGTCGTTGAACGGTTTGAAGTTGTCCAGATCGACGTAGCAGGCGTGAAACGATTGCCGCTCGCCGATCATGCGATCCATATAGTCGTCGATCGGCACGTTGCCGGGCAGCAGCGTCAGCGGATTGGCGTAACGTGCCGCATCCAGCTGCATGTCGGTGATGTGGCGCATGAGCGCATGACCCTGCGCCACGCCGAAGTACCGCCCCTGATCCGTCACGATGAAGCCCGCCGCAATCTGTCGGCTTGCGCCTTCGGCGATCATCCGGCTCAGATCCTCGACCCGTGCGCCCTTGTCGAAGGTGAGCGGGCGGGGTTCCATCACGGCCGAGCACGGCTTGCGCCCGTAAAGCTCACGCGTGAACGGACGCGCAAACCGCCCGATCAGCGAAGCCCGTCCGATCAGGCCTACGGCGCGCTCGCGCTCGACGACCGGCAACACTTCCAGCGCCGGATCGCTCTCGAAACGTGCCACGACATCCTCGCTGCGCGTGTCGGGCGAGACCGGTGCAACGTACGAGGCAATGCGCTCCAGCGTCACGTTGCCAGCGCCCAGCTGGCTCGGTTGCTGATGCACATAGGCGCGCCGCTCGTTCACGACCTCCTGCACGTTCGCCGTGATCGCGCGCTGCGGCTGCGCTTCGGGTCGCGCAATGAAATACCCCTGGCCGAGGAAGATCCCCAGATCGCGCACCACCTGCAGTTCTTCCGCGTGTTCGATCCCCTCTGCAATCACGCGCGTGCCGCTCGTCTCCGCGATCTGACGCATCGATCGCACGAACTGGAGTTTGACCGTGTCGGTGTCGATACCGTCGACGAAATGCCGGTCGATCTTGACGTAATCGGGGCGCAGTTCCGACCACAGGCGCAGGCTCGCATAGCCCTCCCCCATGTCGTCGAGGGCCACTTCGAAGCCGAGCGCGCGATAGGCCGCGAGCGAAGCACGGGTGCTCGCAAGATCCAGCGTGGGGGCATGTTCCGTGAGTTCGAGGACCACCCGCTCGGGCGGCAGGCGAAACGATTGCAACATCGCAAACGTCTCGTCGAGCCCGAGCGATTCACTCACGCCGCCGCCGGGCTGTGCCCGTGTGACCGGACCGATGTTCAGGAAAAGACGTTCCGGCAGGTCCTGCGCAACGAAGCCGCGCAGCACCGTGCGCCGACAGGCGAGTTCCAGCGGACCCAGCAGGCCGTGACGGCGCGCTGCGGCGAAGAGCGCCATCGGCGAGTGGATCGTCGTGCCGGCCGGCCCGCGCACCAGGCCTTCGTATCCGGCCACCTCCGAGGTGCGGAAGTCGACAATCGGCTGGAAGACGCAGGTCAGGCCAACGCCCTCGCACAGTTCCGCAAGCAACGATGCCTCATCGGGCTCTGCATAAGAGGGCGGGTGCGAGGTCGTGGAAGCAGCCGTCGATGAAGAAGGAAAGCGTTCCTGCGGACGTATCCCGGCAACAGCGGCAGGCGGGAGAGGGTTCAACTCAGACTCCGTAAGTCGGTGCGGTGCGCCGCGCGCATGCAAACAGCCAAGCAGCATTACGTCGTGCGGGCATTTGTCGGGCGCCATCGCGCGCACCGGTGGCAGTGCGCCCCGATGAAGTCTCACCCGTTCCCCGTGCTTCGCGTGCGGTCGCTGCTCTTTGGCCCATATCCGCGTCTTGTGACGGTGCCCGCAGGCACCTTCTTTTACTTGGCACTCAGGCTATCGCCGTTATTTGACAAAACCGTGACAGCGCCGGGATCGCAACAAATGTCGTGCCGCGCGCAAACCCGTAGCCTCGCCGGGGCACCTGTACCGTGCAGGGACAAAAAAAACGGCAACGCCGCTTGGGCGTTGCCGTTTTCCGGAGCCTGCTCACCGCGATACGGCGAGCCGCCTCACAACATCCTCAACCTTACCAGGCCGTGACGACCGAGCCGCCGAACTTCTGTTCGATGAACGCCTTCACTTCCGGGGAGTGGTAAGCCTTGATCAGCTTGGCGACCCACGGCTTGTTCTTGTCCGCCGTGCGAATCACCAGCACATTGGCGTACGGACCATTGGCGTCTTCGATGGCGATCGAATCCTTCTTCGGGTTCAGACCGGCTTCCATGGCGAAGTTGGTATTGATGACTGCCACCGCAACGTCGTCGAGCGAGCGCGGCAGTTGGGCAGCATCCAGCTCCACGAACTTGAGCTTCTTCGGGTTCTCGGCCACATCGATCGGCGTTGCCTTCAGGCCGGCGTCTGCACGCAGCTTGATCAGGCCCTGCTTTTGCAGCAACAGCAGCGCGCGACCGCCGTTGGTCGGGTCGTTCGGCAGCGAGACCTTGTCGCCCGTCTTCAGATCGGCCAGCGACTTGAGCTTCTTCGAGTAGATGCCCATCGGGAAGATCACGGTCTTGGCGATGGATTCGAGCTTGTAGCCGCGATCCTTCACTTGCGCATCGAGATACGGCTGGTGCTGGTAGCTGTTCACGTCCAGATCCCCCGACGACAAGGCGGCGTTCGGCTGCACGTAGTCGCTGAACTCGATGACCTTGATGTTCAGGCCATCCTTGGCGGCGACCTTCTTCACTTCGTCGAAAATCTGGGCGTGCGGGCCGCCCGTCACACCGACCTTCAGGTTGACGGCGTCAGCAGCGGCAGCGGGCGCTGCGAATTGCGTGGCGAAAACCGTGGCGGCGCCGACACCGGCCAGCAGCTTGAAGAGCGTACGACGTTGCATAAATAACCCCGAGTTTGAGTAGCGTGCCGGTGGGCCGGCGAGAAGTACTTTTGCGAATGACGACAGTGATTTGAACTTACTTGTGGCTCAGACGCCGCACCAGCCAGTCGCCGAACGTCTGCACCAGTTGCACGAAAACGATCAGGATCAGCACGACGGTAATCATGACTTCCGGCAGGAAGCGCTGATAACCGTAGCGGATGCCGAGGTCGCCAAGCCCGCCGCCGCCAATGGCGCCAGCCATGGCCGAATAACCGACGAGACTCACGAACGTGATCGTCAGCCCCGCAACGATGCCCGGCAGGGCTTCGGGCAGCAGCACCTTCATGACGATCTGTCCGGTCGTTGCGCCCATCGACTGGGCGGCCTCGATCAGGCCCCGGTCGACTTCACGCAACGCGGTCTCGACCAGGCGCGCCACGAACGGCGCGGCCGCAATGGTCAGCGGCACCACGGCAGCCATCGTACCGATGGATGAGCCCACGATCAGTCGCGTGAACGGAATGACGGCTACCAGCAAAATGATGAACGGCGTGGAGCGCACGGCGTTGACGATGATCCCGACGATCCGGTTGGTCGGCAGGTTCTGCAACACACCGTTGCGATCCGTCAGATACAGCAGCACGCCGAGCGGCACTCCCACAACCGCGCCGATCAGACCGGAGATACCAACCATGATGAGCGTCTCCCAGAACGAGGAGACGAACAGATCGAACATTTCACTCCACATGGCTCAGCTCCTCAACGACGACGCCTGCACTGGCGAGGAACGCCATGGCTTCGGCCACACGGGCCGGGGTGCCGCCCGCCATCACGGCGAGCGATCCGAATGCCTGCCCCTGGATCTCGTCGATCTGGCCGTGCAGGATGTTGAAATCGAGTTCGTAACGGCGAATCGCTTCGGACAGCAACGGCTGGTCGACGCCGGCGCCCGAGAACGCGAGGCGATACAGATGGTCGTGTCCATTGCCAATACGCGACGCCACGCGCTCGCGCACGCCTGCGGGCAATTCCTGCGCAATCACGTCGCCGATCAGGGCGCGCGTCACATCGTGGCGCGGGCGCAGGAACACGTCGATCACGGCGCCCTGTTCGACCACACGGCCCGCATCGAGCACCGCGACCCGGTCGCAGACCTGCTTGATGACTTCCATCTGGTGCGTGATGAGCACGATCGTCAGGCCCAGCTCACGATTGATGCGCTTGAGCAGATCGAGGATCGAGCGCGTCGTCTCGGGATCGAGCGCCGAGGTGGCTTCGTCCGAGAGCAGCACCTGCGGCTCGCTCGCCAGCGCACGGGCGATGCCCACACGCTGCTTCTGACCGCCGGAAATCTGTGACGGGTAACGATCCTTTTGCGCCGTCAGCCCCACGAGTTCGAGCAACGGCAGCACCTTCGCGCGGATCTCGGCGGCCGAGGCGCCCGCGAGTTCGAGCGGAAGCGCTACGTTCTCGTAGACGGTGCGCGAGCTAAGGAGGTTGAAGTGCTGGAAAATCATGCCGATGCGGCGGCGTGCCTGACGCAGTTCGTCCGACGACAGCGCGCTCAGGTCCTGACCGTCGACCCGCACGGAACCGTCACTGGGACGGTTAAGCAGGTTGATGACACGCACGAGCGTGCTTTTGCCGGCGCCGCTTCGGCCGATGATGCCGAAAACTTCGCCGCGCTCGATCGACAGGCTGATATTGGAGAGCGCGTCGATCGGCCCCTTGGGTCCAGCGAAGCGCTGGGTGATGTTCTGGAGTTCGATCATGCAAAAAAATAGCAGCCCCACTGCCAAAACCGCCCGCAGTGCCGCCGCCAAGACTCTATTTAGCGCAAAGGCGACATTCTAGCCCATGCGCCTAAATAGTTGAAAATAATAAAATTTGATCTCTTTATGCCGAATTCCAGAGGTAGTCGGGCGAGGCCGACGATCGGGGGTCAGCGCGCGCGTTCGGTCGCAAATTCGTCGAGCACTTCGATAACCCGGTCGAATTCCAGCGATTTGTCGAAGAAATGCTGCACGCCGAGTTGCTGGCAGCGTTTGCGGTAGGTCGCCAGGGCGTAATTGGTCAGCACGATGGCCATGAGCTTTTCGAGCATGCCCTTGCTGTGCAGATACGACAGCACGTCCATCCCGGAACCACGCCGCAACTGAATATCGACGATCACCGCGTCGAAGGAATCGTTTTCCAGGGTGCGGACCGCGTCGTCGGCCGTCTCCGCCACGCCTGTCACTTCCAGCATCCCGGTAGAACCGAGCGCTTCAGACAGGCTCTCGCGAATCACCGCCGAGTCTTCGATCAGCAGCACCTTCAGGGGCAAACGGGACCCCGTAAGCGTTGCCGCGTTCCCGGTTGACATGACAGCCTCTCTCAACTTATCAAGCCGTTCTTGAGCGCGTACAGCGTAAGATCGGCATTGGTTTTCAAATGCATCTTTTCCAGCACCCGCGCACGGTACGTGCTGACGGTCTTCACCGACAAATGCAGCTCGTCTGCGATCTCGGTGGGGGTGCGCCCCTGCGCGAGCTTGCAAAACACCTGAAACTCGCGCTCCGAGAGCTGCTCGTGCATCGGCTCGTCGACAGGCTTGTCGAGCTTTTGCGCGAGCAGGTCCGCCGTCACTTCACTGACATAGCGATGACCGCGTGCCACCGTGCGGATCGCCCGGATGATTTCCTCGGGCGCAGCGTCCTTCATCAGGTAACCGTCCGCCCCGGCGCGCAGCAAATTCACGGCATATTGCGCCTCCGGGTAAGTGGACAGGAACAGCACCCCCTGCTCCGGTCTGAGCTGCTTGATCACGCGCAGGGTGTCGATGCCGTTCTTGTCAGGCATGGCGATATCCAACAGCACGACATCGAATTCGGTTTCGCGCACGGCACGAATCACTTCGTCTCCGCTCGCCGCCTCCCCAAGCACCTCCATATCCGACTCGTCGGCAATGAATTGCTTGAAGCCGGTACGAACGATGGCGTGGTCGTCGGCAATCAGGATTTTTATTGTCAGTGACATCTAAGCTCCAGAGACTGTCCCCGTCGGCCTGCTGGCCGCGCTTGAGTGATTTCGACGCGCTCAACATGGCTTCACTCCCGATCGAGAAGATCTCGCATGTCGTCGGCATGCTCTTCCTCGACGGCGAGAATCTCTTCGAGCATGCGACGCGTCGTGGTATCCCGGTCGCCTAAATAATGAATCATCTCGCGGTAACTCTCAATCGCAATACGCTCAGCGACGAGGTTTTCGCGAATCATGTCGCGCAAATTGTTACCGGTGACATATTCGGCGTGGCTGCGCGACGACAGGCTGTCCGGCGAAAAATCGGGCTCGCCCCCGAGTTGCACGATCCGCGCCGCAATGCGATCCGCGTGATCCTGCTCCTGGGCGGCGTGCTCGGCGAATTCCGCCGCCACGGGTTCGGCGTGAATGCCCGTCGCCATGAAGTGGTGGCGCTTGTAGCGCAGCACGCAAACCAGTTCGGTGGCGAGCGCGTCATTGAGCATGTGCACGACCGCGTCGCGATCGGCACGGTAATCTTCCGTGACGGCACCGTCGTCGAGGTGCTCACGGGCACGCTCACGCAGGGCGCGAACGTCGATTTCAAAATCCTCTCCGCCGTGCTGGCCGTGACCATTACCGGTCATCGCGTGCTTGGCGTGCTGTTTGGCTTGCTTGGCGGTATGCATTGGCGAATTCTCCTGTAGCGGTTATCGAGGGTTGGCGGGTTGGCAGGGTTGGCGGCACATCGGCGGCGTCCGGGCGCGACTGCAATGCCGGAAATGGCCAGACACGGCAAGGGGCGGCGCGCGCGCCGCCCCGTCTTCCTGACCGTGACTATCGTCGGACCACCCCGAAGAGCAGCGTGACCAGGAAGATCACCAGGAAGATGAAGAACAGGATCTTCGCGATCTCGGCGGCGCCGGCCGCAATTCCTGTAAAGCCGAAAACCGCGGCAATCAGAGCGATCACGAAAAAAACGACGGCGTAGTGAAGCATCGCAACCTCCTCGTATGTGGTCGAATAGCTAGTCGACGATCTTCTTGGCGACGGTCAGGCCAAGCAGCAGGAAGATCACGAACAGCACCAGGAACAGTACGAACAGAATCTTCGCGATCCCGGCGGCACCCGCGGCGATCCCGGTAAAGCCCAACAGGCCGGCCACGATCGAGATCAGCGCAAACAACAAAGCCCACTTCAGCATGGCGTTCTCCTTGGTTAAAGCGACATTTCCCGGAGACTTTCTCTGCTCCCCGACGCCAGTTCGTGAGGCATTGCTCAGCGTCCAAACCTCAGGGTGCTGAGTGCATAGTAGAAAAATGCCGCACACGGGACTGCCCGCGCGGCGCTGGTTTTTGCGTAGGAATTGGCTGACAATTGCTCGAATTGCACAATTTTCGCCGTATTATCAAAGCGCATTTCGCACCGATACCCTGTCCACAGCCGCATCAATGCCACTCAACAAGGCCTGACTTCCCCAATGCCCCGATTGTTCACGTCCTGGTTGCGTCGCAGAAGCTGGATCATCGCCATGATCGCCGCGATCGTGATAACGGTCGGCAGTCTGATCGGGCTCGAATCGGCGCACCGTCGGCTCGCCTCTACCTACGAAGCGGCGCTGCAAAACATGATGGCCGCCAATGAACTCAATGAGATCATTGCGCGCACGTCTACCGTGGTGGCAAGTCAGCGCGGGTATGTGCTCACGAACGATCCCGCCTATCTCGATCCGTATCTGTCGGCCGTGCGGCGCATTCGCGATCTTTCCGCGCTGATCATCCAGCACTATCAGAATGTCCACGACGATCAGGCCACGCACGACTTCGCGCGCATCATGCAGTTGTTCTCGCAGCGAATCACCGCGATGGACACGGCGCGCGCCGCGCTCGCGCAGGGCCAGATGACGCTCGAGGAAGCGCTCTCGCCGTCGAACCTTGGCCTCGGGACGATGGAATCGGTGCAGACCGGCATTACCGATCTCTACAATCGCGAACTAGCCCGCGCGCGCACCGCGCAGGACAACGGCCGCTTCGATCAGGCGATCTCGGCCATCAGCGCCGGCGCGTTGTCGGTGCTCACGATCTTGCTGTTCATTCTGTTGTTCCGCACGCTCGGCAAGCAAATGCGGCAGGAACAACTTGCACGCGACCAGTTGCACGAGCAGCAGGCGCATCTCGACCGGCTGGTGCGCGAACGTACCGAACAGCTCGACGAGTTGGCAACGCACTTGCAGAACGTAAGCGAGGATGAAAAGACACGTCTGTCGCGCGAGCTGCACGACGAACTCGGCGCCATTCTGACTGCCTGCAAGATGGACGTGACGTGGGCGCATCACAAACTGCGCAACGTCGACCCCGTGATCTCCGACAAGCTCGCGCGCGCGCAGCGCAACCTCGACTCCGGCATTCAGACCAAGCGCCGCATCATCGAAAACCTGCGCCCGACCGTGCTGATCAACTTCGGGCTGGTGACGGCCTTGCGCTCGCTTGCCGAGGAAACCGCCGACCAGCAGCACTGGCAACTCGACCTGGATTTGCCCGAAGAGGATTTCGCGCTGCCCGAATCGACCGCCATCGTCCTGTTCCGCGTGGCGCAGGAAGCGCTGACGAATGCGGGCAAGTATGCGCGCGCGACCGCGGTTCGCGTGGCGCTGGCGTGCGACGACCAACGCGTACGGCTCGAAGTCATCGACAACGGCATCGGCCTCACGCCCGATCAGTTCAACAAGCCCAAGACACACGGTTTGTTCGGCATGCGCCAGCGCGTGTCGGCCAAGGGCGGACGCATCGATATCCATTCGCTGCCGCAACGGCTAGGCACCGAAATCCAGGTCGTTCTGCCGCTGTGCAATCCGGCAGACGCGCCGGAGATCGCCTCGGAAGTCACCGAGAGCACTGCGACGTCACAATCCGACGCCGCCGACGCCGCCGATTCGCCCCCGCGCCCGCCGGTCGGAATGCACTGACAGCGCAACCCGACTCCGCCTACACCGCGACGACAACGCGGCTGACAGCGCGAACACTTCGCACTCCCTACCATGGAATCACCTCCCGCCGCCTCACCGGGCGCGGGTCAGAGGACATGAATCCAACCCAACATTGAGGAGTTGCTATGAACTCGGATCTGATCAAGGGCAAGTGGAACCAGCTCAAGGGCGAAGCGAAGAAGCAGTGGGGCAACCTGACCGACGACGATCTGCTCAAGATCGAGGGCAACCGCGACAAGTTCGTCGGTGTGATTCAGGAACGCTACGGCAAGGCCAAGGCCGACGCCGAACGTGAAGTCGATACCTGGAACAACCAGCACAAGCTCTGGTAAGTCTGGTAAGCGCGCCTTTGGCGCAACACCGCTCGCACGCAGGTCCTTGCCCGCCGGGAGGCGGGCACTGCCCTCCCTCCTCGCGCTTGCATTGCGCCTCGGACGCCATCTCTCTCCAAGGAGAAATCAAAATGAAACGACTGATCGCCATCGCTCTGCTCTCGGGCTTCGCACTGGGCCTCGCCGGCTGCAACACCATCCACGGCGCGGGTAAGGACGTCGAGAAGGGAGGCGAAGCCATTCAGGGCGCCGCCGACCGCAACAAGTAACCCGGCGGATTCCTCGAAACACGACGCGCGACGCCCTTGCGTCGCGCCTCATGCTCGCCACAACCCAGCCAAGGAGGACTCTGACATGTCACATCGAATCGCCATGAACGTCCTGACCTGCGCGTGTATCGCGGCCGCAGGCATGCTGAGCGCCACAGCAGCGAGCGCCGCCGACGCCGCCGCCAAGGACCGTTACGAAGCCGCGCAGAAATCTGCCGAGGCCGACTACAAGGCGGCGTCCGCGCGTTGCGACGACATGAAGGACAACGCGAAGAAAATCTGCGTCGAGGACGCAAAGGGCAAAGAGAAGATTGCCAAGGCCAACGCGGAGGCCGATTATAAGCAGACGCCGAAGGCCCGCTATGACGCCGCCATTGCCAAGGCCGACGCCGACTACCGCGTCGCCAAGCTGCGCTGCGACGACAAGAAGGGCAACGACAAGGATGTCTGCGTGAAGGACGCCGACGCGGCCAAGACGAAGGCCTACGGCGACGCCAAGGTCATGCGCACCAGCCGCGAGTCGTCCAAGGATACGGTGGAAGCCCGCAAGGACGCCAACGCCGACGCCAACAAGGCCGAGTACAAGGCAGCAATGGAACGTTGCGACGCCCTGTCGGGCAGCAGCAAGGACAGTTGCGTGGCAGACGCGAAGGCGCGCTTCCAACAGTAAAAGCGCCACCGATTATCGGTATCCGCAGGGATACCGGTACCGGCTCCGCTAACGACAGGCGTGAGCAAACATCTCGCAAGAGAACGTTTTTAGCAGGGAGGAGAAGGCATCCACTGCGTATACGATTCGATGTACGCGACTCGGTGTACGCCGGATGCCGGCAACGGGCGAGTGCCGCACAAGCGGCATTCGCCCGCTGTTTTTCCACCACACGACGCACGCGTCATGTAAATGAATGTAACAAGTGTCGCGCGCCGTCACGCGTCCTGAGGCGTGAAGCGCCCCGGATCATGTCAACCGAAACCAGCGCAAACCGTTGATTCTTCATAGAATAGAGGCCTGATTTACACGTTTGGCGGCCGCTTTTCTACGCCCGAACGTTCCCCACACCGGCCGCCCGCGCATACTTTGCAACAATTGCGACGGGACCGCGTTTCGGAACTTCAGTAAAGTTAAGCTAAGGAATCTGAGGAATCAGGGTGCCGGCGGGCACCGGGCGAGTCGAACGGCATGGTGCCGTCCGGGCGCCGTCATCAGTACGCTGCCAAGTCCGCAGGAGAAATGTCATGAAAACCAAGTTTGCCGCCCTTGCCATCGCCGGGATCGCGCTCGCCGCGGGTGCGATCGGGACGGCGCAGGCACACGTCTCGGTCGGGATCGGTATTGGCGTACCGCTGATCGCACCGGCACCGGTCTATGCGCCAGCGCCGGTCTACGTGGCGCCGCCTCCCCCGGTCTATGTCGCCCCGCCGCCTGTCTATGTGGCGCCCGCCCCTGCCTATTACGGCCCGCCCCCGGTGTATTACGGCCGTCCGTACGGCGGCTACTACGGCCGCGGATACTGGCGTCACGGCCGCTGGTACGGCTATTGATCGACGGCCGGGTTTCCGGTTCTCGCAAGCGCACGGCAAACGCGCCGCCGACCGAAAGGTTGGCGGCGCGTTTGCGTTGATCGTCCCAGGCGGTGAGGGTGTCGCAACTGGCCAAGCCCACCAACACCGGCTCAGCGTGCCACGCGATAAGCGATGCGGAAGCCGCCCCAGTGACGTCCGTTGACATAAATCGGTGCGGAGGCGTCCTTCATCACCACGAACTCCCCGCCCCCCATATCCCGGCGATACGTTTGGAGCAACAGCGGCTTGGTATTGCGCCCGGCCGCCGCGCCGGTACGGTCGTTGAAGAGTCGCCGGTTGCGGCAGTGCGCGGCGTTCCAGACCGGGTCGTTGGTGGGCGCTTGGGAGAACTTTCGGTTGTGCGTGGGCAAGTAGCCGTTTTCGTCGACCGCCGCGCAGAAGGTGATGCGCTCGTTCATGTCGAGCAGCGGTTCCTGGATCGCCGGCAACGTCTCGTCGGTGAAGCGCGTGAAGCGCGCCATCAACTGTTGCGGATTCGATCCCGGAATCGGTTCGTAGCGACGATCGAACAATTCCTGTTCACTGATCTTGCCCTTCGCGAGCGCCGCCTCGAAGCTCTCCCCGACCTGCTTGGCCGCGCGGCGCACCGCGCGAATGAATGGCGTGTCCTCGGTTTCGACATCCGCCTCCGCGATCAGGCCGATCAAATGCTCCGACACCGAGAGCAAGCCGTTGATGCGCTCGCGCGCGCTTTCGACATGATCGGCGGAGTGGGTCACGCCGTCGGCCATCTCATCGACGTGGGCGGCGAGCGTGCTGCACTCGTTTTCGATGGCTTCGCTCGCCTGCGCAATCTGCCCGGCCTGACGGTCGAACGTATCGAGCGCGTTGCCTGCCGTCTCGATCACACTCGCAATCGCACGGGTCCCTTCACGTGCGTCGTTGGCACGCGCGACGTTGGCATTGCTCTCGCGCATGAGGCGCTCGGTGCGCTCGCTCAGCGCGGCGAGCGTGTGCTCGATCTGCTGCGTGGCTTCCGCCGTCTTGCTCGCGAGAAGCTTCACCTCGGTCGCCACGACCGCGAAGCTGCGCCCGGCGACACCCGCACGCGCAGCCTCGATGGCGGCATTGAGCGCAAGTAGATTGGTCTGCCGGGCGATGACGGAAATCCCTTCGGCCACTTTGCCCACGTGATCGAGCGCTTCGCGCAATCCCGAGATCTCGTCGGCCATGCCGGAGACCCCTTCGACCAGCCCGTGAATGGACGCCAGCGACGCGTCTGCGGTGCTGCGCGAGGCCGCGATTTCCGCGCTCGCGCGATCGGCCACATCGCGGGCGTCGCGCGCGGCGCTCGCAATGCGTTGATTACCCTCGCTGGTGTCGGTAGCGGCGCGTCGAAGCTCCTGGAATACCTCGGCCTGACGCTTGATCCGAACCGCGATTTCGTCGACGTTACCTGCGATATCGCACAACTCCACGCCGAGGGTGCCTGCACTGTTGGCCACCTCGCTCATGATGTTGGTCTGCGCGGCTCCCCTTGAGCGCGTGAATAGCCCCATCGTCAGTCTCCTCGCATCTCTGATCTGCTTGTTATGACGAGGGCGGGACGGTCGCCGGAACTGCCAGATACGTAATGCGCCGGGCAGACGTCTGCGCCACACGTTGGCTGTCTTGAGCCTGTGTCGAAAAGTATAACGGGAGAAAAAACGGCGGACTTGAGGGTTTCCTCGCGTGCCCCATCCCCGCCGGGTCCGCTCTCCGGCCTGCGCCGGCGCTCCCGACCTACTGCGCCACTTTTCGACGTTTGTGCAGCCACACTCGCACGCAAGGCTTACGCCGGACTTACTGCGCGGCGCATGGCGTCGGCAAGCGCAATGACAAGCTCGCCCGCGTCGCGGCGGCGCAGCAATGCGACTTCGCTGTCGGCGCCCGCGTCCTCGAGATCGACCCGGCAGACGTCCGGCCCGGCAAGCGCCGCCAGACTCTGCGGCACGAGCGCCACACCGAACCCGGCGGCGACCAGATTGACGAGCGTCGCTTTGCGCGAGGTGGCCGCAGCGGCCCGTGGAAAGAAGCCGTGCTGCTGGCACAGTTGTGCCACGCGGTAGCTCAACCCGCCCCGCTCGCGGTGCGGCAACGATACGAACGGCACCGAGGCCAGCGCGGCCACGCTCACCGAGCCCTCGCCCGCCAGCGTATGCCCCTTCGGTACGAGCAACAACAGGCGCTCTCGCAAGATCGTCTCGCATACGAGCGTCGGTGCGGGACGCAGCACCGGTAATCGCACCAGCCCCACGTCGATGCGCCCCGCCTCGATGTCGTCCTGTTGCTGCTCGGAGGACAGCGTCGAGACATCGACGCTCACGCCGCGATGCGTTTGCAGATGCACGTACAACGCCGCAGGCCATACCCCGGCGAACGGCACCGAACTCGAGTGCGCAAGCCGCACGGTGCCCTGCTCGCCGCGCGCGACGCTGCGCGTGAGCGCCACGGATCCCTCAAGCTCGGTGAGCACGCGCCGCGCCTCGTCGACGAACGTGCGTCCGGCGGGGGTGAGCGTCACACCCTTGGAAGAGCGTTCGAGCAGCACGGCCTGAAGCTCGCGCTCAAGCTCCGAAATCTGACGGCTCAGTGCCGATTGTGCGACGAACAGCCGCTCGGCCGCCGCGCTGAATCCGCCCGCATCGACCACCTCCAGGAAATAACGCAACTGCCGCAGGGACACCATGACCATGCCGTTTCGAGATCGAACATCGCCACATTCTATATTGGCGCCGCACCGGCACGCGGCCCTATGCTGACGGAAACCCCGCGTGCCGAAATCGCGAATCGCCTGCCCATCATCATGTTCTCGACGTTACCCAAATCCCCCCTCGCCGCTGCAGGTATCGCTGCGGTTGTCGCTGTGGTTGTCTCTGTCTCCGACGCCTCTGTCTCCGACGCCTTTGTCACCGCCCTGCCCCCGCCGGGCCACTGGCTGCTCATGAGCGCTGCGCTCGTCGTCGCCTACGTGATTTTCGGCATTGCAGGCTTCGGCACGGCGCTCGTCGCCAGTCCGATCCTCGCCTATGCAATGCCGGTCGCGCAGATTGTGCCGATGCTCGCGCTGCTCGATTTCGGCGCGGCATCCGGCAATGTCATGCGCAATGCCCGTGCGGCCGATATGGGGGAACTAAAGCGGCGGCTGCCCGCCATTCTCGCGGGCAGTCTGGCCGGCGGCGCACTGTTGTTGCACCTGCAACCGGACGTGCTGCTGCGCTCGCTCGCCTGGTTCGTCTGCGGCTATGCCTTGTTTTCGTTGATCGGACCGCGCGCGACGTCGCGTCTTTCGCAAGCGTGGGCGGTACCGTTCGGGGTTCTGGGCGGCATGTTCGGCGCGATGTTCGGCAGCGGCGGTTTCGTCTTCGCCATCTATCTCACCAGCCGCCTGGAGCGTGTCGAAGCCATGCGCGTCACGCAGGCAACGCTGATCGGATTCAGCACGCTGGCGCGCGCCGCGTTGTTCCTGTTCGCGGGGGTCTACGCCAATGCTTCGATGCTCGTCACCGCCTTGTCGCTCGTGCCTGCGATGATCGTCGGCATGTGGCTCGGCAGGCACATCACATTGCGCCTCTCGCGTGCGCAGTTCGTCAAAGCGGTGAACCTCGTCGTACTGGCGGCCGGTGTGGCGTTGCTCATCCGCAGCCACTGAACGTTTGGCGCCAAACGCCGGGAAATTGAGAAGGAAATTAGGAAGAAAAGGGAGAGAAAAATAGAGAGAAAGCGCGGGAAAATCGGGGAAGGAGGTATGCTGACGGCCTTCGTTTCCCGGTCATTTCGCCATGCCATCGACGTCATCCGCGGCATCCCCGACATCCTCGACAGCCCCCACGCCCTCTGCATTGCCCGCCCTGCTTGTCTTCGGCGAAGCGCTGACCGATCTGATACGTGTACCGGACGACGCCGCTGGCCCGGAGCATGCCAGTCGCCATTGGGTGGGCCGCGCGGGCGGGGCGTGCTGGAACGTCGCCCGCGTGAGCGCGGCAATGGGCGTACCGACCGGATATGGCGGCGCCATCAGCACCCACGCCCCGTTCGGTACCGAACTACTCGCCCGCTCGCGTGAGGCGGGCCTTGACGAGCGCTACCTGCAAGCCGTTGATGCACCGCCGCTCGTCGCCGTCGTGCATCGTTCTCACCCACCGGCCTACTTCTTCCTCGGTGCGGGCGCCGCCGATCTGGCGTTCGACCCGGCGGCATTGCCCGCCGGCTGGCAAGACGCAGCGCGTGTCGCTCACTTTGGCTGCATCAGTCTCGTCAGAGAGCCGCTCGCGAGCACGCTGCTAGGCCTGGCAGACCAATTGCACGCCCGCGGCGTACGCATCAGCTTCGATCCCAATCTGCGCAACCTGATGGGGCCCGAGTACGTCGACACGTTTGCCCGCATGGCAAAGCTCGCCACGTGGCTCAAGTTGTCTGTGGACGACCTGCGCGGCCTCTACCCGCAACGCACCGATGCCGATGCGCTCAAGGAGATCCGCCGCATCGCCCCGCAGGCAAGCGTGTTGCTCACGGACGGCGAGCGTGGCATGCAACTGCTCACGCCCGACGGCACGACACTCACGCAACCCGCCTTCAGGGTGGAGGTGGCCGACACCGTCGGCGCGGGAGACGCCGCCATCGGCGGCTGGCTCGCCAGCCTGTCGCGCGAGCCGGACGCATCCACGTCAATGCATTTACGGCGTGCCGCCGCAGCTGCTGCGCTGGCCTGCACCCGCACAGGCGCCTATGCGCCGGCCTGGGAGGCCGTCGAATCACTCATCGCCTCGCCCCCTCAGGCGTAAGCCCAGGCGCACATGCATCGTCTGAGCGCCCCACAAACATCGGAATAATGGCTATGATGACGAACAATCATCACTGCAGCCGATGAATCGAACGATATGACGCCCGATCAATTACTGACTTTCGCCACCGTGGCTGAACTGGGCAACATCAGCCACGCGGCGCAGGCGCTGCATCTGTCGCAGCCCGCCGTCTCGGGACAATTGCGCCTGTTGCAGGAGTCGTTCGGCGAGCCGCTGTACCGTCGCGACGGGCGCGGCATTCGACTGACGGCCGTGGGCGAGCAAGTCGCCGTGTATGCCAACAAGCTGCGTCAGGACTACCGGCAGGCGATGGCGCTGCGCGACAGCCTGCGGGGAATGGAGACCGGCGCGCTGCGCATCGGGGCGAGCACTACGCCGGCGAGCTATTTGCTGCCCTACGTCATCGCGGAATTCCATCAGCGCTATCCGGCTGTGGCGCTGCACATCGTCGACGGCAATACCAGCGAGATCGTGGCGCAACTCGACCGGCTCGACGTGGCGTTCATCGAAGGGGCGGTGCCGCCGGGGCTGGCGCCGGAGATCGCCGTGCGTCCGTGGCGCGACGACGAGATCGTCGCCATCGCCCGCGCCGATCATCCGCTCGCGCAGCAGCCTGAGGGGGCATCGTTACAAGCCATCGCCGGCTATGCGCTGATCATGCGCGAGCCGGGGTCGGGCGTGCGCGCACTGGTAGCGCGTGCATTCTCCGTATCGGGGCTGGAGCCGCGCATCGCGCTCGAACTGGCAGGCGTGGAGAGTATCAAGGAAGCGGTGCGCGCCGGCATGGGCGTGGGTTTCGTCTCGGCGATGTCGATGCGTCACGAAGACGCCGCGCTTGCCACGGTGCGCATCGATCCGCCGCACGGACTCAAGCGCCTGCTCACGGCGCTCGTGCCGCATGCGGACGCCCTGTCCCGGCCCACCGAGCGCTTTCTCGCACAATGCTTCGCCGGGGACGCCGCCGGTCCGGCCGCCATGCGGTGACACGTGACGGCGACCCCATCGTACGCCGCACGGCACTCGTCGCACCGCGAACCGGACCGGCGCGTCAGACCGATCTCCTACGGTCTCATTTGAAATCCCACGCCATCTGTTCCGCCACCGATGTCGACGCCGACGAGCGCACGCACACCTCCAGATAATCGGTGACGGGCGGCGGCGGGGGCGTGCCCTCGGAGAGCAAACGCCGGTTGTCGAATACGTAGTCGAGCGCCGCAAACGCGCCATAGCGACGCAGCGCCTTGGCCATCAGCCGACTGTTGCCATGTCCTATCTGACGCGCCAGCGCCGGTGTCAGACGATCGATCTCCGCTTCGCCGATATGGCGAAAGCGCTCGCCCAGCGGGGCGACGCCGCGCGCTTTGGCCAGCGCCGCCTCGATCTCGCGAATGGTCCTGGCGCTACCCGCCCCGGCCGACACGTGATACAGGTCGTGGCGCAGGTGCGGCAGGAAGGCAAGATCGATCAGCGCATCGGCGCAGTAGTCGACCGGCACCACGTCGAGCCGGTCATCGAGTCCGCAGGTGAATGCGCCCAGCAACTGCACCATCCGGAACATCCAGAAGATGCTGCCGGATGGCTCGCAGCCCAGGCGCGTATGGCCGACCACGATCGACGGGCGGGCGATGACCAGCGGCAAACCGGGCCACTCCCGCCGCAAACGTCGCTCGGCCTCGGCCTTCGACGCCGTATAGGCCACCACCTGATGATCGGACAGCGCAAGTTCGTGCGACTCGTGCACCAGCCCGTGCAGCGAGTCGCCGCATGCCATCGCCGTGCCCACGTGAACGAAACGCTCCAGCACGGGCGAGGCGGCCACCGCACGCGCCAACGCCAGCGTGCCCGTCACGTTGACGGTGTCCAGTTGCGGATGGGCGGAGAAACTCGCAATCGCAGCCGCATGAATCACGTGCGTGACGCGGCGCATGCGCGGGTCGTCGTCGAACGTGAGCGGCTGCGCGAGATCGCCACAGACGATGTTCGCTTCGGTGAGCGCGAGCCGATGCACGGGCGCGACCCGGAAGCGATCCATCGCCGCGCGCACTCGCGCGAGCCCGTCGCTGCTGGTGCGCGCACGCACGAGCAGCAACAATGACGGTCCGAACCCGTCCTTGAGGAGTTGGGCGACGACGGCGCCGCCCACAAAACCGGTACTGCCGGTGACGAGAATTCGCATGGCTTTTGCCTCGCAATGCCAGATGGCACAGCACCACGACGGGCTCAGAACGTGTAGTCGAGCGTCGCGGCGACCTGATAGTTGGTCTTGTTGAAAACGATGGGACTCTTCGACGCGTTGCCGGTGTAGCGCATCACGCCGCCTGCGACCGTCGTGCTCCAGTGCTTGGTGAACTTGTGTGTCCAGTTCGCGGTGAGGCTCACGCCGTACAGACCGCCGCCGGGCGAGTACTGCCCAAAACCCGAGTTCAGGCTCTGGTTGGCCGTCACCCCGAAATACGTCTGCGCGTACTTCCCGCTGGCGAAGTGCGCGGCCGCGCCCACACCCACCGAGTCGGCGGCCGACTTGTAGACGATGCCATCCACCGCAAATCGATAGACGTTGCCGCGATCCCGGTTCGTGAGCGGGATATCGGTCGCCACGCTCACGACCGCGATATCGCCGATGGCATAACCGGCTTGCAGCGTCGTGAACAGCGAGCCCTTGATATCCCCCATGCCACGCAGCTTTTTCGAGCCGGAATCGAGGCCCTTGGGGTCTTCCTTGCGACCGTCGTCGTAGGAGAGTGCAGCGGACAGGAAGAATCCGGCCGGCAGCGTCAGGCGATAGCCGATACCCCCTAGCCCGACGAACACGCCGAACGGCGTTTGCAGCGCGAGGTTCAGCGCGGGTGTCGCGCGGTACTCGTCGCTGCCCATGTAGCGCGGCGAGTAGCCGACGCCGCCGCCAATGGTGAATTCGTAACCGCTTTCCGACGCGTTCGTCGGCAAGCTCTGGTCCTGCTGAATGCCGCTGTAGCGTGCAGGCTCGACAGCACCGGCAGGCGACGCGACGCCGGCCAACAGCAGTCCCGCCGCACCGGCTGCCGCAAGGCGGTGCAAATGGCCAGGCGTGCGAAGGCCTCGTTGAGCGCGAAGGCGACGGATGGGGCTGGCGAGACGGCGTTTCATGGCACTCCTACGAAATCCATTAAATGACGATGATTGGGACATCGCGATCGACGCACGGATCGCGATGTGATCGCATAGTAGGCAAGACGGCGACGGCTGGCTGTTATCCGATTTAGGAGAGTTGTGAACAAATGTTTTCATTTGTTCGCAGGTTTGAAACGCCCGCCCGGCGGGCCTTCAGGGCAGTAAAATGCGCGTCACGGGAGTGCCGCCGGATGGCGCGGCACAGCACAACACGAAAAGGAACAACGGCCATGTACCGTGTCTTGCTGGTCGAGGACGATGCGCGTCTGGCCGCGCTCGTCACCGAATATCTGCACGCTTACCGCTTCGAAGTGATGGTGGTGAGCGACGGTTCGCGCGCCCTGGAGCGCTTTCGCGGCTTCTGCCCGGACATCGTGGTCCTCGATCTGATGCTGCCGGGCATGGACGGCATGGAAATCTGCCGCCAGTTGCGCGCGGTGAGCGCCACGCCGATTCTCATCCTCACGGCGCGCGAGGACACTTACGATCAGGTGGCAGGACTGGAAGTTGGCGCGGACGATTACGTCGTGAAGCCGGTCGAGCCGCGTTTGCTGCTGGCCCGCCTGCGGGCGCTGTTGCGGCGCGCCGCCCCCGTGGCCGACGTGGAAGTCGAGAGCGACGACGGGCTGGCGTTCGGCCAGTTGCGCATCGTGCCGCGCGATCGCATGGTGTTTTGGCGCGGCGCGGCCGTCGAGCTCAAGTCCAACGAATTCAGCCTGCTGTTGATTCTGGCGCGCGGCGCGGGGCGGGTCGTGACACGCGACGAGATTCTTCAGCAGTTGCGCGGCATCGAGTTCGACGGCATCGACCGCACGGTGGACGTGGGCATCTACCGGTTGCGCAAGCGCTTCGAAGACACGGACGGCGAGCCGCAGCGCATCAAGACCGTTTGGGGCCGGGGATATCTGTTCAGTCCGTCGGCCTGGGAGAATTAACGCATGTTTCGCGTGCTTTTGAAGCTGTATGCGCTGGTCGGCGTTTCCGTCGTCGCATCGATTCTGATCATCACCTACACGTTCGGCCATCTGTTTTTCGACACGATGAACCGGTCGGCCCAGATGCAACTGGCCGGCTATGCGTGGCTCATCAATGAAAAACTCTCCACCCTGCCCGAATCGGAATGGCCCAAGTTCGTCGCGGAGTTTGCAGCGAAGACGCCGGACAAGATTGAAATGCGCCCGCTCAAGGACTTTCCGGTCGTGCGCGAGTACCTGCGCCAGGAACTCGAGGCCGGTCTGCCAATCGCGAACGGCACCGATGGCGAGCACTACGCCATGCGCCTGCGCGATTCGCAGTGGGTGCTGACGTCCGAGAACGGCACCGATCTGAGCATGAAGCAGATCAACTACCTCGCGTACTCGGTGGTCGCGTTGCTCATGCTGATCGCGGTGCTCACGTGGGTACGCTGGTACTGGTCCGACCTGAAGTCGCTCAACCGTGCGGCGATCCGCTTCGGCGAAGGCGATTTCAGTTCGCGAGCGAAGGTGTCGCGCTTCTCGAACCTGACGGCGCTCGCGCGCGTATTCAACACGATGGCCGACCGGATCGAGCGTTCCATCAAGGCACAAAAAGACATGATCAATGCGGTGTCGCACGAACTGCGAACGCCGATTGCGCGGCTGGATTTCGGGCTTGAGATCTTGCAGCAACGGCGTGAAGCCGCCGATGCAGACGACCGGATCAACGCCCTGAAGGGCGATATTCGCGAGTTGGACGAACTGGTCACCGAGTTGCTGTCGCTGGCACGTCTTGACCAGATCGCGGCGCCGCCGACGCGTCAGGCGGTGTCGCTGCGTCTGATGTTCGATAGCCTGGCGGCGAACTGCACGGAGGTTCTCGCCACCCGCTCGATCGCGCTCGACATCTCGGCGGAGCCGGGGGCCGATCGCATCGAAGTGGAACCGAAACTGCTCGCTCGCGCGGTGCAGAACCTGTTGAACAATGCGATGCGGCATACGACCCGGCGCATCGTGTGCGGCGCGAAGGTTGGCGAAAACGGTGAGATCACGATTTACGTGGACGACGACGGAGAAGGCGTGCCGGCACCGGAGCGCGCCCGCATTTTCGAGCCGTTCCACCGGCTCGACAGCAGCCGCAATCGCGCGACGGGCGGCTTCGGGCTGGGGCTGGCCATCGTTCGCCGCATCGCGCTGCTCCATGGCGGGCGCGTCGGCGTCGAGACGTCACCGCTGGGCGGCGCGAGATTCACGATAACGTTGCCGGCCGTCGCATCGAGCTAAGGTCACCCCGGCGCTTCACTCAAGGCTTGCGGCCGACACCCCCGTGTCGGCCGTTTTCCTTTGCAAGGTCGCTTTCGAACAGCTTTCGGACAGCTTTCGGATAGCGACACATTGTCATGTTCGCGACATGTTGGCCGCTTACATTGGCGGCTCAATTGAATCCCAAAGAGGACCTTGTCATGAAACCCAACCTCCGCATCGCGGCGGCCGGGTGCTGTCTGGCGTTCGCCAGCAGCCTGCCCACGCCCGCTCTGGCCCAGTCAAACGTTCAGCTCTACGGGCTGATCGACTCGGGCGTCGAATTCCTCACCAATGCCGACAAGAACGCCGCCGGCAATACCGTCAACCTCACGCGCTTCACCTCGGGCAACCTCGCCGGTTCGCGCTGGGGCATCAAGGGTAGCGAAGACCTCGGCGGCGGCAACAAGGCCTTCTTCCTGCTCGAAAACGGCTTCAACCTCGGTAACGGTCAATCGCTTCAGGGCGGCCGGGAGTTCGGTCGGCTGGCCTACGTCGGCCTGTCGAACCAGTCCGTCGGGGCCTTCACCATCGGTCGTCAGGGGGGCGTGTTCCTTGACTGGGTCAGCAAGTTCAACCCGCTCAACAACGCCGTCTACGCCATCAAGATGCAGGACACGGCGTTCTCCGATCGTCTGGACAACAGCTTCCGTTACACCGCCAGACTGGGCGATTTCGAAGGCATGGTGCAGTACTCGAAAGGGTATGACGACGTGAGCTTCGGCGCGGCCAGCACCACACCGGGCGACAACCGCCGTGCGCAGGTCGTCGACGCGGGTATCCGCTACGCCAACGGTCCGCTGTCGTTCGTCATCGCGTACGACCAGAAGAACGGTGGCTCGACGCTGCCGAACGCCGCCATGACCTCGAAGGTCGGCGGCTACGAAGGCAACATGGACCGCCGCATCGCCGCCGCAGTGCAGTACTCGCTGTCAAGCGTCGATCTGTATGTTGGTTATCGCTATCTCAACGCCAAGGCCATCCACTTGTCGGCGCTCAACAAGACACCGGTGGAGGCGTCGAGCTACTACTGGGTCGGCGCCACGTGGCATGCTCTGCCGGCCCTCGATCTGTCGACGACCGCCATGTATCAGGACTTCTACGGCACGAACCGCGATCCGCTGTCGTTCCAGGTCAGCGCCGACTACAACTTCTCCAAGCGTACGGACGTCTACGTCAATCTGGGCTACGTGGTGAACCGCAACGGCTCCGATCTCGGTCTGAACGGTTTCGGCACCAACGTGGTGGCGGGCAAGAACCAGTTCGGCACGATGGCCGGCATCAAGCACACATTCTGATGACGAGCGACACCCGCGCTTTGCAAGGCGGCGCCGCGCCGTCACGCCGGGGCGTGTCCGTGTCGCTGCGCGCGCTGCACCAGACGTTCGGTGCAGCGCGCGTGCTCGACGGCATCGACCTCGATGTGCCGGCCGGCACCACGACCGCCCTGCTTGGGCCCTCCGGCTGTGGCAAAAGCACACTGCTCAAGCTGCTCGCCGGCCTGCTCGCGCCAACGGGCGGCGAAATCCGTTTCGACGACACCGTTGTCGCCAGCGCCACCGAGTGCCACGCCCCCGAGCGGCGCTCGCTCGGCATGGTCTTTCAGGACTACGCGCTGTGGCCGCACATGAGCGTTGCGGCCAACGTGGCCTTCCCGCTGGAAATGCGCGGCGTCAAACGTACCGAGCGCACCGCGCGTGTCGAAGACGCGCTTTCGCTCGTCGGACTTGCCGGACTCGGCGCACGCCGTCCCCAAGCGCTGTCCGGTGGACAGCAGCAACGCGTGGCACTCGCGCGCGCTATCGTCTCGGCGCCGCGCTTGCTGCTGTTCGACGAACCGCTATCCAACCTCGACCGCGATCTGCGCACACGACTGTGCGCCGACATCGGCGCGCTGCTCTGCCGCCTTGGCACCACCGCCGTCTATGTCACGCATGACCGCGACGAAGCTGAAGCGCTGGCCGACCAGATCGTGATCCTCGCCCACGGGCGCGTTGACAAACGTATTACGAGGTAGCCCATAATGCTCCACCGCAAAATTATCGCGACACTCACCATGGCCTTTGCTGCTAGTGTCGGCGCGCAACCTGCGCATGCGCTGACCGTGTATACCGCCGGCCCCGGCAACCTGAGCAAGAAGCTCGCTGCGGGTTTCGAAAAGAAGACCGGCATCAAGGTCGATGTCTTTCAGGCCACGACCGGCAAGGTGATGGCACGTATCGAAGCCGAACAAGCCAATCCGCGTGCTGACGTGCTGATCTCGGCCTCGTGGGACACCGCGCAGGATCTCGAAAAGCGCGGCTGGCTCGCGCCGTTCCAGAGCGCCAATGCCTCGCGCGTTCCGGCACCGTTCAAAACGACGCATTACGTCGCGCAGGGCCTCTCTGCCCTCGGTATCGTCTGGAACGCGCGCTCGGGCACGCCCGAACCCCACGACTGGCGCGACCTGACCCGGCCCGCATATCGCAACCTCGTGACGATGCCCGACCCGGCCCTGTCCGGTGCGTCCGCCGATCTGCTGCTCGGCCTGCAGGCGCGTCTGGGCGACGAAGCGTGGAAGCTCTTCGACGACCTGAAGCACAACGGCATGGTCGTCTCCGGGCCGAATGCGCAGGCGCTCAACCCGGTGCTCCAAGGCGCGAAGGCCGCCGTGTTCGGCGCGGTCGACTACGTCGCCTACGCGGCGGCGGCGCAGGGCGAAGCCGTCAAGGTGATCTTTCCGACCAGCGGCACGGTCATCGCACCGCGCCCGATGATGATTCTCAACACGTCGAAGCAGCAGAACGAGGCGCGTCAGTTCATCGATTACGTGCTCTCCGAAGAGGGTCAGCAGTTGGTCGCACAAGCGTGGCTGATTCCGGCGCGTGAAGACATCGCCATCAAGCGCGCGTCGTTCAAGGACCTGCGTCTGCTGCCGCAAGGCGACGCCCAGTCCTCAGGCGCTTCACGCGCCGAAGTGCTCGCACGGTTTTCCCGGCTCAACGCTGCGCAATCACGGTGAATTCGCTCCGAGGACTCTCCACGGCGAGCGTCGCAGCGCTCGCCGTCGTGGTGGCGCTGCCGGTCGCGTTCGTGCTGTTGCAAGCCGTGTTCCCGCATCTCGCGCAGGGGTCGTTCGCCGAGCCCTTCGCCGCAGTGTGGCCGACGCTGTCGCATGACGACACGCTACCGCTCGTCACGAACACGCTGGGTCTGGGGCTGGCGGTGGCGTTCGGCACCGCGCTGGTAGGCGGTGCGCTCGGTGCGATCCGCGGCCTGTTTCACGTGCCGGGCGCACGGCTCTGGGATCTGTGCTTCCTGCTGCCGTTTCTCGTGCCGCCCTACCTCGCGGCGCTGGGTTGGATGCTGTTGCTGCAAACCGGCGGCTACGCCCAGCAGCTCACCGGAATGGACGCCGGCGCGTTTCTGTTTTCGTTGCCGGGCCTCGTCTTCGTGATGACGCTCAACATCTTCCCCGTCGTCTACTTCGCGGTGTCGCGTGCGCTGGCGACGACCGGCTCGCGGCTCGCAGACGTCGCCCGTATTCACGGGGCCTCGGCATGGCGTGCATTCGCCCGTGTGACGCTGCCGCTTGCGCTGCCCGCGTTTGCAGCGAGTCTGCTGCTGGCCTTCACGATGGCGATCGAAGAGTTCGGCGCGCCTGCCGCACTCGGCGCACGCGCCGGTTTTACCGTCCTCGTGACCGCGATTGAAGGCCGCTTCGCCGATTGGCCGATCGATCTGCCCGGCGCGTCGATACTGTCCGTGGTGCTGGCCGTGCTTGCCCTGCTCGCCTTCGTGTTGCAGCACAGACTCGCGGCGGGCAAGGATTTCGAGACGCAGACGGGCAAGCCCGTCGCTTCGCCGCCGCGTACCCTCGGACCATGGAAAGCGCCCGTCATCGTCGGCTTCGCGGGCGTGGCGCTACTGGCAACGGTCGCGCCCCTATTCTCGATTCTCGCCACGGCATTGTCGGGCACGCTCTCGGGCGGCCTGTCGCTCGCGAACCTGACGACGGCGCATTTCACTGCGTTGCTGGGTCAGGGGGCGGAAGGACTCGAAGCGTTGGTGACGAGCCTGTCGCTGGCGCTGGGCACGTCGCTCGTGACCGGCGTGCTGGGATTTCTGTGCGCGTGGTGCGTCGTGAAGTCCACGATGCGCGCCCGTGTGCTGATCGACGGGCTGTCGCTGCTGCCGCACGCCTTGCCCGGCATTGTCGTCGGCGTGGGGTTGATCCTGGCGTGGAACCTGCCGTTCTGGCCGGTAACGCCCTACAACACGTGGGGCATCCTGCTGCTCTCGTACAGCTGCCTGCTGCTACCGTATCCGGTGCGCTACACGAGCGCGGCATTGCGTCAGATGGCGACATCGCTCGAAGCTGCTGCGCGTGTGCATGGCGCGCCAACGGGCGTGGTGCTTCGACGCATCACGTTACCGCTGGTCATGCCGGCACTCGGCGCGTCGCTGATGATCGTGTTCGCCATCGCCTCACGCGAACTGGTCACGTCGCTGCTGCTCGCGCCGAGCGGTGTGCAGACCGTTTCGATCTTCGTGTGGCGTCAGTTCGAACAGGGGTCCATCGGTCAGGGCATGGCGATGGGCGTAGTGTCGATGGCGGTGAGCGGCACGTTGCTCCTGCTCGCATCGCGCCTGGGCGGCAGGCGCGAGAGCGCTGCCTGAAAGAAAACGGGGCGCCAGCGTCCAACGGTTGGCGCGCCCTCCTTCCCCTCCTTCCCTCCGCCCCTCCGCCCCTCCTTCCCGCCTCCACCGCCCCTGCCTCGCGACACCCGCGCGCACACCTGTCCATTAGTTGTACAGGTGTCAGCGCCCTGTACGGGCGTTGGCGCGTGAAAAATCCCCGCCATCATCGAGATTCTTGTGTCTCGAGACGCTGGCATCGAACTTGCTGATCCCTGTGAGCGACGATGCGAAAGTCGCGCCGCATTCCCCCTCGCACAGGTTGATTTTCATTTCGCCATCACAAGGATGCCTATCGTGGACAAGATCGAACATCTCGAACGTCAGATCAAGGAACATCACGCGACGCTTGCACATCATCCCGTTTTCCACTCCATCGAATCGATGCAGGGCTTGCAGACATTCATGGAATGGCATGTCTTCGCGGTCTGGGATTTCATGTCGCTGGTCAAGCGGCTTCAGGCCGACCTCACCACGATCACATTGCCGTGGATCGCGCCGCGCAACATTCACGCGGCCCGCCTCATCAACGAGATCGTGCTCGGCGAGGAATGCGACGAGACGCCGCAAGGTCCGATGAGCCACTTCGATCTGTATCTTGCCGCGATGCGCGATGTGGGCGCCGACACGCGTCAGATCGAAAAGCTCATCGACCTGCTGGTCGCCGGCCACAGCGTGAGTGCGGCGCTTGCCGCCGTCGAAGCCCCAGCCCCCGTGCTTCGCTTCGTCAATTCCACGTTCGCGACCTGCTACGAAGGCAAGACGCACCAGGTGCTCGGCAACTTCTTCTATGGCCGGGAGAACGTCATCCCCGACATGTTCCGCACGCTGCTCGACGGCTGGCAGATCGATCCGAAGAGCGTGCCGCTGCTCACGTTCTATCTCGAACGTCACATCGAAGTCGACTCCGGCGAACACGGCCCGGCGGCGCGCGCCATGATCGTCGAAGCCGCACACAACGACGAACGCCTGCTCGTCGAAGCGCTGGAAGCCGGGCTGCGCGCCATCGACGAACGCCTGCGTCTGTGGGACGGGCTGCATGAGCACATCGTGGCCACGCAAAAGGAAGCGGTCGCCGCCTGACGCGCACGCGTCGCGCGGGGCGCCGCAACCCGCCAGAGCGGGACGTCACGGCTCAAGCGATGCGCCAGACATCGCCTGCCGGACACCCCGCCGCGCCCCTTTTCGTGTGCCGACCGACACCGGTCGAATGCGCTTCGCCGCCCCCCCATCTTCCGAGGCAACGCCATGTCATTGCAGAGTTACGTCAGTCATGCTGACCAATGGGAACAACGCGCCACGATCCGCTCGCGCCCGCGCCGTATCGTCGAAGACGACGATCTGAACTACTACCCCGTGGAGCGACAACCGTTGTACGCCCATCCCGCGGTGATCGACGCGGGTCGCGAGGTGCAGGACTACATCCTGCTCCAGAGCTTTTACAAGTACATCAACGACGTCATCATCTTCGAGACGGAAATCGTCAACCGCACGGCGCTGGCCATCGCCAAGTCGCGCTTTCCTTTCGAGTTTCCGTTCGCGTGCCGCAGCGACGCCATGTCGGTCGTCATCGACGAGAATTACCACGCGTACGTGGCCATGGACTATCTCGACCAGGTCGAGCGCAGCACCGGCATCGGCCCCATCGAACAGAACCGGGAAATCGAGCTCTCGCGCGCGATTCCGCGCGCGATGGAATACGTGCCGCCGCAATATGCCGCCGGCATGGAGCTGCTGGGCGTCGCCATCTCGGAGAACACCGTGACAGCCGAGGTCGCCGCGTTCTCGCGCGACAACACGCTCAAGCGCTCGGTCAAGGGGGTCATGGCAGACCACCTCGCCGACGAAGGCCGCCACTCGGTCTTCTGGATCAATCTGGTCAAGCTCTACTGGTCTGAAATCGACGAGACGGCGCGCGTGGAACTGGGGCGCGGATTGCCGTTCTTCCTGCGCGAATACCTCACCAACGAGCTTCAGCTCGAGTTCGATCGCCGCCTGATCGGCACGCTCGACCTGCCGGCGGCCACCCGCGAGCAGATCGCAAACGACATGGTCGGCGCCTACCCCATCACGAACCAGCACCCGATGATCGTCAATATTCGCAAATTCCTGAAGATGGCGGGGCTGCTCGATCACGAACCCACTCGCGCGGCTGTCGCGCAGTACCTGTGAGGAACGCGTCATGAGAGCGATTTCCTTCGCCATTGCAGGCGATAACCGTCTCGGGGCACGTCTGTTCGCTGCCCTTCACGACATGGGCCACGATGTCGTTCCACTGACACGCTCGGGCGGACCACTCGCCGAGATGGCGGCCCAACTGGGCGTTGTCGTTCCCGAGGCGGGCGCTGCGCCGGTGTCCGTGGAATGGCGCATCGACTGCGCCGATCGCAACGCGGAGCACGACAGTATTGCGGACGAAATCGCCTGCAACGCCTCGCAGGTGCTGACTTTCCGGGCGCGCTCGCCAGCCTTCCCGCCGCCCGGCGCCACGCTCTCGTGGCAGTGGCCGGGCCCACGCGGCATCGTCGACGTCGCCACCGTCGATTGCACGTTCGACAGCCCGCGTTGCGGCGCCGATCTCGTCGCGCAAATCGATGCCGAAGCCGAAACGATGCTCATCGACATCGTCAGTCAGCTCGGGCGCGACGTCCTCACACCCGAATCGCTCGCCGCACGCCCCATCTCAGCCCTCTCAGCCCTCGCAGCCCATGCTGCGGGCGCGCCGGGCAGCATCGAGCTGGACCTGCATGACCTCTCGGGCTGGCACGCCAGCAACGACACGGCGCGTACGTTTGCGCTGGAGCCGTCGCTGCCGGAAATGGTGTCGCGCCGTGCGCTCGCGACCCCCACGGCCATCGCCTTGCGCGACGCGCACGGCGATGTCGATTACCGAACGTTCGTCGCGGCCTCGATGAAGCTCGCCGACGAACTGGCCGCCTTGCTGCCAAACGTGCTGACCGACGATGGATCGCCCCAGGTGGTTGCGGTGCGACTGCCGAAGTCGCGTCTGCTGTACACGGCCATTCTCGGGGCCATCGGCGCAGGGGCGGCGTATGCACCGCTCGACCCGTCGTTCCCGCCGGAGCGCGTGCGCCAGATCGTGGAGCAGAGTCACGCGGCCTGCCTGATCACCGACGACGATTTCGACGCGAGTGCGCTCGACGGGCTCGATGTCAGGATCATTCGTCTGCGCTCGCTCGATGTGGCGGACATCGCCATCGGTGTGAGCGCGTGGCCGGTGGAGCGCTTTGCCGATCGTGCGAGCCGCTGCGCCATCACGATCTTCACTTCGGGCTCCACAGGGACGCCCAAGGGCGTCATGCTCACGCACCGCAACATCGTGCACTTCTGCCATTGGTATCGTGACTACATCGGCATGGACGCGAGCTCGCGCGCGTTGCAGTTTTGTACGGTGGCGTTCGACGTCTCGCTGCTCGACATCTTCCCGACGTTTCTCGCCGGCGCAGCACTGGTGATCCCGACCGAAGCGCAGCGCCATGCGCTTGACGACCTGAGCGCGCTGATCGAGCGCGAAGCCGTCACTCACGCGTTCCTCCCGCCCGCGCTGCTGGGCGTGATGCCCGACGCGCAATGGCCTGCACTGCGACATCTGCTGACCGGCGGCGACGTGTGTTTTCCGGAGACGATCGCGCGCTGGAGCCAGGGTCGGGCATTCCACAACATCTTCGGGCCAGCCGAATGCACCGTGCTCGTGAGCATCGCGCGTCTGACGGCAGGCGACAGCAACCGGCTGATCGGCCGCCCGATGGCGAACGTGCGCTGCTACGTCCTCACGGAGACCGGCCAACCTGCGCTCACGGGGGAACCGGGCGAATTGTGCGTTGCGGGCGCCGGCGTGGCGGATGGCTACCTGCACCGCCCGGATCTGACCGAGCGCAGTTTCGTCCCGAATCCGTTTGCGCAACGTCAGGGCGAATGGCCACGCGCGCATGACGAAAAACTCTATCGCACGGGCGACATCGTGCAATGGGATGACGAAGGTTGGCTGCACTTCGTCGGGCGGCGCGATGCACAGGTCAAGATTCGCGGGTTCCGCGTCGAACTTGGCGAGATCGAGTCCACCGCGCTGGCCACCGGGTTCTTCGGTCAGTGCGCCTGCGTGGTGGATGAGCGCAAGCGCATTCGCGGTTTCGTTGCCCGGCCATTGACGAACGGTGCGACCGGCGATGCACTGCGCGATCTGCTCGTGGCGCGCTTGCCCGACTACATGGTCCCGTACGAGATCGTGGTGCTCGACGCCCTTCCTGCCACCAACAACGGCAAGATCGACCGGGGCGCCCTTTCGCGCCTTTCGGTCCAGCGTGCCTCGCCTGACGAAGCCAGGGCGTTCGAACCGCTGACCGAGACGGAGACGAACCTGCGGGCGCTGTGGGCACGGTTGCTGGACCTCGAACCGTTCGAGATCGGCAAGGACGACTCGTTCTTCAATCTCGGCGGCCATTCGTTGCTCGTCTCGCGACTGATGCTTGCCGTCAAGAAAGAGTTCGGCGGCAACGCGCCGCTTGCGCGCTTCATGGAGCGGCCAACCATCGCCGCGCTGGCTTCGCTGCTGGCGAACGACGATGTGAACAAAGGCGAGCGAATCCCGCAGCGCGTCTTCGACGACATGGTGCTGCCCGAGGACGTGCGCCCGGTCGACGGCCTGCGTCCGGCGGCAAACGGTGCGCGCGCAGTGCTTCTCACCGGGGCGAACGGCTTTCTTGGCACATTCATCGCCGCCGAGCTGATTGCGCAGACGTCGGCCACCGTGCATTGTCTGGTCCGTGCGGCCACGCAAAAAGAGGGCGAAGCGCGTCTCGCGCAGGCGCTTCAGGCCAACGGGCTGGCAGCGCTTGCCGGTCATCCCCGCCTGAAAGTCGTGCTTGGCGATCTGGCGCAGCCGCGGCTCGGGTTGTCGCCGCAAACATGGCGCGCCCTCGCTCGCGACATCGACGCGATCTACCACAACGGCGCGCATGTCAACCACGTCTACGACTATCCGTACCTCTATGACGCCAATGTCGGCGCGACGCTGGAACTGCTGCGTCTGGCGTGCGAGTTCCGTAACAAGTCGATGCACTTCGTCTCGACGCTATCTGCGGCGAGTGCCGTCGATGCCGACGGACACGTGCTGGAGCAAGGTCCCGCCCGCCATGCGCCCGCCTTCGTGAACAACGGCTACAACGTGACGAAGTGGGTCGCCGAACATCTCGTGTGGGAAGCCGCGGAACGAGGCATCGACGCGACGATCCTGCGACCCGGCAACATCACGGGTGTCGCGGCGACCGGTCTGTGCCAACCGACGCGAAACCGGATCCTGCTCCTGGTCAAGGGATCGCTGCAACTGGGTGCGGCGCCCGCCGGCGACACGGACTTCGATTTCACGCCGGTCGACTTCCTGGCACGTGCCATCGTGCGCTGCACGACCGACCCGCAGCGTGACTTGCGCATTTTCCATCTCCAGAATCCGCAGCCGCTGACGTGGGAAGACTACCTCGGCGCGCTCGCGCAGTGCGGCTACTCGCTCGCGCTCGAAGAGCCCGCCGACTGGCGCAACCGGCTCACGTCGATCGACGAGAGCAACGCGCTGTTCGACGTGGTCGCGTTTTATCTGGACGACAGCCAGGAAGACATCGGCGACATGGCGCGCATCGCGCATCGGCAGACCGCCCATGCGCTGGCGCGTCTCGACCTGCCCTATCCGCGCAAGGATGCCGAACTGCTCGCCCAGCACTTCCGCTATCTCATCGATAGCGGATTCCTGCCCGCGCCAACGGGTGGCGGTACCCCGTGCAACGAGCGCGAGACGGAAGCGGCGATGGATGCGGCGATAGAAGCGGCTTCGGTGGCCTGAGCGCCGAGCGAATCCCGAATCTCCGGCCCCGAATCATGCATTTGCACGACCCTGTAGTTGCGCAGTCATTTTTCCAATGTTGTCCATCGAGGAGTTCATCATGCTGCAAAAAGTCCGCACCGAACTGCAACCCGATACGTTGATCCACAACCTGAATACGACCGTTCACGCCGGGGTCGCCGAGCTCAACGCCTCGGCGCGCGACGTCTGGAACATCGTCGGGCGCTTCGACGGCTACAACCGTTTCGTCACCGGGCTCGAGTACATCCAGATGACCGGCACCGCGACCGGCCCGCGCTCGCTGCGCCACAAGCACTTCACCGGCGGCGATCTCGTCGTCGAGCAACTCAATACGCGCGACGACGACGCAATGACGATGAGCTGGACGCTGATCTACACCACGTTCGACATCGGCAACATGTGGGCGTCGATGGAGGTCGTGCCGCGCGGGGACAAGGCGTGTACCGCCACTTATCGCATCGTGGGCGAAGCGCGCTCGGGCAATCCGAAGGACCAGCCGGCGTTCGACGCGTTCGCCGTCGGTTTTCTGAAAATGGCGATGGACAATCTGCGCAAGATGTTCAACGGCGCCTGAGCACAGCGTCTGCGTCATCGATGACCTCTCGCCCCCGCGTACCGTTGCACACCCAGGCGTGTTGCAGCCGGTTGCAGAAAATCGCTACGCGGGGGCTCTCTTCTTCGCTTCGTCACGGACCGCTCCATGGACAGACATCTCCCGCCCGCCGGTCGCTGGCAACTCGCGGCACGCGCGCAACGCATGCAGCCGTCGGCGCTGCGTGAACTTCTCAAGGTCGCCGAGCGGCCTGACATCATCTCATTCGCAGGCGGGCTTCCGTCGCCCTACGCGCTGCCTGTCGAGCGGCTGCACGCGGCAATGGATCGCATTTTGCGGCGCGACGCCGTCTCGGCGCTGCAATACGGCCCCTCGGAAGGGTATCTGCCACTGCGCGAAGCGATTGCGGCACGCCTGACACGTCAGGGAGCGGCGGTGCACTCTTCGCAGTTGCTGGTCACGACCGGGTCCCAGCAGGCGCTGGATCTGGTCGCGCGCGTACTCGTCGACCCGGGCTCGCGGGTCTTGATCGAGACGCCGACTTATCTGGGCGCCGTGCAGGCTTTGGCACAATACGAACCCACTTTTGAAGAAGTCCCGGCGGACGCCGCAGGCCTCGTGCCCGAGCGCATGTCCGATGCATCAATGCGCTGCGCACGGCTGCTCTACACCCAGCCGAACTTTCAAAATCCCACGGGACGCACGCTCGCCCTCGAGCGCCGCATCGCGCTGGTCTCGAAGGCGGCTCGCAACGGTTTGCTGCTCGTCGAAGACGACCCGTATGGCGAGCTCGTGTACAGCGGCGCCACGCCGCCGTCACTGCTCTCGATGGCCCCGGACAATGTCGTGCATCTCGGCTCGTTCTCGAAGGTGATCGCGCCCGGTCTGCGCGTGGGCTACGTCGTCGCACCGGACGAACTTCTGACCAAGCTGCTGCAAGCGAAGCAGGCGAGCGATCTGCACACGACCGGCATTACCCAACGGCTCGCACACGCCCTGTTGATCGATGGCGAATACGACGCGCACCTCGAAGCGATCCGCCTGCGTTACCGCGCGCAGTGTGCGCTCATGCTCGGGTGCCTCGCCGAACATATGCCCGAAGGCGTGTCATGGACGCGCCCGAGCGGCGGCATGTTCCTCTGGGTGACGTTGCCGGCGGGCATCGACAGCGCGAGTCTTTTCGAAGACGCGCTGGCGCGCGGCGTGGCGTTCATTCCGGGCGCGTCGTTCCACGCCGTGGCGCCACGCTCGAACACGATGCGGCTGACGTTTACCACCGCAACGCCCTCGCAAATCGAAACGGGTATCTCGCGTCTGGCGCAGGCCATCAAGGCGCGGCTCACCCAAGCCGAAGCCTGCGCTATCGTCTCTTAGTCGTCGGTCCGCCGCGCACGCGCCGCCACCGAGGCAGGGGCGGCGCGGTGACCACGAGATCGCCTCCATACCTCACGCACAGGCCTGAAGCGCTGCGTCGGACGGCTCGAACAGTCCGAGGTTCTGTGCCGTCTGCACGAAGCGCGGCACACACGGGTTGCTGCTCTTTGCATTCCATACGAGCGCGACATCGATGTGCGGCGCGTGCAGCAGCGGCACGAACTGCACGTTCTCTGCCCGGGTACTGCGCATCGAACTGTGCACCAACGCCACGCCAAGCCGCTGGCCCACGAGGTTCACGATCGTCTGCTGGAAGTTTGTCTCCAGCCGCACGCGCGGCGCAAAGCCCGCCTGCCGGCAGTGCTCCGTAATCGTGTTGTAGATGAAAGGGGACGCCTCGCGCGGCGAGATGATGAACGCGTCGTCGCGTAACTCGCCAATGGAGATGGCCGTACGCGAGGCGAGCCGGTGAGCGGCGGGCAGCGCCGCCACCAGCGGCTCCCGGAAAATGGTCTCGGTGCATAGCTCGTCGGACGCATCGGACGAATACATGATGCCGACGTCCACCTTTCCGCAGCGCAGTTCGTCGGCCAACTCGGTCGGGATCTTCTCCCTGAGCTTGACTTCGATGCGAGGAAACGCCGCCGCAAAGGCGCGCGTGAGCACCGGCAGCACGCTGCACGCGACAGCGAACATGAAACCGGCGCACAGCATGCCCGAATCGCCGACCTCCGCGGCACGCGCATGCGAGCGCGCCTGGTCGAGTGTCGCGAGCACGGAGCGCGCGTCGCGATAGAAACGCTGCCCGGCCGCCGTGAGCGCCACGCTGCGCTGCGTTCGTTGAAACAGCACGACACCCAACTCCTCCTCGAGCATCGCGATCTGACGCGATAACGGCGGTTGCGAGATATGCAGCAGATTTGCCGCGCGCCCGAAGTGGAGCGTTTCAGCCAGTACTACGAAATAGCGGAGTTGCCTCAGTTCCATGGAGTGATTTCCCCTTGAAAGAACATCGGTTTCTATTCATAGCGAACCGGTATCAGTCATCGCATCATATGGTATTGGAGACCTCTCGCGAATCGAACTATCCTTGGTTTTGCTTTATGGAGCACCCCCCAAGGCATTCGCCATGATGCGAACCTGCGCCGCCAAACGCGGCGCTCGCCAATTCCAATAAAGTCAATGAGAGACGCTATGCACGCCCACGATCCGCTGGACCGTTCAAACGCAAACTTTCAGTCTTCCTTCAGACCATCGCTTGACCGGCTCTGCGGCAACGACCCTTCCATGCTCGCGACCCTCGCCCGCGCGCGCCTGCTCATCGATCGACAGCTTCCCATTCTGATTCTTGGAGAAACCGGCACCGGCAAGGAATACCTCTCGCGGGCATTGCACGACTACAGCGCCCGACGCCACGCCAGCATGGTGTCGGTCAACTGCGGCTCGATCCCCGAAAATCTGATTGAAAGCGAACTGTTCGGCTACCAGCGCGGCGCATTCTCCGGCGCGCTCAATACCGGCATGAAAGGCAAGGTCGTGCAGGCCGACGGCGGCACGCTCTTTCTCGACGAAATCGGCGACATGCCGTTTGCGCAGCAAACGCGCCTGCTGCGTGTGCTCTCCGAGCGGGAAGTCACCCCCATCGGCGCCGCCACGCCTGTGCCCGTCGATCTGCAACTCATTTGTGCAACGCACCAGAATCTCGAATCGCGCGTGCAGTCAGGTGGGTTTCGGGAGGACCTCTACTACCGGATCGCCGTTGGCATCGTGCATCTACCGCCACTACGACTACGACAAGACCGTGCCTGGCTATTGGATTCGATGATCGTCGCCGAGTCGCATGGCAACGCCAGTTTCGAATCGCTCGACAGCGAGACCCGCGAATTGTTGCTGTCCTACGCCTGGCCGGGCAACTTGCGTCAGATGCGCGCTGCCGTGCAGTACGCGTGCGCCGTCAAGAGCGACGACACGATCCGGATTTCCGATCTGCCCGCCAATCTCGTGCAAAGCGCGACGCTCGCAGCTTCCGGTGCGACGTCGGCGACACCTCCCCCCCCTGCCGCCATCCCCGCCACCGGACCGTCAAGCACTTCCGGCAGTATCCAGGTGGCCCCCATCGCCTCGCTGTCGGCCATCGCCAACGGCGAGCGTGAGATCATCATCCGCGTGCTGTCGTCCCGCCGCTGGAACATCTCCGCCGCATCGCGCGAACTCGGCATCTGCCGCACATCGCTCTATCGCAAGCTGCGCGAACTGCATATCCCTCATGTCCGCGATATGGGCAGCGACGTGTTGCTCGGCCCGGATCGCTGAACGAAACCGCGGGCGGCACCCTGCGCCGCCCGTAGCCTTGCTGTTGCCACGACCTTCCTTATGCCGGGTCGGCGAGCAGCGCCATCATGGCCGTCGCCTTGTAGCGCGGTCCCGTCGTCGTGCCGGCAAAGAAGTGCGTATCGAGCGCATTTGCCATCGCGGCATCGATGTGCAGGCTCGCTGCACTGAGGTTCTCTTCCAGACGGCTCACACGGCGGGTGCCCGGAATCGGCACGATGTCGTTCCCGCGTGAGAGCAGCCATGCGAGCGCCAGTTGGGCCGGGGTCACGCCGATTTGTGCGGCATACCCCGCGAGCGTTTTCGCCAGCCTCACATTCGCGTCGAAGTTCTCTCCCTGCAAGCGCGGGTCGGACGTGCGGCGCGAATCGCCCTCCGGAAACTCTTCTGCCCGACGTGCGGTTCCCGTCAGAAACCCCCGGCCAAGCGGAGCGAACGGCACGAAGCCAATCCCCAGCTCGCGCAGGCACGGCAGAATCGACGCTTCGATGTCCCGGTGCCAGAGCGAATACTCGCTTTGCAAGGCGCTCACCGGATGCACCGCGTGCGCGCGCCGAATGGTTCGCTCTCCTGCTTCCGACAGACCGAAGTAGCGCACCTTGCCTGCCTTGACCAGATCACCCACGGCGCCCGCCACGTCTTCGATGGGCACATTGGGATCGACACGGTGTTGATACAGCAGGTCGATGTAGTCCGTACCGAGTCGAGTCAGGCTGGCGTCGACGACTTGCCTGATGTGCTCGGGACGGCTATCGGCCCCGGTCACGGCGCCATGCTCGAAGCGGAAGCCGAACTTGGTGGCGACGATAGCCTTGTCGCGACGGCCTTTGAGGACGCGCCCGAGCAGGCGTTCGTTTTCGAACGGTCCGTACACTTCCGCCGTATCGAAGAAATTGCATCCGAGGGCGAGCGCCCGTTCCAACACGCGAACCGACTCGGCATCGTCGGAAGGACCATAGGCGTAGCTCATGCCCATGCAACCGAGACCAATAGCGGGGACTTCCAGTCCTTGATTGCCTAGTCGGCGGGTTGGCAGCATCGCAAGACTCCTGTGTTGTGGTTGAAGAACCGGTGCCATCAGGCAAAAGCGCACGACATCGGTACGCCATCGTCTCCATGCAAGTTTCGATCCATTTTTTTGCGTAACGTCCCGACGATTCCTTCGACCTCATTTGCCGACCGACGCGACGGCCTTTCAACCCGCATGTCTTCACGATATGCGCGCGCGAACCGATGCCTCCGTGGCGTTGCCTGCCGTGAAAATCATGTGAGCGCCTGGGCATCGACGCATGCTTTGCGGTGAATCATCTGTGCATTCATGCGACACCTGTCGCAGTGTGCGACAGGTGTTCGTTCGGATTGCAAAGCGATGAACTCAACCGGCCTTACCCGCGCCGCACACATTCGTGCCATGGCACCCAAATTGCTTGGAGTCCGTCATTTGTTCTCGCCGATCGCAAGGCGCACGACCCACAATGACGAACAACCGCACGGCCGTTCGCGCCGATGGCGCACTGGATACGAGACCGGGTATTGGGATGGGGATGGGGATGGGGCTATCGCTCGGCGTGGCGCTTTACGGCGCGTCCGGCAGTGTGCTCACGCGCTTTCGGGAATGGGCGACGCATCTCAGCCCCGAAGAACGGCAGCATGCCGACGCCTTTTGCCGACCGTCCGACCGGGAGGATTATGTTGCGGCGCATATCCTGGCGCGCGTTGCCGCTGCTCGGGTGACCGGCAGCGCCGATACGCCTGGCGCCTCTGCACGGACCTACGTGCTGGTGCAACGCTGTGAACGGTGCGGGGGCGCCCACGGCCGCCCCCGCCTGCCCGCCCACCCCGGACTGCATGTCAGCCTCAGCCACACTCGCGGCGTCGTCGCGGCCACCTGCGCCATATCGCCAGTCGGTATCGACGTCGAACACTGGGATGCGGCGCTCGCGGGCGACGCCGACCTGCCCGGACTCAACGAGCGTGAGCGGATGCGTCTGGGCGCGTTCGCCAGCGTGGCGCATACCCATCACGCGCCGTCGCCCCGTGCACTGGCCTGGCTGCGTCTGTGGACGCGCAAGGAGAGTCTGATCAAACTCGGTGGGTTGACGCTGGAAGACATGACCGGCATCGACCTGTCGCGTCTGCCGATGAGCGAAGCGCCCTTGCGCGCATGGCAACGCCGGGTGGCACACGATATGTGGGCGATGACGGACTGGCTCGATCCCGCCTTGCGCGTCACGGGAACCGTGTCGGGAGTGGCGAGTGTGAGCGTCGAACGGATCGAGGCGTAACGCGTCCCCTGACACGCGGGGCGGCACAAGGCGAAACACCCGTGCGCCAGGGCACGGGCGTTTCGCGTAGGCCGAGACCACCGAGGCCGCCGAGATCGCAGAGACCTCGGTCGGCCATCCGGATCAGGCGGCGACGGCGACCGGCGCGGCGGCGATTTCGTCCTCCACCGAACTCAGCATCAAATGCTCGAACGCGCCCAGCGACGCCTTCGCGCCTTCGCCCAGCGCAATCACGATCTGCTTGAACGGCACGGCCGTCACGTCGCCCGCGGCGAACACGCCCGGCACCGACGTCGCGCCCTTCGCATCCACTTCGATCTCCCCATGGCGCGAGAGCGACACCGTGTCCTTGAGCCACTCGGTGTTCGGCACCAGACCGATCTGCACGAACACGCCTTCGAGCGCAATCGTCGATGTCTCGCCCGACGCGCGGTCACGGTACACGAGGCCGTTCACCTTCTGCCCGTCGCCGACGATCTCGGTCGTTTGCGCGTTCATCAGCACGCGCACATTCGGCAGGCTGCGAAGCTTGCGCTGGAGCACTTCGTCCGCACGCAGTTGTGTGCCGTATTCGATCAGCGTGACTTCCTTGACGATGCCCGCCAGATCGATGGCCGCTTCCACGCCGGAATTGCCGCCACCGACGACCGCCACACGTTTTCCCTTGAACAGCGGGCCATCGCAATGCGGGCAGTAGGCCACGCCGCGATTGCGATATTCGCGCTCGCCCGGCGCGCCGATTTCGCGCCAGCGGGCCCCCGTCGCCAGCACCACGGCACGCGCCTTGAGCACCGCACCGCTGGCCAGATGCACCTCGTGGATTTTGCCCGGAATCAGCGCTTCGGCGCGCTGCGTGTCGATCACGTCGACGTCGTAGCTCTTGACGTGCTGCTCCAGCGCCGTCGCGAATTTCGGCCCTTCGGTATGCGTGACCGAAATAAAGTTCTCGATGGCCATCGTGTCGAGCACCTGACCGCCGAAACGCTCGGCAACGACCCCGGTCACAATGCCCTTTCGCGCGGCGTAAATGGCGGCCGCCGCACCGGCAGGCCCGCCGCCCACGATCAGCATGTCGTAGACAGGCTTGTTTTCGAGCGCCTTCGCAGCGCGCGCCGTCGCCCCCGTGTCGAGCTTTGCCAGCAATTCCTTCACGCTCGTGCGGCCTTGCGTGAACGACTCGCCGTTGAGGAATACCGTGGGCACCGCCATCACCTGACGCGCCTCGACCTCGCCCTGGAACAGCGAACCGTCGATAGTCACTTGCTGGATGCGCGGGTTGATGAGCGCCATGACGTTGAGCGCCTGCACGACTTCCGGGCAATTCTGGCAGGACAGCGAAATGTACGTCTCGAAGCGAAAGTCGCCGTCGAGCTCGCGAATCTGCGCAATGGTGTCGTCGTCGAGCTTGAGCGGGTGACCGCCGACCTGCAACAGCGCCAGCACCAGCGACGTGAATTCATGGCCCATGGGCAAACCGGCGAAGCGAATGCGCGGCGCCTCACCGGGCGTGCCGATCGCGAAGGACGGGCGACGCTCGCTGGCATCGTCGCGAAAGACGACGGCGATCTTGTCCGACAGCGGCGCGATCGCTTCGACCAATGCCTTCATCTCGGCGGACTTGGGGCTGTCGTCGAGCCACACGGCGATTTCGATGGGGCGCGTGACTTTCTGAAGATACGTTTGCAACTGGGCTTTGAGGTTCGCGTCCAACATGGCTTTTTTTCCGTCTCGATAGGGTGAGCGAGGTCCACCGCGTCGGCCAATGGCTGGCGCAGGTAAGCGTCGGGAATTCCGGGTGAGGTGCCGGCTGCGCGAGGTTTAGGGGGGCTCGCGCGCCGGCAGGAGACGCCGCCCCGTGACCGGCGCGGCGCTTACAGCTAAACGACTGGGATGGACGGCTTAGATCTTGCCGATCAGGTCAAGCGACGGGCTGAGCGTTTCGGCGCCCGGCGTCCACTTGGCGGGGCAGACTTCGCCCGGGTGGGCGGCGATGTACTGAGCCGCCTGCACCTTGCGCAGCAGTTCCTTGGCGTCGCGACCGATGCCGTTGTCGTGGATTTCGCACAGCTTGATCTCGCCTTCCGGATTGATCACGAACGTGCCGCGCAGCGCCAGGCCTTCTTCTTCGATCAGCACGTCGAAGTTACGCGAGATCGCGAGCGTCGGATCGGCGACCATCGGGTACTGGATCTTGCGGATCGTGTCCGACGTGTCGTGCCAGGCCTTGTGCGTGAAGTGAGTGTCGGTCGACACGCTGTAGATCTCGACGCCCAGCTTCTTGAACGCGTCGTAATGGTCGGCCAGATCCCCCAGCTCGGTCGGGCACACGAAGGTGAAGTCGGCCGGATAGAACACCACCACCGACCACTTGCCCTTCAGGGTTTCGTCGGTCACGGTGATGAAGTCGCCATTTTGGTAAGCGTTGGCTTTGAACGGCTTGATCTGGGTATTGATGATCGGCATGTCGTTGTCTCTCGGACTGGGTGGAAAGTGTTGCCAGTATGCCGAATGCTATCAACAACAAGAAATTGATTATTGAAATCTATGCAATTAAGCCAGACTATCGGTAGCGATAGTCTGGCGAGTGAGGCGTCGCCCGATGCAGACAAGCCCGTGCAGGACACGCGCGCGCCTGCGGCCACTAGGGAAGGTCAGCCCTTGGGATAGCGCACGGCGCGGACTTTGCCGCTGGCGGCGCCGCCGCAATAGAAGGTGTCCTTGCCGTCGAATTCAAGACCGCTGACGACAACGCCGTGCGGCATTTGCACCCGCGTCAGGACGTCCCCGGTCACGGCGTCCACCCGACGAAGTTCGCTCTCGTCGTTTTCCCACGTCCCATGCCAAAGCTCGTCGTTCGCCCACGTCACGCCCGTGACGAAGCGATCGGATTCGATGGTGCGCAGCACGCGGCCGTCGGCCGGATCGATTTGCAGAATGCGGCGATTGCGGTATTGGCCGACCCAGAGGCTGCCTTCGGCCCACGTGAGCCCCGAGTTGCTGCCCTGTTCCGCCGGCGCGGGAATCGAATGCAGCACGCGCCCCGTCGAGGGGTCGATCTTGTCGATGCGCGACGCTGCGATCTGATAGAGATGTTTGCCGTCGAAGGTGGTGCCGGCGTCGCTCGGCGCCTCGATGGTGTGAGCGACTTCACCGTTGGCGGGGTCGAAGGCGACCAGCGCTTCGCCGGTCGCGGCCCAGACCTGGTTGCCATCGAAGGTCACGCCATGAATGCGGTCGAAGCCTGCAAAGGGTCCGTACTCGCCGGTGATGTCGGCTGCACTGACACTTGCGGTGCGAGGGCTGCGTTGCGGTTGGTTCGTCATGCGGGGCTCCTGTCTGCTGTGCTGTTGGCGATGCTGTCGTTTGTCGCGACGCCGGGTTTGGCGTGCAAGTCCACTCTAGCCAAACGCCCATCCGGCCGGGAGTAACAATATCGTCGTGAATTCCGTGAGTGGCGGCGCCATCCAGCGACGCGCACGCGCAAGGCCAACGGCGCGCACGCGGCCCTGCGCTTGCAGATCGCCAAGGGCGCGCTGAACGGTTCGCTGACTCACGCCCAGGGCCACCGCAAGCGCCGAGGTCGACCATGCCGTGCCGTCGGCGAGCAACGCCAGGAGCGATGCGCGCTCACCGTCGATCGGCGGCAGCAGCACGGCAACGTCTCCTGCCTCTGTCGGCCTTAGCGCAAAGCCTCGCGCGGTGGCATCGATCACGGCGATACCTTTGAGGAGCGTGCGCAGGCGTCCGATTTCTACGCGCAGGCGCACGCGATGGGTGTCATCCGGACAACGCAGCCGGAAGGCGTCGGCAATCAGTGTTTCGCGATCCACGTCGCCCGGCCACGCCCGGGCGAGTTGCAAGGCGAGCGTGAACAACACAGGCCGCGTGGCGAGCGGTCGCCAGACATTGCCTATCCCGACGCCGCGACGGCAGGCATCGATGACGAGCGCGCCCGAATGCAGCAGCGCCGCCGCCTCGTCCAGGTTCAGCGCGTGTTGGGCACCGCGCTGCAAACGCCTGGCGGCGGGACGCATCAGGGCATCGCCCATGCGCTCGATTTCGGCGCTAAGCGCAGGCACGCGGGCGGTGCTCGCAGCGCTTCGTGCCTGCGCGAGGGCATATCGCGCGTCGGCGATACGCAGGGTCCGCAGCGCGATCTCGGTGGCGATCAGCGCGTGAACGGCGGCCAGGCGTGCCGGCGCGCCCGGTGCCGACGCCTCGTGAAGCGCTTGCGCCGCGGCGTCGAGCTTGCCCAATAGCAACAACCGTCTCGCGACGATGAGGCGTGCGAGCATCGCATTGGGCAGGTCGGCGTGCGATGCGAGCAGCGCTGCGGCAGATTGCAGCGCGCGCGTGGTGCCGCGCAGATCGCGCATGGCCAGTGCAACCTCGGCGTCCGCCACGACGCACCGTGCGCGCGCCACGGCTTCCTGCGTCCCGAAGCGGCGTGCGGCACGTCGGAGCAAGTCTCTTGCACGTACAAAATCGCCAAGCTGCGCCATCGCGATGCCGCGCAGCGCAAGCGCCGACGGGTCTTCGCGAAGCGCCACCAGACGCAGCGCGCCTAGCGGATCGCCCGCAGCGAGCGCGCGGGCCGAAGCGGCAATGAGAGAGTCCATTGGCGGATATTACCGTGCGGCGCGCTCACGGCTCTGCGCTCGCTGCCCGCTGCCCGCGTCGACAGGAATCACGCGACGCCCCCTAGTAGAATTGCGGTTTTCGCCGGGAATTCAGGAATACATCCATGTCATTTGCTTCGCTTGGCCTGATCGCGCCCCTGCTGCGTAACGTACAGGCGCTCAATTACCAGACACCTACGCCGGTGCAGGCCAAGGCCATTCCTGTCGTGCTCGCGGGCAACGATGTCATGGCCGCGGCGCAGACCGGCACGGGCAAGACAGCGGGCTTTGCGCTGCCGATCCTGCAGCGGCTCGTGCAGCACGGCCCGGCGGTCTCGAGCAACCGGGCGCGCGTGCTGGTGCTGGTACCCACACGGGAACTGGCGGAGCAGGTGCTGCAAAGCTTCGTCGAATATGGCAAAGGCCTCGATCTGCGTTTTCTGGCCGCTTACGGCGGCGTGAGTATCAATCCGCAAATGATGAAGCTGCGCAAAGGCGTTGACGTGCTCGTCGCCACCCCGGGTCGTTTGCTGGATCTGAATCGTCAGAACGCGGTGCAGTTCGATCAGGTGCGCACGCTGGTGCTCGACGAGGCCGACCGCATGCTGGATCTGGGTTTCGCGCGCGAGCTCGATGCGGTGTTTGCGGCGTTGCCGACGCAGCGTCAGACGCTGCTGTTCTCGGCGACGTTCAGCGACGAGATTCGCGCCATGGCCGCGAACCGCCTGCGCGATCCGGTCGACATCAGCGTAAGCGCGCCCAACGCGACGGCAAGCAAGATCAAACAGTGGGTGATTCCGGTCGATAAGCGCAACAAGCCCGATCTGTTCATGCATCTCGTGGCCCGGAACGGGTGGACGCACGCATTGGTGTTCGTCAAGACGCGCAACGGCGTGGAATACCTCGCATCCCTGCTCGACGAAGCGGGTTACGCGATCGACACGATTCACGGCGACAAGCCTCAACCGGCGCGCCTGCGGGCACTGGAGCGATTCAAGGCTGGGGAAGTGCAGATGCTGGTCGCCACCGACGTGGCGGCACGCGGGTTGGACATCGACGATCTGCCGCTCGTCATCAATGTCGATTTGCCCATCGTCGCCCAAGATTACGTGCACCGCATCGGCCGCACCGGTCGCGCGGGCGCGAGCGGCGTGGCGGTCTCCCTCGTCTGCGCCGACGAAGCGCCGCAACTGGCCGCGATCGAAGCGCTGATCCGGCAAACGCTGCCGCGCGAGGAAGAACCCGGATTCGAAGCGGAGCACCGGGTGCCGGAGACGAACGCGGCGGGTCAGATCATCAAGAAACCGAAAAAGCCGAAGAAGCCGAAAGCGCCGATGGCGGGACAGGCAGGTGCAGGCGCCCGACAAGCGCCGGTGAAGCCGTCAACCTCGCCCGGCGGCGGCAATCGGCGCAAGCCGGCGGCGACCGACGCCAAGTCGTCCCGCAGCGGCTTGTTCGGCGCGCCCAAGACGCCCGGCAGCGGCGTAGCGGCGACCCTTCAGGCCGCGAAGAAACCGTCTGGCGGGCGTGGAAAACGGTGATCCCGATTCCAATCGGTGCACAACGGCGTGTGGCCAGCGCTCAGCGCGTGGGCGATTCGCCATCGTCCCGGCATTCTGCACCGGGACAGCGAGTCGGCGCACCGCGCGCACGCGCGGCTTGCCCGGACGACGTGTGCTGACGTCCGAAGCCGATCTGCTCAAAGACACCGCCCCCGATCTCGAAGCCGGTGGCGTAGTGATAGGCGGCAACGGTCGAGCCGAGTGCCACCGACAGCAACAACAACGTTCCCGTACGCCAGCGGCGTCGGACCGTGGAAGCCATGTCTCCTCCCTGTCAGAGGTCGGCCCGCTCGAAACGCAACTGTCACCGGCTCGCGGCAAACAGCGCTACGGTACGGTTACGTCCTGGCGGGCATCGAGTTTCCAGTCACTGCTGAGTCTCGTTTTTTCGCGATTCTGCACGCGAGCCCCCGAATTTGTCACCCCGGCTATCCCTTAGACGACCGAATATATCGTGATGTGATATATTTTTTGGTTTTCAGACCCTTCCCATATCCACTGCTGCCGACTTATGACTGCATCGACACCGCCGGATACCCCGCCTCCATCGGGAACCCAGGACACGCCGACCGCGCCGCTCACCGGCAACGCGCTGACGAAGCGCGATTTCGAGGCGCTATCGGAGTTCCGCTATCGCCTGCGCCGCTTTCTCAACTTCAGTGAGACGGCCGCGCGCGAAGGGGGAATCACGCCGCAACAATACCTGTTGCTGCTGCACGTCAAGGGTATTCCTGGACGGGAATGGGCGTCCATCAGCGAATTGGCGGAGCGGCTTCAGGCCGTGCATCACAGCGTGGTGGCGCTCGTCGCCCGCTGCGAGAAGGCCGGGCTCGTGACCCGGCGTCAGAACGAAAGCGACCGGCGCGTGGTGGAAATCCACCTGTCGCCCACCGGCGAGGCGTGCCTCGCGAACCTCGCCGCACAGCATCGCAACGAACTGAGCACGTTCGCCGACATCTTCCACATTCGTGGTGTTCATCTGTAACTCCGGCACCGTCATGGCAACCGCTTCCCACAACACGCATGCCCCTACGCCCATGGCATTACCCGAGCATGCACGCGATTTCGCGCGCTCGCCGGGACTCCTGCGCCTGATTGCGCTGGCCGCCTTCATCGGGTTGTGCGGCGTTCCCGCAGCGTGGCTCCTGCTCAATCTCATTCAGGGCTTCACCAACCTGTTTTTCTACCAGACGCTCTCGTTCGCGCCACGCTCACCGGCACACCACACCCTCGGCCTTGCGGTCATTGCGCTGCCGGTGATTGGCGGACTGATCGTCGGTGCGATGGCGCGCTTCGGCAGCGACAAGATTCGCGGCCACGGGATTCCCGAAGCCATCGAAGCCATTCTCTTCGGCAAAAGCCGGATGTCGCCGCGCGTTGCGGTACTCAAACCGCTGTCGTCCGGCATCGTGATCGGCAGCGGAGGCCCGTTCGGCGCGGAAGGACCGATCATCATGACGGGCGGCGCCATCGGCTCGCTCATCGCGCAGCACTTCCATCTTAGTGCGGCCGAGCGCAAGACCTTGCTCGTGGCGGGCGCCGCCGCCGGCATGACAGCCGTGTTCGGCACACCGGTCGCCGCCGTGCTGCTCGCCGTCGAGTTGCTGCTCTTCGAATGGCGCCCGCGCAGTCTGCTACCCGTGATCGTGGCCTGCGCGGTCGCGGGTTTCGCGCGCCCGCTGCTGCTCGAAGCCGGCCCCCTCTTCCCGATGACAACGCCGGTCGTTGCGCCGATTGCCGTGCTCTCCTGCCTGATCGCCGGGGTATGCGCCGGTCTGCTCTCGGCCGGCATGTCGCGCGCGCTGTACGCCATCGAAGACGCCTTTCACAAGCTGCCCGTGCACTGGATGTGGTGGCCGGCCATCGGCGGTCTCGCGGTGGGCATCGGCGGATATTTCGAACCGCGCGCGCTGGGCGTCGGCTACGACGTGATCGCGGACCTGCTCGCCGGTCACTTCACGATGCACGCCGCGCTCGCGCTACTGCTCGTCAAGGCGCTCATCTGGGCGATTGCGCTGGGCTCGTGCACGTCGGGCGGCGTGCTTGCGCCGCTGCTCATGATCGGCGCCGGACTCGGCACATTGCTCGCGCCGGTGCTCCCGGGCGGCGACATCACGCTGTGGGCGCTCGTCTGCATGGCCGCCACGCTTGCCGGCGTGCTCGGTGCGCCGCTCACCGCCATCGTCTTTGCGCTGGGCCTCACGCACGACGTGAATGCCCTGCTGCCGCTATTGCTGACATGCGGCGTGTCGTACGGCGTCACGATCTGGATCATGCCGCGCTCGATCATGACGGAGAAGATCGCGCGGCGCGGACGCCACATTCATCGCGAGTACGGTGTCGACCCGCTCGAACGTCTGCATGTCGGCGAGTTGATGACCCGCGAGCCAGAAGCGCTCGATGCGGAACTCCCGATTGACGACGCGGCGCAAACGTCGTTCGGCCCCACGCAGCGGCATCGCGCCTATCCGGTGGTGGACGCCTCGCGCGCGGTGCTCGGCATGGTGGACCGCCAGACACTGACGCAAGCGAAGGCGCAAGGCCTGCGCACGCTCGGCGAGTTGTATGGCGTCAATCCGCCGCTCGTCGCCTTGCCGTCCGAGACGGCGCGCATCGTGTCGGCCCGTCTCGCCGCCCATCATCTGGAACGTCTGCCGGTGGTGAGCGATGCCATGTCGCGCAGGCTCGTCGGCATCATCAGCCGCAGCGATCTCGTCAAGCCCGCCGAGCACTGGCGCGCCGAAGAAGAGGTCCGCGAGCGCATGCTGCACATCGGGCGCAAGCGTCGCTGAGCGCACGCCGACAGGACAGGTGACAATCGGCGCTGGCATCCCCTGTCGGCCCGGTGGCGCGCCTCCCATTGACGCGCGCCACACCCTTGATTCACCATCGGGGACTTCATCCCACCGAATGCGCACCGCTGCGTGCGCGGCTCCCCGATGGCGACGACCCGATCCCCCAAGGCACCCACCCCGGCAGCACTGACAGCCACCGCACCGGACATGCCGGACAAGCACATTCGCATCGGCGTTGGCGGCTGGAATTTCGCCCCCTGGCAAGGCACCTTCTATCCCGAGAAGTGGCCCAAGCGCCGCGAGCTCGAATACGCCAGCCAGCACCTCACCTCCATTGAAATCAACAGCACGTTCTACGGTTCGCAGAAGCCCGAGACTTTCCGCAGTTGGTTCGCGCAAACGCCCGACGACTTCGTGTTTTCGGTCAAGGCCTCACGCTACGCCACGCATCGACGTGTGCTGGGCGAAGCGGGCGACTCCATTGCGCGCTTCTTCGATAGCGGGGTGCTGGAACTCGGCAAGAAACTCGGCCCGGTGAACTGGCAGTTTGCTCCGACGAAGGCCTTCGACGCAGAGGACTTCGAGCATTTCCTGAGCCTGCTGCCGACGGCGGCGGGCGGACAGACGATCCGCCATGCGCTCGAAGTCCGCCATGAGAGCTTTGCCGTGCCCGAGTTCATCGCGCTGGCACGCAAGTACAAGGCGGCGATCGTGCTGGCAGGGGACGCCAGGTTCCCCTGTATTGCCGACGTCACCGCACCGTTCGTGTACGCGCGTCTGATGGGCACGCAGGCGCGCTATAAGCTCGGCTACGCCCCCAAGGAGATGACGCAATGGCTCGCGCGTGCACGCGTCTATGCCGAGGGTGGCGTACCGAAGGATCTCGACACGCTCACTAAAGCGCCGCCCAAAGTCAAACAGCGTGACGTCTTCCTCTATGTCATCAGCGGCTTCAAGGAACGCAATCCGGCCGCCGCGATGGCGATGATCGAAGCGCTGCGCAAGCGCTGACATGCAGCCATAGAAGCGGCCATGAAAAACGCGGCGCACAGGGCGCCGCGTCCGGTTCCGTCATTATGTCGATAGAGGCGGTCGAGGTATTCGCTCCATCGACGCACCGCATGTCAGTGCATCGCGGCCGAGTTGCGCGCGTCGCCGGCGTTCTGTGCCGGAAGGTCGCCGCGGGCGCGCTCCCACGCATTTTTGGCGAGCAACGCGAGCGTCGCAATCACGGCCGGAATCGCCAGCAGCGAGAACGTCGCGGAAAAGCCCAGATGGCGTCGCACGAGTTCCGCCCCGAGCAGCGCGCCCGCGATCCCGCCGAAACGTCCGATACCCAGCATCCAAGCCACGCCGGTCGCACGCCCCTGGGTCGGGTAGAACATGGCGGCAAGCGAGGGCATCGACGACTGCGCGCCGTTCATCGCCGTACCTGCGAGGAAGATCAGCGTGACGAGCATGCCGATGTTGCCGATCGCCTGTCCCACGGCATACACGAGCACGGCGGTGAGCGCATAGCCCAGCGCCACCACCTTCTGGGCGTTGAACTTGTCCATCAGCCAGCCCGAGAGAATCGTGCCGATGCCGCCGCCAAGCGGGAACAGCGCCGTAATCAGGGCCGCGCGTTCGATGGTAAAGCCGGCATCCTTGAACAGGATCGGCATCCAGCTCGTGAGCAGATAGAAGATCACGAGGCCCATGAAGTACGTCACCCAGAGCATCAGCGAACCGAAACCGTACTGCTTCGAGAGCACCACGCCCACCGCCGAGCCGGCGCGTTGCGGCGCTGCCTCGTTCACCGTGAACGTGTCGACGCCGTCGAACGATTCGCCCGCGATGCGCGAGAGAATGCGACGCACACGAGCCACCGGCTTTTGCTTGACGACGAGGAACTTCACCGACTCAGGCAAGCACAGGATCAGCAGCACCGACAGCGCCAGCGGCAACACGCCGCCGAGCACCAGCACGCTGTGCCAGCCGAAGTGCGGGATCAGCCACGAAGCGACGAAACCGCCGACCGACGCGCCGAGCGGGAACCCACAGAACATCGTGTTGACGATCACGGCGCGACGCGCTTGCGGCGCGTACTCCGAGATCAGCGTCACGGCGTTGGGCATGGCGGCGCCCAGCCCGAGGCCTGTCAGAAAACGCAGCACCGTGAGCGTCTGCAAATCCTGGGCGAAGGCGGTGGCGAGGCTTGCGATGCCAAAGAACACGACGGACAGGACCAGCACCGTCTTGCGTCCGATCTTGTCGGCCATCGGACCGGCGAAGATCGCCCCGCCCGCCAGACCGAAGAGCGCAGCGGAGAGCACCGGGCCGAGCGATCCCTTGTCGATGTGCCACTGCGCCACGAGCGAGGGTGCGATGTAGCCGATGGCGGCCGTATCGAAGCCGTCGATGGCCACAATGAAGAAACACAGAATCAGCACCAGCCATTGATAGCCGGAAAACCGCTGTGCGTTGATGTAGGCGGGCACGTCCACCGTGCGCGGATGATTCATGACGCTGTCTCCTCGGGGCGGGGGCCCCGTTATTCATTCCATTATTTTTCTGCCGCTAATGTACGTCCTTCCCCCGCCCGACGAAATGATCTTTCGTCAGGCCATCCATAACGCCTGGTTATGGGCGACGCCACCGGTGGCGGTTATAGCACACCGGCGCACGGGGTCCGAAGTCGTGACGGCGGCGGGCATCCTGCGCTGGAATGCCGAATCAGCCGAGGAGATTCAGACGAGCGGCAAGCCGACGTAGTTTTCCGCCAGCATCAGCGATGCGGCGCGTGAGCTCACCACGTATTCCAGTTCCGCGCGTTGCATTTGCTGCTCGAACGGCGTGGCGTCGTCCAGACGGTGCAGCATGCGCGTCATCCAGTACGAGAAATGCTCCGCGCGCCAGATCCGTTTAAGCGCGGCTTCGGAGTATCCCTGCAACGCGGTTTCACTGTCGCGATGAAAGAAGTCGTCGAGCGCGCGCGACAGACGCCACACGTCGGCCACGGCAAGGTTCATGCCCTTGGCGCCGGTCGGCGGCACGATGTGCGCCGCGTCCCCCGCGAGGAACAGCCGTCCGTATTGCATGGGCGTTGCCACGAAGCTGCGCATCGCCACCACGTTCTTCTGGAAGATCGGCCCCTCCTTCAGACGCCAGCCGTCGTCGCTTTCCGTGCGCGTGTGCAGTTCTTCCCAAATGCGCGCGTCGCTCCATTGCTCGGCGCGCTCGCTCGGGTCGCACTGGAAGTACATGCGCTGCACCGTGGGCGAGCGCGTGCTGATGAGGGCGAAGCCGCGTTCGTGTGCGGCATAGATCAGTTCGTCCGACGAGGGCGGCGCCTCAACGAGCACGCCGAACCAGCCGAACGGGTACACGCGCTGGTATTCCTTGCGCACCGAGGTCGGCATCGCCTGGCGGCACACGCCATGGAAGCCGTCGCAGCCCGCAATGAAGTCACACGTGAGCCGGCGCGTCTGACCGTTCACCGTGAACTGCACGCTCGGCTGGGCGCTGTCGACGTCGTGCACGGAAACGTCCGCCACGTCGAAGAGGATCTCGCCCTGTGCGGCTTCTCGCGCGGCGATCAGATCCTTGATGACTTCATGCTGCGCGTAGACGGTGATCGAGCGCCCCGTGAGCTCCGTGAGCGCGATGCGATGACGCTCGCCGCCAAACGCGAGTTCGACGCCGTGGTGGACCGCGCCTTCGCGACGCATGCGCTCCCCCACGCCGGTCTCATTGAGGATGTCCATGGTGCCCTGCTCCAGCACGCCGGCGCGAATGGTCGATTCGACCGACTCGCGCGAGCGCGATTCGAGCACGATCGATTCGATACCCTTGAGGTGCAGCAAGTGGGAAAGCAGCAGGCCGGCGGGTCCGGCACCGACGATGACGACGGGGTAATGGGTACGCATGAGTTGTCTCCTGTAATGGCGACGCCCAGTCCGGCACACCGGTTCCGGACATCTCGCGACAGAGGGAAAGGCCACCGGGCGGATTGCATTTCTTGGATGCTTCACGCTCGCTGCACCTGTTTAGGACTGCGCGTAAACGAGCATGTCCAAAGTGTTTTTAATGCCTTGTCACGAGGGGCGAATGCGTCATATCTTATGGAGCGCGCGCGTCGCGTTGAATGGATGAATCGACGACTTTCTTGTACTTTTTCGACAACTTCGACCAAGGGAAAACCAGTATGTCAGGCGCGTCATCCCGGCTGCGCGCGGCGCGCGAGACGATCCCGGAATTCTCGTTGTACGGCGAGTTGACCGAAACCGACAGCGCAGACTTCGTCCATATCGAATGGATCGAGACACGCAGCCGTCTCTACGACTGGCATATCGATACGCACCGGCATCTGGGGCTCTTTCAGGTCCTCGCGATTTTCGAAGGCACGGTCGAGGCCAACGTCGACGACGCCACGTGGGAGGTCGAGGGTCCGGCGGTCATCACGGTGCACCCGTCGGCCGTGCACAACTTCCGCTTCTCGCGCGGTGCGCACGGCTTCGTGCTCACCATGGCGCAGAGCGTGCCCTTCGACGCCGCCATCGGGGCCGACGCCGACATGACGTCGCTGCTTCGCAAACCGTGGCTGTTCGCGCTGGCCGACGCGCCGCAAACACGCGACCGCCTCTACACGCTGCTCGGTCTGATCATGGACGAGTTTTCACGCCCGCAACTGGGGCACGCGGAAATGGTCGGCTGGCTCACGCGCAGCGTGCTGCTACTGCTCGCGCGACTGCACGCGCATCACGATTCGGCCACGCGCACGGGCCGCACCGAGCTGGATCTGTTCGCCCGCTTCCGTGCGCTGGTGGAGACGCATTACACCGAAGCGTGGGCCGTCCCGGCGTATGCCGAGCGGCTGCATGTGACGGAGAGCAAACTCAATCGCCTGTGTCGGCGCATCGCGGGAAAATCGGCGTTCGATCTCGTGCAGGACCGACTGATGCTCGAAGCGCGGCGCAAGCTCATTTACATTCCCGCGCCGGTGTCCCATGTCGCATACGAACTGGGGTTTCAGGACCCGGCCTACTTTTGCCGTGTTTTCAAACGGCATGTGGGCGTCACGCCGTCCGCCTTCCGGCGAACGGCGCAACACGCGCATCTGGGCGACGACCCCGTGAAGGGCGACGCCGTCGCGTGGGCAAGCGACGCGGACGCCTGACGTCCTGGTGCACCGAGGCCCATGCGCGCTTCGTGGCACGTCAGCGCGCCACGAAGCAGCATGAAGCACATGAAGCGCTCCGAGGCGCCCCTAAGTATCCCTAAGCGCCATGCAACGTCATGAAACGTTATGACGCCTTCAGGAAACTCAGCAACGCGTCGGTCACCGCGGGCGCGCACTCGATGTTCGACAGGTGCGCGCCGGGCACGATCACCTGCTTCGCGCCCGCAATACGCTCGACGATGGCCGTCGACATGGCGGGCGGCGTCGCCAGATCTCCGGACCCCGTAACGACCAGCGTCGGCGCGGTGATCGCGGCGATCTCGTCGAGCTGATTCATATCGCGCACGGCGGCACACGCGCCCGCGTAGCCTGCCGGGGCGAGCGAGCGGAACATGGCCTTCATGCGCTCGACACCGGCAGCTTCGCGCTCGGCATACGCCGGCGTAAACCAGCGCGACACCACCGCGTCGGTCACGGCGCCCATGCCCTCGGCGAGCACAGTACGGATGCGCGCGTTCCACACATCTTCCGCACCGATGTGCGCCGACGAACAGACGATAGCGAGACGATTCAGGCGCTGCGGCGCATGAATGCCCAGCCACATCCCGGTCATGCCGCCCATCGAGACGCCTGCGAGGCTCGCACGCTCGATATCGAGCGCATCGAGCAGCGCGAGCACGTCGCGGCCGAGCTGGTCGATGACGTACGGTCCGGGCGTCACGGACGATCCGCCGTGACCGCGCGTGTCGTAGCGAATCACACGGAATTCGCGCGAAAGCGCAGGCACTTGCGGCGCCCACATGTCGAGCGTCGTGCCCAGCGAGTTCGACAGCACGAGCGCTGGCGCGCGGTCGTCGCCATCGATGGCCACACGCAGCTGGGCATCGCCCACGTCGATCAGACGTTCTACGGTCATTCGTCTCGTCTCCTCAATCCTGGGCATCGTCTGGCCGGTTCGGTCGGTTCGCCGGCGCGCGTGTCGTCGAGCCGGGATCGGCGGCTTCCATCTCGGCGAAGACCTTTTCGGCGTCGTGAATCGCCTGGTTGGCGGCCGGCAGACCGGCGTACAACGCGGCGTGCATGAACAGTTCCTTCATCTCGTCACGCGTCACGCCGTTGTTGAACGCCGCTCGCACGTGCATGCGGAATTCGTCGCCGCGATTGAGCGCGATCAGCAGCGACAGCGTGATCAGGCTGCGCGTGTGACGGGTGAGACCCGGGCGGGTCCAGATGTCGCCCCACGCGAAGCGTGTGATGAAGTTCTGGAAGTCGTCGTTGAATTCGTTGCGGCGTGTGAGCGTACGGTCGACGTGTGCGTCGCCGAGCACGCTGCGTCGCACCTGCATGCCGTTGTCGTAGCGTTCCTGATCGTTCATTGGGGTGTCCTGCCAGTTGGGGAGGGCGGCACTGCGGCGTCGGCAAGCGCGAGCACACGGCTCACGAACGTGTCGGCAGCGCCAAGGTAGTGTTGGGGGTCCGTCAGACGCGCCAGCGCGTCAGCGGAAAGCCGGCGGGTGATGTCGGTGTCTTCACGCAGAACGTCGAGCAGATGGCGATGCTGCGCCAGCGCGTCGCGGCAACGCGCTTCGACAAGTCGGTGCGCGTCGAGACGCCCCATCGACTCGCCCAGGGCCATCGTCACGGCTTCGGCCATGATGAGGCCGTGCGTCACATCGAGATTCGCACGCATGCGCTCGGTGTCCACGGTCCAGTCCTCGACCAGCGCGCATGCGGTGGCGAGCGCACCGCCGCACAGCATGAGCAGCTCGGGCAATGTCTCCCATTCGGCGTGCCACGTGCCCAGCCCGCGCTCGTGGTCCTGTTGCATGGCGCCGAACAGGGTCGCGACGAGTTGCGGTGTGCGCGCCGCAGCGGCCAGGATCGCTGCGCAGCCGACCGGGTTGCGCTTGTGCGGCATGGTCGACGACCCGCCGCGTCCCGCCCCGGATGCTTCCGCAATCTCGCCCACTTCCGTTTGCGTGAGCAATGCCGTGTCGCGCGCGAACTTGCCGAGCGTGCCGGTGAGCGAGGCCGCCCAACTGCCCACGCGCACGACGCGATCGCGCTGGCCGTGCCACGGTGTGCCGGCCTCCGAGAGTCCAAGGCGACGCGCCAGCGCCGCCGCCACGGTGGGGCCCTTATCGCCGAGCGACGCGAGCGTGCCCGCCGCGCCGCCGAACTGCACGTACAGCACCTGTTCGCGCACGTTGGCGAGATCGGCGCGCGCGCGCAGCAAGGCGTCGAGCGTGCCCGCCAGTTTCAGGCCGAACGTAATCGGCAGCGCATGTTGAAGCCAGGTCCGGCCGATCATCACGGTGGCGCGATGCTCGCGGACTTGCGCGGCAAGTCGACGAATCAGCGTGTCGAGATCGGCGCCGAGGTCGTCGAGCGCGCCGCGAACTTGCAGGATCAGACCGGTGTCGATGGCGTCCTGACTCGTCGCGCCCCAATGGACGAAACGCGCTGCGTCGGCATCGAGCGTCTTCACGCGGGCGGTAAGTTGCTTGACCAGAGGAATGGCGAGATTACCCGCACGGGCGGCGTCGTCGCGCAGAGCGGTCCAGTCGAGTTCGCCAGCGCGTGCAGCAGTGGTAATCGGAGCGACGGCGGCAGCGGGGATCAGACCGGCTTCGGCTTCGGCGGCAGCGAGCGCCACCTCGAAGTCGAGCATGCCCTGGAGCGTGGCGTCGCGAGAAAAACGCGCCGTCACGGCAGCGCCGCGCAGCAAGGAGTCAAGCAGTTCCGTCATCGGAGAATCGATGGTTGGTGCGTTGCAAAAATGCAGATACGGCGACGGGCCACCCGCATTCGCATGCCGGCAGCCCGCAGCCGCGCCAGTTACAGCCTTACATGACCGGTATCAGAGGTCCAGGAATACCGTCTCCTCGTCGCCCTGCATGCGGATGTCGAACCGGTACGTCACGCGCCCGCCATCCACCTCGCGGCGAGCCACCAGCGTGTGGCGACGCTCGGCGGGCACTTGTTGCAGCACGGGGTCGGCCGCATTGGCCGCTGCCTCGTCTTCGAAATAGATACGCGTAAACAGATGATTGAGCAAGCCCCGCATCGTCAGAATGACGTCGATGCGCGGGGCGTCGCCCGGCACGGCCACACCCGGCTTGACCGTCTCGATGACGAAGCGGTTTTCGGCGTCGGTGCCGGTGCCGCAGCGAGCGGCGCCAGCGAAACCGGTGCGCTCGATATCCTCGGCGGTCTCGACATAGCGGCCATTGGCGTCCGCCTGCACGATTTCGATGAGGGCATCGTTGATCGGGTTGCCCGCGCCATCGATCACCTGACCCACCAGGCGGATGCGCTCGCCTTCGGCGCGATCGGACGCGACCACCGGCGTGAATGCACTCTTGAAGTCGTAGAGGTACTGCTCCGGCGACAGGCCATAAGCGAAGTACGGGCCGACGGTCTGCGACGGCGTTTGCTTGTAATCTGACATGGCTCAGGACTCCATCGGCGTTTGGTCGGCACCGCGCAGCACGATGTCGAATTCGTAACCCAGTGCGTACTCCGGCTCGGTAATGTCCATCGAGAAGCGCGCAATCAGGCGCTCACGCGCTTGCGCGGGGGTCGCCTGGAAGATCGGATCGTAAGCGAGGAGCGGATCGCCCGGGAAGTACATCTGCGTGACCAGTCGGGTCGCGAAGTAATGACCGAACACCGAGAAGTGCAGATGCTGCGGACGCCAAGCGTTGTGGTGATTCTTCCACGGGTACGCGCCCGGCTTGATCGTCAGGAATTTGTAGCGACCTTCGGCATCGGTGAGCGCACGGCCCGCCCCGAGGAAGTTCGGGTCGAGCGGCGCGTCATGCTGATCGACCTTGTGAACGTAACGCCCGCAGGCGTTCGCCTGCCAGAGTTCGACGAGCGTGTTCGGTACCGGACGACCGCCTTCGTCGAGCACCCGGCCCGTCACGATCATGCGCTCGCCAAGCGGCTCGCCGTTGCGAACGGCATTGCGCGTGAGGTCGCCGTCGAGCGCGCCGATGATGCCGTTGCCATACACCGGCGAGCGCAGATCCGCGAGGTTCTGCTTCACGGGCACGAGCAATTGTTTGGGGCCGCGCAGCGCCGTGGACTTGTACCCGCTGTCGATGAGCTTGGGATGCGAATCCCAATCGCGCGGGCGCAGGACGGTTGTCGTTTTCGACATGGTCTCACTCCATTTTGTGTTGACTGATCTGGCAGGCGCGATGGCCGGTCGCCAGCTTGTTTTCGACACTATATCCATAATCAACGGATATATTTATTGACATTTTCTTAGGCTTTTCATAACTTCCCGGCATGGAAAGACACCTACTCGACGGACGGATCAAGCTGCGCCATTTGCAGTGCCTGCTGGCGGTCGCCCAGCACGGCAGCCTGCAGCGCGCCGCGGAAGCGCTGTCCATTACGCAGCCGGCCGTGAGCAAGACCATTGCCGAACTCGAAGGCCTGCTGGGCGTGCGACTGTTCGACCGGGGTCGCAACGGCGCGCGTCCCACAGCGCAGGCCGAACTCTTCCTGCGGCATGCCGGGGCGAGCGTGAGCGCACTGCGCCAGGGTATCGACGTGCTCTCGCGGGCCGTCGGGCAGACCGGCGGCGTGATCGAGATCGCCGTGCTGCCAACACTGGCCGCCGCGATGATGCCCGGCGTACTCGAAGCCTTCCGACGCGAATGGCCCGGCATCGTGGTGCAGGTGCATACCGGCGCGAACCAGCAATTGCTCACGCAGTTGAAGTCCGGTCAGGTGGCGCTGGCGCTGGGCCGCATGTCCGATCCGCAGGGCATGGCCGGCCTCACGTTCGAGCATCTGTGCGCCACGCCGTTGTGCGTGGTGGTGCGCCCCGGGCATCCGCTCGTGCAGCAGCGCAGCGTGTCGATGGCCGACATCGCCAACTTCCATGTGGTGTTGCCGCCGCACGGCACGATCCTGCGCCATACGGCGGACAGCTTTCTTCGCGCACATGGCGTGGGCACGCTCGACGACTATTCCGAACTGCTCTCGATGTCGCTCGCGCGCGCCATGACGCTGCGCGACGACGTCGTGTGGATCGCCTCCGAGATCACCGTGCAGGATGACCTTGCCGATGCGGCGCTGTGCGCGCTGCCGTTTGCCACCCAGGGCACCGAAGAATCGATCGGCATTCTGTGGCGCAACGACACGGTCCCCACCCCGCCGGAACAGACGCTCATCAGCGCCATGCGCGAAGCCGCGCGGGTGCGCTACGGCACGCCCGGTCTGCGATGACCCCCATGACCGTGCCGGCCACGATGACAGCCATGACAGCAATCGCAACGCTGCCGGCATCGCGCGTCAGGCCGCTGCCGCTTCGGCCTTCGCCGGCGCCAGTCCCAACATTCGCACCGCGTTGTCCTTGAGCAGCAGCGGTTTGACTTCGTCGCGAAATCCCGCGGTCTCGAAATCCTTCAGCCAGCGATCCGGCGCGATAAGCGGGAAGTCCGATCCGAACAGCATCTTCTCGCGCAACAGCGAGTTGGCATACTGAATCAGCTCCGGCGAGAAATACTTCGGCGACCAGCCCGACAGATCGATGTAGACGTTGGGCTTGTGCAGCGCAATGGACAACGCCTGCGATTGCCACGGCCACGACGGGTGCGCAATCACGATGTTCATATCGGGAAAGTCGGTCGCCACATCGTCCAGATGAATCGGCTCCGAGTACTTCAGGCGCAGACCGCCCCCGCCCGGCATGCCCGAGCCGATGCCCGAATGGCCGCTGTGAAACACCGCCGTGAGCTTGTACTCCGCGATGAGTTCGTACATCGGATACGCCATGCGGTCGTTGGCGAAGAAGCCCTGCATCGTCGGATGGAACTTGAAGCCGCGTACCCCGAACTCCTCCACGAGCCGACGTGCCTCGCGCACCCCCATGCGTCCTTTGTGCGGGTCGATGCTCGCGAACGCGATCATGATGTCGGCGTTTTCCTGCGCAAAGCCTGCAATTTCTTCGTTGGGAATGCGCCGACGTCCAATGTTCGCTTCGCAGTCGACCGTAAACATCACGAAACCGATGTTGCGTTCGCGGTAATGCGCGATGGTCTCGGGAATCGTGGGGCGACGGTTCTGCTTGAGCACCGTGCCGAAATACTTGTCGGCGGCATCGTCGAACGCCTTGCCGAACAGATCGGGCGGCTGGCAGCACGACACCTCGGCATGCACATGGGTATCGATGGCGACGAGTTTGTCGAGATTCATTGTGCCGTCTCCGGATCCTTGATTTGTGCGGCGACGATCGCCATGGCACGACGCGTTTCGGGCAACGCGAACTTGAGCCAGAAGCGCGCCGCGCGTTGCTTGTTGCCGCCCGCCGCGTCGGCCACGGCCGCTTGTGCCCAGAGGCCGGCCATGGACAAACCGTGCACCGTTCGCATCGCCTCGCCCGCAACACACAGGGCGGCGCGCGGCGATGTGCGAGCGAGCGAGATGAGCGACGGCATCAATACCGTCCAGTCATCGAGGCACGCGAGCGCGTCGGCAAACCCACCTAGCGTGTCGAGCGCTTTCGCTTCGTTCATGCGCGCCCTGCCCCACGCCAGCCATTGGCCGAGCGCAGCGCCCTCATCCCTGACGATCTTTCGCATCAAAAGATCGATAGCCTGAATCTCGTTCGTACCTTCGTAGATCATCGGAATGCGCGCATCGCGCACGAACTGCGAGATCCCCGTCTCTTCCACGTAACCGTAGCCCCCGAACACTTGCAAGGCGTCGCTCGCCCCAAGAAACGCCTGCTCCGTGAGCATCGCTTTGACGACAGGGGTGAGCAGCGCCGCCAACGCGTCGGCTTGCGCACGCGCTTCGGCCGTGTCGGCGTGATGCGCTTCATCGATGGCGAGCGCGGCGCGATACAGCAGCAGGCGTGCGCCTTCGAGCGCGACACGCTGGCCTTCGAGCAAACGCCAGACCGCCGGATGCTGTGCGATCGGCGCGTGTGCATCGGCCCCGGGCACGCGCGACTGCACCCGCGCCTGCGCATGACGCACGGCCATCTCGCAGGCGCTTTGCGCCAGCCCCACGGCGGATGCGCCGACATGCAGCCGCGCCGAGTTCATCATGGCGAACATCGCTTCCAGGCCCCGATGCGGCGCGCCGACGAGATAGCCCGTCGCCCCTTCGAAGGCCATCGAGCACGTTGCGCTGCCGCGAATGCCCATCTTGTGTTCGATGCCGGTGCAATACGCTGCGTTGCGTTCGCCGTTGGCGAGCACCTTGGGCACGAGGAAAAGCGATAGACCGCCACTGCCCGCCGGCGCATCGGGGGTGCGCGCCAGCACGAGATGCAGGATGTTTGGCGTGAGATCCTGATCGCCGCCGGAGATGAAAATCTTCTCGCCAGTCACGCGGGCCACGCCGTCTCCCGCGTCGATCCACTCGGCGCGCGTACGAATCTGGCCCAGATCGCTGCCCGCGCCGGGCTCGGTGAGACACATCGTGGCGAGCGATTCCCCGGTGACCAGCGCGCCGAGCCACGCGTCGCGCAGCGTCTGGCTGCCGAAACGATGGAGGCACTCGTACGCTCCGTGAAGAATGCCGGGATACATCGTCCATGCGAGATTCGCACCCGCGCTCAGTTCCTGTACGGCGATCTGCGCCACGACCGGCAGGCCCTGCCCGCCGAGCGACGGATCGCACGGCAGCGACGGCCAGCCGGCGTCTCTGTACTGACGGTAGGCATCGGCGAACCCTGCGGGGGTTCTGACGTTTCCGTCGTGAAACGTGCAGCCTTCACGATCGCCCACGGCATTCAACGGCGCAATCACCTCACGCGAGAACTTCGCCGCTTCGTCGATCACCTGCACCAATGTTGCGGTGTCGAAATCCCGATAGGGGGCGAGGCGCGTCAACGCCTCGCCCACGCCGAGCCGATCCAGCACGAACGCGATATCCTCGGCCGCGCTGCGCAGTTCCGAATGCCCCATGTCAGCGCTTCGCCGCAGCGAGAATCACGCGCGCGTCGCCCGCCTTCGCGGCATGCAGCATGTCGACGATGTCGGCGCGATGGTCCTGCACCGCGCGTTGATTGATCGACCCCTTGTCGGTCACTTCGCCACGATCGAGCGAGGGCGGCGTATCGAGCAGCAGCAGACGTGCCACGGTCGTAGCGCTGCCGCTGGCGTTCGCGTTGAGTTTGGCCAGCAGCGAAGCGAACACGTCGCGCACCGGCGCCGAAGCCAGCACGTCGGCCAGCGGCGCCTCCCTGGGCAGCCCGCTCAGGCGTCGGCAATCCTCGACGCGCGGGAAGATCATCAATCCGATGTCATCGCGATTGATTCCGGTGATAACGGCGTCCTGAACATACGGCGCCCCCTCCGAAATCACGCGGGCACGCAACGGCCCCACGCTCACGAACGTTCCCGAGCTCAGCTTGAAGTCTTCGGTGATACGGCCATCGAACTGGAGCCCCGCTTCGGGGTCGTGCTTGTCGACGAACGTGGCAGCGTCACCCGTGCAGTAATAGCCCTCCTCGTCGAACACCGCCTCCGAAGATTCGTGCCGCCAATATCCGGCCATGACGTTCGGGCCGCGAAAACGCACTTCGAGTTTGCCGCCGACCGGTGCGAGCTTCACCTCGCAGCCGGGCGCAGGCAGGCCGATATACCCTGCGCGCATGACCGGCCCCGTCGTGAACATGCAACTCGGCGACGTCTCCGTCATGCCCAGGCCGGACATGATGCGAATGCGCTCGCCGCAATGCGTTTCCGTCACGCGCTCCAGCCGGTCCCAGGCCGCCTGCGACAGCCCGGCGCCGCCGAAGAAATAGAGGTTCACCTTCGCGAAAAAGCGCTCGCGCAGCACGGCGTCGCTCTCGAGCGCGATGGCGAGGTCTTCCCAGCCCTTCGGCACGTTGAAGTACACCGTGGGCGAAATCTCGCGCAGATTGCGCAGCGTCTCCTCGAACTTCCCGGCAACAGGCTTGCCGTCGTCGATGTAGAGCGTGCCGCCGTTGTACAGCGCGATTCCCACGTTGTGGCTCCCGCCATACGTGTGATTCCATGGCAGCCAGTCGACCAGCACCGGCGGGGTCTCGCCAAACGTCGGGAAAGTTTGCAGCAGCATCTGCTGATTGCTGCACAGCATGCGCTGCGTGGTCGGCACCGCTTTGGGAAGACGTGTCGAGCCCGAGGTGAACAGCACCTTGGCGATCGTGTCGCCGGTCACTTGCGCGTGCGTTGCGTCGATATCGCGCGGCACGGCGTCGACCAGTGCGTCGAATGCCAGCGTGTTGTTATCGCCGTTTTCGGTCACGCGAATCACATCGGCGTCGAGCACGGCGTCCATGGCGCGGGCGTAGGCGTTTGCGTCGCTCGCGTACACGAGGCCCGGGCGCAGCAACCCGAGCGTGTGGCGCAGTTTGCCGTAGTCCGTCGATACGATGGAATAGGCCGGTGAAATCGGCGCAAACGGCACGCCGGCGTACATCGCGCCGAGTGCGAGCTGGAAGTGTTCGAGATCGTTGCCCGACAGGATCGCAATCGGGCGTTGCGCCGACAGGCCACGGTCGCGCAATGCCTGTCCGATGGCGCGCACGCGCAGCAGCATTTGCCCATAGGTAATGCCGATCCACTCGCCATCCTTGCCGCGACGCGCCACCAGCAAGCGCTCAGGGTGCTTCGCCGCGCCCGAGACGAGGCGGTCCGTCAGACGCTCCGGATAATCGCCCAGTGTCTCGCGCGAGCGCAGATACCAGAACTCGCCTTCGCGCAGGATTTCGACACCGGGATTGCCGATGGCGACCTGACGATAGCGATGTCCGGCCATGTTATTGCCTTGGTTCACAAACTGTCTCCTGCTTTGGGCCGTCGCGACGCTCTCTCGGTAGCGCTCGCGCGGCCCCCTCCTCATCCCTTCGGGGATGGGATCAGATCGGGTAATGGCGCGGCGTGGTCTGCACGGTAATCCAGCGCAGTTCGGTGAATTCGCCGATGGACGCCTTGCTGCCGAAACGCCCGTAGCCGCTGGCCTTCACGCCGCCGAACGGCATCTGCGCTTCGTCGTGCACCGTGGGACCGTTGATGTGGCAAATGCCCGATTCGATGCGTTTGGCCAGTTGCAGCGCACGCGACACGTCGCGACTGAAGATCGCCGCCGACAGACCGAACTCGCTGTCGTTTGCGACGCGCACCGCCTCATCGTCGCCGTTCACACGCTGGATCGTGACCACCGGGCCGAACGACTCTTCGCGATACAGTCGCATCGCCGTCGTCACGCCGTCGACGATCGTCGCCTGCATGATGGCGCCCTCGACGCGGCAGCCCAGCGGCAGGCGTGCACCATGCTCGCGAGCGTCCTCGACCAGTGCGGCCACGCGCGACGCTGCCTGCGCGCTCACCATCGCCCCGAGCACACTGTCGGACGAGGTCGGCGATCCGGCGTGCAGCTTGGCGGCTTTGGCGGTCAGCTTTTCGACGAAGGCGTCGGCCACACGTGCATCGACGATCACGCGCTCGGTCGACATGCAGATCTGTCCCTGATTGAAGAACGCGCCGAAGGCAACGCCATCGACAGCCGCATCGAGATCCGCATCGTCGAGTACCAGCACCGGCGCCTTGCCGCCGAGTTCGAGCAGCGCGGGCTTCAGATGTTCGGCCGCGACTCGCGCAATGATGCGCCCGACATGCGTGGAGCCCGTGAAGTTCACGCGACGCACCGCCGGATGCGCGATCAGACGCGCCACGATATCACCGGCGTCCTGCGGCGCGTTGGTGACGACGTTCACCACGCCGTCGCCCAGACCCGCTTCGTGCAGACACGCCCCGATCAGCGCATGCACGCCGGGACATTGCTCCGACGCCTTGAGCACCACCGTGTTGCCGCACGCAAGCGGCATGGCGAGGGCGCGCGTGGCGAGAATCACCGGCGCGTTCCACGGCGCAATGCCGAGCACCACGCCGACCGGCGCGCGCACGGCCATCGCGAGACTGCCGGGCACATCGCTCGGAATCACGCTGCCGTCGATCTGCGTGGTCATCGCCGCCGCTTCGCGCAGCATGTTCGCCGCGAGCATGACGTTAAAGCCATACCAGTTCGCCATTGCCCCGGTTTCTGCGGCGCCGATGGCGATGAACTCCGCCGCACGCGCATCCATGCGCTCGGCCGCCGCGAGCAAACGCTGACGACGCGCCGTCGGCGAGAGCGCCGCCCAGGCGGGAAACGCGGCCTGCGCGGCGTCGACCGCCGCATCGGCGTCGGCCAGCGTGGCAGCCGGCGCACGCGTCGCCACTTCGCCCGTCACCGGGTCGATGCGCTCGAACGTCGCGCCCCCTTGTGCGCCACGCCACTGGCCGCCGATCAGCATCTGCACTTCATGCATTGCGCTACTCCTCACTCATTCGGTCACGGTACGACGGCGCGTATCAGCGCTTGTAGGCTTGCAGGCCCGGCTTGATCGACTTGTCATCGAGGAACTGCTTGAGACCCTGCTCGCGGCCATGCTCCGGATCGCGCAGTTGTGCCTGATCGAGCTTGGCATACAGGTAATCTTCGCACTGCTCCCAGGTAAGTTCGCGCGAACGCTTGAAGCCATGCTTGGCGGCGCGCAGCACCACCGGGTTCTTTTCCAGCAGCTTGGCGGCCAGCGCCAGCGTCGCCTCGCGAAGCTGGGCGAGCGGCACGCTCTGGTTCACGAGCCCCATGTCAGCGGCTTCACGGCCGGTGAACGTATCACCCGTCATGATGTAGTGCAGCGCGCGACGGTGACCAACCGTGTCCGCCATGGCCTTGCTCACCAGGTTGCCCGGCGGAATGCCCCAGTTGATTTCCGACAGACCGAAGACGGCGTCGTCGGCGGCAATTGCCAGATCGCAGGCCACCAGCGGCGAGAAGCCACCGCCGAAGCACCAGCCGTTGACCATGGCGATGGTCGGCTTGCTGTACATGCGCAGACGGCGCCACTGCCAGTCGGACGCGTCACGACGCACGCGCTCCTGCACGATTTCCGGACCGCCGTCGATCTCACGGAAGTACTCCTTCAGGTCCATACCGGCGGTCCATGCCGCGCCCGCACCGGTGAGCACGACGACCCGCGCGTCGGCATCGAGTTCGAGCGCGTCGAGCACCTGATTCATCTCGGTGTTGAGCGTCGGGCTCATGGCGTTGCGCTTTTCCGGACGATTGAAGGTAATCCAGCCAATGCCACCTTCCACCTTCACGTCGATCGTCTTCCAGCGTCCTTCGTATGCATTCATTTTGCGTCATTCCCAAGTGTTCAGGGCAACCTGCCGGCGCGCCGGGAGTGGCGCGCGGCGTTGCCGACAGACACAATTTAATATCAGGTTACCTTACATTGCAAGCGCGACGTTTTCAGGGGAAACCCTGAAGCCGTCGCGCATCTCGCGTCAGAACGTGTGACGCATGCCCAGCATCACGCCTGCCTGACCTTCGCCTGCGGGCGGCGTGGTGCCGCCACCGCCGCCGCTGACCGAGTAGGCGGCACGGGCGCTGTTGAACAGGTAGGCGGCTTGTGCGTAGACAGCCGTGCGCACGGAGAGCGAATACGTGGCGCGCAGCGTCGTCATGGTGCCGCGCGTGTCGTGGTCGCTGTTGATGATGCGATAGACCTCGCCGTCGATCAGCCATGCCGGCGTGACGTTGTACGCGGCGCCGAGGTAGAACAGGTTCGAGTGCGTGTTGACGGCCGACGTCGATACGCGACGGCCCAGCCAGCCGCCACCCACCTTGAAGGCGCCGTACTTGTAGTACGCCCCGAGGGTCGTTCGCGTGTCCTTGTCGCCGCTGCTGGCAAAGGCCGACGTTGCCTGACCGTCGAAGAAGTTGGCCGCCGCGTTGGTACCGCCGCGCTGCTCTTCATACGATGCGGCCACGCCGAAGTTGCTCGCGTCGTACTTGAGCATGACCGACCAGTCGCGGCACTGCACCGACTGGCCCGGCACCTGCCCCGCACAGGTGCCCTGCCCCGGCGAGTTGCCCGTGCCGGCCGAGTCGCGCCCGAACGAGTAGCCCGCGCCGAACGTCAGGCCTTGCCAGCCGACCTGATACGTCACCGAGTTGTCGGTACGCGCATTGGGAATGTAGGCGTCGAACGAACCCATGCCGTAGATGTCCGGGCCGAGCACGTCGGAGCCGAGCAGCGCGTAGTACGTCATCGTGTACTGGCGACCGAACGACAGCGTGCCGTACGGCCCCTTCACGCCCACGAATGCCTGACGGCCGAACAGGCGTCCGCCCTGTCCGAGGTCGCCGCCACGAATGTTGAAGCCGCTCTCCAGCTGGAAGATGGCCGCCAGTCCGCCGCCGAGATCTTCCGAACCACGCAGCCCCCAGCGCGAGGGCAACTCGCCGGTCACGCCGGGCATGCGTACGACGGCGCCGTTCACGCTCGCATGCGAGACGTATTCGATACCGGTGTCGACGATGCCGTACAGCGTGACGTTCGATTGCGCGCCGGCCAGGCCAGGTGCGGCCAGTGCGGCGGTCGTCGCGAGCGCGAGCGGCAGGTGGCGAGAAAGACGAAATGCCATGAGTGTCTCCAGATTATTGATGTCGTTATGTGCTAAGTGACGCGTGTGAAACCAGAAAAAACGCGACGGCGGCAGTGCTATGCCATCCGTCGCGTGCAAGCGAAGCCGACTGTGCCGGTGTCGGAAATGACACCGGCGGTACCGGTGACAGCGCCGGTGACAGCGCTGGTGAAGGCGCCGGTTCAGTCAGCCGCGCGGGGACGACGGATCAGCGTGAGCGCGGCGAGCGCCGCCACGATGGTGACGGGGATGCTCGCACCGATCACCACGGCTGCGCTGCTGCCCACGGCGAGCAGCATGCCGGCGGCCAGCGGCCCGACGACCGAGCCGATGCGCCCGACCGCCACCGCTGCGCCGACGCCGGTGCCACGCATGGCCGTCGGGTAGTAAGCCGCAGCCAGCGCGTAGAGCACCGACTGTCCGCCGATGATGAACATGCCGGCAAAGAACGCGGCGGCGGCCAGCACGCTGAAGCCCTGTGCGGCGGCCAGGCCGATGAGCGAGGCGATCATGCCGAGATACATCCCGCCGATCACGAGCGACATGCGAGCACGATCCATCAGGTAGCCCAGGCACAGCACCCCGACGGCACTGCCGACGTTGAACAGAATTTGCACCCAGCCGATCTCACCGCGCGCCAGCCCTCGCGAGCCCATGAGCGACGGCAGCCAGTTCAGCAGGAAGTACAGCACGATCAGCGTGCAGAAGTACGACAGCCAGAGCTGGACCGTGGACATGCCGCGGCCTTCCGAGAACAGCACGGACGTCATCGGCGCCGGCGTAGCGTTCTGGCCTTGCGAAGTTGCCGCCGCGAAGGCGCGCGACTCCGGCAGGAACCACGCGAGCAACGGCAGCAGCAGCAACGGGCCGACACCGCCCACATAGAAGATGTGACGCCAGTCGGCGTCGCTCACGGCCAGCATGCCGATGGTGGCCGCAATACCGCCACCCAGCGGAATGCCGCAGTACATGATGCTCACCGCCGTGCCGCGCGAGCGCGGGGCGACCGCTTCGGACGACAGCGCAATCAGGTTCGGCATGGCGCCGCCCAGCCCGATGCCCGTGAGCACGCGCACGATCACCAGCATCCAGAAGTCCGACACGAACGCCGTGGCGATCGACAGCAGACCGAAGATCGCCGCCGAGAGCATGAGCACGCGCTTGCGGCCAATGCTGTCGGCAAGACGCCCACCGATCATCGCCCCCGGCAACAGGCCGAACGTGCCTGCCGAGAAGGCGATCCCCATTTGCGCAACGCTCAGCCCGAACTCCTTGGCCATGCCTCGCGCGGCGACGCCGACCGATTGCAGATCGAGGCCTTCGAGCAGTGCCACGGCGAAACACAGCGCCAGCGTGAGTGCGACCGGACTGGTCGCCCCCCGAGCGTTGTCCGCCCCCAACGGCAACGCCTGAACGTTGCCCTCCCGATTCGATTCCATGGTGTCTCCTGTTATCGTCTTTATGAACTTCGGTCGCTACCCTGCGCGCCCGGCAAACGCCGGAAACGACGTGTCAACGCACCCACACAACATCAGGAAACCTGATATTCAACACGAACTTGTGTCGGGCGTGACAACGCTGCGAGAGCGTTGTATCGCTTTCGTCTTACCGGGTCACTGGGATTCGGTCACGCGTTTCTCGTGCACCTGCGCGCAGCAGGCGACGGGGCGCGATCCGGATAGCCGCCGACCGGCATCGAAAGATGCCGAGCGCGGTGACGGACTCCATTTAATATCAAGCAACCTGACAATACAAGCAATCGGAAGGTCGGGACAAACCCGGAGTCAGTCGCGCAGATTGCGCACGAACATCTCGAGATGACGCTGGACGGCAGCGGCGTCCTCGCGCGAGACACCGGCACGCATGCGCGTGTCGATGTCCCTGGCGACGGCCTCGCATTGCGCCAGCACGCGGCGACCTTCATCGGTCAGTTGCAGCAGCACGATACGACCATGGTTCGGATCGGGCTCGCGGGTGATCCACTGGCGCGAGGCCATGACGCTCACGACTTCGTTGGCCGACTGAGGCGTGATGAACGAGCGCTGCGCGAGTTGCGCGTTGGAGAGCTTGCCGCGGGCGTCGAGCACCGAGAGCGCCGTGAACTGGGCCAGCGTGAGACCGAGCGGCGCAAGGGCTTCCGACATATGGCGGCGCAGCAAACGATCGAGACTGGCGATGACGTACGTCACACGCAGCTTCGAGCGACGCGGGCGGGTCTCCGCTAAGGTGTCCGCAGTCCCGGAAGTCCCCGACGTCCCCTGCACTGCCTGATCCGTATCGGCTCCGACTTCCCGTACGACGTCTTCGGACACGGCGGAGGCATTGGCGGAAGCCGCAGCAGCAGACTTCCTTTTCTGGGGAACAACGCTCATGATGGGTTGGCGAGAATGCAGATGTTCGCGTAATGCGGGAAAGTCAGCAGTGTAACGCCGCCGTCGCACGGTGGCGACGGTCTGCCCTCGATTCACCCTAACGATGAGCCGCGCTCGCCGAGAGTGCGCCGCCCCTCTCGCATCGGGCGCCAGGATCCGGCGCCCGGTCGCGCGGCGCCGGTGTCAGCTGGCGAGCTTGCGGAACGTCTCGAGCACGGCGTCGCCCTTGAACGGCTTGACGATCCAGCCCTTCACGCCGGCGGCCTTGCCGCGTTCCTTCATGGCCGGGCTGCTCTCCGTGGTGAGCATCACGACGTTGACGGACGCGTTCGCCAGTTCGCCGCGAATCTTCTCGACCATCGTCAGGCCGTCCATGTTCGGCATGTTCACGTCACTGATGACCAGACGCACGCCGGGGCTGGCCTTGATCTTGGCCAGACCGTCCTTGCCATCGACGGCTGTGTCCACGTCCAGGCCGTTCTTGCGCAGAAAGCCCGCGACTTCGTCGCGCACGGTGCTCGAATCATCGACCACGAGAATCTTCGACATGGTGTTGTCCTTGTGTGTAAGTGAGAGTGTGTTGATGAGCCGGGATCTCAGAACAATTCCAGCGCCCCGGTCTCGACAGGCTCGGCCGCGCCCTGTGCCGCCTCGCGAAATGCCTCGGGCGACCAGTTCAGGCTGAAGACGAAATGCTGATGCAGCGTGACGATCCGGCCATTCACCGGATCGGTCAGGCGGTAGACAAAGCACAACTGCGGATTGTCGGTGCCGAACGTGATGTACTTCTGCTTGTGGTTGATGAGTAGCGGCACCTGCACCTGCGTGCGGTCGACGGCGAGCGGATCGCCCATGTAACGGTTCTTGAACGCGCCCCACACCAGATTCGTCAACTCGCCCAGCATGCCGTTGAGTTCGCGAAAACCCGCCTGCCCTTCGCAGCGGCCTGTGTGTTCGAGCAACTGCATGAACGGCACCTGTTCGGCCTGCATCATCATGTAGCCCCGGCACCAGGCGCTCTCCAGCGGGATCAGGCTGAACACTTCGCCGAAGATGATGCGCTCGCGCACCACGCTGGGCGAGTCGCAGGTGACTTCGATGTCACCGAACAGACCGCGGAATACGCCGTCGGTGATGTCGATCATGCCCCGCACGAGGGCGTCCGGATACTCGTGCTCAACGCTGTCTTCGAGGATCAGGAACTGGCTGACCGACTCGCGGGAGGTGCTTCGGTTCATTGTCGTAATTTTCCTAGGACGTAAGGCGTGCAAGTCTTGTAAGTCTTGTAAAGCGATCGGCGCCGGCGAATATGGCGCGACGCTCAGAACAGTTCGAGTTCGCCACCGCTATCGTGCGCGTCGCTCACCTCGGCATGGAAGTCCAGCGGTGCATGCGCGCATACGCACAGCGTGGCGGCGAGCCGCACCGAGCCATCGAGCGTGATATCCCACGACGCCAGATGATTCGGCCGGAGTTGCATGAGGTGCGGCACGCAGCGCGCGCTCAGCACGTACGGCGTCGACATGCCGAGGTCGGGAAAATAGCCCAGCAATTCCTGATTGATCGCGCCGCAGCACAGGTTGCTGATTTCGAGGAAGGCTTCGCGAAACGATTTGTCGGGATCGTCTCCTACGAAGTACGCCTTCGTCGCGTCGTCCTCGTCGAAATGCAGCACGAGCAGCATGCGAAAGTCGATGCCCGAGATCGTGAGCACGACCACATGAGCGTGGCGCGCGGCCAGATCGACGCCGTTCTCGGGCCGCACGGCGTCGTCCGGCGTGCCCCGAGTTTCCTGAGTGCCCTGAGTGCCTGGAGTGCCGTAGCGCACGCCAAGCGGCGCGATGTCGCAGGGTGCGTCGGCCGAGCGGGCGAGCCGCGTGCGGGCGGCCTTATGGAGAATGCGTTCGAAACTCTCGCGTGCGTGAGCGCTGATCACAACGAAACCTGTCGGCTGAGTGGGGCGTGGGAGGGCCTAGTGGAGACGGGAATGCAACTGCTGCGCCAGCGCTTCAACACTGGACAGCGACGCCGCAATCATCTTGCCGCCTGCCTGGATGTCCTGGAACGTGGCGGTCGTGGTCACATCGTTGCGGTGCAGACTGTCGCGATAGCTCTTCGACAACTCCTCCGAACGTGTCGCGAGCGCACGCACTTCGCTTGCCACGATGCCGAAACCGCGACCGGCAGTGCCCGCGCGCGCGGCTTCGATGGAGGCGTTAAGCGACACGATCAGCACGTGACGCACGATCGACGCCAGTTCGTGGTTCTTCGCGTGCATGTCCTGGTTCTGCGTCATCAACGAAATCATCTGCTCGTGCCACCGCTCGAAGGTCGCGGCAAGACCGCGCAGTCGCGCAGCCTCTCCCGCAATGCGCTGCGCCTCACCCTGCCACATCGCCTTGGCTTCAAGTACCGAGGCCTCCGATTTGAGCGCGACCTGCAAGTCCTGTTCCGCCTGCGTCAACCGTGCCTGCAATGCCGTCATCGCCTCATCGTGGGTCTGCACAAGTGCCTCGTTGCCCGCAACGGCCACGCGTTCGCGCTCCAGCGCCTGCTCAAGCGCTTCGTCATGCGTCTTCGCGAGCGCACGCCAGTGCGCGGTGGCCTGCGCCATGCGCCAGCGATGCGCGACAAACCCGGCGACACCGGCACCGACCACGCCAACGAGCGCGCCGATGAGTAACCATTGAACTGCTTCCATACATCCGTCTCCGAAAGCGGCGCGGCGGCCGCAGACCGCAAGGGTCCGCGCCGCCTCACCCATCGTGCTTGCCTGAGGATTCGTGCGTCAGACCGTCCCGGTTTGCGACTGACCGTCGTGGGGCTGGCTCGCCGTGTCCGGCGCGTTGTCCCGCGCCACATGCGCCTCACCAGCGCCGATACGCGGCACCACGGCGTCCAGTGCGGGCAGATCGATGGCATCGGCCGCCACGCTGTTGAGGTCGAAGCCGTCGACGACGAGGGTGTCGGGCAGGCACACCACCGTCTGAAACTGACGGAACTCCGCGCCCTTGCGCTCGTCCGTGAAGCGCAATTCGATGCGACCGTGCTCGCGACGCACGAAGTCCTGCACCGCGTCCATCCCGACACCCCGACCGGAGACTTCGGTGACTTCCGATGCGGTCGAGAAGCCGGGGCGGAAGATGAACTGCGCGATCTGTTCGTCCGTCACGTAGGTCTCAGGCGTAATCCAGCCGCGCTGCACGGCGATGCTGCGAATGCGATGCAGGGCGAGGCCACGACCGTCGTCGGTGAGCGTGACCTGCAGCATGTTGTGATCGAGGCCGACTTCGATGTCGATGGTGCCGGCCACGGGCTTGCCCTTGGCGCGGCGCTCATCCGCACCTTCCAGACCGTGGTCCATCGAGTTGCGCAGCAAGTGCATGAATACGTCGCGCAGAATGCGCACGGCCGGCGCCCGCAGGCGATAGCCGTTGTCGTCGATGCGCACGACCGGCGCCGGTTTGCCGAGTTCGCTCGCGAGCGACGGCAGCGAATCCAGCACGCCGCCCAAGGCTTCGCCAACGCCCTCGGTACCGAGCAGACGCAGCGTCTGGTGCACGGCGTCGCGCATGGCGACCAGTTGGTGCAGATCGTTCGGGTCGGCCGCCTCCAGCATGCGCAGGCTGGCACGGATGTGCGCGCGATCGACGACCATCGACTGCTCGTCGGCAGCGCGGCCCGGGCCCTTGCGACCGAGACTGATTTCATTGATTTGCGCGTAGGCGTCCACCGCCTGACGCACGCGTTCGAGTTCTCGCATCATGCCGTCCTGATCCCACAGGCGCGCGACATCCGGTTGACGCAGCTCGTGATAGCGCTGCTCCGTCTCGTGCACCACGTTCGTCAGGTATTGCAGGTTGTAAGTGCGCGCATTGCCCTTGATCGTGTGCATGTTGCGGAACAGCTCCGCGATCGCGGCACTGTCGGCTTGCGAGTGCTTGCGGATGATGCGCTCGTTCTCGCGAATGAAGTCCGACGAGCTTTCGATGAAGTGATGGAACTTCTCCTGGCTGACCGCCAGGATCTCGCCGATCATCTCGAGACGCTGCTTTTGCTCGTTGGCTTCGGCGGCGAGTTCGCGCAGCTCGGTCACGTCGCGCACGCACAGCATCAGGCGCAGGATCGTGTCGCTTTCATCCGTGATCGCCGACCACGTCAGGTCCAGTTGCTTGACGCGACCATCGGGCATGCGCTTGCCGATCTCCCCGACCAGCAAATGTTCGTTGAACGCGAAGTTGATGGCGTCCTGTCCGATGCAGGCGTCGATGGCCGCTTCGACCTGCGACAGCGCGTCCAATCCGAGATCGCTGTCGCCGAACACCAGTTCCATGACACCGCGCCCCGCAATGTCCTGCGTCTCGAAGATCGCTTCGAGATAGGCGGAGTATTCGCCGTGCACCTTCGAGCCGTCGACAACGGTCAGAATGCCTTGCTGCATGTTCTGCAACATCGCCTGAATGTCGGCGGTCTTCTGCTTGAGCTGCGCCGAGCGCTCCTGAATCTTCTCGATCATGCCGTTGAAGGCCACGATGGAGTGCCCGATTTCGTCCATGCGGCCGACCGGCACGCGACGCGTGAAGTCCTGACTGTTGGCGATCTCGCTCATCATGGCCTGCATGCGAGAGAGCGGGCGGGTGATCTGGCGGTACAACAGCGCGCCAATGGCCGTGAGCAACACGATTGCCAGACCGGTCACGATGCCGATGGCGGTCGTGGTGGTCGAGAGCGTGTCGTTGAGCGTGATGATCGCCGAGTCTTTCTGCCGGTTCTTTTCGACGCGCAAGGTATTGACCACGCCTTCGAGCTCGTCGCGGTACTGCGCGACCATCGCGAAAAGGAACGCCTGCGCCATCTCGGTCTTGCCGGCCTGCTTGAGTTTGGCGGTGTCGTTGATGGCGTTGAAGTAGTTCTCGACGCTCTCGCGGGCCTGCGTCACCAACCCCTTCTGCGCATCGCTGGCCGCACCGTCGGCCTGACGCGCGAGCGACTGGTCGATCTCGTCACGCAATTTCCCGAGCGTGCCGAGCGCCTGTTCGACGACGGTTTCGTCCGGCGCATACACCAGCGTCATCGTGGCAATCTGCACTGCCTTGACTTGCGACACCAGATCGGCGGATGCGAGCGCGCTGGGCACCACGCCCTCCGTCACCTGACGAACCTTCTGCGCGCTGGCGCGTGTCTGATAGACGGCGTAGCCACCGATGATCGAGAGCGCCACGAACGTCAGGATCACCAATAGCGTAATTCGATGACGGATGGTCATTGCGTCATTTCCCCGGGTCGCACCGGCGCCCGGTGCCACGCGTGAGTTGACGCAGTAGATCGGCCGCCGAATTAGTTTGTAGATTCCTCGTGCGCCGTGATTATTGCGGGTGAAGTGTGACGATTCGATGAATCCACGGAAGCTTCACGCTTCCTCGACGGCTGTATGCCGTGTAGGAATCCAAGATGAGTGAGCGCATACCGACGTGTCGATGCGCGGGGGCCGTCCCACGCTTCGGTCGTCACACCGCCCCATCGGCAGAGCGCCCCAGTCAGCACTAACTTCCGCGCTCATCGGCCAACGCATCGATACGTTGCAGCGACGACACGGCCAATTCGGTGAACTGACGCCACAGTTCCGGCTTGGCGCGTCCGCGCTTGACGATACGATGGAACCCCAGCGTGACTTCGGGGTGAGTGAGCACCTCCCAACGCACGGCGCGATGGCGGCAGGCGGGCATGGCGAACGTCGGCATGATGGCCGTGCCGATGCCCGCCTCCGCCATGCCGATGAGTGTCTCGAAGCGGCGGAACACGGCGCGCGTGTCAATGGGGCGTTCTGCGCGGTCCGCGCCTTCGATACGCGCGAGATGGGTCTCGATCAGTTGCTGGATCGGGTTGTCCGGCGGCAAGCCGATCAGCGTTTCATCGCGCAGCGCGTCCCAGGTTGCGCTTCCTTTCGATGGCTCGCCTGACTTGCGAGGCAGTCGCCTTGGCGCCGCCGTGATTTTCATCAGGCGAAACGATTGCAGCAGCGTACGTTCGATACCGTGCGACGCCTTGGTGAAGAAGCCGAAGCCCATGTCGGCGTCGCCCTGCTCGACGAGCGCGTGCACCTGCGCAATTTCCGCCTCGTGCAACCGGAGATCCACGTCGGGGTGAGCGCTTGCAAACGTGCCGAACCATTCGGGCATGAGATGCGACGACACGAGCGGTGTCGCGGCGATGCGCAGCGTCTTGCGAGAGACCTGTCCGAACGCAGCAATCTGACTCGCCACGGCGTCCAGTTGCCCAACCGCTGCACTGGCGACCGGCAGCAGTGCATGCCCCGCTTCGGTGAGCGTGACGCTGCGCGTCGTGCGGTCGAACAACCGGCTGCCGAGCTGCGTTTCCATCTCTCGCATCATGACCGACAGTCCCGCCTGCGTAATGTGCAGACGCTCGGCTGCCCGCGTGAAATTGCCCAGCGTTGCCACAAGTACGAAAGCCTTCAATTGCCGTAGTGAGAGGTTCATTGCGAGGTCGTCGACGTTTCATAATCAATTCATATCAATTCATATGATAGTCAAAATTCCCTGATGAGCGCCGACGCGCTTTAATGGCAGCCATTCCAGAACCCAAAGCGCATCGCCGCTCAGGAGACACCCCCATGTCCTCATCGATCGATGTGGCTATCGTCGGCGCCGGTATCGGCGGACTGACGCTGGCCCTTAGCCTGCATGAAGCCGGTATTGCCTGCCGCGTCTACGAAGCGGTCCCTGAAATCCGTCCGCTGGGTGTGGGCGTGAACATCCTGCCCCACGCGACGCGCGTGCTCGCTGGCCTCGGTCTGGACGCCGCGCTGCGCGAGGTCGCCGTCACCACGCGCGAGTCGGCGTTCTTCAACCGCTTCGGCCAGTTCGTCTACAGCGAACCCGCAGGGGAATACGCGGGATATGCCTGGCCGCAGTTCTCGATTCATCGCGGCGATCTTCAGGGTGTGCTGCTCGCGGCGGTGCGGGAGCGTCTGGGGCAGGACGCCGTCGTCGAAGGCCACCGTTGCACGGGCTTCCTGCAAGACGACGACGCCGTCGCGATTTCGTTCGAATCGCCCGAGGGCGACACACTGCCGCCGGTCACCGCGCGTCTGCTCGTCGCGGCAGACGGCATTCATTCGGTCGTGCGCAAGCAGTTCTATCCGGCCGAGGGCGCGCCGCGCTATTCGGGCGTAAACATGTGGCGCGGCAGCGTCGTGTTGCCGCCGTTCCTGAGCGGCGCGTCGATGGTGCGTGCCGGGTGGCTGTCCGTCGGGAAGATGGTGATCTATCCGATTCGCGACAATGTCGACGGCCGTGGCAATCAACTGGTGAACTGGGTGGCGGAGATCGAAGCGCCACAGCCAGCACGTCGGGACTGGAACGGGATCGGGCGTCTCGAAGACTTCTTCCCGACCTTCGCCGACTGGCATTTCGACTGGCTGGATGTGGCAGGCATGATCGAAGCCACGCAGACGATTCTCGAATATCCGATGGTCGATCAGGACCCGTTGCCACGCTGGAGTTTCGGACGTGTCACACTGCTCGGCGACGCCGCCCATCCGATGGTGCCGCGTGGCTCGAACGGCGCCGGTCAGGCAATCCTCGACGCCCCATGTCTTGCCGCGCAGCTGCGCGAACACGGCCTGACGCCCGACGCCCTCACCGCTTACGAACGCATCCGCGGCAAGGCGACCGCCGACGTCGTGCTCATGAATCGAACGGCGCCGCCCGACGCGATCTTGCAGACCGTGCATGAACTCAGCGGGGACAAGCCTTTCGCGCACATCGACGACGTCATCAGCGCCGCCGAGCTCGCGCAGATTTCGAACCGCTACAAGCAGGTCGCGGGGCTGAGCCGGTAGCGCGCGCTTGCCTTTGATTTGCCCATTGAAGCAGTCCCACAGAGCCTCGCGCAAGAGGCCGACCCAGGAGACAGTGCCATGCCAAACCCGAGCATCGATCTGCGCACACTCATCGATGAGCGGCCCTTCGGCCGCTATCAGATTTTCGTCACGGCGCTTTGCGCGCTGATCGTGTTCCTCGACGGATTCGACACGCAGGCCATCGGCTACGTCGCGCCGGCCATCGTGCATGCCTTGGGCATCGAGCGCGCCGCGCTCAGCCCGGTGTTCTCGGCGAGCCTCGTCGGTCTCACCCTCGGTGCGCTCATCGGCGGGCCGGTCTCCGACCGCTTCGGACGTCGACCGGTGCTGATCGCGGGCATGCTGATCTTCGGGGCGATGTCGCTGGCCACGGCGCTCGCCACGTCCGTCACATCGTTGCTGGTGCTACGGCTCGCGACCGGCGTGGGGTTGGGCTGCGTGATGCCCAATGCCATCGCGCTGACCGGTGAGTTCGCGCCCGAGCGCGTGCGTTCGACCGCCATTATGGTGATGTTCTGCGGCTTCTCGCTCGGCGCCGCGCTCGGCGGGCTGGCGGCGGCCGGGCTGATTCGCGATTTTGGATGGCAGTCGGTGTTCGTCGTCGGCGGCCTGTTGCCGCTGCTCGCAGCGCTGCTCGCGTGGCGCTGCCTGCCGGAGTCGCCCCGGTTCCTGGTCGTTCAGGCGACACACCCGGCGCGGCTGCGCGCAGTCCTGCAAAAACTCGCGCCCGATCTGCCCCACGACGTGAGCATCGACAGCGGCCTCGACGTCCATGCCAGAGGGCAGGCGGGCGTCGGTGCGCTGTTCGCCGACAAGCGCGCGCGTATCACCTTGCTGCTGTGGGTGATCTTCTTCATGAGCCTGATGGATCTGTATTTCCTGTCGAGCTGGTTGCCGACCGTGATCCACGATGCCGGGATCGCACTCGACACCGCAGCGCTCATCACATCGATGCTGCAGATCGGCGGCACGCTCGGCACCCTCACGCTTGGACGCGTTTTCGACCGCGTGCCGCCGTTCAGGGCGCTCGGCGTCGTCTATCTCGGCGCTGCCGTCTGTATCGTGCTGGTCGGCCTCGCGGGCACGTCGGTGACGGTGCTTGCAGCAACGATCTTCGGGGCGGGGTTCTGTGTGGTCGGGGGCCAGATCGGCGCAAATGCCCTCGCGGCGCGCACTTATCCCACGACGATGCGCGGCACGGGTGTGGGCTGGGCGCTGGGGATCGGGCGCATCGGCTCCATCGTCGGACCGATCGTCGGGGGCGTGCTGCTGGCCCTGCACTGGGACCCGCAGCACCTGTTCATGATCGCCGCCGTGCCCGTGTTCGTCGCGAGCGTGGCGGCCTTTGCGATCAGCGTGGGGGCGCGACGCACCACGCGTCACACCGCCCACGCATCGGGCGAAGCGGTCTGATCAGTACCCGGCAGCGAGGCCGTCGCGACGGCTGTCGCTCGCGGCCACGTAGCCGCGCTCCGGATCGTTGCGATCCAGACGCCAGATGTACTGGCCCGAGCCGAAGTCCATGTACGGATCGTCGATGGACTTCAGCTTGTGGCCGAGCGCGACCAGACCTTCCACCGTCTCTCGATTCATCGTCGACTCGATATCGACGGTGAAGTCGCGATTGACCTTCCACCGCGGCGCATCGCATGCCGCCTGCGGCTGCTGACCGTAGTCGAGCATGCGAACGACCGACTGCAAGTGGCCCTGCGGCTGCATGTCGCCGCCCATCACCCCGAAGCTCATCACGGCCTCGTGCCGACCGTCGACCTTCTGCGTGAGGAATGCCGGAATGATCGTGTGGAACGGGCGCTTGCCGCCCTCGACCACGTTCGCCGACTTCGGATCCATCGAGAAACCGCAGCCGCGGTTTTGCAGCGCGATGCCGTAATCCGGCACCACCACGCCCGAACCGAATCCCATGTAGTTCGACTGGATGAAGCTGACCATCATGCCCTGTTCGTCGGCCGCCGTCAGGTAGATCGTGCCGCCGGACTTCGGCATGCCAAAGTCGAAGTGCGTCGCCTTGTCGGGGTTGATGAGCTTCGCGCGTTCGGTGAGGTAGCCGTCGTCGAGCATCTGCGCGGGCGTGACTTCCATCGAACGCGGGTCGGCCACGTACTTGTAGAGATCGGCGAAGGCGAGCTTCATCGCCTCGATCTGCAAGTGCTGCGAATGCACGCGGTCCACTGCGTGGCTGGAGACGTCGAACTTGTCGAGAATGCCCAGCGCAATCAGCGCGGCAATGCCCTGGCCGTTCGGCGGAATCTCGTGCACGGTATAGCCGCGATAGTCCTTTTCGATGGGCGTGACCCAGTCCGCGCGATAGGCGCGCAGATCATCGGCGGTCATCGCCCCGCCGTGCTCGACGTTCCACGCGGCGATACGCTCGGCGATCTCGCCCTCATAGAACGCGCGCGGACCTTCCTTGGCGAGCAGGCGCAGCGTACGGGCATGCCCCGGCATGCGCATCATCTCGCTGGTGGTCGGTGCGCGGCCGTTCGGCATGAAGGTTTGCGCGTAACCCGGCTGGTCTTTCAGCTCGGGCACGGCCGCCGCCCATTTGCGCGCGACGATGTGCGCCACGGCGTGACCGCGCTCAGCGATCTCGATGGCCGGGGCCATCAGGTCGGCGAACGGCAACTTGCCAAACTTCGCGTGCAGCGCTTCCCAACCGGCGATCACGCCGGGCACGGTGACCGTGTCGAGTCCGCGCATCGGCTGTTTGGCAATGCCGTGCTCCTCGCCGTACTTCTTGCGGAAGTAGTCGACACTCCACGCGCCCGGCGCGGTGCCCGACGCGTTCAGGCCGTGCACCTGCTTGCCGTCCCACACGAGCGCAAAGCAGTCCCCGCCCAGACCGTTGGATACCGGCTCGACGATGGTCATGCACGCGGCGGCGGCAATCGCGGCGTCGACGGCATTGCCGCCCTGCCACAGAATGCGCAGACCGGCTTGCGCCGCGAGCGGATGCGACGTCGACACGATGTTGCGGGCGAACACCGGCAGGCGCGGCGTCGGATAAGGGTTTTGCCAGTTGAATTGCGTCATGGGAGTCGCTGTTGTCCTTTATTTATCGTGGTTGGAATAATGCTGCCGACATGGTGCAAAGCCGTTGGGACCGTCACTGCTCGCGAGGATCCAGTGCATCTCGCAGGCCGTCACCCAGCAGGTTGAAACCGAGTACCGTCAGAAAGATGGCGATACCGGGAAAAATCGACATCCAGGGCGCTTGCTCGACGAAGTCCTTCGCCGTGTTGAGCATCGAGCCCCACGACGGCAGCGGCGGCAGTTGCCCCAATCCGAGAAACGACAGGCTCGCTTCGGCGATGATCGCGGTGGCGACCGTGAGACTCGCCTGCACGATGATCGGCGGCAGCACGTTCGGCAGGATGTAGCGCACGATGATGCGCGCATCCGTCAGACCGATGGCGCGCGCGCCTTCCACGTAGTCTTCCGCTTTGACGGTAAGCGCCTGCGCGCGTGCGAGCCGTACGAAACGCGGCATGGCCGACACGCCGATGGCGATCATCGCGTTCGTGAGGCTCGCGCCGAGAAATGCCGCCATCGCGATGGCAAGAATCAGGAACGGGATGGAGAGCAGCGCATCGGCCAGCCGCGACACAATGGCGTCGACCCAGCGACCGAAGTAGCCTGCAAGCAGGCCCAGCGGTACGCCAACGATCACTGCGATGCCCACCGAGACCACGCCGGCGGCCAGCGATGCACGCGCGCCGTAGATCATGCGCGCGAGAATGTCGCGCCCCAATTCGTCGGTGCCGAACCAGTGCAACGCGCCTGGCGCCTGACGCACCGTCATGAAGCTGGTAGCGATCGGATCGTAGGGGGAAATCCACGGCGCGAGCAGCGCAACGAGCACGGCAAAGGCGACGATGATCGCGCCCACGACAGCCGCCTTGTTACGCGCGAATTTGCGTAACCCCCGGTAGCGCCGCCGCGGCAGGGACTGCGCGCTTCCCACAGTGGGCGCCGGCGCGGCGCCGGAGGGAGTCGATGAGGTCTGAATGGCAGCCATGTTCGAAAGATGTCTCAGGCGCGACGCAGGCGCGGGTTGAGCAGGACGTACAGCACGTCGGCCAGCAGATTGAGCACGATGAAGCTCACGGCGGTGACCAGCACCACGCCCTGCACCACGGCGTAGTCGCGGTTGAACACGGCGTCCACGACCAGCTTGCCGAAGCCGGGAATCGTGAAGACCTGCTCGGTCAGCACCGCGCCGGCGAGCAATTCACCGAAGATCAGCGCCAGCACCGTCACGATCGGAATCAGGGCGTTGCGAAACGCATGCTTGAGCACCACCGTGCCGCGCAGCAGGCCTTTGGCGCGTGCCGTGCGGATGTAATCGGTGCGCAGCACGCCGAGCATGGCGCTGCGCGTGTGCCGCATCAGTTGTGCGCCCAGCGCCGCCCCGAGCACGAAAGCGGGCATCACCATGGTCTTGAAGCTCATCCACAAGTCCTCGCCCGGCGGTACGTAGCCGGACGAGGGCAGCCACTGCCAGCGTACCGAGACGAGGAAGATCAGCAGAATGCCGAGCCAGAAGTTCGGGATCGACATGCCCGAGAGCGCCAGCACGTTCGATCCGTAATCGATCGCACGGCCTCGATTGGCCGCCGACACGATGCCCAGCGGAATGCCGATGCCAATGGCGATCACCAGCCCGAACATGGCCAGTTGCAGCGTGACGGGCAGTTTCTGCGCGATGAGCGACGTCACGGGCTCACCGGTGCGAAGCGAGTTGCCGAGGTCGCCATGCAGCACACTACCGATCCACAGGGCGTACTGGGTGGGTAGCGGCTTGTCGAGGTGATACTTCTCGCGCAGCGCGGCGATCACCTGCGGGTTCTGGTCTTCCCCGGCCATCGCCAGCACGGGATCGCCGGGCAACATCTTCTGAAGCCCGAAGATCATCATCGACACGATGATCAGCGTGGGAATCGCAACCAGCGCGCGATGGGCGACGAGGCGCAGCATGGCGACGCTCTCCTTAGCCCTTGAGGCTCACGCCACGCAGGCGGATGAGGCCGTCCGGATAGGCGACGAAGCCCTGCACCTTCTTCGAGAGCACATACGGCCAGGGCTGCACGTACAGATACAGAATCGGATCGTCCTCGGCGAGGATCTTGTTCGCGGCGTCATACAGCGGCTTGCGCTCGGCGACCGTCGACTTCACACGGGCCTCGCCCAGCAGCTTGTCGACTTCCGCATTGCAATACTGGCCGTAGTTCAGATTGCCCTTGCACGAGACGAACTGGTGCAGGTTGCCGTCCGGATCCACGCGTCCCGACCAGCCGTTATAGAGCACATCGAAGTCGCCGCGATGCGCCGCGTCGAGCGCCGCCGCGTAGTCCATCGGACGCAGCTTGAGCGTAATGCCCGACTCGGCGAGCATGGCCTGCAGCATCTGCGCCATCTGGTTGGAGACGGTGCTGTTGCCGAAGCTCAGCGTGACGTCGACCTTCTCGAAACCGGCCGACTTGAGCAGCGCTTTCGCCTTGGCCACGTCGCGCTTCGTCGTCTTGATCGACGCGTCGTAATACTGCCCCGAGCGCGGCAACGCCTGATTCGCCGGGGTGAAAATGCCGCCGCCGATCACCTGATTGATGGCGTCGCGATCGATCGACAGATCGAACGCCTGCCGCACCCGCTTGTCTCGCAGCGCCTTGTTCGCATTGGCGGCCACGTTGAACGTCAGTCCGTAGTAGCCCAGCCCGTCCATCGAGATGAACGTGAGATTCGCGTCGCGCTTGACCGACTTCACGTCGGACGGGGACAGGCGTTCAAGCATGTCGAGCGAGCCCGAGCGCACGTTGGCGAGGCGCACCGTCGTATCCGGAATCGGCAGATAGATGACCTTCTGGATCGCGAACTTGTCGGCGTCCCAGAAGCCCGGGAATTTTTCGAGCACCACGCGATCGTTCTGCACACGCTGCACGAACTTGTACGGCCCCGAGCAAACCGGATGCGATTGCACGGCGGCGTCGTCCTTGAGCGACTTCGGCGCGAGCATCATGCCCGCGCGATCGGACAGCGTGGCGAGCAGCGCCGAGTCCGGCGTCTTGAGTACGATGTTGACGGTCGCGTCGTCCACGACATCCACGTGATCGATCGACGACAATTCGCTCTTGCGGTTGCTCGCCGGCATGCTGCGTGCGCGATCGAGGTTGGCTTTCACGGCTGCGGCGTTGAAGGGTTCGTCGTCGTGGAACTTCACGCCCTTGCGAAGGCGGAACGTCCAGGTCTTGTTATCCGAACTCACGTTCCAGGCGGTGGCGAGCATCGGCACGAACTTCAGGTCGGTGTCGATATCGACGAGCGAGCTGCACAGCGAGCGCAGCACCATGCGGTCGACCACCTGGGAGCTGCGCGCGGGATCGAGCGAACCGATGTCTTCCTGCAGGCCGATGCGCAGCGTCGATTGCGCCATGGCCGAGGCTGCCCCGGTCGTCAGAGCCGCCGCCAAAACAAGATCGAGCAGAACGTTGCGCATGCGTGGGATCCCTTGTCTGTGTGATGGTGTTGTAAAGGTGTGGTTATGCAGAGGTCGCGCTGGTGTTGCTGATGGTGCCTGCGGTGCTGAGCGTGTCGACGGCAGCGCCGCCGGCCTGCGCCTGACGCGCGCGATACAGCGCGAGTCGCTCACCGAGCTTCTCGCTTGGCGCGGTGGCGCGCGCAGGACTGGCCCCGGCGTTCTGGATGTCCCGCCAGAAGTGGCATGCGATCTGACGTCCGTCCACCAGCACTTCGGTCACCGGCCGTTGCTCGCGGCACGCGTCGCGCGCGTGCGGGCAACGCGGATGAAAACGGCATCCCGGCGGCGGCGCGGTCGGGCTCGGCAACTCGCCACCCAGCGGGGCACGCGCGCGTCGAAGGTGCGGACGGCTCGCCGGAATCGCCTGAAGCAACGCCTGCGTGTACGGATGCAGCGGGTTATCGAAAAGCGCGTCGGCGCTCGCCAACTCCACGATCTCGCCGAGGTACATCACCGCCACGCGGTCGCTCATGTGACGGATCACCGCCAGATCGTGCGCGACCATGATGAGCGTGAGGCCGAAGTCGTGTTTGAGGCGCTCCAGCAGGTTGATGACCTGCGCCTGCACGGAGACGTCGAGCGCGGAGACCGGTTCATCGCCGACGATCACGCGCGGCTCACCGGCCAACGCGCGCGCAATGCCGATGCGCTGACGCTGGCCGCCGGAAAACTCGTGCGGGAACCGCTGCGCGTAATCGGGCTGCAGACCGACGGTGCGCAGCAGCTCCGCCACGCGCTCGTCCTTCGCGCGCCCGCGCGCCAGGCCGTGCAGCGCGATGGGCTCGCCGATCAGTCCGCCGACGGTCATGCTCGGATTGAGCGAGGCAAACGGATCCTGAAAAATGATCTGGAGTTCGCGCCGCAGTCGTCGCATCGCGCCGGCGCCCAGCGTCATGATGTCTTCGCCCTGATAGCGCACTTCACCCTGTGTCGCATCGAGCAGACGCAACAGCAGACGCCCCAGCGTCGACTTGCCGCAGCCGGACTCTCCCACGATGGCGAAGGTCTCGCCCGCCTGCACGGCGAACGACACGCCGTTGACGGCATACACGGTCGGTGCGCGCGAGAAACCGACGCGATGGCCGCCGAAGTGCTTCGTGAGCTCGCGCGCTTCGAGAATCGGGGTGGGCGTGCTCATGCGATCACCGCTTGGCGAACGGGCGATGTCTGCGCTTCCACCGGCGCAAGCCAGCAGGCAACACGGTGCGCGCCGGACAACTTTCTCTGCGGGGGTACCTCCCGGGTGCACCGCGCTTCAGCGAAGGGGCATCGCGGCGCAAAGCGGCAGCCGGCGGGCATGCGCTCGGGCGACGGCACGGCGCCGCGAATCGTCGCAAGCGTGCCTTCGCGCTTGCCGATGGACGGAATCGCCCCCATCAGCCCGATGGTGTACGGGTGCTGCGGGTCGTCGAAGATTTCGCTCACCGTGCCATATTCGACGATCCGCCCGGCGTACATCACGGCAACGTCGTCCGCGACCTCGGCCACCACGCCGAGATCGTGGGTGATGAGCACCACGGCCGTGCCTGTCTCGTGTTGCAACGTCTGAATGAGAGAGAGCACCTGCGCCTGAATGGTGACGTCGAGCGCTGTCGTTGGTTCATCCGCGATGAGCAACGCGGGACGGTTGGCCAGCGCCATCGCAATCATCACGCGCTGACGCATGCCGCCGGACAGCTCATGCGGATAGTTGTCCAGCCGGGTTTGCGGCGCGGGAATGCGAACGCGCTTGAGCATGTCGAGTGCTTCGGCTCGCGCGGCGCGGCGGTCCAGTCCGCGATGACGTCGAATGCCCTCCTCGATCTGGTGACCGACGGTGAAGGACGGATTGAGCGATGTCATCGGCTCCTGAAAGATCATCGCGAGCCGGTTGCCGCGCAGATCGGCGAATTCGCGTTCATCCAGCGCGAGCAGGTCTCGGCCTTCGAACATGGCGCGACCGGCCACGACATTCGCCGGCGGACTGGGCAACAGCCCCATGAGCGAGAGCGACGTCACGCTCTTGCCACATCCCGACTCGCCGACGATGCACAGCGTCTTGCCGGGATGCACGGCGAACGAGACGCCGTCGATCAGGTTCGGTGCGTCGGGCGCCTTCGAGAATTTCAGCGACAGTCCGGTGACGTCGAGCACCGGCCCAGCGTCTGCGGGCATGGTCATGAGCGCGTTGTGTGGGTCGGCAATGCTGCGTCGATTCGCCTCAGGCCGGGCCATCCGGTCATGAGGAATGGGCATGACACGATTATGTCTTCCGCGCACAAAAAATAAATATTAATATTTCTTTTTCACAATTAAATTATTTTTAACTATCCGATGCTCACCTTGCGCATGCTGAAGACCTTCCGGCTGGTCGCGCAAACCGGTTCGTTCGCGGCAGCGGCCGAGCGCGCTGCGCTCACGCAGGCGGCCGTGAGCTTGCAGATGCGCGGCCTGGAAGACGCCGTGGGCCAGCGGCTCTTCGACCGCCGGGCACGCCAGATCACCCTCACGCGGCAGGGGCGCGATCTGTTTCCTCGCGTCGAACAAATCCTGGCGCTCACTGCCGAGCTGACCGCCACGCCCGCCGCCACCATGCAGGGGCCCGTGACCATCGGCGCGGTGGTCTCGGTCATCGGCGCGCTCTCGCTGGTCGTGGCCGAACTGAAGACGGCGCATCCGGGACTCGACGTGCGCCTGACGTCGGCGCGATCGGACGAACTGACCGATCTCGTCGAACAGGGTGAAGTGGATATCGCTGCGGTCGTGGCACGCGCCGACGATGCCCGCGCGGACGGTCTGGTGTGGACGCCGCTCTACACTGAACCGATGGTCATGGTCGTGAACCGCGACATCACCGAGTCCGATCCGCAACGCATTCTCGACAACGCTGCCTTCCTGCGTTTCGACCGTCGCGTTCGCACGGGACTGGTCGTCGAGCAGGCGTTACGCGCAGCGAAACTGAGCGTGACGGAATATCTCGAACTCAACTCCATCGAAACGATCGTGGCGCTCGTACGCAAGAACGTCGGCGTCTGCGTGCTGCCGTTGCTGCACCGTGGCGACTGGCAGTCCGACCCCCTGCTTCGCATCGTGCCGATCGCCGAGCCCCCTTTGCTGCGCACGGTCGGCATGATTCATCGCGAGCACGATTCGCGCACACGCGACATCACCGAGGCCATTGTCGGCATGCTCCACGAGGTATGAGCAAAGCCACAAGTCACAGACGTGACAACGGCGCGAACATTCTCGCGCCGTTGGTGGCATACAACGTCATGCAGAAAATCAGTCTTTCGTTTCGAGCGCCTTGTTGATGCGCAGCGCCAGCAACGTGCAGACCGCCCCGGAAAGCAGATAGCCGCTCACGGCGATCAGCCCGAATTCTGCCGACAATCCGAGCGCGACGAGCGGTGCGAATGCGGCCCCGAACAACCACGCGAAGTCGGTCGTGAGCGCCGCGCCGGTGTAACGGAAGCGTTGCTCGAAATTCGACGTCACCGTGCCTGCGGCCTGCCCGTAAGAGAGGCCGAGCAGGCCGAAGCCGACCAGAATGAAGATGTCCTGCTGGGCCGACCCGCCGCCCATCAGGAACGGCGCGAACAGGGCGAAAACGGCAATGAAGATCGCGAAAAGCCCCAAAGTGGTCCGCCGGCCAATGCGATCGGCAATGCGCCCCGAGATCACCGTGCAGATAATCGCGACCACCGCCCCGCATAGCTGCACGATCAGCACACTATTGAGGTCCTGCGTATTTTGCAGCGAAATCCACGACAGCGGGAACACTGTCACCAGATGGAACAGCGCGTAGCTCGCGAGCGCGGCGAAGGCGCCGAGAAAGATGTTGTAGCCCTGCGAGCGCACCATCTCCCGCGTGCTGATCGGCTCCAGTTGCCCCTCTTCGAGCATGGCCGTGTACTCGTGCGTCACGACCAGCCGCAACCGTGCAAAGAGCGCCACCACGTTCACGGCAAACGCGACATAGAACGGGTAACGCCAGCCCCAGGTCAGAAAGTCGTCCGGGTCGAGACTCCAGTGCAAGAACAGGAACAGGGACGCCGCGATGATGAATCCGATGGGCGCGCCCAATTGCCCCATCATCGAATACCAGCCGCGTCGCTGCGGCGGCGCATTCATCGCAAGCAACGACGGCAGCCCGTCCCACGACCCGCCGAAGCCGATACCCTGCAACAGGCGGAAGAATGCGAGCAGCCAGATCGCACGATCGCCCAACACCCCGTGGCCCGGCAAAAAGGCCATGCCGGCCGTGGCCGTGCCGAGCACGAACAGCGCCGCCGTGAGTTTCACGCTGCGCCCCCAGCGACGCTGCACGTTCATGAACAGCGCCGTGCCGAACGGTCGTGAAATAAACGCGAAGGAGAAGATCGTGAACGAATACAGCAGGCCGTGAAGACCGTCAGCGAATGGGAAGAAAACGTGAGGAAAGACGAGGACGGCGGCAATGCCGAACACGAAGAAATCGAAATACTCGGAGGCGCGTCCGACCACCACGCCGACCGCGATTTCCTCTGGCGCGATGCGGGACTTACTCCCGTGATCGTGCGCCGTCGGCGCGGCGGGTACGCCCGGCGTGGGCGATTGATGAGCACTGCTTGACATTATCGGACCCCCTCGCGGATCGGGATGACGATGACACTCGTGCCAGAAAAGCATCGCAGGTATCGTGAGTCACCGCTATAGGGTTTACCCTAAATTGATGCATCAAGATGCGGGGTCCATGATGGGTACGGTCTAAGGCTACGGTTCCATCGATCGCAGCATGACTTCCCCCAAGTTCCGCCGCGGGGTACTTTTACTCCCCGCCTTCGCGCTGCTGTCTGGCTGCAATACCGTCCTGATGTCGCCTTCGGGGGATCTCGCGGTGAGGCAGCGGGACATCATCATCATTTCCACCGTTCTGATGTTGCTGATCATCGTTCCGGTGATCGTGCTGACATTGCTGTTCGCCTGGCGATACCGGGCATCGAACAAGAACGCCGTCTACACCCCGGAGTGGGATCACTCGACGCTGCTCGAACTGCTGATCTGGGCAGCCCCGCTGCTCATCATCATTGCGCTCGGCGCACTCACGTGGGTCAGCACGCACAAGCTCGACCCCTACCGTCCGCTCGAGCGCATCGACGCCAGACGCGACATACCGCCCGACACGCGCCCGCTCACCGTGCAAGTGGTCGCGATGGACTGGAAGTGGCTGTTCTTTTATCCGGATCAGGGCATTGCGACCGTCAATGAACTGGCCGCGCCCGTGGACAGGCCGATTCGCTTCGAGCTGACCTCGACCACGATGATGAACTCCTTCTTCGTGCCGGCACTCGCCGGTCAGATCTACGCCATGCCGGGCATGGAGACGAAGCTGCACGCGGTCATCAACAAGCCCGGCGTGTACGACGGCTTCTCCGCGAACTACAGTGGCGCGGGCTTCTCGGGCATGCGCTTCAAGTTTCACGGCATGACGGCGGACGAGTTTGACGCTTGGGTCAGGCAGGTGAAAGCGAAAGGCGAAAACCTCTCGCGTGACAAGTACGAGGCGCTCGCAAAACCGAGCGAATGGGTGCCGGTGAAGTATTACGCCGATGTCGCCCCTGACCTTTACGACGCCATCCTGAACCGTTGTGTGCAGTCGGGCCAGACGTGTCTGAAGGACATGATGGCCCAGCCCAACCACTCACACGCCAACCGAGGGCGCTCGCGCGGCACCGACGCCGCCGACGCTGCCGACGCGCTGCTTTCCGACGCCATGTGTACGGCGCAGAACACCGTGCGGTTCGCACTGGATGCGCAACGCGCGCCCGGTTCCGCGCTGGCGCAGTAACGTGCGCAGTGACTTGATGACGTGGTGACGCAATGAGTGGGAAGCCTGGGTGCATGGCGGCATATCGCGCCCGTCTTCCCGACAACGACGCGCCTTGCGCGCGAATGATTCCAGGTTCGAGCTTATGGACATCGTCAAGCTGATCTTCGGTCGCCTCACTTTGGAGGCGATCCCGTACCACGAACCCATCCTCATCGCGACGTTCGCAGGCGTGGCGATCGGCGGCATCGTCGTGCTGGGCGCCATTACCTACTTCAAGTTGTGGGGCTACCTGTGGCGGGAGTGGTTCACGAGTATCGATCACAAGAAGATCGGCATCATGTACGTGATTCTGGGCATCGTCATGCTGCTGCGCGGTTTTGCCGACGCCGCGATGATGCGCATGCAGCAGGCGGTCTCGTTCGGCGACAACATGGGCTACCTGCCGCCGCATCACTACGATCAGATTTTCACGGCGCACGGCGTGATCATGATCTTCTTCGTGGCCATGCCGCTCGTCACCGGTCTCATGAACTTCGTGGTGCCCTTGCAGATCGGCGCGCGCGACGTGGCGTTCCCGTTCCTCAACAACTTCAGCTTCTGGATGACCACGAGCGGCGCGGTGCTCGTGATGATGTCGCTCTTCGTCGGCGAATTCGCGCGCACCGGCTGGCTCGCCTATCCGCCCTTGTCCGGTGTGCTGCAAAGTCCGGACGTCGGCGTCGACTACTACATCTGGGCGTTGCAGATCGCCGGGGTGGGCACCCTGCTCTCGGGGATCAACCTGCTCGTGACCATTGTGAAAATGCGCGCACCGGGCATGACGATGATGCGCATGCCGGTATTCACGTGGACCTCGCTGTGCACCAACGTGCTGATCGTGGCGGCTTTCCCGGTGCTCACCGCCGTGCTGGCGCTGCTCGCACTCGATCGCTACGGCGGCACCAACTTCTTCACGAACGATCTCGGCGGCAACGCCATGATGTACGTGAACCTGATCTGGATCTGGGGCCACCCCGAGGTCTACATTCTCGTGCTGCCGGTGTTCGGAGTGTTCTCGGAAGTCGTCGCAACGTTCTCGGGCAAGCGCCTGTTCGGTTACGCGTCGATGGTCTATGCGACGGTCGTGATCACGGTACTGTCCTATCTCGTGTGGCTGCACCACTTCTTTACGATGGGCTCGGGCGCCAGCGTGAACTCGTTCTTCGGGATCACGACAATGATCATCTCGATACCGACCGGCGCGAAGATATTCAACTGGCTGTTCACGATGTACCGGGGACGAATCCACTTCGAAGTGCCGATGCTCTGGACGGTGGGCTTCATGGTGACCTTCGTGATCGGCGGCATGACCGGCGTGCTGCTCGCGGTGCCGCCCGCAGACTTCTCCCTGCATAACGGCCTGTTCCTGATCGCCCACTTCCACAACGTGATCATCGGCGGGGTCGTGTTCGGCGTATTCGCCGCGATCAGTTACTGGTTCCCGAAGGCGTTCGGCTACAAGCTCGATCCGTTCTGGGGAAAGTGCTCGTTCTGGTTCTGGTTCATCGGTTTTTACGTCGCGTTCATGCCGCTCTATCTGCTCGGCCTGATGGGCGTGACGCGCCGCGTAAGCCACTTCGACGATATGTCCCTGCAGATCTGGTTCCAGGTCGCTGCCGTGGGGGCGCTGCTCATCGCAATCGGCATCGGCTGCTTCATCATCCAGCTGGTCGTGAGTTATCTGCGCCGCGATCAGTTGCGCGACGACACGGGCGACCCGTGGGGCGGCCGCACGCTGGAATGGTCGACGTCCTCGCCGCCGCCGGTCTACAACTTCGCCTTCACGCCGCTCGTTCACGACAACGACGCCTGGTGGCAGATGAAGCAACACGGCTTCAAGCGTCCGATGGACGGTTTCATCCCGATCCACATGCCGAAGAATACCGGCGCGGGCATCATCCTCGCCGGGCTGGCGACGGTCTGCGGCTTCGGGCTCATCTGGCACATGTGGCTGGTGGTGATCGTGGCCTTCGTCGCGCTGCTGGCCGTGGCCATCGGTCATACGTTCAACTATCACCGCGACTATTACATCCCGGCCGATCAGGTCGAACACACGGAGGCAGCGCGCACGCGCCTGCTCGCCCAGCATGTCTGATACGACCGCAACCTTCCCGGCAGGCGGCGCCCCGCTCGGCGGCGGTGCCCACGCCCCGGCCTCCGCACCGCCGCGCGATGGCGAATTGAAGTTCATGATGACGAGCGACTACCACCCCCCGGGTGGCACGTTGCTCGGCTTCTGGATCTATCTGATGAGCGACTGTCTCATCTTCGCCTGTCTGTTTGCGGCGTATGGCGTGCTCGGTCGCAATTACGCCGGCGGTCCCACCGGCGCGGAACTGTTCGAACTGCCGCTCGTGGCCGTGAACACGACATTCCTGCTGCTCTCGTCCATTACGTACGGCTTCGCGATGCTGGAGATGCAGCGGCGTCGCCAGCGCGCCGTCGCCGGGTGGCTCATCGTGACCGGCGTTCTCGGCGCCGCCTTCCTGTCGCTCGAACTGTACGAGTTCGCCACCCTGATTCACGAAGGCGCCGGACCGTGGCGCAGCGCATTCCTGTCGTCGTTCTTCACGCTGGTGGGCACGCACGGGCTGCACGTCACGTTCGGCATCGTCTGGCTGATCACCTTGCTCGTGCAGATCAACAAGCACGGGCTCACCGCGCCGAATCGCCGACGTCTGATGTGTCTGTCGATGTTCTGGCACTTTCTGGACGTCGTGTGGATCGGCGTCTTCACGTTTGTCTATCTGATGGGGGTGTTGCCATGAGCCAGGACATGAGCCAGGACGCGACCCTGCACGACGGGCATGGGCACGGGCACGACCATGATGACGATCATAGCAACGAGGGACCGCACAGCACGCTGCGCGGCTATGCGACGGGCTTCATCCTGTCGGTCATTCTCACGGCCATTCCGTTCTGGTTCGTGATGGGCGGGGTGTTCGAGAAGTCGAGCACGACCGCGATCATGATCCTGTTCCTTGCTGCCGTGCAGATCGTGGTGCACATGATCTACTTCCTGCACATGAACGCGAAATCAGAGGGCGGCTGGAACATGCTGTCGCTGATTTTCACGATCGTGCTGGTGGTAATTACGCTCTCGGGCTCGCTCTGGGTGATGTATCACCTGAACCAGAACATGATGCCGGGTATGATGCAGGATACGAAAAACCTCCCTTGAACGGCATACCCCTTGAGCAGCGATCGACTTCACGAATCGGGGGACGCACAGCGTCCCCCGCGCGCTTCCGGCGCCCCCTCCCCCGCGTCACCTTCCTCCCGCCCATCCGCCCTTCGGCTGGTTATTCTCGGCGTCATCACGCTGGTGCTGGTCAGCGTTTTCGCGTCGCTCGGCACATGGCAGTTGCAGCGCCGCGCGTGGAAGCTGGATCTGATCGAGCGCGTGAATTCACGCGTGCACGCCCCCCCGTCGGCCGCCCCGACCCGCGCGCAGTGGCCGGCGGTTAGCGCCGAGGCCGACGAATATCGGCACGTCTCGCTTACCGGCACGTATCGTTTCGACAAGGACACGCTCGTGCAAGCCGTGACCGATCTGGGGGGCGGCTACTGGGTGCTTACGCCGCTGCGGACTCCGGATGGCAGTGACGTGCTCGTCAATCGCGGCTTCGTGCCACCCGGCTGGAAGGAGTCGGTACCGCCCGCACCCGACGGCGAAGTCACCGTGACGGGGCTGTTGCGCCTGCCGGAGCCCGTCGGAGGCTTTCTGCGCAAGAACGCGCCAGCGGAAAACCTCTGGTACTCGCGCGACGTGTTTGCCATTGCGGCAGCGCGTGGGCTGGCCGAAGCCGACGTGGCCCCGTATTTCGTCGATGCCGACGCCAGCCCTGGGGCGAGCGTCGGTGCAAACGCCATCACCAACGATGCCGAAGCCGTGACGGGCAAGACACAGTCGCAGGATCGCGACTATCCGGTGGGCGGCCTGACTGTCGTGCAATTCCCGAACAACCATATGAGCTATCTGCTCACGTGGTACGCGCTGGCGATCATGTCAGCCGTGGCCGGCTGGTTCGTCATCCGGTTGGAGATGCGCAAGCGCTCGGGCTGACGTCCGTGAGCCAACGCTCGTGACGCGCGTCATGACACCCGCTCAACCGGCCGCCGCCGCAATGGCGTCGGCAATTCGCGTCGCGATATCGGGCAGCCGCCCGTCGTCAAGCGCGGCGTAGCCCAGCACCAGCGCGGGCGCCAACGTCTGCGCCCGCGCGAATTCCCCGAGTCCTTCCACGAATACGCCCTGCTCGCGCAGGGCTGCGACGAGCGCCGCCTCGTCGATCTGCGGCGGCAGCCAGAGCACGAAGTGAAACCCGGCGTGCTCGCCGGTGACGCGACACAATGTGGGCAGTCGTTCGCGTAACCTGTCGAGCAGCAGATTGCGGCGGCGCAAATAGACGCTTCGCGAGGCACGCAAATGCCGCGCGAAGTCGCCGGCATCGATGTAGCTCGCGAGCGCCATTTGTTCGATGAGACTGTTCGCGCGACCGGATGCCGAGCGCTGTGCCGCGATACGCGCGAGCAAGGCCGGGGGCGCCAGCAGATAACCGATGCGCAGCGACGGGAACAGGGACTTGTTGAAGCTGCTGCAATGAATCACACGCGCCTGCGTGTCGATGGCCTTGAGCGCGGGCAACGGCGCGCTGCCGTAGCTGAACTCGCTGTCGTAATCGTCCTCGACGATCCAGACATTGCGTGCGGCTGCCCACGCCAACAGTTGCATTCGCCGGTTGATCGACATCGTGGTGCCCAGCGGCGCCTGATGTGCGGGTGTCACATAGGCGATGCCGGCGCGGCCCCCACCCCGTTGATCGGCGGTGGCCACGACGAAGCCCTCGTCGTCGACCGGCACGCTCACGCACTGCGACAACGGCGCGCGCACCAGCGTCGACAGGTTCTTGTAGCCGGGGTCTTCCAGATAGAACGTGGTGGATGCGTCGGCAAGCACTTCCGTCACGAGATCGATGGCGTGGCGAATGCCGGTGGTCACGACGATTTCGGCCGCCTCGCAGGCAATGCCGCGCGTCATGCGCACGTAGCGGGCAATGCTCTCGCGCAGCGGCAGATAGCCCCGCGGATCGGTATCGGCCAGCATGGCCGGGGTGACCGTGCGCAGCGCGCGATTCATGTGCTTGCGCCATATGGGCAGGGAGAACAGCGCGGCGTCCGGCGAGCGCCCGGTCTTCAGGGCGAGTGACGCCGCGTTCTCCGGCAATGGTTCTGCCGCCGTGCACGCGTGGCGAGCCGAATTCGTGCGCGCCGCAGCGCCCGGCAAGTCCGCGACGACTTCCGTGCCTGCGCCCACGCGGCTCGCGACATAGCCTTCCAGCGTGAGTTGTTCGAACGCCAGCGCAACGATGCCGCGCGATACGCCCCATCGCTCGGCGAGCGTTCGCGTCGAGGGCAAACGGTCGCCGCGTCGCAGCTCGCCGGCCACGATGCGCTCGCGCACGCAACGGTAGACCCACGCCTGACGCGTCTCCTTTTCGTGACGTTCCGAGAGCGGCAATTCGAGCGACTGGCTGAGGTGTCGGCGGCGCATGAGCGGCGAATGGAGGGAGGTGAACGGACAGGTTTTCCGGCGCCATGCCGCGAGTCGGGGCAAAGTGGCCCAATGGAAGACGCGATAAATGGCGCTTCGAATTATACAAGTTTGCCCCTATCCTGATGGCCATGACGTCGGTCCCGCCAGCGGCAACACGGGCCGTCGCCTCTGAAGCCAAAACAAATCATTGGAGAAATTCGATGGAGTTGATGGATCTGGCCCGGCGCGAGGCCGTCGGTGCGAAGTTCAGTGCCGACGCCATGAAGCGGGCACAGGCGCTTACATGGGACGCGACCGAGAAGATCGCAGCCATCATCAAACCCGGCATGCGCGAATCAGAAGCCATTGCCGCAAGCAAGGCACTGCTTGGCACGCTCGGCATGGACCGCATCTGGCACCCGGTGCTGGTTCGCTTCGGCGAGAACACGTTGCGCACCTTCAGCGAACGTAGCGACAACGACCCGGTGCTCGGCGACGACGACATCTACTTCATCGATATCGGTGTGGTCTTCGGCGCGCACGAAGGCGACTGCGGTTTCACGCGCACGACGGGCAGCGATCCCGAGATGCAGCGTTGCGCCGACGACGCGAAGCGTTTGTTCGACATCGTCCAGGACCACTGGCGTCAAGAAAAAGTGACCGGGCAGGCGCTGTACGACTTCGCGAAGACGCAAGCGCAAGCGTTGGGCTGGGTGCTCAACCTCGACATCAAGGGGCACCGCGTCAGCGACTTCCCGCATGCCATTTACAAGGGCGGCAAGCTCGGCGACCTGACCGACACGCCCAGCGGGGGCTTGTGGATTCTCGAGATCCAGATCGCGCACCCGACACGTCCGTTCGGGGCGTTCTACGAGGACCTGCTGGTCTGAAGGCCGTCCGATCGCGATCTTGACGGCGATCCGATGCAGTTGCCCCGCCCAATGCGAAGCGGTGGGCGACGGCAACGTCGCCCATTCGTGGGCTGCATCCACCTCAACACGCAGTTCAATCTCGCTCAACTCTGCGACCCCTGAGGGATTTTTGAGCGATATCGGCGCGCTATCGTCGCCATATCGGCGCGATGTCATCGCATCCCGTTGTCGCGCCGTCGAAAAACAACGTATGCCACGGCGGAGCGATAACGCACGACCGCAGGGCAGAATCCGAACTTTTCCCCGCCTTTCGCTCCCCGATCCCTTCCGTTTCGACGGCAAACCCTAGCCGATATCTGACCCCATATCCGGCAGAAGCACACAGCGCAGAGGGCTTGCGCGCGCTTTTTCCAATTGTCCAGCGCCACGCGAATACGTGTCGTGGCCCGCGCCCCGGACTTTTGGTACATCTTTCCCCAATTACCCGTTATGCGTTACCGTTCGTCTGGTCGACGGATTTTTCCCAAAGTACGACACCGGGCAGTGGAGACATCGCCCCGCCATCGCGCCACTCGCTCAGGCACGAGGAAGCGGGCGAGCTGCCTGTCGTGCATCCGGCGAATGCATGGCTGCAACGCAGGGCCGTGCCGTGGAAGTTACGGCAGTTGAAGTCCCTTTTTATCTCGCTCACGACAAGAACCACAGAAGACGATGAAAAACCCAACCTTCACCAAAGCGCTCCTGGCCTCGGCTCTGAGCTGCGCGTTGTTCAACGCTTACGCGGCATCACAGGCGCCGGTCGGCGCCGAAAACGGCATGGTCGTGACCGCCCAGCATCTCGCGTCGAAAGTCGGCGTCGATGTGCTCAAGGCCGGCGGCAATGCCGTGGACGCGGCCGTTGCCGTGGGGTACGCGCTCGCCGTGGTGTACCCGGCAGCGGGCAACATCGGCGGCGGCGGCTTCATGACGATTCAGCTCGCCGACGGCCGCAAGACCTTCCTCGACTTCCGCGAAAAGGCCCCACTCGCCGCGACGGCCAACATGTACCTCGACAAGGACGGCAACGTCATCAAGGGCGCGTCGACCACCGGCTATCTGGCCGTGGGCGTGCCGGGCAGCGTGTCGGGCATGGAGTACGCGCGCGAAAAGTACGGCACGAAGACACGTCAGCAACTGCTGGCGCCTGCGATCACGCTGGCCGACAAGGGTTTCGTGCTCGATCAGGGCGACGTCGACATGCTGTGGACGTCGACCAAGGACTTCGAGAAGGATCACGCCAACTCGGGCGCCATCTTCCTGAACAAGGGCAAGCCATTCCAGCCGGGCGAGCGCCTCGTGCAGAAGGACCTCGCACGCACGCTCAAGCTGATCAGCGCCAAGGGCACCGACGGCTTCTACAAGGGTGAAGTCGCCGACAAGCTGGTGGCGTCGGTCAAGGCGGGCGGCGGCATCATCACGCAGGCCGACCTCGATCAGTACAAGACGCGCGAGCTGGCGCCGGTCGAATGCGACTACCGCGGCTACCACGTGGTGTCGGCCCCGCCCCCGAGCTCCGGCGGCGTGGTGATCTGCGAGATCATGAACATTCTCGAGGGATACCCGATGAAAGATCTGGGTTACCACTCGGCGCAGGGCGTTCACTACACCATCGAAGCGATGCGTCACGCGTACGTCGACCGCAACAGCTATCTGGGTGATCCCGACTTCGTGAAGAACCCGATCGCGCAGTTGCTCGACAAGAACTACGCCGCGAAAATTCGCGCTGCGATCCAGCCGCAAAAAGCCGGCATCTCGCAAGAGATCAAGCCGGGCGTGCCGCCGCATGAAGGCAGCAACACCACGCATTACTCCATCATCGACAAGGACGGCAACGCCGTGTCGGTCACCTACACGCTCAACGACTGGTTCGGCGCGAAGGTCATGGCCAACGGCACGGGCGTGCTGCTCAACGACGAGATGGACGACTTCACCTCCAAGGTGGGTGTGCCGAACCTGTACGGTCTGATCCAGGGTGAGGCCAACGCCATCGGCCCGGGCCGTCGTCCGCTCTCGTCGATGAGCCCGACCATCGTCACGAAGGATGGCAAGCCGGTGATGGTCGTGGGTACCCCGGGCGGCAGCCGCATCATCACGGCCACGCTGCTCACGATGCTCAACGTGATCGACTACGGCATGAATCTGCAAGAAGCCGTTGATGCGCCGCGTTTCCATCAGCAATGGATGCCGGAGGCGACCAACATCGAGCCGTTCGCACTCAGCCCGGACACGCAGAAGATTCTGGAGAGCTGGGGCCAGAAGTTCGCAGGTCCGCAACCGGCCAACCATATTGCGGCGATTCTCGTGGGCGCGCCGTCGCTGGGTGGCAAGCCGATCGGCAAGAACCGCTTCTATGGCGCAAACGATCCGCGTCGCAATACGGGGCTGGCACTCGGGTATTGAGCCGCATGCCCGATGGACGATCCGCGCCGGCTTTAGGGCCGACGTCGGATCGTCAACGACGAAGGCCGCACATGTGCGGCCTTTTTTCATTCGATCTTGCCGGTATGTCCAGGTATGTCCGGCGCTTTCCGTGCGCGTCAGCGTCGATGATCCACGCGCCGCGCGAGTCGCTCTCCGGCGAACTGCACCAGCGTCACCATCGCGACCAGAATGACGATCACGTTGAACATGACGCTCGTCTCGTAACGCTCGTAGCCGTAGCGCACGGCGAGATCGCCCAATCCGCCCGCGCCCACGGCGCCGGCCATGGCCGAGGCGCCGACCATCGCGATCACGGTCACCGTCGCACCGCCGAGAATCGCGGGCAGCGCTTCGGGCAGCAACACGTGGCGCACGATGTGCCAGTGTCGGCACCCCATCGCCCGCGCCGCTTCGATCAGGCCCGGGTCGATCTCGCGCAGGCCGACCTGCGTCACTCGCGCGAAGAACGGAATCAGATGGACGGCGAGCGGTACGACGGCGGCCCATGTCCCCATCGTCGTGCCGACGATCCAGCGGGTCACCGGCAGCAGCGCCACGAGCAGAATGATGAACGGCACCGCGCGAAACAGGTTCACGACGACCGACAACGCCCGGTTGAATCGCGGACGCGGCGCCAGTCCGCCGGGCGCCGTGATGACGAGGACAACGGCGAGCAGCAAGCCCACCGCGAAAACGATGGCGCATGCGCTCGTGACCATCAACAAGGTCTCGCCGAGCGCGCACAGGTATTTATCGAGCATGGAGGTGTCCTCGGCGTCAGACGGCGTGCGCGTGCTGGCGGCCGATATCTTGCGTGAAACGTCCTTGCCACGCATGTTGCAGCGGGCGCAGCAAGGCGCGTGTCGCATCGGCCAATGGGTTCGCAAAGACTTCGTCGACCGGCCCCAGTTCGGCGATACGTCCCTGATCGAGCACCAACACGCGCTCGCAGGCCTGATGAATCACGCCCATGTCGTGCGTGATGAGCACGACCGTCAGACCAAACTCGCGCTGGACGTCGCCCAGCAGCGTCAGGATGGCGTCCGTCGTCTCGGGGTCGAGTGCCGACGTGGCTTCGTCGCACAGGAGGATCTCAGGGCAATGCACCAGCGCGCGCGCAATACCCACACGCTGTTTCTGTCCGCCGGAGAGCATGGCCGGATAGGCATCGGCCTTGCCCGAGAGCCCCACGAGCGACAGCAGTTCGTTCACGCGTGGCGCGATGTCCTGCCTTGACACGCCGGCGACACGCAGTGGCAGCGCGACATTCTCGAAGACGGTCTTCGCGGACAGCAGGTTGAAGTGCTGGAAGATCATCCCGATGCGTCGACGCAGGCCGACCAGGGCATTCTCGTCGAGCGATGCGACATCGACACCGTCCACCTTGATCTGCCCGGTGCTCGGCAACTCCAGCGCGTTGATCGTGCGCAGCAGCGTGGATTTGCCCGCGCCGCTGCGACCGATGATGCCGAAGCTCTCGCCACGCTGCACCGCGAAGGAGATGTCTTGCAGCGCCGCGCTCGACGCCCCCGGATAGACCTTGCCCAGTGCGTCGAACGTGATGTGGGCCACCTCGCGCGCCGCCGCTGTGGGCAAACGGGTCACGGGCGCAGTGGAGGTGTGTCGTGTCGTCATCGCAGGTTCCTCGCAGGTGACAGGTGGCCTCGCATGCAGAATCGGCAGCGGCATCAGAACGCCGGAATCACCGAACCCTGATATTTCGTCTCGATGAACTTGCGCACTTCGTCCGACTGGTATGCCTTGACCAGCGGCGCGACCCACGCTGCGTTCTTGTCCTTCTCGCGAACCGCAATGATGTTCACGTAAGGATTGTTCTCGCGCTTCTCGACGGCAATGCCGTCACGCGTGGCGATCAGACCCGCCTGATAGGCGAAGCTGTTGACGATGGCCGACGCATCGACATCCGGCAGCGAGCGTGCGAGCACCACGGAGGCGCTTTCGATGAACTGAAGCTTGCGCGGGTTGGCCGTCACGTCGGACAGCGTGGCCGTGCCGGTGTACGGATCGAAGCCGTCACGCAGCTTGATCAGGCCGTGATCGCGCAGGATGACGAGGGCGCGGGTCTGATTGCTCGGATCGTTCGGCAAGCCGATCTTTGCGCCTTCGGGCAGCGATTCGAGCGACTTGTATTTCTTCGAATAGAACGCGATCGGCGAGATGAGCGTGTCACCGACCGAGACGAGCTTGTAGCCACGTTGCTTGATCTGGTCACGAAGGAACGGGATGTGCTGGAACGAATTGGCGTCGAGATCGCCGTTGTTGAGCGCTTCGTTCGGGCTCGCGGTGCCGCTCACCACGATGGGTTCGACGTTCAGGCCGCGCGACTTCGCCACCTTCGTGACCACTTCCCAGATCTCCTCGTCGACGCCGCCGCGCACACCCACCTTGAGCGGCTTGTCCGCCGCATGGGCGCCCATCGTGCCCAGCGAGCCGATGGCAAATGCGAGCGAGAGGCTGCCGAGCAAACGAAACAGATGGCGGCGTTGCATGAATGATTCCCCTTCGTGGTGGTATTGGGTGGCGCCAGATCGGGCGAACGCACAGTCTAGGAAGCCGCGCCCTGCACCGTCCAATAACCAAATGCGCAAAGCTAATCTGCCGCACCGCGCAGAGCATTCATGGGGTGCGCGTTCTGGGCATGTAACTTTTTGTAATACGGATTCGAGAAATTCAGGAACTCCTCGACGTCGCGTCGTCCAACAGGTTTTCCCGTGTGGTGTGTCTGTGTCCGGCGCCTGCATCCTGCGTGGCCGTTATCGCGCCGCGCGGGACGGCAGGGATATGCCGAGGCGCGCCGTCCTTCGTCCACCTCTGTCCCTCCGGAACCGTGTGAAGATGTCCGCCTTGTGGTACCCGCCGCCCAGCCCACTTGACCCAGCCGCCCCACTCGATTCACTCGATCCGCTCAACACGTCGCGTTGCTCGCTAAGCTCGCTGCTAAGTCCGCTTCACCACTCCTGTCTGTCTCGCCTGTACCCCATGTCGTCTCGTGCGATCGCCCTGGCCCGTCTGGTGGTATTCGGCGTCATTCTGCTGATTGCGGGTCTGCCCGTGAGCGACGCGCTCGCGGCCAACGCGCATCCCGCGAGCACGGGCAAACGCCGCCATGACGCCATCAAGAGGAAAAGGCCGGTCGCGAAGCCAGCGAAGGCAGCAAAGGCGCCCCAGCGCAAGGCAATGGCGAGCACGACACGCAAGCGCGACGCGACCCCGTCGGCGAACGCGCGATCGGGGCGCAAGGCCACGAAGGCCGCGCCGGCAACGCCGCAGGTAAGTACGGACGCAAAACCACGGCTGCTCGCACGCTGCGGCTTCACGCCGGCATCGCGCAAACGCTTGTTCTCCAAGGCGGTCTATATCGTCGACGAGAAAACGCACACGCCGCTGTTCGCACGCAACGCGGATCAGGTCAGACCGATCGCGTCGCTCTCCAAACTCATGACGGCTGTCGTGTGGCTCGACAGCGCACCGGCGATGCACGGGCCGCTCACGGTGACGAACGCGGATCGGGACACGTTGAAGTACACCCATTCGCGTCTGCGCGTGGGCTCGACGCTCTCACGCGCCGACATGTTGCACATTTCGCTGATGGCGTCAGAGAATCGCGCCGCTGCCGCAATGAGCCGCGATTATCCGGGCGGACGCCCGGCGTTCATCTCCGCGATGAACGCAAAGGCACGACAGCTGAACATGCCGAACACCCGCTTCGAAAATGCCACGGGCCTGTCCCCGCGCAACGTCTCGACGGCACGCGAGCTGGCCCGCCTGGTGCGAGCGTCGAATCAGTATCCGCTCATTCGCCGCTACTCCATCGATCACCAGCAGCGCGTGCGCACCGGCAAGGGGCAACTGCAGTACGTCAACACGAACCGGTTGGTCCGTTACGGCAAGGTGCACGCGAGCGTTCAGAAAACGGGTTTCATCAACGAGTCGGGGCACAACATGGTGATGCGCGTGATGGTTCACAAACAGCGCCCCGTGATCGTGACGATGCTCGGCAGCGATACCCCCGAAGGCTCTCGTCTGGACGGGGTCCGCATTGCGCATTGGCTATCGTGTTCGCTGCGATAAGCGCGTACGAGGCAAACCCTCGCCGGTGGGCACGGCGGTAATGATCAGGATGCCTGACGAATCCGGTCGAACAACGGCGATGTTTGGCTCGCGGCCGCCAGTTCAGACGCCGCCGCGAGCAACGCCGGACCGAGTTGCGTCATGCGCGCTTCGTCCAGGCGGACCAACGGCCCCGCAATGCTGATCACGCCCAGCGCAGGATAGCCGCGACGCAGAATCGGCGCGGCCATCGCCGTCATGCCGGGCGAGAACACTTCGTTGATCGTAGCGTAGCCGCGAGCGCGCGCGGCCGCCAGAAATGCCAGGACGCCCTGCACCGTCGTGGGGGCATTCGGGCCGTAGTCCTTCGGCTGCCCGAAGCCCTGCCGGCTCACCAGCGCCAGCGCGCGCTCGTCGCTCATCGTCATCATCCACGCGTGGCCCGTGGCCGAACACGACAGGATCGTGTCCATGCCCATGTCGGGGTCGTACTTCAACCCCTTGCTCGCCCCCTGCGCCTTCGCGACCCACGTGATGCGATCGCCGTCGACGATCGCCAGACGCACCAGTTCGCCGGATGTTTCCGCGAGCCGGTCGAGAATCGTCTGCGCCATGTCCACGATGCCGGACGTACTGAGGAAACTCAACCCCAGCCCCACGAGCTTCGTCGTCAGCACGTAATCGCCATGCTCGCGTAACTGACGCACGTAGCCGAAGCCCTTGAGGTCGGTGAGCAAGCGATGGCAGGCACTGCGGGGGATGTCGAGTTCGTCGGCAATGAATGCCAGCGGCGTGCCGCCGACTTGCTGGGCGAGCAATTCCAGAATGGCAAGTGTGCGCTCCATGACGCCGTTCATGCATGTCTCCTCTGCGGTTTGCCGCATTTCATTTTCGCGCTCGATTTCGCACGGTATGTCCCACTGGATGCCGCACGAAATTTCGCGTCGAATTTCACATTATGGCATTAAATTCCAGTCTGGAACGGTGTTCCAACAGGCTCATTACCATCCTGTTTGCCAGCCCGGGATACGCCCGGGCGGTCCTCGCGAGCGCCGGGCTCACGACTGCACGACTGCGGCAGATGCCGATATCCAGTTCGTGAAGCCCCTGCGACGATGAGGCATAACGACAAATCATCGTCAGGAGACAGGCATGACACACGCAACGCCCTCGGTGCCGGACGCATCGATGCAAACGCGAGCGGTGACCGCTGCGACCATCGGCACCGCACTGGAATGGTTCGACTTCACGTTGTATGGCGCATTGGCCGCGACTTTGCTGCCGAAGCTGTTTTTCCCGGCGATGGAACCGACCTCGGCGCTTCTCGCCTCGCTCGCCACGTTCGGCGTGGGGCTCGCCGCGCGACCGCTCGGCGCGATCATCTGCGGCTCGCTGGGCGACAAGTTCGGTCGCCGTAACCTGATGCTCGCAACGGTCTCGGTAATGGGCGTGGCCTCGGTACTGATGGGCCTGTTGCCGACCTATGCGCAAATCGGCATTTGGGCGCCGATTCTGCTCGTGGCATTGCGGATCGTGCAGGGTTTCGCCCTCGGCGGGGAATCGACCGGCGGTCAGTTGATGGCGATCGAGCATGCCAGCCCGGAGCGTCGCGGCAAATACTCAGGGCTGCTCGGCATCTGCTCGCCGGTCAGCCAGATCCTCGCCAACGCGGCGTTGTTCGGATTATCAGCGTCGATGTCGGCGCAGGCGTTCGAGTCCTGGGGCTGGCGCGTGCCATTCCTGCTGAGTTTCCTGCTCGTGATCGTGGGCGTATACATCCGTCTCAAGGTGCACGAGACGCCCGCCTTCGCCGCGATGCAATCGGCCACCCAGGTCGTGAAGGCCAGCAATCCGCTGCGCGACGCCGTGCGACTGCACTACAAACCGCTGATCCGCTGGACGCTCTTCTTCTGCGGACCGGCAGCCCTCTTCTATCTGATCGTGGTGTTCTCGCTGAGCTACATCACCAAGACGCTCGAAGTGCCCAAGCAGACGGCGTTCATGCTGCTCATGGGGGCGAACGTTTTCGCGATCTTCGGGGCGTTGCTCGGCGGCATGCTCAGCGACCGTATCGGTCGCAAGAAGGCGCTTGCCATCGGCTCGTGCGCCACGCTGGCGATCTCGCTCGTCTACTTCTCAGTGCTCGACACCCGCAGTTTCGTGCCGATGCTGTTGATCATGGGGCTCTTCCTCGGCTTCACACAGTATCAGAGCGGCATCCAGCCGGTGGCCTTTGCCGAGGCGTTCCCCACCAACGTGCGTTATTCCGGCTCGGCGCTCGCCTACACCGGCGCCAATCTGCTCACGGGCGGTCCCATGCCGATGGTCGCCGTCTGGCTGCTGTCGATCAGCAACGGCTCGCCGTGGGCCGTCGTGGCGCTGTGCGCAACGCTGAACGTCATCTCGCTCGCCGCCATTCTCATCGGCCCGGAGACGCGCGGCATCGATATGCATCGCACCGATCCGGCGCAGGCGCTGGCGGGCGAGGTATCCGACGCTCCCGCGCTGAACACGTCGCACGGCGTGCGCAACAGTCATTGATCGCTGCCTTTTACTGGAATCGAATTACTCATCATGTCCGACCTTGTCTACGTCCTCAACGGCCCGAACCTCAACATGCTGGGCAAACGCGAGCCGCATCTTTACGGGCATACGACGCTCGCCGAGATCGAGCAAACCGTACGCTCGCTCGCACCGCGTCTCGAGTTGCGGTGCGAATTCCGGCAGACGAACAACGAAGCCACGATGGTCGACTGGCTTCAGGAGGCGTTCGAGGCCGATGCCGGTGTCGTGCTGAACCCGGCAGGCCTGTCGTTCCGCTCGATCCCCGTGCTCGACGCGGCCAAGCTGTTGCAACGACCGCTGATCGAAGTGCACATCACCAACATTCACAAGCGCGAGGAAATCTATCGTCACTCGTTGATCTCGGGCGTCGCGACCGGCGTGATTTGCGGACTCGGTGTGCAGTGTTATCCCCTGGCGCTGCACGCCATGGCGTCGATGCTGGCCTGATGCGTGTTCGACTTGTCTGCGGTGTGAGGGGTGCGCGGGGGATTTTGCAGTCGCAGACGATGCCCGCGCGCTTGGATCTCACTACGCCCGCAAGCGCGAACAGGCGCTCGCGGGCGTGGTGAATTCCAGTGGATATCAACGGATATCGATGGCGTGCAGCACCACGCCACGACGCGCGCCTTGCAGGCGCGACGTTCGTCAGCGCTTGCGCGCGTGCCAGCGCCCCCAGATGGCGGTGGCGAGAAGCAGCAGCGCACCAGCGCCGATCACGGCGTCGAAACCGTGATTGAAGGCCGTGTTGGAGAGTAACGTCAGCGTGTTTGCCATGTCCGGCGCCAGGTGCTCGGCCACGATCTGCGCTTCGTCGAGACTGTCGCGCACGGTGTCCGGCAGCGTGGCGACTTGCGGCACATCCATCGAGCGGCCATAGACGAACGTCAGCAAGCTGCCCATGAAAGTGACGCCCAGCGCGCCACCGAGTTCGTACGACACTTCCTCGACCGAGGCCGCCATACCGGCACGCTCGGGCGGTGCACTTTGCATGATGGTGCTCGATGCGGCCGTCATCGTCGCCCCCACGCCAAGACCGAGAATCACGAGTGCGAGCGCCCACAGCACGAAGTCGGAATCGCGAAAGACGAGATAACCCACCATGCCGGCCGCCGACATCGTCAGCGCAATCGACAGCAGACGGGTACTTCCCATGCGCGGCAGCATCCGTCCGGCAATCGGGCCGGCGACGAACGCGGCCAGCGACAAGGGCATACCGGCCAGCCCGGCTTCGAGCGGCGAGTAACCCATCACCAGTTGCAGGCGCTGGCTGAATACCAGTTGCATGCCGATCAGCGATGCGGCGGCCATGAGCGCGGCAATCACTGCACCGGCGAATACGGGGTTGCGAAATAGCGAGAAGTCGAGCAACGGATGCGCACTGCGCCGCTGCCGCTTCACGAACGCCCATAGGAACACCGCGCCGACCACAACCGCAACGCCGACCGTCATCCAGTCGGGCGACACTTTGCCTGCGCTCTTGATCGCATACGTCACGCCAATGAGACCGACCATGAAGAGCAACGAGCCCAACCAGTCCCACGGTTGCTTTGATGTCGCACCGCTATTCGGAATCAGCCACCCGGCGATGGGCAGTGCGATCAGCACGATGGGCACGTTGATCAGGAAGACGGATCCCCACCAGAAGTGTTCGAGCAATGCACCGCCGACAATCGGGCCGAACGCAGCGCCTCCCGAGGCAACCGACGCCCAGATGCCGATGGCAAACGCTTGCTCGTGCGGATCGGTAAACGTCAGGCGAATCAGCGAGAGCGTTGCCGGCATCATCATGGCCGCCCCTACGCCGAGGAATCCGCGCGCGGCAATCAACACGTTCGCGCTCGGCGCGAAGGCGGCCGCGAGCGACGCCGTACCGAACACGACGAGCCCCGCAAGAAAGAGTTGCTTGTGACCGAGACGGTCGCCGAGCGTGCCCATGCCGAGCAATAGACCGGACACGACAAGCGCGTAGGCGTTGACGATCCACAGCTTGGCGGAGGCCGTCGCTGCCAGATCGTGGGTCAGACGAGGCAGTGCCGTGTACAGCACCGTCATGTCGATCACGATGAGCAGCAGCGCCACGGACACGATCGCCAGCACCAGCCAGCGGCGTGCGCCGTGAGCATGCGGGACCGGATGTGTTGACGTGTGCAGACTGGACATCGGAAAGCTCCTTTCCTTCATGTGCCCAGCGTCGTTTCCATGAATGGCTCACGGACGACTTTGGGCACTCACTTGATTGCTAGGGAAAACCCGCATCATCCATCAATAAACCGAACGAGAAAAGTTGGAACCCATCGTCAAAGTAGATGGATGTGGGGCATTTCTCGCGGACAGCGTCCATGAGACGCGGATGCTGGCGCTTCATCGACTGATAGGGTCAGATTCGAACGGTCGTTCTAGCGCGCGCGTCAAGACTGGCGGTGCACTACGCAGACGCATACAATCTGCGCCACATTCCCATTGGGCGAAAATCCCCCCCATTCGTACATGGCATCTCATCCGACCCGAATTCCCGACGCCGTCTCATTGCCAGAACTGACGGTGCGCGGCATGATCCTCGGCGCGCTGATCACTGTGGTGTTCACCGCCTCCAACGTTTATCTCGGGCTCAAAGTCGGCCTGACGTTTTCGTCCTCCATCCCCGCCGCCGTCATCTCCATGGCGGTGCTGCGCGCACTGCGCGGCGGCAACATCCTCGAGAACAATATGGTGCAGACGCAGGCGTCTGCGGCCGGCACGCTCTCGTCGATCATCTTCGTTTTGCCCGGCTTGCTGATGATCGGGCACTGGCAAGGGTTTCCGTTTGGTTTGACGCTGGCGATCTGCGCGTCCGGCGGCATTCTCGGCGTGCTGTTCACGATTCCGCTGCGTCGCGCGATGGTGGTCGACAGCGAATTGCCGTACCCCGAAGGGGTCGCAGCCGCAGAGATTCTGCGGGTCGGCAGTGAGGGCGACGAAGGAACGCCGTCGGCCGGCACGAAGACGACGTCCGACAATGCGTCGAGCGGGGTACGCGAGATTGCGTTCGGTGGCGTCGTGTCGGCGTTGTTTGCGTTCGCGACGGCGGGTCTCAAGGTGCTCGGCGAGAGCATCACTGCGTGGGTGCCGGCGGGCGCTGCGGTGTTCCGTCTGACGACCGGCTTTTCGATGGCGTTGATCGGTGCCGGCTATCTGATCGGCATCGTGTCGGGGCTTGCGATCCTGCTCGGCGTGGTGCTGACGTGGGGCATTGCCGTACCGGTGCTCACGGCGATTACACCGAATCCCGATGGTGTGGCGATGGCCGCCTTCGCCAATGGCTTGTGGCAGCACAAGGTGCGTTTTATCGGGGCGGGCGTGATTGGTGTGGCTGCGGTGTGGACGCTGATCACCCTGACCAGGCCGATGGTCGATGGCGTGAAGACGTCATTTGCCGCGCTCGGCAAATCTCGCGGTGCACTGGGTAACGGTAAAGGCAACGGCAGCGGGCTCGGACGCACCGAGCAGGATCTGTCGCCGTATTGGGTGATTGGGTTGACGCTGTTGTGCGTGGCTGTCTGGGTCGTGACGTTCGGCGTGTTCCTCGCGGACGCGCCGTTGTCGTTCGGCGGCATTGCGACGCTGGTGATTTGCAGCGTGGTGTTCGCTGTGGTTTTCGGCTTTCTGGTGGCGGCTGCATGCGGTTACATGGCAGGGCTTGTGGGTTCGTCTGCGAGCCCGATTTCCGGCATCGGGATTGTGGCAGTCGTGTTGGTGTCGCTGTTGATTCTCAGCGTCAGTCAGGCGAGCGGGCTGCTCGACACGAGTGAGGGGGGCAAGTTGGCGATTGCGTTGGCGTTGTTCACGACCGCTGCCGTCATCGCGATTGCCACGATCTCGAACGATAACCTTCAGGATCTGAAAACCGGTTGGCTGGTGGGCGCGACGCCGTGGCGTCAGCAGGTTGCGCTGCTTGTCGGGTGCGTCGTCGGCGCCGCGGTGATTCCGCCGGTGCTGAACTTGCTCTACAACGCGTACGGATTTACCGACGCGCTACCGCGAGCGGGTATGGACCCGTCACAGGCATTGTCTGCGCCGCAGGCGATTCTGATGACGGCGATCGCCAAGGGCATCTTCACGCATCAGTTGGACTGGTCGATGCTCGGCATTGGCGCGGTGCTGGGTCTCGCGTTGATCGCCATTGACGCGGTGCTGGCAAAGCGCGGCGGTGTCGCGCGTGTTCCGGTGATCGCGGTGGGTATCGGTATCTATCTGCCGCCGACGATTGGTTCCGTGTTGGTGATCGGTGCGGTTTTGGGATGGATTGCGCAGCGGGTGTTGAAGTCGCGTGCGAAGGCGCAGGGGAAAGAGTACGGGCCGTATGCGGAAGCGGCGGAAAGACGTGGCGTGTTGCTGGCGTCAGGTCTGATTGTCGGTGAGAGCCTGATCGGCGTTGCGATGGCGATGGTCGTCGGTTTCACGGGTTCCGATGCCCCGCTGGCGATCGTCGGCAGCAGCTTCGCCCCGACGTCGGAATGGCTCGCCCTGCTGGTGTTCGCTGGCATCTGCGTCATGATCGTGCGCCGAGTTCTCGCAACCGCACGATAACGGCCCACGCGGGACCTGCCGATGTCACCATCGGCCAGGTTCCCCGTTGTCGGCGTTACTGTGGGGGCGATGTGTGTCCGGCGGGACGCTATCGGCTCACGCCTCTGTACATCATGTTCCCCATCGCAAGGCGGCTAATCCGTAGCCTTCATCATCGGATCTTTGGTGTCTCGTTTCAGAGGTTTCGCTTCTGACATTTCGCTTCTGATGTCTCGCATCTGGCACCGCGCCACGCACTTCGATCGGTAATCAGGACCGTATCGCCTGTACGACATCTGCTATCTGGCGCCCTACGTGTCTTTCCCAACCATCTCGGTTTTCGTGAATCCCGCCAAAAGCATAGGAACCGAAACTCCAAAGGTAGCAGGGCCGGTCTCAGCGACGCAAACCATGCAACTTATGCCCCCGGAGGTCGCATCTCTGCTCAACATGATGACGCGACGCGAACAAAGAATGCGCAGCTCTGAAGATGACTCGCTTCAGACGTACTCGGCACGAGTCGGACTAAGGTGGCGTGAAAGCGTCTGTGGCTACACATCGTTTTGCACAGCAGTTCTTAAGCTGAAGCGCTGCAACGAGCGCCGTATCAGCGTACGTCGACCAGCACCAGTCTCAGCGAATAAGCACACTGAGAACGCTATTTCTCAGCCTGCGAGCTCTCCGCCAGGCTACCGATCGAGTTCAACCACGAGCACCAAACCGGGATTAAGCCAGCACGTGGGCGCTGCTTGAGGAGGTCTTCGCCCGCCCCCAGCATCGCAGGGCTGCGAGCCTGATGGACAACGGACCGGAGTTTGTGGGCACTGCACTGTAGAAAATGGATGGGCGCACAAAAGAATCGTCGTTCCTCAGCCCTCGCGCCAGCGCGAACGGCGGACGTTGCCGACATCACTCGCAGCATCGCCCTGCGTCTGGCGTCTGGCGTCTGGCGTGTGGCGTGTGGCGTGTGGCCTGTGGCCTGTGGCGTCGGGCGTCTGGCGTCTAGAGACGTGATCAGTCCGAGTCTGTCGAGCGGGCAGAGCGGAAGCCTAGAAGTACCGTTACGCTGCGCGTGGACGCGAGATCAACCTTGGCGCAGCTTGCGGCTGCGGTCGCGGATTACGCAAAGAATGCGCGCCCAAAAGCAAAAACCCCTCGCTACCGGGTAGCAAGGGGTTTTTAAGGGGAGCCTGACGATTACCTACTTTCACACGGGTATCCGCACTATCATCGGCGTGGAGTCGTTTCACGGTCCTGTTCGGGATGGGAAGGGGTGGTTCCAACTCGCTATGGTCATCAGGCATAACTTGTATGTTCTGCTGGGAGGGTATCCCAACAAAACCAATTCGGAAGAAGCGTAGTACAACAACTTGTGGGTTGTGAGTGTATCGGCACAGCGATACTCACACCAGGAAAAACACACTGGTTATAGGATCAAGCCTCACGGGCAATTAGTATCAGTTAGCTTAACGCATTACTGCGCTTCCACACCTGACCTATCAACGTCCTGGTCTTGAACGACCCTTAAGGGGAATCGAGTTCCCAGGGAAGTCTCATCTTAAGGCGAGTTTCCCGCTTAGATGCTTTCAGCGGTTATCTCTTCCGAACATAGCTACCCGGCGATGCCACTGGCGTGACAACCGGTACACCAGAGGTTCGTCCACTCCGGTCCTCTCGTACTAGGAGCAGCCCCCTTCAAACTTCCAACGCCCACGGCAGATAGGGACCAAACTGTCTCACGACGTTTTAAACCCAGCTCACGTACCTCTTTAAATGGCGAACAGCCATACCCTTGGGACCGGCTACAGCCCCAGGATGAGATGAGCCGACATCGAGGTGCCAAACACCGCCGTCGATATGAACTCTTGGGCGGTATCAGCCTGTTATCCCCAGAGTACCTTTTATCCGTTGAGCGATGGCCCTTCCATACAGAACCACCGGATCACTATGACCTGCTTTCGCACCTGCTCGACTTGTCAGTCTCGCAGTTAAGCACGCTTTTGCCATTGCACTATCAGCACGATTTCCGACCGTACCTAGCGTACCTTCGTACTCCTCCGTTACACTTTGGGAGGAGACCGCCCCAGTCAAACTGCCTACCATGCACTGTCCCCGATCCGGATTACGGACCTAGGTTAGAACCTCAAACAAGCCAGGGTGGTATTTCAAGGACGGCTCCACAGAAACTAGCGTTCCTGCTTCAAAGCCTCCCACCTATCCTACACAGACCGGTTCAAAGTCCAATGCAAAGCTACAGTAAAGGTTCATGGGGTCTTTCCGTCTAGCCGCGGGTAGATTGCATCATCACAAACACTTCAACTTCGCTGAGTCTCGGGAGGAGACAGTGTGGCCATCGTTACGCCATTCGTGCAGGTCGGAACTTACCCGACAAGGAATTTCGCTACCTTAGGACCGTTATAGTTACGGCCGCCGTTTACCGGGACTTCAATCAAGAGCTTGCACCCCATCATTTAATCTTCCGGCACCGGGCAGGCGTCACACCCTATACGTCCACTTTCGTGTTTGCAGAGTGCTGTGTTTTTATTAAACAGTCGCAGCCACCAGTTTATTGCAACCCCTTCACCCTCCTGGCGCAGGCCAGTCAAGCTACAAGGGCGTACCTTATCCCGAAGTTACGGTACCAATTTGCCGAGTTCCTTCTCCCGAGTTCTCTCAAGCGCCTTAGAATACTCATCTCGCCCACCTGTGTCGGTTTGCGGTACGGTCTCGTATGACTGAAGCTTAGAGGCTTTTCTTGGAACCACTTCCAATTGCTTCGCGAACAAGTTCGCTCGCCCCACAGCCTTGAATTACGCGCCCGGATTTGCCTAAGCGCCTTCTCCACTGCAGGGACCGGGACTTCCAACACCCGGACAACCTTCCGCGATCCGTCCCCCCATCGCATCATACGACGGTGCAGGAATATTAACCTGCTTCCCATCAGCTACGCATCTCTGCCTCGCCTTAGGGGCCGACTCACCCTACGCCGATGAACGTTGCGTAGGAAACCTTGGGCTTACGGCGAGGGGGCCTTTCACCCCCTTTATCGCTACTCATGTCAGCATTCGCACTTCTGATACCTCCAGCATCCTTTACAAGACACCTTCACAGGCTTACAGAACGCTCTCCTACCATGCGAGCAAGCTCGCATCCGCAGCTTCGGTATATTGCTTAGCCCCGTTACATCTTCCGCGCAGGACGACTCGATCAGTGAGCTATTACGCTTTCTTTAAAGGGTGGCTGCTTCTAAGCCAACCTCCTGACTGTTTTAGCCTTCCCACTTCGTTTCCCACTTAGCAATATTTAGGGACCTTAGCTGGCGGTCTGGGTTGTTTCCCTCTTGACACCGGACGTTAGCACCCGATGTCTGTCTCCCGTGATTGCACTCTTCGGTATTCGGAGTTTGCTATGGCGAGGTAATCCGCAATGGACCCCTCAACCATGACAGTGCTCTACCCCCGAAGGTGATACACGAGGCACTACCTAAATAGTTTTCGGAGAGAACCAGCTATTTCCAAGTTTGTTTAGCCTTTCACCCCTATCCACAGCTCATCCCCTAACTTTTCAACGTTAGTGGGTTCGGTCCTCCAGTACGTGTTACCGCACCTTCAACCTGGCCATGGATAGATCACTTGGTTTCGGGTCTACACCCAGCGACTGAACGCCCTATTCGGACTCGCTTTCGCTACGCCTTCCCTATTCGGTTAAGCTTGCCACTGAATGTAAGTCGCTGACCCATTATACAAAAGGTACGCCGTCACCCCTTACGAGGCTCCGACTGTTTGTATGCATGCGGTTTCAGGATCTATTTCACTCCCCTCCCGGGGTTCTTTTCGCCTTTCCCTCACGGTACTGGTTCACTATCGGTCGATTACGAGTATTTAGCCTTGGAGGATGGTCCCCCCATCTTCAGACAGGATTTCACGTGTCCCGCCCTACTTTTCTCAAGCTTAGTTCCACACCAGGGTTTTCTCATACGGGGCTATCACCCACTATGGCCGGACTTTCCATTCCGTTTTGATAACACCGGTGCTAAATCTTGAAGGCTGGTCCCATTTCGCTCGCCACTACTTTGGGAATCTCGGTTGATTTCTTTTCCTGCAGCTACTTAGATGTTTCAGTTCGCCGCGTTCGCTTCGCTAGACCTATGTATTCAGTCTAGGATGACCTAAAAGGCCGGGTTTCCCCATTCGGACATTTGTGGATCAATGCTTATTTGCCAGCTCCCCACAACTTTTCGCAGGCTATCGCGTCCTTCATCGCCTGTAATCGCCAAGGCATCCACCACATGCACTTATTCGCTTGACCCTATAACGAGTGCGTCTCTCGACACATCCTTTATAGGTTGAGTATTAGCGTTGTGCCGTATTCCAAGTCATCTTTCGATCACTTTAAATACTGGTTGATACAATCACAACCCGTACAATTTCCACGCGCCATCTCTAACGCGCTTCCGTTGTACTACTTCTTCTTCCAAATTGTTAAAGAACAAATACTGCATGACATTGCTGTCATTCAAAAGCATTCACATTCAGGGATTTACTTCAGAAGTACCACTGAGATAACTTGCTTTTGACTGACATCGATGTGATCTAAGAAGTGGTGGAGGATGACGGGATCGAACCGACGACCCCCTGCTTGCAAAGCAGGTGCTCTCCCAGCTGAGCTAATCCCCCAAAATCAGCCTGATTCAGCGTTACAAAAAACCTTGCATACCCATGTATGCAGCGGCTCTTTGTGCCTTGCCTCAGCCAGATTTCTTTCTACCGGACGTCAGTGGAAAGAGTTGGTGGGTCTGGAAGGACTTGAACCTTCGACCCCCGCCTTATCAAGACGGTGCTCTAACCACCTGAGCTACAGACCCGACTTAGATCTACGCAGTCAACAACCGATAAGCGTGAACACTCAACTTCCAGTGCATGCTCTAGAAAGGAGGTGATCCAGCCGCAGGTTCCCCTACGGCTACCTTGTTACGACTTCACCCCAGTCATGAATCCTGCCGTGGTAAGCGCCCTCCTTGCGGTTAGGCTACCTACTTCTGGCAAAACCCACTCCCATGGTGTGACGGGCGGTGTGTACAAGACCCGGGAACGTATTCACCGCGACATGCTGATCCGCGATTACTAGCGATTCCAGCTTCACGCAGTCGAGTTGCAGACTGCGATCCGGACTACGATCGGTTTTCTGGGGTTAGCTCCACCTCGCGGTTTGGCAGCCCTCTGTACCGACCATTGTATGACGTGTGAAGCCCTACCCATAAGGGCCATGAGGACTTGACGTCATCCCCACCTTCCTCCGGTTTGTCACCGGCAGTCTCCTTAGAGTGCTCTTGCGTAGCAACTAAGGACAAGGGTTGCGCTCGTTGCGGGACTTAACCCAACATCTCACGACACGAGCTGACGACAGCCATGCAGCACCTGTGTTACGGTTCTCTTTCGAGCACTCCCGCCTCTCAGCAGGATTCCGTACATGTCAAGGGTAGGTAAGGTTTTTCGCGTTGCATCGAATTAATCCACATCATCCACCGCTTGTGCGGGTCCCCGTCAATTCCTTTGAGTTTTAATCTTGCGACCGTACTCCCCAGGCGGTCAACTTCACGCGTTAGCTACGTTACTAAGGAAATGAATCCCCAACAACTAGTTGACATCGTTTAGGGCGTGGACTACCAGGGTATCTAATCCTGTTTGCTCCCCACGCTTTCGTGCATGAGCGTCAGTATTGGCCCAGGGGGCTGCCTTCGCCATCGGTATTCCTCCACATCTCTACGCATTTCACTGCTACACGTGGAATTCTACCCCCCTCTGCCATACTCTAGCCTTGCAGTCACGAATGCAGTTCCCAGGTTGAGCCCGGGGATTTCACATCCGTCTTACAAAACCGCCTGCGCACGCTTTACGCCCAGTAATTCCGATTAACGCTTGCACCCTACGTATTACCGCGGCTGCTGGCACGTAGTTAGCCGGTGCTTATTCTTCCGGTACCGTCATCCCCCCGAGGTATTAACCCAAAGGATTTCTTTCCGGACAAAAGTGCTTTACAACCCGAAGGCCTTCTTCACACACGCGGCATTGCTGGATCAGGCTTTCGCCCATTGTCCAAAATTCCCCACTGCTGCCTCCCGTAGGAGTCTGGGCCGTGTCTCAGTCCCAGTGTGGCTGGTCGTCCTCTCAGACCAGCTACAGATCGTCGCCTTGGTGAGCTTTTACCTCACCAACTAGCTAATCTGATATCGGCCGCTCTTGTAGCGCGAGGCCCGAAGGTCCCCCGCTTTCCTCCTCAGAGCGTATGCGGTATTAATCCGGCTTTCGCCGAGCTATCCCCCACTACAAGGTACGTTCCGATATATTACTCACCCGTTCGCCACTCGCCACCAGGTGCAAGCACCCGTGCTGCCGTTCGACTTGCATGTGTAAGGCATGCCGCCAGCGTTCAATCTGAGCCAGGATCAAACTCTTCAGTTTAAACCTGTTACTGTTTTCGGTTTTTCGCGATAAATCGCTAGAACCGGTCGCTCTCAAAGTATGCTGACAAGTTAATTACTTAACTTACCTATTACTATGTGAGCCTCAATAAATTTAAAGCTTATCTGCCGAAGCAGACGCACCATTCATCGAGTGCCCACACTTATCGGTTGTTTAATTTTTAAAGATCAATCGCATCCGACTTCGCTTCGTCGCTTACTTACCGCGCCGTCGCTTCGTTTTCTGCGTCGCTGCATCAGCAGCAGAGAAGTGAGATTATGTCGCAGCTTCTCGTCGTCGTCAACAGTTTTTTTCGCTTTCTTCGCTCGTCGCCGTAGCGACTCACAAGCTCCAAAACCACTAACCACCGGGCTTTTCAGCCCCTCGCTTCAACTTCGCCGCCGCTTTCGCTGCATCGCTGTCGTTGCGAGAGACGAGATATTAATGACCTTCCTCGAATCGCGCAAGCCCTTTGTGAAACTATTTTGACGGCGGCGCATTTTGCTTGTCGGCGTGCCTCGCGCCCGAAGACGAATAGCGCGAACAGCGGCCCTCTACATATAGAGGGGTGACGCTCGCGGCATCGGCTCCCCTCCCTCTAAGTCTGCACCGACGCTGGCCTGCAAGCGGGCCAAGACGCATCGGTAGCAGAACATTGTGTCGGCCCCGCAGCGGCCAAAAAAATGCCCGTAGCTCGCCCACGGGGTAGGTCCTACGGGCAAACCGTTCTTCCACTATCTACTGGACGTGAAACTGCCGCACAGGGAGGTTCCCAGCTTCAGAGGAATCGCACGAGTTTCAGGGTTCAGGTCACCCCTTGATGCGCCGTGCGGCGACGCTTTAGTTGAGCGTCATCGGTGCCTGCGCGTCTGCGGGCTCGCCGGTGCCGAGCGTATTACCCGACGCCAGAGTGTCGTCCTCTTGCTCTGTGGCGCCGGGTCGTTGCCCAACCGCCTGCTGAGTGACGTTGGTGGTCGGCGCCGGTCGCGCGTCCGGGCCGCTGAAAAAACAATGCGCCATCGGCAATCGATGGCGCATCGAGACATCGCAGACAACGATGACAGCGCGCGGCGCGCTGTCGGCACGGATTCAGGCCGTCTCGCGACGATGTCGCCCGATCCCTCCGTGGTAAAGCGCGGGTGACGTCATGCCGAGTTTGTGCGCCATGATGACGAGATCCGCGAACGAACGCGCTTGCATCTTGCGCATCGCGTTGCCCCGGTGGATCTTGACCGTGACCTCGCTGATGCCGAGTTCGTCGGCAATGTGCTTGTTCATGCGACCGGCCGCGACAAGCGCCATGACTTCGCGCTCGCGTTGCGACAGACGCTGGGCACGCTCGATCACGTCGGTGCTGGCGCGCTCGCGTCCCAGGCGTTGACGGTCGAGCGAGACGGCGGCCCCCACGGCCTCGAGCAGCCCCTCATCGGACAATGGCTTGGCGAGGAAATCGACCGCGCCCGCCTTCATGGCACGCACGCTCGCGGCGACATCCGCCCGGCCCGCGATCAGCACGACCGGGATCGGGTCCAGCATGGCCAGCAGCGTGTCCTGAAGGGTGAGGCCGGCACCGGGCGCACCGAGGTCCACATCGAGCAACAGGCAACCCGGTCCGGCACTGCGCTCGGCAGCGAGAAACGACTCTGCCTGCGCAAAACCCCGGGCGCGCCATCCCGCACCCGCCAGCAATGCGCGAACCCTGTCGTTTTCCGCCGCGTCGTGGTCGACGACGTAGACGGTCGCGATGTCGCAGTCCGGTAGCGCGTTCATGCAAGGGCGATGTATTGATTCAGTGAACTTGAGTATACGTCAGTCATGTGACGTTCAACATCACGAAAAAGAACGGCCGTGCGGGCAAATTTGCCCACGGGCGGACGACATCGCACGCGCCGAACCCGGCCAGTCAAGGGACTGCGGCGCTAATACGAAAAGACGATAGTGGGCACGCGGCGGACGGCATACGCTCATGGATCGCTGTCGGTCGCCATTGGTCGCCATTGGTCGCTATCGGTCGGTCGCTATTTGCCGCGATCCGTCGCGCCAAGACGTGCTTGCACGCGCTCCGTGGCGCCCCTCCATGGCTCGAAAATACCGCCCCGTTCGCCTTCCTCCGGAGTCTCTCATGTCGAATCCCGACCTCATTCTGGTCAACGGCAAGTTCACCACACTCGATCGCGCGAACCCACAGGCCGACGCCGTTGCGTTGACCGACGGCACCTTCAGCGCCGTCGGCACGCGCGACGATGTCATGCGACTCGCCGGGAAGGATACAAAAGTCATTGATTTGAAAGGCCGCCGGGTAATTCCCGGGCTGATCGACAGCCACATGCACATTATCCGTGGCGGCCTGAACTACAACATGGAGCTACGGTGGGACGGCGTACGCTCGCTGGCCGACGCCCTGCGCATGCTCAAGGCACAAGTCGATCGCACACCCGCGCCGCAATGGGTGCGCGTGGTCGGCGGCTTCACCGAACATCAGTTTGCGGAAAAACGGCTGCCGACCATCGACGAATTGAACGCCATCGCCCCCGATACACCGGTGTTCATCCTCCACCTGTACGACCGGGCGATCCTGAACGGCGCAGCGTTGCGCACGGTCGGCTACACCAAGGACACGCCCAACCCGCCGGGCGGCGAGATCGTGCGCGATGCGTCGGGCAACCCGACCGGGCTGCTGCTCGCCAAGCCGAACGCAACGATTCTCTACGCCACACTGGCCAAGGGGCCGAAGCTTCCGCCCGAGTACCAGAAGAACTCGACACGCCACTTCATGCGCGAAGTCAACCGGCTCGGCGTGACAGGGGTGATCGATGCGGGCGGCGGCTTCCAGAACTATCCCGAGGACTACAGCATCATCGAAGCCCTGCACCGCGAGGGGCAGTTGACGGTACGCCTTGCTTACAACCTCTTCACGCAGAAACCCAAGGCCGAGCTGGCCGACTTTAGCCAATGGGTAAAGCAGGTCAGCCCCGGCCAGGGCGACGATCTCTACCGGCATAACGGCGCGGGCGAAATGCTCGTGTACACGGCAGCGGACTTCGAGGACTTTCGCGTCGAGCGTCCCGAGATGCCACCGTCGATGGAAGACGACCTTGAACCCGTGGTGCGGCTGCTCGCACAGAACCGCTGGCCGTGGCGTCTGCATGCGACTTACGACGAAACCATCTCCCGCGCGCTCGACGTCTATGAAAAGGTCGCGAAGGACATTCCGTTCGAGGGCCTGCATTGGTTCTTCGATCACGCCGAGACGATCAGCGAGCGGAACATCGACCGCATCGCCGCGCTGGGCGGCGGCATCGCCGTGCAGCATCGCATGGCCTATCAGGGCGAGTATTTCGTGGAGCGCTACGGCGCGAAGGCGGCCGAAGCCACGCCACCGGTGCGGCGCATGCTGGAGCGCGGCGTCAAGGTCGGGGCGGGCACGGACGCCACACGCGTCGCTTCCTACAATCCGTGGGTGTCGCTCTACTGGCTGGTGACGGGCAAGACGGTGGGCGGCTTGCGCATGGCTGCGCCGGGCAGTCTGCTCGATCGTGACGAAGCGTTGCGCCTCTGGACGGAAGCCAATACGTGGTTCTCCTCCGAAGTCGGGAAAAAAGGACAGATCAAGGTCGGACAGCTCGGCGATCTGGCCGTGCTGTCGGCGGACTACTTCAGCGTGCCGGAGGACGAGATTCAGGACATCACCTCGGTGCTCACGATGCTCGGCGGCAAGGTCGTCTACGGCGATGGGGACTTCGGCAGCCACGCCCCCGCACTGCCGCCCGCCATGCCGGACTGGTCACCCGCACGTCATGGCGTGGGGTATCAACCGCGCCAGCCGCAGGTGCTCAACGTGAGCGTGAGCTGCGCATGCGCGACGTCGTGCGGCGTGCACGGCCATGCGCATACGAAGGCGTGGTCGGCAGGCGTGCCGGCGGCCGACGAGAGCGGTTTCTGGGGCGCGCTTGGCTGCTCGTGCTGGGCGTTCTGACCCTACGGATCGCAGACGCAAACACCGGAGATTTCCATGAAGCTGTATCTCGTATCGCTTGCCGTCGGCGTGCTCGTCGGCATCATCTACGGCGGTCTAGGGGTGCGCTCCCCGGCGCCCCCGGCCGTCGCCCTGATCGGGTTGCTGGGCATGCTCATCGGCGAACAGGTCGTGCCGCCCGTCAAGCGTTTGCTCGCGGGCGAGCCGGTCAACCTGGTGTGGTTCCATCGCGAGTGCGTGCCAAAGATCACCGGCTTGCCGGGACCGGTGGCGAAGGCGTCGGACGCCGACAAGACCGTCGATACTCCCAAAGCCTGAGTCATCGGTATGTCAATCGCGACATGTCGATCGCGGCGTCCACGACCGTTTGCACGGCCGAGGGCGAGGTGCGTCGAATGGATTCAAACGGAGCTCGCGCGGGCGCCCGTTACCCCGCGCGCCTGCAGGAGCGTCCTGATCTCTGCGCGGTCCGCCTCCGGGAACATCTCGATGCCCAGGCGTGACCAGGCAGTGTCCAACGTGTCGACACTGACGTCCAGCGAAACCAGACTCTTCCAGAGCGCCGTGCGCTCGCCTTTGAACGGCACGAGCTTGATCAACTCCACGAACTGAAGCACGATTGCCTGCCTGAGCTGAACACGCACATCGGGCATCTTTTCCTCGACAAACCGCTCGATGAACTGCTTACCGGCGTCCTCGCTCGCCTTGACCGCATCGCACCAGGCAGGTAGTTCCTTCTGGTACGGATTGGGCCTGTTGCGTGCCGTCGCGACCGCATGCTCCGGGCCGCTTGCCGGACTCGGCAAGTCAAGCGGCAGGCTGTAGGACGTCGGCAAGGGCATGGCAGTGTCGAACTCTGCGGCCATGTCCTCCGGCGACCGGATCACCGTACGCGACGAAATCGACGAGGGAAACGCCCCCGCGCCGTCGTCAAGCTTCTCGACAATCGAATCGGACATCGGGGCCTGCCGGGTCGTGCGCATGACCACGATCCCATCGGCATCGACCACCGGCGGCTGAATTTCGATCGAATCGATCGGCGACAGGCTGGCGGCACCCGAACTTGCTTGCGTATTGATCATGATGGCTCTCCATCGGTGAGGGGGAATCCCTACTTTGGCACCGATAGCGCACATCACTTTGCGAGACAGTCAGGTATCTTCGGTTCTTGCGTCACAGCATGGACAACGCGAGCCTTCGCCCAGCGTTCGACGCGGCTCGATACGCAAAAACGTGGCTTGGCAGTGGCTTCGTATAGCGCCATTGCCAAGCCACGAGCAAGGTATTACCCAGCCATTGCCAGTCGCTTGGTTCGCTGTCGCCCCGATCACGATTGGGCGTCGAAGACCTCACGCGCCACGCGGAAGCTATCGATGGCTGCCGGCACACCGGCGTAGATCGCCGCCTGCAGGAAAACCTCCGCGATTTCTTCCTTCGTCACCCCATTGGTCAGCGCCCCGCGCACATGCAGTTTCAGCTCGTGCGGCCGGTTCATCACCGTGAGCATGCCCAGATTCAGCAGGCTGCGCGTACGACGATCGAGCCCCGGGCGATTCCATATCTCGCCCCAGCAGTACTCGGTCACCAACTCCTGCATCGGACGATTGAAGGCGTCCGCCGACGCAATCGACTTGTCCACATACTCGCTGCCCAGCACCTCACGGCGCGTCTTCAGTCCCTTGTCGAACAGTTCCCGGTTCATGAGATGTCCTCCGCTCAGCGTGCCTTGGCCGCCGTGGCGACCCACTGATCCATCTGCGCCTTGTTCGCCGCAATCCACTCGTCCGAGAGCTTCGTGATCAGCGCGGGCGAGCCCCCTTCCTTGCTGATGATGGCTTCCCACTGCGACCACGTCTTGCCCGGGAAGCGAATCTGCTCGATCAGCGCCTTGACGGCCGGGTTCGCGGCGATGAACTGTTTGTTCGCCACCGAACCCCAGTTCCACGACGCCATCGCCATGCGACAGGGATTGGCGCCTCCCGCGCATCCCTCGACATTGTTCACGAGCGCGGAGCCCTTGTTCGGAACGTTGGGCGGCAGCGCGTCCGCCGGCGTGGGCAGCCACACCACGTCCACGCCCGGCACCAGCGCGTTCGTCACCCACGACGGGCTCCACGCGTAGAAGAACGCCGGCTTGCCCTGCCGCACCTTCGTGACCGCTTCGACCATGAGTGCTTCGTACTTGCCGCGCACGGCCTTGATCGTCGGCTTCAGACCGAATTTGTCGAGCTGATAATCGACGACGTCGCCGCAGCTCCAGCCCGGATCGCAACTGATCAGTTCCGCCTTGCCGTCCTTGCCGAAGAGTCCGGCAATCTTCGGATCCTTCATCTGTTCGAGGCTGGTGATGTGGTACTGCTGCGCCGTCTTCTTGTCGATGAGGTAGCCGTTGATCCCGTCGCCCGCAATCAGTCCCGAGCCGACAACCATGGCCTGCGCCGCCACGGCGCGAAATCCCGGTTCGCGCTGCGGGAAATTCACGTCCGTGGCAAGGTCGATGTCGCCCTGCGCAACCGCCTGGAAGAACAGCGTGGTGTTCATCGTGCTGAGTTTGACGTCATAGCCCAGCCCCTTGAACGCTTTCGAGACGATCTGCGCAACGACGTAATTGCCGCCGAAGCTGTCGCTCTGGGCGTAATGAATCGTTTTTCCCGTGCCCGGCAGCGTTTGCGCGTGCAACGCGCCCGCCGCCACCAGCGAAAGCGTGAACGAGGCAACCGCCTTTGCGAATCCTTTCATTGCTGCTCTCCAAGACTTGTTCGATCTTTTCCGATCGTCGAGTTATCGGCCCGTCGGCACAGACCCGATCTGCGCCTGCGGGCACGGGTGCCGGTGCACGACTGGATCGTCGCGCCCGGCGCTACAAGATTTCGGTGCTACGAAAAACGAAACTGCAAAATCGGAGATGCCGATGCTGTCACCCACGCACCACGCACGGACCTCGCACACCTCAGGTCCGATCACAGCGCTTCGCGCGCATCCGCCGCACGCGCCGCAGGCGGTACGTCTCCCGCTACCTGACGCTCCCCGCGAAACAGGCGCGAGATGACGGCGCGAAACGTCTGCTGATCGCGCGGTCGGGTGCGCGCCAGCTTCTGTGTGAACCGGTCGAGCATCATGGCCAGCAAAACGATGGCGATACCGCCGACGGCCGCGCGCCCGACGTCGAGGCGCCCCAACCCCTGCAACACCACGAGTCCCAGGCCTTCCGCACCGATCATGGCGACCACGACCGACATCACCATCGCCGTGAGCACGGTCTGGTTGAGTCCACCGAGAATCGTCGGCACGGCGAGCGGCAACTGCACCTCCCACAGCAACTGGCGCTTGTCCGCACCGAACGCCAGGCCGGCTTCCACGATTTCGTGCTCCACCATGCGAATGCCCAGATTCGTGAAACGGATGAGCGGCGGCATTGCCGCAGTCACCACAGCCACTTCGCCCGGCACATTGCCCACCCCGAAGAGCATGACCACGGGCACCAGATACACGAACGTCGGCGTCGTCTGCATGATGTCGAGCACCGGGCGCACCACGAGCCATACCCGTTCGCTGCGCGCGCTCCAGATGCCGATCGGAATGCCGACGAGCGCACAGAACAGAATCGCCGTCGTGATGAGCGAGAGCGTCGTCATCGCTTCGCTCCACACCCCGAGCATGGCAATGGCCATAAACACCACGGCGCTGAACACGGCTACGCCAAGACTTGCCAGACGCCAGCACAGTACGAACGCAATCACTACCATCACCGGAAACGGCGCGGCATGGAACACGCTGTCGTTGAAGGTGAGCAAGCGTTCGACCGGCCATTTGATCAGCAGGAACAGCGGACGCATATGGAGCGCCATCCACTGCACGCCCTCCTGAATCCATTGATCGAAGGGGAAGATGGCGAGTTGGTCTGCATTAAGCATGATGGTCTCCTGCGCTCGCGGTAGCGCCAATTCGAGCAAGCAACTGCCCCACATCCAGCACGCCGATCAGCTTGCCGTGCTCGTCGGTCACGCCCATCGGCTCGTCGGCGTTAAGACGCGCCGCAACATCGACCAGACGCATATCCGCCGGCACACACGGCAACCGATGGTCCTGTTGCGCCAGCACGGCAGGCACAGGGGCCATCACCGAGCGCGCGTCGAACAAGCGGGCCCGGTCGACGTCCCGTGTGAAAGCCGCCACGTACTCGCTGCCGGGCTCCAGCACGATCTGCTGGGGCGTGCCCTCGCGCACCAGACGCCCGTCGGACATGATCGCGATGCGCGTGCCGAGCTTGAGCGCCTCCTGGAAGTCGTGCGTGATGAACAGGATCGTCTTGTTGAGCGAGTGTTGCAGGCGCAGCAACTCGTCCTGCATTTCCGTGCGGATGAGCGGATCGAGGGCGCTGAAGGCTTCGTCCATGATGAGCACGTCCGCTTCGGTCGCGAGCGCGCGTGCCAGTCCGACACGCTGACGCATGCCGCCGCTCAATTCGTGAGGCATGTGATACGCCCAGCGCGCCAGCCCGACCACACTCAGCACTTCCTCCGCGCGACGACGCCGCTCGCTCGCGGGCATGCCCCGCAGTTTCAGCCCGAACTCCACGTTCTCAATGACACGTCGATTCGGCAGCAACGCGAAGTGCTGGAACACCATCGAGATGCGATTGCGACGCACCTCGCGCAGGCCGCGTTCGTCGAGCGCGCAGATATCCTCGCCGTCGAGCAGAATGCGCCCGGCAGACGGCTCGTTCAGCCGGTTGATGCAGCGTGCGAGCGTCGATTTTCCGGACCCGGACAAGCCCATGATCATGTAGATCGCGCCAGACGGCACCGTGAACGAGACGTCGTCCAGGCCCACGACCTGCCCGAGCGTTTCGAGCACGTCTGACTTGCGTTTGCCCTCGCGCAACATGGCCAGCGCGCGCGCTGGCTTGTCCGCGAAAACCTTGTACAGGTTTTCGATGCTTAGTCGGTCAGTCATGGCCAACCTCCTCAATTTCCGTAGAAGTCAGGTCCCTGGCGGTCTGAGGCGTGAACGCCGCCAGCGGGGAAAAGTCCGTGGGCACCAGAATGCGGTTCTCCGCCGTTTCGATCAATTCGGACAGACGCGGAATGAACGCCTGCCAGCGCTTGTCCTGGGCTAGTCGAGCGCGGCGGCGCGCACGCTCGTCCAGGCTCGGGTACGCCCAGAGATGCGTGACCTGACTCAGCACGCCGATCTCGGTCGTGAAATACCCGACCAGATGCCCGAGAATGGGTTGCTGAATCGCAATCCCCTCGGTCCGGACCAGATTCAGGTACTGACTCATGCAACCGTTGCGAATACGGTAGATGCGCTCTTCGACGATCATGCGGGACTCCCTGTCCGTTGGGGGTCGGCGACATCGTCAGCGAGGAAATCGCGCAACAACCCCGCGACCTGCCCGGCCGCCTCGACCAGAATCGAATGCCGCATGCCCGGCAGAATGGCGAGTTGCGAGCCGACGATGCACTCATGCATAAAGCGCGCCATGCGCGGGTTGGAGCCCTGATCGTCTTCGCCGGTCACGATCAGCGTGGGCATACGGATCTGATCGATGAAGCCGCCGAAGTCGGTCTCCGCCAGCACCCGGTATGCGGACGCATAGCAATCGGGATCGTTCTGCGCGTTGCGCTCGCGCAGGTAGGCGATACGCTCGGGATACCTTGCCTGGAAGTCTTCGGTGAGCCAGCGCGAGAGCGAGGCGTCGTAGTGCGCGCCGCGCTCGCCGCTTTGCAGCGCCGCGAGTCGCGCCAGCACGCGCTCACGCTCGTCTTTGGTGCGCCCCGACACCGTCGCGAGCAGCGCGAGCCGCCGCAAACGCGACGGATGCGACAGCGCGAGTCGCTGGGCGATCAGGCCGCCGAGCGAAAAGCCGGCCAGATCGAACGTCGCAAAACCCACGTGATCGGCCAGCGCCAGCGCATCGGCGACGAAATCGTCGATCTCGTAGCGTCCCTTCACGCGCGACGAGCGGCCGTGACCGCGCAAGTCGAAGGTGAGGATGCGAAAGTCGTCCGCCAGCAAGTCGGCCACGTCGTCCCAGGCTTCCTGGTAAGACCCCACGCCGTGAATGCAGATGAGCGGACGAGTCCCGCGTCCCAGTAGCCGATAGGCCAGCGTGACATCGCCCACTTGCAGCGTCTGCTCGGGGGGCGAATCGGCCGCTACGGCCGCTACGGCAGCCACGGCGGCCCCAGTAGCGTGGGCAGTTTCGGTCATATCGCGCGCACGCATAGGTCAGCGGCCCGCCGATGCGAACGCTGCCGGGCGCACCGCCGACTCGGCCTGCTTAGCCACCGCCCCCGCCGCCCCCGCCGCCGCCGTACTCGCCTGCCCGGTGCGTTGCGCTTCGCGCGCTGCGAAATGCGGCATGACTTCATCGATGAACAGGCGCAGCGTCTTCACTTGCAACTCGAACGGCAGGTTGAACGACAGGCCGAGACAGAACTGATCGACGCCCTGTGCCTCGTAGATTTCGAGCTTGCGCACGATCTCGTCCGGCGTGCCGAACATCAGGTTTTCGCGAATCGCCGCCGGATCGTAATTCGCCCGACCGACGACCGCCTCGTACGGCACGGCTTCCGGGAAGCCATTGTTGACGGTGCCGATGTTTTGCATCAGGTTCTCGAACGTGCGACCGAAGTCCACGCTGTGGCGCACCGCGACTTCCCAGTCCTGCGCCCGGTCGTACACGCAGGTGCGACGCAGCATCATGAAGCGCGGACGCGCACGCTCCGGATGGTCGGCCACCGCCTTGCGGAACTTCTCGCCCAGCACCGCGACTTCGGATACGGGTGCGGCGAGCGGCGTGGACAGAATGTTGGCCCCCACGCCAACCGCCCAGTCGAAGCTCCCCGGGTCCCGCGTGGCCACCCAGATCGGCGGATGCGGTTGTTGCAGCGGCTTGGGCACCGACGTGGCGAGGGGGAATTTCCAGTAGTGCCCGTCATGCGCATAGTCGCCCTCCCACAGCTTCTTCACCGCCGGGACCAGCTCCTTCATGTAAGCCACACCCTCTTGCTGCGGAATGCCCCCGGCCATACGGTCGAACTCATACTGATACGCGCCGCGTGCGATGCCGAACTCCAGGCGCCCGCCCGTGAGGTGATCGCACATGGCCGCCTCGCCGGCCAGTCGAATCGGCGACCAGTAGGGCGCCACGATGGTGGCCGTACCCAAGCGGATCTGTTCGGTGTGCTGCGAGAGCCACGTGAGGGTAATGAACGGGTTCGGCGAGATGGTGCATTCGATCGTGTGGTGCTCGGCGGTCCACAGCGTCTCGAACCCGCCCTCGTCGGCGATGCGCGCGAGGTGCAGCATGTTGCGCACGGCGTCGCTCATCGTGTCCTGCGGCGAGAAACGCTCCATGCTGAGCGAAACGGAGAATTTCATGGGTAGATCTCCCGTGAGTTTTTCGTTGGTGTTGTGGACTCGATCAGCGCAGACGGATCACGAACGGATCCTGCATTGCCCCCGAGTAATCGATCACGACGTTCTTCAGACGCGAGAACTCGCGCATCACCTCGAAGCCGCCGCGACGGCCATAGCCGCTGTGTTTGGTACCGCCATTGGCGGACATGTACGCCGCCGAGCGGTAGGTGTTGATCCAGACGGTCCCCGCCTCCACGTCGCGCGCGAAGCGCATGGCGCGGTCGATGTCGCGGGTCCAGATGCCGGCGGCCAGGCCGTACTCGGTGGCGTTCGCCAGTGCCATGAGTTCGGCCTCGTCGGAAAACGGCATGACGCCGACCACGGGACCAAAGATCTCTTCCTGCATGAAGCGCATTTCGTTACGCGCCTGCGTCATGACGGTCGGCTCGTAATACCAGCCGCCGGCAAGGTCGTCGCGCGCCGGGCGCTGGCCGCCGGCGGCCACGCGCGCGCCTTCCTGAATGCCGGACGCGACGTAACCCTCGACCTTGTCCAGCTGTGCGGCCAGCGCCAGCGGGCCGATGTCGGTGTCTTCGTGCGCCGGGTGCCCCACGCGCACACGACGCGTGCGCTCGACCAGCGCCTCGACGAAACGCTCGTAGACGGACGCCTCGACGAAGCAACGCGAACCCGCCACGCATGTCTGGCCGGCGGCGGCAAACACGCCCGAGACCACGCCGTTCACGGCGCGCTCGATGTCCACGTCGCCGAACACCACGTGCGGCGACTTGCCGCCGAGTTCCATCTGGCACGGCACGAGGTTCTGCGCGGCGTTGCCCGCGATCTTTCGTCCCGTTACCGTGCTGCCGGTGAAGACGTATTTGGCGATGCCGGGGTGACGCGTCAGCGCGTCACCGGTCGTCACGCCGTCGCCCGTCACCACGTTGACGACGCCCGGCGGAATGCCGGCTTCGATCACCAGTTCGGCGAGCGCGAGAGTGGAGGCCGTGGCGTGCTCCGACGGCTTGACCACAATGGTGTTGCCGATCGCAAGACACGGGGCGAGCGTGCCGGTGAGCATCATCAGCGGCGAATTCCACGGAATGATCATGCCAACCACCCCGATCGGTTCACGCGTGTTGAAGTTCAGCGTGTCGAGCTTGTTGACGGGGATGGTGTCGCCTTGCAGCTTGTCCGCCATGCCCGCGAAATACGAATACGAATCGGGAATCGCGCGCATCTGCGCCCGCATTTCCTTGAGCAGCTTGCCGTTGTCGCGGCACTCGATGGCGGCGAGCGCTTCCGCGTTGGCAAGCACCAGTTCACCGAGCTTGCGCACCAGCTTACCGCGCTCGGTCTGCGTCATGCGCCGCCATGCGGGGTTCACGAGCGCCGCCTGCGCCGAGCGCACGGCACGGTCGACGTCGCGCGCGTCGGCTTGCGCGAACTCGTACCAGGCGCGGCCGGTCGTCGGGTCGTAGCTCGGAACGTATTCGTTGCTGTGCGGCGCGGTGAACTGTCCGTCAATAAACAACTGCTGGCGCGAGCCTTCCAGCGTTTGTACCGTCGTATGCATCGATTGACTCCAGGGTCAGACTTGGGAGAGTTGGGTCCACGGCTGCGCGTCGCTCACCATTGCAATGCGCCCGCCGTCGTGGGAATCCATGTAGATGCCGAAATGGCCACCGGCCGTCTCGCGCACGTAGCGGCGCACCATCGAGCGAATCTCGCGTGAGGCGATGTCGTCGTAGGGCAGTTGATCGAACGGGAAGAACCGGAAATTCGGCGGGAGTTCGTCCTGCGAGAGCGGTTGTGCGAGTCGCGCCCGGTACATCAGATAGCCGGGATCGTTCTCTGCGGTGTCGAACACCGAATAGAGGAAGGTGTCGTGCGGCACCAGCGCCAGTTCGCCGCCACCGGCGAGCGGCAGGCGCCCGTTGGCGAGCCGGCGCGGCGCGCTGGGCAGCACCCAGCCCCCCTTGCCGTCCTGCGCGAGCAACAGGCTGCCGTTGGCGTCGATCAGATAGCCGACGATCATGTCGTGCGAGGACAGCCAGCCCGGCGGCAGCGGATCTTTCACCTGCGCGTAGCGGCCGCGGCAGAAGCCAAGGGGCGCCGCCGGACTCGTGCCGAATGCCTGAATCTGACCGATCAGGATGAGGTGATCGCCGGCGTCCACGCGGTTATGGACAGTGCAGTCGAACCACGTCAGACAGTCGGTCAGAACCGGCGCGCCGGTATGGACCACGTCATGCCCGAGGGTCGTGAATTTGTCGGCCGACTTCGATGCAAACAGGTTCGACACTTCGGTCTGACCGTCATGCAGCAGATTGACGGCGAAGTGCGCCGTGCTCTGAAATACCGGATAACTCGCCGCGCTTTTGCCGATGCATACGAGCAACAGGGGCGGATCGAGCGAGACGGACGTGAAGGAGTTGGCGGTCATGCCGCGCGCACGACCCGCTTCGTCGCGCGTCGTGACGACGGTCACGCCCGTCACGAAGGTGCCGAGCGCGCGGCGCAGCGCCACCGGGTCGATCGCGGAAATCGCACTTGCGCCGGCAGCAGGCGTCGGCGTCTGGATCTGTTGGGCGACAGCTTGCATGTCGTTCACCTCGAAACGTCATTACGTTGAGGTCAACGATAGGCGAGGACTTTTTTGTCAGCTTCCGTCGAATCGCAGGAGAAGCAACATCATTTACTCTCGATTGCGCGGGAGGGTTTTCATGGAGGCGCTCGCCGCGCGCCCGCCAGCACGCAGGTGCGACGCGGCAGGCATCGTGGCTTTGGCATTCGCCGCTTCGCCTGACGATGACCGCCCCGATGCGTTGGGGACCGCCCCCTTCGTCAGCGTATGCAGGTGGATCGCCAGCTCCACCGCAAAACGACGCTCGGGGGCCTCCACGTCGATCCCGAACAGTTCCTGGATGCGCGCCAGACGATAGCGCAGCGTCGTGACGTGCAGGCCCATCGCGTCGGCGCACGGCTGACTGCGGCAACCGGAGCGCAGATATTCGGCCAGCGTCTCCAGATAAGGCGATCCCGACTGCCGGTCGTGCTCGACGAGCTTGCCGATCGTGCCGTCCACAAAACCATGGACGTCGGAGGAATCGGCAGCGCCCATGAGCATCGGCAACGGGCCAAGCCCCGGCATGTCGAGCGGACCGCTGCGCCCGAACTTGCGCGCCACGCGGATCATGCGCCAGCAACGCTCCCACTCGCGCGCGAGTGGCTCCAGTCCTTCGCACACGTCGCTCATGACCACGATGGACTCACGACCCAGTGACCTCGCCAGCGCTTCGCTCATGCGCCGGGCAAGACGCGCGAGCATAGCGTCGTCTGCGGCGCCGTCCTGCGGCACGAGACAGACCAGACCGCCGCCGACCGTCACGATATGCATCGGCACGTTCAACTGACGGGCGAGCAATTCGACCGTGCTGTGACTTTCGAGCGACAGATGCCCGGCCGCGCGCCCCGCGTCTGCATTCGTTCGCTGATCGGGATAATCGACGACCATCATGCGCAGCGGCGCGTCGAGCGCCACGCCCAGACGGCGCGCGCGGCTGAGCACGTCGTCCTCGTCTCGCCAGCGGCGCTCCACGATCTCGAAGAACAGTTCGGTGAGCGTGCGCGTCTCGAAGCGAAATCGCACGACGCTACGCATGAGCTGAACGCTCAGCGCGAAGCGCGCACTTTCGAGCAGTAGCTGCTGGAGATCGCTCAGGGCGTCGTCGCCGAACGTGAGTAGCGCGCCGACGAGATCGTCGTCGACCATGAGCGGTTCGATCCACGCGCCAACGGTGGCCTGGGCTGACGGCCTACCAAGCGGTATGTCGAGTCGCGTCTGGCGGTAGCGTTGCAGCGCGTCGCGCACGGTCGCACCGAGTTCTCGCCCCTGTGCGCCCGAGAGCCAGCGCATCCACGCCGCATCGTCCATCGCGGAGGGAACGGGCGAGGCGGATGCGTGCCATTGATTGGCAAGGAAGTCGATGACCAGCACGGGGCGCCCGATCAGATCGCCCAGCGACGACGTCAACTGATCGAGCGAGCCGCCGGCGAGCACGTCGCCCAGCAACGTGCGCTGGGCTTCGAGCGTGCGTTGCAAACGCTCGTGCGCCATGACCTGCGCACGCTGTCGATGCGCGCGCTCGACGGCGATCGCACCGAGATGCACGACCGTCGCCATGAAGGTCAGGTCGTCGTCGCCGACATCGCGCACCTTGCGCGAGGCGACCGTGAGCACCATGGGCCGCCCTTGCGTATCGCGCGACGCCATCGGCAGCACGAGCACGGTGCGATAGCCGCGCTCCTGCGCTTCGCGCCGGTAACCGGGGAATTGCGTGCTTTGCAGTGCGTCGCGAATGTAGACGGGTTCGTTGGTCTGCAAGGCGATGAGCGACGGACTGGTCGCCAGTTCCCAACGGTCCTCGACATGCTGCGGCAGCATGCTCGTCTCGAAACGCGTGATCACGAGCCCGTAGCCGTGCGCGAGATCGATGCTCATGACCGAGCCCAGATCCCATCCCCCTTGCTGCACCGCGCCACGCACGAGATCGCGAAACAGCGCTTCGATGTCTTCGTCGTTGCTGATCTGACTGGCGACATGGCGCAACGCCATGAGCCGTTGGTGATGTTCCGGCATCGCTTGTCTCCTTGCCTGCCAAAAAATCTACACCAAAGCGTCGGAAGAAAAAAAAGATCTTCCGACGTTCCGACGGAAGACCCGCCCCTTTCGGCGCCCTAGCATGGGTCACATCGGCAAGCCACGAACCAGTCGCGAGCGTTTGCCAGCTATTCCCGAAGCGCGCCGAGTCGTCTCGGCGCGCAGCCTTCGACCCCTCTCGCAGTTGTCGCGGCGAGAGACGGCATCGCTATTGCAGCGCAACAGGAGACACCCGTGAAACAAGAGCTTCGCAAGATCGCAACCTTCGTCGAGACCACCTACCGCGAAGGCGGCAAGGCCGCCGAGACGCCCGTCACAACGGTCGTCGTCGCTGCCGTGATTCGCAATCCGTGGGCCGGGCAAGGTTTCGTGGAGAATCTGCGCCCGGAAATCCTTCGTCTTGCGCCGGCGCTCGGCGCGCTCATGACGCAACGTCTGGTCGAACTCATGCCCGGCGAGCGTGTGCAGGCCTATGGCAAAGCCGCTGTCGTGGGCACGAACGGCGAAATCGAACATGCCTCGGCCATCATCCACACCCTGCGCTTCGGCAATCTGTTCCGCAGCGCGGTGAACGGCACGGCGTTCCTGCCGTTCACGAACACGCGCGTCGGCCCGGGCACGCTGGTGTCGGTGCCGATGATTCACAAGTCGGAGACGGGCAAGCGCTCGCACTTCATCACGGCAACGTTCCAGATGACGGACGCCCCCGCCGCCGACGAAATCCTGCTGGCGATCGGCGCGTCCGACGGCGGGCGCGTGCATCCGCGTATCGCCGACCGGTTCCAGGACATGGAAGAGATGGCCAGCGATGCGGCCGGCGCCGCTGCCCCCGCCGTCCCGAATCACTAGGCGAGCGTCACGATGCCGCCCGTCATTGCCTTCCTGAGCCGGATGTCGCCGGACTATCAGCGTCCGTACCTCGACGCGCTGCGCAAGGCGCTGCCCGGCGAGACCATCGCGCCGCTGGCCGAGTTGTCCGCGTTGCAGCGCGAGCAGGTGCGCGTGGCCGTCGTCGCGAACCCGGATCCGGCAGACGTGGCCGCGTTGCCCGGCCTGCTGTGGATCCAGAGTCTGTGGGCGGGCGTGGAATCGCTCGTCGCCGCCCTTGGGCCCGAAAGTCCACCGATCATGCGACTGATCGACCCCGAGATGTCGCGCACCATGGCCGAAGCGGTGCTCGCGTGGACTTACTACCTGCAACGGGACATGCCCCGCTATGCGCGTGCGCAAACGCAACGGGTGTGGGCGCAACACCCCTATCGGAAGCCATCGCGAACGAGTGTCGGATTGCTCGGTCTGGGCGAGCTCGGGCAAGTCGCCGCTGCGCGACTGCGCGACGCCGGGTTCGTCGTGCGCGGGTGGCGCCGCTCGCCGAAAACGCTCGATGGCATCGAAACCCTTTCCGGCGACGACGGGCTGAACGCCCTGCTCGCCGCGAGCGACATCGTCATCAGTCTGATGCCGCTGACGGCGCAAACGAGAGGGATGCTCAATGCCGAGCGTCTCGGTCGCATGAAAGCGGGCGCCTCGCTCATCAATTTCTCGCGCGGCCCGATCGTCGTTACGAGCGCCCTGCTCGACGCGCTCGACGGCAACCACCTCTCACATGCCGTGCTGGACGTTTTCGACGTCGAACCGCTGCCGGTCGATTCGCCCCTGTGGCGTCATCCACAGATCACCGTACTGCCGCACATCTCCGCCCCCACGGATCACGAGACGGCTGCGCAGGTGATCGCCGGGAACCTTCGCGAGTTTCGCGAAACCGGTCGCATTCCGGGCAACGTCGACCTGACGCGGGGCTACTGACCATGCATCGCGACCAGGACATGCCCGTGATGGCGCCGCGCGCTTACCCCAGCGTCGATTTCCATCAGGACGGCGTGCAACACGGCTTTCTGAAGATTGCGCACTCGCACGACACCAGCGCCTGGGGCGCCGTCATGGTGCCGATCACGGTGATCCGGCGTGGCGAGGGTCCCGTCGCCTTGCTGACCGGCGGCAACCTGAACCGCGCTTTCCCGGGGCGCGTCCCCGCTGCATCGCCCCTTTCTGAAGCATTCCGCCATGGTGAAACTCGACCGTTTCGACCTCGCCATCCTTCGCGTGCTGGCCCGCGAAGGTCGCATTACCAAATCGCGTCTGGCCGAGCTGATTCACTTGACCGTCTCCCCCACGTGGGAGCGCGTGCAGCGTCTCGAGGCGGCGGGCGTCATTCGTGGCTATCGTGCCGACATCGACTGGAGCGGCGTGGTTCAGGTCAGTCGCATCGTGGTCGAGATCACGCTGGCGCGTCATACCGCGCATGACATGCAGCGCTTCGAGAGCCGCCTGCGTGAAGCCCCGGAGGTCGTGCAATGCCATGCCACGGGCGGTGGCGTCGACTACATCGTGCATGTGCTCGCGCGCGACATCGATCATTACCAGCGTTTCATCGACGACCTGTTGATGGCCGACTTCGGCATCGAGCGCTACTTCACGTACATCGTCACCAAGGTCGTCAAAGATCAGCGGGACGCGGCGCCCGACTGGGTCGATGCCGACTGATCGCCGCGGACCATAACAAGACACGCCAAACTACGGCTGGCCACGACTGACGCAATCTTTCCCGTCGCGCACTCGTCATTCGAAAGAAAGCGCAAATCCGCCCTCGCCGAACAGAAAAAACACCGGGCCGCCGCCCCCCACAATCTCTGCATGACGAACGACCGCCATGTCAGGAGATTGCCGATGTTGCTCGACCACCCGGTGCTGTTCAAATCGCTTTGCTACATCGACGGACGCTGGACGCATAGCGACGACGCCGCCTCTATGGCCGTCGTCGACCCGTCCGATCAATCGACGCTCGGCCACGTCCCGATGCTCACGCGCGAGCAGATTCGCACGGCGGTCGATGCCGCCGAGCGTGCCTTTTCGACATGGCGCTGGACCTCTGCCGAACAGCGCTGTGCAGCCTTGCTGCGCTGGCACGTCCTGATCCGGCAGCACGCCGACGATCTCGCGACGCTGCTCGCTCGCGAGCAGGGAAAGCCACTGCATGAAGCGCGCGGCGAGATCGCCTACGGCGCGTCGTTCGTCGAGTGGTACGCCCACGAGGCGCGCCGTCTCGACGGGCGCACGATCACGTCTCACATCGATGGCGCGCAGTTGGGGACCGTGCGCGAGCCGGTCGGCGTCGCCGCACTCATCACGCCGTGGAATTTCCCTTGCGCGATGATCACGCGCAAAGCCGCTGCCGCATTGGCCGCCGGTTGCGCCGTCGTGGTAAAGCCTGCACACGAAACACCATTCAGCGCGCTGGCGCTCGCCCAGCTGGCCGACGAAGCCGGACTGCCGCCGGGGCTCTTCAACGTGGTGCTGGGCGAGCCGGACATGGCGATGCGCACGCTCGTCGGCGACCCTCGCGTGCGTGCCGTGAGCTTCACGGGGTCGACGCGCGTGGGGCAATTGGTGGCGCAGGCCGCCGCCGCGAGCGGCATCAAGAAGCTGGCGCTAGAACTCGGCGGCAACGCGCCCTTCATCGTGCTCGACGATGTGGATCTCGACGACGCCGTGCGCATCGCCGTGGCCGCGAAGTTCCAGAGCTCCGGACAGGACTGCTGTGCAGCCAACCGGATCTTCGTCGCACGCGCTCGCTACGGCGCGTTCGTCGATCGCTACACGCAGGCAGTCGCACAATTGCGCGTGGGACCGGCGTTCGCCGACAACGTCGATGTCGGCCCTCTCATGCATCAGGCGGCGTTCGACGCCACGCTCGCTCGTGTGGACGACGCTTGCCGAAAGGGCGCCCAGATTACCGTGGGCGGCGAGCCGCATGCGCTGGGCGGCTGGTTCTACTGCCCGACTGTCGTGGCCGACGCTGCGCCCGGCATGCGCGTCTACGACGAAGAGAACTTCGGTCCGGTGTCCGCCGTGTGCGCGTTCGACTCGCTCGACGAGGTCGTCGCGCGGGCCAATGACACAGAGTACGGCCTCGCGGCTTATGTCTGCGCCCGCCGGGTCGACGAGATCTTTTCCCTCGTGCGACGCCTGGACTTCGCGATGGTGAGCGTGAACGGCGTGAAGTTCACCGGCGCGCCGATCCCGTTCGGCGGCATGAAGGCCTCGGGCCTGGGTCGCGAAGGCGGCAGCGACGGGTTCGAACCGTTTACCGAAACCAAATACTTCTGCCTGGGCAATCTCGGCATTCCCGTGCATCGGGCATGACTGTCCGCGCGTTGGGTGTCCCGATCGCTCAACGCTTTATCGCCACATCGCCATAGCGCTTCGCCTTCCCTTCATCGCCATTAAGGAGACATTCATGACCGCTTCGACCGACCAGCAGTTCGCGCAGGACCGCGCGCACTTCATGCACCCGTCCACACACGCCGCCGACCACGCGAGCGGCGCGCTGCCGGGCAAGATCATCCGTACCGCGCAGGGCATGCGCATCGAAGATCACGAAGGCCGCCGTTATCTCGACGCTTTCGCAGGCCTGTACTGCGTGAATATCGGCTACGGTCGCACGGAAGTGGCCGACGCCATCCACAAGCAGGCGTCCTCGCTTGCCTACTACCACACGTATGTCGGCCACTCGACCGATGCCATCATCGAGTTGTCCCGGCGAATCATCGACTGGTCGCCAGCGGGCATGAAAAAGGTCTACTACGGGCTGTCCGGCTCCGATGCCAACGAAACCCAGATCAAGATCGTCTGGTACTACAACAACGTGCTCGGACGTCCGCAAAAGAAGAAGATCATCTCGCGCGAGCGCGGTTATCACGGCTCCGGTATCGTCACGGGCAGCCTGACCGGGTTGCCAAGCTTCCATCAGCACTTCGACCTGCCGCTCGAGCGCGTGCATCACACGCTTTGCCCGCACTGGTACCGGAAGGCGCCCCCCGGCATGACCGAGCAGGCCTTCGTCGCGCATTGCGTGGAGGCCCTGGAGATGCTCATTGCCCGCGAAGGCGCAGACACGATCGCCGCCTTCATCGGGGAACCGGTCATGGGCACCGGCGGCATCATCGCCCCGCCCGCTGGCTACTGGGACGCGATCCAGGCCGTGCTGCGGCGTCACGACATCCTGCTCATCGCGGACGAAGTCGTGTGTGGTTTCGGCCGTCTCGGCTCGCCGATGGGCTCCCAGCATTACGGCATGACGCCGGACCTCATCACCATCGCCAAGGGACTGACGAGCGCCTATGCGCCGCTGTCCGGCGTCATCGTGAGCGAGCGCGTGTGGGACGTGATCGAGCGCGGTTCGCGCGAATATGGTCCGATGGGGCACGGCTGGACGTACTCCGGACATCCGATCTGCGCGGCAGCGGCACTTGCCAATCTCGACATTCTGGAGCGCGAGCATCTGACCCGAAACGCGGCGGACGTTGGCCAGTACTTCGGCGAGAAGCTGCACGCAGCGTTCGACGCGCATCCGCTCGTGGGCGAGGTGCGCAGTGTCGGCATGCTCGCGGCCATCGAGTTCATGGCCGACGGCGCGGCGCGTGTGCCGTTCGACGCCGCCATGAAGGTCGGTCCGCGCGTGTCGGCCGCCGCGCTCTCGCGCGGCATGATCGCGCGCGCCATGCCGCACGGCGACATTCTCGGCTTCGCCCCGCCGCTCGTCGCCACGCGCGCCGACGTCGACGAGATGGTGAGTATTGCCCGCGCCGCGGTGGACGACGTGGCCGGGCAAGTCCTGCGCTAAAACTCGCCGCGCGTGAGCGGCGCCGCCGGCGTGCGTCCCCACGAGACACAGCACACGGCGCATGCCGTCTCCGTCGGTTCGTAGGATGACCCCGAATTTCGACACGTCTTAAATGAAAGGGCTGACACGATGGCCCGCGCGCGACATGCAACCCACCATGCGCGGCGGGCCACGACGCCATTTCCCAATCGCTCCGACGAGGTGCCGCACATGTCCGACGAATCGCTGATCGAAGCCGATCGCCAATACCTGATCCACCCGGTTGCCGACTACCGCGCGCACGAGGCACAGGGCGCCACGGTGCTCACCAGCGGCAACGGCGCGTGGCTGCACGACGCCAATGGCAACGCGCTGCTCGACGGCTTCGCCGGGCTGTGGTGCGTCAACACCGGATACGGACAGCCGTCGATCGTCAAAGCGGCGACGGAACAGTTGAACCGCCTGCCGTATGCGACAGGCTATTTCGGCTTTGCGTCGGCGCCGGCGATCCTGCTTGCGCAAAAACTGGTCGAATTGACGCCTCCCTCGTTGCAGCACGTCTACTTCACGCTGGGCGGCTCGGACGCGGTCGACGCCGCCGTGCGGTTCATCACGCACTACTTCAACGCCATCGGCAAACCTGAGAAGAAGCATTTCATCGCGCTTGAGCGCGGGTATCACGGCTCCTCCTCCACCGGCGCCGGACTCACCGCACTGCCCGCCTTTCATCGCAACTTCGATCTGCCGCTGCCGACGCAACATCACATCCCGTCGCCCTACCCGTACCGCAGCGCTACGCCCGACGATCCACAGGCGATCATCGCCGCCTCGGTCGCCGCGCTCGAAGCGAAGGTCGGCGAGCTGGGCGCAGCGCACGTCGCGGCGTTCTTCTGCGAACCGGTGCAAGGTTCCGGCGGCGTGATCGTTCCGCCCAAGGGCTGGCTGCGCGCCATGCGCGAGGCCTGCAAGCGGCTCGACATTCTGTTCGTTGCCGACGAGGTCATCACCGGCTTCGGGCGTACCGGACCGATGTTCGCCTGCGAGGCGGAAGACGTCGCCCCCGACCTGATGACCCTCGCCAAGGGGTTGACCGCGGGCTACGCGCCCATGGGCGCCGTGCTGATGTCCGACGCCATTTACCAGGCGATTGCCGACGCAGCGAAGGGTGCGCCGGTCGGGCACGGACAGACGTATTCGGCGCATCCGGTGAGCGCTGCGATCGGACTCGCCTGCCTGAAGCTGTATGACGAGGGCGGTTTGCTGGCCAACGCGCAGGCGCACGCCAAGACGTTTGCCGACGGGCTCGACGCGCTGCTCGATCACCCGTTGGTCGGCGACTCGCGCCATCGCGGTTTGCTCGGCGCGCTCGAACTCGTGGCCGACAAAACGACACGTCAGCGCTTCGATCCGTCGCTCAAACTCCATGAGCGTATCGGCGCAGCAGCGTATCGCAATGGTGTGATCTTTCGCGCGTTCGGCGACAACATTCTCGGGTTTGCACCGGCCTTGTGTTTCAGCGCGGAAGAATTCGCGGAACTGTTTGCCCGGGTGCGTGCGACGCTCGATGACGTCCTCGACGCGGCCGACGTGCGCGCGGCGCTTCGCGGTTGATCTCGGCCCCCCTCCATCCCTTGTCCCTCATCCCTCATTCACCTGGCCCCCTGCACCGGAGATCGCCGTATGTCGCTTTGCCTGTCACGCCCCGACCTGATACGCCATCAGAACCTGATCAACGGCGAATGGACCGATGCCCACGACGCGGGCCGCTATCGCGTGCACAACCCGGCTAACGACGCCGTGCTCGCCGAGGTGCCTGACAGCGCTGCCGTCGACGCGCGTGCCGCGACCGACGCGGCCAGCCGTGCGCTCCCCGCATGGCGCGACAGGCTGCCGCGCGAGCGTGCCGAAGTGCTCAGGCGCTGGCATGCGCTCATCCTCGCGAACGCGGATGATCTCGGCAAGCTCATCTCGCTGGAACAGGGCAAGCCACTTGCCGAAGGGCGTGGCGAAGTGGCGTATGGCGCCTCGTATGTGGACTGGTTCGCGAGCGAGGCGACGCGCGTGTACGGCGACATCATTCCGCAGCAACACCCCGGCAAGCGCATGACGGCAGTCAAGGAGCCCGTCGGCGTGGTCGCAGCCATCACGCCGTGGAACTTCCCGCTTGCGATGATCGCGCGCAAGATCGCGCCGGCGTTGGCCGTCGGGTGCACCGTGGTCGCCAAACCCGCCGAGGACACGCCGCTCACCGCGCTCGCGCTGGCGGCCCTTGCTGTCGAGGCCGGCGTGCCGCCGGGCGTGCTCAACGTGATTACGGCCTCGCGCACTCGAGGCATCGATGCCGTTGCCGACTGGCTCGCCGACGCGCGCGTGCGCAAAGTGACGTTCACCGGATCGACGGCCGTCGGCATGCATCTCGCCCGCGAATCGGCGGGCACGCTCAAGAAACTCTCGCTGGAACTTGGCGGCAATGCCCCGTTCATCGTGTTCGACGACGCGGATCTGGCGTCTGCCGCGACGGGATTGATGGCGTCGAAGTTCCGTAACGGCGGACAGACTTGCGTCTGCCCGAATCGCGTGTACGTGCAGGCAGGAGTGTACGACGCCTTTGCCGAGTTGCTTGCCCGGCGGGTGGCGGCATTGCACGTCGCCCCGGCCAGCGACGCGAACGCGCAGATCGGGCCGATGATCAACCGCCGCGCGGTGGAGAAGATCGAACGTCATGTCGTCGATGCGATGTCGCAGGGTGCGCGCGCGCTGACCGGCGGTGCGCCGCTGCCGTCGCTCGGTGCGCATTACTTCGCGCCGACGGTGCTCACCGAGGTGACCGACAGCATGCTCGTGAGTCAGGAGGAAACGTTCGGGCCGGTCGTGCCGCTGTTTCGCTTCGAGACGGAGGACGACGTCATCCGGCGCGCGAACGACACGCCGTTCGGGTTGGCGGCCTACTTCTACACGCAGGACATGCGACGCGCGCAGCGCGTGGCGCGTCGTCTCGAAGCGGGCGTAATCGGGATGAACGAAGGCGCCGTCTCGAGCGAGGCGGCGCCGTTCGGCGGCGTGAAAGCCTCCGGCTATGGACGGGAAGGTTCGAAGTACGGCCTAGACGATTACCTGTCGATCAAGTACGTCTGCCAGGGCGATCTGGATTGAGCGTCGCCGCTTGGGGTCACGTGCCGATGCCGTACCGGTGAATCAGCTCGGCCACGCGCGCCTTGTCTGCGTCGGGAATACGCTCCATGCCGACGAATGCCCAGAACTCTTCCACTGCGGCGTTGCCCTCGACGCCGTCGGCCAGCACGCAGGCCAACGCGTCCGCCCGGTCACGCGGCGGCAGGATATCGAGGCTCAGCACCAGGGCATCCATCACACGTTGCTTGCGGCTGCCCTTGAAAAACCGTTCGCTGATGTCGGCGATGAATTGCGCCCACGCCTCGGACCCGCTCCCCGCCTTCGCCGCCGCGCGCCATTGACCGATCAGCGCGGGGGTCTGCTTCAGCGGCTCGCGGAAGAAGGCGAAGTCCGCTGCGGGCGCGGGCGCGTCGGAGGCGAACAAACGTCGTGCCGCCAGAATCGGCAAGCGCCGATGGGGCGCTGTCTGGCGTACCGGCTCCCCGATGACCGCCGTTGCGATCGGGCGACTGCCGCCGTGCCGAAGTCTGACCGTCGCGATGTCCGCGCGAAAGCACTCGTGCATACGCGCGTGCCGCGGCTGCGGCGTAGGTGGGGTGAAGGGCGTCGTCGGTACGGCACCGAGCGTCGTCGTGCTCACAGGATGCATGGCTGGCCTCCATCGGGGAAAGAAGCTCGCATCCTGACAGCGCCGCGCCGACTGACTTTGCGATAAGGTCGGGCGGCTACCGCTTCCGACGACGTGCGTGCGCGCCGAACCCGGGCGCGAAGGCGTGTTGCCCCCGAGCGAGCGTCGCGGGATCGCGCGCGCCGGGTTCGTCGTCGGATCGTCAGATAAGCGGCAATGCGCCGGCTATGCGTGTCGTGTTCGCGAAAGATGGCTGGCGAACAGGCACAGCATTTCGTACATCAGCGTGGCGCCTGCGAGCGCGGTATTGCCCCCGACGTCGTAAGGCGGCGATACCTCCACTACGTCTCCGCCCGCCCACGCGATGCCATCGAGCCCGCGCAGCAGCGCCAGCAGCTCGCGCGTGGTGAGCCCGCCAATCTCCGGCGTGCCGGTGCCGGGCGCGTAAACGGGGTCGAGCGCATCGACGTCCAGCGAGAGGTATACCGGCCCGTCGCCAACGACTTCTCTGGCGAATGCGGCCACGGCGGCCGGCCCCATCGTCTCGAACGCTTCGATGAACACCACGCGCATGCCCTGCGCCTGTGAATAGCGCCAGCCCTCGTCGGAGCCCTGCGCACCGCGAATACCGATCTGGATCGAGCGATGCGGATCGATCAGCCCGGCCTCGATGGCTCGCCTGAAGGGCGCGCCGTGCGTGAATTTCGATCCCTTGAACGTATCCCACGTGTCGGTGTGGGCGTCGATGTGTACGAGCCCCACAGGCTTCGTCGGGCGCATCGCCTGCAACACCGGGTAAGTAATCGAGTGGTCGCCTCCGGCAATCAGCGGCAGCTTGCCGGCAGCAAACAACGGCGCGAAGAATTGCCGGATGTCGGCGTGGGCCAATTCGACGTCGTAAAGGTTCGAGAACGGTACGTCGCCCACATCGCCGATCCGGCACACGTCGAACGGGTTGAAGCGAGTCACATGATGAATGGGCCGCGTCATCGTCGACATGTTGCGAATTTCGCGCGGACCGAAGCGTGCCCCCGGGCGCGCCGTCACCCCGCCGTCGTAGGGCACGCCGGCCAGCGCGATGTCGAGCGTGCGCCAATCCTGGACGAATGGCACGCGCATGAACGTGGGAATGCCGGCAAAGCGCGGCAGTTGCATCTGCGATACATCGGTGCCTGACACGATGAATGCACTCCTAAAAGGTCGGCGGCGTGTTGATCCAGAGCACGCGGGTCACGGTCTTGCCCGGATTGCGATAGCTGTGCGGCAAGGTACTCGGGAAGTGGAACGAATCCCCGGCGCTCAACACGTGACATGCGTCGCCGAGCATCAGTTCGAGCGTGCCCTCGATCACGTATCCCAACTCCTCGCCGATGTGAGATATCTGCTCGTCGCTGCTCGTATTGGGCTCGATGACGTGGATATCCCCTTGCAGCAATTGCCCCGGGCCCGGCACCACCACGCGCTCGAGCATGATCGATCCGCGATTGCGTTTGGTCGGAAAGCGGACCACCGGGCGCTGATCGCTGCGATGCACCGGCGACGATGTGAGATCGGGGCCGGAGACCAGCTCGCCAATGTTCGTGTCGAGCGCACCGGCAATGCGGTGCAACGTTGCCAGCGACGGGGTTGCATTGGCGCGCTCCACCTTCGAGAGCAAGCTCTCGGAGCATCCGGCGAGTTCGGCCAGTGCCTTGAGCGTGAGTTGCCGCACGAGACGCGCATGCTTGATGCGCAGCCCCAGCGAATCGTCGGCGCCCGGCGCGCCGGCCGTCTTGCGGCCGGCAGCAGGGGGTGAGGCGGATTGACGTTTAGCCACCGTGATTTATCGAATAGGGATGAAGGGTCGAAGATCGGCGGGAAATCAGGCCAGCACCGTGAACTCGACTTCCACCGGGTTCAGGGCGTTGATCGGAATAATATCTTGCGGGCAAGCCGACATCACCACCACGCAGTCCATTACCGCACGAATGTCCACATAGTCGCCCGCCTTCGATACAGGCGGCAGCCAGTCGATCGAGTAATCCGGCTTGACGGGAATGTTCATCCAAAGATTGAACGGCTGCGGCACTTCGCGTGCGCGCAGGCCAATGGCCTTGAGCGCGAGACGCATGTTGTCGGCGCAGTTGTCGTGATACCCCTCCACACCGAGATTGCGGTAGCGATACAGGTCACACGCGGCGATGAGCGTGTCGTGCACCCCTGGCGACGTGTCCGCAACGAGTTCCGCTATCGGCCGGCGCTGGTTTGTCACGAGCGCATCGCCTGCATGCGGAATCACCTTGTCGAGATAGGCGCGCGTGTGCTCGAACGACAGAAACTCGTTGAGGTGCGCGGCGTTGAAGATCCACGTGTCGCAGACCTGCGTGCCGTGGGGATTCGCGATGCGGATCGTCTGACCTGCGCTGACGCGAACCGCACGGCCGCTGCGGGCGGGAACGGTGTAGGTCTTCCCCAACTCGGGCGTACCGTCAGGGGAGATCGGTTCCGTGAGCGTGGCGTTCTCACCCAGCGCATTGCCATTGTCGGGCGAGTGCGAGTGCGTGTGATCGAGCGGGTGGCTGTGCGACATGGTTGGGTAACTCCTGTTCAGAAGGGATGACTGAGTGTCGTGAGGCAGTGTGCGAGCGCACGGGCGCCCAGCACGAGATGTGCGTCGTCCGTCGCCTCGGCCGGGTTGTGGCTGATACCACCGCGACTGGGAACGAACAACATTGCCGTCGGGCAATGCCGGGCGAGATACATGGCGTCGTGAAAGGCGCCCGACGTCAGGTGTGGCGTGTCGCCAGCGACTGACAGGCACGCCTGTTCGACGTGCTTGATGACATCCGCATGAAAGGCGACCGGCGCGTGCTGGAACAGCGAGCGCATCGATACGCCGTTGCGCGCGACGCACTGCGCGAGCCCTTCGTCGAAACGCATGAGCACCGTCGGATCGGGATGACGAAAATCGACGGAGAACGTGACTTCCGAGGCAATGGTATTGATCGCATTCGGTGTGACCGACCAGCGGCCGAACGTGACACGGGTGTGCTCGCCGCCGAGCGAGAACGCCAGATGCTCCAGTTCGGCCCGCACGGCGCAGGCGAGTGTCATGGCATCTCGCCTTGCGGCCATCGGCGTAGTGCCCGCATGCGCGGCCTGCCCTTCGCAAGTGACGTCGTACCAGCGCACGCCCTGAATTCCATCGACGATGCCCAGCGGCGCGCCCGCCATTTCCAGCAATGGCCCCTGCTCGATATGCAGTTCGACGAAAGCGCGCATCGGCGCGCCCAGCGCGCGCGTCGCAAGCCCCGGCAAGGCGCGGGCATGGGTGTCAATGGCGTGTGCCAGCGGCACGCCCGCCGTGTCGCTGGCAGATAAGTACTGCGTCAGCCGGTCGGGTTCGACGTAGGCGCTCGATCCCATGGCGCCCGGCTGAAAGCGCGTGCCCTCCTCGTTGGTCCACACGACCACCTCCACCGGATAGTGCGTGCGGATGTCGAGCGCGGCGAGCGTTGCCAGGACTTCCAGCCCGGCGAGCACGCCGTAGCAGCCGTCGAGCTTGCCGCCCGTCGGCTGTGTGTCGGCGTGACTGCCCGTAACCACCGGCGGTACATCGTGTAACCCGGGACGGCGAAAGGACAAGTTGGCGCATGCGTCGACATACACCTCGCACCCCAGCGCTTTCGCGCGTGCGACGAGCCAGGTGCGTGCTTCGAGATCCACCGGGCTCAATGCCGGACGATCGACGCCACCGTCGGCACGCGCACCGAACGACGCCAATGTCTCGATGCTGTCGAGCAAACGCGCCGGATCGATATGCGCAGCGACCCGCGCGGCAATCTCGCAGGTGACGTCGTGCGCAATATCGAGGCCGACATCGAGAGCATTCGCGCTTTCGCGATGGTGAGAACCTCTCACGGTCGAACCTCCGCCAGCCGCATGGCGGGCGCCGCCACTGACGCATCGCCCGTCGGCAACGCTTCGCTGCCGGGCAAGCTGCGCTCGAACCATGGCTTGAGGAACTGTTGCAGACGAGGCGAGCGCGACTGGCCGAACAACTGGGCGGGCGGGCCGGACTCTACGACGCGCCCCGCCTCCATGAACACGATACGGTCGGAAATTTTGGCGGCGAAGCTCATTTCGTGCGTGACCATCACCATCGTCATGCCCTCCTGGGCGAGACTGCGAATGACGTTGAGCACCTCTTCGACCAGTTCCGGGTCGAGCGCGGACGTCGGCTCGTCGAGCAACATCACCTCCGGCTCGATCGCCAGCGCCCGCGCGATGCCCACCCGTTGTTGCTGGCCCCCGCTTAGCCGCGACGGGTACACGTCGGCCTTGTGATCCATGCCCACGCGACGCAATGCCTCCATTGCTTTCGCATGCGCGTCGCGCTTGCCGATTTTCTTCGACAGCACCAGGGGGGCCGCAACGTTCTGCGCCACCGTCATGTGCGGCCAGAGATTGAACTGCTGGAACACCATGGCGACAGGCCGCCGGACTTCGGCGATAGCGGTGTCGCTGTCACGATCACGCTCGCTGCGCCCGGCCGAGTGATAACCCAATAGCTGGCCCTTGATCCACACTTCTCCTTCGTCGTAAGCCTCGAGAAAGTTCATGCATCGCAGCAGCGTCGTTTTGCCTGAACCGGAGGGACCGATCAGGGTGACGATCTCGCCGCGCGCGATATCGAGATCGATGCCTTGCAGCACACGTAAGTCGCCATAGGACTTGCCGACGCCGCGTAACGAGAGAATCGGGAGTTGGCTCATGCACGCCTACCGTAGAAAAGAGAGGGAACGCCGAACCCGGCGCGCGATCCACGCCACTGACTGCGTCAGCAACCAGTAACCGGCGATGAGCAGCGCATAGGGCGCCACGTAGGTATAGGTAGAAGACACGATGTCGCTGGCCGTCATCGTCAGTTCGGGCACCGTGATGATGGAAGCGACCGCGCTTTCCTTGATGACGAGAATCCACTGATTGGCCAGCAGCGGCAGCGCAAAGGCGAAGGCTTGCGGGCATTCGATGGCGCGAAACACGGCCCAGCGTCCGATGCCGAAGGCTCGCGCCGCCTCCTGCTGACCTCGCGCGACGCTGCTCCAGCTCGCGCGGAAAATCTCAGCGAAGTAGGCCGTCGCGTAGACGGCCAGCGACACGACGGTTGCCTCGACGGCGTCGAGCGTGACACCGAGCGCCGGCAGGCCGAAGTACACGATCATCAGTTGCGAAAGATACGGCGTGCCGCGAATGAGCCACACGAACAACCGATAGGGCAGTCCAAGCGCGCGCGCAAAGCGCAGGCGCAGCGCGTTGAGCACAAAGCCGCCCGTCATGCCCAGCATCGCCGCCATCGCGCTCACCTCCAGCGTGACGAGCATGGCCGCGAGATAGCGTGGGATGAGCGGCAGCATCGCCGCAATGGCATCATTCACGATCGAGCACTCCCCTTTAGCTGCGGCGCGCCATGCGGCGTGCCCAGGCGGCGCCGGCGACCGATACCAGCGACGTGATGACCAGATAGCCCAGCGCGCCCATCGAATACACCTCCAGCGGACGATAGGTCGCGGACGCCAGCTGCTGGCCCACGCGCGTGAGATCCGTCACCGTAATGACCGACACCACCGCGGACGCCTTCACGACATCGATCACCTCCGAGACGAGCGCAGGCGAGGTCAGCGCAGCGACCTGCGGCACCTCGATGCGCCAGAGCGTCTGCGAGCGCGTGAGATTGAACGTCCGCGCCGCTTCGATCTGCCCGGCAGGAATGGCGCGAAAGCCCGCCCCCAGGATCTGCGACTGATACGCGGCGGTGTTCAGCGCCAGGCCGATCACCGCGGCCATACTGCCCGGCCATGACAAGCCCATCGCGGACGGAATGAAGTAGCACACCAGCAACTGCGCGAGCACCGGCGTGCCGCGCACGATGCTGATGTAGGCGCGCGCAACGCGCGAGGCGACGCGCCCGCCCCCGCTTTCCACGAGATACAGAAACACGCCGCCGAAGAAGCCGAACACTACGGCAAGCGCCGAGATCCACAGCGTGGTCAGCGCGCCATCGAGCATCTGCGGCAAATAGCCGAGACATCGGGCAACGAGATCGGGTGCGAGTGCGGGCGCGTTCATGGTGTCGGACATGGCGAGGGGCGGCGCGTTTGCGGCGTTACATCGTGGGTTCGGGCACAGCGTCTGCCGGCACGTCCATCGTCGAGCCGAACCACTTCTGCTGGAGCTGCTTCATCGTGCCGTCGCGATTGGCGCGGGCGATGCCGTCGCTGAACAGTTTGACCAGCGAGGCACTGTCGGCGTCCTTGCGTCCCACCCAAGCGAAGTAAGTCTTCGGACCGATGGTTTGCGCCAGGATCGTGAATACACCGGGACGCGCCTTCATCAGCGGGCCGAGATTGGCGACCGATTGCGCCACGGCGTCGATACGGCCGACGGCGAGATCGGCATAGGCTTCGTCGAACGCGACATATTGTTTGATCTGCTTGATGCCCGGCCCGCCGTCCGCCTTGAGCTTCTTGTCGAGCGCGACGAGTGCCTGGAGTTGGGCCGAACCGGTTTGCGAGCCGACGGTCTTGCCGTTCAGATCGCCTGGCGCGGCGATGGCCTTGTCGCCCGCGCGCACGAGCACGCCGGTCGTGGCGTCGGCCACCGGGACGGTGAATGCAAAGTGGCTTGCGCGGTCCTTGTTGATGGTGACAGCGGTCACCACGATGTCGAAGCGCTTCGCGTCGAGTCCGGGCAACAGTCCCTGGAACGGCAGATCGAGTTGCTTGACCTTGACATCGGGAAGCGCTTTGAGGACGTACTGCATGAGGTCGGCGTCATAGCCGACGATCTTGCCGTTCTCGACCGACTCGAACGGCGCATACCGCGCTTCCGTGGCAATCGTGATTTCCTTGTTCGCCTTGATCCGCGCGAGCAGATCGGCGGTTTGCGCCCACCCCGAGGTGGCCGTGAGTAGCGCCACCGAGCCGGACAGCGTCGCCACCAGCGTACGAATGAGAGAGAAAGACTTTTGCATGATGCTCCTTGTCAGGCCGATGCTGCCGAAGGTTGGCTTTAAGAAATAAACATGAAACACATTCAAGTCACTTGAATACGTGTCAATTAGCATGAAGCGTGCCAACGCTCGGGACGACAAGTGAAAAGGCCCACCGGCATTGGGGGATGCCCGAAAGGAATGGGGAAAGTCGGGTGCGAGCCGGTACGCTGATGCGTCTCGACCGGGTGCGTGCGTGCACCGCACGCGTGCGCCGCGCACCGAAAGCGAGAACGCCGGGCGGCGCGAAGGCGGAAAGTGAGGAGGAAAAAATTGGAGGTGGAACAAGCGCCGTGGACTGCCGGCGGCAGTCGCAGATGTCGGCGCCCGGTCATGCAGCGTCGTGTTACGGAATGTCGGGGAAACTCACATCTCGTCAACGGCAGTCGTTGCCGTGGGGCGACCGTCTTGCTGCTCCAGCGAGAAACGATTGCGCGTGTCCACGTAGAAGCTCGCACCGAAGCGCCCGACAGGGAAATAGTTTTGCAGGCGCACACGCCATGACTCGGTGTCGATCAGCTCGTCGCGAGCATGCATGCGCTCCACGCGTCCGATAAAGATGTGGCGACTGGGCGTCTCCAGCGTCTCCCACAACGTGCATTCAAACGCGACCGGCGCCTCGGCGATCCGCGGGGGCGCGACGAGGCTGCTCGCCACGGGCGTGAGTCCTGCATGGACAAGCTCGCTCTCGGTCGGTGGGAGGCGCTCGCCGCACGCGTGCATGCGGGCGGCCATGGCCTCGTCCGTCAGGTGCACGACGTACGCCCGGTCTCGCAGGATATTGGCGGCGGTGTCCTTGAGCGAATCGTCATCGAGCCGATTGATCGAGAGCATCAGGATCGGCGGTTCCTCGCCAAGCATGTTGAACATCGAGAACGGCGCCGCGTTGACGGCGCCGCCCTCGTTGATCGTCGTGACAAGCGCGATCGGGCGCGGCACGATCAGACTGGCCATCAGCTTGTATCGCTGATAAGCCGTGATTTGACGAAAGTCGATTTCCATACGATGTCCTCAGGCGCGCTTGCGGCTGGCGCGTTTAACAGGGGGCGGCACCGGTGCGATGTCCTCGCCGGTCGCCACTTCCGGAAGACCGAGCAGCGACGCCAGGCTCTTCTGCCCGCGCATGCGGGTGGTCTCGATGCGACGTTCGAGCTCCTCCAGGTGCGACTGCATCCGGGCAATGGCCCCTTCGGCGTCGCGCTGCTCGATGCACGCCACGATCGCCGTATGCTCGTCGTGTTCGCATGGTGCATAGCCGGGAGGCTCGTACAGTCCGACGATGAGCGAACAACGCGAAATCAGTTCGGTCAGATAACGCAACAGCACGGCGTTGCCGGCAAGCGCCGCCACGCGCAAATGGAAGTCGCTCGCCAGTCGCGCCCACGAGGGCTGATCGAAGCGGTGCATGGCTTCGTGTTCGGCGTCGAGTTGCCGACGCAGCATCGCAAGATCGTCATCGGTCACACGTGTGACGGCCAGCGCCACCAGCGAGCGCTCCAACGCCCGCCGCGCCTCGAAGATCTCACGCGTTTCCTGCGGGGTCGGTTCGGCAATCACGGCCCCTTTGTTCGGCCGGAGCGTCACGATGCCATCGTGGGCCAGCCGCTCCAGCACCCTTCGCACGACCGCGCGCCCGACATCGAACAACTGGCAAAGCTCCGGCTCGGGGAGCTTCGTGCCCGGCGTGAGCCGATGCGCGAGCACGCCATCGACGATCGTGCGATAGATGTGCGTCTCAATGCGCATCTCTGCGCTCTGTTCGTCATCGAACGCGAGCGCCGCGACCGGCGAGTGCAGCGAAAGCAGTCGGGACCCGGTGTCTCGCTCTCGCGCCGAGGACATGGCAGCAGCCTCGGGCAGGGTGGACGCGGTGACGGCACTGGCATCGAGCGCTTGGCGGCGCGCAGGGGGAAGCGGCTTTTCTGATGGCATGGACGGCAAGGTCAACAAGGGGGAAGTTCCGCAATCGGGACATGACGGGCAATGCGGTTTGAGCGTCATGAGTCGCTCAACCCATGACGGCGTCGGGGTTGGCTTCGCTCACCGACGCCACGTGGGCCGCGATGTCGCCCGGCGTCGCCACCCAGATCTCGCCGCGCTGCGCCGCCTGCGCGATGGGTGTGAGCACGCGTCGCAAATGCCGCAGGCGATACGGCTGCCCGACCAGATAGGGATGCAGCGCGATGCCCATCACCAGCGGCTGTGCGCGTGTTGGATGCTCGGCCTGCGCGTACATCTCGTCGAAGTTGTCGGCAATCATGTCGGCGAAGGCCGCGCCATCCATCTGGCGTCCCACGATCATCGGAATGTCGTTCACCTCCTGCGGATACGGCACCGACCACAACGTGCCGTGCGCGGTGCGCATGCGCACGGGCCGGTCGTCATGACACCAGTTCAACGTATACGAGTAGCCGGTGCGCACGAGCAGATCCGGCGTGTGGTGCGTCTCGGAAATCCAGGGCGAGAGCCATCCCGACGGCGTGTAGCCGGTCGTCTCCGTCAGACGCGAACGGCAGTGCGCGAGCAACTCGCGCTCGTGCGCGTATTCGAAGTCGCTCTGCCGGTGCGCGTTGGTGTGGCCATGCCCGATCAGTTCGTCGCCGCGCGCCACGCACGTGTGAACGAGTTCGGGACAGTGATCGAGCAGCGACGTATTGAGCACCACGCCCGCGCGCATCGCCAGATCGCCGAACAGGTCCAGACAGCGCCACGCGCCGACCCGGTTGCCGTATTCGCGCCAACTGTAATTCAGCACGTCCGGTTGTGGCGACACCGGGCCGAGATTCGCGCCCAGCCCCTCACCGAACGCGAAGTGTTCCAGATTGAAGCCAAGATAGACGGCCAGACGCGCGCCGTTGGGCCAGCGATACGTATCGCGCGCGGTGATGGGAAGGTAGTCGAAGCGGTCGTGCGAGCGAAGCGCACCGAAGCGCGTGTCGCCGGTGGCCGGATCGTCGGGTTGCGGAAGCGGAAGAGTCAGGGTCATCGTGTGTCGTCTTGAAACATTCGCGCACCGCGAGAGTGCGGGCGCGTTCCGAGTTGGCGCAAAACGCATCGTCAACGAACGTCATACCCAATCGTTCGCAATTTCAGTGCCAGATCGTCAACACCCTGTCATTCATATCGTGCGACGCGATTCATGCGAAATGTCGACAAGGTGGCATGCCTCTTGCGTACGCCGGGGACATCGCGGGTATTACCCGGACGCCGAACGCTCAGCCGTTCTTTTCGATTCGCTTCCGATGCATCGCTTCGATGCGTCTTCACGGAGATTGCTCATGTCCGCCTCAGCACGTCAGAACGCCGTCTGTGCCGCTATCGCCACACCGGTTGCCGCCCCTTCCCGCCGTCGCTGGCTTCGTGTCGGCGCCGTCGCCCTGGCGGCCGCCACCCTGTGCGTGAGCGCCGCCAGCTATGCGGCGGACACCGTCAAGATCGGACTGGTCACCGCGCTCTCCGGCCAGTCGGCACGCGCAGGCGAAGCTCTCACGCGCGGCATGACCATCGCCATCGACGAGATCAACGCGAGCGGCGGCGTGCTGGGCGGACGCAAGCTCGAACTGGTGCGTCGCGACGACGAAGGCAACCCCGCCAAGGGCGTGCTCGCCGCACGCGAGCTGATCTACAAGGACAAAGTGGCGGTGCTCTTCGGGGGTCTGGACACGCCGGTGTCGATGGCGATCGTGCCCATTGCGAATCAGGAAAAGGTGCCGTTCATGGGGCCGTGGGCCGCAGGCACGCCGATTACCCACAGTGGCGCCAATCCGAACTACGTGTTTCGCGTGTCGGCTGTCGATGAAATCGTCGACGGCGCGATGGTGAGCTATGCACAGCAAACCTTCGGCGCGAAAAAGCTCGGCCTCATCCTCGTCAATAACCCTTGGGGCGAGTCGAACGAGAAGGGCATCGTGGCAGCGCTGGCCGCCAAGGGCATGAAGCCTGCCGCCGTGGAGAAATTCGAAGCGAACGATGTGGACGTCACCCCGCAGCTCGGTCGCCTGAAGGCCGCCGGCGCGGACACGCTGCTGATGGTCGGCAACGTCGGTCCGTCGGCGCAGGTCGTGAAGTCGCTCGACCGTATGGGCTGGAAGGTCCCCATCGTCTCGCACTGGGGACCTGCGGGCGGACGCTTCACCGAGTTGGCTGGCCCGAACGCGAAGACCGTGCATTTCGTGCAGACATACAGCTTCTTCGGAGCGACCTCGCCGGTGAGCACCCGTGTCGTTGCGGCGCTCAAGGCCAGGTATCCCGACATCAAGGGACCGGATGACATCACGCCGGCGGTCGGCGTTGCCAACGCGTACGACGCCATGCGCCTCGCAGCGCTCGCCATCGACCGGGCGGGTTCCACCAACGGCGACGCGATCCGCACGGGCTTCTACAAGATCGATCGTTACGAAGGCCTCATCAAGACGTACGTGAAGCCGTTCAGCGAGCAGCAGCACGACGCACTGTCCGCCCAGGACTATGTGTGGGCGCAGTTCATCGACAACCGAATCGTGCCGGTGGCGGCGGCCGGCGCGAAGGTCGCAGCGAAGTAAATCCGGCGAATCCGTCACACGACCAATGAACGGGCGTCGCGGCGCGGCGTCCCGGAGGATATCTCATGCAATGGATCTCGGCGCTTGTCGCCGGGCTTGGGCTCGGCAGCATGTACGGGCTCATGGCGCTCGGCTTTCATCTCACGTTCGCGGTGAGCGCGACGGTCAATTTCGCGCAGGGCAGCTCGATGATGCTGGGCGCCGTGCTGGCGTACACCTTCGCCCAGACGCTTGGCTGGCCCATGCCGGTGGCGGTCGTCGCGGCGCTCGCGCTTTGCGCCGTCTACGGACTGGTCGTCGAGCGGCTTGCGGTGCAGCCCTTCGTGCGACGCGGATCGAGCGCATGGCTGATGGCGACGGTGGCGCTGGGCATCGTGCTCGACAACCTCGTCATGCTGACGTTCGGCACGGAGCCGCGCAGCCTGCCCTCGGCGCTGGCCCAAAGCTCGCTGCACATCGGTGACGCCGGACTCGGTGTTTATCCGCTGCAACTGTTGATTCCGGTCGTGGGTCTGGCGCTCGCGGCAGTGCTGCATTACGTGCTGCGTCATTCACGTTGGGGGGTGGCCATGCTCGCAGTCGTACAGAACCGCGACGCCGCGCGCCTCATGGGGATTCTCATCCAGCGCACCATTGCAGGCGCTTTTGCGGTCTCGACGTTACTCGCTGGCATTGCCGGCGTGCTGATCGCACCGCTGTTCAATGTGCAGGCGGATATGGGGACGGTTTTCGGGCTCAAGGCATTTGCAGTCGCCATTCTTGGCGGCTTGTCCAGCGCGTGGGGCGTCATGATCGCGGGTCTGCTTTTCGGCGTCGCCGAAGCGATGATCACGGCAACGCTCGGGTCCAGCTACACACAGATCATTACGTTCGGTCTGGTCATCGTGCTGCTGGCGATGCGCCCCGATGGCATGTTCGGTCGCGCGGAGGTGCGCAAGGTATGAGCGATTCTTCTTTGCGGCTGGCACCGCCCCCATCCCCACAACCCTCGGCACGAAGCACACCAGGCGCACGACGCGCCTCCCGTGACGGCCTCGCCCTCGCCGCCTTGCTTGCCGTCGCCCTGCTGGCGGCGGCCGGGGCGGCGTGCGTGGTGAACGGCTACTTCGTTGTGGTGATCGCCGGCGTGGCATTGCTCGCCATCTGCGGCGTGGGACTGAACCTGTTGCTCGGCCTCACGGGGCAGGTATCGTTCGGCCACGTGGGGTTCTACGCCATTGGCGCGTATGCCGTGGCGATTCTGACCACGCAGGCGGGGTGGCCGTTCTGGCCTGCGTGGCTCGCGGGCGGCGTTATCGCCGCGCTTACCGGCGGTCTGCTCGCAATGCCAGCGCTTCGCGTGCGGGGTCCGGGGCTGGCGATGGTGACGATCGCCTTCGGCTTCATCGTCGAGCATGGTGCGGTCGAGTGGCGCGCACTGACCGGCGGTCAGAACGGTCTGATGGGCGTATTGCCGCCGGGCGTGTTCGGTATCGCGGGCAGCGAACGTGTCGTGGCGATCACATCGCTCGCGGTGCTCGCGGTGGCGTTGCTGATCTACGCGCGTGTCTCGCGCGGCGCCTGGGGCGCCGCCATGCGCGCCGTGCGCGACAGCGAAACGGCGGCGGCATCGATCGGCATCAACCCGCTGGTCGTCAAGGCCGTTGCGTTCGCGTTTTCCGCCGCGCTTGCCGGACTGGCGGGCGGATTGTTCGCGCCGTTGCAGGGCATGGTCACGCCGGGCATGTTCTCTTTTCTGCAATCGATCCTGTTCGTGCTCGTCGTAATGATCGGCGGTGCCGGCACGATCGCCGGGCCGCTTGTCGGTGCGGTGATCGTCGGCCTGCTGCCCGAGCTGCTTGCCAGTCTCGAGAATCTGCGTCTGTTGTGTTTCGGTGTGTTGCTGCTGGTCGTGCTGTGGGGGGCGCCCAATGGCGTGATCGGGGTGCTCGGGCAGTGGTGGAAGTCCCGGCAACGTGCCGCGCACGCCGACGCCGACCTCGAAACGACATCGGCGCTGCGCTTGCCGACGCTCGCCCCATCGCAGCGCAAGGCGCTCGCCGCGCACGGGCTCACGATGACGTTCGGCGGCGTGAGCGCCGTGGCCGATCTTTCCTTCGAACTGCCTGCGGCCCAGGTCACGAGCCTGATCGGTCCGAACGGCGCGGGCAAGTCGACCGTGCTCAATATGCTCTCCGGTTTTTACCGGCCGCTGTCCGGCACGCGTTCGCTGGGCGCCGACACTCTCGCCGCAAGGGGCGCCTGCGACAGCGCGCGGCATGGGGTGGCGCGCACGTATCAGACGTCGCAACTTTTCGGCGGCATGAGCGTGCTCGATAACGTGACGCTCGCGTTGAGCGCGGGGCGTCTGGGCGGGCTGCTCGGCACCGCGCGCATGCAGGACAGCGCGCAACGCGACGAAGCGCACGCGCTGCTCAGAGCGTGCGGCTATCACGGCGACGTGGGTCTGATGGCGGCCGATCTGGCGCATGTCGACCGGCGTCTGGTAGAAATCGCACGGGCGTTGGCAACGCGTCCCAGCGTGCTGCTGCTCGACGAACCGGCCGCGGGTCTGTCCACACAGGACAAGGCGCAACTGGGCAGACTGCTGCGCCAGATTGCGCAAAGCGGTGTGGCCGTCGGCCTCGTGGAGCACGACATGTCGCTGGTCATGGGCGTGTCGGACGGCATTGTCGTGATCGACGCGGGTCGCTTCCTTGCAAAAGGCACACCGAACGCGATTCGTCACGACGAGCGCGTGCGGCAAGCCTATCTGGGAGCGTCGACGGCGCATGCCCCGATTGCCGCCGAGCGAGCGACGATAGCGACGATAGCGACGCCCGAGGTGCTGGGTGTCGGCAAGCTGACGGCGGGCTACGGCGCCGCGCCGGTATTGCATGACGTGTCGATTCAGGTCCGTGACGGTGAGCTCGTCGCCCTGCTCGGCGCCAATGGCGCCGGCAAGTCGACCCTCATGCGTGCGCTGGCCGGACTGCATCGTCCGGTGCGAGGCGGTATCACGTTCAACGGACGTGACCTGGCGCGGCTGGATGCGGCGAAGATTGCCGCCTCCGGTGTCGTGCTCGTGCCGGAAGGACGGCAGGTGTTCCCGGAGCTTTCGGTGCTCGATAACCTGCGTCTCGGCGCATTTCCGAGCGGACGTCTGCCCGGTGCGACGCTCGACGCGCGTATCGAACAGATGTTCGTGCGTTATCCCCGTCTTCGCGAGCGGCAGCATCAGCGTGCCGGGCTGCTCTCGGGTGGTGAGCAGCAAATGCTGGCGATTGCGCGGGCCTTGATGTCGTCGCCGCGCGTGCTGTTGCTCGACGAGCCATCCTTGGGTCTGGCGCCGAAGGTCATTGCCGAGTTGTTCGCGTCGCTCGACGCACTGCGCCGCGAATCGCTGTCGATGCTGCTCGTCGATCAGATGGCCGCCATGGCTCTGTCGATTGCCGACCGGGGTTATGTCCTCGAAGAGGGACGTGTGACGGTGAGCGGTTCGGCGAGCGAACTGGCGGGCGATGCGCGACTGGCGGCGGCTTATCTCGGCGGAACGCAGACGACGGGCCCAGCCGAAGCGCACGGAGCGCTCGCATGACGGCGCGCGACGAGGTCAACGGCACGAGCGGCACGAGCGGCATGAGCGTCCTGTCGTCGGCATATGCGAGCGGACGCGCCGGTCTGGTCACGAGTCCGCATACGTTGGCCAGCGCCGCAGGTCGCGACGTATTGCAACAAGGCGGCAATGCCATCGAAGCGGCCATCGCCATCGCGGCGATGCTGTGCGTGACGATGCCGCACTTCACAGGCCTGGGCGGCGATGGCTTCTGGCTGCTGGCCGACGGTGCGTCTGCCGACAACGCGCCGCTCGCTATCTCCGGTATCGGGCAAGCCGCGCGTGAGTTACCGTCGGAACTGCATCGCGGCGACGCCATTCCCGCGCGCGGCCCGGCCTCAGCGCTGACGACGGCGGCCACGGTCGCGGCGTGGGAGGCCGCATATCGAGTGAGTCGCGAGCAATGGGGCGGCAAGTTGTCGTGGTCGTCGCTGCTTGCGCCAGCCATTGCGGCTGCCGAAGATGGGTTTGCGACGGGACGCTCCCAGGACTTCTGGTACACGTATCGCGCCGACGAAATGCGAGACGACGCGACATGGCATGGCTTCGCGCAGACGTTTTTGCCGGGCGGTCGCGCACCGGGTGTCGGCGAGACGTTGCGGCAACCGGCATTGGCGTTGACGCTGCGGAAGCTGGCCGACGCCGGCCCTCGTGAGTTCTACGAAGGCGAGTTGGCAGCGCGCCTGGCCGATGGGTTGCGCTCGGCGGGATCGCCGCTCACGCGGGGCGATCTCGCGGCCACGCGTGTGCGTGTGTCGCCGGCGCTCACGATGCCGTATGCGCACGGTGTCCTGGCGACGCTGCCGCCGCCGACACAAGGGGTGACGACGCTACAAATCATGGGGATACTGGCGCGCCTCGGCCTCAAGGATTGTGTGCATGGCAGCGCCGCCTACTACCACCGGCTGGTCGAAGCGGTGAAGCAGGCGTTCATCGATCGCGATCGATATCTGGCCGATCCTGAATTCGCGGAGGTACCGCTCGACATGCTGTTGTCCGACGCACGGCTTCGTGAGGCGGCGTCGCGCATCGACGGCGATACGGCACTGGAATGGCCGCACCGCTTTCGCGAGGGCGACACGGTGTATTTCGCAGCAACGGATGCCGCTGGTCGCGCGGTGAGCGTGTTGCAGACCATCTACTTCGACTGGGGCAGCGGCGTGATGGCCGGCGATACCGGGGTGCTGTGGCACAACCGCGGCGCGGCCTTTCGGCCAGCGCACAGTGCGCACCCCAATGCCCTGGCGCCGGGCAAGCGTCCGTTTCACACGCTCAACCCGGGCATGTATCTGAAGGACGGTCGTGCGCGACTGCTGTACGGCACGCAGGGCGCAGACGGTCAGCCGCAAACGCTGAGCGCGTTGCTCACGCGTCTGATCGATTACGGGATGTCGCCTCACGAAGCGTTGTCGCATCCGCGCTTCCTTCTCGGGCGAACGTTTTCCGACAGTCGGGACAATCTGAAGCTGGAAAGCGACGTGGGCGATGAGGTGATGACGGCGCTCGAAGCGCTGGGCCACGCTGTCGCACCGCTGCCAAGACATAGCGCCCTCGCGGGCCAGGCAGGCGTCATCGCCATCGCCGACGACGGACTGGCAACCGGCGCCCACGATCCGCGCAGCGACGGCGCGGCGATGGCGGTTTAGGGTGGGACGCCGCCCTGCCCCGTTCAGATTCAGAACCGGTAGTTCACCTTCAGACCGCCCGCCTGTGACGATGCGCCGCCGGTATTGACGAGTGCGTCGTAGGCGAGCGTCAGGTCCAGACGTTTGGCCAGCGTCACGCTCAAGCTCGCGCCGAGCGTCAGAAAGTCGCGCGGCAAGCTCACGCCCGGTGCGACGAAGATCGTGCCGTCCTGTGACGCCACATTGATGGCTCGGCCCGAATCGAGCAGTTCGCGCGCGTATGCCACACGAAACTGAACGCTCATGGGTCGCACTGCATCACCGAACGACTTGTCGAACGTCACGCCGACAAACGGTTGCAGGCTGCGCGAATTGTCCGTGCCAACGCGCAGGTTCTGAGCGCCAGCACCGCTCTCGTCGAAGCCGTTCGCGTGGAAGTAGGCAAAGCGCAGGCCCACGCGCGGCGTCACGCCGAGCCCGCCGAGCATCATCGGCGCACTCGCCTGCGCTGCCGCCGTGAACTCCTGCCCCATATGATCGCCCTCGGCCGTACCGATGCCTGCGAACGAGCGCTTCTGCGACAGAAAATGGAGGCCGTAGCCCAGGGTGGCGGCGACATCGACCGGCCCCATCTCCCGGCTCGCATACGCCGCGAGGCGCAATGTGTCCCGAGTGCCCGAACTGGCCGCGCCCTGATCCGAGAGATCGGCGTGCGAATAGCCTCCGGCCAAACCGAAGGTATTCCGATCGACGGCCTTTTCCGCCCCGGCGAGGAATCCGTATTGATTTTCCTGATAACCGGGTTGACCATTTGAACCGTCCACACGAGCGTGCAGCCCGGTGGCCGTCGCCCAGAGTACCGGAGCGACCGGCGGCGCGTCGCCGGTGGCCACGCCAGTGGTTACCGGGCGTTGCGCGACTCGCTCAAGCACCGCCGTCGACGACGACTGTGCATTGAGCAGCGCAGCGGTGCCCAGTGCCGTGTAGGCGCTCGTGTTCTTCGGGGCAATGACGACCGGCACGGACGGGGTCGATGGCGTGGAGGGACCGGCGGGATTCGAGGGTCCGGCATTGCCGGGGTCGCCGGACGCCGGTGCGTTCAGCGACAGCGTCACGTCGTTGGCGCCATAGGCAACGGACGATTGCAGGCTGCCGAGATTGGCGCCCGCCGCCAATGTGCCGGTGACCGATGAGAACCGACCGCTCACGCCGTTCGTCGCGCTGAGCACCGTGTAACGTGTTGTCTGATAGGTGCCCGGGGCGTACGTGATGGCGAGCGCGCCGTTCAGCGTCGCGCCGCCGGTCACCTTGAGCAGCGACGCCGACGTCGGACTCACCTCGATGGCAAGCGTCGCGTTGGACGCCTGCACATAGTTGCCGGTCACACGCAAGGTGCCGATTGAGCCGCCTGGCGCCACGATGCCGCCGTTGGTCACGCTGCCGAGAATCGTGCCATGCCCGCGCAACGTTCCTTGTGCCGCCACCGACACGTCCCCGCCCAGCGTTGCGCCGTCGTGCGTGGCGTCGCCGACCTCGAGCGTGCCGGCGCCTACGCTCGTCGTCCCCGCGAAAGCCGTGCTGGCGCCGTTGAGCACCAGGGCTCCGCCACCTAGTTTGACGAGAGATCCGCTGCCCAGGATTTCCCCGGCGTAGATACCGTCGCGCGCGGTGTCGACGGTTAGCGTATTCGCGCCGATAAGCAAACGCGTGCCCGTCACGCCACTCAGCCCGGCAATCGATTGCGCGCCCGCAGCGGACATGTCGAACGTTGCGCCGCTGGTCGGCATGAGTATCGTCGTCACCGACGATAGCCGACCGGCGCCGGTCAGCGCCAGCGTCCCCGCGTTGATTGTCGTCGCGCCCGTGTAGATGTTCGCTGCCGAGAGGGTCTGCGTGCCGCCGTTCAGTGTCAGTCCGCCGGATCCGCCGATGACGCCGGAGAACGTGTCCGATGCGTCGGCGTCCGTGATGGTTAACGTGCGTGCGCCGAGCGCGACCGCGCCGCCACCCGCAAGACGCTTCACGGAAGCGCCGTTGGCCGTCGCCGAGATGTCGAGCGTGCCGTCGACGCTCACGCCGCTGGAAGTCGCGACACTGCCGTTGCCAGCGAGCGCCAGTACCCCGCCGCTACCGATCGTGGTTGCACCGGTATAGGTGTTCACCGTCGTCATCGTCAGCGTTCTCGTACCGACGAGCCCCAGCGAGCCGGCCCCGGAAACGACGCCCGTCAGGGTCGTGCTGTTGTTGGACGCGGTGGAGAAAATGACCGCCGAGTTGGCGTCGCCGAGCATGATGTCGTTGTTCAGTACGCCTCTCGCGACGATCGTCGCGCTCGCCCCGGCATCGAAAAGCAGGCTTCCGAGGAGGGTCGCGTTGGAAGTCGAGGGATCCGCCTGAATCAGCACGTTGTTCCGACCGCCAAACTCGATGGCGGCGGCTCTCGTCGTACCGCCGTTGCCCATCCCTCCCATGATGGTCCCGATATTCGAGATGATGTCCGAGCCTCGGGTCACGATGCCTGCCCCGCCCACGTCACCGTCGCCGCCCGCGATCGTTCCGGCATTGATGACGTTGTTGTACATTCCGGCAAGATTGACACCGGCGCCCCCGGTGCCTCCAACGGCCCCCTGCGTGACAGCTGCGCCACTCGAGCCGGCGACGCCTCCCGTGCCGCCTCTGATCACGCCGGTATTGGTGATGGTGGCGCTACCGCGCAGTGCGAGCAGTCCGTCGCCTCCCGAACCGCCGCCACCGCCTAGCTCGCCGGAGCCTCCGGCGCCGCCTGCCCCCCCGGTGATCACGCCGCTATTGGTGATGACGGCCACGTAGCCGGCAGACATCATCCCGCTACCGCCAGCACCGCCGCCACCGCCGTAGCTTGACGCACCGGCGATCGGATCGCCGCCTTTGCCCCCGGCCCCGCCGGTTATCGTGGTGTTGGGTGAGATGTTGATGTCGTTGCCGGTGTAATACACGCCGGTGTTGCCGCCATTCCCGCCGCTGCCGTAGAAGTTTCCGCTCGGTCCGGCGTTGCCAGCGCCGCCGGCGATCGTTTGGCCGTTGAGCGATATGCCGGTGCTCGTGATCGTGAGTGCAGGGCCGCCCGCTGGCGGGCTGGTGGAATCGCCGCCCGCCGCGCCAGCGCCACCGGCGCCGGTCATATTCTAGCCCCCGGCGGTCTGGCCCCCGGCGGTCTGGATTGCCCCGCCTCCCTGACCGTTCCCGGCGCCGCCGGCGCCACCGGTGCGCCCGGACACTGTCGCGCCGGCCCCTCCGGGCATGCCGCAATCACTGATATCGGTCACTGAGCATGCCGCCCACGCGGGGGGGACAACGCCCGCAAGCATCAGGGTGACGGCCGCGCTGCCTGCGGTGCGAACGAATCTCGCGCCGAATGGGTCGGGGGACGATGCGAGAGGTTGACGGGCAAACGAGTCTGCCTCGATAGGCGGTGTGCGCCGGATGGAATTGGCCTTGGCTCGGCTGTTCACGCGCCTGAGTTTGCGTGGAACCATGAGTTTCCTCTCGCATTACGCCGTGCATGGTGATTGGCGACCGAGAACCCTCTGGCCTTCCCCGCAGAACGGCAATCCTTAGGACCCCGGTGCTCCGCGATGTGGCTCGCGTTTCCGTATTGAGCACGGGTATGCGCCATCCAGGACGCATCGGAAACCGAATGTAATACAAAGTAAGGGGTTTCGCCAATGGCCCGGATGTCGGTCTATTTGGGGATCTGAGTGGCGTTGGCGCTGCCGTCTGACTCCGGCTGGCGGATCGGGAATTGCCCGGGTAGTGGTGAGCGTACAAAGCCCCCCGATATGTGGCCAACTTACCGGGCTGAGCCCGAATTATTGGCTCAGCTCAGTGAGCTTGGCCTCCCCCGGCATCAGAGCGCTAGAAGCAGAACAATCCTCACGAGAAAAACACTTACTAAAACAAATACAACGAACAAGACAATGGAAAAAATCTGACCCCGGAGAAATCTCCATTAGATTCATTTACGATATCCTTGTATAACTTAGGATGCCGATGCATTCTGAATGACAAGAATGCGATCGAAATCAAGCCGAGCGCCATCCAGATAATTTTCGCCTGATGAGACATATTGCCGGCTAAATGCTCATCTTCCCACCGAAAAAATCTGCTATAGAAGAGCATAACGAGAGCGAATAGCATAAGAGCATCTACGACGTCGCCAACCATCTTCTTCATTTTGACCTCCGGTCAAGCCCTCGATGCCGATAAGGTGAGGTTGCGCAGGCCAGCACGTCCCAAGGTCATCGGAAGCCGGCGTCCCCGTAGTGCCGCCCACGTTTCCCGCGCCAGTTCATTCGGTGCGACTGAGATTACCGCAATTGCACGAGCTTGGCGCATTGGTCGGCGCCCCGCTTTCAGCGCGGATAGCCGCTTGACTACTAGGGTGTACGGACGAAAACCGGAGCTGGTCATGCCACTACGATAGCAAACTGACACGCCCTTTAAGTTGAACAGGCCGGATAAACTGGTGGCTTCCACCTCACGCAATATCTCGAGTCATGATCGATTCAAGTTCGCTCTGGAACTACCTTCAAATCCCAGTTGCCGCGCTCGCATCCGCCTTGTTCACATCCCATTTTCAGAACAGCGGCCATCGCTACCGAAAACGCTGGGAGATCAAAGCCACCGCCTATCAAGAGCTGATAGACGCACTTTCCGGGATTGAGTTGTATTACGAAGCGCTATCCTCGGCAGCCCGTTACCACACCGAACTGCCCGAAGCCCGAGCGAAAAGTCTTGGCGCGCTTCAAGAGACCGGATACGCAAAGGTGAGACAAGCCGAACTCCGAGGTGAGTATTTATTTCCGCCCGCTGTAGCTGACGTTTTGCACGCCTATTTGCACCGAAAAATCCGCTCATCTGAGTGGGCCGACTATCTCGAAGACGAGTACTACACCGTCATGCGGTGCCGCGTCGACATCGTCCAGATTTCGAGAAGCGACCTGCAAGTTCGCGGTCCGCTTCTCGTTCGGATGTACCGCGCCGTTCGATCCCGAGTGTTCAAACCACGTGTTGTGCTGACGGACTGCTAGTATTTTTGGCGAGTCTGAGACATGCGCTAATAGTTAACGCACAAAGGGCCTCCCAACTGGGAAGCCCTTTGATTGTTCTTGGCGGAGAGAGGGGGATTCGAACCCCCGATAGGCTATTAAAGTGGGGTGGGAGTGGCGGGGAGCCTTGTGCAGCAAGGGGGATGCGGGGCAAGCGTGTTTACTATTCCCGGCATGATGCCATCTCAGTAAGTCATTGAATCTAAAGACCACTGATTCTGCGAATAGCAGGCCAACGGGCAGTCTAGCAGGCTGTTGAAATACCTCCCGCACGTGTCATCCAGCCGGGAGGTGGAGTTGACCCTGTAAAACCGGACACACCATCACACTAAGGTTGCTGAATCCATCGAGCGCCGGAACTCGCGAGGCGAGCGGTATTTCAGCGCGCTATGGGGGTGTTTCTCGTTGTAATGCTCAAATGCAATGGCCAGATTGTGAGCAGCGGTTGCAGCATCCGGCTTTGGCATGAAGGCGACGTAGTCGCGCTTCATCGTTTTCACGAAGCTCTCGGCCATGCCGTTACTTTGCGGACTGCACACGGGCGTGGTCAATGGCTTTAGTCCGATGTTCATCGCAAACCGGCGCGTATCGTCAGCCGTATAGCCCGAACCATTGTCGCTCAGCCACTCGATTTCGGACGGCGTATGCACCTCGTTGCCGAACCGATTTTCCACTGCGGCCAGCATCACGTCGCGCACAATGTCGCCGCTGTGGCCTGCTGTCGTCGCCGCCCAGCTCATCGCTTCTCGGTCGCAGCAATCCAGCGCAAACGTCACACGCAGCGGCTCGCCGTTGTCGCAGCGGAACTCGAAGCCGTCCGAGCACCATCGCTGATTGCTGCGCGCGACGGCCACTTTGCCATCATGTCGACGGTGGGCTCGCGGCGCAATCGGTCGGCGCTGCGTCAGCAGCCCATGCGTTCGCATGACGCGATAAATGCGCTTGGCATTGAACGGCGCCAGTCCAACTGCAACGCGCTCGTTGCGCAACGTGCCCCAAACCCGCCGGTAGCCATAGCTGGGCAAATCGCCGACGACACGGCGGATTTCCTCGACTACAGTTTCGTCGTCGGTCGGCCTTGATTGCCGGCCATCGCGCCACGTCGCCGGACGCGACAGTCGTGCCGATACGTTCGAGCGCGACACGCCGAGAACTTCACAGACCAGTTTCACTGGCCGTCCTCCGGCAGCAAGGGCGAGTGCGCTATCCATTTTTTTGCTCGGCTGTATTCAACTGCTTCCCGGAGAATCTCGTTCTCCATTGTTTTTTTGCCGAGCATCCGTTGCAGCTCGCGAATCTGCTTGAGCGCATCAGCCAACTCCGATGCCGGAACCACTTCTTCGCCAGCCTTGACCGCTGACAGGCTACCGTCCTGGTACAGCTTGCGCCAGTGGAATAGCTGGTTCGGGTTCACGCCGTAATGGCGCGCGACCATTGAAACCGATTTTCCCGGTTCGAAACTCTCGCGAACCATCGACAGTTTCTGCTCCGCCGTCCAGCGACGCCGGCGCTCTGGGCCCGTCAATACTTCCATCACTTCCTGCTTGGTGTTAGTCAAAAACACAGTCTTATGCCTACCCGTTATTGGAAGTGGGTCGCTGTGTCCGGTGTTTCATGGGGCCGCTCCAGGAGGGGTAAACGTTGAAACGAAGAACCGAACAACACCGAGACAGAAACGATGCGCGGAGCGGACAGCTACACCGAGTCGATGTTCACAGTGACGACGCTGGATAACTTTGTGCCAGCGAACCACCCGTTGCGGCCGATTCGGAACTGGCTGAACGACGCGCTCAAGCGCATGGACCCCGTGTTTAGGCGCATGTACGAGAGCGACGCGAAAGGCGGCCGGCCAAGCATCGCACCTGAGAAGCTCATTCGTGCGCTGTTGCTGCAAGTGCTGTATTCAATTCGCAGCGAACGCATGCTGATGGAGCAAATCTCCTACAACATGCTGTTCCGCTGGTTCGTCGGCTTGGCGATGGACGATGCCGTGTGGGACCACTCGACGTTCAGTAAGAACCGCGAGCGCTTGCTGGTTCACGACGTCATCGTCAGTTTGTTTAACGAAACGGTTGAGACTGCGCACGCGCGTGGCCACCTCTCGGGCGAGCATTTCAGCGTGGACGGCACGCTGATTCAGGCTTGGGCGGGACACAAGAGCTTCGTGCGCAAAGACAAATCAGACGACGACACACCGCCTGAGGGCGGCAGTCGCCAGCGCGAGAACTGGCACGGCGAGAAACGCAGCAACGAGACGCATGAATCGAGCACGGACAGCGAGGCGCGCTTGTTTCGCAAGAGTCGCGGCACCGGCGCGGTGCTTTGCTATTTGGGGCATGTGCTGACCGATAACCGGCATGGCCTGGTTGTCAACGCCCAGGTCACGCAGGCGAGCGGCACGGCCGAGCGCGACGCTGCGACCCATATGCTCGCCGATGCGGCGTTTCTTGCCGACAGCCCCATCACCGTTGGCGCTGACAAGAACTACGACACGGCAGGCTTTGTGGCGTCGTGCCGCGAAAATCGTGTCACGCCGCATGTGGCGCAAAACGACGGCCGAGCCGGCGGCTCGGCAATCGACGGGCGCACAACGCGTTGGCCCGGTTACGCCATCAGTCAGCGCAAGCGCAAGTGCATCGAGCAGGTCTTTGGCTGGGGCAAGACGGTAGGCCGAATTCGGCAAGCGATGTATCGCGGCCGCGAGCGAATCGAACAGCTCTTTGTGTTGACGCAGGCGGCCTATAACCTGACTCGCATGCGTACGCTCGCTGCGAAGGCGGCATAGGGGCGCAAATTGGCGAGACGATGGCATTGGGTTCACTCGAATTAGGGACGCGCAGCATTAAATCGTCAAGAACCGAACCGACACATCGCCACATCCGAAGGCCCCGCCGCACATCGGCGAGGGGTATTTCAACAGCCTGCTAGTGCAGGATTTTGGCCGCCAACGAAAGCCGCTCCGCTGTCGCGGCAGGACGCTTGTCTCTAGTCCACAAAGCCGCCCCAGGAGTCAAACGCGTCGCGGCCAGCAGATGCACGTCTTGCGTCATTACGTCCGGTCCGAATACTGTCCGCGCCCGAGCATCTCCGTGGACCAGCATCGCTAGTGCGTGAGACATTCGATGATAGGATTACAAGATGACAGTCAATCTATGAATTTAGTATGGCAAAATATAAATGTGAAAAAACTGGAGATGGCAAATGAGCGTGACGCCACGGGGAATGAGCGTTCAAGAAGCTTACCGGGAATATACTGCCGGTAATTTTCGCGTTAACCGTCAGTATCAGCGAAAATTGGTGTGGACTGTTGAAGAGAAATCAAGACTAATAGATAGCATTCTTCAAGGTTATCCGATACCTTTGATATTACTTGCCACGCAAACTGACGATGATGGAACCAAGATTTTCGAGATCGTTGACGGTATGCAGCGACTAAATGCCGTCTTCTCGTATATCGAAAATCAGTACGAAGTGGCTGGGAAATATTTTGATATCGAGCAATTAGCTCGCGCAAAGCAAGCTGCCGATGAGGGACGCTTTATTGCAAAATCTACGCTTGCAATCAACTTGCTTGATGAGCGAGACTGCGCACGGCTACTAGAGTATACCTTTGCCGTTACTGAATTTCCCGTAGTCGATCCCGCAGCAGTGAATGAAGTTTTCGGTCGCATAAACGCCTACGGACGGCAGTTGAGCGATCAGGAGAAACGCCAAGCAGGGATAATCTCGCCTTTCGCAAATTTCGTTCGAGAAGTCGCGGCCGAGCTCCGTGGCGATGCATCTGCAAGCTATCTCGATCTTGCCGACATGCCGCAGATAAGTGTCGATGTGGCTGGCGATGACGTACTGACGTATGGGATTCGGGCCGAAAATACTTTTTGGTGTAAGCAGAGCATCATCCGGCGAAACCAACTGAGAGAAGCCGAAGACGAGCAGTTCCTTGCAGATCTCGCCATATCGATTCTTGAAGAAAGGCCTTTTGGATTTAGTGGATCTGCACTTGACGAGTACTACAGATCCAACACTGAATCTGCCAGAAATATCAACTCAAAATTGAACAATTATGGCGTCGATTCTCTAAAAAATGCAATTATGAGTACATTCTCCGCTATTCGTGAGACTGTGGAAGAATATGACTCATCTCCGAACGCACTCCGTCGAATTATTCATCCGGACGCCGGATCAAACCCAATCAAAACTGGCTTTTATGCCATCTTTATGGCTTTTTATGAGCTTTGCATAAAAGAAGGAAAAACTCCTTTTGATAGCAAAGCAATCATGAATTCACTTGCAAACTTACAGAGCAAACTTAATGTTGCCGCAGGTCAAATTCGCTCAGGTCCTCGCGTTCAAAATGTTGCAGTGACGAAAGGGCTCATACAAGATTTCTTTGAAGAACGTGACCCTGGATTGGCTCAACAGGGTATTGGTCTCGCAATTCGATTCGAAAATTCGCTACGTCGATCGAAGGTCGAGACTGCCGCGTACGAATGCAAACAAGGACTTTGCAATCTTGACCAGCGGCGGGCCGGAAACAAAGAACTTCTAGACAGACTTGTGGAAACCGCATGTGCGATTGCCAACATCGGACCATTGAGCTCTGGGGCGATCTTTATCGGAGTGGCAGACAATGATTCCGATGCCGATCTAATCCAGAAAATTGACTGCATTGAAGCGCTTAAGGTGGGGGCTCGGCATGTCGTTGGCGTTGAACGAGAGCTTGCACACCTGGGCTTGGACCTGGAGAGTTATAAGAGACGTGTTGTCAATCATTTTTCGACAGCGGGAATCAGCGAGCCTCTGCGATCTGCTGTATTAGGTACCATTGATTGTATTGATTACCGGGGAAAATCCGTTCTCTGCATCTGGATTCCACCTCAACCGTCGGTCTCAGACGTTAATGATGTGGTTTACGCTCGTCATGGGGCATCCACTGAACGAATTTCCGGCTTCAAAGCTGCACAAGCCGTCGCATCACGATTTTCTGACTAGGAGGTCGAAACATTGTCGACGTTCCCCGTCCGGCGTTCATAGCTAGCCTAGTTGCTTTTGCTGGGGCATTTTCGTCCGCTCCCGGGGATCGTCCCATTCTCCCCTCGGCGATCAACGAGATGCGAAGAGTGACCTAAAATGCGACCACGAATGCGTGGTAGGCCTGTCGTCGAATCGCTAAGCTCTACCTTGCCGTGCTCCAAACACGGCCGGGTTTTGCGACCCGAATGATGAACTCTCGGGCACACAGCCGCGATTTTTTGCGGCTTCTGTGTGCGCGTACCATTGCGTTTCCTGCCCCAATGGGCGGGCCTGGATTGGGACGCCTTCGGGCGTGCCGCCTAATCCGAGTCATCAGCGGTTCGCAAACCTAGTCCAGTGCCCGCCCACCCCTGCGCAATGCAGCGGGTGGCGGGAATCTCAGATTGGCTAGTTAGAGGTGCCCCGCATGACGCTTCATCTTCCCGCAGCTTCCTTAGTCCACGCTTCCGTCGACAAACTCAACACGCTCTCCGAACGCATCCTTGCGCTCACGACCTGTACGACCACGGACACCGGTAACGAAATACCTCATCGGTTCCTGCTCGCGATCTTCGAGGAGCTTGGCGAAATGACGGTCGAACTCGTCTGCGAATGTCACAAGTTGAAGGCTGACTTTCTCGACGCTTAATCGTCCTTCAGTGGTTCATCCAACTCTGCCAACGGCATGGCCCCCCGCATGTTTCGGCTGTCTCTACAGCATCGCGTCCTCCTCATGCACGCTCGCTGTTTCAATTTCACGCCAAGCCTTTCGCCATGCGCTTCACCAATCCCCTCCCCGTCGCTTCAATCGGAATTTCCCCATATACGGTGCATTCACGCGCTGCTTTAATAGCCCCACATTCGCGCCACGCTTCCATACGTGGCTCCCGATTGTGTTCAGTACATAGCATCACCACTTCCGGCTACAGACGCTGGAAGTCAATTCGCGCTCAAGGGCGTTTGCTGGGGCATTTATACGAGAGCTCGGCCAAGATCCCATCGCGGGCAGTGTCCATCGTCGTACTGCGGCCATCATCCAAAAAATTCCCTTTCTCACCCAGCAGGTAAGACCGTCGTAACCCAACCTGATCCGTTGGCTCGTTCGTTGACGTTTGTACTTCCGTAAGCAGGTCGTCTTTCAGGACGTCTAGCGTCGGGAGTGTCGGCGCCGTACCCGGAGAGAGGGTTGCGTATGCGTGCCTTGCGGAGTCCGGGCGGTTGCCGCGCGGCTCAGCGCGGCTTGCGTGACCGAGCAGCGGGTATTGCCTCCTGCGTCTGCCATCACCTCATACCTTTGCATTCTGGCCTTCATGCCAAACCTTTCGGTCGTCCACGGCGCGCTATCGCCTGCCGTGTTCGTGAAAGGTTACGGGCAACCGCTAGGAAGCACTGCGAGCGCTCGCCGCCCGCAGGGTCGAGGACGGCGGGCGCACGAAGTGCGCCCATAGACTTGTATCACTAGCATTTAACGATAAGTCCTCGGAATCGCAAGCCAGACAAGGCACGACAGGAACACTTACTCCCCAAGCCATCTACGCAAGGGGACCCCTGATCAACGTGATTGAGGCAAAGCGATGAATGACACGAACGTAATGAACTACTCCCCCTTCCGTCGCGAATGGATCGTCCGTCGACGCGTGTTTGAAGACGGCCAAGTTGAGGCGACAGCGGTTCGATTCGACCGCTACCTGAAAGCGCAAGCCCTTCACCTCATGCCACGCGCAAAACGCGGTGAATCGCCGTCCACGGAGGAGAACAAGCTGATGGCCGCCAAGCGCGCGAAACAGCAAGTTCGGCTGCGCTGCAAAGCCATTGGTGCGGACAGGATGATTACGCTGACGTATCGCGAGAACATGCTGGACAAGGAACGACTCAAACGCGATTTCGACGCGCTACGCCGCCTTTTAGGCCGGATCCAGAACTTCCAGTATGTCGCCGTGGCAGAGCGTCAAAAGCGCGGTGCGTGGCACCTTCACATCGCCGTTAAGGGGCGACAGAACTACCGAGTGCTGCGGACGCTGTGGCTGCACGTCGTCGGCGAAGACAACGGCAATGTAGACGTTCGCAATCCGAATCGCGAAGTGGGTCTGCGCCACAAGATCGCGTCCTACATTGGCAAGTACATCGTCAAGAACTTTGACGAGCATCAGTTGAACGAGAAGCGCTATTGGGCAAGTCGCGGCATCAAGATTCCCGAGCCAGAAACGATCAAGCATTTCCTCGTAGACAGTCCAGCCGAAGCCATCGTCGCTACGTACCACGCAGCAGAGGAGACCGGTGCGACGCTCGACGATCACGCGTTTTACCGGAGTCAGGAGAACGGCTACTTTTGGATGGCGACAAAACAGCGGCCAATCGATTCCGGCAAGGCGTAAGGAGATGCATCGATGCGAAATCTGTCTTTGATGTTTCTCGAGCCCGAGGAAGTCGTCGCGCTCACCGGGCGCCGGATGTACTCCGCTCAGGCGCGCGCACTGCGAATGATGGGTATTGAGCATCGCGTGCGCCCGAATGGCACGATTGTTGTCCTGAGTGAACACGTCACCCTCGCGCTCGGTGCGCAAAGCGTTACAGCTGCGCGTGCCGCCTCCGTTGAACCGGATTGGAGGTCGATGAATGCCAAGAGAGCGTGACGCCCGAAACAAGGGGTTGCCCACGCGGTGGCGGCACATTGGTAACGCATACTACTACCAAGTGCCGCCCGGTCTCGAATCGATGTGGGATGACAAAAAGACATTTCGTCTCGGGTCTTCGCTCACTGAGGCGTATCGAGTGTGGGCCGACCGGCTTGGCGATCTGGAGAACATTCGGACCATGGACAAGCTGTTGGACCGGTATACGCGTGAGGTTCTGCCAACCAAGGCAGTGACGACACAAGCGCAGAACGCATCCGCAGTGAAAGCGCTGAAGCCTGTGTTCGGGCGGATGCCGCTTAACAGCATCAAGCCTCGTCACGTCTATCAGTACATCGATAAGCGCGAGGCGAAGGTCTCCGCGCGCCGCGAGGTCGAAGTGCTATCGCACGCGCTGACGAAGGCTGTCGAGTGGGGATACATCGACCGGCATCCGTTCAAAGGAGAGATTCGGTTGGCAAGCGTTCCGCCGCGAACACGGTATGTCGAAGACTGGGAAGTCCTCGAATGCTTCTCGCTGACGTCAAAACGGAAGGCCGGTAGTGTCCTCGCAGTTCAGGCATACATTCGCGTTAAGGTGCTTACGGGATTGCGTCGTGGCGATCTGCTGCGTCTGCGTCTCGACGATCTGCAAGAAGACGGCATCCATGTCATGCCAGCTAAGACGGCGCACAGCACGCGTAAGCGGCTAATCATCGAATGGACCCCCGCACTACGAGATGCGATAGACGGAGCCAAAGCGGTCAGGCCATCACAAAGGTCGGAGTGGCTGTTTTGCACTCAGCTTGGCGAAAGCTTCCTCAATGAAGATACGGGGAGGGCCGGTTCGTGGGACTCGATGTGGCAAGGATTCATGCGTCGTGTTTTGACTGAAACGAAGGTGGAAACTCGGTTTACCGAGCATGACCTTCGTGCCAAGTGTGCCAGTGACGCAGAAACACTGACGCATGCTCAAACGCTTCTGGCCCATGCTGATAGTCGCCTGACCGCCCGGGTCTATCGCCGCAAACCTGAACGCGTCAAGCCGCTGCGGTAAGGGTGATTTATCACCGGGCAGCCAGTTGCACCCGACTTGACGGGCCATGAACGGCCCGCTCATCGCTATCGCGTGGCGCTCACTTAGACGGGCCAACTTCGAATTTAGTACCGATTGAACTTACTCACATATCGCACAAGGAGCCAGCCCTCACGTGCCTCATCGCTTGACGGATCTCGATACACCGCGTGTACCCAGTCACCAAGTTGTTGATCAACGACTACACGAGTTCCAAAGGGCAGTCGCGAGAGCACTTTAGATTTTTGTTTTGGCGAGGCATGCACTGGAGTTGCCCCTGTAACTCAGGACAGGCGGACACTGTTAGGTTGATGACACCGCATTACGCCTGAACTCGCGAGGCGAGCGGTATTTCAAGGCTTTGTGCGGGTGGCGCTCATTGTAGTGTTCAAACGCGATTGCCAGACGCGAGAGCGCTGTTGGTGCGTCAGGCTTGTCCATATAGGCGACGTAATCGTGCTTCATGGTCTTCACGAACGATTCGGCCATGCCATTGCTCTGCGGCGAACGGACCGGCGTGGTCAGCGGCTCAAGACCCAGTTCGCGAGCGAAGCTGCGCGTGCGGTAGTCGATGTAGGCCGAGCCGTTGTCCGTCAGCCATTCGATGGGGTGCGCGGCCTGCGTGGTGCCGAAGCGCTGTTCGACGGCGGCCAGCATCACGTCTCGCACCACATCACCGCTATGCCCGCCGGTCGTTGCGGCCCAGCTAATCGCCTCGCGGTCGCAGCAGTCCAACGCAAACGTCACGCGCAGCGGCGTACCATCGTCGCACCGGAACTCGAAGCCATCGGAGCACCAGCGGGTGTTGCTGCGCTCCACGGCAACGCGACCGTCATGCCGCCGCTTGTCTTGCCGCACGCCGGGGCGGCGCAGCAGCAACTGATGCTCCCGCATGACCCGATACACGCGCTTGACGTTGATGCACGGCGCACCGCTCTGCTCCCGACTGCGGCGCAGCAGCGCCCAGACACGCCGGTAGCCATAGGTAGGAAGGTGCGCCACATGGGCCTGAATCTCCTCGACCAGCCCGGCATCGTTGGTCACGCGGGCACGGCGACCATCGCGCCAGTCGGACGAGCGAGCTCGCTTGACCGCCACGGCAGAGCGCGCCACGCCGAGAACTTCGCAGACCGTCTTCATCGGTCGTCCCCCGGCAGCAAGGGCGAGCGCGCAATCAGGTTTTTTGACCGGCCCCATTCCACGGCTTCTTTCAGGATTTCGACCTCCAACGTCTTCTTCCCGAGTAGCCGTTGCAACTCCTTGATTTCCTTGATGGCGGCGGCTAGCTCAGATGCCGGTACAACGGTTTCACCCGCCTTCACCGCCGCCAGACTGCCTTCCTGGTATTGCTTGCGCCAGCCGAACACCTGGTTGGCATTGACGCCGTGCCGACGTGCAACGGCCGACACCGACGCTCCCGGCTCCAATGTTTCCTGCACGATGGCGATTTTTTCCTGCGCCGTGCGCCGACGACGGCGCTCCGGCTCGGTCAGAATTTCGATGCTTTCCACGTAATGACTAGGCTTACTGATAGGCACAAGACTATCCCTTATTTTAAGAGAGTCCTCGTGTCCTCAGATACGTGGGGCCGCTCCATGCACACTCAAGTCGGGGGCCGCAATGAAACGCAGCGAATGTCGTTGTTCTTCGGTGAGTTCTGGAGGCGGTGATGCACGCACCAACTTCACTGCCTCTCTGTGAGTGAGGCCAAGCAGCTCCTTCATTTCACCGACATTGGGAATCTGATTCGCGACCCAACTGAGCAAAAGCGCGAAAATCACTCTCCAGACGAAGATGGCGACCGCCAATGTGGGACCGGCAGCATATTGCAACAGAACATCAAGCGTTTCACCAACCGTGCGAGTGCGTGCGATTGCGGCCGACAGCTCGGTGAAATCGGTTGCGACTTGCTCGCCAGCGTCCAGTGCTAATGTTGCTTTGCCACCGCCTTTGACCTGTCTATGAGCGTTAAGTCCGTCTATCGTCTCGTGAATGCGTTTGACGTAGGCGGCATGTTCTGTTCCGAACATTTCAAGCCGAGCGAGCGACCTTGCTCTTTGATGCGCGAAATCTGGATAGGGGGCGGCAAAATTCGAGGGCAGCTTGACTAGCGCGTCCAGCCTCTCCTGAAGTTCCTGAATTGGCGCGATAGCCTTTTCAATCTGCTCCTGCAATGCATTGTTGGGACGCATAAGCTCGTCGAATTTCTTCTGAAGCTCCAGCCAGGGACGCTCAATCTCAGCGATCTGACGGCGAAGCGCGAGAGTTGGCCCCAAAATTTCGCGTGTTCGCTCATGTAGCTCTTTGAATCTCAACATCTCATTCTGAAATTTGTTTTCAAGATCCATCGATTCTTCTCGGTATCACGTTTCGTGGCGGTGCTTAACTGTGCGTCCATGTGAGGACGCTTCGATCACAGCGCTATCGGTTGCATATGCACGTTGCAGGAAATACGTAGCCGGCTCATTGTGAATTGCCTGGAGTGTAGAAGGACGGACCCGATTCGTCGTAGTCGCGTATTGCCCGTCACCTTGACAGCAATTTCGTCTCGGTTCGATGAAGAGGACGGTGATACCAACTAGGCAACGTTGTGACCAGATCGGTCGTCAGGAGAGGCGTGCGAATCCGGCGGCAGAATTTTTCACCGGTGAGCATCTGAATAGTAAACATCCCGCCAATAGTAAACGCACAAAGGGCCTCCCAACTGGGAAGCCCTTTGTTTGTTCTTGGCGGAGAGAGGGGGATTCGAACCCCCGATAGGCTATTAACCTATACACGCTTTCCAGGCGTGCGACTTAAACCACTCATCCATCTCTCCTGAATGGTCGCGCATTATAGCAGGTCGGCGGCAACATCTCACGCCTTTCGTATCATCCGAGGCGAAAATCCGTCTCACGTCCCGTATCACGGGCGTCTGAGATGGTCCACCAGATGGCGGTCGCGCTCGCTCGGGCGGGCGCCCAGCAGGCTGAATGCGATCGCCACCGCAAACCCCACCGGCACCCCAAACGCGCCCGCCGAGATCGGGTCGACGCCCCACCAGCGTGAACCCGCAAAGCCCGTCAGACGGGTGAAGAACGGGTACGTCGTCATGATGTAGTACACACACACCAACAACCCGCTCAGCATCCCGGCCGTCGCGCCCAGACGTGTCGTCCGCTTCCAGAACACCCCCAGCACCAACGCAGGAAACAGGCACGACGCCGCCAGCGAAAACGCCGCCCCCACCAGGAACAAAATGTTCCCCAACTTCAGCGACGTCACATACGACGCAAACATCGCCACACACAACAACAAGATCTTCGACGTCGTCACCCGCTTCTGACTCGATGCATTCCTGTCGACCATGTGGAAATAGACGTCGTGCGACAACGCATTCGCAATCGTCAGCAACAACCCGTCCGCCGTCGACAACACCGCCGCCAATGCCCCCGCCGCCACCAGACCCGATATCACATACGGCAGCCCCGCAATTTCCGGCCCCGCCAGCACAAGCATGTCGGGCTGCATCCAGATTTCGCCCCACTGCACCACGCCATCCCGGTAGACATCGGAGATGTCCAGCTGCACTGGCGTCGCGTGCCGCCATTGCGTCACCCACCCCGGTAAATTCTCGTACCGCGCCCCCACCAGATGCAGCAGCACGTCGTACTTGAGCATCACCGCCAGCGCCGGGGCACTCACATACAGCAACGCAACGAAAAACAACGTCCACCCCACCGAACTGCGCGCGCCTTGCACCGTCGCCGTCGTGCCGTAGCGCGTGAGAATGTGCGGCAAACTCGCCGTGCCGATCATCAGGCACACCATCAACAACAGGAAATTCAGACGCTGCGAACTGCGCGTCGTCTCGTCCTTCGCCGGGAACGGCTCCGTCATCGCACGCGGCGGCTCGCTGCGCTCGACATACTGATTGCGCATCTCCAACCACTGGTTCTGCGCCTCGCCCACGTCGCGCGGGAATGCCTCCAGCTTCGCTTCGAGTACCTTCACGTCGCGCAACGGACCATTGCGGCGCTTCGTATCCAGCAACTGCCGCTCCAACTCCGCGCGCTCGCTGTAAAACGTGTCCGGCAACCCGTCCAGCCGACGCTGCATCTGCTCGGCCTGTTCCCGATAGTAATCCCGCACCTCCTGCTCCGGCACCGAATCCCTGAGCGCCTTCTCCAATACCTCCACCTTCGCCAACGCTTCGCCGTAACTGAATTGCGGAAACCAGCCGTTGCCCGTCTGGTGGCCGATCATCGCGGTGGGCACCAGAAAGGCGGTGATCATGATGATGTACTGCGCGACCTGCGTCCAAGTCACCGCGCGCATGCCGCCAAGGAACGAGCACACGAGAATGCCCGCCAACCCGAAAAAGATGCCGATGGTGAATTCGACACCAATGAAGCGCGACGCGATCAGCCCCACGCCCTGAATCTGCGCCACGAGGTAGACGAACGAACACAGGATCGTTGAAAAGACCCCCAAGGCCCGCACCAGATTGCTGTCGTATCGCGTGCCGAGGAAGTCAGGCACCGTGTATCGCCCCATCTTGCGCAAGTACGGCGCGAGCAGGAACGCCACCAGACAGTACCCGCCCGTCCATCCCATGACGTACGCGAGTCCATCGTAACCGGAGACGTACAGCGATCCCGCCAACCCCATGAACGACGCCGCGCTCATCCAGTCGGCCGCGCACGCCATGCCGTTGAACATCGGCGGCACCCGACGGCCGGCGACGTAGTATTCGGCGGCGTCTGACGTGCGCGAGATCAGGCCAATCACCGCATAGACGGCAATCGTGACGAAAAGAAAGGCGTAACCGATCCACACGCCGGGGCCGTTGACCTTCTCGAGCAGGCCAATCATCAGCACGAACGCGAGGAAGCCCGCCGTGTAATACAGGTAGTAGCGCAGCAGCCTGCGCGTGAAACTCATCGGTAGGTTTGCGCCGAGACGGCGCCTGATGCGGAACGGGAAACCGTCCCCCGCGACGTGACCGGCGCCCGCTCGGGCGCGAGCGTTTCGCCGCTCAGGCCGAGGCTATCGCGACGTGCATCGCGAAGCGCCTGCAATGCCGAGCGATATCGCGCATCGTTGCGCCGCTGCACGAGGGCGTAGATGACGATCAGACCAATGTCGATCAGGATCGCGCCTTGCGCGCCCATATAGAACGGCAACGGCCATCCGGCAAATCGCATCGAGGCCCATTCGCGCGCCCAGAACTGCGGCACGAATGTCACAGCGAATCCGATCACCATCAGCACGACCACCAGCCATAACGTGCGACGCCAATGGTGTGCCGCAATCGCAGCCGCCTCGCCGTGCCAGTCGATGTCAGGCGGCAAGCTGGTGGAATCAACGCTACCGGTCGACATATCGTGTGCCAGACGAGAGGTACGAAGAAGTGAAGGTCGAACGCCCGGTCGTCATGCGCCATGACGCGGCCAACCGGCCATTGGGCGCGAAGCTGAACGACGTGGCGTCAGTGGCGCACGTCCCGCGGCCGTCAACGTGCCAGTCAACGTGCTCCGCCAACGCGAACACGCCGTCAGACGAGTTGTCCGACGGCGTGTCGCCGACATCCGCGAAATCAGCGAGATCACTGAATTCGTCGATGTCGGCGTGGCCCGGCGCACCCGGACGATCGGGCGCGTCGGGCCGCGAGCGAGTTGCCATGGCCGGACGTTAACGGACAGGAATCCCGCGCCGACTGACGCTCACTGCGCCTGCTTGAGTTGATCCAGAATGGCCGGATTCTCGAGCGTGGACGTGTCCTGGGTGATCTCTTCGCCCTTGGCGATCACGCGCAGCAAGCGACGCATGATCTTGCCCGAGCGCGTCTTCGGCAGGTTGTCGCCGAACCGAATGTCCTTTGGCTTGGCGATCGGGCCGATTTCCTTGCCGACCCAATTGCGCAGTTCGAGCGCCAGTTGCTTGGCCTCCTCGCCCGTGGGACGCGAACGCTTGAGCACCACGAACGCAACGATCGCTTCGCCCGTCGTGTCGTCCGGACGCCCCACCACCGCAGCCTCCGCCACGATCGGATTCGCCACCAGCGCCGACTCGATTTCCATCGTGCCCATGCGGTGACCCGAAACGTTCAGCACGTCGTCGATACGACCCATGATGGTGAAGTAACCGGTCTTCGCATCGCGAATCGAACCGTCGCCCGCCAGGTAGATCTTGCCGCCCAGCTCCGACGGGAAGTAGCTCGATTTGTAACGCTCCGGATCGCCCCAGATCGTCCGAATCATCGACGGCCACGGACGCTTGATCACGAGCATCCCGCCCTGCCCGTTCGGCACGTCCTGCCCCGTCTCGTCGACGATGGCGACCGCCACGCCCGGCAGACCCAGCGTGCACGACCCCGGCACCAACGGCGTCGCGCCAGGCAACGGCGTAATCACGTGGCCGCCCGTCTCCGTCTGCCACCACGTGTCGACGATCGGACAACGGCCGCCGCCAACGTTCTCGTAGTACCACATCCACGCTTCCGGATTGATCGGCTCGCCGACCGACCCCAGAATGCGCAGCGACGACAGGTCGTACTGCTTCGGGTGCACTTCCGGCGTCTGCTCGGCCGCCTTGATCAGCGAACGGATCGCCGTGGGGGCGGTGTAGAACACCGTGACCTTGTGACGACCGATCATTTCCCAGAAACGGCCGGCGTTCGGATACGTCGGCACGCCTTCGAACACGACTTGCGTGGCGCCCACGGCCAGCGGGCCGTAAGCAATGTACGTATGGCCGGTGATCCAGCCAATGTCCGCCGTACACCAGAAAACGTCGTCCGGCTTGATGTCGAACGTCCACTGCATCGTGAGCGACGCCCACAGCAGATAGCCGCCCGTGCTGTGCTGCACGCCCTTAGGCTTGCCCGTCGAGCCCGAGGTATAGAGGATGAAGAGCGGATGCTCTGCGCTGACCCACTCCGGCTCGCACTGGTCGGATTGTCCGGCGACGAGGTCCTGCAACACTTCGTCACGGCCAGCCTGCATCGTCACATTGCCACCCGTACGGCGGTAGACGATCACCGACTTCACGTGCTCGCAGCCGCCCATGGCAAGGGCTTCGTCGACAATGGCCTTCAGGGGCAGCGCCTTGCCGCCGCGCATCTGCTCGTCGGCGGTAACGATGGCCACCGCGCCGGCGTCGATCACGCGTTCGTTGAGGGACTTGGCCGAAAAGCCGCCGAACACGACCGAGTGGGTCGCGCCGATGCGCGCGCACGCCTGCATCGCGACCACGCCTTCGATCGACATCGGCATGTAAATGACCACGCGGTCACCCTTTTTCACGCCCTTGGCCTTGAGCGCGTTCGCAAAGCGGTTCACGCGCGCGAGCAGGTCGCGGTAAGTGACCGGGGTCACCGTGCCGTCGTCGGCTTCGAAAAGGATGGCGGGTTTGTCGCCCAGTCCCGCTTCGATCTGACGGTCCAGGCAGTTGTACGACGCATTGATCTGACCGTCTTCGAACCACGTGTAAAACGGGGCGTTGGTCTCGTCGAGGACTTTGGTGAACGGCTTGTGCCAGGCCAGATTCTCACGCGCCTGACGCGCCCAGAATCCCTCGTAATCCTTCTCGGCCTCGGCGCACAGCGCCTCATAGGCGGGCATGCCGGAAATGTTCGCTTTGGCGACCAGCGCCTGCGGCGGCGCGAAAACGCGCTGCTCCTGCAATACCGATTCAATTGCTGCCATGAGTTGTCCCCTCTTATGGATATGCAAATACGATTGCAATCAAGCCTAAACAGATCGCTGACGTCACATTAAGACGAGCGACTTACTAACGCCTTACACTGGTGCACCCGACGGCCGCGTTGTACGTGCGGGACTCACGCAAATCGCGTTGTCGCATTGCAGCAAACCGTGGCGTAATCGCTACAATCCTACGCTCATCACCCCCTTCCTGCCACCCCGGAATCGCCCGGAGCGCCCGTGAATTCGACCTCTACGCCTCAATCGTCCGGTAACAACGCGCTTGACAGCACCCCGCGCACCTCCACCACGGATCGCCTTTTCGCACGATTTCCCAGTTTTGCCCTGGCGCTGGCCATGACCCTGGTCGGCGCCAACGTCGGTATCGGCAAGACCATGGTGGCCGTCATGCCCGTCGCCGCGTTCGCCCTGTGGCGGTTCATGATCGCCATCGTCGCCCTCTCCCCGCGCTACCGGCCGTCCGCCATGCGGCGCGTGACGCGTCGCCAATGGGGGCATCTCTTCGTGCAGACGTTTTTCGGCACTTACCTCTTCACATTACTGATCCTGTTCGGCGTGCGTATGACGACGGCTACCGCCGCCGGCGTGATCACCGCGACGCTGCCCGCCTGTGTCGCCCTGTTGTCGTGGGCCGTGCTGCGCGAACACCCGTCGCGGCGCACGCTCATGAGCATCGGACTCGCGATCGCCGGCGTGGCGCTGCTCAATGTCTCGCGCGGCGATGGACATGGTGCAGGCGCCGGCGCTGCGGCCAACGCCTGGCTCGGCAACGCGCTGGTGCTCGGGGCCGTCGTGTGCGAAGCGATTTACGTGATCGTGTCCAAACGGCTTGCGGCCGAATTGCCCGCCATCGACATCTGCGCCTACACGCATCTGATCGGCGGCGTGCTGATGCTGCCCTTCGGGATCGTGGGGCTGATGGCGGTGGACTACGCGGCGTTGACGCCCGGGCACTGGGCGCTGATCGTCTGGTACGGGCTCGCCGCCAGCGTTTTCTCGTTTTTCCTGTGGATGCGGGGGATCCGCCACGTGAGCGCGCAGCTCGCCGGGGTTTTCACCGCGATGGTGCCGGTCGCCGCGACCGCCTACGGCGTGATCTTTCTCGACGAACGGCTGTCCGTCGCGCAAGGCGGGGCGCTGGCGCTGACCGTGGCCGGCATCGTGCTCGCCGCACTGCCGTTCTCCGGATCGCGAAAGACGCTATTGCCGGCCCGCGACTGAATCGGACACAGGCGCGGGCGCAAGACGTTGTAAAATGCCCGCCATGCCGGATTTCGCGACGCGCTATCCGGCACAAGGAATCCCGTATTCGATTTCACCGAAAAACATGGCTCGCGCCCCCCGTGCGCGGGCCCAAGCCCTCACTTCGTCAAAACCGCCATGTCGACTTCTGGCCGACCGTCACACGCGTCTGAAACGTCTGAAACGTCTGATACGTCAAATTCGCCGACGCGTCACTCGCGCCCCATGCGCCCCCTGCCCCGCGTCATCTTCTTCAGCCGCTGGCTGCAACTGCCGCTCTACCTCGGGCTCATCGCCGCACAGGGCGTCTACGTCTACAAGTTCCTCGTCGAACTCTTCCACCTGATCACCCACGCCGCGACCTTCGACGAGACGCAGATCATGCTCGTCGTGCTCGGCCTGATCGATGTGGTGATGATTTCGAACCTGCTCATCATGGTGATCATCGGCGGTTACGAGACCTTCGTCTCCCGCCTCGGGGTCGAAGGCCACCCCGACGAGCCGGAGTGGCTCGATCACGTGAACGCCGGCGTGCTCAAGGTGAAGCTGTCGATGGCGCTCATCAGCATCTCGTCGATTCACCTGCTCAAGACGTTCATCGATGCGTCCCAGCAGACGCAGCACACCGTCATGTGGCAAGTGATCATTCACTGCGCTTTCCTGCTTTCCGCCGTCGTCATGGCCTACGTCAACAAGATGACGAACGACAGTCACGCACCGGCGTACGCAACCCAGCATCCGTAAGTCATTACAAATACCCGTCCCCACTAAGTCGAGAGCCGTTTCATGTCTACCGTCATTAATGAAGACGACGTCATTCAGAGCGTCGCCGGTGCCCTTCAGTACATCAGCTACTACCATCCGGACGATTACATCCAGGCACTGGGCCGCGCCTACGAGGCCGAGGAAAGCCCGGCCGCCAAGGACGCCATCGCCCAGATCCTGACCAACAGCCGCATGTGCGCCGAAGGCCGCCGTCCGCTGTGCCAGGACACCGGTATTGTCACGGTGTTCGTGAAGGTCGGCATGAACGTGCGCTGGGATGCCAAGCGCAGCCTCACCGACATGATCAACGAAGGTGTGCGTCAGGCTTACATGCACCCGGACAACGTGCTGCGCGCCTCGATCGTGGCGCCGCCGGAAGCCGGTCGCAAGAATACGAAGGACAACACGCCGGCCGTCATCCACTACGAAATCGTGGAAGGCGACAAGGTGGACATCACGGTCGCAGCCAAGGGCGGCGGCTCGGAAAACAAGTCCAAGTTCGTGATGCTCAACCCGTCGGACTCGATCGTCGACTGGGTCGTGAAGACGGTCCCGACGATGGGCGCCGGCTGGTGCCCGCCCGGCATGCTCGGTATCGGTATCGGCGGCACGGCCGAGAAGGCCATGGTCCTCGCCAAGGAATCGCTCATGGACCCGATCGACATCCATGACGTGATCAAGCGCGGTCCGCAGAACTGGAACGAAGAACTGCGCATTGAACTGTTCGAGAAGGTCAATGCCCTGGGCATCGGCGCGCAGGGCCTCGGCGGTCTGGCCACCGTGCTGGACGTCAAGATCCTCGACTACCCGACGCACGCCGCCTCGAAGCCGGTCGCCATGATTCCGAACTGCGCCGCCACGCGTCATGCGCACTTCACGCTGGACGGCTCGGGCCCGTCCTTCCTGGCTGCACCGTCGCTCGACGCCTGGCCGAACGTGCACTGGGCGCCGAACACGGAAACCAGCAAGCGTGTCGATCTGGACAACCTCACGCCGGAAGAAATCACGAGCTGGAAGCCGGGTCAGACGCTGCTGCTCTCGGGCAAGATGCTCACGGGCCGTGACGCCGCACACAAGCGCATTGCCGACATGGTCGCCAAGGGCGAACCGCTGCCGGTCGATTTCAAGGGCCGCGCCATTTACTACGTCGGCCCGGTCGATCCGGTGCGCGACGAAGTCGTCGGCCCGGCAGGCCCGACCACGTCGACCCGCATGGACAAGTTCTCCGACCTGATGCTCGGCAAGCTCGGCCTGTCCGTCATGATCGGCAAGTCGGAACGCGGCCCGGCAGCCATCGAAGCCATCAAGCAGCAGAAGGCCGCTTATCTGATGGCCGTCGGTGGCGCCGCCTATCTGGTGTCGAAGGCGATTCGCGCCGCGCGCGTGCTGGCCTTTGAAGACCTCGGCATGGAAGCGATCTACGAGTTCGACGTCAAGGACATGCCGGTGACGGTGGCGGTGGACTCGACCGGTGTCTCCGTGCACCAGACCGGTCCGAAGGAATGGCAAGCGAAGATCGGCAAGATTCCGGTCGCAGCGCAATAAGTCTTATCGGTACCTGCCTCGCGTTCGCTCAGCTGGTGTACTTGCATGTGTACCCGCTTGTGAGCGCGTTGGCATCCGGTCGACGGTTTTCACGTCGTCGACCCGCAGAAGAAAGCCCGGCATGGTCCGGGCTTTTTTTCGTCCCGCCAAAGCGATCGGATGCTCGCCGATGCGTTGGGCGAAGGGGCGAAGGGGCGAAAAATGTCACGCGATAGAGCGAGAATGGATCGCATTACCATTCGCACCTCGGTTCACGAAAAGCCTTACAGAGCTTGGCTTTCCGAGCTTTTCAGGCTACTCTTCAACCGCTTGCAAACTGCATAAAACAGGGATCCGAAATGAAAGGCGACAAGAAAGTCCTCGAACTCCTCAACGCACAGCTCACCAACGAGCTGACTGCGATCAACCAGTACTTTCTGCACGCCCGCATGTACAACCATTGGGGTCTGACGAAGCTCGGCAAGCATGAGTACGACGAATCCATCGGCGAGATGAAGCACGCCGACAAGCTGATCGAGCGCATCTTCATGCTCGACGGCCTGCCGAACCTGCAAGATCTGCACAAGCTGCTCATCGGTGAGAACACCGAAGAAATTCTTCAGTGCGATCTGAAGCTCGAATACCTCTCGCAGAAGACCTGCAAGGAAGGCGTGGCTCACTGCGAAAGCGTGAAGGACTTCGTCTCCCGCGAGATCTTCAACGAGATCCTGCACGACACCGAAGAGCACATCGACTGGCTGGAAACGCAGATCGAACTCATCGGCAAGGTCGGTCTTCAGAATTACCAGCAGTCGGGCATGGCGTCGTTCGAAGAATAAGCCCGACACCCCGCGAAACCCAGATAAGAAACGCGCATCGTCGCCCCGTCATCCCTCGATATCGGTTTGCGAGCTTTGCGCTAGAATTTCGGGGCCGGCCATTTGCCGGCCCTTTTTCATTTGCCATGCCCTCCAACGCGCCGATTGGCGTCTTCGATTCCGGCCTCGGTGGCCTCTCCGTCTTGCAGGCCGTACGTGCCCTGTTGCCGCACGAGTCGCTGCTGTATGTCGCCGACGCCCGTTACGCCCCCTACGGCGAACGCCCCGACGCATTCCTCGAACAACGCAGCCTCGCCATCGGCCGATGGGTCCGCGAGCATGGCGCGAAGGCGTTTGTCGTCGCCTGTAACACCGCCACAGCCCATGGGGTCGCGGCGTTGCGTGCCGACGGATCGTGGCCCGTGGTCGGTGTCGAGCCCGGCATCAAGCCCGCGGCGGCCGCCTCGCGCAGCGGGGTCATCGGCGTCCTGGCCACGGCGGCGACGCTGCGCAGCGCACGCTTCGCCGATCTGCTCGCACGGCATACCGCACAAGGCCAACGTTTTCTTTGCCAGCCGGGGCATGGGCTGGTCGAATGTATCGAGGCGGGCGACGTCGACTCGTCGAATGTCGTGGCGTTGCTCGATAAGTACATTGCGCCGATGGTGGCGCAGGGCGCCGACACACTCGTGCTGGGTTGCACCCATTACCCATTCCTGATCCCGGCCATCGAGCGTCAGTTCGGCACGGCGCTCACGCTCGTCGACACCGGCGCGGCCATCGCGCGTCAGCTTCAACGCCGACTTGAGGCCGACGATCTGCTGGCGCCCGATGGCCTCACCGGCGGCCTTCAGCTGGTTACGACCGCCAACGCGAATGCCCTTCAGACGATGGCGGACCGTCTGCTCACGAATGTCCCGCGCGTCGCGACGGTCGAAATCCCTGAGGCGGCGGCGTCGATCGACTTGCAGATGCCCGCGAAAGGCGCGGCCGGTCTGGCCTGAGCGCGATACCGGCTCGGGGGCACCTCGAAGGTTGCCCCCAACCTTCCCATCATTCCCGCCTGACATCATTTCCGTATATCCCTGCGCGTGCCATGGGATAGGTCGATGGCGCTTGCAAAAGACGTCAACTTAAATAATAATTATTCTCATTAGTGTTACATTTTGACGTTTTCACCATGATCGTCTGCGTATGTAAATCCGTTTCCGACCGTCAGATCAAGGCTTGCCTCGATGCCGGCGCCACCACGATGGAAGATCTTCAGATCGACCTCGGCGTTGCGCTGTGCTGCGGCAAGTGCGGTCCGTACGTTCAGGAAATGGTGACCGGCGCCACGCCGTGCTGTGGTCGCTCGTGCGGTGGCTGCTGCCAGTCCGCCAGCGTCGAGACGACGACGGAAGTCGTGGTGATGCGTCAGGAACTCGCGCTCGCGGCCTGAGCGTTCGACTTTCCACGGCGAGGCATGTCCTCGCCTTTGTGTTTCCGCTTTGTGTTTCCGAATTTTTGGAATCTCGCCGGCGTGACCGCCCAGCAGGTCACGAGGCAACGGAGCCAGCCAGACGTCATGCGGCGTCACGTGCCAGCCAGCGACTTGTCACCCTGGAGGTGTCGGATGGAACTCCTGATTGGCTTTGTTTCGACGCTGTGTTTGTCGTTTTTCCTGTTTCGAAGGTGAGTTTGCGCACGGTTGCCGATTGACTGTGTTCGCCGACCGCGCCTCCTGGCGCGGTTTTCCTTTGATCGTACGTCCGGCGGTGCCGAACACCGAGGCTTCGCGCCCCCGGCATGCCGGGCACGCCCGGGGCACGATTGGCTGCTCTCACTGCTCTGAGCGTTCATTGCCGCAAATTAGCGTACCCTAGCCGTTATCATGTCGACCGCCGTGTCCCCCGCCGTGCCCGAATCAGGCCTTGCACTCACGCAATTTCGCGATCCGCTGACGTCGCCGCGCGCCATCGCGATTGCCGCAGCCATCGTCGTCGTTCACATTGCCGCTCTGGTCGGTCTGTCGCACCTGCGCAACGAACCTGAAAAGGCGACGATCGAGCCGACGACGTTTACCGCCACGATCATTCCGCTCACGCCCGCCCCGACGCCGCCGCAACCCGCGCCGCCCAAGCCGCAGCCGGAACCGCCCAAGCCAAAGGTCGCCCCCCCGCCGCCGAAGCCGCGCGAGCAACCCAAGAACGCCATCACGCAAAAGGCCGAACCGGTCGCGCCGCCACAGCAAACGACGCCGGAGCCGGTGCAGCAAGCGGCGCCCACGCCGCCGGCACCGCCCGCGCCAGCCCCGGCTCCCGCGCCGTCCGGCCCGATTGAAGGTTTGGCCGTGAAGTGCGACGAGCCGCGCGTGGTCTACCCGACGCAATCGCGCCGCGTCGGCGAAGAAGGCATCGTGACGTTGCGTCTCGTGATCGACACACGGGGCGTTGTCTCGAGCGCCAATGTCGTCAAGTCGAGCGGTTTCCCCCGTCTCGATCAGGCAGCGCGCACCGCCGCACTCGCGATGCGCTGCGCCCCTCCGATGCAAGGTGGCCGCGCGGTCGAAGCCGCGGCGACCAAACCGTTTAACTTCAATCTGAACGATTAACGATCTACCTGGATCTTCCGAGGAACGAAAAATGCAAGAGTATGGTTTGAGCCACGTCTGGTCGCAGGGCGATTTCGTCACCCGCGCCATTGCGATCGTGTTGCTGGTGATGTCGGTGCTGTCCTGGACGGTCATCATCATCAAGGGCACGCAGGTTTTCCGTCTGAGCCGTCTTACGCGCACCGCCGAGCCGGACTTCTGGCACTCGGAGAATTTCTCCGCCGGCCTGCAAAAGCTGGGCGAATCGGGTCAGAACAACCCGTTCCTGGCCCTCGCCCTCGCCGGTCAGGACGCCGCCGAGCACCATCGCCAGAGCCAGCCCCACCTGCACGACAAGATGGACGTGAGCGACTGGATCACGCGCGCGCTGAAGAACTCGGTGGACGACACGGTCTCGCGCCTGCAAAGCGGTCTGGCCATGCTGGCCTCGATCGGCTCGACGTCGCCGTTCGTCGGTCTGTTCGGCACGGTGTGGGGCATCTACCACGCCCTGCTCGCCATTGGCGCATCGGGCCAGACGACTATCGACAAGGTGGCCGGCCCCGTGGGCGAAGCGCTGATCATGACCGCCTTCGGTCTGTTCGTCGCCATTCCCGCCGTGCTGGGCTTTAACGCACTGACCCGCGCCAACAAGGGCATCGTCTCGAAGCTCAACCGCTTCGCGCATAGCCTGCACGGCTATTTCCTGACGGGCGCCAGCGTGCATTCGACGCAGTTCGCCAGCAACGTCACGCCGGTGCGCAAGTCCACGTCGGCCAGCGCCAGCTAAGCCGCCGCGCAAGAGAAGGAGTTTGCTATGGCTATGGGTTCATACAGCAGCGACGACGGTGCCGATGACGCCATGATGAGCGAGATCAACATGACGCCGCTCGTCGACGTCATGCTGGTGCTGCTGATCATCTTCATCGTGACACTGCCGGTGCTCAATCACGCGGTCAAACTCGACCTGCCGCAGGCAAGCAGCCAGCCCGAAGACACCAAGCCTGCCAAGGTCGACCTGTCGATCCAGGCGGACGGCAGCGTCTTCTGGGACAAGCAGCAGATCGACGACGCTACGCTCAAGGCGCGTCTGGCGCAGGCTGCCGAAGCGCAGCCGCAGCCGGAACTGCACTTGTTCGCCGACAAGAGCGTGCGTTACGAAAGCGTCGCCAAGGTACTCTCCGAGGCACAGACGGCGGGCGTGACCAAGCTCGGCTTCGTGACCGAACCGGCCAAGTAAGTCCGGGATATTCGCGAATCGCAGACGCTCAGGCGCGGTGCCGGTCACCGCGCTTTTTTTCGTCTGTGCGATCCCAAAATCTGCTCTTTTTCTCCGTCTTGTCGCCGACTGTTCCAATCCGGTAACAATCCTTCCTGCGTTACGGACTACTCCCGGGGCGGCTCACCCCGATATAGTGGGGACATGACAATGGATGCCACAACGCCACACTTCCCGATTGCGGCGCGCATCCTCACAGGAGATTCCCCCATGAGCACCACCTACGCCCGTCCGGTAGCCCGCGTCTTCACGGCTGCGCAAACGCAGGAAGGCGCCGGCTTTCACGTCAACCGTCCGTTTCCGACGCGCATGATGATGGATTTCGATCCGTTCCTGCTGCTCGACGAAATGGGGCCGATGCAAGTCGCCCCCGGCGACGCCAAGGGCGCGCCCGATCATCCGCATCGCGGCTTCGAGACCGTTACCTATCTGCTGGCCGGGGAGATGGAACACCGTGACTCGCAAGGTCATGCAGGCAAGCTCACCCCGGGCGACGTGCAGTGGATGACGGCGGGCGCCGGCGTCATTCACTCGGAAGAGCCGTCGCACGCGTTTCAGCAGCGTGGCGGCGAGATGCACGGCTTCCAGTTGTGGGTGAATCTGCCGAGTGCCGACAAGATGATGACGCCCCGCTATCAGGAACTGCCGGCAGCCGGTATTCCCACGGCAACGAGCGACGACGGCAAGGTCTGGGTACGGGTGATCGCCGGCGAGGCGTTGGGTACGCGCGCCGCCATCGAGACACGCACGCCGATCCTGTATCAGCACTTCACGTTGGAACCGCAGGCGCTGCTGGATCACCCGGTGCCTGCCGACTTCAACGTGTTCGCTTACGTGATCGACGGCGAAGGCCACTTCGGTCCGGAAGCCACCGCCGCGAAGGCGCATCAGATGGTCGTGTTCGGCACGCAGGGCGAAGGCGTGACGGTGCGTAACGACGGTGACACCCCGCTGTCGTTTCTGCTCATCGGCGGCAGGCCGCTGGGCGAGCCGGTGGCACGTTACGGCCCGTTCGTGATGAACACGGAGAGCGAGATTCGTCAGGCGATCCTCGACTTTCAGGCAGGACGCATGGGGCATATCCCGGCGTCGGTCTCGCGCACCTCTTGAGCCTTGCGCGCATGGCGGGTCCCGGCGTCATGGCGCGGGCCAGCGGTTCGCGTCAATCCCGACGGCCCGGCGAAATTCGGTCACAATGACACTCAGAGTGAGCAGCGCGTGGAGTGGCCCAAATTTCGTCGGGCCGCTTTCATTGAAACCCATCAGACCGTTCGAGACGTAGCGGATAAAGGAGCCACCATGGCCGCAGAAGCGATTGTCACCGCCCATCTGGGCGCCGCGGGATACACCACCCATCTGTCGGACGGCAAGCACGAGTGGATCGCCGACGAGCCCGAAACGCTCGGCGGCGGCGATTTGGGTCCGGCGCCGGCAGCATTGCTGCTCTCGAGCCTCGGGGCATGCACGTCGATCACGTTGCACATGTATGCGCGACGCAAGGAATGGCCGCTCAAGGATGTGAAAGTGACATTGGCGATGAATCCGGACGGCAAGCCGCCCGTCGGTACGACGCAAATTACCCGCAAGATCGAGTTGGCGGGCGACTTGTCCGAGGAACAGCGTCAACGCCTCTTGGAAATCGCGAATGCGTGCCCAATTCACAAGGTGCTGTCGGGCACTGTGGCCATCGAGAGTTCGCTGGTCGAGTAACGCCGGGTGCCGAGCCGGTGCGCCACGCGCGCGCCGGCCGCTTCGACCCGAAGCGATTTACAGCATTTAAGGGGAAATAGTCTTGCAGTACGAACACCTGATCGAGGTCAACGACCTCCTGAACCCGTTAACCCTCGCACTCACGCGCGACCAACTGTGGCGTGGCCTCGTGCTGCGCGCCGAACAGCCGCAGGCGTTCGTGCTGGGACTCGATGAATGCATCATGCACGAGCGCACCGAGACCACGCTCGATCGCGAGCTTCGCTTCGGCCAGACCGTGGTGCTCGACCGCGTCGTCTTCGAAGCGCAGGAGGCCGTACGCTATGAGACGGCGGCAACCGATGCACACGCGGGCGGCACCCTGACGATGCGTATCGAAGAACCGAATCCGACGCACTATTTCGTGCGATTCACGTACAGCACAACGCTGCCGGAGGATGCGGCGACTGCCGACACGCGTTACAGCGAGTTTGTGAAATCGGCCTACCGCGAAGCCGACATCGACACGGTCCGCCGCATTCGCGAACTCGCCGAGCAGGGCGAACTCGGCTGATCCCCCGCGGGCGCTACGTTTGCGCCCGTTGGGTCAGACGACGGCCGGACGAGGAAGACACCGTCCGGCCAATCCAAATTAGCCAGGAACTACCAAACCCAACATCCGATAGTCAAATTCAAATACAAATGGGAATGATTCTCATTTAAGATTCTTCTCACAGTCAGCCACACGGATGAGCGAGATGACCGCAAGCCACACCACTGCCCACGAGACCACGCCCGCCACGGCACCGCGCCGCACGCTTTCGGTGTCGCGTACGCCGGTGGCCAGCCCGGCGGCCGGCAAGCCGGTCAGCCCGCCTAATGGCCGTGTGCTGACGAGCGATCACCTGTTGCAGGGCACGCAGTGCGTGAACATCCTGCACAACGGACAGACTTACCAACTGCGCGCTACGCGCTACGGCAAACTGATCCTGACGAAGTAAGACGGAAAACAGCGGTACAAACGGACATAACGTATTTTGGCGGCGGCGAGACCACGACCTTGCCGCCGCCTTCACCGAGTTTTGTGGGGACCACCTCGCCTAAGAGGTGTTTGGCAGTAGCCAGCGAACGCAACGCGATCCCATGTAGTTACGGCAAGCCCCTCTCTACCTGCGTTGCGCGCCAGCCAAACCGCTTTTTTGTCCGTCCACGCCGGTTTCATTGATGTTCTCCTCGTGGCGCGACCTGCCAAGCCTCAGGTTGTGCCAACCGGCCTGACAAGCCCTTAACCCGTTCGAGAGGACGGGTTTTTCTTTGGGTGCACGCTTTGCGCACAGACAAAAAAAGCATCGCCAATGTTCATTGACGATGCTTTTTCGTTCCCGACGCCCGCCGGGCCACGACGACCCGGCAATACACGAGCCCCGCGTGGGCGGGGTTATGGGCACATCACTGGCGATTACTGACAGGTTATGCGCCAGTAACGGCGGCGATGCCAGCGCGGGCGATCTGCGCATCCTGCGCCGACTTCACCCCCGACACGCCTACTGCGCCGATCACGTTACCGTCGACGATGATGGGCACGCCGCCTTCGAGCATGGCAGTGTTCGGTGCGCTCAGGAATGCGAAGCGCCCACCATTGATCATCTCTTCGAAGGCGCCGCTCTCACGACGGCCGACAGCCGACGTCTGCGCCTTGCCGAGCGACATCATGGCCGTGCTGGGGGCCGCACCATCCATGCGATACAGCGACAGGGCGTGGCCGCCGTCGTCAACAATGGTGATGCACACATTCCAGCCGTTTGCGCTCGCTTCTGCGACGGCGGCCGCGTTGATCTTCTGCACGTCTTCAACGCTCAGGACAGCTTTTGTCTTCATACGTCTCTCTCGTTAGGGTTAGCCATTCAGGGAGCCTGCACCCACGCACTGACGTGGGCAATGACTCCGGAAAATCCTGCTGTGTTCCGCCCGCGATGCACGAAATTCGTGGCGCCCGGCGAACGGCCATCCGCTCAGTGCCCCACGCCGAGCGCCATCCACTCGCGCAACGCCGCACGTGTCATGCGCATGCCTTCGAGGGTTGGCCACCAGCCGGGAACGGTGTCCGGTTCGAGCGTCATGGCATGGCAACACGGTGCGGGTACCACCGTCAGACCGGCCCGCTCGAACTGCTCACGAGCGCGGCGCATATGCCAGGCGCTCGTGACCAGATAGATGCGCGACACGCCGACGTTGCTCAGCATGCGCGCACTGAAAATGGCGTTTTGCGCCGTGTTCAACGATTGTCCTTCGACCCAGCGCACCGGCACGCCGAACTCGTCGGTCGCGACCTGCGCCATGATGGGCGCCTCGGCCGCGCGCCCAGTGGGACTGCCGCCGGAGACCAGCACGGGCAATTGGGCACGACGCGCAAGAAACGCACCGTAGCGCACCCGAGCGAGCGTCGCCTCGCTCAGATCCACAGCATTCTCGCGTCCGAACTCCGGCGAGCCAAAGCTCATGCCGCCCCCCAGAATCACAACGGCCTGCGCCCGCGTTGCGGCGCTGCCGGGCACCGCCAATGAGGTGTCGAACGTCTTCGGATCGACCGCCTTACCGACTTCAAGCGGACGGGAAAGCCACTGGCCGACCCACGGCATCGCCTGCCCCCAAAGCGCAAGCACAGCCACAACCGCCAGCACCCGCCCGATACGAGGACAGCGCCGCCACAGGACGAACGCCAGCCCTGCGAGCACCAGCACATTGGCGGGCGGCAGGAACAGGCTGACGAGGAGATTTCGGGCGAGCCAGTCGAAGGGCATCCGGCGAGTGTACTGGAGTGCACCGCAGAGTGCACCCTTTCTCTATTGCCCTTCTCGTCCGATAGCGAAGAGACCGCACGCCATGGGAATCGCCCGACGGCGCGACGCCAGTGAAAAACGCCCGCGCCGGTGTGGCGCGGGCGCGTGAGCCCGGCACCTACGGGTGCCCCCTGAGTGGACGCGGCGCATGTCTACCTGCCGGAACGGACGACGTCCGCCGCAGACAGCGCCACAGCCGACACGTCACGCGAGCAAGCTACGCAGCATCCATGCGTTTTTCTCGTGCAGTTGCATGCGCTGCGTCAGCAGGTCGGCGGTCGGCTCGTCCGAGGCGGCATCGACGATCGGGAAGATGCCGCGCGCCGTGCGCGTGACCGCCTCCTGACCTTCGACGAGTTGACGAATCATTTCCTCGGCCACAGGCACGCCCTCGGCTTCGGGAATCGACGATAGCTTGGCAAATTCCTTGTAGGTGCCCGGTGCCGGGTAGCCCAGCGCCCGAATGCGCTCGGCGATCTGATCCACGGCCGTCGCGAGTTCGTTGTACTGACCTTCGAACATCAGATGCAGCGTGTTGAACATCGGGCCGGTGACGTTCCAGTGAAAGTTGTGCGTCTTCAGATACAACGTGTACGTGTCGGCCAGAAGGTGACTCAACCCTTGCACGATACGCTTGCGATCCTTGTCGCTGATGCCGATGTTCACGCGCGCCACGGTGGCCGCCGTGGGGGTGACGACGTTGCTTGTCTGACCTGTTGCCTGACGTTGCTTTGCCATGATTGACTCCAATTGCGTTGCTGCCTGGCGACGCCGCGCCGAGGCACACTAAAAAAATGCCGATCGACCGGAAGCGGTGAGCGGCGAACTTTGCGCTCTGCGTGGCTCGCTTTCGCCACGACACCGTGCGACGACGCCCTCCCCCACACCGCCCTCCGTACTTTCCGCAAGACGTTCGTTGCGCCATTCCGGTTACACTTCGCACATTCCGAATGATTCCGCCAACGCGTCCGGGCGCGTCGATTGCATCGATTGCATCGAGTGCATCGATCGCGCCGCCCACTATCCGTCGATGCCCATACGTCCTGCCGGAACGTCGCGCGAGAGCGCCATCACTCATGACACCACGCCGCACGGCCAGCCCGACTTGCCTGCGCTGCCGCGCCAGCTTCTGGTCACACCGGATATCGCTTCGCGTGCGCAGATTGCGGCTTTTGCCTCGCAACTCGCGCAGGCGCTCGCGCGCGGCATACGTCTCGTACAACTTCGTAATCGCTCGCTCGATGCGGACGGTTATCGCGCGTTGGCCGAGAGCGCTCTGGCGCTGACACACGCCGCCGATGCGCAACTCATCCTCAACCCGCCGCATGACGTGGCGGATCGCTGGCTGGGCGCCACCGACGGCACGGTGCCGCAGGCCGACGGCTGGCATCTCACCAGCGCTCGCCTCATGGCATGCGAGACGCGCCCGTCAGGCTGGAAACGCGTGAGCGCCGCCTGTCACGACGCGACACAGCTTGCGCAAGCCACGCGGCTCGGCCTCGACTTCGTCACGCTGTCGCCTGTTCTCGCGACGGCCACGCATCCGGATGCGACACCGCTCGGCTGGCCTGCGTTCACCGCCCTCGCCGCAACGACGCCGCTGCCGGTGTTCGCACTCGGCGGCATGCGCGCCGAGACACTCGCCAGCGCTCGCAACGCGGGCGCTTACGGCGTCGCAGCGATCCGCGCGTTCTGGCCGGCCGCCTGATATTGCGGGTGATGTACGCTTTGCCGACGTCCGACAAAGGGCCTCGGACCCTACTTCGCCAGCGCCTTGCGGGCCGCGATCACGCCCTGCGCGTACGCCGGATCGATCTTCGCGAAGTGTCCGATCTGGCGCTCGGCGACATCGTCCGGCACGCCTTGCATCGACGCCGCGATGTTGCCGAACAGACGCGCTTTCTGACCATCGTCGAACAGTTGGAACAGCGCGCGCGGCTGTGAATAATAGTCGTCATCGTCACGATGATCGAAACGATCGGCGACCGCTCCCACCGCCTGCTGCGGATCGCGATACGCCGGCTGCTCTGCGAACGCACCGTACCGGTTCGGCTCGTAGTTCGGCGCGCCGCCAAGGTTGCCGTCCACGCGCATCGCGCCGTCGCGATGGAAGCTGTGATGGAACGGGCACTTCGGCGCATTGACCGGAATCGCGTTGTGATTCACCCCGAGGCGATAGCGCTGCGTGTCGCCGTAGGAGAACAGACGCCCCTGCAACAGCCGGTCGGGTGAAAAGCCGATACCCGGCACCACATTGCCCGGATTGAACGCCGCCTGCTCCACCTCGGCGAAATAGTTCTCCGGATTCCGGTTGAGTTCCAGCACGCCCACGTCGATCAGCGGGTAATCGCCGTGCGGCCATACCTTCGTAATGTCGAAAGGATTGAAGCGATAGGTCGCGGCATCTGCCTCCGGCATCACCTGCACCTGCATGCGCCAGCGCGGAAAGTTACCGGCCTCGATAGCCTCGAACAGATCGCGCTGATGGCTCTCGCGATCGTCACCCACGAGTTGCGCCGCCTCGGCATTCGTGATGTTCTCGACACCCTGCATCGACTTGAAGTGGAACTTGACCCAGAAGCGCTCGTTGGCCGCGTTGATGAAGCTGAAAGTGTGCGAGCCGAAGCCGTGCTGCTGGCGGTAGTTCTTCGGAATGCCGCGATCGCTCATGAGGATGGTCACCTGATGCAGCGATTCCGGCGAACGCGACCAGAAGTCCCACGCCGCCGTCGGGTTTCGCATGTTGGTCTTCGGATCGCGCTTTTGCGTATGGATGAAGTCCGGGAATTTGAGGGCGTCGCGAATGAAGAACACCGGCGTATTGTTGCCCACCAGATCCCAGTTGCCTTCGTCCGTGTAGAACTTCAGGGCAAAGCCGCGCACATCGCGTTCGGCGTCGGCCGCGCCGCGCTCGCCCGCCACGGTCGAGAATCGCAGGAACACGGGCGTTTCCTTGCCGACGGATTCGAACACACGAGCGCGCGTGTACTTCGTAATGTCGTTCGTGATGGTCAGCTTGCCGAACGCGCCGGAGCCCTTCGCGTGAACGCGACGCTCGGGAATCACTTCACGGTCGAAGTGAGCCAGCTTTTCGATCAGCCAGACGTCCTGCAAGAGTGCCGGGCCGCGCGGGCCAGCCGTCTGCGTGTTCTGGTTGTCGGCGACCGGCGCACCGGCGGCAGTCGTGAGTTTCTTCGTATCGGACATGTGACGCTCTCCTGTTTCCTGATTTCTGATGGCTGCTTTCCGGGCAGGCAATCGTTCCCCGAAACCTTCCCGGCTTCCAGGCTTCCGGGCTTAAGCGCCCATCAGCGCGAAGTCGGCAAGGACTTGTTCCAGCGTGGTCTCGATGTCGTGCAAATAGGCTTTGAGATGGGTCATCGCGGCACCTTCGAATGGGTCGTTCTACGGGGGCGTTCATCGGTGTCCGATGACGCGGACCGCTCGGCGACATCGCCGTCGAACGCGTGACACTAGATTAATTATTTTAATTGAAACGGTCGAATTAATCGTTTTTATATATGCCATAGGCAAAAGCAATACGCCGCGGCACGAGGCAGCGGCGTATGCGTTGGTGTAGGGACTGAAGCGGATGACCCGGTTATCGCGTGATCAGGGGAGATCATGCATCGGGATATCGCGCGAGGCCGAGGGGGCCGATGGGGCAAGCGATGCCGAATATGGCGAAAGCCCCAGGTCGGTCGCGACGGACCGACCTGTTAGCCGATCAGTTGGATGTCGCCGGCAGATCGAGAGGAATAACGCCCGGCAAGTCGCATCTGGCGATCGCCTGTGCCACCGCCTCGATGGCCGGCAGACGGGTGAAGCTCTTGCGCCACGCGAGCACGACACGACGGTCCGGCACCGGCGCCGAGAACGGCACGTAACTCAGCAAGCTGTCCGGGGCCTGCGTCTCGGGTACGGACGTCTTCGGCAACACGGTGATGCCGACGCCGCTGGCGACCATATGACGAATCGTCTCCAGCGACGAGCCTTCGAACGTTTTCTGGATACCGTCGGCATTCTGCGAGAAACGCATCAACTCCGGGCAGACACCGAGCACATGGTCGCGGAAGCAATGGCCGCTGCCGAGCAGCAGCATCGTCTCCTGCTTCAGATCGCCTGCGTCGATATGCTCGCGGCCGGCCCATGGGTGCGAGCGCGGCAGCGCCACGACGAACGGCTCGTCGTAAAGCGGGCGCACCATCAGCCCGCTCTCCGGGAACGGCAGCGCCATGATGGCCGCATCGATTTCGCCTTGCTTGAGCAACTCGATGAGCTTGAGCGTGTAGTTCTCTTGCAGCATCAGCGGCATCTGCGGCGTGGTCTCGATCATTTGCTTGACAAGCGCCGGGAGCAAATACGGTCCGATGGTATAGATCACGCCCAGACGCAGCGGACCTGCGAGCGGATCGCGCCCCTGCTTGGCAATTTCCTTGATGGCGATGGTCTGTTCGAGCACGCGCTGCGCCTGAGCGACGATCTGCTCGCCGAGGGGCGTCACGCTCACTTCGGCAGCACCGCGCTCGAAAATTTGTACGTTCAACTCGTCTTCGAGCTTCTTGATGGCCACCGAGAGCGTCGGCTGGCTGACGAAACAGGCTTCCGCCGCGCGACCGAAATGGCGTTCTCGCGCCACCGCCACGATGTACTTGAGTTCCGTGAGGGTCATGTCGTCCTAACCTGTGTAAATTAATCGAATGACTGCAATCGATAGATTTTGTTTTTTATAGCACAACCGGACGGCAAATGCCCGTTTTCGGACGACGTCCTTGCCGTCATCTTCCCGCCCCGCCGCACCCGCGCGGCGAAGATCATGCAAAGGGTGACGCGCGGGCGCGCTGACCCTCAGGCCTTCAGATAGTCTTCGCGCGCGCCAAGCCAACGCTCAAGATGTGCGGCCACCGCGCCCGGATGCGACTTCAGCAGTGCCTCGGCGGCCGCTTGCGCGCCCGGAATCATCCAGGCGTCTTCATTCAGATCGACGAAGCGCAGCATCGCCGCGCCTGACTGACGCGCCCCGAGAAACTCGCCGGGACCGCGGATTTCCAGATCTCGCCGCGCGATGACAAAGCCGTCGGTCGTCTCACGCATCGTTTGCAAGCGGGCCTTCGCGCCCATCGACAGCGGCGAGGCATACATGAGCAAGCACACGGACTCTGCCGAGCCGCGACCGACGCGACCACGCAACTGATGCAACTGCGCGAGGCCGAAGCGCTCGGCGTGTTCGATCACCATGAGAGACGCATTCGGGACATCCACGCCGACTTCGATCACCGTCGTGGCCACGAGCAGATGGGTATCGCCGCGAGTGAAGTCGTCCATCACGGCCGCCTTCTCGGCGGGCGACAGGCGTCCGTGCACGAGGCCGACGCGCAACTCCGGCAGGGCCGCGACCAGTTGCGCGTGGGTGTCCACAGCCGTTTGCAATTGCAGCGCTTCGCTCTCTTCGATCAGCGGACATACCCAGTACACCTGACGTCCGGCAAGCGCCGCCGCGCGCACCCGATCGATCACCTCGGGGCGGCGTGTGTCGCTGATGAGCTTCGTCACGACGGGACTGCGTCCGGGTGGCAATTCGTCGATGACGGAGACGTCGAGGTCGGCGTAGTACGTCATGGCGAGCGTGCGCGGGATCGGCGTGGCGCTCATCATCAATTGATGCGGCATGGCGTTCGGGCCCATGCCGGCCGTTTGCATCTTGCTGCGTAGCGCGAGTCGCTGCGCCACGCCGAAGCGATGCTGTTCGTCCACCACCGCCATGCCCAGTCGGGCGAACGTGACCGTGTCCTGAATGATGGCGTGCGTGCCAATGACCAGTTGCGCTTCGCCGCTGGCCACGCGCGCCAGCGCTTCGCGCTTTTCCTTCGCCTTCATGCTGCCGGCGAGCCATGCCACCTCGACACCGAGCGGCGTGAGCCACGCCGACAGTTTGCGCAGGTGCTGCTCCGCGAGAATCTCCGTGGGCGCCATGATGGCGGCCTGAAATCCCGCATCGATGGCCTGTGCCGCCGCCAGTGCGGCGATGATCGTCTTGCCGCTGCCGACGTCACCTTGCAGCAGACGCTGCATGGGATGCGCCTCGGCCAGATCGGCACGAATCTCGGCCCACACGCGCTGCTGCGCCCCCGTCAGGCGAAACGGCAGTGCCGCTTCGAAACGTTCGAGCAAACCGCCCGGCACGTGCTCGCCAAGGGCCGGGGCACGCAGACGCCGACGCGCCGCCTGTGCCCGCTTTAGCGAGAGTTGCTGGGCGAGCAATTCCTCGCACTTGATGCGTAGCCACGCCGGGTGCGAGCGCTCCATGAGCGCCGTCTCCGAGACGTTCGGCGGCGGCGCATGAAGCAGACGCACGGCATCGGCCAGCGCCGGGAGCGGATGATCGGGACCGATGGCGTCTTGCAGCAATCCGGGCGGCAGTAATTCGGGCAGCGGCGTGCGATCCATCGCGTTGTGGATCGCCTTGCGCAGGTACGCCTGCGATAAGCCCGCCGCACTCGGATATACCGGCGTGAGCGACGCCGGCAACGGCGCGGCGGCGTCCTGCACCACGCGATACGCGGGGTGCACCATCTCCAGCCCGAAGAACCCGCCACGCACTTCACCGCGCACACGGACACGCGTACCGATGGCGAGCTGCTTTTGCTGACTGCCGTAAAAATTCAGAAAACGCAGCACCAGTTCGTGGCCGTCGTCGGCGATGCGTACCACCCATTGGCGTCTCGGACGGTAAGCGACGTCGCTCGACGTCACCACGCCCTCGACCTGGGCAAGCTCGCTGGGCAGCACTTCGCCGATCTTGCGCAGCGTCGTTTCGTCCTCGTAGCGCATCGGCAAATGCAGGATCAGGTCGATGTCGCGCTTCAGGCCGAGCTTGGCGAGTTTGTCTGCGCTGCCGGCGGCTTTTTTTGCGGCAGGCTTGGCGCCTTTTGCGTCCTTTGCACCCTTTGCTTCCTTCCCGTCTTTCGCCGGCTTTGCGCCTTTGGGCGATTTCGACGTGACCTCGACGGCGTCCGCACTCGCATCTGCGCGCGCCCCCCGGGCGTCGCGCGTCGCGCCGCGCCTGGCGGATTTCGCTGCGGGACGCTCGGCGACCTCGGCCTGCGGGCTTGCGGCGTCGGCAAGATCCACGAGGTCGGCGGAGGCGTCGTCAGGCGCGGTGGCGGGCATTCTGCGTTCGGTCATGCAGTCGCTGAGTCGAGGCTTGGGGAGCGTTTGGACGAACCCAAGTAAAATGTCGGTTGCTACGCATTGTAAACGCTGATGTATACCCTTTCCGATTTCGATTTCGACCTGCCGCCCGAACTGATCGCGCAGACCGCGCTCGCGCAGCGTACTGCCAGTCGTCTGCTGGAGGTCGACGGCAGCGTCACGCCGCCGCACCTGTACGATCGGCACTTCGCCGATCTGCCCGGCCTGCTCGCCCCGGGCGACCTGCTCGTGTTCAACGACACACGCGTCATCAAGGCGCGCCTGTTTGGTCAGAAAGCGAGCGGCGGCAAGATCGAAGTGCTCGTCGAGCGGGTGATCGACGCCCGCACGGCGCTGGCCCAGATCCGCGCGAGCAAGAGCCCGGCGCCCGGCACGGTGCTGCGTCTGGCGGATGCCTTCGAAGTGACGGTTGGCGAACGCGTCGAGCCGTTCTATACGCTGCACTTTCCCGACGACTGCTACACGCTGCTGGAAAAATACGGTCGCCTGCCGCTGCCGCCCTACATCGAGCACGACGCCGACGCCGCCGACGAAACACGCTATCAGACCGTCTACGCCCGCAACCCTGGCGCCGTGGCCGCACCGACGGCCGGTCTGCACTTCGACAATGACCTCTTCGCCCGTCTGGACACCCTCGAGGTCCAACGCGCCACGCTGACGCTGCACGTCGGCGCAGGCACGTTCCAGCCGGTGCGGGTGGACAACATCGGCGAGCACAAGATGCACTCGGAATGGTATGAAATCACGCCGGCGCTCGTCGATGCCATTGCCGCCACGCGCGCACGCGGCGGCCGCGTGATCGCCGTGGGCACGACGTCGATGCGTGCGCTGGAGTCCGGCGCACAGGCCGTGCTGGCCGCCGGCGGCGCCCCCGGCACGCTGCGTGCGGGCAGCGCCGAGACGGACATTTTCATCACGCCGGGCTACCGCTTCCAGGTGGTGGACCGCCTGATTACCAATTTCCATTTGCCCAAATCGACGTTGCTCATGCTCGTCTCCGCGTTCTCGGGCATGGAGACGATCCGTGCTGCCTACCGCCATGCCATTGAACAGCGTTACCGCTTCTTCAGCTACGGCGACGCGATGATCCTCTCGCGCGTCGAAATGCAGGACACGCCGAAAGCGGCCGCGTGAACCCGCCGGCAGGGCGCGCGAGGCACTGAGGCCTTGAATCCGCTGCCGTGCAACCAAGTACAATACCGCCTTGGCCGCGCATGGGGCGCTGGCCACTTTAATGACGTCCCGCGCGGGCGCCGGCTTGTTTTGCCGGTGGTGCCGGGGCGCACGACACATGCTCAAGTTCGAACTCATCACCACCGACGGGCAAGCCCGCCGGGGGCGCGTCACGCTCAACCATGGCGTGGTCGAGACGCCCATCTTCATGCCCGTGGGCACCTACGGCTCGGTCAAGGCGATGTCGCCGGCCGAACTGGTCGAAAACAACGCCCAGATCATTCTCGGCAACACCTTCCACCTGTGGCTGCGCCCCGGACTGGAGACGATCGCCGCGCACGGCGGCCTGCACCGCTTCATGGGCTGGGATCGTCCGATTCTCACGGATTCCGGCGGTTTTCAGGTATTCAGCCTCGGCGATCTGCGCAAGATCAGCGAGGAAGGCGTGAAATTCGCGTCGCCCGTCAATGGCGACCGACTGTTCCTGTCGCCCGAAATCTCGATGCAGATCCAGCGCGTGCTCAACTCGGACATCGTCATGCAGTTCGACGAATGCACGCCGTACGAGATCGATGGCCGTCCTGCCACGGAAGTGGAAGCGGGTCAGTCCATGCGCATGTCGCTGCGCTGGGCCAAGCGCTCCATCGACGAATTCAACCGGCTGGAAAATCCGAACGCCCTGTTCGGCATCGTTCAGGGCGGCATGTACGAGCATTTGCGCGACGAGTCGCTTGCCGGTCTGTCCGAGCTGGATTTCCACGGTTATGCCATTGGCGGGCTGTCGGTCGGCGAGCCGAAGGAAGACATGATGCGCGTGCTCGAGCATGTGGCGCCGCGCCTGCCGGCGAACAAGCCCCACTACCTCATGGGCGTGGGCACACCCGAAGACCTGGTGGCCGGGGTGGCCGCCGGCGTCGACATGTTCGACTGCGTGATGCCGACGCGCAACGCGCGTAACGGCTGGCTCTTCACGCGCTTCGGCGATCTGAAGATTCGCAACGCGTCGCACAAGAGCGATACCCGCCCGCTGGACGAAACTTGCGGCTGTTACACCTGTCGAAACTTCTCGCGCGCCTATCTGCACCACTTGCAGCGAGCCGGGGAGATTCTGGGTGCGCGGCTCAACACCATTCATAACCTGCATTACTATCTCACGCTGATGCAGGAAATCCGGGATGCCATCGAAGCGCACCAGTTCGACGCGTTCGTCGCCAGGTTCAAGGCCGATCGCGCGCGCGGCGTGCAGTGATGTGGCCGGGGCCCGAAGGCGGTTGACTTGGGCGCCGAATCCCCCGGGAACGGGGTCGGGCAGTGGTAAAATGCCGGGCTTGGATGCTGCATCCTCGCACCGAAACACACGCCGCGCGTGTCCGGACGACCGGCACACGCGGCTTTTACACGTCTTACATAAGGAGAACCGAACGTGCTGATTTCCGAAGCCTTCGCTCAGACGGCAGGCGCCGCCAGCCCGACCAGCAACCTGATGAGCTTCCTGCCGCTCGTGCTGATGTTCGTGGTGCTGTACTTCATCATGATCCGTCCGCAGATGAAGCGTCAGAAAGAGACCCGCAACATGCTGGCCGCACTGACCAAGGGCGACGAAGTCGTGACCTCGGGCGGTCTGGCTGGCCGTATCTCGAAGGTCGGCGAGACCTTCGTGACCGTTGAAATCGCAGAAAACGTCGAAATCAACGTGCAGAAGGGCGCAATCACCACGTTGCTGCCGAAGGGCACCATCAAGGCGCTCTGATCCTTCGCACAACCGCATGCGGCCGCCCTTACCGGCGGCCGCAGTGCATGGCGACGCCGGTCCACACGAACCGCGTCGCCGTGCAAGACGGTCTGAAGCACGGTTTGCCACGAGGCATCACCCTAGCCCGCCGCTATGAATCGCTATCCTCTCTGGAAATACATCGTCATTCTGGTGGCTCTTGCCATCGGGGTGCTCTACACGCTGCCGAACCTGTTCGGTGAAACGCCGGCGGTACAGATTTCCAGCGTCAAGGCGACCGTCAAGGTCGATCCCTCGACGCTTTCGCGCGCAGAAGACGCGCTCAAGGCACAGAACATCGCCTACAACGGCGCGGTGTTCGACAGCACGGGCAACAACCCGAGCGTGCGTATCCGCTTTGCCGATACCGACACGCAGTTGCGCGCCAAGGACCTTCTCCAGACGGCACTGAACACCGACGCGACCGATCCGACCTACGTCGTCGCGCTCAACCTGCTCTCGGCCTCGCCGGGCTGGCTCACCTCGATTCACGCGCTGCCGATGTATCTCGGCCTCGATCTGCGTGGCGGTGTGCACTTCCTGCTGCAAGTCGACATGGCCGGCGCCATCACGAAGCGTCTGGACGCGGCGGCCGCCGATGCCCGCACGTTGCTGCGCGACAAGAACATCCGCCACAACGGCGTGACGCGCACGGACAACGGCATCGAAGCGGCCTTCAGCTCGCAGGCGGACGCCGATCGCGCCCGCGGCGCACTCACCGACGGACTGCCTGATCTGTCCTACACCACGCAAGCCGGCCCGAACGGGACGTTCAAGGTCGTGGGCGCCTTTACGGAAGTGGCCCGTCGCTCGGTGCAGGACAACGCCGTCAAGCAGAACATCGTCACGCTGCATAACCGGGTGAACGAACTCGGCGTGGCCGAGCCGGTGATTCAGCAGGAAGGGCCGGACCGTATCGTGGTGCAATTGCCGGGCGTGCAGGACACCGCCAAGGCGAAGGACATCATCGGCCGTACCGCAACGCTCGAAGCCCGTCTGGCCGATCCGGACGCCCCGCGCGTCATCTCGGCGGACACGCCGGTGCCGCCGCAGGACGAACTGTTCCTGCACGGCAATGGCGCGCCCGTCATGCTCAAGCGCCAGGTGATCTTCAGCGGCGACCGCATCACCAGCGCGTCGGCGGGCTTCGACGATCACCAGCAACCTTCGGTCAACATCAAGCTCGACGCGGCCGGCGGCCGTGTGCTGCGCGACGTCTCGCGCGACAACATCGGCAAGCCGATGGCGATCGTGCTGTTCGAGAAGGGCAAGGGCGAGGTGCTGACGGTCGCGAACATCCGCAGCGAACTGGGCCAGAGCTTCCAGATCACCGGCATGGGCTCGGCACAAAACGCGAACGATCTGGCGCTGCTGCTGCGCGCCGGCTCGCTCGCCGCGCCGATGGAAATCATCGAAGAACGCACGATCGGCCCGAGCCTCGGTGCCGATAACGTGCAAAAGGGGGTGGACTCGGTGCTGTACGGCCTGATCGCCATCGCCGTGTTCATGATGATGTACTACATGCTGTTCGGCGTGTTTTCGGTCATCGCGCTGTTGTTCAACCTGCTGCTGCTCGTGGCCGTCCTCTCGATGATGCAGGCCACGCTCACGCTGCCGGGTATCGCCGCTATCGCGCTCACGCTCGGTATGGCCATCGATGCGAACGTGCTGATCAACGAACGTATCCGTGAAGAATTGCGTGCCGGGGCATCGGCGCAAAAGGCAATTTCGCTGGGCTTCGAACATGCATGGGCGACCATTCTCGATTCGAACGTGACCACGCTCATCGCCGGTCTGGCGCTGCTGGCGTTCGGTTCGGGCCCGGTGCGCGCGTTCGCGGTGGTTCACTGCCTGGGTATCCTGACCTCGATGTTCTCCGCCGTGTTCTTCTCGCGCGGTCTGGTCAACCTGTGGTACGGCGGCCGTCGCAAGCTCAAATCGCTGGCGATCGGTCAGGTCTGGCGCCCGGACGGTGCGACGAGCGCACCGGACGCAGGCGAGCAATAACCGCAGGCGCGAGAGGAAACAGTCATGGAATTTTTCCGTATCAAGAAAGACGTGCCGTTTATGCGGCACGCCCTGATCTTCAACGTTATTTCGGCGCTCACGTTCGTAGCGGCGGTGTTCTTCCTGCTCACGCGGGGCCTGCACCTGTCGATCGAGTTCACCGGCGGTACGGTCATGGAAGTGGCCTACTCACAGGCGGCCGATCTCGAGAAGATCCGGGGCGAAGTCGGCAAGCTGGGGTATCGCGACGTGCAGGTGCAGAGCTTCGGCACGTCGCGCGACGTGATGATCCGTCTGCCGATTCAGAACGGTCCGGACGGCAAGCAGGTCACCAGCGCTCAGCAAAGCGACGCCGTGATGACCGCGCTCAAGGCCGACGCACCCGACGTCTCGCTGCGGCGCGTGGAATTCGTCGGTCCGCAGATCGGGCATGAGTTGTTCACCGACGGATTGCTGGCGCTCACCTTCGTGGTCGTGGGCATCATCATCTATCTGTCGTTCCGCTTCGAGTGGAAATTCGCCGTGGCCGGCGTGATCGCCAACTTGCACGACGTGGTGATCATTCTGGGCTTCTTTGCCTACTTCCAGTGGGAGTTCTCGCTGGCGGTGCTCGCAGGGGTGCTGGCGGTGCTGGGCTACTCGGTGAACGAATCGGTCGTTATCTTCGACCGGATTCGCGAGACGTTCCGCAAGATGCGCAAGGCGACGGTGCAGGAAGTCATCGACCATGCCATTACGACGACCATGTCCCGTACCATCATCACCCACGCCAGTACGGAAATGATGGTGCTGTCGATGTTCTTCTTCGGCGGCCAGACGCTGCATTACTTCGCGCTCGCACTGACCGTGGGTATTCTGTTCGGTATCTACTCGTCGGTGTTCGTGGCTGCCGCGCTTGCGATGTGGTTCGGCGTGAAGCGAGAAGACCTCATCAAGCACAGCAACAAGGACGAAGAGGAAGGTGTCGATCGCAACGACCCCAACTTCGGCGCACGCGTTTGATCGTCGCAGATCGCGTCTGAGCGCGTCCGACCGATTCGCTGCGAATCATGAAAAACCGCCGGCGCGTCCGGCGGTTTTTTTTCGCTCTATCGGTCGGATCGGCCCGGTCGTTGCAGGGGCTGCCGAACGGATGAATCCGGCATTGGCGCTGGCATTGGCGTCGGCAGCGAGGGCTCCTGACGGCGCTGCATCTCACTGAACCAGTCCGCGAGCGCGAGCGACGCGCGCGCGTTCGCAGCTTGCCGTCTGAGCCATTCAGGATCGCCGTCTTGCGTGTGCGTGTACGTCACGCCACTGCGCAGATCCAGTGCGCCCGACGTCGAGAACAGATACCGTTGCTGCGCGACGGCGTAACGCCGCACGGCGGGCACGTCACCGAACATCGGCTCGCCGAATCCCACGTAGGGGGTGTCCGAGAGCGCGAGGCGATACAGCGTCGGAAAAATATCGCGATGACCGACAAAGTCGTCGAGCCGCGGGCGCGCGGCGCTCGCATAGGCGGCGGGCACGCGCAGATAGATCGGCACGTGGTATTGCTCGAAAGGCGATAGCGTCGCATTGTCGTCATTGCGCCACTGGGGGGCCTGATGATCGCCGGTCGCGGCCAGAATCGTGCGCGAGCCCATGGGGGAATACTTGAGACGGTCGATGAAATCCCCCAGCGAATCCATCGCATACCGGTAGGCCCGGATACCGCGCTGACGGGCTTCGCGGGCCACTTCGTCGGCGGGAGACGTGCGCCAGCCTTTCGTCAGATCGAACGGCCCCGTTGCGGCGTCGTCAGGCACGAGGTACGGCGAGCGATTGCCCGTCGTCAGCGCAAACACGAACAGGGGCCGGCCCTGTGCATCGGCGTCTTCGAGCATGTCGTGAACATAGCGCCAGAGGTAACCGTCGTAGACGCCGTAGCCGTCTGCATCGGCGTGAGGATATCGGGCGACGATGTCGGCCTGCGTCACGACGTCGTCGAAACCCTGCCGACGCACGATCCGGTCGATGTTGCGCCATGTCCGCGCGCCGCCATACACGAACACGGTTCGATATCCACGCTGGCGAAATGGCAGGGCGACGGCCGATTCGAAGACGACCGGTGACGTGGGGTCCGTGAGCAGCGAGTCCTTACTGCCGCTATCGATCAGCAACTGCTCCAGTGTGCCGAACGTATCGGCACGGGCCGCAACCGCATGGCGAAACCACCATCCGGCTTGCAGATGCCTGCGCATGGCCCCTGCGATGGGAAAGCCGTCGGCGTCGAGCGACAACCCGTACCCGCCCCAGCCTTCGAGTAGCCCGAAGACGACATGCGGCGGTTGCGCGGCGAGCACGTCGTTGACCGGCGTGCGATGCCACGGTGCGCGCAGCAGCATTGCCGTGGCATCGATGGCCGTCGGAGCGCCTCCGGCAGTCGCCTTCGTGGGGTTTATGCCGTCCGTAGCATGCGAGGCGTCGGTGACGTCGGCGCCTTCAGTGCCATCGACCTCCCCGCTGCGCGCCACGTCCAGCGCCTTTGCCAGCGCGGCGGTATCTGCGAAGCCACGCGATCGCAACGCCATCTCGGCGGCACGTTCGGGGCAGCCGTGCGCCTCACCCGTCTCCCGGTACTGTCTGAATGCGAGGACGAGTCGCACGGGCGTGTTGACGAGATGATCGTCGAGCACTGCCGCCCGAGCCACGCCGATGCCCGTGTCGTCCATCAGTCGGGCCGCCGGACGCCCCCAGCCGAGCACCAGCACCGTCGAGACGATGAGCACCTGAACGACCGCGTCGCGCCACGTCGCCTCGCGCTCGGGGACCATCGCAAACCGGAACGTGCACCACGCCTGCGCCGCGCCGAGACACCCGGCGCCCGCCAACGCCATGGCCAGGGAGGTGAAATGTTTCGCGGCCTCCGATACGACTGCTATCGCAGCATCCCTCCCAAAGCCGGACATGACCGCCCCGTCGCCACCTGGCAGGCTGAAGAGTTGCGGGCCAAAGGGCGCACCGAAGTGACGCATGTAGAAGTGCTCTGCGAGCGCCAGCCCGTCCATCACGACGAACCAGGCGATCACCCCCGCCGAAAAGACAGTGCGCGCCATCGGCTTCGGGGCAAATCGTGCGCGCATGAAGGCAAGTGGCAGCATCCACATGGCCATCCCCCAACTCGCGAGCAATACGTCGTAACGCAGTCCGTACCAGAGCCAATGCATCCATTCGCGCCCGCTCGTTTGCGCCCACACCGCCCGGATGTCCATGGGGTCCGGCGAGTACGGCGCGAGCGTCGCCACGCCCAACAGGCGAAGGAGCAGGTTGCCCGTCCACGTGGCGAGCACGAGGGCGGCACTCAGACGCAACAGGCACGGCATGCGGTGCGAGGCGGTGTGAACGTGTACCGATGTCGGGCTGTCGGCGGGCAGAGGGTTCATATGGGCAGGCACACACGGGGCAGGCATCAGGGATGTGAGCCAGCCTGCCAGCGAACGCGCGACGCAAGGTCTGGGCAAGCGCCCATCCTGAACGCGCCCCACGCGAACGTGCAGACGCCATGGGCTTGGGGTAATCTCGCGGGATTCGATATTTACGACATTTCACGCCAATGAAGCCGATCCGCATCTGGGACTTGCCCACCCGTTTGTTCCACTGGTCTTTCGTCGTGCTGGCCGTCGCGGCCTATGTGAGCGCCAAGACCGGCGGCAACGCCATGGTCTACCACTTCTGGTGTGGCTACGCGGTGCTCGCGTTGCTGATCTTCCGGCTGATCTGGGGCGTCGCGGGCCCTCGCTACGCGCGCTTCTCGGCGTTCGTCACCGGCCCGCGTACGCTTCTGCGCTCACTGCGCGGCAACGCAGACGGCGGCGAAGCGTCCGACACCGCAGCCCGCTTCGCCGGACACACGCCGCTGGGAGGTCTGTCAGTCATCGCCATGCTGCTGTTCTTCGGCATTCAGGTCGGGCTTGGACTGTTCTCGAACGACGACATTTTCAATGACGGACCGCTCGTGAAGTTCATCGACAAGGACACAAGCGACATGCTCACTGGCTGGCACCTGCGCAATCAATGGGTGCTGGTGGCGCTCGTGGCGCTGCATGTGCTGGCGATCGTGTACTACCGCGTCGTGCGCAAGAAGGATCTGATCAGACCGATGATTCTGGGCGACAAGACGTTGGCCGCGCCGGTGCGCCCGGCACGTGACGACTGGCGTGTGCGAGTCGGGGCTTTGGTGCTGATCGTGCTGGCCTCGGCGCTCGTGTACCGGCTGGTCAACCTGGCGCCCGCGGTCGCATCGCTGCCCTCGTATTGACGAAGGCGTTCGCCCAATCATGAAAAAGCCGGTCGCGTGAAAACGACCGGCTTTTTTTGACGTCCGCTGCCGCGAGGGCAGCTTACTTCGCGCGGAAGTTGTCGTGGCAGCTCTTGCAGGTCTGCGCCGCTTCGCCGAACGCGGTCTTGATCGACGCGAGATCGCCGCCCTTGGCGACGGTGTTGAGCTTGGCGACGGCCGTTTCCATCTTGTCGGCAGCCTCTTTGAACTTCGCCTTGTCCGAGAAAACTTCCGGCTTGGCCTTGCTCTTGCCATTCGTCTGACCGCCTTCGAACGCGGGCCAAGGCAGCTTGGAGAGCGTGGCGACGAGTTCGGCGTTGCGCGCGACGTCATCCTTGTTGAACGGCGCATCGCCCTTGACTACCGCCCCGATGCGGCCGAAGTGGTTACCCAGCAGGAAAAGTGCTGACTGACGGTATTCGACGGCGTCGTCGGCCTTGGCGAACTGGGCTTGCGCCAGGGCAGGCGCGACGGCGGCGGCGAGTGCGGCAACTGCGAGAGTGAACTTCATCTGTGGGGTTCTCCTTATGGTTTGTGCGGCTATGATACACACCAAGTTGCGTACCCGTATGACAGTATCGGTCCCCGGCTCAGCGCCAGTTCGCACATCGTTATATCCCGAACAGCAATCGGCCATACGACCCGCAAAAGCAGACAAAGCCCCCACAAAAGCCGACGAACCATGCAAAACGGGCCGCAGATGCGGCCCGTCCGGGTATGGCGGATCACAGCGGATGAGCGTCGAGGGCGTGTGTCGTTGTCTTGTCTACGCCCTAATCGCTCACTCTCGCGTCAGCGACCTCAAACACGCTTGGCGAGCGATTCGGCGATACCGACATAGTTCGCCGGCGTCATTTCCAGCAGACGCGCCTTGGCATCTTCCGGAATCGCGAGTTGCTTGATGAACGTTTGCAGCGCTTCGCGGGTAATGCCCTTGCCGCGCGTGAGCTCCTTGAGCTGTTCGTACGGGTTGGGCACACCGAAGCGACGCATGACCGTCTGCACCGGCTCGGCGAGCACTTCCCACGTGTTGTCGAGGTCTTCGTCCAGACGCTGCGGATTCACTTCCAGTTTGCCCAGACCGCGCAGGCACGAGTCGTAGGCAAGCAGGCTGTAGCCAAACGCCACGCCGATGTTGCGCAGCACGGTGGAGTCCGTCAGGTCGCGCTGCCAGCGCGAGACCGGCAGCTTGTCGGCCAGGTGGCGCAGCACGGCGTTGGCCAGACCGAGGTTGCCCTCCGAGTTCTCGAAGTCGATCGGGTTGACCTTGTGCGGCATGGTCGACGAACCGATTTCGCCAGCCTTCGTCTTTTGCTTGAAATAGCCGACCGAGATGTAGCCCCAGATATCGCGGTTCAGGTCGAGCAGGATAGTGTTGGCGCGGGCCACGGCGTCGAACAGCTCGGCCATGTAGTCGTGCGGTTCGATCTGAATGGTGTAGGGATTGAACGTCAGGCCCAGACGCTGCTCGATGACGGCCTTCGAGAACGTCTCCCAGTCGTATTCGGGGTAGGCGGACAGGTGCGCGTTGTAGTTGCCGACGGCGCCGTTCATCTTGGCGAGCAGCTCGACACGGCGAATCCGCTCCAGCGCACGGGCCAGACGCACCGCCACGTTGGCGATTTCCTTGCCAAGCGTGGTCGGCGAGGCCGGTTGGCCGTGCGTGCGCGAGAGCATCGGCTGGGCAGCGTGTTCGCGCGCCAGTTCGCTCAGCTTGGTCACGAGCGATTCGAGCGCCGGCACGAGCACCTCGTCGCGTGCGCCCTTGAGCATCATGCCGTGCGACGTATTGTTGATGTCTTCCGACGTGCACGCGAAGTGAATGAATTCGCTCGCCTTTTCGAGCTCGGCCTGGCCCTGCACCTTCTCCTTGAGCCAGTACTCCACGGCCTTCACGTCGTGGTTGGTGACTTTCTCGATGTCCTTGATGCGCTGGGCATCGGCGTTCGAGAAGTTGGCCGCCAGATTCAGGAGGAATGTCTCCGCCGCGCTCGAGAACGGGGCGATCTCGGCAAAACCCGCCTTGGACAGGGCGATCAGCCAGTGGATTTCGACCTTCACGCGGTTGCGCATGAATGCCGCTTCGGACAGCCACGGACGCAGAGCGTCGGTCTTGCTGGCATAACGGCCGTCGAGCGGGGAGAGCGCGGTCAATGGGGAGAATTCGTCGGACATGGCACTGGGCACCGAAAAAGAAAACCGGGGGAGCCGGCGATGCGCCAACTCGGAAAGGCCAGTATTTTACCATTCCCCGGCTCAGGCCATCCCGCACGTTATACTCTGTGCCGCGCTACAGCGATTTATCAAGGATTCACATGAAGTTGATCGGTGCCCTCGCCAGCCCCTACGTTCGTAAAGTCCGCATCGTGCTGGCTGAGAAAAAGCTCGACTACAAGCTCGAACTGGAGAACGTCTGGGCCGACGACACGCGCATCCAGGAGTCGAACCCGATCGGCAAAGTGCCCTGTCTGGTCATGGAAGACGGCGAAGCCGTGTTCGATTCCCGGGTCATTTGCGAGTACCTCGACACCCTCTCCCCGGTCGGCAAGCTCATCCCGCCCTCGGGTCGCGAACGTGCGGAAGTGCGCTGCTGGGAAGCGCTGGCCGACGGTGTGACGGATGCTGCGGTCCAAATTCGCGTCGAGCGCATGTACCACGACGAAGCGTCGCGCTCGCAGAAGCTCATCGACCGCCAGCTCGGCAAAATTCGCGAAAGCTTGCGGGCGATGGCGCGCGGGCTCGACGAGCGCCAATGGTGCGCAAGCAATCGCCTGACGCTGGCCGACGTCGCGGTCGTCTGCTCGCTCGGTTATCTCGATTTCCGTTATCCCGAGATCGACTGGCGCGATGCGCACCCCAACCTCGCTCGCCATTTCGAGCGCATGTCCACGCGTCCCTCGGTGGCCGATACGGCGCCCACGGACGCCGTGCCCGCGCCTGCGACGCCTGCGGCTCCCGCGACCTCTGCCGGTCCCGCGCTCACCGCGCTCTGATTCCCCCGAACGCGCCACAGCTAGCCGTCGCGCCCGTCCGGACGCAGGCCCACACCGGCCGTGCGCTCCCGCCCCCGCGACGGCATGAGCACCGCAGGCTGGTCGCCCTCGTGGGCGGCGCGCTCTGCGCCGGCCCCCGGGCTATGCGTAATCAGTGTGCCTAGCCCCTGTAGCAGACGCCACGTCCGGGCCACGTCGTCGTCGGTCCGTTCGGGGCCGTCGATCTGCGTCGCGCCAGACGTCTGTCGAGCGGACGCCCGCCCTTCCGGTTTGGCCGAAACCGCTGTTGCCGGAGGCATGTCCGACGCCGGAGCAGATGTCGTCACGGCGCCCGACTCCCCCGCCCCGCGCAGACGGGTGTACCCCGCCAGAACCTTGCGCACGTAGTTGCGCGTCTCGGGGAATGGCGGCACCCGGCGTCCGTAGCGCAGCACCGCGCCCTCTCCGGCGTTATACGCTGCAAGCGCGAGACTGACGTCTCCGTCGAATCGCGAAAGCAACCAGCGCAGGTAGGACGCGCCGGCGCGCAGATTTTCGGCAGGATCTTCGAGACGTCTCACGCCAAAGCGCTGGCCGGTACGCGGCAGAATCTGCATCAATCCGATGGCGCCGCGCTCGGACACGGCTTGCGGGTCGTATCCCGACTCCGTGTCGATAATCGCGTGCAGCAACGCGGCGTCGACCGACGTGGCGCGTGCGGTGCGACGTACCAATGCGTCGTAAGGGAGTTCCGTGGGGACGGGCGGGACCACGCTCTCCCAGTCCGAACGGTCTGCCCGGTCCGCCATGCCCGCCGATGCCGCAGCCGATGCGGGCGGAGCGGGCGGAGTGGGCGGAGTGGGCGGAGCGGATGGCGCGGACAAGACGGTGGCGGCCCGTTCGTCGCTGCCCGAAACATCGACGACGCCGGGCGCAGGGGACGATCTGGCCGATGCGATCGAGATGGGCGCAGCGACTTCCGGCTCGCGCCACGGGGAGACGAGACGCCGTGCCGCCTGCCGTGGGTCGTTGCGTGAGATCGCCATGCCGCGCTCATGATGACGGGTATCAGTCGCGTCCTGCGCGACGCCTGCCGGGACTACAACGGACCGCGCGAGCAGCGAGGACGGCGTGGACGGCGTGGAAAGCGCGGGCGAGGTGGAAGACACGGAAGACACGGAAGGCACCGCGATTTGCGCGTCGGCCACGCGCGGATGATGGGGCAACAGCCCCCGGTCGGCCGCCAGGGTTGGTAACCCGCTCAGCGCGAACGCCCCGCATGCGAGCACACTCAGACGCCAGGCGCGTCGGGAAAATGTCATGGCCGGCGCCCTCATGCTGTGCCCCCATCACGGGATTCCAGGTCTGCCCCGCCCTCGGACGTGGCCTGCACCTCATACGGCAGATCCAGCGCGAGGCGTAGAATCGCCGCCACCGCATCGAACAAATCGGGCGGAATCGGTGCATCGACGGCGACGTCGTCCATCAACCGGCGAGCGACCGGCACGTGCTCGACCACCGGAATCCCCTCGCGCTGTGCGATTCGAATGATGGTCTTTGCACGTTCGTTGCGGCCCTTCTCGATCACCAATGGCACCGCCGTCTCCCCGGCGACGTAACGCAGACAAATCGCCAGCCGCGTGGGGTTGCGCACAACCGCCGTCGAGCGCTTGACGTTGTTCGTCAAACTGCCGCTCTCGATCGTCTCGCGATGAATGTCGCGGCGCTTGTTCTTGATCTCGCGATTGCCCTCGACTTCCTTGGACTCGCGCTTGATCTCGTCGTGAGACATCATCAGTTGCTTGCGCAGCTGATACTTTTGATATGCGAAATCGAGTCCACCGAACACCACGTACGCCACCACGAGCACGGCCATCAGCCAGAACAGCAGTCTGACCGTTAGCGCCAGCCCGCACGACGGGCCACATTGCGGCAGCACCGCCAGCGAGGGCGTGTACTGCCGGATCAGATAGAAGAACACCACGCCGAGCACGGCAACCTTGATCAGCGACTTGCCGAACTCGAAAATCGACTGCATCGAGAACAACTGCTTCGCCTTGGCGACGGGATCGATGCGTTCGTACTTGGGACGAATGACATCCGGCGCCACCAGCGCCCCGACCTGCAACACCATCGCCAACCACGTGGTCACGATCAGCAGCACTGCGAGTCCGCCGGCAAACCGAACGAAAATCAGCAACGACGGCCCGAGCATGCCTTGCACCGCCTCATCGACCGGGTCGCGAAGCACGAGGAGCATGCGCAAGACGAGCGCCTGAAGGGCGTCGTACAACGCCGGGCCTTCGAACATCAGCCAGGCAAGCACCGCACCGAGCTGCATGCACACGGACAGGTCGGCGCTTTTGGCAACGCGCCCCTTCTTGCGTGCGTCTTCGATCTTCTTGGGCGTCGGGGGGAGGTTTTTCTCGCTCATTTCGCTGTTACCTGTCTTACGAAGTCGACTGCGTCATCGCGATCCACGCGCGAAACAGTTCGGGCAGCCGATACCAGTGCGCAAGCGGCACGGCAATGGCGAACGGCAGGCTGGCGACGGTCACGAGCAGCGCCATCGCACTCTTGACCGGCATGGCGAGAAAGAACACGTTGAGCTGCTGGGCCGCACGATTGACGAAGCCCATCGACATGTCGACGAGCACCATCACGACCATCGCAGGCAACGCCACCGCCACGCACATGACCTGCATTGCCTGCCAAAGCGAGAGCAGCCACGCGAGCGACGCGTCGTTCCATCGCCAGGCTCCGCCAACGGGCAACGCAACGTACGAGTCGTAAAGTGCGCCGAGCAGCGCGTGCGCCGCCGGTGTGACGAAAAAAAGCACGCAAAGCATCTGCGTCAATGCGATACCGAAGATCGACGATTGCGCCCCCAATAGAGGGTTGAGCACGCTCGCCATCGACGCGCCACGCATCGTGTCGATCACATACCCGGTCATGTCGATGGCCCAGAACGGTAACGTCGCCACCAGGCCGAGCAGGCCACCGACGAACAACTCGCGAGCCACCAGAAGCGCCCAGCCGCTCCATTGCGTCGGCATCTGCGATGTCGCATGCACCAGCCCGACGATCGGCAGCGCCAGCGCCAGCACCAGCGCATTGCGCAACATTCCCGCACCGAGCATGCCGACCGACAGCACAGGCAGCAGCATCGCAATGCCCAATGGCCGCAACATCGATACCGCCCATGCGAGTCCCCACCCCAACATCTCTGTCCCGAGCGCGGCGTGTGTCGCACCGCCGTGCATGGCTGCCGTGGTCTCCATTCGCATCACCCCATCCGGGCGATCTGCTCGAACGCGTTTCCTGCGTAGTTGAGCAGCACGTGCCCCATCCAGCCGTACGTCGCAGCGAGCGTGACCGATACGGCGATGAGCTTGATAAGGAACTGCACGGTCTGGTCCTGCACTTGCGTGAGCGCCTGCACAAGCGACACCAGCACGCCAACGGCCGAGGCGACGACCACGGTCGGCAGCGACATCAGCAAAGTGAGCCAGAGCATCTCGCTCGTGAGATTGACGACGATGGCTTCGCTCATGGGTTGGCCTCCCCCGTCGTCATGCGTACGACAGCATCAACTGCCGCACCAGTTGCTCCCAGCCGTTCATCATCACGAAGATCAGCAACTTGAACGGCAGTGCGATGGTCATGGGCGAGACCATCATCATCCCCATCGCAAGGAGAATGTTCGAGATCACGAGATCGATCACGACGAAGGGCAAGTACAGCAACAATCCGATCTTGAAGGCCTCGGCCAGCTGACTCAGTGCAAACGCGGGCATGAGCACGAGCAGCGAGTCTGCGCCGAGCCGGTCACGATGGGCCTTCGGCCATGTCTGGCTGCCCAGACCGGCAAAGAAGTCGCGTTGTCTGGCATCGGTGTGACGTGTGAGGAAATGACGGTACGGAGAGAGCACGCTGGCGTCCACATCGGCCACAAAGTTCCGGGACGACAGCGACACCGGACGCTTGCCCAGGTTCTCCTCGATGTCGAAGGCAACGGGCGCCATGATGAAACACGTGAGCACGAGCGATAGGCCGTAGATGGCGATGTTGGGTGGAATTTGCTGCGTGCCAAGGGCGTTGCGCAACAGCGCGAACACCACGGCGAGTTTCAGAAATGCAGTCCCCAACACCACCAGCAACGGCATGATCGAGAGCAGCGATAGCAAGACGACGAGCTGCGCCGGATGATCGAGCAGGGACATATGAACTCCAAGGGACGTCGCCGAATGCCGGGAAAACTCACCGGTCATGGATGACGAGCGCGGATGCAATGGGATGACGCCGGCACTCGGTTGCGGCGATGGCTTCAGTAGCGGACGCGGTGACGGCATCGGCATCGGCCATCGGGTCACGACCCGAAATTGTCTCGGACATGCCGTTCGCGGCGGCCGGCGTCGCGAGCCCGGGATCGACTTGCACTGCGAGGCGCCCATCGCCGAATCGCAGCAAACGCCCGTCTGCCCAATGCGAACCGTCTCGCCAGAGCGCGATGTGCCCCGCAGTCATCGTCTCTTGCCCGGTCGGACTTGGCGACGTCTCGTGCCCTTTGCGCCACGCCATCAGCCAGGGAAGGGGAATTTCCTTCTCGGCAATGACGGCGAGCAACCGGACGCACCGGGCCACATCGCCGTTGCGAACGCCTTCTTCCATGCGCTCGGCCTTTGCCGCCCCGCTTGTCGTCTCCCCTGTCGTCTCCCCTGTCGTTGCCCTCGTTGCTCCCGTTGCTTCGCCCTCTGCCTCGGAGCGGGCGCCATCTCCGGCCACGCCCGTCGCCTTACCCATCGGCTCGATCAAGACCACGCGCCGTTGCACAGGTTGTCCGTCTCGCATCGCGATGGCATATGCGCCGTCGATCAGCCAATATTCGCCCGAGCAGACATCGGCTGCGACGTCGAGCAGCGCCGCGCCGCCGCCCGACAGACTGTCGCACAGCGACGCAGGTAATTCGCTCCACCCGACGGCCATCGCGCAGCGGCGCATCGGATAGCCCTTTGGATCGAGGGGCGTGTCGCACGGCATCGCGTGCTGACATCGCTCTCGCAGCCACGCTGTCGCCCCATCAAGCAACGGCAACGTCAACCGGCGTCCATCTCGACTGAGCATGATGCCCACGCGCCACTGCCTGTCGACATGCGCACGTGAAATCGATACGGCTTTCGGCCACGAAGCACGGGGCATCGTCGTCTCCGACGTGTCACCGTCAGTCGGAGGCGGTCCGCCCGTGGCGAGCGTCAGCGACGCGGCGCTCGCGTGCCATGGCGGTGGTAAATCCTCCCAGGTCGCCACAGGCAAATCCTCTGCGAGCCAGTCGGCCCACTGTTGCGCATCGCACCAGAACCGGATCTGACCGACGACACCCTCGTCAACATGCGCCGTCACCACCAGCCCGTCCCCCCCGGTGAACATCCAGCCGACGCGCACCTCGGTGTCATCCTCGTTGAACACCACACAACCCCGCCCTGCCAGCAGGTCCTCCAGCCAAATGGAGGCCCCCTCCCCCACTGTCTCTTCGTTCTTCTGCGCGCACGCGGGCAACGTCTCAGGGCGCATAACGAGCCTCGACTTCAATGGTGACGGGAAGCCCCAGACGCGATGTCAGCGTCCGGGAAAGCTGTCCCCGATGTGCGAGCAATCGTCGGTACATCGCCAGTTGCACGCATAGCAGACTCACCGTAATACCTTGCAGCCCACGCCGCGCTTCGACGACCAGCGTATCGAGCGCCCCGCCATGCACGATCACGCGCAGCATGCTCCCGCCGTCCCAATTGGCGTTTTGCCTCGCATGCCAGACGCGCAACCATCGCAGCACATCGACGGGTCCGCTCACGCGTGCAGTCGGTTCGCTCATCGAGGGGAAGACGTGCTCGCCGCGCTCGCCGCATTCTCCATACAGTCCGAATCGATGTGACGGCACTTTGCCGCGGTGCGAGGGCCGCGTGGGGTGCGAGGGCAGTCTGTCGGCCGGACTTTCGAACGCGCCGACGCTCAGGCCGCTACGGCGGATGATATTCACGGTGTGTTCCTCCTGATGGAAAGGGTGAGAAAGCGTGTCGACATCGCTCCGACTGTGACGTCAACGCGGATACAGCGTCAGTAATTCGCGTAACTTCTCCTGCTTGCGCGCATTGTTCTGAAGTCGCTCGTGCAGGTCTTGCAGGCTCGCATGGGTTTGTCGTGCATGCGCGACGGCGGCACTGTGACGGGACTTCGCCTCGGCAAGCAAGCGACGTTCGGCGTCAACCGACTGCGACGCACCGGCCGCCTCCCTTGGTCCATAGACGCCTCCTCGCGACAAAGCGTCCTGCCAGGCGCGGCGCTGCACTTCGCACGCACGGTCGCAGGCGCTCACCTGGGCGTCGGCCGCATTCGCTGCGCTTGTCAGCCGCGCCAACGTCGCGCGCAAGCTGGCCTCCCGGCGACGGGCGAGCCGCGCGAGCGAAGCGATGCCCTCGCGGTGCGTCAGTTCGCGAGATGTTCCAGCCATGCGAGGGTGTCGTCGAACGGCGCCACATCGTGCTGCGCCTGACAAAGGAATGCGCGAATCTCCGGGGCGCGGGCGAGCGCGTCGTCCGTGTCCGGATCGTTGCCGGGTTGATACTCGCCGACGCGGACCAGCAATTCGACATCATCCGCGAGCGCCATCGCACGTCGCACACGCGCCGCACATTCGACGTGCCGTGCGCCCGCAACCTGGGACATCACGCGGGAAAGGCTCTTCGGCACATCAATGGCGGGATAATGGTTCGCCTGCGCGAGTCGCCTCGACAACACGATGTGTCCGTCGACAATCGAACGCACTTCATCGGCCAATGGCTCGTCAAGGTTGTCCCCCTCCACAAGCACCGTGTAGAACGCGGTGATGCTGCCTCGCTCGCCCGTTCCGGCGCGCTCCAGAAGTCGTGGCAGACGCGCGTAGAAACTGGGCGGCAGGCCGCTCGTCGTCCCCAGGGGTTCGCCCGCCGCCATGCCGATGTCGCGCACGGCGCGGCCGAACCGGGTCAATGAATCCATGAGCAGCAGCACCTCCTTGCCCTCATCCCGAAACGCTTCGGCGATGGCCGTCGCAGTGTAGGCGGCTTTCATCCGCTCCAACGCCGGGCGGTCGGACGTCGCGACCACGCATACCGTGCGCGCCCGCGCCTGCGGCGTCAGCGCTTGTTCGATGAACTCTCTCACCTCGCGACCGCGCTCGCCGATCAGCGCGACCACGATGACATCCGCGCCCGCGCCCTGACACATCATGGCAAGCAACGTGCTCTTGCCGCCGCCCGCCGCCGCGAAGATGCCAAGGCGTTGGCCGCGACCGCAAGTCAGCATGCCGTCGATGGCACGAATGCCGATCGGCAAACTCCGCGAGATCAGCGCCCGACGCATTGCCGGCGGCGGCTCGGCATCCAGCGATCGCCATGCCATATCCGATCCGCCACCGGGCGGGGCCGCCCCGGCCGATTCGACCCCAGCCGTCAACGGACGCCCCAACCCATCGAGCACTTCACCGACCAGATGCCCGCCAACGGCCACGCGCGACGATGTCCCCATGGCTTGAACAAGCGCCCCATTGGCCACGCCATTCGGTTCCGCGTAGGGCGCGAGCCAGACATGCCGCCCTTCCACGGCGATGACCTCCGCGTCCAGCGACGGCGACATGACACGGCATTGCTCGCCGAGCGCCGCACCTGGCAACCGGGCGCGCATTGCATTCGGTGTGATCTTGTCGATTCGACCATAGAGGATGTCGCGATGTACGCTGCGTCGCCAATCGTCGCAAGCCTTGCGTTGCGCATCGAGCGTACGTCGCAGTCCATTGGCAATTCGCGCGGCATCGGGACGTCGCATGTCAGACCGCTCCCTGCACGTCGATCGTGCCGAGCACACGTACGTGCGGTTCGTCCGCGACTTCCTGAAAGGACAGGACAGGCAAGTCCGCACGGTCCCGCTCCACGAGTTTCCTGACGAAGCGGCGCACGTCCATCGCAGTAAAAAGCACGGCGGGCGAGCCATCATGGGCATTCACTGCGCCGTCGATGGCATTGAGAATGGCGTCGGTTTGCGCAGGATTCAGATCGGCGTACGACCCTGAAGCCGTTTGACGAACGGCCGCGCGCACGGTGTCTTCGATACCGCGGCCCACGTTCCATCCGGTAATGTGCTCCGTGCCCCGACGAAAGCGTCGCGTGATATGGCGGCGCAAACTGAGCCGCACATACTCCGTGAGCATGATCTGATCGCGCTCTCTCGGCGCCCATTCGATCAACGCTTCGAACACGCGACGCAGGTCGCGAATCGACACGCCTTCGGCCACCAGTCGTTGCAGCACCTCCGCCGTTCGGCTGATGGGCAACTGTCGCTGCAACTCCTTGACGAGTTCGCCATAGCGATCTTCCATCGCGTCCATCAGGAATCGCGCCTCCTGCACGCCGAGGAAGTCGGCCGCATGGGCGTCGATGACCAATGACACGCAATGCGCCACGCGATCCGCGCCGTCGATGACGACGCCACCGAGCGACTTACATTCACTTCGTTGCGTGTCGTCGAGCCAGAACAGCGTTTGTCCACCGAAAGGCAACGGCGTTTCGCGCGGCGCCCCCGCCACGAGACTTCGCAAAACGGAGATCGGATGTGCAGCGTCGTAGTGCGCGAGCGCTGCGTCGGGGGCGACATCGAGCGTAAGCACGCTCTCGTGATACAGCGCGATGTCCAGCGTGCCGACCGGCAAGGCGGCATCGACCTGAACCTGCACTTCGGGCATCGGCACGCCGAATTGCTCGAATTTCTGATTGCGCAGGGCATTGACGCGCTCGGAAACTGCCGCGATTCCGCCACACGCATCCATCAATACGACACTGAGTTTTGCCAGCAACGGCTGCGCGCCGGGACGCCCGGCCGTCGACGCTGCGCCGCCCCCAGTTGTGGCGTCGTGCCCACCGTCGCGCTCGCGCGCGAGCCGTTCGACCCACCAGGCCGCGCCGCCGGCCAGTGCGCCAAGCAGAAGGAAGTAATGCACCGGAAATCCCGGAATCAGTCCAAAGAGCACCAGCACGACGGCGGCCAATGTCAGCGACCGCGGCTGCGCCGCCAGTTGATCCGTGAGTTCACGCGCGAGATTGCGACGCTGTTCCCCGGGCACGCGCGTCACGATGATCCCCGCCGTGACGGAAATGAGCAACGCCGGAATTTGCGACACGAGTCCGTCACCGATCGACAGAATGGCGTAGATCGCCGCAGCGTCGCCGGCGCTCATTCCCCGCATGAAGACCCCCACGCCGATACCGCCGAGCAGATTCACCACGATGATGACGAGCCCGGCAATGGCATCGCCCTTCACGAACTTCATCGCGCCGTCCATCGCACCGTAGAACTGACTCTCCTTTTGCACGATTCGACGCAAACGCTTCGCCTCCGCGGCGTCGATGGTGCCGGCGCGCAGATCCCCGTCGATACTCATCTGCTTGCCCGGCATGCCGTCGAGCGAGAATCGCGCGCCGACTTCGGCCACCCGCTCCGAGCCCTTCGTAATCACGATGAAGTTGACGATGGTGATGATCAGAAACACGATCATGCCCACCACGATATTCCCGCCCGCCGCGAAATCACCGAATGTGTAGACAATGTCGCCGGCATCGGCATGCAGCAGGATGAGCCGGCTCGTGCTGATCGTGAGCCCCAGCCGAAACAGCGTCGTCATCAGCAACACGGAAGGGAATGCGGAGAAATCCAGCGGCTCGTTGATGTACAGCGCCACCATCAGCAACAGCAACGACACCCCGAGGTTCAGTGCGATGAGCAAATCCATCACCGACGGGGGCATCGGAATGATGATCATCAGCACGGTGACGAGCAACAATGCCGCGAGGACGATGTCCTGGCGTCCGGCGGCGATGCGCAGCCATGGCAACACGCGTGTCATGCGCGGGACTCCGGAGGCCGTTGCGCGTCGATGCGCTCCAGTACGCGCCGCATGCGAATAAGACACGCATACCACTCTCCAGCCTGGGAGTTGGCACTGGCGGGAGGCGTCGCAATCAGCATTGGTCTGCCCTGCGCCACGCATGCGCGCACCGGAATACCAAGACTCCATTCAGGTGCGCATGTCTGCAACAGCATCGGCAACCAACGCGCCGCCCCCGTCACGCGACGGATCAGCGTGATCGCCAGCGTCACGCCGTATCCGTCGACGTCGGTCATCAGCACACAAGGCGCAAGCGCCACGCGCATGCGAGGCGTGACGCGCTGCGGCGGCAGTGCCAACAATTCGAAGAGATGTTCGAGCTTGCGCTGGGTCTGGGTATCCATCGAGGGTGGTGATGCGAGAGCGCGCAATACGCGGTCGACCGTCGGCGCCAGGCAACTACCCAACAACACCAGGCAACCACTTCGTATTACGCAAGGCGCGGAGCGCGCGAAGAAAACGCCAGCGAAGATGGTCCCGCATTGGCGACGGGGTCGGCTATCCGGCACAGACCTGAAATTTCCCCGGGTTCGGCGTCGTCGCGATGACGCCAGCCCAGCGTCAAACGCTGACTCACACCATCATTCGCAGTCGATGTGCCCATTTCACGATGTCGGCGACGTTGTGAGCATCGAGCTTGCGCATCATGTTCAGCCGATGCGTCTCCACCGTCTTCACACTGATCGACAGCAATGCCGCGATGTCGCGGTTGCGTTGCCCTTCCGCCACGAGCTTGAGCACCTGCCGCTCGCGCAGCGTCAACAATCGCTCGGGCACTTCGACCGCCTGCGGGTCAAGTCTGGCCGGTGCACCTCTCGGGTCGTGCACGATACCGAACACAGCAGGGTCGACGAAGCGTTCTCCGCGCATGACGACGTGCGCCGCGTTGATCAACGTGACGCGCGAACTACTCTTGAGTACGAACGCAGCGGCCCCGGCTTCGAGCGACTGCCGTGCCCGCTCTCCGTCGTCGCTCGCGGAATGCACGATGATTCGCAACTCGGGCCAGCGCTGAACGCATTGCCGGATGACGTCGATGCCGTCCATTCCGGGCAGCCCCAAATCCAGCACGATGAGCGCAGGTCGATGCATCACGCAGGCGCGATACACGTCGAGCCCGTTCTCGACCCTGGCCAGCACACACCATCCGAGTTCGTCTTCTATCAAACGGCACAGCCCATCGGCCAGCAACTCGTGATCCTCCACAACGATGACACCCGTACACCCCGTCATTCGCAGCTCCTCGACAGTTGGTCATTTGCATTCATACGGATTTTTGTTCACTCTCTTTCGACTTCGGGCCAGCCCGGAGAAACTTGTGCCTTCACCTGATCCCGAGCATAGGAAAAAACCGCAAATCTCGGGATTCGCCTGTGACATCAGGTCTGCGCCGGATGGTTCCTGCGACACAGCGCTCGATAATGACGGTCCTTGTTCGCACCGCCGAAGAAGCGGGTGCGGTACGCGCAGCGTCTCATCGCCACGCGTGGTCATCTCGCATCGTCACCTCGCATCGTCATCTCGTGTCATCACCTCGTGTCACCTCACGTCGCTACCCTCCTCGACGTGTCGATCTCCGGGGGTTCACTCGTTCGACTGCGTGGGCGCCGAGGCCCGTTCCTTATTCGTCACTGGTGCGATTGCACCGTCTCCGACAGAAATCTATGCGTTTGCCATTTGCGCTTGCCGCTATCGACTGGATTGCCCCTCGCGACGTTCTTGGTACGCGCACCCTGCTGGACCTCGACGGTCAGGATGGCTGGACTTGCCCGGTCGCTGGCGGGTACTGCGTGGCAACACCGGTCGCACTGCCCGCATGGGGATCCACATCGACGCAACCGCTGCCGGCAGCCCTCTGCGTCGACGCAGAGTGTGCGAACGCGCAGTCAGGCACAACGGCGACCTCTGCCGAGCGGGGTCTGTCGGACGCGACGCCATCGCGCTGGCTCATGCGCATCGCGCTTGCGCTTGCCGGGCAACCTGAGCTCCGGAACGACAGTCTGTGCATCGCCCACGAGACACTCTGGTGGACGCATCGTTTCGACGACGACACGCCCACTGCGCAAGTCGAGGCACAACTTCGCCGTCAGATGCTCGCGTGCGAGATGCTGTCGTCGCAGGGCTTGCGCACGTGCGGCACTCGGGCGGCCTCCTATCCGGCATCGCCTGCTGCGCACGGCGCGCGTGTCAGTCCCGATGACGCTGGCCGCACAGGCAGTACGGCCAGCGCGGCGGCTGGCGCGGCACGTCGATTTCCGTCGCTGTGGCGCGGCTGATCGTGCGGCGCCCGTTGATGCCTTTCCCCCGTTCCGCGCGTACCGTGCTCGCCGCGCGGGGTGCGCTGTCCTCCCCGCCCTTCATCCCGCCCTTCATCCCGCCGCTCTTCCCGCTGTTCACCCCGCTGTTCACCCCACTGTTCTCGCCACTGTTCCGGCTATTCGCCCCCCTTCATACGCGCAGGCCGTGCGGCGGATGGCGCAGAGGCATGCGACGTGTCGTCGTGCCGATCGCGTTGTGCCTGGCGACGGCCCAGATCGTCGCCGCAATGCCCGCCTCGACGCGCCAGTCGCCGGCATCGGTCATTCCTGCGTGGCGCGGGGGGCCATTCGTCTTCCAGAGCGCCGGCACGCCCTTGGCGGAACTATTGCGCGACTTCGGCGCGCACCACGGCATTCCGACTGTCGTTAGCCCTCAGGTGGACGATCGCTTCATCGGCACGCTGCCTGCGGGAGACGCTCAGCAAACGCTCGACGCATTGTCCGAACGTTATCGGCTTTCGTGGTACTTCAACGGCCAGACGCTCAACGTCTATAAGGCCAGCGAGGCGGCGCGACGTGTCATGCCGTTACGGTATGCATCGTCGGGCGACCTGCTCGCCCATCTGCGCGACGCCGGCGTGCTCCATCCGAAACACTGCGTGGCACGGGCGATTCCGGCGACCCACGCGCTGGAAATCGCCGGCGTTCCCGCGTGCCTCGAAACAGTGGCGATGCTCGCCGAATACGTCGAGCGCGATGCCCGCGATCAGCAGGAAAGCGAAGAGACCATCAAGATATTTCCTTTGAAATTCGCCACGGCGGACGACACAAGGTACTTTTATCGCGGTCAGGAAGTGATCGTGCCGGGCGTAGTCAGCGTATTGAAAGACCTGATTCTCGGCGCGGGCCCGCTCGTGGCGACCTCGGCGAGCGCCGGCACTGCGAATCCCGCCATGACCGATTTGCCTGTCGTCAACGCCATGCGAGGCGGCACACCGCGCTTTTCCGCCGATCCCAGGCGTAACGCCGTGATCGTCCGCGAGCGCCGTCGCAATCTGCCCATTTACGGCGATCTCATCGAGCAACTGGACGTTCGTCCACGGCTGGTCGATATCTCGGTCGCCATCATCGACGTGAATGCGAGCGACATCGCCGAGCTCGGCGTGGACATCTCGGGCAGCGCGCGGCTTGGCGGCTTCGGCAGCGTGTCGCTAAACGGCCAGTCGGGCCTGACGAACGAGGGCGATTCCGGCACCTTCACCACGTTGGTCGGCGACACCAACAAGTTCATGCTCAATCTGAGTGCGCTAGAACGCAACTCCAAGGCGCGGGTGCTCTCTCGTCCCTCGATCGTCACGCTGGACAACATGCAGGCGGTGCTCGATCGCAGCGTGACGTTCTACACGAAAGTGTCGGGCGAAAAAGTCGCGAAACTGGAGAGCGTGACGTCGGGCTCGCTGTTGCGGGTCACGCCGCGGCTCGTGCCGAACGACGCAGGCGAACGCGCGGACGGCGCGCGCGAACAAGTCATGCTCACGCTCAATATCGAAGATGGCGGGGAGGTGCGCAGCGACCGCAACGTCCGCAATGAAGTCCCGACGATCCGCAACTCGTCGATTTCCACGCACGCCACGCTTCAGGCCGGGCAATCGCTGCTGCTCGGTGGCTTCGTGCAGGACGCGCAACACGAACACGAGCGCAAGATCCCCCTGCTGGGCGACCTGCCGCTCATTGGACGATTGTTCAGTTCAACGAGCAACCGAAATGACAGTGTCATGCGCCTGTTTCTGATCAAGGCCGAGCCTGCGGCCGCAACCCCGAGCGCCTGACGATGCTGACGCTCACACTCCTGGACGGTCCGCTCGCCGGTCGCCCCGTGCCACTGCCCCGCGGCGAGCTCACCATCGGGACTGCCGAATCCGACATTGCCATGACGCTCGACGACGGAGCGTCGGCGACACTGCATGTCGACAGCGAAGGCGTACGTCTGGCCACCGGGACGCCGGTGTGGGTGAATGGCGCGGCGCTGGCATCCGAAAACACCCCGTCGCTCCCGTTGCATACCGTCATCGATCTGGCGGGTCTCGGTATTTGGCTCAGTGACGGCAGCCTGCCGACGCCGATGCCGCTGCCAAAATGCCCAGTACGCGCAATCCGCCCGATGCAGCCGATGCGGGGAGCGACGTCTGCGACGCCTTCAGATGCGCCCGCGATGGCTGCGCCGCCGGACGAGCGCAAGGCAGGCCGCTCGCCTCTGGCATGGCTCGCGGCGACCGGCCTGTCGCTGCTGATCGCGGGTGCCGGGATCGCCATATGGCGAACCGGCACCGCCAACGTCATCGCCGTGCCACCGACGCCCGACGCACTGAAGGCGTTGGCCGCCCGCATCGCACCGAATATCGAGCTCAGTACGGCCGGAGACGCCGTGCGGCTATCCGGCGGATGCCTTGATGACAACACCCGCGCGCGACTGCGGGCCGAAGCGCGCTGGCTCGGTAAGGCGCTGAGCGACGAAACGTGGTGTCCGGCGAGCGCCGTGCGAACGGCGAGCACGTTACTTCGGCTGCATGGCTTCGGAAGTGCGCAGGTGAGCGTCGCGAAGGACGGTGCGCTGCTCATCGGCGGTCCGTTGATCGCCGATGCAAGATGGCGTGCGGCCTCGGATGCGCTCGATGCCCTGTCGCTACCGCATGGATGGCGCGTTGCCGACGGCACGGCGAACAGCTTCGAGCGTTTGCTCACGACGTTGCGCCATGCCGGCCAGTTGCGCGGCGTCGATATTTCGCGTGATCGCAACGGGTGGCGCCTCACCGGCGTGCTTCCGGCAGGACGGCTAGCGTCGCTCAAGGGCATCGCCGACGCGTGGAATCTGGCAGACAACGCCATGCCGCTGCGCATCGATCCCCTCGCGCCCCCCGTTCCGACGCTTGCCGAAACCGGATTCTCCGCCCCGCTGGTCAGTATCGGCGGATCGCCGGGCGCCCCTCAGATCACCCTCGCGGACGGCACCCGACTCGCGCAGGGCATCCGACTGCCCGGCGGCACGCAGATCGTCGCCATCCATCCCGACGGCGTATCGATCAGCGGGCACGACCGCCTCTTTTACTTGCCACTCACGCCGGAGACATTTCATGACGATTCACCTGACCCAGCTTGAAGACGATCTCTCGGCATCCCCCTGCGCGGTGTCGCGGGACATCGCCGAGAAACTCGACGCCGCCGCCCGAACCCTCGACGGGGTGTTGCGCACCGGCCTCACACCGTCCCAATTCGACAGGGCACAAACGCAAAGGCAGGCGGTGCGGGCTGCCAAAGCGATTCTCGAAAGCATCTCGTTGCGCTACGGCACATCGTACGGAAAGGCACCCAAAGACATCGTCACCGGAAAGAGGCGCGAACGCCGCGACAAGAGCTACGAACACACGAACGATGCAAGTCACGAACATCATCGCAGGCACGAAGAGGAACTCACGCGTGAATGTCCGTACCCCGGCACACGCGTGCCCGGAAGCCACAACGCCGTACACACCTCCAAAGTTCAGGTCGAATGATCGTGGGAACCTTTGCCATCGTCCCCCGGTCGCGTAGCCCACATTCCGCGTCGGGTGCGTCATCGACTCCTTACACTCTTCACGCTTATCATGCCCAGTTACGATCTAGCGCAAACTCTCGTCGAGGCCCTCAAACTGATCGGCTGCGACCCCAGCAAGATCGACGCCGTCGACAATCACTCGCCCATCGAGCTGACGTTCAATGCTTCCCCCAGCATCATTGTCGAAACCCTGGACAATCAGGTGTGCAGCATTCACGCCGTGGTGGCGACCGACGAGGCAGCGCGGCTGCACAGAGCGAACAGCGAACGGCTACTGCAATTTTTGATAGAGCCGGCGGAATGGGCCGTCACCGGACATGTGCAATTGCGAGAGCGGGACAATCGTTTGATCCTCCACGCGCAAGTCAGGGAAGAATCTGCCGCCGAACCGGAACCCTTTGCACAAGCACTCACCGACTTTTACGATCGCATCAAACTCTGCCGCGAACATCTGCGCGCCTGACGTTCACGCACCACTCGCACCGTGCCTGCGGCGCATGGATCATGCGCCCGTCACCCCATCATCCCGTCATGCCGTCGCCTTCCAGCGCAAGCGCCGTGCGCCAGTCGTCCAGCGCGTCTTCCAGCGTCTCACGCTGGGTCTCGTCGCGAAAGCACCCGTCATGCGCCGACTTGACGAGTCTCGTGAGACCCCGCGCGAACGCGTAGCGCACGTCGACCGGCACCATGCCGAGATAGGCCGCGCGTTGCGCAAGCCAATCTGCCCCGACCCAGGGCTGGTCGAGCACCGCCAGCGTCTCCGTCATCATGGTGTCCGTGTCGAACGCTCGTTGCCCGGCGTCGCGCACAGCGAGCGCCGATTGCTCGCACGTCGCTTCCAACGTAAGAAACAACACCACGCGACGCAGATCGTCGACGACGGCGCATAGCCGGTGCGTATCGGCATCCGGCTGCTGCGCGCCCAATTCCAGGCCAAGGGCTTGCATCAGTGCGCGCAATCTCGCCCGGCGTTGCGTAAAGCGTCGGCACTCGTCGAACCATTGGGTGAGCGTGCGTTGCGGCCCGTGCGCCTGACGGAAAAGCGACTTGAGCTGCTGCATCAGCGCCATGCCCGGTGGACGGCCCTCGCCACATTCCAGCGCTGCAAAGGCCTCGAGACCCCACGTGTCGGAGGCGGTCAGTGCGTCGAGCGTGCGCCGCAGTCGGGTCCGCGTGCCGGCATCAAGCCCGCTGTCGGCCAACCAGGCGGCGACGACCAGCGCGGCATGACCGGCCGACATCTGTGTGCCTCGGATGAGCTGTAGCGGATCCGGTACGAAGGGGAGATCGCGCAGTTGGCCGCGCAGCCGCTCAAACTGCGCACCGTTCACGCGCGCGAACCGGTGCATCTGTTGCTCGAACAACGCGCGGGCCCGCTGCTTCTCGTCCCGAACATCTCGCTCGCCCGTGCTTCGGAATCGAACGCCCAGCGCGAAACTGAGGTTCTCCTGCGACTCTGCGAACGCCGCCTCCTCGTTCTGCGCGATAGTGGCTTCGATCAGTGCGAGATGGCCCGGCGCGTGCGCGAACGTCGCGCGCATCGACATGCCGTCGGCTTCGAGCGCTTGCCATTCGTCCGCTGGCACGTGCGCCAACGCCTTGTTCTTCTGAGTCTCCGGAGCACGCGAATTACCCGATGTCGGCAGGCGCTCAACCATAGGCGACCTCCAGACTCGGACTCACTCGCAAACGATCGATGACGGCCGCCAGGTCAGCGTCCAGATCCAGGCAGACGGTGACCCATTCGCTTTCGAGTCGCGCCTGCCGATCGGCAAGCGTCACATCCTCCAGACAGGGCAGCATGATGTCTGCCTGACGTAACGCTTCGGCCACGGCGCATTGGTGCGCGGGCGGCACGCGCAATACGAGCGCACCTTCACGCACCAGTCCCGGCAATGCACGGCCGACGCGGTGCGCAAAGCGTTCGCCGACGGCCAGGTCCTCGACGAAATTCGACAAGGCGCCGGTGAGCGCATCGGCGACCCGGCGCTCCAGCGAACGTACGATTTCACGCTCCATCGATGCCTCGTCCACCAGCCAATCCACCGCCTGCATGACCGCTTGCTCTCGCGCGGCGTCGGCCATTGCCGTCGCTGCCTGCCTCGCACGCGCCCGTTCAGCGTCCTGCCATGCGCTTCGCGCCGCCTCGATGTCGCGCAGCGCCTGCGCCTGCTCGGCCGCGGCCGTTTCGCGCTCAAGGCGAGCCGCTTCCATCCAGCGAGTGCGCAGGCTCGCCTGGTCACGCAACGATGCCAATGCCTCGCTGGAAATCACGGGCCCCGCCGGAGCGGGGCCATCGATGGTTTCCACAGGCGTCAGTGCGTAGTCGATGACATACATAGCATTCTCTCCAACGCCGCGAGCTGCGGCCATATGTCGTCCACGACGGGAACATCCGCCGTTGCCGTCATCGCCGCATTCGCCGGCGGCAACAATTGGCGCACGGCCGCGTGGACCGTCGCCACATCGCCATGGCTGCGAGGGGCGCAAGCGCGCCTCACGGCATCGAGGCACGCCGCGGTGAGCGCCATCGCCGCCGGGCCGATCGCCTCCGGCGCCAGTGCAGCGGTCGAAGGCCAGTCTCGTCGCATCAGCAACAGACGATCGCACTGCCAGGCGTCGAGCCAGCCTGACAATGCGCGACGGTGGACCCCAAGCAAGAGGTAGTCAGGGCAGCCCAGCGTGCGCAGACCGTAGGCCACTGCGACGCGGCGAAGACTCGGCATGAGCCGCAACGCAGCTTGTGCGGCTTCGCTGTCCGGAGGTCGACACTCGGCGTACTGCCCGGGGGTCGGCCACCCCCGCCGTTCGACAAGACGCCGATCGACGCTCGCGCGGCATGCCGGGTACTTGCGGTACACCGCGCGCCATCGCGCCATCCCGAACGCATCCCACCAGGCATCGTCCATGTGCCGGCCGGGCTGCCAGATCAAGCGGGCAAGCGACGCGGCATCGGTCACGACGCCCTCGTTACCCGCTGACGCAGACGGCCTACCCAGACACCGCGCCGACGCCATGCCATGACGCCCGCCAGCCCCGACACGAGGACCGCCATGGCGAACATCGCCCATCCCAGGACCGGACGCCACCCTGCCTTGCTGCCCGCTTCCACCGGCGCGCCTTGCCCCCCCTCGATGGCGGCGCGAGGCAACCGATAGTCCGCGGGCTGCAATACGATGCTGATGCGCTCGGGGGACACGCCCGGCACGCTGTCGTGCACGAGACTCCGAATATCGGTCATGCGTTGCGCCATGTTGACCTCCGGGCTGTATTTAACGAAGACCGCAACGCCGGGCGGCAATGTCGCGCGCCCCGCCGAATCCGTCGGCACCTGCGCAATGGACACCTCCGCGACCATCACGCCGTCAAGCGCCGCCAGCATTCGTTCAAGCCGTTGCTCCTTGAGAAAGATGAGCTTGGCCTGCTCCTGCAATGGCGAACTGACCAGTTGCCCTGGCGGGAAAACGTCTTCGACGGATGCGCGTTTCTGACGCGGCAAGCCATGTTGGCGAAGGACTTCCACGCCACGAACGAAATCGCCGCGCTCGATGCGAACCGTCATGCCGGTGGTGTCGGCACGCTTGTCCGCCTGAAGCCCGGAGACGAGCAGTAACGCGAGCATCTGGTTGGCCTCGGTTTCGCTTAACGCGCGATGCAGCTCCACCTTGCATCCCGCGAGTACCAGCAATAATCCACACGCAATTACGCTGCGCATGCGCACCGCTCCCGACCTTCGGAACACGACGGTGTCCGCGAGACAAAGCGCCTTCGTCATTGCATATGGACCAGCTTGTTCACACCTTGCGTCATTGCCCCCGAGACCTTCGCCACGAACTCCAGTGCAAGCACGCGCTCGGTGATCTCGCGCTGCGCTTCGAGCAGGCGCGTCGGGTCATCGAATAGTCGATCGTCGAGCGTCACGCGCTGTGCGAGATAGTCGGTGTTGGCTGCCAATTTTCCCGCTGCGTTGAGCAAATGATGTTCCGGCAACGACGGCGCACTGCGCAGCGCCTGGTCGAAACGCGCGGCGTCGACTTCCGGATTGCCGTTCGGCAGCGAAGGAAACGCCAGCGTCGGCGCGGTGGCGGCCGGCGTGTGCGCTGTCACTTGAGGCGTGGAAAAGTTCGTCATGGCAAAGGAATGAATGGGGAAGCCGAGGCGAGCGTCTGGGATTCAGGCTCGGCAGAAGAAGAGGAAGAAGGCGAGTGCGACGGCCACGGCGGGGGCGAAGGCCGCGACGCGATCACCCGACGTCGTGACTGACTCGCATCGGTGGCGTCGAGCCAATGCCGCAGCACGTTGGCGGCGGGGTCGTCGGCTTGCCCGCGTGCCGCGAGGTCTGCCAGGCAGTCACGTGCGGCCGAAGTGTCGCCCAGCGCGATGAGCAGTGCGGCGTGAAGGCACAGACGCGCTTCCTGCTGCGCCACGAGTGCGGGAAGCGCGCGCAGAATGACGCGCGCTTCCGTCTCCATACCGTGCTGGGCCCCGGCGAGCGCCAACTCGACAATCTGCTGACGCACCGACGTGTCGAGCCATTGTGTCGTACCGTGTTCGGCGAAGGCTTGAAACGAGTTCTTCATCATGTCCGGGGTATCGCGCATGCCGTGCTTACCGTGCTTACCCGTGTATGGCGCCGCCCTGCGCGAGCGACGCCTGAAACGAGCAACGCCTCCCGGCGTCACCCGGCGGCGCCAGCAGCACAAGGCGCTTGAGCCCCCCTCACGCAATCTTGGCAATGATGCCCATCAACGTATCCTTGATGAGCTTGATCGTTGCGCTGTGCAAGCTCACCGCCGTGGAGAACTGCTGCAACTTGAACTGCAAGTCGAGCATGTCGCGAGGGTCGTTGGTTTTCTCCGTACGAACGGCTTGCGTTGCTTCGTCGGACATGCGCCGCACGCCCTCGCCCATGCCGCGATGAATCTCTTCGACGTTCATGCCACCTCCGCATCGGTCATTGCGCCATGCCCGGCGACCAGATCGGCGCGCATGGCGGCGTAGGCATCGGCGCGCGGCATCGCGACCCGTCGACCACCGCGCTGCGGCGGCGCCCCAAGACGTATCTCCGTCGGTGCACAGTCGAAGCGCTTGCGGAACGTGTCGGTGAAATGCGCGTGATTGGTAAAGCCGCACTCGAGCGCGATATCGAGCACCTTGTGTCGCGTTGACAGCAGCAGATCGCGCGCGAGCCTCAGACGCCGCTCCAGCAACCATTGCTTGGCCGGCATGCCGTAGGTCTGCTGGAAAAGATAGCGAAACTTGCGCAACGGCATGCCGAACTCTTCGGCGAGACGCCCCACCGGCCACGGTCGATGGAAGTTCGCCTCGACGAAGTCGAACAGCGAGTGGCTGCCGGCAATCGTCTGGCGCAACATTGCCGAGAAGTATCGTTGGTCGCGGCAAAGACAGTAGACGTAGAAGAAGCGAAGCATCGCCATGCGGTCGACGTGCTGCAATGTCATTGCCACGTCTACCATCGTGGGTTCGAGCACCAGCGTACGCGCCGCTTGCCGATGAAAGACGCCCAGCGGGCGACGATCGAGCAGATCGACGACATCCGGGTACAGCGCCTGCAAATCGCACGCATGAAAATCATGAGACACCACCGGTCCGGGGGCGTCGATCGTCGCCTCCGAACTGGTCGCGGTCATGCTGCCCGCAGGCAGCGCGTGTACGAGACCGTTCACATTGAGTTTCACGTCGTGGCGGCTGATCAGAAATCGCACCGTACTCATAGGCTCCTCCTCTGACGACAATCCGTCGGCGGGATGACAAAGTCGAAGGCCACACGATAGGCGAGTACGCGCGCGAGCATCATCCGGTGGAGACCTTAATGTCGGTCGCCGCGCCGTGCACTTTTGGCATTTGGGAAGAAAACTGTCGGTAAGCGAAAAAACCCGGTGCCGCATTGCACCGGGTTCGCTTCCAAGCACTGAAGTTGCCACGATGCCGTCTTACCGTTCCAGGCCGCAGGCGGTAAGCGGTAAGCCGCCAGCCGCAAACCGCAATCCGCAATCCCTTACGAGCGCGCGACTTCCATCGGAGAGAAACTGTCGGAACGCGCCATCGGCCAGTACTTCTCGTACAACTGGTAGCGGAACTGGCCACGCAGCAGATCGCCGGGCTCCAGGTACTTGAGCGACTCGGACATGAGGCGAATGTCGTTGGACGACACACGCTTGACGATGTGATGCGCGCGCAGATCCGACGGGTGCGACAAGCCCGCCGCCTGAATCAACTCCTGCAACGCGTGCAACGTCTGCGAATGGAACTGATGCACGCGCTGCGCCTTGTCCGGCACAACCAATGCGCGTTGACGCAACGTGTCCTGTGTGGCAACCCCGGTCGGGCAACGGTCGGTATGGCACTTCTGCGATTGAATGCAGCCAATGGCGAACATGAAGCCGCGCGCCGAGTTGCACCAGTCGGCGCCGATCGCGAGCGTGCGCGCGATATCGAATGCCGTCACGATCTTGCCCGATGCGCCGATGCGAATTTTCTCGCGCAGCCCCGCGCCCACGAGCGTGTTGTGCACGAGCAGCAGCCCCTCCTGCAACGGCGCGCCTACATGGTCGGTGAACTCCAGCGGCGCGGCGCCGGTACCGCCTTCCGAGCCGTCCACCACGATGAAGTCGGGCAGGATGCCGCTCTCGAGCATGGCCTTCACGATGCCAAAAAACTCCCACGGATGGCCGATACACAATTTGAAGCCGGTGGGCTTGCCGCCCGAGAGCGTTCGCAGACGGTCAACGAATTGCAGCAGGCCCAACGGGGTGGAGAACTCGCTGTGACGTGACGGCGAAATGCAGTCCTGCCCCATCGGCACACCGCGCGTCGCGGAGATCTCCGGCGTGATCTTGGCTGCGGGCAGCACACCGCCGTGCCCCGGTTTCGCCCCCTGCGAGAGTTTCACCTCGATCATCTTCACCTGCGGCGTGGTGGCCTGCGCGGCAAACTTCTCGGCACTGAACGTACCGTCGTCATTGCGGCACCCGAAGTAGCCCGACGCCACTTCCCATATCAGATCGCCGCCCTGCTCGCGGTGATGCGGCGAGATCGAACCTTCACCGGTGTCATGGATGAAGTTGCCGAGCTTGGCGCCGCGGTTGAGTGCGCGAATCGCATTGGCGGACAACGCGCCGAAACTCATCGCGGAGATATTGAAGATCGACGCCGAATAAGGCTGCGCACGATCCGCGCCGATCGTAATGCGAAAGTCGTGGTCCTTCAGCACCGTGGGCGCAAGCGAATGCGCAATCCATTCGTAGCCGGTGACCTTGACGTCGAGCTCCGTGCCGAACGGGCGGCTGTCGACATCCCCCTTCGCCCGCTGGTAGACGATGCTGCGCTGGGCACGCGAGAACGGCGTCTCGGACGTATCGTCCTCCACGAAATACTGGCGGATTTCCGGGCGGATGAACTCGAACAGGAATCGGAAATGTCCCCATAGCGGGTAATTGCGCAGCACGGCGTGACGCTGCTGCACGACATCCCAGACACCGAGGACGACCAGGGCTGCGAACGGTATCGGCCAGAGCGGATTCCATCCGTCGACGAGCACCAGCACGAGCGTTGCGACGAGCAACGCCACGGCGATCCAGAGAGCCAGAAATCGGCGCGAAAACATGAAACCTCCTTGGCTTTTGCGGGGGGACACTCGCCGGCGCGCTGCCGGGTGTCCCCCCGGCGAGCGCCGGCGGCTTCAATGCGTATTGAGGATGGTGTGTTTCGAGGCAGCGCCCGATGCGGCGGCTTGCGTTCGCGCTTCGCCTGCGACAGCCGGTGTCGTGGCTGCGATGATGCCGCCGCCCAGACAGACCTCGCCGTCGTAGAGCACGGCCGACTGACCGGGGGTAACGGCCCACTGAGCGTCAGCGAATGACAGCGTCAGTCCGTCATCGCCGGCACGCACCACTTCGCATGCGGCATCCGCCTGCCGATAGCGGGTCTTCGCACCGCAGCGGGTGCCTTCGGCTGGCGGCGCACCGGCGACCCAAGACAGGTCTTCCGCGTCGAGCGTGCTCGAGAGCAGCCATGGATGGTCGTGTCCCTGCACCACATACAGCGTATTGTTCGCCATGTCCTTGCGCGCGACGAACCACGGCTCGCCCGAGCCGTCGCGGCTGCCGCCCAGACCGATGCCCTTGCGCTGGCCCAGCGTGTAAAACGCCAGACCCACGTGTTCGCCGACGACCGCGCCGTCCGGGGTCTTCATCGGCCCCGGTGTGGTCGGCAAGTAGCGATTGAGGAAGTCCCGGAACGGACGCTCGCCAATGAAGCAGATCCCCGTGGAATCCTTCTTCTTCGCGTTCGGCAAGCCGATCTGCGCGGCGATCTCGCGGACCTTCGTCTTCGGCATTTCGCCGAGCGGGAACATCGTGCGCGAGAGCTGCGTCTGGTTCAGCCGGTGCAGGAAGTAGCTTTGGTCCTTCGTGTGATCGAAGGCCTTGAGCAGTTCGAAGCGACCCTCGCGCTCGCGCACGCGGGCGTAGTGGCCGGTGGCGATGGTCTCGCCGCCGAGCGCCACGGCATGGTCGAGGAACGCCTTGAACTTGATCTCGGCGTTGCACAGCACGTCGGGATTGGGGGTGCGGCCAGCCGAATACTCCCGCAGGAACTCCGCGAAAACGCGGTCCTTGTACTCGGCGGCGAAATTCACCGCTTCGACATCGATGCCGATCAGGTCGGCGACCGACACCACGTCGATCCAGTCCTGCCGGGTCGAACAGTATTCGCTATCGTCATCGTCTTCCCAGTTCTTCATGAACAAACCGACGACGTCGTAGCCTTGTTGTTTGAGCAGCCATGCCGTGACCGACGAATCCACGCCGCCCGACATGCCCACCACTACGCGTTTTTGACTCATGTGTTGCCTTGCCCACCGGTCAGCGCCGGATGGGTCTGAAGTATGTCGAGGTCGTAACGCACCCCTCGCAGGTAATCGTCCATGCATCGCTCGAGAATCGGTGAACGGTGCCGCGCCCGCTGCGCGCGCACTTCCTCCGGCGTGAGCCAGAGCGTGCCGACGATGCCCTCGTCGAGCGGTCGCGATGCGTCGAACGCGCCCAGCGTACCGGTAAAGGTGAAACGCAGGTAAGCGATATCGTCCGGCCCCGGGGCGAGATAGATGCCCAGCAGGTGCCGTGGTTCAAACGTATGCGCCGTCTCTTCGAGCACCTCGCGGCGCACCGCGTCGAGAATCGATTCGCCCGGTTCCAGGTGACCGGCCGGTTGGTTGATCAACAGACCGGCACGCTTTTGCTCTTCGACAAACAGAAAACGGCCGTCGCGTTCGACGACCGCTGCAACCGTCACGTTGGGCTTCCAGCGTGCATCCATGGCACTTCCTTGCGTGGCGCGGGTGACGACCTCGGGACGACGTCGCCCCGATGAAAGCGACATTTTACCGTCTGGCGGGGTTTGGCGCTGGAGAGGGCCGCTTTCAAGACCGACCGGCCGGTCGGCCAAATCGTGTCGAATCGAAGCGCCATGACCGCAGGATTCATACAGATTCGTTCATATTGATATGCCAATGCGTGCAATAGGCGCATTTGTAATCTTCGGGTAAGCTTCGAGCACTAGCGAAGTGCAATGTGCAGGTGCAGTACCGCATCACCGGTTTTTGCAGTAGTTCGAATGCAGTGGTTTGTGCAGGACTAATGTCATCAGCGGCGAAACAGGTAGTGCGTCTGCCCCGACAGCGCATGCGCTGCGGCTCCTTGGCCGCTGATGAGATCAGTTCACAAACCCAAGGAGATACGCAATGAGAATCGGCATTCCCGCCGAGACGCTTGCCGGCGAATCCCGTGTCGCGGCTACGCCCGAAACGGTGAAGAAGCTGGTCGCGTCAGGACATCAGGTCGTGATCGGGCGCGGCGCAGGAGACGCTGCGAGCGTACCCGACGCCGCCTTCGAAGCCGCGGGCGCCTCGCTCGGCAGCGCTGCCGATGCACTTGGCGCAGAACTTGTCCTCAAAGTACGCGCCCCGTCTCCCGACGAACTCGCTCAGATCCCGCGTGGCAGCGTAGTGGTCGGCATGCTCAATCCGTTCGATGCCGAAAACAACGCGCGCATGGCGGCGGCCGGGATCATCGGCTTCGCGCTGGAAGCCGCACCGCGCACCACGCGTGCGCAGAGCATGGACGTGCTCTCGTCGCAGGCCAACATCGCCGGCTACAAGGCCGTGATGCTCGCCGCGAACCTCTATCAACGCTTCATGCCGATGCTGATGACCGCCGCCGGTACGGTCAAGGCCGCACGACTGGTCGTGCTCGGTGCGGGCGTGGCCGGCCTTCAGGCCATTGCGACGGCCAAGCGCCTGGGAGCGGTCATCGAAGCCTCCGACGTGCGTCCGGCCGTGCGCGAGCAGATCGAATCGCTGGGCGCGAAGTTCATCGACGTGCCCTTCGAGACCGACGAAGAGCGTGAAATCGCCAAGGGCGTGGGCGGCTATGCGCGCCCCATGCCCGCCGCGTGGCTGGCCCGTCAGGCGCAACTCGTGCACACGCGGCTCACGCAGGCCGACATCGTCATTTCCACCGCACTCATCCCGGGGCGCGCGGCGCCCACACTCATTGCCGAAGACACCGTCAAGGCCATGAAGCCGGGGTCGGTGATCATCGATCTGGCGGCCGGTCGCGGCGCGAACGGCGGCGGCAACTGCCCGCTGTCGGTGGCCGACGAAGTCGTCAAGGTGCACGGCGTGACCATTGCCGGATACACCAACCTGGCGGGCATGGTGGCCGCCGATGCCTCCGCGCTTTATGCCCGTAACGTGCTCGACTTCCTCAAGCTGGTGATCGACAAGGAAGGCAAGCTCGTCATCGATACCAACGACGACATCGTCAGCGCGTGCCTGATGTGCCGCGACGGTCAAGTGCTGCGCGCGGCATAAGGGGGAGGCAGAACCATGGAATTGATCAATCACACGGTGATCAACCTGATCATCTTCGTGCTGGCGGTATATGTCGGCTATCACGTGGTGTGGAACGTCACCCCGGCCTTGCACACGCCGCTCATGGCGGTGACGAACGCCATCTCGGCCATCGTGATCGTGGGGGCGATGCTCGCCGCGGGTCTGACGGAAGGCAACCTCGGCAAGACCATGGGCGTCGTGGCCGTGGCGCTGGCCGCCGTGAACGTGTTCGGGGGCTTCCTCGTCACGCAGCGCATGCTCGAGATGTTCAAGAAGAAAGATAAGCCTGTGAAGTCGGAGCAAAGCGGAGCCTCGTCGAAGGCTAACGCGCCGCATGGCGGCGGGTTAAGCGTAGCGGCCGGAGACAAGGCCATCGAGGGGGACAAGCAATGAGCATGAATCTCGTCACGCTGCTGTATCTGGTCGCGTCGATCTGTTTCATTCAGGCCCTCAAGGGTCTGTCGAACCCGAAGATGGCGCGACGCGGCAATGCATTCGGCATGATCGGCATGGCCATTGCGGCCGTCACCACGATTGCGCTGATCTACGAGTTGCGCCGGCTGATGGGCGGCAATTACTCGGGGCTCGCGCTGATCCTCGCAGGCCTTGTGGTCGGCGGCGGCACCGGCGCCTTCGTCGCGCGCAAGGTCGAGATGACGAAGATGCCGGAACTCGTGGCCGCCATGCACTCGCTCATTGGTCTGGCAGCGGTGTGTATCGCTGTCGCTGCCGTGGCAGAGCCTGCGGCATTCGGTATCGTGCCCGCGGGCGAAACCTTCCTGCCGCCGGGTAACCGCATCGAGCTGTTCATCGGCACGTTCGTCGGCGCGATTACGTTCTCCGGGTCGGTCATCGCGTTCGGCAAGCTCTCGGGCAAGTACAAATTCCGTCTGTTCCAGGGCGCGCCGGTGCAGTTCACCGGCCAGCACACGATCAACCTGCTGCTCGCCATCGCGATGCTCGGCTTCGGCGTCATCTTCTTCCTGTCGCAAAGCTGGCTGCCGTTCATTTTGATGACGGCCATTGCCTTCGTGCTCGGCGTGCTCATCATCATCCCGATCGGCGGCGCGGACATGCCGGTCGTGGTCTCGATGCTGAACTCGTACTCGGGCTGGGCCGCCGCAGGCATCGGCTTCTCGCTGAACAACCCCATGCTGATCATCGCAGGTTCGCTTGTGGGCTCGTCAGGCGCGATCCTGTCGTACATCATGTGCAAGGCCATGAACCGCTCGTTTTTCAACGTGATTCTGGGCGGGTTCGGCGCAACGCCGGGGGCTGCGGCAGCCGGGGGCGAACAACAGCAGCGCCCGGTCAAATCCGGCTCCCCCGATGACGCAGCGTTCCTCATGAGCAACGCCGAATCGCTGGTGATCGTGCCGGGTTACGGTCTGGCCGTGGCGCGTGCGCAGCATGCGCTCAAGGAATTGACCGACAAGCTCTCGGAGAAAGGCGTGAATGTGCGCTACGCCATTCACCCGGTCGCAGGCCGCATGCCGGGTCACATGAACGTGCTGCTCGCCGAAGCCGAAGTGCCATACGACCAGGTGCTGGAGATGGACGAGATCAACGGCGAATTCGGTCAGACGGACGTGGTGCTGGTGTTGGGCGCCAACGACGTGGTGAACCCGGCCGCGAAGAACGATCCGGCGTCGCCGATTGCGGGCATGCCGATTCTCGAGGCCTACAAGGCCAAGACGATCATCGTCAACAAGCGCTCCATGGCCGCGGGTTACGCCGGACTGGATAACGAGCTGTTCTATCTCGACAAGACCATGATGGTCTTCGGCGACGCGAAGAAGGTCGTCGAAGAGATGGTCAAGGCAGTCGATTGACCCTCGCACACGCCTGACGCATTCGCATCAACGCCGTCCCGACGCCGGGGGCGGCAACAACGCGGGGCCGCACGCCATCACCGGGTGCGGCCCCGCGCTACAATGCGCGCTCGATGTTGGCGCGACGACGTCGCCAACGGCCCAGTCAGATTCCCCCAGTCAATCGAGTCCCGCATCATGACGCTAGGCATCGTCGCCGCGCTCCACGAAGAAATTGCCGATCTGCTCGCAGAAATGGCCCCTGGCGCTCACGTTGAGCACATCGGCATGCGGGACTACTACGTGGGCAAACTCCATGGCCATGATTGCGTCATCGTGCTCGCCCGTATCGGCAAGGTGGCGGCCGCGGCAACGACAACGGCGCTGATTCACCGTTTCGACGTGAGGGAACTTGTCTTCACCGGCGTCGCGGGCGGTCTGGCGCATGGCCTCGCGGTGGGCGACGTGGTGATTGCGGACACGCTCACGCAACACGACATGGACGCCAGCCCGCTCTTTCCCCGTTACGAGATTCCGCTGCTCGGGCGTGCGTCGTTCAATGCCGAGTCCGCCCTGCGCGACGCCCTCGCGCAGGCCGCGCGCGACTGGCTCGCCGAAGAACTGCATGAACAGGTGAGCGCCGAATGGCGTGCGCAATGGCAGATGGTCTCGCCGCGCGTGCACGTGGGACAAATCGCGAGCGGCGACCGGTTCGTCTCCAGCGCCAATGAAGTGACGTTGCTGCGCGGCCATCTGCCGCAGGCGCTTGCGGTCGAAATGGAAGGCGCGGCCGTCGCACAGGTGTGTCACGAATACGGTATACCGTTTGCCGTGATGCGCACGCTGTCGGACGCCGCCGACGATACGGCCCACGTCGATTTTCCCCGCTTCCTGCGTGAGGTGGCGAGCCACTATTCGCACGGCATCCTGCGCCGCTTCCTGACCTCGCGCCCCCCACGTCCGGCATCATGCCCGTCTGAACGGGCGTAGCGTCATAGGGTCGCCACACGCGCCGGCCAGCCTTTGCGCGTTTGGAAACTCCGGCGGGCAAACCCGACACCCGGCACCGGGGGCTTTCCGGACAATGTCGCCTCTCACATTGTCCGCAGGAGACATGCCATGAACGTGGACCATCAGCCCATTGCCGGCGCGTCGGCGGGACGTTCGAGCGCGTCGGTGCTCGAACCGGTCTACCGTGCACTCGGTTGGATGGACGTCGTCAACATCAGGGCGCTTAATCCGAAATGCAATCCGACGAAGGCGGCGATGGCCGCCGCCGCCGTGCATCCCGACAGCACGTTCGGGCGCGAGATCGAGACCTACATCGGCAAGACAACGGCGGGCGGGCCGGCCCGCACCGCTGAGCAGGCCATCGCGATCCGGCGTCTGGCGATACTCGAAGATCACGAAGTCACGATCGATGCACTCCGGGACACCGGTCTGCCGACGGACATTGCCGTGGATCTGTTACGACGGCTGATTCCGCGCCCGACAGGATGGACACTGTTCGAGCGTATCGCGAGTACGCCGACGCTGACTCTGTGGGCGCAATCGGTGCTCGCTCGCCAGGAGGCACGTGCGGAAATGGCGGAACGTGCAGGATCAACAGGAATAACAGGAACAATCGGAGCAACGGAAACCACGGAAACGCATGTCGCCGACGACATTCTGACGCTGCGCATTCTGCAGGCGTTCGGTCACGATATCGCCGTGCCATGGTCATTCGACACGACCAACAAGCGGGTGTACTTCTTCAGCGCAGGTGCGGATGCCAGCGGCAGCCTCGGCCGCCTCCTCGACATCGCCACGCTCGATCGTCCCTGGTGTCATGCAACGCGCGAAGCATGCCGCAAGGCCTATCAGGCGCTCGCGTACTGCCATTACGGCGCGGGCAGGCAGATATGGCCGCATTGGGAAGCGACGCACGACATCTGGCAGATCCATCCGGACCCGCGCGACGCAACGGTCGTGGACGATATCGTGAGTCACAACGCCATCACGTGCGATACCGAACGATGGCTGCGCAACGTCACGCTGCTCGGCGCGCTCGATGTCACCGGTCATTCGCCGCTTACCGGCGCCGACGACGAGAGCGACCTGTCCGATCCGGAGAACGTGACGTGCGATCCGCGCCGTCCACGCATCGCCCCGGGCGATTTGCGCGAACGTCTGGCCACCACCGCTGCACACCGACGCGCGGCGCAGCGAGCCGCACTGCCGCCGCCTCCTGAGCCGCCATTGACGCAGGCACGCTCGGCCGCGTCGGCACCTCGTCCGAGTTCCGCACCGCCTGCCACGAACCGCTGACGCGCCACGCGCCTCCTTCACGGCCATCGCGTGCATCGCTACCGTCACGCCCCATGAAAAAAGACCGGCCAGTGGCCGGTCCCCTCATCGCCTGCACGACGCCGGGCGAGGCTTAAGCTTCGTCGCCCTCGGGCTTGCTCTGCGCGTCGCCCGGGCGCTTGCGCACGGAACCGGCAATCAGATCGAAACGGAACAGACGGCATTCCAGCGCGCCGTTGTACAGCGGCGTGCGACGCGATTCGCGCAAGCGCATCTGCCCCGGCAGGCTCATGTCGGCCGTCAGCAGGAAAGCGCTCCAGCCGGTAAAACGTTGCTTGAGCACATCGCCAAACGCACGGAAGAATTCGGCATCGACGCCGTCCGGCTGATTGCGCTGGAAACCGCCGCGATTGCCCTGAACGTCGGGCGAATAGCCATCGTCGGCATCGCGCGGCGCACGGCGCCCGCGCACCTCGATACGCTCGCCGTACGGCGGGTTCGCGACGATGATCCCCGGGCGATCCACCGGCGGCGACATATCGCGCGCATCCACCTGCTTCAGGCCAATATCGCCCACGCCGGCGCGCTCCAGGTTGGCGCGCGACTTGACCAGCATGTCGCCGGAGATGTCGCTGCCGAAAATCGTGTCGGGCACACCGCGCACACGCGCATCGCGCTGGGCATCGCTTGCCTGCACCTTCAGCGACTGCCATGCCGTGATGTCGTAGCCCTTGAGTTTTTCAAAGCCGAAACGACGTCCTGCCCCCGCCGGAATGCCAAGCGCGATTTGCGCGGCTTCGGCGAGGAACGTGCCGCTGCCGCACATCGGGTCATACAGCACCATGTCCGCCGCCGTATCGGTGCGCCAGCCGGCCAGACGCAGAATGCCTGCGGCAAGGTTCTCGCGCAGCGGGGCCGCACCCTTGTCCAGACGCCAGCCGCGCTTGAACAACGGCTCGCCCGAGGTATCGAGATAAATGGTGACGTCGGTCGCCGTCAGGAAAGCGAACACGCGCACGTCCGGTTGCATCGTGTCGATGTTCGGCCGCGCGCCGGTCTTCTCGCGCAGTCGGTCGCACACGGCGTCCTTGATGCGAAGCGTGACGAATTCGAGGCTGCGAACCGGCGCCTTGATACCGGTGACGTCGACACGCAGCGTCTGCTGGTAGCCGAACCAGTCCTCCCAGCGCTGGCGCAGGGCGAATTCGTAAATATCCTGTTCGGTGCGATAGCCCTGCTGCGCCACACGAAGCAGCACACGGCTGGCAATGCGCGAATGCAGGTTGGCCGCCATGCCGGCTGCCCACGGACCGGCGAAATGCACGCCGCCGGGCACCTGTTTGCCGACCGAGATCGGAGCGAGACGCCCCAGTTCCGCGAGTTCGGCGGCAAGCGCCTCTTCCAGTCCGCGAGGACAGGGTGCGAAGAATTCGAAGGAAGCCATGTTGATGCGTACGACCGGCGCGCGAAGCGCCGGCGCAGAAGAAGAAACCGCTATTGTACGCGTGCCGCCCCGGCGGACGTGAGCAGTGCGCCGCCGGGGCAGGCGGCAAGTTTATGCAGCAGGGTCTCGACGATGGCGTCGGGCGACTCGCGGATGTCGATGATCAGCGCGTCGCGCGGCTCTTCCAGTGTGTTGAACTGGCTTTGCAGCAACGCCGGATCGAAGAAATGCCCGGAGCGCGAGGCAAGACGCTCGCCGATCACCTCGGGCGCGCCCTTGAGGTAGACGAACACGACGTCGCCGTCGTGCTCGCCCAGCACATCGCGATAGCGCGCGCGCAAAGCCGAGCACGCGAACACGTGATGACGTCCCGCCACGCGGCGCGCGACGATGGCCTCGCGAATCGCGGCAAGCCAGGGTGCGCGGTCCGCGTCGTTGAGCGCCTCGCCGCGACGCATCTTCTCGATGTTCGCGGGGCTGTGAAACGAATCCGCGTCGGAAAACCCGCAGCCCAGCCGGTCGGCGAGTTTTTGTCCGACCGTGCTCTTGCCGCTGCCCGATACGCCCATTACCACGACGATCATGGCTCGTCTCCTTGTTCCGTGCCGACTCGCGTCGGCGTGTTGCTCTTGCCGTGCGCCCTGCATCCCCGCCTCGCCTCACACCACCGTGGCGAGGCCGAGCGTGAGCAGCAACGCGACCACCGAGATGATCGTCTCGCAAACCGTCCACGTCTTGAAGGTCTGCGGCACGGTCATGTTGAAGTATTCCTTGACCAGCCAGAAGCCGCCGTCGTTCACGTGCGACAGAATCAGCGAGCCCGCGCCCGTAGCCAGCACCATCAGTTCCGGCTTGACGGTCGAGCCGGCCGCCGCCGCGATCGGTGCGACGATGCCGCACGCGGTCGTCATGGCGACCGTGGCCGATCCTGTGGCAATCCGGATCAGCACAGCCACCAGCCACCCCAGCAGCAGCGGCGAGAGGTGAGCGTTGTTCGCCACGTCGACGATCGCCTTCGACACGCCGCTATCCATAAGGATACGCCCGAAACCACCGCCGGCGCCCACGACCAGCGTGATCGTGGCGATCGGTGCGAGACACTCGTTCGTGAACTTGAGAATCTGGTCGCGATTGAAGCCGCGCTGCTTGCCGAACGTGAAGAAGCTCACGAGCGTGGCGATGAGCAACGCCATCACCGAATTGCCGATCAGGCGCAGGAAGTCGTTCGCGAACGTCTTCGGTGCGAAGAACAGATCGGCCCAGCTACCGATGAGCATCAGAATGACCGGCAGCAAAATCGTGAACAGCGTGATGCCGAAGCCCGGGAGCTTGTCCATCGGACGGTCGGCTTCGACGAACTGCGAGAGCAGCGGATTGTCCGGATTGGGCACCACGTGGCGCGCCATGAGCTTGGCGAACAGCGGACCGGCGATGGCCGCCGTCGGAATGCCAACGATCAGCGCGTACATGATCGTGTGCCCGATGTCGGCGTTATAGGCGGTGACCGCCAGCAGCGCGGCCGGGTGCGGCGGAATCAGGCCGTGCACGACCGACAGACCGGCGACCATCGGAATGCCCACGAGCACCATCGAGGTGCCAGTGCGCTTTGCGACGTTGAACGCAATCGGAATCAGCAGCACGAAGCCGACTTCGAAGAAGACCGGCAGACCGACGATGAACGCGATCACGACCATGGCCCAGTGCACGTTCTTCTCGCCGAAGAACCCGATGAGCGTGCGCGCGATACGCTCGGCGCCCCCGGACTCGGCCATCATCTTGCCGAGCATCGTGCCAAGCCCGACCACGAGCGCAATGTGGCCCAGCGTGTTGCCCACGCCGGTCTCGAATGCCTTGACGATACCGCCCATCGGCATGCCCACCGCCAGCCCGAGCACGAGCGAGACGACGATCAGCGTGATGAACGGATTCAGTTTGAAACGCGCGATCATCAGGATCAGCGCGATTACCGCGACAAGCGCGTACACCAGCAGCAAGTTGCCTTGCACCGCGACCATGGGGGTCTCCTCGTTTGGCTAGATGGGCGGTTGCCCGTTGGGCTTGCGCCCGTTTATTGGAATCCTGTTTTCGTTGATGCCGGCATTGCCTCGCCGTTGCGACGTGATACCTGATGCCTGAAGCGTGCTACGTAGGGTCCATTGCGACGGTCGTTCGCCCGATGACTGCGCGCGGCGCACGACCGGTACACTCAGGCGCGTGGCAGCGCGCTCGCCGCGCGGGCCAGACGCGTGATGCCGTCCCAGTCCTTCGCGTCGACCAGCGCCTTGGGGGTCAGCCACGAGCCGCCCACGCACACCACATTCGGCTGCGCCAGATACGACGGCGCCGATTCGGCGCTGATCCCCCCCGTCGGGCAGAAACGCATCTGGCGGAATGGCCCGTACAGCGCCTTGAGCATCGGCACGCCGCCGGACGGTTCGGCCGGGAAGAACTTCACCGTCTCGTAACCGTCGGCGAGTGCCGCGAGAATGTCCGAGGGCGTGACCACGCCCGGCAGCAGCGGCAGGCCGGCCGCCTTGGCCGCCGCGCCCAGCGTCGGCGTGTAGCCGGGCGACACGCCGAAACGCGCGCCGGCCGCCACGGCTTGCGCCATTTCTTCCGGGCGCGTGAGCGTGCCCACCCCCACGATCAGTTCGTCGGACAGCCCCGCCACGTGGCGGATGACGTCCATCGCCGCCGAGGTGCGCAGCGTGATTTCGAGGACTCGCACGCCGCCCGCGAGCAGTGCGCGCGAGACTTGCTCGCCCTGCTCGACGTTATCGAACTGGAGCACCGGAACCACGGGGCCGGCACGAACGATGTCATTGATGTTCATTACGTTTTCCTTGAATGCAGTGACGGATGGCCGAGGGCAGACGGCGAGTCGTCACTCGGTACCGAAGAACACGGAAGCGCCCGCCTCCGCCGCGCCCACGGCCGCCCGCATATGGCCGAAGAGCAGGCGTCCGGTGTCCTCGCCCGAGTCCGGCACCGGCGCGATGTCGCGCTCGGCCCATGCCTGCGGGGACACCTCGGCGTGCAGCATGCCGGCGTTCGCGTCGAGCACGATCAGATCGCCGTCGCGTACGCGGGCGAGCGGGCCACCGCCCGCCGCTTCGGGCGACACGTGGATCACGGCGGGCACCTTGCCCGACGCCCCGGACATCCGGCCATCCGTCACGAGCGCCACGGCGAACCCTTCGTCCTGCAAGACACCGAGCAGCGGGGTGAGGCGATGCAACTCGGGCATGCCGTTGGCGCGCGGCCCCTGGCCGCGCAACACCACGACCACGTCGCGATGCAGCTCACCTGCATCGAACGCGGCCTGGACCGCTTCCTGCGAAACAAATACGCGTGCCGTTGCCGCCACGCGCCGATGTTCCGGCTTGACTGCCGACACCTTGATGACGCCGCGCCCCAGATTGCCATGCATGAGCCGCAGTCCGCCATCGGGGGCGAACGGCTCGGCGTGGCCGCGCAAGACGTCACGATCACCACTGTAGGCGCTACCGGCGCGCCATGCCAGCCCTTCGGGCGAGAGCCACGGCTCCGCGCGATAGCGGGACAGCCCCGGACCCGCCACCGTCTTGACGTTCTCGTGCAGCCACCCGGCGTCGAGCAGTTCACCGATCAGAAAGCCCATGCCCCCCGCCGCGTGGAAATGGTTCACGTCCGCCTTGCCGTTCGGATACACGCGGGCCATGAGCGGCACAATGGCCGAGAGCGCGTCGAAATCGTCCCAGTCGATGATGACGCCCGCCGCGCGGGCCATCGCCACCAGATGCAGCGTATGGTTGGTCGAGCCGCCGGTGGCAAGCAGACCGACAATGCCGTTGACGACGGCGCGTTCGTCGACCACATGGCCGACAGGGGTGTAATCGGGCGTGTGCGCGCCGATGGCCAGCACGCGCGCGAGCGACGCGTCGGTGAGCGCATCGCGCAGCGGGGTATGTGGATGCACGAAGGCCGCGCCCGGCAGGTGCAGGCCCATGATTTCCATGAGCAACTGGTTACTGTTGGCGGTGCCGTAGAACGTGCACGTACCGGCACTGTGATACGCCTGCGATTCGGCTTCGAGCAACGCGTCGCGCCCCACTTTGCCGGTGGCGTACAACTGGCGGATCCTGGCTTTCTCGTCATTCGACAGACCGCTCGCCATCGGGCCGGCCGGCACGAAAATCGTCGGCAGATGGCCGAACTGCAGCGCGCCGATCACGAGACCCGGCACGATCTTGTCGCACACGCCCAGCATGAGCGCCGCGTCGAACATATTGTGCGAGAGCGCCACAGCCGTGCTCATCGCGATGATGTCGCGCGAGAAGAGCGACAGTTCCATGCCCGCATTGCCTTGCGTGACCCCATCGCACATGGCGGGCACGCCGCCCGCGACCTGCGCCGTGGCGCCGAGCTTGCGCGCGGCCTCGCGCAACCGCGCCGGATATTGCTCGTACGGCTGATGCGCCGAGAGCATGTCGTTGTAGGCAGTCACGATGCCAACGTTCGGACGACGCTGCTCTCGCAGCATCAGCTTGTCGTTCGCGGGCATGGCAGCAAAGCCGTGCGCGAGATTGGCGCACGAGAGCGCGCCGCGCTGCGGAAAGCGGCCGGCACTCGCGTCGATGCGGGCCAGATAGGCCGCGCGTGTGTCGCGGCTGCGCGCGGCAATGCGCGCGGTAACGGCCAGTACGGTCGGGTGCAGGGGCTTCGTTTGCTCAGACATCATGCGGAAATGGTCACGCCGGAGACGGGATTGCGGAACACCCGGGTCGGATGCCGTGAAGTGCGATTGGGAGCGGAGTTTAGTAGAAATTCTACATCCCATCAATCGAAAGGCGTCAGCATTCGGGGTTTTACTGAGTCATTTCGGTCACTTACGTGAATTTCTATCGCATAGAGAAACATCAATTCATAATGCGAAATGTCGTATTTATGTAGTTTTTGTACATTCTCGACGTCCTTCGACGCGTGGTGGGCTTGTGCGCGAGCCACTGAGACAGGGCATCCGGGTGCTATAGTGGGCGCCTGACAAGCCGGTCTGGCACGTCCGTCACGCCCTGGCCGCTCATGGGCGACGGCACGTCAGCTCGGCCATACGGGGAATGACGCGTCGCGGTGATCGCTGCACGTCTGCTTTTGTTGGTGCCTGCCTGCCCATGCTTAACCGAATCGAAGCCACGCTGACCCAATTGCGCCCGTCCGAGCGCAAGCTTGCGACCTATGTGCTGGATGCACCGCGCGAAGTCGTCGATCTGTCGATGAACGAACTCGCCGAGCGCGCCAGCGTGAGCCAGCCGACGATTGCCCGCTTCTGCCAGGCGGTCGGATGCAGCGGCTATCGCGAATTCAAGATACGGCTGGCGCAAGGCATTGCACAGGGCGTGCCGTTCGTGCATCGGGACGTGCGCCCGGATGAACCCGTGCCCGGCATCGCCAGCAAGGTGCTCGACCGCACCATCGGCAGCCTCATGCAGGTGCGCAACAATCTCTCGCCCGACAGCATCGGGCAGGCCATCGAACTGCTCGCCGGTGCACGTCGCATCGAGTTCTACGGCGCGGGGGCATCGGGCATCGCCGCACAGGACATGCAGCACAAGTTCTTCCGGCTCGGGGTGCCCGCCGTGGCGTACAACGATCCGCACGTCTACGGCATGTCCGCCGCGCTGCTGCGACCGGCAGACGTCGTCGTCGCCATCTCGAATACCGGGCGTACGCAAGACCTGCTTGAAGCCGCCATGCTCGCGCGCTCCGCCGGGGCGAGTGTGATTGCGATCACGCACAGCAATTCGCCGTTGGCGCGCCAGGCCACGGTGGCCTTGTTTGCGGACGTCGACGAAGACACCGATGTCTACTCGCCGCTCACGTCGCGCCTCGCGCATCTGGCCATCGGCGACGTGCTCGCCGTGGGCATGGCGTTGCGGCTCGGCGACCGGTTGCCGTCGCAACTCGCGCGTGCGAAGGAAGTCATCAATCGGCGGCGCACGTCGAACGACGCGAAGTGATGTGCTGTGATGTGACGTAGGTGCACGGATGAGGAACGAAAAAAGGGCGACGTGCCGTAGCGGCACATCGCCCTTTTGCCATCGCCGCGTCGCGTCGGGACGTGGCTCGACTTACGGGTTCACAACGTTTTGCAGCGGCTTGCCGGTGAGTGCGGCGATCAGGTTATCGGCCGCACACGAGGCCATCGCGTGGCGCGTTTCGTGTGTGGCGGACCCGATGTGGGGCAACGCCACCACTTGCTTCATCTTCAGCAATGGCGAGTCGACCGGAACCGGTTCACGCTCGAATACGTCGAGACCGGCAGCACGCAAATGGCCGGACGCCAGCGCATCGATCAACGCCGCCTCATCGATGACCTTGCCACGCGCCGCGTTGATGAAAATGGCGCCGCGCTTCATCTGTGCGAATTCGGCGGCGCCGATCAGGCGCTCGGTCGCCGGCGACAACGGCACCAGCGTGACGACGAAATCCGCCTGCGCGAGCAACTCGGGCAACGTGCGATATTGCGCGTCATACGCCTTCTCCGCGGCTTCATTGCGCGAGCGGTTGCTGTACAGCACCTTCATGCCGAAGCCCAGCGCCGCGCGACGCGCCACCGCACCGCCAATGCGGCCCATGCCGACGATACCGAGCGTCTTGCCGTGCACGTCGGTGCCGAAATACGCCTCGCCGAGACTGGCCTTCCAGCCACCGGCCTTCACGAGTTCGGCCAGTTCGACCACACGGCGTGCGCTCGAGAGCACCAGTGCGAAAACGGTATCCGCCGTGGTTTCCGTCAGTACATCGGGCGTATTCATCAGCTTGATGCCGCGACGCGTGAGGTCCGGCACGTCGAACTGGTCGTAACCCACCGAGATCGTGGCCCAGGCGCGGAGGTTCGGCGCGCCGTCGAGCAACTCGGGCGTCACGTTCACCCCCACGCCGATGGCGCCCTGCGCGCGACCGAGCGCCGTCGCGAACGCAGCGCGATTCGCGTCGTTCACACCGTCGAATTCGGTGAGCGAAAAGTGCTCGGCCAACCGTGCCCGCACGTCTGGCGGCACGCCCTTGTACAACACAACTTCCGGACGACTCATGCTGTTGACTCCTGGGGGATGCCGCTGCGCGCTTGCGCGTCAAGCGCATAGCTGCGGCCGAAATGCGCTACACCGGTCAGCGCCGGTCACGGCCGAATCAGCCCTTCCTGGCGCTGGCGTCGGCAAAGGCGCGTTCGAGAAAATCGAGGCGGTCCTGCCCCCAATACGGCTCGCCCTCGAAGACGAACCACGGCGCGCCGTACACGCCGGCGCGTGCTGCGCCGTCGGTGTTGGCGTCGTAGGCGGCCTGCACGCTCGTGCCGTTCGACGCCGCAAGCAACGACCTGCCATCGAGCGACAGGCTGTCGGCCACGGCTTGCAGCGTGGCGTCGTCGGCGATGTTGCGTTCGTCCACCCACAGTGCCTTCGAGACGGCGCCGATCAGGTCGAGCGCCTTGTCGGTACCGTGAGCAAGCTGGGTCGCGATGACCAGACGCGCCGCCGGATCGCCGGAGACCGGGAAGAACTTCGGCTCGAGATTGAGCGGCACGTTCAGATACTTCGACCAGCGCGCCAGCTCCACCAGACGATACGCCTGACGCTGCGGCGCTCGCTTGGCCAGCGGCAGGCCGCCCGAACCGCTGAAGATACGCCCGAGATCGATGGGCTTGAGCTGGATCTGCACGTCGTAGCGACGCGCCAGCGCGACGAAGCGCGCATGCCCCAGATACACATACGGCGACTGCGTCGCCAGAAAATACTCGCAGGTCAGACTCACGGCAAACTCCTCTCGCTATCGCAGTTGGCGCTTATGGTTAGCGCTGTTCAAGCATGACGACGTGGTGTGCACAACGCAAAACGACGAAGGCCCGACATGCGGGCCTTCATTCATGGATGCGCTCAGAATGGTTTGACGACGGCAAGGATAACCGCCCCGAGCAGCCCCAGCACGGGGATCTCGTTGAAGTAGCGGTACCACCGGTGCGAGCGGGCATTGCGACCGTTTTCGAACTTGCGCAGCAGACTCCCGCAGGCATGGTGGTAACCGATGAGCAGCACGACGATCAGCAACTTGGCGTGCAGCCAGCCGCCGTGGCGACCGATACCGTAATACAGCCAGAGGATCAGTCCGAAAGCGAGGGCGGGAACGGCGAGAATCGTCATGAAACGATAGAGCTTGCGCGCCATGAGCAGCAGACGTTGCGTTGCGGCCGGATCGCTCTCCATCGCGAGGTTGACGAAAATGCGCGGCAGATAGAACAGGCCGGCAAACCACGAAGCGACGAAAACGATGTGAAGCGCTTTGATCCAGAGCATCGGAGACGGGCGGCCCGCGCGGGGCCGCCGAATATTTTTTGAACAGGAAACAATGTACAACAATCCGCCGTCTCGCGACGCGCAGTCCGTCACCCGCCGGCGCAACGGGCCTGCGGCAAATCGACGCGATCTGGCGCGGGTATGACAGAATACGGGCCATATTGGCTTCTTTGCCCGCATCGGCGCAGCACGCCGGTCATCGGCCCCCGCATGAGAATTCTTGGCATCGACCCCGGCCTGCGCGTCACCGGTTTTGGCGTGCTCGAAAAGCACGGCAACCGTCTGCAATACGTGACGAGCGGCGTCATCCGTACCGGCGACGGCACCCTGCCCGCCCGGTTGCGCATCATCTTCGAGAGCGTGGCGGAACTGGTCGACACATACCGGCCCGATCAGGCCGCCATCGAAAAGGTGTTCGTCAACGTCAACCCGCAATCGACGCTGCTGCTCGGGCAGGCACGCGGCGCGGCGATCACGGCGCTGTCCGTGGGCGGACTGGAAGTCTTCGAATACACCCCGATGCAGCTCAAACAGGCCGTGGTGGGCTACGGGCGCGCCCGCAAGGAACAGGTGCAGGAGATGGTGACGCGTCTGCTCACCCTCACCGGCACGCCGGGCAAGGATGCCTCCGACGCGCTCGGTGTGGCCATCTGCCATGCGCACAGCGGCGACACATATGCCGCGCTAGCCGAAGTCTCCCCGGCGCTCGCGGCCAAGGGGCTGCGCGTCAAACGCGGCCGTCTGGTGGGCTGAGGTCCGCGCGCCCGGCGCCGGCGTTGCCGGGATCCGGCGTGGCGACGCTTTTTCCCGTGCCCTGGCCGCACCTGGCCCGGCAAGCGACGTCCGAAGCGCTACAATGCAGCCATGATCGAAACCGACAAACTCGCCGCCGAACGCATCATTGCGCCGACGCCGGCCTCGCCCAACGAAGAAGCGTTCGAGCGCGCCCTGCGCCCCAAGCTGCTCGACGAATACGTCGGCCAGCGCAAGGTGCGCGAACAGCTCGAAATCTTCATCGAGGCGGCCCGCAAGCGCTCGGAACCGCTCGACCACGTGCTGCTCTTCGGCCCGCCGGGTCTGGGCAAGACGACGCTTGCCCACATCATCGCCCGCGAAATGGGCGTGCATCTGCGGCAGACTTCCGGGCCGGTGCTGGAGCGTCCGGGCGACCTCGCAGCCCTGCTGACCAATCTCGAAGCCAACGACGTGCTGTTCATCGACGAAATCCACCGGCTCTCGCCGGTCGTCGAGGAAATTCTGTATCCCGCGCTCGAGGACTATCAGATCGACATCATGATCGGCGAAGGTCCGGCCGCGCGCAGCGTGAAGCTCGATCTCCAGCCGTTCACGCTCGTGGGGGCGACCACCCGCGCCGGCATGCTCACGAACCCGCTGCGCGATCGCTTCGGGATCGTGGCGCGCCTGGAGTTCTACACGGCCGAAGAGCTCGCGGGTATCGTGCGCCGCTCGGCGGGCCTGCTCGGCGCTGTCATTGCCGACGACGGCGCGTTCGAAATTGCGCGTCGCGCACGCGGCACGCCGCGTATCGCCAACCGCCTGCTGCGCCGCGTGCGTGACTTCGCCGAAGTGAAGGCCGACGGCCGTATCACGGCCGCCGTGGCGGACGCCGCACTCTCGATGCTAGACGTCGACCCTGTCGGCTTCGACGTGATGGACCGCAAGCTCCTCGAAGCGGTGCTGCACAAGTTCGATGGCGGCCCGGTCGGTGTCGACAACCTCGCGGCCGCCATTGGCGAAGAGCGCGATACGATCGAAGACGTGATCGAGCCGTACCTGATCCAGCAAGGCTTCTTGCAGCGCACGCCGCGAGGGCGCGTCGCCACGTTGGCGGCCTACCGTCACTTTGGACTTGCTGCGCCGGGCAGCGCACCGGAAAGCGGTTCGCTCTGGTCGCCGGACGCGACGGGTCAATAGTCGCGCCGCGCTCACGCCCCCGTCCCCTCACGATTTCGCGCACCGTTTCGCGCTCCACCTCTGCCCGATATGGCTTCGCACGACGACCTCCCGACACCGCCCCCGGCAGCGCCCTTGCGGCCCGCCGGGCCGGTCGTGGGGGTGTCGGGACATCTGCGTCACGCCATCGCCATGCGCCTCGTGAGCCTCACCTCGGGCCCCGGCGCCCCGCGACTGAACTACGACACCCCTGACGGCGACCCCGGCCTGTTCGGGCCGGATGCCGCCTGCTGGCACGTGCATGGCGATTTCACTTCCATGATGATCGGGGGTGTGAGCGCGCTGCTGCTGCAATCGCTGCATCCGCTCGCCATGGCCGGTGTCTGGGATCACTCGACGTTCCGGCAGGATGTCATGGGACGCCTGCGCCGCACCGCCACGTTCATTGGCGGCACGACGTTCGGCAACACGGCCGACGCCCAGGCGCTGCTCGAGCGCGTGCGTCGCATCCATCTTCAGGTCAAAGGCACCGCGCCAGACGGACGCGCCTACGCCGCCTACGACCCTGCGTTGCTGACGTGGGTGCACGTGGCGGAAACCTCGAGTTTCCTGCGCAGTTATCTGGTCTACAAGGACCCGACGTTCTCGCGCGCCGATCAGGACCGCTACTACTCGGAAGTCGCACGCATTGCGATCGCGCTGGGCGCGCGCGACGTGCCCACGAGCGTCGCGCAAATCCAGGACTATCTCGAAGCGATGCGTGCGCAGCTCAGCGCGAGCGATCGCACGGCGGAAGTCGTGCGCGTGCTGCGCAATCTGCCCGCACCATTCGCAGGCGCTCGGGTATTCAGTGGACTGTTGTTTCGCGCGGGCATCGATCTGCTGCCCGAGTGGTCGCAGACGATGCTCGGCTTCGAGGATCGCGCGGCGATTCGTCGCCTGACAGTGCGCCCGGCCGTGCGCCACATGGCGCAGATCGCCCGCTGGTCGATGCGCAACAGCGTAGCGCACCGCGCACGACGCCGTGCTTTGGCGACACCTGCGGTCGGGGTGACCGAACCGTCACTGGAACGTTAGCAAGACGTGCTGCGCGGCGCAGGCGGAGACCGTCGTGAGCGCCATGGCTCCGTGAAGCCAGTGAATCCCGTGAATCCCATGAACGTCACGAGCGCCGTGCGAAGACAATGTTCCTCGCCGTTGCCCGCGCGTCTACACAACGCGCGGATCGACGCGATCCCCCACCGCTACGGCGACCGGCTTGTCGTTGCTTTCGTCGCGCACCGCATCATCCAGATGCGCGACATCTCCCCAGCTCAGCACATGCCAACGCTCACCATCGTGCGACAGACGGTTCACGCTCGCATTGAGCAACGGATACGCGCGCGGCTCGGTGAGCGCAAGTCCCGTGGCGAGTCGGTAGCTGCAATCGAGCACGCCCCCGTGCGCGACGAGCGCCACGCGCTGCCCCGCGTAATCGCGAAGGACTTGCGCAATGAACTCGGTGACACGCGCATAGAAGCCGCGCATCGACTCGCCGCCCGGAATCACGAAGTCCGGATCACGGGTCTGCCACTGCGCGTAGTCCTGGGGAAATGCCGCCTGAATCTCGTCCGGCACATGCGTCTCGAACACGCCGTAGTGGCGCTCACGAAGACGCGCCGTGCGCACGAGCGGCAAGCCGCACGCCCGGGCGACAGGCGCCGCCGTCTGGACCGCACGCTGCAAGTCACTGGTCAAGACGTGATCGAACACGCTGCCCTGTGCAGCGACTTCCCGCGCGATGCGCTCGCCCAGCAACATCGCCTGACGCTCTCCTTCGACCGATAGCGGAATATCGGTATGCCCCTGAATCCGCTTGACGCGGTTCCAGTCGGTCTCGCCGTGACGGATCAGGGTCAGCGTGGTGGTCGTGCGAGTCATCGAAGTCGGTGCAATTACGTGAAAGGTAGACAGGAAGCCGAGCGCGTGACGCGTGCGGGAACCGGGACCCGCCGGGCTCAGTCGGGCTCGGTCGGGCTCGGTCGGGCTCAGTGCGCCTTCGGATTGAGCGTGTAGGTGCCGGTCACGGTTGCGCTGCCCAGCACGTGCGACTTGATTGCCGCGAGCACATCGTTACCGTCGAAGCGACCCTCGAGCGGCACGCGTGCGATATCGAGCGCATACACGGTGAAATGGTAGTGGTGGACGATCGAGTCGTTCCAGGGCGGGCACGGGCCGTCATAGCCGTAGTAGTCGCCCTTCATGGACTCGTCGCCGGCGAACCAGGCGGTGTAGTCGTTCACCCCGTGGCGCATGCCGTCGAGCGCGTCCGGCCCGAACTTGCCGCGCGGCGTGACGTGATTGCTGTGGCTGGCGGCCGGAATCTCGCTGACCGATGCCGGCACGTCGACGAGCACCCAGTGGAAGAAATCGACGCGCGGCAGGTCCGCCGGGACTTCGCGGCCTTCCTTGTTGACGTCGTCGCCCTGACTGGGCACGTCGCTGTCGGTACAGATCACGACAAACGAACGCGTACCAGCGGGCACGTCGGACCAGGCGAGGTGGGGATTCTTGTTCTGTGACAGCGCAACGTGCGACTGTGCATCCGGCTTGCCGAACGCGAACTGTGCATCGATCGGGGCGTTGTCGGCAAACGAGTCACTCCAGACTTTCATCAGATTCTCCCAAGCGTTGATTTCAGAACCTGACGACGGTATCACACCGCTGCGAATCGCGTGCACTCACCCCGGCACTTCAGGACGATTCCGAGCGATTTTCGAGATGACAGGCCGGTGCGCGAATGGCATTTGCCGGCGCAACGCGCACTTGAGAGACAGGTGAGCCAGTGAGACGGGCGGCGAGAGACTAACGGACGTCGCGCGCATTCGGGCGACAGCAGGCGGTATCGGGTGACCTCAGGCGGCTCCGGGTTCAGGCGGCTTCAGGGCGCGTCTGCAACCAGAACGTCACCGGCCCGTCGTTGACGAGCGAAACCCGCATGTACGCACCGAATTCGCCGGTTTCCACGATGGGATGGCGCGCCCGCGCTTGCGCGACGAAGTGATCGAACAACCGCTTGCCGTCCGCTGGACTGGCCGCAGGCGTAAAGCTTGGGCGCGTGCCGCTGTTGGTATCGGCGGCCAGCGTGAACTGGGAGACGAGCAGCAAACCGCCCGCCGTGCCGGCGCCGTCGGTCTTGCCGTCGAGGCTCGACACACTGCGGTTCATCTTGCCTGCCTCATCCGGAAACACGCGGTAGGCAAGCAACTTCGCGAGCAGCTTGTCCGCGCTCGCCTCGGTGTCGCCGCGCTCGGCACACACCAGAGCGAGCAGGCCCGGCCCGATCGCGCCCACGGTGCGGCCATCGACCGTCACCGCCGCTTCGAGCACACGCTGAATGAGCGCGATCATCGCCGTTCCTCTGACAACGCCGAGCGCTTACGCGAGCGTGACGCGGGCGAAACGGCGCTTGCCGACTTGCACGACGTAGGTGCCGGCATCGATCTTCGCGCCCTTGTCCGACACGACTTCGCCGTCGATACGCACGCCGCCCTGTTCGATGTTGCGGTTGGCTTCCGACGTCGAGGGCACGAGACCCGCCTGCTTGAGTAGTTGAGCGATGCCCAACGGTGCGCCATCGAGGGAAACTTCCGGAATGTCGTCCGGCACGCCGCCCTTTGCGCGGGCGTTGAAGTCTTCGAGCGCGCGCTCAGCGTCCGCTTGCGAGTGGAAGCGCGCCACGATCTCCTGCCCGAGCAGCACCTTCACGTCGCGCGGATTGCGACCGCCTTCAACATCCTTGCGCAGCTGCGCGATCTCCTCGAGCGTGCGGAACGACAGCAGCTCGTAGTAACGCCACATCAGGTCGTCGGAGATGCTCATCAGCTTGCCGAACATCTCGCTCGGCTTCTCGCTGATGCCGATGTAGTTGTTCTTGGACTTCGACATCTTCTCGACGCCGTCCAGCCCTTCGAGCAGCGGCATCGTCAGAATGCACTGCGGCTCCTGCCCGTATTGCTTCTGCAATTCGCGACCGACCAGCAGATTGAACTTCTGGTCTGTGCCGCCCAACTCCAGATCCGACTCCAGCGCCACGGAATCGTAGCCCTGCATGAGCGGATACAGGAATTCGTGGATGGCGATGGGCACGCCGCCCTGAAAACGCTTCGTGAAGTCCTCGCGCTCGAGCATGCGCGCCATGGTGTAACGCGACGCGAGCTTGATCATGCCGTCGGCGCCCAGCTTCATGGACCATTCGCTGTTGTAGCGGATTTCGGTCTTTTCGCGATCGAGCACCAGCGCGGCCTGTTCGAAATAGGTCCTGGCGTTCGTCTCGATCTGCTCGCGCGTGAGCGGCGGGCGCGTGCTGTTGCGGCCCGACGGGTCGCCGATCAGCGAGGTGAAGTCGCCGATCAGGAAGATGACGGTATGCCCCAGATCCTGCAACTGGCGCATCTTGTTGAGCACCACCGTGTGACCGATGTGAATGTCGGGCGCGGTCGGATCGAGACCCAGTTTGATACGTAGCGGCTTGCCGGTCGCCTCGCTGCGCGCCAGCTTTTGCAGGAACTCCTCTTCGACGAGCAGTTCGTCGCAGCCGCGCTTGGCGATGGCCAGCGCAGCGCGCGCGGCGTCGGTCACTGGGTACTTCTTATCCGAGGTGAGTGCGTGTTCACTTGTCATAACATCATTGTCCAGACTGGATCGGGGTTTTCCCCTTATCCGGTCAGTAAAGGCAAAGACAGCGGCGGGTCTGCTATAATCGCCGCTCAATTCTCGGCTCGGGCCGAAGCGACGCCGGGTTGCCCCGGAAATTCCGGCAGGCAATCTCGAAGCGTGTCGCTCCGCCCGGGCTTTTTCGTAAGTTGCGCAGAATTTTACGTGATGTGGCCAAAACTCCGTGATTTTTTTGCGCGTGAACTGCTGACCCTGATCGATCCCACGCAGCCGAAGCACCGTCGCAGAAAGGTGCAAATCGTGGCAACGGTCGGTTCGGCCCTGACGTTGGGAATGGTGACCGCTTTCGGCGTGGCGCCGATGGTGCCGGATTCGGCACGCAACGGTGCGAGCGTGACTTTACCGCTCACCTTCCCCGACCTGGCCCATCAGATCCAGCAGCTCGACGCGCAATCCCAGACCTTTATCCATCAAGTGGCGCTGCGGCGCGGCGAAACCCTCGGGGACATGCTTTCGCGCCTGTCGATCCAGGACCCTGCCGCCGAGAAGTTCATTCGCGAGAATGCCGTCGCCCGACGTCTGATCGGCGTGCCCGCAGGGCAGGTCGTGCAGGCGGAAACCGACGATGACGGCAAGCTCGTCACGCTCTCCACCGTGCTCTCGAGCGGCAGCGCCGCCGCGCAGCAACTGGTGATCGAGCGTCGCGACGACGGTCGTTTGCGCGCGCGCATGGAACAGTTGGCCAACGACACCGAATGGGCCATGCGCTCCGGTGCGATTGCCGAGAACTTCTTCACGGCGATGGACGATGCGGGCGTGCCCGATGCCGTCGTCGCGCAGATGGTGAACATCTTCTCCGGCGTGATCAACTTCCAGCGCGACGTGCGCCGCGGCGATCGCTTCCGCCTCGTGTACGAAGTGGTCAAGCAACAGGACCGCACGGTTCGCACCGGCCGCGTACTCGCCATCGAATTCATCAATCAGGGCAAGACGCATCAGGCAATCTGGTACGCCGATCCGCAGGGCTCGCCCGAAGGCGCGTACTACGGCTTCGACGGGCGCAACCTGAAGCAGGCGTTCCTTCGCACGCCCGTCGAGTTCTCGCGCATTTCGTCGGCCTTCGGCGGGCGCGAGCATCCGTTCGCGCACAAGTGGAAGAAGCACGAAGGCGTGGATCTGGCAGCGCCTGTCGGCACGCGCGTGTTCGCGGCAGGCGACGGCGTGGTCAAGTTCGTCGGCACGCAGAACGGTTACGGCAATCTGGTCGAAATCGAGCACGCGGGCAATTATCAGACGCGCTACGCCCATCTTTCCGGCTTCGGTCAGGGAATGAAGCCCGGCACGCGGGTTACGCAGGGTCAGGTCATCGGCTTCGTTGGTCAGACGGGGTGGGCCACCGGCCCGCACCTGCACTACGAACTGCGCCTGAACGGCGTGCCGCGCAACCCGTTCTCCACGGATCTGGCAGCCGTCGCACCGCTCTCGGGCAATCGCCTGAAACTGTTCGACATGTACGCCGAGAACCTGCTCAAGCGCATCGATCTGATGCGCACGGTGCAAGTCGCCGAACGCGATTAAGGTATGCTGGAGTCCGCATTGCGCGGGTAACGTGTCGCGTACATCACGTACTAGCGAAACACGTTGACCCCGCGCGGTGCGGGATTTTCGCCCCCGGCTTCCCGTACGATCGCGCTGCGCCCATGACCGACACCCACCCCACTGCGTTCACTGCGCCCACTGAGGTTACGACCGCCTCCGCTCACTACATCGGCCTGATGTCCGGCACTAGTCTGGATGGCGTCGATGGGGTCCTCGTGGCGTCGCCCGACGGCCGCGTGCTTGCCGAAGCCTACCTGCCTTTCCCGAACGATCTGCGCGAGACGCTAATGGCGCTGCAGGCGCCGTCGGACAACGAATTGCATCGGGAAGCGCTGGCGGCCAACGCCCTGGTACGTGTCTATGCGCAATGCGTGGCGCAGTTGCTCGCGGCGGCGGGCCGGCGCGCGTCCGAGGTGATCGCCATCGGCGCCCATGGTCAGACGATCCGCCATCGTCCCGGCGAATTCGACGGTGTCGGTTACACGCGCCAACTCAACGCGCCCGCGCTTTTGGCCGAGTTGACCGGCATCGACGTCGTCGCCGACATTCGCAGTCGCGATGTGGCGGCCGGCGGACAGGGTGCGCCCCTGGTCCCCGCCTACCATCAGGCCGTGTTCTCGGCGGCTGACGAGACACGTGTGGTGTGCAATCTCGGCGGCATCAGCAACATCACGATCCTGCCTGCCGCCAAGCCGGGCTTGCCGGTATCCGGTTTCGACTGCGGGCCCGGCAATGCCCTGCTCGACGGCTGGGCATCTCGCCATCTCGGCAAGGCCTATGACGACGGCGGCGCCTGGGGCGCGAGCGGGCGCGTCAATGAGGCGCTGCTCGCTGCGCTGATCAGCGAGCCCTACTTCAGCCAGACACCGCCCAAAAGCACCGGCCGCGACCTTTTTCACGCGGCATGGCTCGACGCCCACCTGAGCGCTTTCGCAACGGTCTCGGCCGTCGATGTGCAGGCCACGCTCGTCGCGCTGACGGCACAGTGCGTCGCCAACGATGTTCTGCGTTACGCGCCCGATTGCCGGGGCTTTTATGCCTGCGGCGGCGGCACGCGCAACGGTGCGCTCATGCAAGCCATCGCTGCACGCCTCCCCGGCGTGAAGGTGACGACGACCGACGCGCTGGGCGTACCGCCCCATCAGGTGGAAGCCCTGGCCTTCGCGTGGCTTGCCGAGCGGTGCGTGGCGCGCCAGCCGGGCAACCTCCCGTCCGTGACCGGCGCCAGGGGGCCGCGCATTCTGGGCGCGATCTACCCACATTGAGTCTCACCGTCAGCCCCTGACGGTCCCACTTTTGCGTCGGGACAACCCCGCCATGGGTCTCGTCCCGACGTGAGCGGATCACGTCGGAGGTTTCCCCAAAAAACCGCCCGATATCGGCGCTCGCCTTCCCTTGCGTGCCACTCTTGAGACGTCGACGCCGCGCGTCGCGGCGCCCCCCCCCGGAACCCTTCCAAGTGGACAAACATCATGGGCAAAGACGATTCACATCTATTCGAACTACTAAAGGACGGTTATCCGTCAAGAACGAAATTCGAGATTTGCCGTGTCGGCAACGGCCCCCATAGCGGCGACGGCGAAAGCGAGGGCGAATGCAGAGGTGTGCGAACGCTGGTGGCTTTTCGTCGGGCGGAACTCGTCAGCCAGATTACGGGCATGCTGACCAGCGAGCGCAAACTGCATACCTTGCAGGTGAGCGAAGCGTCGCATCTTTACGACCCGGATTTCTCGGGGATGCTGCTGCACTCGTGCTCGCCGTCCACGGTGCTCGATATGAAGCATCTCAAGCTCTTCGCATTGCGCGATATCGAGGCCGGCGAATTTTTGACGATCGACTATGCCTCGACGGAAGAGGTGCTCGCGCGGCAATTCAAATGCCAATGCGGCGCCCCCGGTTGCCGAAAGTGGATTACCGGATTCAGAGAGCTGCCCAATGAAGAAGGCATGGCGTACTTGATGCGCAGTCGCGCCGAAACGCAAGCGTAGTCGGCAAAGCCGCCGGGGACGCCGAATGTTCCGGAAAGAAACCATCGCCCTCATCGGCGACCGCGGCATCTGCGATGAGAAGGACGTCGCGCCCGCCATTCACTACAGCGCCGTCTTCGCAGCATCGTGCGAGCAGGACTTCGTCGAGATGTCGACCCGGGCCCGGCATCCGCAGAATTACACGCGCTATGGCAATCCGGTTCACGAGCGCGTCAAGGCGCTCGTGGCAGCCCTCGAAGGCACAGAGACCGCACTCGTCACCGGCTCCGGCATGGGCGCGATGTGCACGACGCTGCTCGCATTGCTCAGTGCAGGCGATCATGTCATTGCTCAGCGGCGGCACTACATGAGCACGGCCAATCTGCTGGACGGCCTGCTCAGACGATTGGGCGTCGAATCGACACTCGTCGACCAAACCGATCCCTCGGCGTTCGGCCGGGCGATTCGACGAAATACGAAACTCATCGTGCTCGAATCCCCTGCGAACCCGCTGCTTGAATTGACGGATATGGCGCCCATTGCGGCCATGGCGACGTCGCATCGTGTGCTCACCATCGCAGACAACACCTTTGCATCGCCGCTGAATCAGCAGCCTCACGCATTGGGGGTCGACATCGTGATTCATAGCGCCACCAAGTATCTGGGCGGTCATCACGACCTGACCGGCGGCGTCATCTGCACCTGTCACGCGCTCGCGGACCGCATCTGGCATACCCACGTGACGCTCGGATCGGTGCTATCCCCCATGGATGCGTGGCTGCTCTTGCGTGGCATCCGCACCTTTCCCGTGCGAATGGAGCGGGTCAATCGGAATGCGCTGGCCCTTGCCCGCTTTCTATCCCGGCACCCGAACGTGAGCAGTGTCGGGTATCCCGGGCTGCGCTCTCACCCGCAATTCGATCTGGCCTGCCGACAGATGCGAGGATTCGGTGGCGTGCTGACATTCCGCCTGAGAACCGGGCCTGTCGCCGCCAGGCGTCTGGTGGACAAACTGCGGATTTCACAGGTCGCGGGAAGCCTTGGGGGTGTCAATTCGCTCGCGATACACGTCGCGACGATGTGGGGCGGCACCAGAACGCCTCCGTGCGGCGTGGACGATATTCCGGACGACATGGTGCGCTATGCCGTTGGCATCGAGCACGTCGAGGATCTCAAGGCCGACCTGTCGCAGGCGCTGGAGGCAGCCGGATAGCGCCTGAAAGCGCGACGCAAGCGCCATCGAAGCGCCTTTGAAGCGCCTTTGAAGCGCTATTGAAGCACGGCCCGGGACATGAGCCTGTGCATTGCCCCACGCCTTCATCGCAAACATCGCGGGCACAAAAAAACCCCTCGACGAGGGGTTTCTTCGTAGCCCTTGCAACCAGGGCGACAGCGTGGCGCCGTCACCTCGATCGAAGGTCGTCGCTCAGACCGAGAACGAGGAACCGCAGCCACACGTGGTGGTAGCGTTCGGGTTCTTGATCACGAATTGTGCGCCGTTGATGTCTTCCTTGTAGTCGATCTCGGCACCGACGAGGTACTGATAGCTCATCGAGTCGATCAGCAGCGACACGCCGTTCTTGTCGAGCACCGTATCGTCTTCGTTGACGTCTTCATCGAACGTGAAACCATACTGGAAGCCCGAGCAACCGCCACCCTGCACGAAAACGCGCAGTTTCAGGTCGGGATTGCCTTCTTCGTCGATCAATTGCTTGACCTTGTCTGCCGCACTGTCGGTAAAGACCAGGAATGCGGGCATTTCCGTGACGGCGTCCTCAAGCAGTGCGCTCATCGTAAATCTCCATAAATCGGTTTGGTGTCATTCTAGCCCTATTCCTAAATTCGTGCCGATGGCCGAAAAATCAAGGGCTTAGTGACGATAAATACCGTTACGGCAGTACGGGAATATGGGTCAGGCCCATGTTTTCCGGCAGGCCGAACATCAGATTCATACATTGCACGCCCTGGCCCGATGCGCCCTTGACCAGATTGTCCTCGACCACGAGGATCACCAGCGTGTCCTCATTGTTCGGGCGATGGACCGCCATACGCACGTAATTCGACGCACGCACCCAGCGCGTTTCCGGCATCGAGCCGGCCGGCAGGACGTCCACGAACGGCTCACCGGCATAGTACGTTTCGAACAGCGCCTGAAAATCGGTATCGCGGGCTTCGGGCAGAATCGTCGCGTACAACGTCGAATGGATACCGCGAATCGTCGGCAGCAAATGCGGCACGAACGTCAGGCCCACGTCGTAGCCCGCAATCGCCTCGAGACCCTGCTTGATTTCCGGGTGGTGACGATGGCCCTTCACCCCGTACGCCTTGAAGTTGTCGGCCGTCTCCGCGAGGATCAGCGACGTCTCGCCCTTGCGACCTGCGCCGCTGGCGCCGGACTTGGCGTCGGCGATCAGGTGTTTCGGATCGACCAGCTTGCGCCCGCCCGCGAACAGCGGCGCGTAGCCCAACTGCACGGACGTCGGGTAACAGCCTGGCAGGCCGATCACGCGCGCGCTCTTGATCTTCTCCCGATTGATTTCCGGCAGGCCGTAGACGGCTTCTTCGAGGATGTCCGGGCACGCGTGCGGCATGCCGTACCACTTCTCGAACGTCGCCGTGTCCTTCAGACGGAAGTCGGCAGCCAGGTCGATCACGCGCACCCCGGCAGCCAGCAGCTCGCGGGCCTGCGCCATTGCCACGCCGTGCGGCGTCGCGAAGAAAACCACGTCGCAATGGGTGAGACGAGCGTCGTCAGGCGTGCAGAACGCCAGGTCGACACGGCCTCGCAGGTTCGGATACATGTCGGCGACCGGCGTACCCGCTTCCTTGCGCGAGGTGATTGCCGTCAACTTCACTTCCGGATGCTGCGCCAGCAAGCGCAGCAGTTCCACACCGGTATAGCCGGTGCCGCCTACGATACCTACCTTGACCATGTCCTACCCCTTTCAATCGGAACCGCGATTCTATCAAGCTTCGGCGACACTTGTGGGACGGTGACGCACCCGGCGCAACCCGCGCCGCATCGCTTTCACGGCATCCAAAAATGAAAAAAGGCCGCGCGAGGCGGCCTTTTTTGCATCCACCGAAGCGGATACCCACAAGCACTCGTGGCGATTAACGCTTCGAGAACTGCTTGCGACGGCGGGCTTTGTGGAAGCCAACCTTCTTACGTTCGACTTCACGGGCATCGCGCGTGACGAAGCCAGCGTTCGACAGCGTCGGCTTGAGCGTCGCGTCGTAGTCGATCAGTGCGCGGGTGATACCGTGGCGAACCGCACCGGCCTGACCCGTTTCACCGCCGCCCGAAACGTTGACCTTGATGTCGAACGTTTCGCCGTGGTTGGTCAGCTCGAGCGGCTGACGAACGATCATCAGCGACGTTTCACGAGCAAAGTACTCTTTGATCGGCTTGCCATTGACGACGATGTCGCCCTTGCCAGCCTTGATGAACACACGAGCAACAGCGCTCTTGCGACGGCCGGTGCCGTAATTCCAATCGTTTTTGAACATGGCGTGGCCCTTAGATCTCGAGCGACTTCGGTTGCTGCGCTTCGTGCGGATGATTACCGTCGGCGTAAACCTTCAGCTTCTTGATCATCGCATAGCCCAGCGGACCCTTCGGCAGCATGCCCTTAACAGCCTTCTCGAGCGCACGGCCCGGGAAACGCTCTTGCATCTTGCCAAACGTGGTTTCGTAGATACCGCCCGGGTAACCCGTGTGACGGTAGTACTTCTTGTCAGTTTGCTTTGCGCCCGTGACTTTCAGCTTGGCAGCATTGACGATGATGATGTAGTCACCAGTATCAACGTGCGGCGTGAATTCAGGTTTGTGCTTGCCGCGCAGACGGCGTGCCACTTCGCTGGCGACACGGCCGAGGACTTTGTCCGTCGCGTCAATCACAAACCATTCGCGCGTCACCTCTGCCGGCTTAGCGGAAAACGTCTTCATGATCGATCCAAATAAAATGCGTTTGCCCCATTAACACCAACTTCCTGCTTGTCTGCCGGCCGCGTCCTGGTAACTCGGGGTTACATGGCGCAGTCCTGTGCTTGCAGGCTCTCCCTGATGCTTTTTCCGTGGGCATTTCCGGAAAAGCCGTTGATTATACAGAAAAAACGACCCACCGGTAAACAGCGTTTCCGGCAGCACAAAAAAAAACCCGAACCTCAAGGGGTCCGGGTTAAATCCACCAAAGGAGGAGGGTGGAGGAGACACTTGCAGCGTTGCTGTGAAGCACAACAACCAATGACTGAAGTGTAGCAAACGAGATGGTGCAATGCAAGAAAATTTATAGTGCGAAATGCAACACCACATTATGAAATTTCGAAAGAAACCGAAAATTCCTAAAAATCTCATAACAATCAAATACTTAATGAGATTTTGCGAGCAACGAACTGACCTCAACCAGTGCCAAGAATCCGAATTTAGGGTTTATCCCCCTGAAAACTCGATCAAAAAAGCGCCAATATTGCGACGCAGCAACCCCGCCCGCAAATCGCGGATGTCCGGGTTCGCGGCGGCATCGTACGCAGGTTCGAGGAAGCCGCTACAATTTTTGCTTGAATGGGATATCGGGGTTTCAAAATATGGAATGCAAGGTTAGCTGGATGGGCCCGGGCGGCATGTCCTTCGTCGCACAGACGGGAAGCGGGCACATGGTCGCGATGGATGGCGCCCCGGAAGGCGGCGGCAACAACCTGGCGCCGCGTCCGATGGAAATGCTGCTGGTCGGCACTGGCGGCTGCACCGCTTACGACGTCGTGATGATTCTCAAGAAGAGCCGCGCGGACATCAAGGATTGCAGTGTGACGCTCAAGGCCGAGCGCGCCAGCGAAGATCCCAAGGTCTTCACGAAGATCCACTTCCATTTCACCGTCACGGGTCGCAATCTGAACCCGTCCGCCGTGGAGCGCGCCGTCAATCTGTCGCATGACAAGTACTGCTCGGCGTCGATCATGCTCGCCAAGACGGCCGAGCTCACGCACAGCGTCGAGATCGTCGAAGGCTGAACGCGTGGCGCCTTGTCACGGCGACAGAAAGACAAAAGGCTCCCGATGGGAGCCTTTTGCACTTTATTGGGATGCAGAGCCAGCCGATAAGCCGGATTCTGTGAACGCGACTCGCGCCGCGCCTGACAACCATTCCTCTAGGCGACGCATCGCTGCGCCGCTCAAGCTTCCTACCCGCAGGCTCCCGGGGGCCCCGTTGCCGGCACACGCACGAGGCGCATGCCGCTCACCTGCCTATTTGGAATTGCTCCGGGTGGAGGTTACCGTGCCGTGTGCGTTGCCGCACGCCGCGGTGCGCTCTTACCGCACCGTTTCACCCTTACCTGATCCCCCGGCTTGCGCCAGGGGCCATCGGCGGTCTGTTCTCTGTTGCCCTGTTCCGCGTCTCGCGACGGATGGCCGTTAGCCATCACCCTGCCCTGTGGAGTCCGGACTTTCCTCCCCCTCCCCGAAAGGAGGCGGCGATTGTCTGGCCGACTCTGCGGGCCGAAGTGTATCACGGCCCCCTGCCTTGCTGCCTAAGCGCCCTGCCGACCCTACCGCCCACTTGCCGCCCACTTGCCGCCCGCTTACCGCGCACTTACCGCGCACTTACCGCGCGCTTGCCGCGGACTTTTCCCTGCGCCCCGGCCGAAAGACCGATGCATCCCGGTAAAAGGCGGGATCCGCATTCGCCGGCCACCAGCCGGGAATACCCAGCACCGGCAACGGGGCGAAATCACGCGTCGAGAGCGGCGCCGACACCAGCTGCGGCGCAATCCGTTCGTCGAGCCACTGACGGCGGTGCATCGGCGGCGCGTCGAAATAATCATGCGGCACGTCGATGATCCAGGCGTGCGCCGTCACCGATTTGTAAGGCGAGACGAGTTTCTCCAGCAACGCATGGCCGAAGGGCTGGACTTCGCAGGTGCGCCCCCAGTCGGCACGACGCGTGACGAAGAGCGTGTGCCAGTCGAATCCCCGCAAGGCCTCCCCCAGCGACGGCTCGCTGCAAGCGAAAAGGACGGCGTTTTCATCGAACAGGGTGGCCGCGTCGCGCGTGGCGCCGCGGGTGGCCTGCACGCCGTCCGTCGCGATTGCCCTGGCCTGACGTGCATTGAGCGCCGCCTTGGCGCGCGGAAACGTCAGCCAGATCAGCGCATTGAAGAAGTCGTGAAGATTGCGGCGTGTGGGCACCCCGCCCGTTGCCGCGATGAACGCCTCATACGCCGTGGCAACGGGCAGGGTCTCCTGGGCGACGAAGCGCAGCGGTTGCCCCTGGCCGGTCACCACGCGTGCGGCAGCGGCCTGCGTCGACAGGGCAAGCCGCCAGTCGTCGCAGGTCAATGCACTTTGCCCGTGTGCGGCCACGGCCTCGAACCACGGCGCACGCCAGTCGATGTCCGGCAAGCCGGACAGCGCCCGGGCGTTGTGCAACGAAGGCACGGACGATCGGGCGGACGCCATCAACGACATGGATGCATGAACCTCATGGGACATCGGGACATCGGGACATCAGAACTTCAGCGACGTCATCGATTTCGCGGACACCAGGACGCGATGCAACGTCAGCCCTTGAGCTTCCAGCCAATGACTTCCCCTGCGCGCAGCGGCACGACGGTGGCGTCGCCCATCGGCAGTTCGGCCGGCAATTCCCACTCCTCGCGAACCAGCGTGACCTTGTCGGCATTGCGCGGCAGTTCGTAGAAGTCCGGGCCATGGAAGCTCGCGAACGCCTCGAACCTGTCGAGCGCTCCCGCCTTGTCGAACGCCTCGGCATACAACTCTACGGCATGTAGCGCGGTGTAGCAGCCGGCGCAACCGCAGGCCGCTTCCTTCACGCCGCGCGCGTGCGGCGCGCTGTCGGTGCCAAGGAAGAAGCGCGAGTTACCCGACGTGGCAGCCTTCACAAGCGCTTCACGGTGCGTTTCACGCTTGAGGACCGGCAGGCAGTAGTAATGCGGACGGATGCCGCCCGTGAAGATGGCGTTGCGGTTGTACAGCAGGTGATGCGGCGTGATCGTGGCGGCAATGGGACCGGCGGCTTCTGCGACGTACTCGGCGGCGTCCTTCGTGGTGATGTGCTCGAACACGACCTTCAACCCCGGGAAATCGCGACGCAGCGGCGACATCACCTTGTCGATGAACACCTTTTCACGGTCGAAGATATCGATGTCGGCGCTCGTCACTTCCCCGTGCACGAGCAGCGGCATGCCCACTTCCTGCATCGCCTCCAGCGCACCGCGGCACTTGGCCAGATCGGTCACACCGGCGTCCGAGTTCGTGGTGGCGCCAGCCGGATAGAGCTTCACCCCATGGACGAAACCCGAAGCCTTCGCGCGACGGATTTCCTCGGCCGGCGTGTTGTCGGTAAGGTACAGCGTCATGAGCGGCTCGAACGTATTGCCGGCCGGGCGGGCCGCGAGAATGCGCTCGCGATACGCTGCGGCATGCTCGGTCGTGGTAACCGGCGGCTTCAGGTTCGGCATGATGATCGCGCGGCCGAACTGGCGGGCGCTGTCGGGCAGTACGCTCTCGAGCACGGCGCCATCGCGCACGTGCAAGTGCCAGTCATCGGGACGGGTGATAGTCAGTTGGGTGGTCATGGGCGTTTTCCGGGGGCTGGAGGGACGGCTGGCCCATGCGTTCGTGGCTGCGCGGTGCGAATGGGTGACGCATCGACGCGACGGACTGCCTGGGCGGGAATGTACGTGCACAGAGGCCGGTGCTATGCTTCTGTAACCCCATATTGTAACGGTTGCGGCGCTCCGACACGACGTGCGCAGCCAATCATCGATTTGCCCGCCCCATGTGCCAACTGCTCGCAATGAATTGCGCGGAACCGACCGACATCACGTTCTCATTTACCGGTTTTGCGGCGCGTGGGGGCGGCACGGATCACCATGCCGACGGCTGGGGCATTGCCTTTTTCGAGGACAAGGCCTGCCGCCTTTTCATCGATCATCAGGCAGCGGCCAACTCGCCCATCGCCGAACTGGTGAAGAAGTACCCGATCAAGTCCAAGAACGTCATCGCCCATATCCGCAAGGCGACGCAAGGCATCGTCGAGCTGGAGAATTGCCATCCGTTCCAGCGCGAATTGTGGGGACGCCACTGGATCTTTGCTCACAACGGCGATCTGCACGATTACGATCCGTTCCTCTCCGGCGTCTACCAGCCGGTCGGCACGACCGACAGCGAGCGGGCCTTCTGCGACATCATGCAAGGTCTGCGCAAGCGCTTCCCCGGCTCGCAACCGCCGCTGGACGAACTCTTCCATGCCGTCGAAGACATCACGCGCACGATCACCCGTCACGGCGTGTTCAACTTCGTGCTCTCGAACGGTCAGGCACTGGTTGCCCACTGCTCCACCCGACTGCACTTCATCGCTCGCCAGTGGCCGTTCACCAAGGCGCACCTGATCGACGCCGACTGGGAGATCGACTTCGCCAAGTTCACCACGCCGGCCGACCGGGTCGCCGTGATCGCCACGGCTCCGCTCACCGATAACGAAGTCTGGACGACTTTCGAGCCGGGCGAGCTGATCCTGTTCGAGAAAGGCGCGCCGACGCTGCGCACGGTCGTACCGATTCCGGAAGCCGTGCGCCTGCGCAACGCGCAGAACACTGCCTGCCAGTAACGCTGCGACGGCTGGCCGCGGCAGCACTACGGACATCGCCGCCGCAAGCCACAAAAAAAGCGTACCCGAAGGTACGCTTTTTTCATTCCGAGGCCGGTGACGTCGATGACGCCAACGTCGCCAGCACCGATCAGTGCAGGATCTTGGCCAGGAAGTCCTTGGCGCGGTCCGACTTCGGGTTCGCGAAGAACTCGTCCTTCTGATCGTCTTCGACGATAATGCCCTGATCCATGAAGATCACGCGATTGGCCACCTTCTTGGCGAAGCCCATTTCGTGCGTGACCACCATCATGGTCATGCCTTCCTGAGCCAGTTCGACCATCACGTCGAGCACTTCGTTGATCATTTCCGGGTCGAGCGCCGAGGTCGGCTCGTCGAACAACATGGCGATCGGGTCCATGCACAGGGCACGGGCGATCGCCACACGTTGCTGCTGACCGCCCGAGAGCTGCCCCGGGAACTTGTGAGCGTGCGCCTTCAGGCCCACGCGCTCGAGCAGCTTAAGCCCCTTGTCGCGCGCGGCTTCCTTGCTGCGACCGAGCACCTTGACCTGTGCGAGCGTCAGGTTTTCGGTGATCGACAGATGCGGGAACAGCTCGAAGTGCTGGAACACCATGCCCACGCGCGAGCGCAGCTTGGCCAGGTTCGTCTTCGGATCGGCGACCGACGTGCCATCGACGATGATCTCGCCTTGCTGGATCGGCTCCAGACCGTTGACGGTCTTGATGAGCGTGGACTTGCCCGAACCCGACGGGCCGCACACCACCACGACTTCACCCTTCTTGACTTCAGTGGAGCAGTCCGTGAGCACCTGGAACTGGCCGTACCACTTGGAGACGTTTTTCAGGGTAATCATTTCGCCAACCTCTTTTGAAGACGTTTAACCAACATCGAAACCGTGAAGCAGATCACAAAGTAGATCGCTCCGGCAAACACAATCATGGCAGGCAGCGTGCCGTCACGCTGACCGACCGAGTACGCCATACCGAAGAAATCGGACAAGGCGATCGCGTACACGAGCGAGGTATCCTGGAACAGAATGATGCCCTGCGTGAGCAGCAACGGCACCATGTTGCGGAACGCCTGCGGCAGCACCACGAGGCCCATCGCCTGCCAGTACGACATGCCCAGCGCGAAGGCAGCCGACATCTGGCCACGCGACACACTCTGGATACCGGCGCGGATGATTTCCGAATAATACGCCGCTTCGAACAGCGAGAAGGCTACCAGCGCGGAGACCATCCGGATGTCCCACGTCGGCGGCACGTCCAGCAACGAACGCAGCACCTGCGGCACGATCAGGAAGAACCACAGCAGCACCATCAGCAGCGGGATCGAGCGGAACACGTTCACGTAAAGATCCGCGAACCATTTCAGCGGGGCGACACCCGACAGACGCATCATCGCGAGCAACGTGCCCCAGACGATGCCGACGACCACGGCCAGCGCCGTGATCTGCAGCGTGGTGACCATGCCCTTGATGAGCAGCGGCATCGCGTCGATAGCGCCGCCCCATGCGAAGATCTCACCCATTATTTGCCCCCGATGTAGCCCGGCAGGCGGGTCTTGGCTTCGATGAAGCGCATGAGCACCAGCACCGCGATGTTGATGATCATGTAAGCGATCGTCACGACAATGAACGACTCGTAGCTATGGGCCGTGTAATCGATGAGTTGCTTGCCCTGGCCCGTCAGTTCCAGCAAGTTCACGGTCGAGATCACGGCCGAGTTCTTGAAGATGTTGACGAACTCCGAGGTGATCGGCGGGATCACGACACGGAAGGCCACCGGCAGAAGCACGAAACGATACGTCTGCGGGAGCGTCAGCCCCATCGCAAGACCGGCGTTCTTCTGGCCCTTCGGCAACGAATTGATACCGGAGCGCACCTGTTCGCACACACGCGCCGCCGTAAAGAGGCCGAGACCCACCACACCGGTGAGCAACGAGACGTTCGACGGGTTGAGCGAGAACAGCCACTGACGAACCGCTTCGGGCAGGAAGTCGGGAGCGACGTAGTACCAGAAGAACAACTGCACGAGCAGCGGGATGTTCCGGAACAGTTCGACGTAGGCCGCCGCGAATCCGGAAATCCATTTGTTTGGAATGGTACGCATCACGCCAAGCACGGAGCCGACGATAAGCGCGATGATCCAGCCGCCGAGGCCGACTTCAAGCGTGAGCTTGAGGCCCGAGAGCACCCACCCGAAGTAGGTGGTGTTCTCGCCGGTAGCCACCGGCTGGAAGAAAAAACTGAAATCGAGACCGAGAGCCATGATCTCCCCTTTTCTACTTGTCTTGCTTAAAAAGAAGCGGAAGGATTGACTCCTTCCGCTTCAGCATTACGTACTTACGCCTGGCAAACCAATACGCCTGTCGGCTTACTTGGTGCCCTGGACGTCAGCATTGTCGTTCGGCGCTTTCCACAGTGCGGCCATTTCAGCCGACGGCGGGAAGTCCATGTTCGGGTTGCCCGGCAGGACCTTGATCGGCTGCTGGAACCACTTGGCGTAGTCCTTCTGTGCCTGACCCGACTTCTGATAATCCGCAATCGCCTTGTCCACCACCTTCTTGAAGGCCGGATCGTCCTTGCGCATCATGCAGCCATATGCTTCGTACGAGGCTGCCTTGCCAACGATGTTGTACTTCTTGGCATCGCCGAACTTGGCGCGCTCACCGGCGAGAAGTGCATCGTCCATCATGAACGCGACGGCGCGGCCCTGATGCAGCGTGATCGCGGCTTCGCCGTGGTCCTTCGCGCTGACGATGTTCATCCCCAGATTTTCCTTCTGGTTCATCTCGCGCAGCAGACGCTCAGACGTCGTGCCTGCCGTCGTGACGACGTTCTTGCCCTTCAGGTCTGCGAAATCCTTCACGCCCGAGCCTTCCTTCGTCAGCAGGCGCGTGCCGATGATGAAGAACGTGTTCGAGAATGCCGCTTGCTTCTGACGATCGGCGTTGTTCGTGGTCGAACCGCACTCGATGTCGATCGTGCCGTTCTGGACCAGCGGAATACGGTTTTGCGACGTGATCGGAGTCTGCGTCACCTTCAGGTTCGGCAGGTTCAGTTCCTTCTTGACTTCGGCAACGATCGCCTGAGCCACGTCGTTGGCATAGCCCACGACATTGTGTTGGTTGTCATAGAACGAGAACGGAATCGACGATTCGCGGTTTCCCAGCGAAATGACGCCCGTGTCCTTGATCTTCTTGAGAGTACCCGCTTCCTGAGCCTGAGCAGCACCTGCCATCAGGCCAACACAGCACATCGCCAACGCAATTTTTGAGAGGGTCATTCCTTGGTCTCCTTGGCAAAAACCAATGCATTTTAGCACTGCATTTGCCCATTTTTTTATTCTCGAATGTTCGGAACGGACGTCTTTTTTGACGTAACTCGCCCCGAACATTCCTTTTTACGCACTAATGCGTATTACTACTTACCTGCCGGCACTACCGGATCAGGGGTACAGACCGCGCATTTCGCGCGCCTGCAGAATGCGGGTACACGCGACGATGAATGCCGCGGTACGCAAGGAAACCTGATGTTCCTGTGCGACATGCCACACGCCGTCGAACGCCTCGCGCATGATGCGCTCCAGACGGTGATTGATCTCTTCCTCCGTCCAGAAGAAGCTCGAGAAGTCCTGAACCCACTCGAAGTACGACACGGTCACGCCACCGGCGTTGGCCACCACGTCCGGCACGACGAGAATGTTCTTGCTACGCAGGATGTCGTCCGCAGCCGTCGTCGTCGGGCCGTTGGCGCCTTCGACCACGACCTTCGCGCGGATCTTGTCGGCGTTCTTCTCGGTAATCTGGTTTTCCAGCGCTGCCGGGATCAGGAATTCGCAGTCGAGCGACCAGAATTCGTCGTCCTTGATCGCCTCGGCCGCCGGGAAGCCGCCCACGCCGCCGGTCTCGGCCACGTGCTTGAGCAGGTTCGGCACATCGAGACCGTCCGACTTGTAGATCGTGCCGGTGTGATCCTGCACACCCACGACATGGGCACCGGCTTCCGCGAACAGGCGCGCGGCGATACCGCCCACATTGCCGAAGCCCTGCACGATCACGCGCGCGCCGCGCACGTCCATGCCCAGACGGCGGGCCGCTTCGCAGCTCACCACGAACACCCCGCGACCGGTCGCTTCGCGACGGCCCAGCGAGCCACCCAGCGAGATCGGCTTGCCGGTCACCACGCCCGTGGCCGTGGAACCCTCGTTCATCGAGTAGGTGTCCATCATCCACGCCATGATCTGCTCATTGGTGTTGACGTCCGGCGCCGGAATGTCCTTCGTCGGTCCGATGATGATGTTGATTTCGCTGGTGTAGCGGCGCGTGAGACGCTCGAGTTCGCCGCGCGAGAGCTTGCGCGGATCGACACGGATACCGCCCTTGGCGCCGCCGTATGGCACGTTCACCGCAGCGTTCTTGACCGACATCCAGGCCGACAGCGCCATGACTTCGGACAGCGTCACGTCCTGGTGGAAACGCACACCGCCCTTGCCAGGACCGCGCGACGTGTTGTGCTGAACGCGATAGCCCTCGAAGTGGGCGATGGTACCGTTGTCGAGTTCGATCGGGCAGTCGACCACGAGGATACGCTTCGGACGCTTGAGGGTTTCGACCCAGCGCGAGAGCGAACCGAGATAGGGGGTGACGCGATCAACCTGTTGAAGGTAGTTACCCCACGGACCGAGGTGTTCGGCGTCGAGGTAGGAAGGCAAGGCATGTGACGTTTGAGACATCGTTGGAATCTCCGGCTTCAATCTGTACCGCCGGCACACACCGCGCCAGCGACACGAATGGCTCGCACTTTACAAAGAACCGCAAACAACAATCCAATGCCGAATAAACATGCAACTATGCATTTTCCGCATAGTTTTGCACCAGGCCCGCAACGCCTGCCATGCCGGTGAGGCCCTCGGGCATCAGCCCTTCACCTGGTCCCGAACCGCTTGCCAGAACGCTTCGACCACGTCGCGCTTGGTCCGCTCGCGCCGGTTGCTGGCGTCCGTGTAGGCGAGCCGGTCGCGATACAGGCGAATCTCCATATCGAGATGCCACGGCGCAGATACTTTGCCAGACGGCGCCAGATCGATCAGTTCGTCGCGCGCGACCGAGTCGACCACCGCGCTCTCCGGCAGAAACGCCACGCCATGCCCGGCGAGCACCATCGCCTTGAGCGCCTCTGCCATGTCCGTCTCGTAGACCTTGTCCAGATGCGGACGGCTCGCCACGTCGCCCACCAGCAGGTCGGCCATGCGCCCGAGATAGGCGTTCGACGTATAGGCCAGATACGGCACGGGCGCTTCTGGAGTACCGGGCAATTTGAACCGCGCCCGCTTTTGCGGCGTAGGTGCGCTGTAGGGGCTGAAGCGCTCGCTGCCGAGCACGATCATTTCGTAGCGCGCAGCGTCGAGCTGCAACGGCTGACTCGGATGGTAATAGCACATCAGCAAGTCGCAGCCGCCATCGGTAAGCGACATGGCCGCATCGTGCACGTTGAGTGCGCGCAAACGCGTGCGCAACAGGCCCATGCGCTTTTCCAGCAGCTTCAGCCAGCGCGGGAAGAAGGTCATCGAGAGCGTGTGCGGCACGGCGAAATCGATCACCGAGTGGTCCGCGGAGCGTTGTTCGCGCAGCAGCGCGCGCGCTTCCTGCGCCTGCGCGAGCAACGCCAGCGCCTGCTCGTAGAAGACCTCGCCTGCGGGCGTGAGGCGCGTCGGGTAGCTCGACCGATCGATGAGCTCGCTACCGAGCCATGCTTCGAGCGATTGAATGCGACGTGAGAACGCCGGCTGCGTCACATGACGCAATTCCGCCGAGCGGCTGAAACTGTTCGTCTTGGCGAGCGACACGAAGTCTTCAAGCCATTTGATTTCCATGCGGCGCTCCCGCCAAGGCCGGTCGAATGGGGCATGATCGGTGCCGTCAGTCCCTTCGGGGCCATCGGTACCGTCACTACGAAACGGCGATGTGCCCAGGGGCAACATCACCAGCGTCAGCGCGCTAGTCTACGCAATCGTGCGCATGCACGACAGGCCTGCGTCCGTCATTCGCCCGGACCCGTGACGGGGATCCACGACGCGGATTCCCGCCAAAGCGCCCCGCCGATCACGACACTACCGTCGCAAAATGCGAGGCCTCGGCATCGCCTTCTCCGCCGCGACGCTGTTGCTGCAGCGCCCACATCTGCGCATAGAGACCCTCGGCGCGCAGCAGTTGATCGTGCGTGCCTCGCTCGACGATACGCCCCTTGTCGAGCACGATGATCTGCGCCGCGTGCACCACGGTCGACAGGCGGTGCGCAATGACGAGCGTCGTGCGCTCGCGGGCAATGTTGCGCAGCTCCGTCTGAATCGCCTGCTCCGAGCGCGAGTCGAGCGCCGACGTCGCTTCGTCGAAAATCAGAATATGCGGGTTCTTGAGGATGGTGCGCGCAATCGCCACCCGCTGCTTCTCGCCCCCGGAGAGCTTCAAGCCGCGCTCGCCGACCATCGATTCGTAACCGGCGGGCAGGCTTTCGATGAAGTCGTGGATGTGCGCAGCGCGCGCTGCGGCAATCACCTGCTCACGCGAGGCCGACGGATTCCCGTAGGCGATGTTGTAGTAGATCGTGTCGTTGAACAGCACGGTGTCCTGCGGCACGATGCCGATCGCCGCACGCAGCGAGTCCTGCGTGACATCGCGAATGTCCTGCCCGTCGATGGCAATGCGACCGCCTTCCACACCGGGAAAGCCCACGTCGTAGAAGCGGAAAAGCAAGCGCGAGAGCGTCGATTTACCCGAGCCGCTATGCCCCACCACAGCCGTCGTCGTCCCCGCCGCAATGGTGAAATCGACGTCGTGCAAAATCTGGCGCGAGGGCTCGTAGCCGAAGTTCACATGTTCGAAACGCACCGTCCCGCCGCTACACACGAGCGGTTGCGCGCCGGGCGGATCGGCGACTTCGCGATTGACGTCGAGCAATGTGAACATGCGATCCATGTCCGTCATCGCCTGTTTGAGCTCGCGATAGATCACGCCGAGGAAGTTCAGCGGAATGTAGAGCTGCAACATGAACGTATTGACGAGCACGAGGTCGCCGAGCGTCATGCGCCCGCTCATCACGCCCTGCGTGGCGTGCCAGAGAATCAGAATGAGGCCGCTGGCAATGATGGCCTGCTGACCGAAGTTCAGCACGGAGAGCGAGTTCTGCGAACGAATCGCGGCGGCGCGATAGCGTTTCAGGTTCTCGTCGTAGCGCTGGGTCTCGAACGCCTCGTTGCCGAAGTATTTCACCGTCTCGTAGTTGATGAGCGAGTCGATGGCGCGCGCGTTGGCCTTCGAGTCGAGTTCGTTCATCGTGCGGCGAAAATGCGTGCGCCACTGTGTGACCTTCACCGTGAAGACGATATAGAACACGAGGGCGACGAGCGTGACGATGGCGTAGAACGCTTCATAACGCAGCACGAAAAATCCCAGCACCAAACTCACTTCGATGAGGGTCGGCAAAATGCTGTAGAGCGAGTACGAGATCATCGACTGGATGCCTCGGGTGCCCCGCTCGATATCGCGGCTCATCCCGCCCGTCTGCCGCTCCAGGTGAAAGCGCAGCGACAGGGCGTGCAAGTGGCGAAAGACCTTGAGCGCAATCTGGCGCACGGCGCTTTCCGTCACTTTCGAAAACAGGATTTCGCGCAACTCGGTGAAGAGCGACGTCGACAGACGCACCAGGCCGTAGGCGATCACGAGCAAGCCGAGACCGCCCACGACGATCAGGCTCGGATCGTTCGCGGCGCGCGCCGTCGCAGAGAGCGTGGCAACCGGACCGAGCGCATCGACGATGTGCTTCATGATGACCGGCACGCCAAGGTTGGCGACCTTCGCCAGAATCAGACACGAGAGCGCGAGTGCGACGCGGCCCTTGAATTCGAGCAGATAGGGAAACAGCGACTTGATGACCTGCCAGTCGCCGCGCGGCGGTTTGCCGCCGTTGGGCGCGCCGGAGGCCGCCGGCGCAGGCTCGGCCGGAGTGAAACGTCTCATGGTGGGGTGTGGCGGCGTCCGGCTCGGATGAGGGCTTTCCGCTAGAATCGGTAATGACGTATTTTCGCAGAACCCGGCGTCCCATGCTGAACCCTCGGCTGGACCGACGCCGGTCGGCTCTCCCGCGCTACCAAGGATCATCATGAGTACCCCGACCCCGGCCCTCACGGCCCTGCCCGAAGAAAAAGAACTGGCCTTGCGCGTGATGCCGATGCCCGCCGACGCCAACGCTCACGGCGACGTGTTCGGCGGCTGGATCATGTCGCAGGTCGACATCGCGGGCTCGATTCCCGCGGCACAACGCGCCAACGGCCGTGTCGCGACCATTGCCGTGAACTCGTTCCTGTTCAAGGAGCCGGTGTTCGTCGGCGATCTGCTGAGCTTCTACGCGACGATCGTGAAAACGGGCAACACGTCGATCACCGTCTACGTCGAGGCGTACGCTCAGCGCATGCGCCTGACGCACGAGATCGTCAAAGTCACCGAAGCGATGGTGACGTACGTGGCGACCGACGAAGACCGCCGCCCGCGTCCGCTGCCAAAGCTCGACGCCGCCAGCTGAGTCGCAGGGCTTACCGCCCCCCGCAACATCCGGCAACACCTGGCAACGCCTTGCGGCACCTTGCCGCGCAGCGAAAAACGCCGCCGCCTCGGAATCGAGGCGTGCGGCGTTTGTCTTCTCGCGGGTCTCACAGGCAGCGCGCGGCGCCTGCCGGACATTCGGCGCAGCGCTATGGCATTGCGGTTTTGTTGCGGGATGCCTTACGAAAACTGGCTGTAATCCGGTTTTCGCTTTTCGAAGAATGCCGTGAATGCTTCGCGCGCCTCGGGCGAGAGCAGACGTTTCGCAAACTCCACGCCCTCCTCGCCGATACGCGCCTGCACGTCGCGCGCGCCGTCCGCCTTCATGAGCTGCTTGGTCACCCGCAGCGACCCGGCCGGCATCGCGGCCAGTTGTGCGGCGCGCTTCGCGGCATAGTCGAATACCTCTGCGGCCGGCAGAACACGATTGACGAAACCCATCGCCACGGCTTCGTTCACGTCGAACGGCTCGCCGAACAGCAGCTTCTCGGCTGCACGCTGATACCCTGCCACGCGTGGCAACAGCCAGCTCGACGCCGCCTCCGGACACAATGCCAGTTGCGAGAACGGCAGTGAAAATCTCGCCGAATCGGCCGCGTAGACCACGTCGCAGTGCAACAGCAGCGTCGTGCCCACGCCCACCGCATTGCCCGCCACGGCGGCCACGATCGGCTTGCTCGCCTGACTGATGGCGCGCAGGAACTGAAACACCGGCGCGCTCTCGTCCTTCGGCGGGTTCTTGAGGAAGTCTTCGAGATCGTTGCCCGCCGAGAAGGCGTCGGGTTGCCCCTGAATCAGCATCACACGCAACGAGGCGTCGTCCTCCGCCTGTGCGATGCCGTCGGCGAGCGCCTGATACATGTCGGCGGTAATCGCGTTCTTCTTGTGAGCGCGGTTGAACGTCAGCACCTGCACGGCGCCCTGACGCTGTACCAATACGTCTTCCATCGTTTGTGTCTCCTCGCGATCCACTCGTCTGGTCAGCCGTGCGTCATCCCGACGGTAACGGGACCCGCACGGCATCGTCCATCCACATGACAACGCCGGGGGCAGCCACGCATTTGCGAAACCGCGCCCCGGCGTCCTGAGCCGTCGGCACTCGTAGTGTCGGCCCTGCACCGGGCCAACGCCTATCAAAAATCGATCACGGATGCCCGAATGCCGATTGGATCCGGCTTACATGCGCTCGATAATGCCCGCCGCGCCCATCCCCGTGCCCACGCACATCGTTACCATGCCGTACTTCAGATTGTGGCGACGCAGCGCGTGCACCACGGTCGCGGCCCGGATAGCGCCCGTCGCACCCAACGGGTGGCCCAGCGCAATCGCGCCGCCCATCGGGTTCACCTTGCGCGTGTCCAGATCCAGATCCTTGATGACGGCGAGCGCCTGCGCAGCAAACGCTTCGTTCAGTTCGATCCAGTCCATATCCTGCTGGCTCAACCCTGCGGCACGCAGCGCCGCCGGGATCGCCTCCTTCGGACCAATGCCCATGATCTCGGGCGGCACGCCACGCACGGCGAACGAAACAAAGCGGGCGAGCGGCGTGAGGTTGAACTGCTTGAGGATCTTTTCGCTCACCACCAGCAGCGCGCCGGCGCCGTCGGACGTCTGCGAGCTGTTGCCAGCCGTGACCGAGCCCTTGCTGGCGAACACCGGACGCAGTTTGGCCAGCCCTTCGATCGACGTATCCGGACGCGGGCCTTCGTCGAGCGACAGCGTGCGCGTCTTGATCGACACTTCGCCCGTGGCCAGATTCGGGAAGCGCTCGACGATTTCGATCGGCGTGATTTCGTTGGCGAACTCGCCAGCTTGTTGGGCCTTGATGGCTTTCTGATGCGAGGCGAGCGCAAAAGCGTCCTGCGCTTCGCGGGTTACGCCCCACTGCTGCGCGACCTTTTCTGCGGTGAGGCCCATGCCATAGGCAATGCCTACGTTCTCGTCGCGCTCGAAAATCGAGGGCGAGAGCGACGGCGTGTTACCCATCATCGGCACCATGCTCATGCTTTCGATACCGCCCGCAATCATCGCGTCGGCTTCGCCCACGCGAATGCGGTCGGCGGCCATGGCCAGTGCGGTGAGGCCCGAAGCACAGAAACGGTTGACCGTGACACCGCCCACCGTGTTCGGCAGCCCGGAGAGCAGCGCGCCGATGCGCGCGACATTCAGACCTTGCTGGGCTTCGGGAATGGCGCAACCGATGATGGCGTCTTCGATGACCTTCGGATCCAGATCCGGCACCTGCGACAGCGTGCTCTTGAGGATGGTCGCGAGCAGATCGTCCGGACGCGTGTTCTTGTAGCTGCCCTTGGGCGCCTTGCCGATCGGCGCACGGGTGGCGGCAACGATGTAGGCGTCTTGCAATTGTTTGCTCATGTCAGTCTCCGATCGGCTTAGTTGCGCACCGGCTTGCCGGTTTGCAGCATGCCCATGATGCGTTCCTGGGTCTTCGACGTGCCCAGCAGTTCGATGAAGGCGCGACGCTCGAGCGCCAGCAGCCACTCTTCGTTCACGAGGCTGCCCGCTTCCACGTCGCCGCCGCACACGGCTTCGGCAATGCGCGAGGCGATCAGGAAATCGTGCGCGGAGATGAAGTTGCCGTCGCGCATGTTCACCAGCGAGGCCTTGATCGTCGACACGCCCGAGCGGCCCGCCACCGGAATGCCGGCCGGCTTGAGCGGCGGACGATAACCGGCGAGCGACAAGGCACGCGCCTCGTTGCGCGCGACCGACAGCAACTCATGCACGTTGTAGACGATGGTGTCCGACGGCTTCAGATAGCCCATGTCGCGGGCGTCGATGGCCGAGCCGGAGACCTTCGCCATCGCGGCGTTGGTGAACGACTTCGTCACGAACTGAAGATACTGGACGCTACCTGCTGCGGTGGCCGCTTCGGCGGCACGGATCGCCGCTTCCTTCAGACCGCCGCCGCCCGGCACGAGCCCGACGCCGACTTCCACGAGCCCGATGTAGCTCTCGAGCGCCGCCACACGCTTGGCGCTATGCAGCAGTAGTTCGCAGCCGCCGCCCAGCGCAATGCCGGACACGGCGCTGACCACCGGCACTTGCGCGTATTTCACGCGCATCATGCCGTCCTGGAATTTCTTGATGAACGGTTCGATGCCCTTGGCGCCGCCCATCATGAACGCGGGCATGGCCGCTTCCAAATCGGCGCCCGCCGAGAACGGCCCGCCCGGTGCGCCGAGCTTGAGCGAGGTCGGCTGCCACACGACCACGCCGCGATACTGCTGCTCCGCCAGATCGATGGCGCGGGTCAGACCGTCGATGACGTCCGGCCCGATGGTGTTCATCTTCGTCTTGAACGAGACGATGAGGACGTCGTCCTGGCCCGGGGTCTCGTCGACCCACAGACGCACGGCATCGTTCTCTTCGATGGTCTTGCCGAACTTGCGCGGATCGGCGCTGGCGTCGCCCACGAGCGAGGCCGGGAATACCTGACGCTCATAGACCGGCAGCGTGCTGCGCGGCACGAACGTATCCCTGGCCGGGTTGTACGACCCTTGCGCCGTGTGCACACCGCCCGCATCGGCCACCTTGCCGCTCGTGACCCACTTGGGCAGCGGTGCGCTCGACAGCGCCTTGCCCGCGTCGATGTCTTCCTGCACCCACTGGGCAATGTCCTTCCAGCCGGCGGCCTGCCAGTCTTCGAACGGCCCCGTCGTCCAGCCGAAGCCCCAACGGATCGCGAAGTCCACTTCGCGGGCGTTGTCGGCAATCTGCTCCAGATACACGCCGATGTAATGGAACACGTCACGGAACACCGCCCATAGGAACTGAGCCTGCGGGTTGGTCGATTCGCGCAGCAAACGCAGACGCTCGGCCGGCGCCTTCTTCAGAATGCGCACCACCATTTCGTCGGCCTTCTTGCCCGACTCGACGTACTCGCCCGAGCGCGGGTCGAGCACCTTGATGACCTTGCCTTCCTTCTTGTAGAAACCCGCGCCCGTCTTCTGCCCCAGCGCGCCCTTCTCCACCAGCGCCTTGAGCACGGGCGGCGTGGCGTAGGTCGGTGCGAACGGATCGTCCTTCAGGCCGTCCTGCATCGTCTTGATGACGTGCGCCATCGTGTCCAGACCGACCACGTCGGCCGTGCGGAACGTGGCCGACTTGGCGCGACCGAGCTTGCTGCCCGTCAGATCGTCGACAACGTCGAACGGAATGCCGTACTTCTGCGCTTCGGCGAACACCGCCAGAATCGAGAACACGCCAACCCGGTTGGCGATGAAGTTCGGCGTGTCCTTCGCGCGCACGACACCCTTGCCGAGCGTGGACGTGAGGAACGTTTCGAGTTGATCGAGGATGGCCGGCTCGGTCGTCGCGGTCGGGATCAGCTCGACCAGATGCATGTAGCGCGGCGGGTTGAAGAAGTGCACCCCGCAAAAGCGCGACTTCAGATCGGCGTCGAAGCCTTCGGAGAGTTCGGTGATCGACAGGCCGGACGTGTTCGATGCGAAAATCGCATGCTTGGCCAGATGCGGCGCGACCTTCTTGTACAGGTCGTGCTTCCAGTCCATGCGCTCGGCGATCGCTTCGATCACCACGTCGCAGCCGGCGAGCTTCTCGAGGTCGTCTTCGTAGTTTGCCGCTTCGATGTACTGCGCGTCGGCTTTGTCGGCGAACGGCGCAGGACTCAGCTTCTTCAGGCTCTCGATGGCACGCGTGACGATGCCGTTTTTCGGGCCTTCCTTGGCCGGCAGATCGAACAGCACGACGGGCACTTTCGCATTGACGAGGTGCGCAGCGATCTGCGCGCCCATCACGCCGGCGCCGAGCACGGCGACCTTGCGTACGACCAGGGGTTTGTTGGTTTGGCTCACAGTGATCTCCTCCGCTCTCAGAACAGGTCGACGTCGACTTCCATCAGCGTCTTCGCACCGGCACGGGCCATGCGGATTTGCGACGCGGTCTCCGGCAGCAACTTGGCGAAATAGAAGCGCGCCGTGGCGAGCTTCGACGCGTAGAACTTGTCGCCGCTGTCCTGCTTGTCGAGCGCGATGCGCGCCATGCGCGCCCAGAAGTAGGCGAACACGAGGTGACCGACCACGCGCTGGTACGGCACGGATGCGGCGCCCACTTCGTCCGGATTGGCCATCGCCTTCATGCCGATTTCCATCGTCAGCTTCTGGACCTTGTCACCGATGTCCGCGAGCGGGTTGATGAACTCCTGCATCTCTTCCTTCGTGCCTTCGGCCTCGACGAAGTCCTGCACAAGCTTGCCGAACTTCTTGAGCTTCGCGCCCATGTCGCCGAGCACCTTGCGTCCGAGCAGATCGAGCGCCTGAATCGAGTTGGTGCCCTCGTAGATCATGTTGATACGGGCGTCGCGCACGTACTGTTCCATGCCCCACTCGGAGATGAAACCGTGGCCGCCGTAGATCTGCATGGCGTGGTTCGTGCACTCGAAAGCGTTGTCCGTGAGGAACGCCTTGATGATCGGCGTGAGCAGCGCGACCAGATCGGCCGCTTCCTTGCGCTCGGCCTCGTCGCCATGCGACAACTCCTTGTCGATGTGCAGCGCCGTCCAGTACGAGAAAGCGCGACCGCCTTCCACATAGGCCTTTTGCGTGAGCAGCATGCGGCGCACGTCCGGGTGGACGATGATCGGATCGGCCGGCTTGTCCGGTGCCTTCGGCCCCGTGAGCGAGCGCATCTGGAGACGTTCCTTCGCGTACACCAGCGAGTTCTGATATGCGACTTCGGTCAGGCCCATGCCTTGCATGCCAACGCCCTGACGCGCGGCGTTCATCATCACGAACATGGCGTTCAGGCCCTTGTTCGGTTCGCCGACGAGCCAGCCCTTCGCGCCATCGAGATTCATCACGCAGGTGGCATTGCCGTGGATACCCATCTTGTGTTCGATGGAGCCGCACTTGATACCGTTGCGCTCGCCCGGTGCGCCGTTGGCGTCGGGAACGAACTTCGGCACCACGAACAGCGAGATACCCTTGGTCCCCGGGGGGGCGTCCGGCAGGCGGGCCAGCACGAGGTGAACGATGTTGGCGGCCATGTCATGCTCGCCCGCCGAGATGAAGATCTTGGTGCCGGAGATGGCGTAGGAACCGTCGCCGTTGGGCTCGGCCTTCGTGCGCAGCATGCCCAGATCGGTGCCGCAGTGCGGCTCGGTCAGGCACATCGTGCCGGTCCATTCGCCCGACACGATTTTCGGCAGATAGGTGGCCTGTTGTTCGGGAGTGCCGTGCGCGTGCAGACACTCGTAGGCGCCATGCGACAGGCCGGGGTACATCGTCCATGCCTGGTTGGCCGAGTTCAGCATTTCGTACAGCGCGTTGTTCACGACCTGCGGCAGGCCCTGACCACCGAATTCCGGATCGCAGGCCAGTGACGGCCAGCCGGCTTCGACGTATTGCCGATAGGCTTCCTTGAAGCCGGTCGGGGTGGTCACGACACCGTCGCCTTCGTATTTGCAGCCTTCGCGGTCGCCCACCTGATTGAGCGGGAACACCACTTCGCTACAAAACTTGCCGGCTTCTTCCAGCACCTGGTTGATGGTGTCGGCATCGATGTCCGCGTGCTTCGGCATCGCCTTCAATTCGTTTTCCACGCCCAGCAGTTCGTGCATCACGAATTGCATGTCGCGCAGCGGCGCGTTGTACTGTCCCATGACCTACTCCTCCGAACAAATCGAATCGAATCGCGGACGGCTCGCGCCTTACCCGCGCTGATAAGACGAAATCAGTTTTTCCAGTGCCACCCGGGTCACGTCGACGGCGCCAGGCTCCCGCAGGAAGCGCGCATCGTGATGCAGACCGAGTGTCAGGCTGTACATTTCGAAGAGCATCAGACGCGGATCGGTATCCGCACGCAGATGTCCCTCCTCCTTCGCTTGCGTAATGGCGCGCAGCAGGGCCGATCGCCACAGCCGCACACTCCTTACCAAGGCTTCGCGCACCGGACTGGCCGCGCGATCGTCGTACTCGACGGCGCCGCTGATATAGATGCAGCCCGTCGTGACTTCGCGAATACGCTTGTCCATCCAGCGATCCACCAGCGCTCTGAGTCGCGGCAGGCCGCGCGGCGCTTCCATGCTGGGAGCGAACACTTCCTCTTCGAAACGCCGGTGGTACTCCATCAGCACTTCGATCTGCAAATCCTCGCGCGATCCGAAGTGCGCGAAGACGCCGCTTTTGCTCATTTGCATGCGATCGGCCAGCAAGCCGATCGTCAGCCCCTCAAGCCCGTCGCGCCCCGCCAGTTCCAGCGCGGCGTTCAGGATCGCGGCTCGTGTCTGTTCACCCTTTCGCATATGTTCTGCATCGCTTTGGTTATCCGTTCTTCGATGCTAACCAAAAAATCGAACGGCCGTCCTATTATTGGGAAACGCCCATGGGGTAACAAGGAATTTATTAGACCGGAATACCTAATCGGTATTGAGGACGGGCGAGCGCCCAACCTGCATGCAAACGTCGGGGAAACGACGCGAAACCGCCTGAGAAGGACGCGTCAGTCGTACTTGCCGCGGGTGAGCACCTTCATCACGAGACGATAGGCGCGATACGCCGCCCACTGCCGCAAACGCCGCCAGCGCGAGCGCTCGCCATATCGGGCCGGGTCGATCTGACGCGCCTGCGCAAAGGCCGCCCGGATGTGGTCGCGCAGTTCGATGACGACAGGATCGTCGAGCACGACCACGTTCGCCTCGTGATTCAGGAACAGGGATAGCGCGTCGAGATTCGACGACCCGATCGTCGCCCAGACGTCGTCGACCACGGCCACCTTGCCGTGCAGTTGCCGCATGTCGTACTCGCCAATGCGCATCCCCGCGGCGAGCAGCTTCGCGTATAGCCAGGGCACGGCCGTATCGAGCAGACGGAATTCTTTGCGTCCGATGAGCAGATGCACCGCCACGCCGCGCCTGGCCGCCTGCGTGAGCGCCCGTCGCAGCCGACGTCCGGGCACGAAATACGGATTCGCGAGCCAGACTTCGTGACGCGCGCGTCCCAGCGCCATCAGATACGCTTTCTCGACCGCTCGACGATTATGGAGATTGTCACGCGCGACGAAGGCCGCCTGACCGGCATACGGGGCGTGCAAACGCCCACGTCGTCCATGCCGCCGATGACGAAACGGTGTGCCGAGGTAACCGGGTGCAAGACGTTGCCACTGGATGTGAAAGGCCATCACGACCTCGGCAACGACAGGCCCGCGGCATTGCACCGCAAAATCCCAGCGCGGATCGTCCATACGCACGCCACCGCCGCCGTGGTAGTCGTCGATGACGTTGATGCCGCCTACGAACGCCACCTCGTGATCGACGATGGCAATCTTGCGATGCGTGCGGGAAAAGCCGAACTTGCCGAACAGATGCGGGTTGTAGACGCGATGCATCACGCCGCTCTCGTGCCACCCTTCGATGTAGGGCAGACGCCGGCTCGTGCCGACACCGTCCGTGATGACCCGCACCCTGACGCCTCGCTCGGCCGCGCGCCTCAATGCGGCGGATACGTTCTCGCCGGCCTCGTCCGCTTCGAAGATGTACGTCTCGAGCGCCACGTCATGCGTGGCCTTGTCGATGGCGTCGACGAGCGCGGTGAAGTAGTTCTCACCGAGATAGAGCAGCGTGAGCTGGTTGTCGTGTGAAAACGGCAGGTACTTGCTCATCGACGCCGGTTTGGATACCTGATGGATGCCTGATGGATACCTGATGGATACCTGATGAATATCTAGCGAACCCGCAAAGGCAACTGCCGGATGGCATCGCCATTCGAAGGCGAAAAACACCGCGCCGCCGCTTCCTGCCAGGGTAGCCAGACGTGATTGACATGCTCGCGCGGCGAGAGCGTCACGACCGTATTTTCCGGCACGCACAGGCCGAACCAGTGCTCCGTATTGCGCGTGACGCCGGGCGCATAGCGATGTGCCCATCGCGCATAGATGTTGTATTGAATCTGATGATGCCAATCGGTGAGCGACGCTTCGGGCACGGGCGTGCCGTTCGCCACGCGAATCCCGGTCTCTTCGAAAACCTCGCGCGCGGCCGTCTCGACCAGCGGCTCGTCGAGCCGGTCTTTGCTCCCGGTGACCGACTGCCAGAAATTCCCGGCGTCGGCACGCTCGATGAGCAGTACGTCGAGGGCCGGCGTGTAGATCACGACGAGCACGGATTCGGGGATCTTGAAAGGCTTCATGCAGGTGACCGGGTTCATGACGGCAATGACGTCGACAGCAGCAAAGGCAACGATGATGCATTGTATAGGGCATGCGCCACGTTGCGACACATGGATCGCCCACCTCCCGGCGCGCCGCCGGGTCCGGCGCTTCATTCGCCCGCCGAGATCGTCCCGAAAAACAAAACCCCCTCGCCGCACACGGCAGAGGGGGTTTCATCCGGCTTTCGATGTGCGACGCCGGGACCGGCCCCGGCGCGCGCACGTCCGACAGACTTACGCCTTCGGCGCTTCGGCCTGACGCAGACGGATATGCAGGTCGCGCAGTTGACGCTCGTCCACCGGCGACGGCGCTTGCGTGAGCAGATCCTGCGCACGTTGCGTCTTCGGGAAGGCGATCACGTCGCGGATCGAATCGGCGCCGGCCATCATGGTGATGACGCGGTCCAGGCCGAACGCGATACCGCCGTGCGGGGGCGCACCGTATTGCAGCGCGTCGAGCAGGAAGCCGAACTTCGCACGGGCTTCTTCCTCACCCAGCTTGAGCGCACGGAATACCTTGCTCTGCACCTCTTCCTGGAAGATACGGACCGAACCGCCGCCGATTTCCCAGCCGTTGAGCACCATGTCGTAGGCCTTTGCCAGGCACTTGCCCGGATCGGTCTCGAGGTAATCGATGTGCTCGTCCTTCGGGCTCGTGAACGGATGGTGGCAAGCCACCCAGCGGGCATCTTCCTCGTCGTACTCGAACATCGGGAAGTCCACAACCCACAGCGGGCGCCAGCCGGCTTCGAACAGACCATGGGTCTTGCCGAATTCCGAGTGACCGATCTTCAGACGCAGCGCGCCGATACCGTCGTTGACGACCTTGGCCTTGTCCGCACCGAAGAAAATGATGTCGCCGTCTTGCGCGCCGGTGCGCTCGAGGATCGAGGCGATGGCCGCGTCGTGCAGGTTCTTCACGATCGGGCTTTGCAGACCGTCGCGCCCCTTGGCCACTTCATTGACCTTGATCCAGGCCAGGCCCTTCGCGCCATAGATCTTCACGAAGTCCGTGTAAGCATCGATTTCGCTGCGCGAGATCTCCGCACCGCCCGGCACGCGCAGAGCCACCACACGCCCGCCTTCGGTCGTAGCCGGCACCGAGAACACCTTGAAGTCCACGTCGGCCATCACGTCGGTCAGCTCGGTGAATTCGAGCTTCACGCGCAGGTCAGGCTTGTCCGAGCCGAAACGGCGCATGGCTTCGGCGTATTCCATGACCGGCACCTTGGCGTCGAGATCGACGTTGATGGCTTGCTTGAACACGTGACGCACCATGTTCTCGAACAGATCGCGAATTTCCTGCTCCGAGAGGAACGAGGTTTCGCAGTCGATCTGCGTGAATTCCGGCTGGCGGTCGGCGCGCAGGTCTTCGTCGCGGAAGCACTTGGTGATCTGGTAGTAGCGATCGAAGCCTGCCACCATCAGCAACTGCTTGAACAGCTGCGGCGATTGCGGCAGCGCAAAGAACATGCCGGCGTTCACGCGCGAGGGCACCAGGTAGTCGCGTGCGCCTTCCGGGGTGCTCTTCGTGAGCATCGGCGTTTCGATGTCGATGAAGCCTTGCGCGTCGAGATACTTGCGCACTTCCATCGCCACCTTGTAACGCAGGCGCAGGTTGTATTGCATCTGCGGACGACGCAGGTCCAGCACGCGATGCGTGAGGCGCGTGGTTTCCGAGAGGTTTTCGTCGTCGAGCTGGAACGGGGGCGTGACCGACGGGTTGAGCACCTGGAGCTCGTGGCACAGCACTTCGATCTTGCCGCTCGTCAGATTGGCGTTCTCGGTGCCGGCCGGACGGCTGCGCACGAGGCCCGTGATCTGCACGCAGAACTCGTTGCGCAGGCCTTCGGCGGCCTTGAACATCTCTGCACGGTCCGGATCGCACACGACCTGCACCAGACCCTCGCGATCGCGCAGGTCGATGAAGATGACCCCGCCGTGATCACGGCGGCGATTGACCCAGCCACAAAGCTTGACCGTTTGGCCCAGTTGTTGCTCGGTCACCAGACCGCAGTAGGAGGTACGCATGGACATTTTGCTGTTCCGATTTTCAAAAAATGGCGTCGACAGATCCCGGTGGCTCACAGGAGCGGGCCGGGACGTTGCTGGCGCGGGTTGTGGGCGGGCGCCACCACGCCCATCGATACGATGTACTTCAGTGCGGCATCGACCGTCATGTCGAGTTCGATGACGTCGCTCGCCTTCATCATCAGGAAGAAACCTGACGTCGGGTTCGGCGTCGTCGGGACATAGACGCTCACGTACTCGCCCTGCAAGTGATTGACCACATCGCCACCCGGCGCGCCGGTCAGGAAGGCGATGGTCCAGGATTCCCCGTGCGGATAACGCACGAGCAACGCCTTGCGAAATGCGTTGCCGCTGCTCGAGAGCAAGGTGTCGGAGACCTGCTTGACGCTACCGTACAAGGGTCCAACGATGGGAATGCGCGTCAGAATGGCTTCCCACCAGCCGACCAGCTTCTGACCGATGAAATTATGCGCCAGAAGCCCGACCACGAACACGAACGCGAGCGTGACCACCACGCCGAAGCCCGGCACGCGCATGCCGAGCAGGCGCGACGGCTGCCATTCGTCGGGCAGCAGCAACAGGGTCTGATCCATCGTTCCGATGATCAGGCCCAGCACCCAGAGCGTGATGGCCAGGGGCACCAGCACCAGCAGGCCGGTAAGGAAAATCGTCTTCAACGCCGGTTTTTTGACGCTCATGGCAGGACTCGCGAATGTGGGCGGCGACTGGGTCAGCGGGGCAAAACGTGAAAGTGCTACTGAATACTATCGGTTACTGATGACATGTCGGGCATCGAGCCCGGCATGTCGGGTCCTGCAATTCGGTACGGCTCGGTACGGTCCGGTCGATGCGGCAAACCGCCGCCAGATACCGCTCGATACCGCTCGATACCGTTCCATTCCGTGTGGCGTGGGCTCAGTGACAGGCGCAACCGCCGCCGCAGCTCGCAGCGGGGGCGCTCGACGACTCGCTGGCGCCCGATGCCGAAGCGCTCTCACCGGACGCCGCCGGGGCAGACGATGCCGCCGCACCGGACGCCGGTGCGCTCGTGCCACCCGAACCGCCCCGGAAATCGGTCACATACCAGCCCGAACCCTTGAGCTGGAACCCGGCCGCAGTCACCTGCTTGCGAAACGTGTCCTTGCCGCATTCCGGGCACTGGGAGAGCGGGTCATCGCTCATTTTTTGCAGCACATCTTTCGCGAAACCGCATGTTTCGCAACGATAGGCGTAGATAGGCATGATTCTTTCGACGGAAAAAGGCGCGCAAAGCCTTGAATTATAACCGCTTCACAAGGCTTTCGGGATTTGTGCGGTGATATATGGGGTCTGCGTCGTTCAAGATCAAGGCCGACGCCAGCCCCCGCCCGCTTCAGATCGTAGAGACCCGCTGCTCGGGCGGTTGACCGCGTTCGCCGGCCGGTTGCAGCAGCGAGCCGACGACCATCCCCGCAATCGACGCCAGCAAACCGGCGAGTTGCGGCGGCACCAGCGCCTGGGGCGCCCAGGCTTCGCAGGCAATCCACACGATCAGGCCGAGGAACACGGCCAGCGTGCCGCCCAGCGAACTCGAACGCTTCCAGTACAGGCCGAAAGCCAGCGGCACGAAGCAGCACACCAGCGTGACCTTATAGGCGCTCTCGACCATCTGGAAGATCGATGCCTTCGAGTTCAGGGCGTACACAAGCACCAGCGCCGTGAAACACAGCACGACCATACGCATCAGGCGCAGCAGATGCTTGTCGTCGATGCGCCCCTTGAGCATCGGGCGAATGATGTTCTCGGCAAACGTCACCGACGGCGCCAGCAGCGTGGCCGATGCGCAGCTCTTGATGGCCGAGAGCAGCGCCCCGAAGAACATGACCTGCGCGACGATCGGCACGCTGGTGAGCACCAACTGGGGCAGGATCTGCTGCGGATCGGTGCCGATGTACTTCTGCACCATCGACGGCGCGATGAGCAGCGCCGAGTAGGCGAGGAAAATCGGGATGAACGTGAAGAAGAAGTACAGCACCCCGCCCGTGACCGAACCGGAGACGGCAATGTTCTCCGATTTGGACGACATTACGCGCTGGAACACGTCCTGCTGCGGGATCGAACCGAACATCATGGTCACGCCCGCCGCAATGAACGCCAGCACGTCCGCCGGATTCATCTCGGGCAGGAACACGAACTTGCCGGCTTCCGCCGCATGGGCGATCACGGCTTCCGCCCCGCCGGGCACCATGCCCGACACGACTACGGCGATGTACACCAGCCCCACCACGATGATGATCATCTGGATGAAGTCGGTCACGGCCACCGAGATCATGCCGCCAAGCAACGTGTAGGCGAGCACCGAGACCGCGCCGATGATCATGCCCGTAGGCTCCGACATGGCGCCGCCCGACACGGTGTGGAACACGAGACCGAGCGCCTTGATCTGCGCGCCAACCCAGCCGAGGTACGAGATCACGATGGCGATCGACGTCACGACCTCGACGGTGCGGTTGTACTTGAGCTTGTAGAAGTCGCCGATCGTCATGAGGTTCATGCGATACAGCTTGCGGGCGAAGAACATGCCTACGAGAACCAGACACATCGACGAGCCGAACGGGTCGGCCACCACGCCGCGAAGGCCTTCGCCGATGAACGTGGCCGGAATGCCGAGCACCGCTTCCGAGCCGAACCAGGTGGCGAACACGACCGCCACGACCATGCCGTAGGGCAGACGGCGGCCGGCGACAGTGAAATCCTTGGTATTGCGGACCTTGAGGGCGGCCAACAGCCCGATGGCCACCGAAATGACCCAATACAGAATGACAAACCAGATCAGCATAACGCGGCCCCAGCCAAGCCCCAGGGCGGTGGTCGCGGGCCGGGAATCGTCAATGGCGGACGTGATTCGGCCGCATGAAGCCGCCGCGCAAGCCAACGAAACCTAGCCTTGGGCCGCAGCCTTCCGGGCAACAGAAAATCAGGTCGTGCATGACGGGGCTGATGCGATTCAGCGCTCGGGGACGCCCGTTCTTGCCACCTGGCGAAAAATTTTGGGCCGATTATAGCGGCGCAGAAGACGGGCGGGGAAAAAATCACAAATCCACTGAAGATTCGTGGCAAATATCGGGAAATACGCGACGGCTATGCGAACGTTGCGCGCAAATGGCGTCAGCCCCCAGTCGTTGCGTATGTACTGCATCGAGCCTGAACCGACGCCTGAAGGTGCCCCTGAAGGCGCCCCTGAAGGTGCTCCTGAAGGCGCTCCTGAACGTGCTCGTGAAAGCACGCCGCGCCAGCGCGAACTCAGCGACGCCGCCAGACCATCCAGTGCTCGGCGCCGGCGAACACGGGCACGGAATCGTCGACGCGCCGGGCATCCTCGCAGACGAAGTCCGACGCCAGCAGCGCGTCGAGCGCATCCGGGGCGGTGCCGAACGGCGGTCCCTTTTGCGTCTCTTTGAGAAAGAAGAACCCGACCAGACGGCCACCCGACGGCAGGAGCTGCGCCATGCGACGACCGTAGTCCTGCCAGAGGTCGCGCGGCAGCGCGCAGAGAAATGCACGCTCGTAGATCAGGTCGAGCGTGAAAGGCGGTGCGTAGGTGAAGAAATCGGCCTGTTCGACGAGCGAGGCGCGCGGCCCCAACTGCGCTTTGGCCGACGCGACCGCCATCGGCGAGAAATCGATGGCGCGCACCGGCCAGCCTTGCGCATCGAGCCATGCAGCCTCGTACGCCGCGCCGCAGCCGGGGATCAGCGTGGCACGCGGCGCGCCCTCGGCGGCCACGAAAGTGCGCAGGGCGGCGGGCACGCCGGCCGCATCCCATGGCGTGAAGGCCTTGGCGAAGCGTTCGTCCCAGAACGCGGCTTGCGACGAATCGCGATGCGCGAACGACGGCACGGCGGGCGCCCCGCCCTGCCCCGGCGCATCGTCCTCACGCGGTACATGCGGTGCGTGCGGCACGGCTCGATGTCTGCGAAGGTTCACCACTCGCCCCGTTCGAAAAATGCGGATCAGCTATACAGCCACACGAATGCCGTCAGCACGCCAATGGCAATGCCGCCGACAAGGCAAAACGCGCCCGTGAGCAACCGATTGGTGCGGCGCTGCTCGTGCAGCAACGCCAGCAGCAGCGTGTCGTCCTGTGGACGCGCGTGGACGGCTAGCGCCTGATGGATCAGACGCGGCAACTGCGGCATTGTCTTGCTCCATTGCGGCACCTCGGCCTTCAGGCGCTCCAGCCAGCCACGCGGCCCGATCTGCTCGGCCATCCAGCGCTCGAGGAACGGCTTGGCGGTCTTCCACAGATCCAGATCCGGATCGAGCTGTCGCCCCAATCCCTCGATATTAAGCAGCGTTTTCTGCAACAACACGAGTTGCGGCTGAATTTCGACATTGAAGCGGCGCGACGTCTGGAACAGACGCATCAGCACCAGCCCAAGCGAAATTTCCTTGAGGGGACGGTCGAAATACGGCTCGCACACCGCGCGAATCGCCCCTTCGAGTTCCTCCACACGCGTATCGGGCGGCACCCAGCCCGACTCCAGATGCAGCGACGCCACCCGGTGGTAGTCGCGACGGAAGAACGCAAGGAAGTTTTGCGCCAGGTAATTCTTGTCGAACTCGGACAGGGCGCCTACGATGCCGCAATCGAGCGCAATGTAGCGGCCGAACGTGGCGGGGTCGAGGCTGACCAGAATGTTGCCCGGATGCATATCCGCGTGGAAGAAGCCGTCGCGCAGGAACTGCGTGAAGAAGATCTCGACGCCTTCGCGCGCGAGCTTCTTCAGATCCACGCCCGCCTCGCGCAGCACGTCGATCTGGCTGATCGGCACGCCGTACATGCGCTCCATCACGAGCACCGAACTGGAACTGAACTCCCAATAGATCTCGGGCACCATCAGCATGCCGGAGTCGATGAAGTTGCGGCGAAGCTGCGCGGCGTTGGCGGCTTCGCGCATCAGGTCGAGCTCGTCGTGCAGGTACTTGTCGAATTCGGCAACGACTTCGCGCGGCTTGAGTCGCTTGCCGTCCGGCCACAGGCGTTCGACCCAGCCGGCCAGATCGCGCATGAGCGCCAGATCGCTGTCGATGACACCAAGCATGTTCGGGCGCAGCACCTTCACGGCGACGTCCTTGCCCGCATGCTCCCCCTCGCGAATCCTGGCAAAGTGCACCTGCGCAATCGACGCGCTGGCCACCGGAATGCGCTCGAACTCCACAAACACTTCTTCGAGCGGACGCCCCAGCGACTTTTCGATGCTCGCATGCGCCACCTGCGGATCGAACGGCGGCACCTGATCCTGCAAACGCGCGAGTTCCAGCGCGATGTCGGGCGGCATCAGGTCGCGGCGCGTGGAAAGCACCTGCCCGAACTTCACGAAGATCGGCCCGAGCGATTCGAGCGCCAGACGCAGGCGTTCGCCACGCGGCGCCTTCAGGCCGCTGCGCCCGATGGTGAGCACACGCAAGAGCGCCCGCGTGAAGGGATGGGGAATGCTTGAGAGCACCAGTTCGTCGAGACCATACCGGTAACAGACGAAGACAATCTTGATGAGACGCAGAAGACGCATCGGTCAACGGCCTCCGTGAGTGCGAGGTGCCGCAACGGCAGTCCCCGTCTGACGTTCCAGCTTCTCGATGCGCTTTTCCAGCCGCGCGAGGTCATCGCGCAAGGTACCGATATCCGTGCGCATCGCATCGAGTCGCGGTCGCGCCACGAGCATGGGATTCTCTTCAACCAGATAATCGGCCAGCGAACGCGCCAGCGTGCCCCCCGTGCGCCGTGCGCCGGCCACGGCGGCCTTGCCGGTCTCGGTCACGCGGTGCGCGGCAGCGTCGCCAATCACCTTGCTGAGGTCTTCGGCGGCCTCCCAGCGCAGATGCTGGGCAAGATACGACACCGTGTTGGCAAACTCGGCGTCGCCCTCGATCTTGACGTGGCGCATCACGGCGGCTTGTCCGCCACCCGCGAAGTCCGCCAGCGCCGCCGGGGGCACCGAAATACTGACATCGCAGGGGAAATTGGCTTCGGCGGCGGCGAGATAGCCGTCGTCGCCCACGCGCAGGCGCAGGTCGATTGCGGACATGGCCAACCGGGCGGACGCACCGATGTGATGGCGCAGGCGCTCGCGTGCCCACGGTTCGCGGGCGAGCAGATGGTTCACGGTGGCGGCAAAGGCTTTGGCGGCTACGGTCATGAGCTAGGCGGCCGACCGGCGCTGAACACCGGTCGCACCGAAAGACGCCGTCCGGCAACGATCTTCGGACGGCAAAAACAAAAGAGCCCGCGCTTCGGTGCGCGGGCTCTCATTGTAAGGCAGGTTACGGCAAAAACGTCGCCAGCTTAGCTGAGCTGCTGAATCCCGGCGAGCACCCAGCCGCCGTTGCCGGTCACCGGCTTGGTCAGGTTCCACACCTCGTTGAACGGCTCGGCGGCGGCCCCTTCGGTTTCGCGGATCAGGCCCGAGAAGCGAACGCTGGCCATGTACTCGCTGGTCGACTGCTCGATACCAAGGAGTTCGGCGTCAAGCTGCACGACATCCGTACGGTTGGTCGACTTGCCGCGCTCTTCGAGGTCCATCTTGATTTCCGCGAACATCTGCGGCGTGGTGAACTCGTTGATGTCGGCCTGATCGCCCTTGTCCCATGCGGCTTGCAGACGGTTGAAGTACACCTTCGCGCTGCGCAGGAAGCCTTCCGTATCGAAACCGGCCGGCACACCGAACGACTCCGTGGCGGCAGCGCCCGCTGCGGCGCCAGCGGCCACCGGCAGGGCGGATGCGCCAGCCGGATGCGACGGCTGGGCCGGTTGCTGACGCGACTCGTCTTCCCACGACTGACGCAGCGAATTGTTCGAAGCGTCGTTGCCTGCGCCCGCATAGGCCGGCGTCTGCGACTGCGACTTGTTGCCGCGGAAACGGCGAATGATCCACATCACGGCGAAGGCGATCAACGCGATGATGATGACGTTGGCCATCATGCTCGCAAACGCACCGCCCATGCCGAAGTGCGACAGCAGCGCGGCGATACCGAGACCGGCGGCCAGACCGGCGATCGGCCCGAGCCAGCGGTTGGCCGGTTTGGCGGCGGCGGCCGCACCCGCGGCGCCTGCGCCGGCGGCAGCCGGTGCTGCCTGCGTCGGGGCGGCGCCCGGTGCGGCTTGCGCCGGTTGTTGCGGCGTTGCCTGACGTTGCGTCACGGTGTTGGACTGCTTGCCGATGCTCCGGCCGCCGCCAACGCGCTTGGCGTCAGCGTCCGCGATCGTCATGCCGACCGCCACTACGCCGGCCACAACGCCCAACAACAGCTTGTTTTTCAGGAACTGGAACATCGTTCTGGTCTCTCCGTGGAGTTTATAGGTTGCTGTCTATTGACAGACGTCAACCCAAATGGTTCAGCCGCTTTTTACGTACTGAAACCAGATAAGGCGTCGGGCGATTCTGCCACAGCAAAATTAGCTTGTTCTTAGGGATTCCAGACAAAACGCCCCGGCGTGGAAATTTTCCACGGTCCGGGGCGCAGCATCGGGTCTGGCGTGTCAGGTCTGTCGGATGTGTCGTATATGCCAGATGGGCCGGTAAGTGAGCGTGTACTCAGAACTTGCGGCCGATGTGCAGCGCTACGACGCCAGCCGTCAGGTTGTGATACTCGACCCGCTCGAGGCCGACGTCTTCCATCATCGACTTGAGCGTTTCCTGATCGGGGTGCATGCGAATCGACTCGGCCAGATAGCGGTAGCTGTCGGCATCGCCCGCAATGCGCGAGCCGAGCCATGGCAACACTTTGAACGAATAGGCGTCGTACGCCTTTTCCAGCGGCTGCCAGACCTTCGAGAATTCCAGCACCATCACCTTGCCGCCCGGCTTGATCACGCGGCGCATTTCCGCAAGGGCCGCATCCTTGTGCGTCATGTTGCGCAGGCCGAACGCCACGCTCACCACGTCGAAATAGTTCGACGGGAACGGCAGTTTCTCCGCATCGCACAGCAGCGACGGCGTGACGATGCCGTCGTCGAGCAGACGGTCGCGCCCCACGCGCAACATCGATTCGTTGATGTCGGTGTGCCAGACTTCGCCGCTCGGCCCCGCCTGGCGCGCGAACGCCTTCGAGAGATCACCCGTGCCGCCCGCAATGTCGAGCACCTTGAAGCCCGGGCGCACAGCGGCGCGCCCGATCGTGAACGCCTTCCAGATGCGGTGCAGGCCGCCCGACATCAGGTCGTTCATGATGTCGTACTTGCTCGCGACGGAATGGAAGACTTCGGCGACTTTGCCGGCCTTTTCCTTTTCGTCCACGGTTTCATAACCGAAGTGGGTCTGATCACCCATTGCACATCTCCAAAATCATGTAAGCGAGCGCACGCTCAGGCGCGCATCGCCGCAACCTCAATGGTGGTGGCAGCCACCGGCGGACGGCGACGGCATCGGCGTGTCACGATCGACGCCGGCCGCCGCGAGCTTGTCCAGGTACTCCTGCCACAGCGCGTCCTGTCGCACGCACAGCTCGTAGAGGAAGTCCCACGAATAAATGCCGGTGTCGTGTCCATCCGAGAACACGGGACGCACCGCGTAATTGCCGATCGGCTCCAGGCCGTTCAACGTGACATCGCGCTTACCGGTTTGCAGCGTTTCCTGCCCCGGACCGTGACCGCGCACTTCCGCCGAGGGCGAGAGCACACGCAGCAATTCGAACGGCAGGCGGTAGGTCTTGCCGTCTTCGTAACCGAGTTCCAGCACCTTCGAAGCGCGATGCAGCGTCAGGGAAACGGGAATCGGCGTGTCTTTCTCCAGCCCAGCCATGGTCTTGCTCCAGAAAATTCATCGCGTGCCGGGTCATGGCACATTGGATGGCACATTCAGTGACGCCTGCAGCGGCGCATCGTATCGCACATCGGCGGGCAGTATAGCCGCTCAGGCGTGAGCGGTCATGCCGCCCGACGCGTCGTATCGGGCGCCCCATCCATTCACACCGGCCAGTTACCGCGGCCTTTTACCCCGGCCTTTTACCCCGGCCATCCCGGGATTCGCTCCAATTCTGCCACGATGGCCACGCGCAGCGCGGGCATCCACGCCGAGCGTTCGGCGATCACGGCCTGCGGCAATTCGCGTTGCGGGGCGCTCCACACGGAACCGGGGAAGTGGACGTCGTCGCGATAACGCGGAATCACATGCCAATGCACGTGCGGCACCATATTGCCCAAACTCGCCACGTTGACCTTGTGCGGCGACATCACCGTGCGCTGTGCCGTCTCGACGGCGAACACGGCGCGCATCACATGTTCGCGCGCGGTCTCCGGCAGATCGCTCATCTCGGCCACGTGCGTGTGCCAGATCACGCGGGCAAACCCCGGATAACCGGCTTCGTTCGCCAGCACCACCCGCAGCACCGCATCGCGCCACACGACTTCACCGCCGTCACCGGCGCAAAACGGACACTCCATCCTCGCTCTCCCTTGCATTGGCCATTCCCACACCACCGCACATCATCTCGGACGATCGCGCGTTGTCGCAGCGTTGCGCGCGTGACGCACGTCAGTGCTTCCTGCCCTTTCGGCGCTTGCCCGTCGCCGGATCGACCGGCCCGAGCGCGAGCTCCGCAAAATCGATTTCGCTGAGCAATTCGCGCAGCGTCTCGTCGTTGATGCGGTGCGTAATGCGCAGGCGCGACAACTCCACGCGCTCGGCCTGCAACGCTGCCGCTCGCAAACGACGCTCGACTTCCACCTCACGCACCGCGCGCTCGCGCATCTCGTCGGTGGCCGTGGACGCATTGAGCGTGCGGCGATAACGACCCATCACGCGGGCGGCGGCTTCGGCGCACACGGCCGTATCCAGTTCGTCGCCCGACTTCGCAATCACCTTTTGCAACGACTCGACGGCACGAATCGCCGCCTCCGACGCCGCGAGCCTCGCCTCGCCCATCTCGCGATTGCGCGGGTCTTCGACCGGCCAGCGCACGCCGCGCAGCAGTACCGGCAGTCCGAGGCTGCCGCCAATGAGCGAGAGCAGGATCACACCGGCGGCGAGAAAAATCAGCAGATCGCGCCCCGGGAACGGCGCGCCGCCCGGCAGCGCCAACGGCACGGAAAGCGCACCGGCGAGCGTCACCGCACCGCGCACACCGGACAGCGCCGTCACACCGGTGAAGCGAATCCCGGGCTTCATCGTGATTTCTCCGCGACGCATGCCGAGGAAATACATCACACGCCACGCCACCCACACCCAGCAAAAGCGCAGCACGATCAGCACCGCCGAAATGGCGCCAACGTAGAACATCAGCTCGCCCAGATTTACCAGCGTGCCCCAAAGGTGTTCGCTCGGACGCAGCGCCGCGCGCACGATGTCGGGCAATTGCAGGCCGAGCAGCACGAACACGGCGCCATTGAAGACGAATTCGAGCATCGACCACACCCCGTTGCCGAGAATGCGTGTGGCCGTGCGAGAGTTGAGCAGATCCGTGGAGCTGACCGTCATGCCTGCAGCCACCGCCGCGAGAATGCCGGAAAAGCCGAAATGCTCCGCGAGCAGGTAGGCGGCAAACGGCATGAGCAGCAGGAGCAGCACGACGGTCGCGGGCTCTTCGGTCGACGCGTCGAGTACGCGGCGATGGAATTGCGTGAACAGCCAGGTCACCGCCCATCCGGCGAGCAGGCCGCCCAGCGCGATCACGAAGAACGAGAACGTGGCGTTGCCGATGGAGAAGATGCCGGTCGTGGCGGCCACCAAAGCAAACTTGAAGGCCACCAGACCGGAGGCGTCGTTCATCATTGCCTCGCCTTCGAGCACGTGCATGAGCCGTGTAGGCATGCGCATGCGCCCGGTGAGTGCGGAGACGGCGACGGCGTCGGTCGGCGAGAGTACGCCACCGAGTGCGAACGCGACCGCCAGCGGAATCGAGGGAATCATCCAGTGGATGAAGTAGCCCACGCCCAGCACGGTGAAGATCACGAGACCGAGCGCCATGGCGATGATCGGCACCCGCAGGTGCCAGAACTCGCGCTTGGGCATGCGCCAGCCGTCGGCGAAGAGCAGCGGCGGAATGAACAGCAGGAAGAAGATCTCAGGGTCGAGATCGATGTGCAGGCCCGCGCCCGGATAAGCGAGCGCGGCACCCACGGCGATCTGCACGAGCGGCACGGGCAGAAACCGGACGAAGCTGACCAGCACGCCGGTCAGCGCCACCACGAACAGCAGGATCAGTGCTGTGTAGACTACCTCCATGCCACCTCCGTGATCCGTCGGTCAGGCATCGGCCGCGTTGCCCGCCAGGCGCAGCTGGGGCAGAGGGGGCAAAAAAAGCATCAGACGAGCACGCGTTCGATACCGCCGTTGTTCGCATCCTTGACGTAGTCCACCAGCCACTGATCGCCCAGCACGTGCCTGGCGATCTCGACGACGATGTAGTCGGCGGTGACATCCGCGTCCTCGTTGTAGCGCGACAGGCCTTGCAGACACGACGGGCAGCTCGTCAGGATCTTGACATCGTCCACCTTGCCGTCCACCCGCAATTTCGCCGCCCCCTTGCGCATCTCCTCTTCCTTGCGGAAACGGATCTGCGTCGAGATGTCCGGACGCGTGACCGCCAGCGTACCCGATTCGCCACAGCAACGATCGTTCTTCTCGATCTTGTAGCCGTCGTTCTCGCTACCCATCAACTGGTTCACGAGCTTGACCGGGTCCATCGTCTTGATCGGCGTGTGGCACGGGTCGTGATACATGTAGCGCGTACCGTTCACGCCTTCGAGCTTCACGTTCTTCTCGAGCAGATATTCGTGGATGTCCACGATGCGGCAGCCCGGGAAAATCTTCTCGAATTCATAACCGGCGAGCTGATCGTAGCAAGTCCCGCACGACACCACCACGGTCTTGATGTCGAGGTAGTTCAGCGTGTTGGCCATGCGATGGAACAACACGCGGTTGTCCGTCACGATCTTCTCGGCCTTCTCGCCCTGCCCCGACCCGCGTTGCGGATAACCGCAGCACAGGTAGCCCGGCGGCAGCACCGTCTGCACGCCCACGTGCCAGAGCATGGCCTGCGTGGCCAGACCAACCTGCGAGAACAGACGCTCCGAGCCGCAGCCCGGGAAGTAGAACACCGCTTCCGAATCCACGGTGGTGGCCTTCGGGTTGCGAATGATCGGCACCACCTTGTTGTCTTCGATGTCGAGCAGCGCGCGCGCCGTCTTCTTCGGCAGGTTGCCCGGCATCTTCTTGTTGACGAAGTGGATCACTTCCTCGCGCAGCGCAGGCTTGCCGACCGTTGCCGGCGGATGCGCCGTCTGCTTCTTCGCAATCTTCTTGAAAATGTCCGCGCCGAAACGCTGCGCCTTGTAGCCCCAGTCGATCATCACCTTGCGGGTGATGTTGATCGTCTCCGGGTTGGTCGCGTTCAGGAAGAACATGCCGGCAGCCGCGCCCGGGTTGAACTTCTTCTTGCCCATCTTGCGCAGCAGGTTGCGCATGTTCATCGTCACGTCGCCGAAGTCGATCTTGACCGGGCAGGGCGTGGCGCACTTGTGGCAGACCGTGCAGTGATCGGCCACGTCGTTGAACTCGTCCCAGTGCTTGATCGACACGCCACGACGCGTCTGCTCTTCATACAGGAACGCCTCGATGAGCAGCGACGTCGCCAGAATCTTGTTGCGCGGGCTGTAGAGCAGGTTCGCACGCGGCACGTGCGTGGCGCACACCGGCTTGCACTTGCCGCAACGCAGGCAGTCTTTCACGCTGTCGGCAATCGCGCCGATATCCGACTGCTGCATGATGAGCGACTCGTAACCCATCAGCCCGAAGCTGGGCGTGTACGCGTTACGCAGGTCGGCCGGCAGTTCGGGCAGGTTAAGCAGCTTGCCCTTGTTGAAGCGCCCTTCCGGGTCCACGCGCAGCTTGTAGGCGCGGAACTCGCCGATTTCGGCTTCGGTCAGGAATTCCAGCTTGGTGATGCCGATACCGTGCTCACCCGAGATCACGCCATCGAGCGAGCGCGCGATGTCCATGATGCGGGCCACGGCCTTGTGCGCATCCTGGAGCATCTCGTAGTTGTCCGAGTTCACCGGGATGTTCGTGTGCACATTGCCGTCGCCGGCGTGCATGTGCAGGGCGACGAAGACGCGGCCATGCAGCACGCGCTTGTGAATCGCCTGCGCCTCGTCGAGGATCGGCTTGAACTCGCCACCCGTGAAGATCTGGCGCAGCTCCGCGCGGATCTCCTGCTTCCACGAAATGCGCACCGTGCGGTCCTGAAGCAGGTCGATGAGGCGCGTTTCCGGCTGCTTTTGCAGACGCTCGTTGAGCGCGACGTTGATCTCGCGAATGCCGTGACGGTTGAGCAGCGGAATCGCCTCGGCCAGCGGCATTTCGAAGTTGTCGCGCAGGAATTCCCAGCGCGCGCGGACTTCGCGAAGCATCGTCAGCGCCGTTTGCACGCGGTCTTCGAGCAGTTCGGCCGACGGAATCTCGTTGGCGTCGTCCGTCTTGCCGAGCGGCAGGTTGCCCGCCTCGAAGAACGTTTCGAGCGCGTCGACGAGTTGCAGCTTGTTCTTGAGCGAGAGCTCGATATTGATGCGTTCGATGTGATCCGTGTACTCGCCCATGCGATGCAGCGGAATCACCACGTCTTCGTTGATCTTGAAGGCGTTCGTGTGGCGCGCGATCGCGGCAGTCCGCGAGCGATCCAGCCAGAACTTCTTGCGCGCCTCGGCCGACACGGCCACGAAGCCCTCGCCGCTCTTGCCGTTGGCCATGCGGATCACTTCCGAGGTAGCCTGCGCGACCGCGTTGTCGTCGTCGCCGACGATGTCGCCGATCAGCACCATCTTCGGGAACGCATTGCGCTTCGACTTCGTAGCGTAGCCCACGGCGCGCAGATAGCGCTCGTCCAGATGCTCCAGACCGGCGAGAATCGCACCGCCAGCCGCCGTCTGCGCGAACATGTAGTCCTTGATCTCGACGATGCTCGGAATCGCTTCCTTCGCCTGACCGAAGAACTCCAGACACACCGTGCGCGTGTGCGCGGGCATCTTGTGCAGAATCCAGCGCGCGCTCGTGATCAGGCCGTCGCAGCCTTCTTTCTGAATGCCTGGCAGCCCGGCGAGGAACTTGTCCGTGACGTCCTTGCCGAGCCCTTCCTTGCGAAAGCGCTTGCCTTCGATTTCCAGCAGTTCCGTCTTGAGCAATGCGGCGCCCGGCGCCTGATTGCCGTCGTACCACTTCAGTTCGAAGCGGGCGACCGGAATGTCGTGAATCTTGCCCAGGTTGTGATCGAGGCGCGTGACTTCGAGCCAGTTGCCCTGCGGATCGACCATGCGCCACCAGGCGAGGTTATCCAGCGCCGTGCCCCACAGCACGGCCTTCTTGCCGCCCGCGTTCATGGCCACGTTGCCGCCGATGCACGACGCATCGATCGACGTCGGGTCCACGGCGAACACGAGACCGGCTCGCTCGGCGGCTTCGGCCACGCGGCGCGTCACCACACCCGCGCCCGAGAAAATCGTGCCGACGGGCTTGTCCACCCCCGGCAACTGAATGAATTCGACCTCGTCGAGCTGTTCGAGCTTTTCCGTGTTGATGACAGCCGAGAAGGGCGTGAGCGGAATCGCGCCGCCGGTATAACCGGTGCCGCCGCCACGCGGAATCACCGTGAGGCCCAACTCGAAGCAGCCCTTCACCAGCGACGCCATCTCCAGCTCGCTATCCGGTGTGAGCACGACGAACGGGTACTCTACGCGCCAGTCGGTTGCGTCGGTGACGTGCGACACACGCGACAGGCCATCGAACTTGATGTTGTCGCTGGCGGTCGTGCGCCCGAGCACCTTCTTCGCGCGACGGCGCAACTCCGCCATCTTGTCGAACTCGGCAGCGAACTCCGCCACGGCGCGGCGCGCGGCGACTTCCAGCTGCTCGACGCGCGCGGCGCGTTCGCGGCCATGCGCGTCGGCATGCTCGGCCACGTCGGCACGGCGACGTTTGTCGATTTCGTTCAGGCGGTGCTCGAGCGCGTCGATCAGCAGCTTGCGACGCTTCGGGTTGTCGAGCAGGTCGTCTTGCAGATAAGGGTTGCGACGCACCACCCAGATGTCGCCGAGCACTTCGTAAAGCATGCGCGCCGAGCGGCCGGTGCGGCGTTCGGCACGAAGTTCGTCAAGGATCGCCCAGGCGTCCGCGCCGAGCAGGCGCATGACGATTTCGCGGTCCGAGAACGAAGTGTAGTTGTAGGGAATTTCGCGCAGGCGCGGCGGCTGGGCGGCTACGGCATGTTTTGCGTCGTGCGGCTCGAAGGCAGGCAAGGGTGCGTTCATCTTGTCGGGCTCGTCAGTGCGGCGGTGCATCCGCCGTCGGCGTTCGTCTCGCGAGACGCGCCGAAAGTCAAAATCGGGTATGCGCTGAAGATGCCGGCCGCAAGCGCGACAGAGGCGCGCGGGCCGGCAACGGACGATCTGCGGTCAACGAGATCGACGACTGCCGTGCGAGGACGTCGATGACGAATCGTGTCCGGTCATCGAGCAGAAGCACAGAGGGGTGAGGCAGTTGTTGCGCATGCCCAGATCTTTCTTCCGGCTTGGGAAAGTGTTGGTAGGGGAATGTAGGTCGAATTGTACTTCATTGCACCGCAACACGTCGGCGCCGCACCGAAATCCCCCGCAAGGCGCGCGAATCCACTCTTTGCAGGCGATGCACCGCCCTCATCGCTACGTTGATGCCGCCTTCACGACGTGCCCTCGCCCACTGTCATCGCCATCATCCCTGCGACTTCCACCACAATCGTCATGCGCTATATCCGTTTAGATACAACGGCTTGCAACACATTTCCGAACTGAAATTTCCGGGGAATGGGAGTATGTTCTAGCGGTCCCCGCCCCTATCCACCCATCAAGAGGTGCATCCATGGCTTCGTTCCAACTGAACGGCAAACCGGTGAAGGTCGATGTCGACCCCGCCACTCCCCTGCTCTGGACCCTGCGCGACGCCCTGAACATGACCGGCACCAAGTTCGGCTGCGGCATGGCGTTGTGCGGGGCCTGCACCGTCCATATGGACGGCGCGCCCATCCGAAGCTGCGTCACGCCGGTGTCTGCCGTCGAAGGCAAGAAGATCACCACGATCGAGAACGTCGGCGCCGACCCGGTCGGCCGCGCCGTGCAGGACGCCTGGGTCAAGCACGACGTGCCCCAGTGCGGCTACTGTCAGAGCGGGCAGATCATGTCCGCCACCGCCCTGCTGCGCGAGAACAAGACCCCCAACGACGAACAGATCGACGCCGCCATGGCCGGCAACCTCTGCCGTTGCGGCACCTACGCCCGCATTCGTGCGGCCATCAAAGACGCCGCCGCGTCGCTGGCCTGAGACGAGGAGACACCGAAATGCGTGAACTTCGTTTCTCCCAACGTCCCGGCGTGGCCGTGGGCGACTTCGCCGGCGTGAGCCGTCGCGGTTTCCTCAAGACGTCCGCCATCGCAGCCGGCGGCCTGATGCTCGAAATGTCGCTGCCGGGCATGATGCGCACGGCGAGCGCGCAAGGCGCGGCGGCAGCCCCCGTCGTGCCGTCCGCCTTCGTCCATATCGCCCCGGACGACACCGTCACCATTCAGGTCAACCGCCTCGACTTCGGTCAGGGCGTGCAGACCGCGCTGCCAATGCTCGTCGCCGAAGAACTCGATTGCGACTGGGCCAAGGTGCGCGGCGAACTGGCGCCGGCCGGCGAGGCTTACAAGGACCCCATGTTCGGCATCCAGATGACGGGCGGCTCCGGCTCCGTCGCTCACTCGTGGATGCAATATCGTCGCATCGGGGCCTCGGCCCGCGCCATGCTGATTGCGGCGGCCGCGCAGCAATTGAAGGTGCCCGCAGATCAGTTGCGCACGGAAAACGGCGTGGTGGTCGGCCCGAACGGCAAGCGCGCGACATACGGCAGCCTCGCCGCCAAAGCGCAGGCGTTGCCCGTGCCCGCCAATGTCGCGCTCAAGGATCCGTCGACCTTCCGGCTGCTGGGCAAGCCGACGCGCCGCCTGGACGCCAGGGCCAAGTCCACGGGAACGCCGATGTACGGCATGGACTTCAAGCTGCCGAACCTGAAAGTCGCGGTCGTCGCCCGCCCGCCGGTATTCGGCGCCAAAGTGAAGTCGTTCGACGCCAGGGCGGCGAAAGCCATCAAGGGCGTGCGCGATGTCCTGGAGATTCCGGACGACCGGGGCGGCACCGCCGTGGCCGTCATCGCCGACGGCTACTGGCAGGCGAAAACCGGCCGCGAGGCGCTCAAGGCCGAATGGGACACCAGCGGCGTCGAACACGTCGACACGACCGCGCAGCTGGCCAGATTCAAGGAACTGGCCAAGACGCCCGGCATCGTCGCCATCGACACCGACGTCTCCAAACTCAAGGGCGCCCCGAAGACGATCGTCGCCGAGTACAGCTTCCCGTACCTCGCGCATGCGCCGATGGAACCGCTGAACTGCACCGTCCAACTCTCGGACAAGGGCGCAGAAGTCTGGACCGGCACCCAGTTCCAGACCGTCGATCAGGCCGCCATCGCCCGCACGCTCGACCTCAAGCCCGAGCAGGTCAAGCTGCACACCTTGATGGCCGGTGGCGGATTCGGCCGTCGCGCGGTGCCGACCTCGGACTACGGCGTCGAAGCGGCGCAGGTCGCGAAGGCGTGGCGTCGCGCGGGCCATCGCGAGCCGGTCAAGGTGATCTGGAGCCGTGAAGACGACATTCACGGCGGCTACTACCGCCCGATGTACGTGCACCGCGCGGAGATCGGTGTCGACGCCAAGGGCAACGTGCTCGCGTGGAATCACACCATCGTCGGCCAGTCGATTCTCCAGGGCACGCCGTTCGAGAAAATGATGGTCAAGAACGGCATCGACGGCACGAGCGTGGAGGGCGTCTCCGGCACGCCATATGCCGTGCCGTTACGTCTCACGCTGCACAGCCCGCAGGTCAACGTGCCGGTGCTGTGGTGGCGCTCGGTGGGCAACACCCACACGGCGTACGTCATGGAGACGCTGATCGACGAGTTGGCGAAGAACGCCGGCCAGGATCCGGTGGCCTATCGCTATGCGTTGCTGGGCGACAAGCACCCGCGGCATCGCGATGCGCTGGCCCTGGCGGTCGAGCGCTCGGGATACGGCAAGACCAGGCTGCCCGACGGTCAGGCGTGGGGTGTGGCCGTGCACGAGTCGTTCGACTCGGTCGTCGCATACGTCGTCGTGGCGGAGATGCGCAACAATGCGCCGCGACTGGTCAGTGCGGTGGCCGGGGTGCATTGCAACTTCGCTGTGAACCCGTTGACGGTGGCCGCACAGGTCGAGGGCGCGGCGTTGATGGGATTGGGCACGACCTTGCCGGGCGCAGCGATCACGCTGAAGCAAGGCGAGGTGGAGCAGAGCAACTTCCATCAGTACACGGTGGCGCGTCTGACCGACATGCCGGCCATCAGCGTGCATGTCGTGGCCTCGGGCGATGCGCCTACGGGCATGGGCGAACCGGGTCTGCCGCCGCTCGCACCGGCATATGCCAACGCCATCGCCGCCCTGACGGGCAAACGGCTGCGCGCGTTGCCGTTCGACCTGACGACGACGGCCTGAGCCATCGTCGGCGCATCGGTACGTCAGCAAGTCGCATGAGCACGAGGGGGCGAGGGGGCCCGATGCGGCGTGACAAACGTCGGATCGGGCCCCTTTTTCGTCATCCGACGAGCAAGTGTTTGAGCGGCGCGAAAACGCCTTGCCAGAACGACTCCGGCACACGAAGCATGAGGTAGGTGATAGCAATGTAGCGCAGCGTCTTGCCGATGGCGATGTAGACGAGGCAGGCCCGCCATGACAGCCGCAGCCATCCGGCAAGCGTGCACAGCGGATCGCCGACCACCGGTAGCCACGAGAGCAGCAACAGCGGGGGCCCGAAGCGCTTCATCCACCGGCGGTAGCGCTCGTTCATCGGCGCTTTGCCATCGGTGTCGCCCTTTCCACCGGGCAGATCCACCGTCACCGCAACACCACCGTTCGCCAGCGCTGCCCGCGCATGCGCCCGACGACGCGCCTTGAGCCGCACATACGCGCGACGCGCGGCAAATCCCATCCACCAGTCCAGCATGCCGCCCAGCGTGTTGCCCACGCTTGCGACCACGATGGCGGGCCAGAACATATGCGGATTGAGCGCGACGTATCCGAAGAGCGCTGGCTCGGAGCCCATCGGCAGCAACGTGGCAGAGAGAAACGAGACGAGAAAAATGGCAGGCAAGCCAACGCCGGGCAGCGCCAACACGCCCAGCAGCCAGGTGATGAACGACTCCATGCCACTCCGCAAAAAACGAAAAGCGATCCAAGAACGCAAAAAAAGCGCAGCAGGTGCGCCCATCCCAAACCGACCAGCCGGTCGGTCACTGCAACCGGCCCCCTGCCCCCACTCGTTTGGCAGAAACGAAAAGTCTGGCGCATAATGCGTGACCATGACCCGACCCTCGACGCCGCCCGTGGCCATTCTACTGGCAGGCGGACTCGGTACCCGCTTCGACGCGGCGGGGCGCCGGAACAAGCTGCTCGCGCCGCTGCCCGGCGATCCCCTGAACCGACCCGTTGCCCTTGCCAGCGCCCACGCGCTGCTGGCGGCGTTGCCGCGCGTGATCGCGGTCGTGCGCCCGGATTCGGCCGAGTTGGAAAACGTGCTGCTGCAAGCGGGTTGTGAAGTCGTGATGAGCCATGCCACCAAGCGCGGCATGGGGGCCACGCTCTCGGCCGGCATCAACGCCGCCGTGGACGAAGATCCGCCCCCGGGGCTCGAACATCTCGACGGCTGGCTCGTGGCGCTGGCCGACATGCCGTACATCCACCCGAACACCTTGCGCGCGGTCGCGAACGGCCTCACGTCGCCCGAAGCCATCGTCGCACCGAGTTATCAGGGACAACGCGGCCACCCGGTCGCGTTCGGCGCCGCCTACACCTCGCGTCTGGCCGCCCTCGATGGCGACATTGGCGCGCGCGACCTGTTGATTAGCGAGCACATTACGATCGTCGATGTCGACGACGCCGGAATCGTGCGCGACATCGACACCCCAGACGACCTACGCTAGGGCGCGCACTCCCCTTTCCCGTTTCTCCCCGAAAGACCAAGCGCGACCGCCCCGGCGGAAGTGCTGGTCTATCATTGTCCTTTTGTTCCTTGATGTGCCTAACCTGAAGAAGCCTTAAATCATGTCCGACGCAGCTCCCGATTACCTGAAGAAGATCCTGACCGCCAAAGTCTACGACGTCGCCCACGAGAGCGAACTCGAGCAGGCCCGCACGCTCTCGATGCGGCTGCACAATCGAATTTATCTCAAGCGCGAAGACAATCAGACGGTGTTCTCCTTCAAGATTCGGGGCGCTTACAACAAGATGGCGAACCTCAGCGAGGCCGAACGCGAGCGCGGCGTGCTCACGGCGTCTGCGGGCAATCATGCACAGGGCGTCGCCTATTCCGCCGCGCGTCTGGGCTGCAAGGCCGTCATCGTCATGCCGGTGACCACGCCGCAGGTGAAAATCGACGCCGTCAAAACGCATGGCGGTCGCGCCGTCGAAGTCGTGCTGGCGGGCGACTCGTACAGCGACGCTTTCGCCCACGCCATGACGCTGCAAGCCGAGCGCGGCCTGACGTTCGTGCCGCCGTTCGACGACCCGGACGTCATCGCGGGTCAAGGCACGATCGGCATGGAAATTCTGCGTCAGCATCAGGGGCCGCTGCACGCCATCTTCGTGCCGATCGGCGGCGGCGGACTGGCGGCCGGCGTCGCCGCTTACGTCAAGTCGGTACGCCCCGAGATCAAAATCATCGGCGTGCAATCGGTGGACTCGGATGCCATGGCGCAGTCGATCCACGCCGGCGAGCGCATTCTGCTCAACGACGTCGGCCTGTTTGCGGACGGCACCGCCGTCAAGTACGTCGGCGAAGAAACGTTCCGCCTGTGCAGCGAGTATCTCGACGAAGTCGTGCGTGTCGATACCGACCAGCTTTGCGCGGCCATCAAGGATGTTTTCCAGGACACCCGCAGCGTGCTCGAACCGTCGGGCGCACTGTCCGTGGCCGGCGCCAAGCTCTACGCCGAGCGCGAAAAGCTCAAGGGCGAAACGCTCGTGGCGATCACCTCCGGCGCGAACATGAACTTCGATCGCCTGCGATTCGTGGCCGAGCGCGCCGAAGTCGGTGAAGCGCGCGAAGCCGTGTTCGCCGTCACCATTCCGGAAGCGCGAGGCAGCTTCAAGCGCTTTACCGAAGTGGTGGGCAGCCGCAATGTGACCGAGTTCAACTACCGAATTAGCGAGGCGTCCAGCGCCCATATCTTCGTGGGCATCCAGATGCACAACCGCGACGAGGGCGAGCGCATCCGTTCGGGCTTCGAGCGTCATGGCTTCCCCACGCTCGACCTGTCCAACGACGAACTGTCCAAGCAGCATATCCGCTACATGGTGGGCGGACGCTCGGCGCTCGCCAGCCATGAAGTGCTGTATCGCTTCGAGTTTCCGGAACGCCCCGGGGCGCTGATGAAGTTCCTCTCGGCGATGAGCCCGAACTGGAACATCAGCCTGTTCCACTACCGCAATCAAGGCGCGGATTACAGCAACATCCTCGTGGGCATTCAGGTGCCGGACAACGAGAAGGCCGCGTTCCGCGACTTCCTCGCCACGCTCGGCTATCCTTACTGGGACGAAAGCGACAACCCCGTGTACAAGCTGTTCCTCGGGTAAAGCGCCGCGCCCGGTCCACGACATCTCCAAAGGAAATCGCCCTCGCCATGCCCATCACGCTCGAGAACAAACTCGTTGTCGCGATATCCTCGCGCGCGCTGTTCGACTTCGAAGAAGAGAACCGCGTGTACGAGGCCGGCGTGGCGAGTGGCGACGACCAGTCGTACATGCAGTACCAGCTCGACCGGCTCGACAAACCCGCGCCGGCGGGCGTCGCCTTCCCGCTCGTGCAGAAATTGCTCGCCTTCAATGGGGGCAGCGACGGCCATACGGGCGGGGCGAACGACCGGCATCGCGTGGAAGTCGTCGTCCTCTCGCGCAACGATCCCGTGAGCGGCATGCGTGTGTTCCGTTCAGCGCGGCAGGTCGATCTCAAGATCGAGCGCGGCGTGTTCACGCGCGGGCGCGATCCGTTCGGCTACCTCAACGCCCTGGGTGCGCACCTCTTTCTCTCGGCGAACGAGCGCGACGTGCGCAGTGCGCTTGCCGCCGGTTTCCCGGCCGCACGGGTCTATCCGGACTCCGCGAAAAAGGCCGAACTGCATCCCGACGAAATTCGCATTGCCTTCGACGGCGACGCGGTGCTCTTCTCCGACGAGGCCGAGCGGATCTTCCAGCGCAACGGTCTCGACGCCTTTCAGCAACACGAGATCGAGCGCGCCGCAACGCCGCTGCCGCCGGGGCCGTTCAAACCGTTGCTGCTCGCGTTGCATCGTTTGCAGACGCTGGCGGGGCACGAGGTCCCGATCAGGATTCGCACCGCACTCGTGACAGCGCGCTCGGCCCCCGCGCACGAACGCGCGATCCGCACGTTGATGGACTGGAAAATCGACATCGACGAGGCGATGTTCCTGGGCGGGCTGGACAAGGGCGCATTTCTGCGCGAGTTCGAGCCCGATTTCTTCTTCGACGATCAGACACGCCACTGCGAATCGGCCGCCCGGGTCAGCCCGACCGGACACGTCATCAGTGGCATTGCCAATCATGACCACGCCTGAACAATCCACGCTCGGCAAGGAAGTTGCCTACACCGAGCATTACGACCCCTCGCAACTCTTCCCGATTGCCCGTGCCCCCGCGCGAGCGGAGATCGGCGTGCCGGACACGCTGCCGTTCTTCGGCGCCGACATCTGGAACGGCTACGAACTCTCGTGGCTCAATGAAAAGGGCAAACCGCAGATCGCGCTCCTGACGGCCATCGTGCCGGCAGACTCGCCTTTCATCATCGAGTCCAAGTCGTTCAAGCTGTACCTCGGCTCGTTCGCACAAACGAAGCTCGCCAATCTGGATGCCGCGCGCGCGCTCATTCAGCAGGACCTGTCGGAAGCCGCCAGCGCCCCCGTACAGGTCCGGCTCACCGATCCGAGCGGCTTCGGCAAGCTTGCGCTTGACGAACTCGACGGTCTGCTCGTTGACCGGCTGGACGTGGACACTGACATCTACGTGCCGGACGCTTCGCTGCTCACTGCCGCGTTCGACGAGCCGCACGTGGACGAGACACTCGTGTCCAATCTGCTGAAGTCGAACTGTCCGGTCACCGGCCAGCCCGACTGGGGCAGCTTGCAGATTCGCTACGTCGGCCCGCCGATCGATCAGGAAGGCCTGCTCAAGTACGTGATTTCGTACCGCCGTCACACCGGCTTCCACGAGCAATGCGTGGAGGGCATCTTCATGGACATTCTGCGTCAGTGCAAACCGAGCCAACTGGCCGTGTATGCGCGCTACACGCGACGCGGCGGTCTCGACATCAATCCGTTTCGCACCAACTTCACGTTGCCGATGCCGGACAATGCGCGTACCGCGCGTCAGTAAAAGGGAAGACGACGGGTCGCCCGGACCCGTCGGCGCCGTCAGACGAGGTAACCTACCCGCGCCATCATGCGCAGCGCGGCGTTCCTGACGTTCGCGTACTTCGGCTGCGCGGCGCAACGGTGCAGCGTTTCCTTCATCGCGCGACCTGCCGCATCGAATTGCCGCAGTTCGACGAGACATTCGCCGACCCGGTACATCGGCCCGGGCGCCTGCTCGTCCATGAGCGCCGCCGCCATGAAAAGCGGTAGCGCCGCCTTCGGCGCGCCATGACGCTGCATCGACAACGCCAGCGCGACCGCGTAGTCGGCGACCAGCGGGCAGGCCGAGAGCAACGGCGCAAAGCACTCGATGGCCTGCGCAAAGTCGCCCCGCTCGAACGCCCCGTAGCCGCAGCGATAGACGGCGTCGCACTGGCTGGCATCCCACGCCCCCGGCACTGGCATCCCCAGCGCCTCGCGCTGCTTCCCGGCATCGTCGAGCAACCTGAGGGCCGCTTCGATCTCCCTGGCCACGAACGCGGATGACGGCACCGGACCTGGCATCATCTTAACGACGCTCATAGCGGCTCTCATCGCGTCTCTCCTGACGGCGCTCGTGAAGCACGCCTTGTCTCGGCGCGGTGAAGTGAACCCGTGTGCTTATCGTCCCCATTTCCTGCTCTGCCTCGCGCCGTGCCTTCAGGCAAAGGCACACTTGACCGAGACCGAACGTCACCGCGAGCGCCGACAACGTCCCCATGCCACCGCCCAGACCGAAGCCGACCCAGCGGTTGTGTTCGGCGGTCTCGGTGTCGTCGACCTCTGCGGCGGCGTCCAGACAGAGATACGCGCCCCCGGCCAGCCCCACCATGCCGAGGATGGTGACGGCCAGCCCCGTGAGGCCCGTCACGCAACCCGCCTGAGACAGGCGGCTCATGGTCTGCGAGCGCAGACGAACGTCGTCCGGTGTCGCGGGGAAATCGATCGTGATACGCGCATCTTCCGCAGACTCGACTGCCGCCCGGTACACCGGCGCACTCGGTCCCGCGCCGTCGATAGGTCCTTGCCTCATCCTCTGCCTCCATTTGGCCATTCACATCGTCACATTGGGAAGCTGAAGATTGCGCGAGGCCAGACGGTCGCGCCATCGAAGGTAAACCGTGAACTTTGCGAAACGGTGACGTACGTATCGGTCAACACGAGAACACGACGCAACGAGCGCACGTCGAAAAAAAACCGACGGTGACCGTCGGCTTCTTCATGTGCCCTTTGCCTTCCGGCTCGCGACTTATGCCGCAGGCTTCTTGTAGGCAACGCAATCCACTTCGACCTTGCAGTCGATGACCATGCTCGATACGACGCAGGCACGTGCGGGGGGATGATCGCCGAAGTACTCCTTGAACACCTTGTTGAACGACGCGAAGTCGCGCGGGTCGTCGAGCCACACGCCGATGCGCATAACGTGCTCGGTGCCGTAACCGGCTTCCGTCAGGATCGCAATCATGTTCTGAATGGCCTGATGCGACTGGGCGACGATGCCCCCGTCGATCACTTCGCCATCTTTCATCGGGGTCTGGCCCGACACGAACAGGAAGCCGTCGGCCTCGGTTGCGCGTGCGAAGGGCATGCGCTGGCCGCCCGTGCCCTGCCCGCCTTCCACGCCATATCGTTTGATGCTCATCATCACTCCTTTGAACGAATCGTTGTCAACACACCGGCGCAGCGCGCCTGCTCAAAGCGCCGGCTGGGGCGTGCCGCGACGCACGAAGCGTCCGGCGCGCGCATTCTGCGTGGGTGCGCGGTTCTGCCACGACAGCACGCCGTTGACCCACACCGCCGAAATACCGTAGGCGGGTTGCATGGGATCGGTAAAGGTCGCGGCGTCGGCCACGGTGGCCGGATCGAACAGCACCAGATCGGCCCAGTAACCCTCCCGGACAAAGCCCCGTTCGCTCAGACCGAAGCGCTCTGCCGACAGCCCCGTCATCTTGTGCACGGCCTGCGCGAGCGGGAACAGTCCCTGCTCGCGGCTGTAGCGACCCAGCACGCGCGGGAAGGCGCCCCACAAACGCGGATGCGGCAGCGGGTCGTTGGGCAGACCGTCGGAGCCGACGACCGTTGCCGGGTGACGCAAGATGCGTCGTACGTCATCTTCTTCCATGCAGTGATACACGGCCCCCGCCGGTTGCAGACGCTTCGCCGCTTCCATCAGGTCCACGCCCCAGTCGGCCGCGATGGCCGCGAGCAGCTTGCCGCCCTGCTCGGGATGTGGCTGCGACCATGTCACGAGAATGTCGAAGTCGTCGGTGACCTGCTTGAGGTCGAGCGTCGACGAACTTGCCGTGTACGGATAGCAGTCGCAACCGACCGGCTGGAAGCGCTGCGCCTTGTCGAGCGCCTCCAGAATTTCGGTGCTGCGCCCCCAGTTGTCGACGCCCGCGCATTTCAGATGCGAGACGACCACCGGCACGCGCGCGTGGCGACCGATGCGGAAGGCTTCGTCGAGCGCTTCGAGAATCTCGGCAAACTCGGTTCGCAGGTGCGTCGCGTACAAACCGCCGGCTTCTGCGAGCGGTTCGGCCAGCGCCAGCACTTCCTCGGTCGGCGCGGCGTTCGCATTGGCATAGGCAAGCCCCGTCGACAATCCCAGCGCACCGTGCGACAACGCCTCGCGCAACTGGGCGCGCATGCCTTCGATTTCCGCTTCGGTCGCGGCACGGTCGAGGCGGTCCATATGGTTGTTGCGCAAAGCCGTGTGGCCAATGAGCGCCGCGACATTGATGGCGGGCTGCGCTTTTTCGAGCGCATCGACATAAGCCTTGAAGGTCGGATACTGAAACGCGCCGGCCTCACCGAGCAGATTCATCGGGTCGGGCGGGTCGCCCTTGAGCGTGACCGGCGACGCGCTGATGCCGCAGTTGCCGACGACGACCGTCGTCACCCCCTGCGAGAGTTTCGGCGTCATCTCCGGCGCGCGAACGACGTTGGTGTCGTCATGCGTATGCACGTCGATGAAACCGGGGCTCAGCACATTGCCCTCCCCATCGATGTGTTGCGTCGCGTGCCGGCCGGACAGCGTCCCCGCTGGCGCGACCGTGTGGATCCGGCCATCGAGCAGGGCGACGTCGAAACGTTCGTCCGTCATGGGCGCGCCCGAGCCGTCCGCCAGACGAACGTTGGTAATCAGCGTATCCAGGCTATCCAGTGTATCGACCGTGCGATGTTCGAGGCGGTCAGTCATGTCAGTCTCCCAGAGGCTGACGATCGCCGCCGCCCCGATGCGTGTCGAGCACGTATTTGATCCGTCGCAATAGCGCCTGACTCTGCGGCTTGGCGAGCAGTGCCAGCTCTGTAGCCAGCACGTCCATCGCAAGCAGCATCGCGTAGCGCGACGACGACGGTTTGAAAATGAAATCCGTTTCCAGCGCGCGGATCGGCAACACGTCGTCCGCCAGCGCGGCGAGCGGCGAGCCCGTGGCCGTGACGGCCACCACCTGTGCGCCGTATTCCCGGGCGATTTCGCACGCGGACACCAGTTCCGGGGTATGACCGCTCACCGAGAAGGCGATGACGACATCGTCGCGCCCCAGGGTCCCGGCCACCATGCGGGCGAGCACGGCGTCCTGATAGCTCGCCACGGGTCGCCCCAGACGCACGAGCCGGTAACGCGCTTCATCCGCCATGAGCGATGAGCCGCCGCCCATACCGAACGCATAGATCATGCGCGCCGAGAGCAAACGTGTGGCCGCGCGTCGCACCGTCTCCGGCTTGATGAGACCGCGATGCACTTGCAGCGTCGTCTGGATATCGTCGGCGATCCGGTCGATGGATTCGACCGCGCCGTCCTGTGCGTTGGCGGCACTCGCGCCAAGGAACCGCTGCCCCACGACGGCCGCCTGCGCCAGTCGCAGCTTGAGGTCGCGCACGTCGCGGCAGCCCATCGCCTTGGCAAAGCGCGTTACGCTGGCTTCACTCACACCGGCACGCTCGGCAAGCACGTTGATCGACGCCGCCGCCGCCCCCGCAACGTCCTCCAGCACCACCTGAGCGACTTTGCGTTCTGCCTGACTGAGCACGTCGCTGCGTTCGGCAACGCGCGTCACGATATCGAAGGTCTCGGCCATATCTCCGGTCTGCACGGCGTCACGATGCGCCGATTAAGCGATTTCTGGAAGTCTTTCGACGATTTTTGTTACTTTATAACAAATCTGTCAAATGCTGGTAATTAAACGTTATTATAGGCGTCATCTGGCAGTTGTCGGCGCACTGAACCTTGGAGGATTCCCAATGAGTGATACAAACTATCAGCATGGCATGATCGATACCCTCAACAAGGGTCTGGGCGCGCTGGAGGCCCCGCTCGCGCCGTCCGCGACAACGGGTCTGGGCTGGAACCTGCTCAACGAAGACCTTAGCTTGCCCACGGCCGTGCTGTATGAGGACAAGATCCGTCACAACCTGGCGTGGATGCAGCGCTTCGTGCACGAGTACGGCGTGAAACTCGCCCCGCACGGCAAGACGACGATGGCCCCGAAGCTGTTCCGCCGTCAGCTCGACGGCGGCGCGTGGGGCATTACGCTCGCCACGGCGCAGCAGACCTTCGCCGCGTATCACCATGGCGTACGACGCGTGCTCATGGCGAACCAACTCGTCGGCAAGCGCAACATGGCGATGATCGCCGACTTGCTCAAGGACCCCGGTTTCGAGTTCTTCTGTCTGGTGGACTCCGCCGCCGCCGTCGCACATCTGGGCGAGTTCTTCCGCGCACGCGGCCAGACGATCCAGGTGCTCATCGAGTTGGGCGTGACGGGCGGGCGCACCGGTGTGCGCGACGCGGCGCAACAGCAAGCAGTGCTCGATGCGCTCTCGCAATATCAGGACGCCGTCAAGCTGGCCGGCGTGGAAGTCTATGAGGGCGTGCTCAGCACCGAAGCCGACATCCGTGCGTTTCTGCAACGCGCGGTGAGCATGACACGTGAGCTGATCGCAGCGGGGCGCATCGAGCGCTCCCCGGCCGTGCTCTCGGGGGCGGGATCGGCATGGTACGACGTCGTTGCCGACGAATTCGCGCACAAGGAGGTGGGCGCACCGCTCGATGTCGTGCTACGCCCGGGGTGCTACCTGACGCACGACGTGGGCATCTACAAGGCCGCACAGGCGCAGATCGCCACGCGCAATCCGATCGCGAAGCAGATGCGCTCGCAACTCCAGCCCGCGCTGCAATTGTGGGCTTACGTGCAGTCGATCCCGGAACCGGAGCGCGCGATCATTGCGCTGGGCAAGCGCGATGCGGCGTTCGATGCAGGCATGCCGGCGCCGGCGCAGCAGTTTCGTCCCGGTCAGAGCCAACACCCGACGCCAACACCCGAGCACTGGGAAGTCACCGGCATGATGGATCAGCATGCGTACCTGCGCATCGCGCCGGGCGACGACATTCGCGTGGGCGACATGATCGCGTTCGACATTTCGCATCCGTGCCTCACGTTCGACAAGTGGCGTCATTTGCCGGTCGTCGATGGCGATTACAACGTCGTCGAGATCGTACAGACGTTCTTCTGACGCAAGACTACGCCGGATTTCGCGGTGTGCGTTTGCGCGCTGGCGTAGGTGTGGATGTGGGCGCAGGTGCAGGTGCGGGTGCGCCATCGGCGCCGTCACCGCCGGCGGTCTTCCCTTCGGCCGCCTGAGACGCCCCAGCCTTCGCCCTGGAGGCCACCGACTTGAATTGCGCTTCCAGATGCGTCAGCGCGCTCTCCAGCGTGGCGATTTCGTCGGGGGTCATGCCTTCGAGCGTCTCGTCGAAAAACGCCTGACGGCGCGGCGTCGCCTCGTCGTGCACGGCCATGCCGGCCTCGGTCAACGTGACGTTCGTCAGACGGTTATCGTTGGGGTCGGTCGCGCGCGTGAGCCAGCCGAGGGCTTCCATCGATTGCAACTGACGCGTGAGCGAGGCCGGATCGAGTCGGCAATGCTCGGCGAGAAACTTCTGCGAACACGTGCCGCGCTCGGCGAGCGCGAGAATGATCCGCCAGCGTGGCAGCGGGTGTCCGACCTGCGCATCGAAGGCGAGCATCATCGCGCGATACGTCAGGCTGAGTTGCTGGATGACGTTACGTTTGAGCGGTGTGGACATCGTCTCACTCCCCTGCCGGCGGTTGCGGCTTCACGCCACGCGTCAGCCGAATGAGCGGTACGCGTCTGACGAACCACAAGCCGGCGAGCGCCGCCGCAAGCGACACCATCTGCCCATTGTGAATCGCGGCGACCAGCGACGAGCGCGCCGCCTCGATGAAGAGCGCGCCGTTCTGTCCCATATGCGCGAGCGTCATCAGAAAATCGTTCTGGGCCTGAACGTTCACAAGCATCTGCGGATCGGAGAGTTGCGACGTCCAGCGGGCGCCTTCATTCGCCGCGAGGGCGTCCGTGACACGCCCCGTGTAGCTGTGATTCACGAGCGTGCCGACGATGGCGGTGCCGAGCATGCCGCCGATCATGCGCAGCGACTGCATGAGCGCGGTGGCAATGCCCAGGTGCGCGCGTCCGGCCACTTCCTGCGCGAAGACGGTGAGATTCGGCATGACGAAGCCCAGGCCGAGACCGGCAACGAACATGTACGACGCGATCAGCCAGTGCGGCGTGCCGCGATGCGTGGTAATCACGCCCGCGCAGGCCAGCGCGAGCAGCAAGAAGCCTAGATAGAGCATCACGTTCGGCTTGCGCAAGCGGGTGATCAGACGGCCATTCACGATGCTGCCCACGGTGATACACACCACCAGCGGCGTAATCAGCAGCCCGGTCTCGCGCGGTGAAAGCCCGAACCCGCCTTGCAACAGAAGCGGCGCGTAGAAGAGCAATCCGAACATCGAAAACCCGGCGAATACCGACAGCACGAACAGCGGCGCGAGCGATCTGTCGCGAAACATCTCGAAGGGCAGGATCGGATGCGACGTGCGCTTCTCCCACCAGTAAAGGGCGAGCGACGAGACGATGAGCAACACGCCGAGCGTGACGACACCGCGCGAGAGACCGTCCGCCGGCAGCCATTCGACGAGCATCTGCAAGCTGCCCAGCGCGGCCGTGATGAGCAAGGCGCCGAGCCAGTCGATACTGGCCTTGCTGTGCTCTTCGGCGCGCATGTGCGGCAAGTGGCGCGCCACGAACCAGAGACCGAGCAGGCCGACGGGAAGGTTGACGTAAAACACCGAGCGCCAACCGTAGGCTTCCGTGAGGAAACCGCCGAGCGAGGGACCGATGGCGTTAGCGATCCCGAACGCGGAACTCAACAGCACTTGCCAGCGCAAGCGCACATGCGGGTCGGGGAAGAGTTCGGGCACGCACGCGAACGCGGTGCCGACCAGCATGCCGCCGCCGATGCCTTGCAATGCGCGGGCGACAACGAGAAACGGCATGCTATTCGCAGCACCGCAAAGCACGGACGCCGCAGTAAAGACGATGATCGCCGCCATGACGAAGCGTTTGCGGCCGTAGAAATCACCGAGGCGCCCGAAGATGGGGACGGTAATGACAGAGGTGAGGAGATACGACGTCGCGACCCAGGCGTAATACTCGAAGCCTTTCAACTCCGCGACGATCGTCGGCAGCGCCGTGCCGACGACCGTCTGATCGAGGGCCACGAGCATCGTGCAGAAACAAAGGCCGAGCATCGCCACGAGCGACTGCCGGAAAGGCAACACCTGCCCCGCCGAATGGGGGGTACTGGGACTAGGAGCCATTTTTTGGACGGATCAATGTTTGATCAGTCAAACATTTTAGCACGTTAGCTGCGTAGTCTCGGGCGATCGCCCGATACAAGCCCCGTGCGCGAGGGACTCCGCGCCCGCGTCCCACAATCTCGGAACGGCGGGACCGCCGTCATACGCAGGATCGCCCCGGTGTCAGGATTGCCCCTGTGGTTTGACTGAGCGGCGAGCTGTCGATTTTCCCGAGGCGGCGACGACGCTTTTGCGCGCGTGGCGCAAGATGGACTGGTGTTCGTCTTCCGTGAGATCGGCCAACCCGAACCCCCGCAGCAGAAACGCCCCCTCGACCGCGAGCAGCGCCTGGCGCACTTCGCCGACCGGTGCGCGATTCGAACGGAGTGGTTCGAGTAGCGCATCGTAATGGCGTCGCACCGGTTCCAGCATTTCAGGCGCATGTACCAGCGCGGTGACGAGAAATGCCGCCTTTTGCGTGGTGGCGTCATCCTCGCCAAGCGCTTCGTCGATATACGCCAGCGCCCATTCGACCGGGTCCGCTTGCGCGTCGCCCAACCGGCGACGCACCGCGTCCTGAAACCGCGCTATCTCTCGTTCCAATATCGCAAGCACCAAGGCGTCCTTGGTTGCAAAGGTGTATACGAGCCCTCCCTTACTGATTCCCGCACGCTCCGCCACGGCATCGAGCGTGAAATTCCGGCCGCCAGACTCGGAGATGACGGCCTCGGCAGCATTCAGAACCCGCTCTCTGTCAATTTCTTTTCTTCGCGTCACGACACCCTCTTGCTTATCCGACTGATCAGTCGGATAATATTTCCGACTGGGCAGTCAGATTAACGCCGAGATATGCGTGATGCAAGACTGCCGCGTCGCTCACTCCCCCGAGGACTCACGAATGAACACGCACGGCACCGAAACGCGCTTGCCCGCCCTGGCACTGGGTCACTTCGTCATGAAAGTACGAGATATCGACGCAAGCTACGACTTCTATACGGAATTGGGACTGCGCGCATTCGGCGCTTTTCCGGGAATGGCGATCGTCGAGATGCGCGGTGGCACTCATTTGCTGCTGTTCAGGAAGGGCGACGATTCGACCGATACGTTGCTGCCGGGTCAGGTGGGTCAGCGACCGGATTTCGCCAGCGAAAAAATCGATTTGATGATTGCGGGACAGACAAAAGCGGACCTGGAATCCTACAGGGCAAGCCTCATCGTCAAGGGATACTCGCCATCTCCAATCGCGAATGAAGCGCTCTACGGCCACCACTATTTCTCGATGCAGGATCCGGACGGTCACGGCATCACCGTCTACACGAGTCACTGCAGCGATAAGCCCGTCTGACTTCACCTCCGAGCCCGCAACAACGCCACGAAGCCGCCGCCCCCCACGAGTGCCGTCACCACGCCCACAGGCAGGTCTTCCGGCGCGATCATCGTGTGGGCGAGCACGTCGGCCCAGATCAGCAGCACGGCGCCGAGCAACGCGCAGACCGGCAGCAGACGTCCGTGCTCGGCCCCCACGATCCGGCGGCAGGCATGCGGCGTGACGAGGCCGACGAACCCGATGGCGCCGCTCACCGACACCATCGCCCCGGTCACGAGCGCGCCAATGAGAAACACTTCCGCTCGAACGCGCGGCACGTTCACGCCCAGCGTCACCGCGGCGAGATCGCCCGTCATCAACGCGTTCAGCTCACGGCGTCGGCCAATCAGCACAATGCCGCCGATCAGGGCAATCGTCGCCGGCACGACGAGGATGTCCCAGCGCGCGAGGCCGAGACCGCCGAGGGTCCAGAACAACACGGACGACGCCGCGCGCTGATCGCCGAGATACAGCAACAGGTTAGCCGCGGCGAGCATCACGAACGACACCGCGACGCCGGCGAGCAACAGCCGGTCCCGTTCGAGACGCCCCTGCCGGTGCGCGAGCCCGATCACCGCGAGCGTGGCGAACGCGGCCCCGGCGAAGGCGAGCAGCGACACGGTGAACGGCCCGAAGACCGCCCCGAGAAAGAGTGTCGCGAGCACCGCACCGAAGGTCGCCCCCGCGCTCACGCCAAGCAGATGCGGATCGGCGAGCCGATTGGCCGTCACGGCCTGCAACGCGACGCCGACCATCGCGAGCGACGCACCCACGATCGCCGCGAGCAACACGCGCGGCAAACGAATGAGCCACACCACGGCGTCCTGTGATGCCGTCCAGTCGTGCGCGGCCACGCTTTGTCCGGCGCACTGCCCCACGCACGTCAAATGCGCGAGCACGATACGCAGCGTCAACGACGGCGCAATGGCCGTCGGGCCGAAACCGGTCGCAAGCACGATCGACGCGATGAGTGCGAGCGTCAGTGCGCCAATCGCCATATGCCCGCGCACCTGCACAGCCGTCATTTCGGGAACGCCTTCGGATACAGGCCGCGCGCAATCGTCTCTACCGCCTGCGCATTGCGAATGCCGGGGGTCGCTTCGTCGTAGGGCACCACGATGAAGCGTCGGGCGCGAACCGCCTCGACCTTCCGCAACGCCGGCTGATCGAGCAGGAACGCAATCTTCTGTGCCGCCGTGACAGCGCCGTAATCGACGACGACGATCGCCTGCGGGTTGCGCGCCACCACGGTCTCCCAACTCACACGCGTCCAGCTTTGCATGACGTCATCCATGACATTGCGTCCGCCTGCGGCCTCGATCAGTGCCGTCGGCATGGCAAGACGTCCGGCGGTAAAGGGGCTGTCCTCGCCGCTGTCGTAGACGAAGGTGCGCACCGGCGCCGTCTTCGCGCCCACCCGATGTGTCAGCGTCTCGAGTTGCGACCTCATGCGATCGATGATTGCGCTGGCTGCCGGCTCGACGTCGAAGATGCGTCCGAGATTGCGCAGATCGTTGTAGACGTCGTCGAAAGAGGCCGCGCCGCGTGGCATCACATGGCCGCACGATTCGCTCAGTTCGTAGGTGCGGATGCCCATCGGTGCGAGCATCGCAGGCGTGACCGGGCCACCCACATGCATGCCGTAATTCCAGCCCGCGAAGTAAAAGTCGGCCCCCGCCTGCACCAGCACCTCCATCGACGGGTACCGCTGCGCGAGTTCGGGCAACCCGGCGAGTTGCCGACGCAGCGCGGCATTGCCGGTCTTCCATCCACTGATGCCGGTGAAGCCGACCATGCGCGATTTCAAACCGAGCGCGAGCATCATTTCCGTCAGATTGACGTCGTTGCTCACGGCGCGTTGCGGCGCGCGCTCGAACGTCACGGCCCGATTGCAGCTTTGCACGGTGATCGGGTAGCGGACATCGGCCCGCCCGGCATTCGAGACCAGCATGGCGGTCAGGGCCATCGAGCCCATCAGAACATAGCGTTTCATATCGGATGAGCGAGTGTGATTCGGGGACGGTGAGTGACAGGGTGCGCATCGACCAGCGCTTCGACCTGAAACACCTGCGCGAGCCGCTCGACCGTCAGCACCTCGGCCGGCGCGCCCTGCGCCACGATCTCGCCGCGCGCCAGCACATACAGACGGTCGCAGTACGCGGCAGCGAGATTGAGATCGTGAAGCGTCGCGAGCGTCGTCACTTGCAACGAACGAATCAGGCGCATGAATTCGATCTGATGATGCAGGTCGAGAAAACTGGTCGGCTCGTCGAGCATCAATACGTCGGGTTGCTGCGCGAGCGCGCGCGCAAGCAGCACGCGCTGCTTCTCGCCGCCCGAGAGCGTGGCGAACGCACGCGCGCGGGCGTTCGTCATGTCCACATCGCGCAGCGCTTGCTCGACGATGTGCGCGTCATCGGGCGTATCGACGTCGAGCAGGCGCTTGTGCGGCGTTCGTCCCATCCAGACGACCTGTTCAACGCTCAGGCCGAAGTCGTCCGGCAACTCCTGCAAGAGCACCGCGATGTGCTGCGCAGACCAACGCGGCGACGCACGCCAAACGTCGGTGCCGTCGAGCGTGACTGTGCCTGCCTGCGGCTTTGCGTAACGGAATGCACAGCGCAGCAGGCTTGTCTTGCCGCTGCCGTTCGGGCCGATCAGCCCGACGAACTCGCCGCGCGAGACGTCGAGCGAGATCGATTGAAGTAGCGGCGACGCGTTTGGGCCAGCCAGATCGGCGGGCGACCAGCTCAGGCTGGCAATGTCGAGTGCGGCAGGCATCGGCGGGCGGGCCTCAGAACTTCATCGTCGCCACGACCTGCGCCGAGCGCGATGGGCCGAGCAGCCACTCTGTCGGCGATTCCGACGTCACCGCATACGCGCGATTGCCAAGGTTGCGCAGATAGAGCGCGAGATTGATGCGTCGGGTCGCCTGCCACGACGCCGAGGCGTCGAATACCGTGAACGCGGGTATCGGCGCCGTGTTGGCGTTATCGCTGTAGCGACGCCCGACGTAGCGCAATCCCGTGCCGATCACGACGTCGCGCACGGGCGTGTAGGTCAGCCACACGTTGGCGGTCTGCTGCGGAATGTTGTTCGGCACGTTGCCGTTGCGCGACACGGCCACCCCATCCACGCTTTCGTCGAAATTATCGTAACGGGCGCGCAAGAGCGACGCATTCGCCTCGACGGAGAAGCCGTAGCCCAGCGTCAGCGCACCGGACACCTCAACACCGCGAGACGACTGCTGGCCGACTTGTTGCGTCACCGTCGGATGCAACGGATCGGTCGCCAGGAGATGCCGTTTCACGATCTGGTAGACGGCGAGCGTCCAGAAGCCCCGACCGTTCGGCAGTTCCTGCTTGAAGCCCGCCTCCCACTGCTCGCCGGTCGCGAGATCGAACCGGGTCTGCGATTGCGACAGGGTGACCAGCGAGCCGATGCTGTCTGCACCGCGCGTGTACTGACCGTAGACCGACGCCGAGGGACTGAGCTGATACACGAGGCCAAGACGCCAGCCGACGTTCGAGAACGTCTTGCCGAACTCAGATCCTGTGGCCAGTTGCCGACGCGAATAGTCAAGATAGTCGTAACGCACGCCACCCACCGCCGACAGGCGCGGCGTGATGTCGAAACGGTCTTCGGCGAACAACGCCACCTGACGCGTCAGCGTGCGGAATTCGGGCAAGGTCGGATCGGGGCTGGCGAACACGCCCGGGTCGAAAGCATCCGCATTGACGACCGACGTGCCGCCAAACGGTGTGTTGCTGTCGCGCTGAAACGAGATCTGATTGGCCTCGACGCCGATGACGAAGCGGTTCGCGTGTCCCGCGAGGGTACGGTCGATGGTGGCATCGAGCCGGTTGCCGACCTGATGCTCGTGCTGAAGGATCTCGATGTAGTCGCTGCGCGTGACCCGACGCGTGGACGGGTCCATCTCGTACGATTCGCTGTTGCGCCAATGACGGCGGGTGTTCAGGTAGTACAACTGACCGCGGATCGTGATGCCGTCGGCGGCCCGGAAGACGCCGGTCAACCGCGTCGACTGATCGAAGTAGGCGATCAGTGCATCGCCCACGTTGAAGTTCCGGTAACGCAGGGACGTATCGATCGTGCCGTTGTTGAGCGGCACGCCGAAATACGTCGCCGGCATCTGACGTGCGTAGTCGTAGTCGAGCGTGAACGACAGTGTCGGCGACACGTCGAGCTTCACCGCGCCGCCGAACGAAGTCGTATGCGCATCGCCGCGCTCGGCCCAACCGTTGCCGCGGTTGTCGCTCACATAAAAGCGGTACGACAACATGGGGCCGAGTGCGCCGGTGGTGTCGAGCGCGAAGCGTTTCTGGCCATCGGTTCCGAAGCCCGCCTGAATCGTGGTCGCGGACTCGCGCTGCGCTCGCTTCGGCACGACATTCACCACACCGCCGATCGCGCCCTCGCCGTACAGCACCGATGCCGGTCCGCGCAGCACGTCGATGCGCTCGACTTGCCAGGTGTCGAAGGGAAAGGTCATCGTGCCCGCGCCGGGATAGAGGCGCGTGCCGTCGTAGAGCGTCATCACCGACTCCTGACCGGCGAAGCCGCGCACGGCGAGCGCGGTGCCGCCATTGCCCGGCGTGGCCGTGCTGGTGAAGCCGGTGGTGCGCGTCACGGCGTCGTTGACGCTCTGATCGCCGCGCGCTTCGATCTGCCGGGCGCTCAGCGTCTCGACGCTCGCGGGCGTGTCGAGACTGGACAGGTTCAGACGGGAACCGGTGGGCGTCGGCGTGGAGAGTGGCGCGTCGTCGCGCGCGTGTTGCGCATTGACGGTGACCCGCGGCAGGTGGGTGTCGTCGGCAAACGTGACGGCGCTGCCGAACAGCGAGACAACGGTGAGCGCGGCTTTGCCAAGGGCGAAACAACGCCCTGCCGGGACCCTGTCGAGGGTCGTCGAGCATGGATGATGCATGGGTCTCCTGGGGTTTCGCGCCCCAAAAAAAGGTCGATGTGCCCAACGGCCAGGTCTGACTTCCCGTCGCGAGGACGAGTCACAGTGGCGCGACCGCGCTGGATTTGCACCAGCTTCCGGCCGTCGGTAGCGCGCATTCTACGTGTTGTTTCGGTTCATGTCGCTCACGTGGCAGGTGACTACCGCCCTTGAGCGAATCGGCACAGCGATTGATCGTTCGCGCATCGCGTCGCCGCGTTGGCGAGGGTAGACTGCATCGGCCTTCTCCCGGAAACCCCCGACGATGCGACCCGACACTGCGCCCCACCCGCGTGAAAGCCAGCGCGAAATCCATGCACGGCCCGACATCGGGCTGACGGCGCGCGTTATTCAGGGCAACGAACTGCGGATTGCCAGCATCCATCTCGAGCACAATGCCCTCATCGTCGTCGACAAAGGCATCAAGACGGTGACGACGAGCGACGGCGCGCGCGCCCGCGCAACGCCGGGTCAGGCCCTCGTCGTACGTGGTGCGCAGACGGTGGACTTCACGAACGTGCTGGCGTCGGACGGCACGTACGAGGCGCGGTGGCTCGTATTCGACGACGCGCTGTTGTTCGACGAACGCTATCGTCGCGACGCCACGGCAGCCGAACGCGCCACTGCCGGGCGAAAGTCGGCGATCGCGCTCGGGAAGATCGCAAGACAATTTCATGCGTCGTTCGAAGCGGCGTGCGAGGCGCTCTGCCCCATCGACCCGGTACCCGAAGGCGTTGCACGGCTGCGCGCGCTTGAGGTTGCCTACTGGTTGCTCGCGTGTGGCGTCTCGCTGGCGCCTCACGCTGCCCGGACTTCCATCGCGGCCAGGGTCCGCCATCTGATTGCCGCCGACGTCGATGCGTCATGGTCGTCCGCCGTCGTGTCCGGGCGCCTCGCCATGTCCGAGGCCACGCTTCGACGTCGGCTCTGCGCTGAAGGCACGTCGCTCACGGCAGTCCTTGCAGACGTCCGGATGACCACGGCCCTGACCATGCTTCAGGCAACGTCGCGCCCGATCTCGGACGTGGCGATGTGCGTCGGCTACGAATCGCCGTCGCGATTTTCCGTGCGCTTTCGGGAGCGTTTCGGATTCTCCCCCTCCGCCGTACGCGATTCCGGTCGTGACAACCGCGGCGCCTAGCCCTTCAGGAATTCATGCCCATGCTGACCGTACATCACCTCGGCGTCTCCCAATCGGAGCGCATCGTCTGGCTCTGCGAGGAACTTGCCATCCCTTACCAGTTGGTGCGTTATGCGCGCGACCCCGTCACTCGCCTGGCGCCGGAAGCACTCAGGCAGTTGCATCCGCTCGGTGCCGCCCCGGTCATCGAGGATGGCGACACGATGCTTGGCGAATCGGCTGCCATCGTGGAATACCTGCTGACGAAATTCGGCGATGGCCGACTGCAAATCGGACCGGATCACGCCGACTATCCCCACTATCTGTACTGGTTTCACTTCGCCAACGGCAATCTCCAGCCGATCATCCTGCGCTACATGACGCTCGCGCGGGCCGGACTGCCCGTTGACCATCCGGCACTCGCCAGCACCATGGGACGCCTGCAAGTCGCACTCGACACGATGGACAAGCATCTCGTCGCCCGTCCCTATCTTGCTGGCGACGCGTTCACTGCCGCCGACATCATGACCGTGTTCTCACTCACGACCATGGGCGTGTTTCAGCCCATCGACCTGACGCCGTACCCGCACATCCAGGCTTATCTGGCCCGGATTGGCGAGCGTCCCGTCTACCAACGCGCGATGGAGATCTGCGAACCCGGAATGGTGCGGGAACTCTGAAGAAAAACCGCGCAAATGAGCGTTTTGATGCGCGAATTCGTCGAGCATGAGCAGAAAGTCGCCCAATCGGGAAGACCCGCAGTACAATCGCCCCCACTCTGAATTACCTCCACCTTCGCCCCCCCGGCGCGATGCCCGCCGCTTCGACGGCGGCCGGGGGGCGCTGATTCGCGCATCAGGCTATTGAGGAACACGACTTTGGCAACATCGGAACACGACCCGCTCGGCGAGGGCATCGAAGCAGGGGCGTCAGCCCCGTCGGAGCTGCGCCGCTCCCTGTCCGCACGGCACCTGACGATGATCGCCGTGGGCGGCTCGATCGGCACCGGCCTGTTCGTAGCCTCCGGGGCCACCATCGCGCAGGCAGGACCGGGCGGGGCGTTGCTGGGTTATGTGCTGATCGGCCTGATGGTCTACTTCCTGATGACCAGCCTTGGCGAACTGGCCGCGGCCATGCCCGTGTCCGGTTCATTCTCGACGTACGGTGCGCGCTATGTCGACGAAGGCTTCGGCTTCGCGCTGGGCTGGAACTACTGGTACAACTGGGCCGTCACCGTCGCGGTCGACCTCGTCGCAGCACAACTGGTCATGGCGTACTGGTTCCCCCATGTGCCAGGTGTGTACTGGAGCGCCTTGTTCCTTGCCATCACCTTCGGTCTGAATGCCCTGTCGGCGCGGGGCTTCGGCGAAGCGGAGTTCTGGTTTGCGCTGATCAAGGTCGTTGCCGTACTGGCTTTCGTCGCGATGGGCTTGATGATGCTGCTCGGCATCATTCGCGGTGGCGAGGCCGGCGGGGTTGCCAACTGGACGGTTGGCGACGCGCCGTTCGCGGGCGGCTTCGCTGCCCTCATCGGTGTAGCGATGGTCGTCGGCTTCTCGTTTCAGGGTACGGAACTCATCGGCATCGCCGCCGGCGAATCCAAGGACCCGGCGCGCAATCTGCCGCGTGCCGTGCGTCAGGTGTTCTGGCGCATTTTGCTGTTCTACGTCGCCGCGATTCTGGTCATCGGCCTGCTCATCCCGTATACCGATCCGCATCTGTTGCGCAATGACGTCACCGATGTCAGCGTCAGCCCGTTCGCCCTGATCTTCGAGCGGGCGGGACTGCTGGGGGCGGCCTCGGTCATGAATGCCGTCGTGCTGACCTCCGTGTTGTCGGCAGGAAACTCCGGCATGTATGCCGCCACCCGCATGCTCTACAGTCTGGCTCGCGATGGCAAGGCGCCGCGCATGTTCGGCCGGATCTCGCGCAACGGCGTGCCGATGTGCGCGTTGCTTGCGACGGCGGCCGTCGCGGCACTGTGCTTCTTCACCTTCGTGTTCAGCCCGAACGCCGTCTACATCTGGCTGCTCAACACCTCCGGCATGACAGGCTTCATCGCCTGGCTGGGCATCGCGATCAGCCATTACCGGTTCCGCCGTGGTTACGTCAAACAGGGTTACGACCTGGCGAACTTGCCCTATGTCTCGCCGTTTTTCCCGTTCGGCCCCATCTTCGCGTTCGCGCTATGCCTGATCATCACGCTGGGGCAGAACTATCAGGCGTTTCTACAGGACAGGATCGACTGGGGCGGCGTGGTCGCGACGTACATCGGCATTCCGCTGTTCCTGCTGATCTGGGCCGGTTACCGTGTGGTGCGCGGCTCGCACTTCGTCAGGTATCGCGACATGCACTTCCCGAATACGCAGGCGTCCGCCCGCGCAGACGCCCACGGCGGTTCCGAGACTAGTAACGCGCTTCGCTGAGGTCGGCGAGCAGCGTCGGGCCGGTGGGGCGCCAGCCGAGCCGCGCCTGCGTCAGTGCGCTTGACGCAGGCATATCGAACGTGACGAACATCGACATCCATCCGAAATACTCGGCGGCCTCCTGCGGTTCAATCGAGACGACGGGCAGGTTCAGGCCGCGCCCGAGCGTCTCGGCAATGTCCCGGACGCTCACGCCCTCTTCCCCGACCGCGTGATATCGCGCGCCCCGCTGGCCTGCCTCCACCGCGAGACGATAGCAACGCGCCACATCCGAAACGTGCCCGGCCGGCCAGACGTTCTTCCCCTCCCCCACATAGGCGACGACGCCCTTCTCACGCGCCGCGGCGATCAGCGGCGTGACGAGCCCCTGACGGTACGGGTTATGCACCTGCGGCAAGCGCATCGCCGACACGTTCACCCCCGCCTCAAGAAGCGCATTGCCCGCGATCTCCGACGCGATGCGCGGATTCGCGTGCGTGCTGTCGAAGACGTCTTCGCTCGCCGGCAAACCGTTATGCTGGCTGCCCATGCCGGTGCCGGAGGTGATGACCAGCGGACGATCCGTGCCGGCGAGCGCATTGCCAAGCGCGGTGATGACGCGCGCGTCCTTTTCGCAGTTCTCCACGAACCGGGAGAAGTCGTGATCGAACGCGGTATGGATGACGGCGTCCGCCTTGGCCGCGCCGCTGCGCAGCGTGTCGAGGTCTTCGAGTGTGCCGCGATGCACCTCGGCACCGGCCTGGCGCAGCGCCTGCGCCCCTTCGTCGGACCGTGTCATGCCGATGACCTGATGACCGGCACTGAGGAGTTCGGGAACCAGGACCGAGCCGATGAAGCCCGTTGCGCCCGTCAGAAAGATTCGCATGGTGAGATCTCCGTGGTATTCGGCACTCACTATCCGATCATTCGTTATCCCGTTAAAGTAGTGATCTCATCATAGTAAAGCGACTAACAGGATCAGGATCGTCATGTCAGTCAAGACCGCCAAATCGCTCGGCGACTTCTTGAGAAGCCGTCGCACGCGCCTCGACCCTGCCAGCTTCGGTTTTTCCGGACGCCGGCGAACGCCCGGCCTGCGTCGGGAGGAAGTCGCCCAGCGCGCGCATATCAGCCCGACGTGGTACACGTGGCTCGAACAAGGCCGCGGCGGCGCACCATCGGCAGACGTGCTCGATCGTGTGGCCAGCGCTCTGATGCTCACCGACGCGGAGCGCGAGCACCTGTTCATGCTTGGGTTGGGGCGCCCGCCGGAGGTGCGATACCGCGCCGTCGAGACCGTCAACCCCCGTCTGCAACAACTCATCGACTTGCTGGATGCGAGTCCGGCGATTATCCGCACCGCCACGTGGGACATCGTCGCCTGGAATCGTGCGGCTGCCGTCGTACTGACCGATTACGGCAAGCTGCCGCCCGGACAACGCAACATCCTCTACTTTCTCTTCCGGGATTCAGGCACTCGCTCCCGACAGCACGACTGGCAGGCCATCGCCCGTTTCGTCGTTGCGGGATTCCGTGCCGATGTGGCGCGGGCAGGGCTGGCATCCGAGATGGGCGCACTCGTCGACGAGCTTTGCCGCATGAGTCCGGAGTTTGCCGCCCTTTGGCAGGAAAACGATGTGGCGGGTCCGGCCGACGGTGATGGCATCAAGCGTCTTACGCACCCGGAGCTGGGGCCCATCACGCTGGAGTATTCGGCCTTTGCCGTTGACGGCAGACCGGATCTGAGCATGATCGTCTACAACCCGCTCGACGAAGACGTCGCCCGGCGAATTCGGGCGCTCACCGCGCAAACCCGAGTCCTGAGTCCTGAGTCGGCGTAACGCGCTGAAAGCCAGAAATAACAAAGCGGCCTCGAAGGGCCGCTTTGTCATCGTCGAGCGGGTAAATCACGCCCCCGAAATCCGTTACAGCACCTTGTCGAGCGCCTTGGCGAACCGGTCCACCGCCGCGCTCACGTCGTTGAGCTTGTCCAGACCGAACAAGCCAATGCGGAACGTCTTGAAGTCCTCCGGTTCGTCGCAGCGCAGCGGCACGCCTGCGGCGGTCTGCACGCCGACATCGGCAAACTTCTTGCCCGAGCGAATGCCATCGTCGTCGGTGTAGCTGACCACGACGCCGGGGGCTTCGAAGCCTTCCGCTGCCACGCTGCGAAAGCCTTTTTCCTTGAGCAGTGCGCGAATGCGCCGCCCGAGTTCGAGTTGTTCCTCGCGTACCTTCTCGAGGCCGTAGGCTTCGGTTTCCTGGATGACGTCGCGCAGCGTCGCCAGGCTGTCGGTCGGCATGGTGGCGTGATAGGCGAAGCCGCCCTTTTCATAGGCTTCCATGATTTGCAGCCACTGACGAAGGTCGCAGGCGAAGCTGGTGCTGGTGGTCGATTCGATACGCTCGCGAGCGAGCGCACTGAGCATGACCAATGCGCAGCATGGCGATGCACTCCAGCCCTTTTGCGGCGCACTGATCAGAATGTCGACGCCGCAAGCCTGCATGTCGACCCAAACCGTCCCGGAAGCGATGCAGTCGAGCACGAACAGCCCGCCCACGGCATGCACCGCATCGGCGACCGCGCGCAGATAGGCATCGGGCAGCATCATGCCGGAGGCGGTTTCCACGTGCGGCGCGAAGACCAGATCCGGCTTGTTTTGTTTGATCGCGGCGACCACCTCGTCGATCGGCGCAGGCGCAAAGGCGGCCTGCCGCCCCTGCTCGACAGGACGCGCCTTGAGCACGATGGATTCGGACGGAATGCTGCCCATGTCGAAAATCTGCGACCAACGGAAGCTGAACCACCCGTTGCGAATGACCAGGCATTTCCTGCCGGTCGCGAACTGACGCGCCACGGCCTCCATGCCGAACGTCCCGCTACCCGGCACCACGACGACCGATTTGGCGTTGTAGACCTTTTTCAGGCCCTCGGAGATATCGCGCATCACGCCCTGAAAGCGCTGCGACATGTGATTGATGGAGCGGTCCGTATAGACGACGGAATATTCGAGAAGCCCGTCGCGGTCGACGTCGGGGAGCAATCCTGGCATGTCTGCCTCCGATAATAGTGATGTGACGCGTTATGGGACAGATTCTAACGAAATCCCGTTACCCCCGCCCCACCACTTGCCCGCCACCTGCCCGACGCCTTCGACCGGGCGTCTCACGCCCTCCGATCCCGATTTCCGAGTTTCTTCATTTATTCATGATTCCGATCCATCGATCACTTCAGAATTCCCGTTTCGCAGCCGTTGAACAGTTGCTGTAAATCCTTATTACAACGAATGACCATAAATAACGAAGGGGAAATACATGTATCGACTGCGATTCATCGCTGCGCTGGCCCTCGCCTTATTGCTCAGCGCCTGCGGCACGCCGATGCGCGTGAGCATGACGCCGGAGCAGCGTAGCAAAATCACGGAACTCACGGCCCACGTGGTCGTGGTGCAGGACGAAGTCATCGCCGCCGTTCAGCCCTCCAATGCGGCCAGCATTGCGCTCGGGGGCGGCCTGATCGGCGCCATCATCGACAGCAAGGTCACGAACAGCCGGGTCAACGACTCGCAGCAGCTCCTCGGCCCGTTCTACGCTGCCATCGAAGATGTCGACTATCGTAAGGAATTCAACGAATCGATCGCGCAGGGGCTCTCTGGGTATGCGATCAAGGTCGGCAAGATTACAACGACGCCGCGCTCGTTGACCGGCCCCACGCTCGCACGCCTGCGCAACGAACTCCAGCCCGGCCAGGCCTTGCTGATCATCATTCCCCGTTACACCCTCACCATGGACTTCCGCAGTTTCGACTCGGAATCCGTCGTCTCGATCTGGGTGAAGTCCGACGGCTCGAACACGATCACCCCCGCCCAGCGCGGCGTGCTGCATTACCAATCGGCGCTGATCGGCCCGGGCGGCAAGGCATCGCTCGCCCTGTGGGGTGCGCAAAACGGCGCCAAATTCCGCGAAATCATGCGCGAGTCGATTGCCGAAACCGTTCGCATGGTGATGCTCGACATCGAGATCGCCGAGGACACGGCCACGAAGACCGGTCCGGTCAAGACGTTCTCGTACAACACTGGTGCGAGCGTCGATACCGTGCAGGGCACGGTGCTCAAGGCGGGGGACGCCCGCGCGATCGTGTTGGGTGCCGACAAGAAACTCTATTCGCTGCCCAATCCGGGCAGCTCCGCCACCGTGGCGCAGAAGTAATGCCGGGGACAACCATGAAAAAGCACACGACGATTGCCCTCACCCTCACCCTTGCCGTCGCAGCGGCCTTCAGCGCCGGCGCTTTCGCTGCGCCCGCACCCGACACCGGCGCGTCGGCCGCTCCGGCGGTCCCGCCCGGCTATGGCGAGAAAGTCGACATGAAGTACGACGCGCTCGCCACCGAAACGCCCCTTCGCGTCGTTCAGACCGGCACATGCCGCGTACATATCGTGCCGGCCGTGGACGCCCGCCAGAACAAGGAAACGATTGGCGCTTCGGGAAGCGGTGCGTTGCTCGTCGAGGACGTCAGCCCGTGGATGAGCGAAGGTCTCACGCATCTCAGGGACTACGGCTATGTCGTCTCGGAAATTGCCGACGGCGCCCCGGCGCCAGCCGAGGGAGTGACGATCCGGACCAGCGTGACCCGTGCCTTCACCTGGCAGATCGGCCTGAAGCTCTTCAGCATGGTGGCGCTCAAGGCGGAGTTCCTCGACCGTAACGGAGTACTGGAGACGAAGTACTACCGCGCGCACGGAGACAAGACCAACATGTGGGGTGCGAATGCCGAATACGTCACTACCCTGAACTACGGCCTGAACAACATGCTTGCGTTCATCGCCCGTGATCTCCAATCGCTGTGCAAGGGCGAAAAAGTCGAGGAGTACACCTACGCCGGCCCGGACGGCGTGCCGCAAACGAAGTGAGCGTGAGGGGCGGACATTGATCCGCCCATTTTGTGCGTCATGGACACCGACCGGCCACATCCGGTCGGCGTCGTTGACGCATCCACAACGGCTATCGCCCCAGATAACGCACCAGATCGCTGCGGCAAGCCGCGATGGCGTGCTCGCCCGCCTCCGATCCGGCGACCAGTCCCTGCATCAGGAAAAACGTCACATCGGTAATCCCGATGCAGCTCAGGGCGTGCCGCAAATACGGTGTGAGGAAGTCGGGCTGCCGTGCGCTCTCCCCCGTGTGAAAACCGCCCGAACCTACGATGACGACGGTCGGACGGTCCTTGAGCAATCCGACCTTGCCCGCCGGCGTGCTGGCAAACGATCGGCCGATGCGCACCACATAGTCGATCCATAGCTTGAGCGACGCCGGCACCGTGAAGTTGTGCATGGGCGTTGCGATCGCAAGAAACGATGTCGCCTCCAGTTCTTCGATCAGACGCTCCGAGAGCGCGAAATGCGTCGGATCCGGTTCCCGCGACGTAATCGCCGCCGCGTACTCGCGCGTGATCGCCGGTAACGGAAATGTCGCCAGATCGCGAACGATGGTCTCGGTGTCGCCGGAGATTCGGGCATGCTCGTCGAGGCACATCTGCGCCATCCCGAAAGCCCGGCTCGCTGCACCGTGCGGGCTTGCATTCAACAACAACCGCGTCACTGGCCCGCCTCCTCAGTCATGTCGAGCGCTTGCCGGAAATGCATCCCCTTGGCCAGCAAGCCATTGCGGAAGTAGAAGCGTTGCGCAAGCGCCATATGCAGGCCGGTGTCGAGTACGAACTGGGCGCATCCCGCGTCTCGCGCAATCCGCCTTACCTCACCGAGCAGGCACGAGCCCACGCCGCCGCGCTTGTTGTCGGCAGCCACCACAAGGTCGTCGACGTACACGAACGGGCCGTAAATCAGATTGGTCATGCGCCGATAGCCGGCCAGCCCCAGCAATCGCTCGCCATCGAAAGCGCCCAGCAGCCGGTATGCCTCGCCGCGCTGGCGCTGCACCTGTTCGGCAAACGTGTCCGCACTCGTGAGATGCGGGCGAAGTTCCTGCATGACGGGATACGCCGAACGCACTTCGTCCGGCGTATCCAGATGTTTGAAAGTCAGCAACGTGTTCATGGTCTCTCTCCGACGGTAGTCCATCGCCGACTCTAGTTGCGGCGCACCGGGCGGACCAGAGTCAAGAATTGACGGAACGTCAGGGACAAGATGCGCACGCCATTGTCTTCACGCCATGGGCCGGGCATCCCTCACTGCGCCACCCACCCCATGCCCTGTCCCTTGCCCGTGCGCTCGCGCAGCGCGGCCACGAGATAGTCGATGAACGACGCAATGCGCGCCGAGATCGCCGTGTTGCGGTAATACACCGCATTGATCGGCTGGCGCACGTCTTGGGTCTGACGCGGCAGCACCTGCACCAGACGTCCCGATTCGCAGTCGCGCACCGTCATGAACTCGGACAGACAGACAATGCCCGCGCCCTCCAGGGCGAGCTGCCGGAGCGTTTCGCCGCTCGACGACATCACGTCCGGCTCGATTCGGTGGGGCTCGCCGTCGGCGCCGAGAATCGGCCATACATTCAGCGAATCGGGCTGCGTGAAGCCCAGCAACGTGTGCTTGGCCAGATCCTCGACCCGGCGAGGCTGCCCGTGCTTTTGAAGATACGCCGGACTCGCGAACATTCGCACGCGGCTGTTGCCGATCAGGCGACTATGCAGGGTCGAGTCCTTCAGTCGGCCGATCCGGATCGCGACGTCGGTGCGCCGCTCCAGCAAGTCGATGATGCCCTCGTTGCTGTTGAGTTCGAGCTCGACCTCCGGATACCGCTCGCGATAGCCGGGTACCAGCGGCACGATCACATGCAACATGAACGGTGTCGCGGCATCGATACGCAGTCGGCCCGACGGTTTCTCGCGCCGCGTGAGCATCTGCTCCTCCGCGCTTTCCACCGAATCGATGATCGCCCGGGCGTTCTGCAAGAACGCCTTGCCCTCCTCGGTCAGTTCGAGTCGGCGGGTCGTGCGCCGCAGCAGCGTCGTCTTCAGCTTCTCTTCCAGACGCCCCAGCGTGCGGCTCGTCGCCGACACCGTCAGGTCCAGTTGCTGCGCTGCCGCCGTGATCGAACCGGTGTCCACCACGGCGGCAAAAGCTTGCAGTTCGTCGAGCGTGATCTTCATTGTTGATTTCAAATCAAAATAATTTCGTTTATAGGCGACTTTTTCCGCAAAAGTAAAGCGCGCACACTGCTCTTCATCCCGAACATCTCCGACTATTCCGAGACTTCCCCAATGAACCCGTCCGCTTCCCACAACACGACGACGTCGTCGCATACCACGCTCTCGCTGCTGGCGCTGGCCATCGGCGCCTTCAGCATCGGCACCACGGAGTTCTCGCCGATGGGCCTGTTGCCCGTCATCGCCGAGGGCGTCAATGTTTCGATCCCCACAGCAGGCATGCTGATCACGACCTACGCCCTTGGCGTGATGATCGGTGCGCCCATCATGACACTCATCATGTCGCGCTGGTCACGTCGCACGGCGCTCATCGCACTCATGAGCATCTTCACCCTCGGCAACCTGCTCTCGGCGGTCTCGGCCAACTACACCACCTTACTGCTCGCCCGCCTCGTGACGAGCCTCAACCACGGCGCCTTCTTCGGTCTGGGCTCCATCGTTGCGGCGAGCGTCGTGCCGCGTGACAAGCAAGCGAGCGCCGTCGCCACCATGTTCATGGGACTGACGATCGCCAACATCGGCGGCGTACCGGCAGCCACCTGGCTGGGTCAGGCCATCGGCTGGCGTATGTCGTTCGCCGCCACGGCCGGCCTTGGCGTCATCACCATGCTGACGCTGCGCTTTGCGCTTCCGAAGGGAGAAGCCGGCCGCATGCCGGACGTGCGCCGCGAACTGTCGGTACTGACGCGTCCCGTCGTGCTGATGGCGATGGCCACGACGGTGCTCGGCGCGGGCGCCATGTTCACGCTGTACACGTATATCGCACCGACGCTCGAAGCCATTACCGGCGCTTCGCCCAGCTTCGTGACTGTCATGCTCGTGCTCGTCGGTGTCGGCTTCTCGGTCGGCAACATCGCCGGCGGCAAGCTTGCCGATCGCTCCATCAACGCCAGCCTGATCGTCTTTCTGGTACTGCTCGTCGCAGTCATGCTCGCGTTCCCGGTGCTGGCCCGCACCCATCTGGGCACCGCACTGGCCGTCGTCGTGTGGGGCATCGCAACGTTTGCCCTGGTGCCGCCGCTGCAAATGCGCGTGATGCGCGCCGCTTCCGAAGCGCCGGGGCTTGCGTCGTCGGTCAACGTCGGTGCGTTCAACCTCGGCAACGCCGTGGGCGCCGCCGCCGGTGGTGCGGCGATCTCCGCCGGCTACGGCTACACGGCGGTGCCCGTCGTCGGTGCGCTGATCGCCGGTTCGGGCCTGCTGCTGGTGTTGCTCCAGATGGTCCTGCACCGCCCGTCGATGCAAACCGCCAGTCACTGATGCGGCGACGAATATTTGACTCAAATTCAAAAATGATTGACCTGTAGCGGCGTTTATTTCATGAGTCGAAGCCGCCAGAATGATCGTCACAGCAACACGTATTCCTTAATCCATTTCCATCAGGAGCTCACGATGAGCAACATTCCCGCATTCGGTCTTGGTACGTTCCGCCTGCAAGGCCAGGTCGTCATCGACGCGGTGCGCACCGGCCTCGAACTCGGCTACCGCGCCATCGACACCGCACAGATCTACGGCAACGAAGCCGAAGTCGGTCAGGCCATCGCCGAGTCCGGCGTGGCGCGCGAGGATCTGTTCCTCACCACAAAAATCTGGGTCGAGAACTACAGCAAGGACAAGCTCGCCGCAAGCCTCGAAGACAGCCTCCGGAAGCTACGCACCGACTACGTCGACCTCACGCTGATTCACTGGCCCGCGCCCGACAACGGTGTGCCGCTCGCCGAGTTCATGACGGCACTGGCCGACGCCCGCGCCAAGGGCCTCACGCGTCAGATCGGCATCTCGAACTTCAACATCGATCTGACGAAGCAGGCGATGGCGGCAGTCGGCAAGGACGCGATCGCAACCAACCAGATCGAACTAAGCCCATACCTGCAAAACCCCAAGCTCGTCGGCTTCCTTCAGGAGCAGGGCATCCACGTCACGTCGTACATGACGCTCGCGTACGGCAAGGTGCTGGGTGACGCGACGCTCGGTGCGATTGCGCAACGCCATCAGGCGACGCCCGCTCAGGTGGCGCTGGCGTGGGCCATGCAACGGGGCTTCTCCGTCATTCCGTCGTCGACCAAACGCGAGAACCTGGCAAGCAATCTGCTGGCGCAAACGCTGCAACTGACCGAGGAGGACATGGCGCAGATCGCCGCGCTCGATCGCAACGGGCGCGAAGTCAGCCCGGAAGGGCTCGCCGCCAGGTGGGACGACTGATAGGACGACTGATCGTCACCCCACTCACCGACCTACGTCGCGGCCTCCGGGCCGCGACGACAACCGCGAAAACATCATGTCTCAGGACCCTCTGTTTCAACCGTTGCAACTCGGCGCGCTAACGCTGCCGAATCGCATCGTGATGCCGCCGATGACCCGCTCGCGCGCCAGTCAACCGGGCGACGTACCCAATGCGCTGATGGCCGAGTACTATGCCCAGCGCGCCGGCGCCGGACTCATCGTCAGCGAAGGCACCTACATTGCACCGCTGGGCAAGGGCTATGCGTGGACGCCCGGCATCCACGCCCCAGCGCAGGTCGCCGGCTGGCGCACTGTCACCGACGCCGTGCATGCCGCGGGCGGGCACATCTTTGCGCAACTCTGGCACGTGGGCCGGCTGAGCCACACCAGCCTGCTGGGCGGCCGTCAACCCGTGTCGTCGTCACCGATTCAGGCCGACGGCGTGAAAGTTTTCATCGCCGGTGAAGACGGCACGACGCCGGGCTTCGTGCAGGCATCCATGCCGCGTGCGCTGAGCATCAGGGAAATCGGCGAGATCGTCGATCAGTATCGCGCCGCCGCGCGCAACGCCATGGAAGCCCGATTCGACGGCGTGGAGCTGCACGGCGCAAATGGCTACCTCGTGAACCAGTTCATCGATTCGAACGCGAACACGCGCACCGACGCTTACGGTGGCTCGCTGGCGAACCGCTTGCGCTTCCTGCGTGAAGTCACCGAGGCCCTGATCGAAGGCACGGGAAATGCATCGCGCGTCGGCATTCGTCTCGCACCGCTGACCACACTCAACGGCTGTGAGGACGCCGACCCGCAAACGACTTATCTTGCCGCCGCGAAGATGCTCGGCGAGCTCGGTGTCGGCTATCTCCACATCGCCGAAGCGGACTGGGACGATGCGCCCGTCATGCCGGTCGAGTTCAAGCTGAAGTTGCGCGCTGTCTACCCGGGGGTGCTGATCTATGCCGGCGGCTATACGGCCGAGCGCGCGCGAGCGGCCGTCTCCGAAGGCTGGGCCGATATGGTCGGCTTTGGCCGACCGTTCGTCGCCAACCCGGACTTGCCGGAGCGGATTCGGGTCGATGCGCCGCTGGCGCTGCATCATCGCGACACCCTTTTCGGTGGCGACGCGCAGGGTCTCACCGACTACCCGACGATGGCGAGGCAAGCCGCCTGACGTCGGCGCGAAAACGAAAATGCCCGTACGGTTGGGACCGCACGGGCATGCTTTACGACCACGGTGACTGTCAGATCAAGGCTCCGCGATCGTGAACCAGAAGTCGAACTTGTCGACTTTCCTGCGACCTTCGACCCGTTCAGGTGAATGGCTAGGAAGTCGAGGAACATATCCGTCGCCATGTTGCGGATGATGTCGGGCGAGGTCGCGTTCGGCGTCGCGACTTTGTGCACGCCTGCGCGCAACTCCTGCGCGCCGCCCGGATAGAAGTTACGTGCCGGCCCGGACTCGGATCGGTATCCCAGTTGCTCCCATGCCGCGGCTTCGAGATTGCGAGCGACCCCGTGAGGGTCGCCGCAACCAGCGCAATCGCAGCAACAAGCGACTGTCGTTTCATGGATTCCTCCGCACAAACATGAATAAACACTACGGCATCCGGCCTAAAAACTACGGAGGTCGTTCTCAACGCAACGCTGGGGTGATGAAGGCACAACATCGGCTCAACCACACCGCACCGAGAAACTGACTTTACGAATTTATTCAGAGGTGCTATCAATTGAAAAACGTTCGACATTCGAGATCTTCCGAAAGCAGCGACGCAAAAAATGGAATGACGAGTATTCGAATACCTGCGCCGATTATTTAAATAATTCTCATCAGAATATTTCCTACAGGAAAGATGACGGCGACCTGAACCCGGGGGATTTCAAGGAGGCGCGCACAAGCGCGCAGATGCCATGAACGTGAGTCGTGATTCGGTAGTCCACGTCGTCGACGACGACGCCTCGCTGCGTACGGCCCTCTCACGTCTGCTCACCGCATCGGGCTATCAGACGAAGGAATATGCGTCTGCGGGAGAATTTCTCGTCAGCGATCCGGATACGCGCCCCGGTTGCGTGCTGCTGGATCTCGAATTGGGAGGCCCGAGCGGCCTCGACTTGCAGCGTGCGCTGCGTCGGCAGGCTTCGCCGCTACCCGTCGTGTTCATGAGCGGATATGGCGACGTTGCACGGTCCGTCGAAGCGATGAAGGCCGGCGCCGTCGATTTTCTGATCAAGCCGTTCGGTCGCGACGCCGTGGTCGGCGCCATAGAGACCGCGATTGCCGTGGCTCAGGCAAAAGCGCCGCCCCAAGCTGCCGACGTCGAGACGGAATCGCCGCTCACCGGGCGCGAACGCACCGTATTGCAGGGTATCGCCAAAGGGCTGCGCAACAAGCAGATCGCGGCCGAACTCGGCCTGTGCGAGCGCACCGTCAAAACATGTCGTGCGGAGCTCATGCGCAAGTTGAACGCGTCGTCGCTGGCCGAGCTGCTGATCAATGCACAGCGGCACGCCCCGGAAACCACATTGCGAATGTCGTGAGCGAGATGCGGCGGGTTTTCCTCACGGCGCTTGTCGCGCTTCAATGTCTTGCATTGCCGGGTGCTGCCACCGCCCAGACGCGCAACGGCGACACTGCCGCGCAGGATATTCGATCCGTCGATACATCGAGCGCTGCGTCGTCGTATTGGAAAGAGATCTCGATTCTCCTGATCGTGGTCGGCGCGCAAACGATCACCCTGCTCGCCTTGTTCAAACAACGGCGCGAGCGCAAGCAAGCGCAACAGGAAGCGGCAACGCGACGCGCCGACCTCACGCGGGCAGCGCGCATCGCGACGGTGGGCGAACTTAGCGCGTCCATCGCCCACGAAGTCGGGCAGCCGCTGGGCGCCATCCTCAGCAACGTCGATGCCGCCGATCTGATGATGCAAAACGCCGCCGACCATGCGCCGGAGCTCAGAGACATTCTGACGGACATCCGCCGCGACGCCCTGCGGGCCAACGATGTCATCGTGCGTCTGCGTGCCTTGCTGCAAAAGCAGGCGATCACCTTCGTGCCCGTCGATTTCGATGCGGTGCTGGAGCGCGCCACATCGCTCGTGCGACCGGAAGCCCGGCGTCGGGGCATCGTGGTCGACGTCGCGCTCAACACGAACGGCGCACGGGTGCTCGCCGATCAGGTGCAGTTGCAGCAGGTCTTGCTCAATCTGGCGATCAACGCCATGGATGCGATGGAAAATGCGGAGCCGTCGGACCGCTTGCTGTCCATCGAGACGAAGATGTGGGAGCAAGGCGTCGAATTGATCGTGGGCGATCACGGCATCGGCATTCCCCAGAACAATGCCGAGCAATTGTTCGAAGCGTTCTACACGACGAAGGCACGCGGCACGGGACTAGGACTGTCCATCGTGCGTTCCATCGTCGAAGCGCATCGCGGCACTGTCATGGCGCGCAGAAGGCCGTCGAAGGGTACCGAGTTCATACTCTGGTTGCCTACGGCGTTTGCCGTCCCCGGCGACGAACGCTCCGTGCCCGGCGCGACGTAATTCGAAGCCGGTCAGGCCCCGCTCCGGGACTCGCTCGCCCCCCCCATCCGGACTACGATTCAGGAAGCCCTTCGTACCGCGGCGCGAGCCGAATTGCCCGCAAGGGCATCACGGGGTTGCCCGAAATCCCAATGGAAGCGCGTGCATGTTCCGCAGAAGAATGCGGTCATATGGAACCCGCCCGCCGTCCGCGCCCCTCGATGCCACTCATCGCGATCCTCGAAGATGACGACGGGTTTCGCCGTGCCATCGAACGGCTGTTGCGCGTTGCGGGGTATCGCACTTGTGCGTTCGCGAGCCCGGCCGACCCGGACCTCCTGACGAGTGTGGCAATGGCGCGCTGCCTGATTGCGGACGTTCAGCTCCCCGGGACGAGCGGCCCGGCGTTCTACGCGTCGCTGCCGTCGCCGCGTCCTCCGGCGATATTCGTCACGGCTTGCGACACGCCGGCCACACGCGCCACCGTGCGAGCCGCCGGCGCGAAGGAACTGCTTACCAAGCCGTTTCCCGGCAGCGATCTGCTGGCCGCTATCGAGCGAGCCACGCGCGGCGCATCGTAGCCGGTTGCGCCGCCGTGCCGGTCAGACCCGGAAGTCTGCCGCCATGTCCTCGTCGCTGCGCGCGACCAGCTTGCCCGAACGGCAGGCACGGATGAAGGCGTCATAGTCCTTCTCGTTCTGCGTCGCGTAGGCCAGCGCATAGTCGGTCATCGCGTCGGCCAGCCGCTTCCCGTCGCCCGCGTAAGACGAGATTTCGACCGCCAGACCGCCCGACTTCGCATGCGCGCGGGCGAGCGCCCAGCCGCAGATGCGCGCATAGCCCAGCAGGATCGTGTCGCTCATGCGCTCGACGTCGGCCGATATTTTCATGTCGCGCAACTGCCGGAAGTAGAAGTTGCGGCCGTTCGGACCGGTCGTCCAGCCAAGGAACGCATCGCTGGCCGCTTGCAGCAAGCGTTGGCCGGCCACCACTCGCAGCCCCTGATGCGTGACCTTGCCGGTCGGGAAATAGCGCGAGATGACCGATTCGCGCGCCTCCTTGACTTGCAGGAACAGCGGCTTGCCGTGCGCGTCGACGAACAACATGACGAGACAGAATGTCCCCACGCTGCCGACCCCAACCACCTTGAACGCAATGTCCTGAAGCTGGAACTGGTCGATGAGCGCACGCCTGTCGACCGACAACGTGCCTACGTATTCGTCGAAGGCCCGCGCCAGCTTGCCTTTCCATGCGTGCGTGTCCGACCACGCCTGGGCGTTGCCCAGCAGCGAATTCGGCCCTGAGGGGTGAAACAGCGCTGGCGGCGCGTCCTGAATGGTCCATTTGCCATCGACGAGTTTCGCCATCTTTTCCAGCATCGCCTCGTGCGAACGGCCAACGGCCTTTTCCGCCGCCTTGCGAATCAGACGCCGCCCCTCTCCCGTCACCGCGGTTTCCGCCATCCGGTCGAACGTCACGATCTCGTGCCAGAGATCGAGCGCGCTGTAGCCCGCGTACTCCGTCATCCGCTCGCAATATTCGCGCACCGCCGACGCCACGATGTCCTTGATCGTGCCCCGATCCACGCTCATATGCTCGCCCGCAATGGCAAAGCTCGCCGCAAGCCGTTTGAGGTCCCATTCCCACGGGCCGGGCGCGACTTCGTCGAAGTCGTTGAGATCGAAGACGAGTTGCCGCTCCGGTGTGGCGAAGCCGCCGAAGTTCATCAGATGAGCATCGCCGCAGATCGGGAAATGAAACCCCGTCGTGGCGGTTCTCGCCAGATCGTGCGCCTGGAGCACGGCGCTGCCGCGGTAGAACGTGAAGGGCGACACGGCCATCCGCCCGTATCGCAGCGGCACCAGTGCGTCTACCCGGCCCGCGCTGTTTTGACGAAGCAACGTGACGGGATCGCGGTCGACGTTGCCGATATCCGCCTGTGCCGAGCGCGCCACCCGCTCGCGCGCCATCTTGCCTGCGGCCTTGCGCTGTTCCAGAGTCAGATCGCCGGGCATGGGTCACCTCCATAGTTTGCGTGGATCGTTACGCGGTCGCGGCCGCTGCTTTTTGCGCAATATAGCGCTTCGTCAGATCAGCGCCTTGACGACCTTGCCCAGCACGGCCGACAACGGCAACTGCATGGCGGCGACATAGAGCATCGGCACGGCCGCCGGCACGACAATGGCGACGACGCAGAGTTTGCTCAGCGGCATGGAGCGCATGCGTCGAACTGCCTCGTAGATGGCGTGAATGTCCGCGACGGGACCCAGCTCCGGCGCATCGAGAATCTCGGGCTTACCGATCTCGCGGTGCAGGATCCAGCGCTGATGCACCAATCGGTCGTGATGGGCGACGAGGCTGCCGTATTCGAAGATGGCACGGCGCTTGAGCGCGCCGAGCGGCATCGCCAGCGGCAGCAAAGGAATGAGAAACAGGAGGGAGATCAACGCAGCGCTCGCCACCAGCAGCGTCTTCATCTGCAACGCGCTCACGCCGTGATACACCACCTCGTGCGCGAACGACGCCGCCACCACCGCCGACACCGCGAACGCCACCGGGCTGAAGACGAACGCCATGCGCTCGACGAAGCTCAGCCCGCCGACGCGATCCGGGTGCGACGGCACGAGCGCGAGCGGCATCTTGCCCAGTCTCCACAACAGGACGAACAGCAGACAGGCACGCCACAGCCATGCGAGCAACAACACCGTGAACAAGGGACGGATGACGAGGATGAACCACCATCCCCCGAACGTAATGCTGCCGATATCGTCGCCCGGACTGAGCCACGCCATCTCTTCGGCACGTTCGACCATCGCCCCGAACGTCGACCAGGCCATCGTCGCCGCGAACATGACGACCCACGGCAACGTGCGATCACGCAAGCGCGCCACGCTGGCGAGTCTGGCGCGAAAGTCGGGGAGCGTCTCGGGCGTGACGATGCCGCTATCGACGAAATATCGGAACAGCGGCGGTAACAGTTTCTGTGCGACGCCCTCGGCGACGACCATCAGCGGGATGGCGATGAGGCAGCGGGCGTGAATGCCGAAGTGCGCGACGAGCGTGTCGTCGGGATTGCCGTGATGAAAGGCGCGACCGGTGACGAACGCCCAGATCGCCAGCGGCAGCCAACTGATGGCTGCGAAGATCAGCGCACGACGTATGGCGCCCATTCCTGTGTCGGGAATAAGTCGCAGCCGTCGCTGAAGTTGGAAGCCGGGATCCCCTTGTACCAGGGACAGATCGACGCGCTGGGCATCGTCCGAGGTGGACTCCCCCTTGACCATGAAAGTCTCCTTGCCGGGCTAGTGTGCATGCGATCTGGCTCACTAGTGTTGCGCAGGAACGTCAAGGGGGCCATCGGGGTTTCGGGCAATGCGTTGCCCGTCCGGGCATGCGAAAAGCGCGCTGCCCTCAGACCGCGCCGAAGGGGCCAAGTCAGACGCCGCTGCCTGTCTTTGCCCGCGCCGAGACAGGCGTGCGCTGGCCGCGCGTGGCGCGCCAGCAAAGCATCGACCCGGCGCAGACCATGCATGCGCCCCACCAGAATGGCGCGGTGAGCGGCGCGTGCAGCAGCATCGCGGCGAGGGCCGCAGACAGCACGGGGATGAAGTAGGAGGCGCCCACGAGAATCGTCACGTTGCCGTGCAGGATACCCACGTTCCACGCGGCATACCCGAAGCCCATGGCCGCAGCAGCCAGCACAAGATACGTGCCTGAGCGAAGGTCGAGCGACATGGCCCCCCCGCCGTCGGCAACGAACTTGATCCAGAGCGCCACAGCCACGAGCATGAAAAACGGCGTCACACCGTTCTTGCCATCGGCGATTCTCGCGGTCACGGTGCAGTAAGCGGCCCAGAGGATCGCGCCGACGAACGCCAGGCCATAGCTCAGCGGGTTATCGGCGATGTTCCCGAGCATGCCCGGCAGGTCCAACCCCTGATCGCCGCCGAGCACCCAGCAGATGCCAAGCATCGACAGCAGGAAACCCGGCGCCACCAGCCAGTTCGCGCGTTGCTTGTTAAAGACGATGGCGCTCACGAGCGTGAACGTCGGCCAGAGGTAATTGACCATGCCGACTTCGATCGCCTGACGCGAGGAATTCGCATAGCCGATGGACAGCGACAGACACAGCTCGTAGGAAACGAAAAGCAGACCGCCCCACAGCAGGTAACGGCGGGGAAATGTGCTCAATTTCGGAAACCCTACAGTGAGCACGAGGAATACCGAGGCCACCGAATAGATCGCCGCAGCGCCGCCCGTTGCCCCGAGACTGACACTCACGTCGCGAATCAACGCCACGATGGACGCCCAGAGCGCCACCGCGCTCAGACCAATGAGTGTCGCCTTGCTCCTGCTGTTCATGCGGGGTTCCTGCGCCGATGGCAATGAAAGTCGTGAGCGCAGGATTATACGAAACGCATGAAATGCGGTCCCCCGGCCGCGCGCCGGAGCGCAGGCGAAGTCCGAACTGTTCCGGCCGCCACAGCGAGCATCTGTATCTGTCAATGCGCCGATCACAAGCCTAGAATCGCGTCATCGCTCCCCCGGATTCAAGGACTTCTATGCTTCGTGTTCTCGGCAGGCCCTCGTCCATCAACGTGCGCAAGGTGTTGTGGCTTTGTCACGAACTCGGCATCCCGTTCGTGAACGAACCCTGGGGCGACGGCCACGCGTCGCGCCAGCTGGACGACCCGGCGTTCGCCACGCTCAACCCGAATCTGATGGTGCCGGTGCTCGAAGACAACGGCTTCGTGCTGTGGGAGTCGAACAGCATTCTGCGCTACCTCGCCGGCTCGCGTGAGCGCGCCGACCTCTACCCCGTCGCGCCGCGCGAGCGTGCCCGCGTCGATCAATGGATCGACTGGCAGTCCTCCGACCTGAACCCGGCATGGAAGTATGCGTTCCTCTCGCTGGTCCGGCGCGCCCCCGGCTACGAAGACCCGCAAGCGCTCGCCACCAACACCGCGCGCTGGAACGACTTCATGCGCGTGCTAGAACAGCAGTTGCAAGGCACGCAGGCGTTCGTGAGCGGGGAGACGTTCACATTGGCGGACATTCCGGTCGGTCTGTCGGTGCACCGCTGGTTCACCGTACCGATCGAGCGCCCGCAGCTCGAAGCCGTGTCGGCCTACTACGATCGCCTGTCCGAGCGCGAAGGCTTCCGCCTTTACGGACGCAACGGCACACCCTGACGGGCTGCGCGGATGGCCCGGCTTCGACCGGGCATGCCAACGCCCCGACGCCCCGACTACCTTGCAGTCGGCGCCGCGTCCGCCATCGTCTCGCGCATGACCTCGGCCAGAGCCATGACTCCCGCCTCGATATGTTCGAGCCGTATCGACGAAAACCCCAGACGGAACATGTTGCGCGGCGGTGCGTCGCCCATGAAGAACACGTCGCCCGGTTCGATCAGAATCCCACGCGACTTCGCGCGCGCAGCCAGCACATTGGCATTGAGCTGCGGCGGGCCCTGCACCCAGCACGACGCCCCACCCTTGACACGCACGAACGAGACTTCCGGCAGATGGGTGCGCAGCGCCTCGCTCAGCACCTCCGCGCGGTTGGCATAGGTGTCGGCCAGACGCCGCAACAATGCGTCGTGATGCCCCAGCGCCAGAAACATGGAGAACGAGCGCTGAATGAACGCCGACGGATGCCGGATCATCAACCGGCGCAGGGCACGCAGTTCATTGACCAGCGCCGCCGGCGCCACGATGTAACCCAACCGTAATCCCGGCGCGAAAGACTTCGACAGGCTGCCGATATAGATGACCCGGTCGCTGCGATCGAGACTCTTGAGCGCTGGGATCGGAATGTCCGAATAGCTGTTCTCGCTTTCGTAGTCGTCTTCGATGAGCACGAAGTCGTCGGCCTCCGCGCGCCGCAGCAGCGCTTCGCGGTGGGCAAGCGGCATGGTGGTCGTGGTCGGGCATTGATGGGACGGCGTGACGTACACGTAATCGCATTGCGACAGACGATCGTCCACCGGCAATCCATGTTCGTCGACAGGCAAGCCGATCAGCTTCGGGGTGCGAATCGCGAAGATATTGCGGGCGTCCGGATACCCGGGATCTTCCACGCCCACGGTCGTGCGCGCGCCGACGAGCAGGTCCGCGAGCAAATACAGCGCCTGCTGCGCGCCGTTGGTGAGCACGATTTCGTCCGCATCGGCCCACACGCCGCGCCGCGGCAACACGCGCGTGCGAATTTGCTGGATCAGCGTTTCGTCGTCGCGCGCGATCATGTCCGGCGCCCAGTCGCGAATTTCCATGACGGTCAGCGCCTTCTGGCAGCATTCGCGCCAGTCTGCCGTCGGGAACATCGTCGGATCGAACTGCCCGTAGATGAACGGGTACTGGTACTGCTGCCAGTCGATCGGCTTGACGATGTTTCGCTGCGCCGACGGACGCACGACATAACGGCCTTCCCAGTCCGGAGTGGACGGATCCAGCGGCGCAATGGCGCCAGCCGCCTCCGGCTCCGCGCTGGCCGCCGCCTTCGGCACGCCCTGCGACCCGACTCGCGGCGCAAGAATATCGCCGTTCACGAAGTACCCGCGCCGCTCGCGCGCGATCAGATAGCCTTCGTCGACCAATTGCTGGTAAGCCAGCACGACCGTATTGCGCGCCACGCCCAGCCCTTCGGCCAGTTCGCGCGAGGACGGCACCGCCGCACCGCGCATCAGGCGCTCGTCGAGAATCGCCGACACCAGCATCTGGCGAATCTGGCTTTGCAGACTCATGCCCGCGCGCGCCGATACGGAAAACAACTGGTTCCACATCGCCGCAGAAATCCGGCTCGACATCGCGTCCCCTTTTTCTATGTCACTTCCAGAACGTCAATTATTACTCATGAGACGGTGACGTTAATTCCGAATTGGGGTTTATCCGAAGACGGTCGAAAACGGGGCGGATTCGAGTATCCATGCGCCTTGCGAGGCGATTCCGACGTCACTGGACCAGTTGGCATCATCAAATGCGGCCAACTGGCTCTAACGAACAAAATAGTGCGCGGCAATGATGCAGTCACTTGGCGCCGGTTTGTCACACCGCACGCGTCAACCCGAGTGTTCCACCGAAAACTTTCCGATTAGAGGTGAACCATGACTGGACTTCCGAACCGGCTGCGACGGGCGTTCGCTGCCACGGCGCTGGCGGCAGCCGCACTCCCCGCGACGACGCAGGCGCAGCAAAAGGAGGTGACGATCGCTTACCAGCAGATCGTCGACCCGTGGCTGGTCGCCATCGCCGGCGGCGAGTTCGAGAAGGCGACCGGCTACAAGATCCACTGGCGTCAGTTCGAATCCGGGGCGAAGGTCGCGACCGCTCTGGCCTCCGGCGACATCAAGATCGGCGTGCTCGGCTCCAGCCCGATGGCCGCTGCGGTCTCGCAGGGGCTCGATCTGCAACTGTTCTGGATCCTTGACGACATCAACAAGGCCGAAGCGCTGGTCGTTCGCAATGCGTCGAACATCAAGACGCCGGCCGATCTCAAGGGCAAGAAGATCGGCGTGCCGTTCGTCTCGACCACGCACTACCACACGATGTTCGCGCTGCAACAGTGGGGCATCAAACCCACGGAAGTCCAGGTGCTCAACATGCAGCCGAACCAGATCGTGGCCGCATGGGAGCGCGGCGACATCGATGCCGCGTACGTGTGGGACCCGGCGCTTGCGCAGATCAAGCAAAGCGGGCACGTGCTGATCACGTCCGGCGAATTGTCCAAACAAGGCAAGCCGACGTTCGATGGCATTGCGGTCGACCGTCAATGGGGGGAAGCGAACGCCGATTTCATGGCGAAGTTCGTCAAGGCGATCGCCGATGCCGACGCCGCGTACCGAAGCAATCAGGCTGCCTGGACCGCCACTTCGCCTCAGGTCAAGGCCATCGTGAAAATGATCGGCGGCAAGCCGGAAGACGTGCCCGGCGCGCTGTCGCTCTACGCCTATCCGTCGGCACAGCAGCAAGCGTCCGCCGACTGGCTGGGCGGCGGCAAGGACAGCCGCGCCGCGAAGGCCCTCAAGGACACTGCCGATTTTCTGAAAAGCCAGCAGAAAATCAACGCCGTCAAGGCGGACTACACCCCGTATGTCACGTCGCGTTACGTCGACGCCGCACTCAAGTTGAAGTAAGCCGTACCGGGGCCGACGCGCCGCCGATATCGCGGCGCGCCTTCCCCTCCTCGATCGCTGCATCGTCTGGAGAAGGGCTTCATGGAACAACTCATCGTCAACGACGTCAGCGTCGTGTATCCGGGCCGGCGCCCCGGCGAGCAGGTGCAAGCGCTCGCCCACGTCGATCTGAGCATCGCCCCCGGCGATTTCGTCGTGGCGCTCGGCGCCTCGGGGTGCGGCAAGACCACACTGCTGAGTCTGATGGCCGGATTCATTGCGCCGACCTCCGGCGAGTTGCTGCTCGGCGACGCGCCCATCGAAGGCCCCGGCGCCGATCGCGGCGTTGTGTTCCAGAAGCACGCCCTGTTGCCGTGGCTGAGCGTGATGGAAAACACCGAATTCGGCCTGAAGCTGCAAGGCATCCCCAAGACCGAGCGACGCGCGCGTGCAGCGCGCAACCTTGCACTCGTCGGCTTGCAGGACTTTCACCATCACATGATTTACCAGCTCTCGGGCGGCATGCAACAACGTGTCGGGATTGCCCGCGCGCTCACCTGCAATCCGTCGATGCTGCTGATGGACGAGCCGATGGCCGCGCTCGACGCCCTCACCCGCGAGACCATTCAGGAACTGCTGCTCGACGTATGGCGCGAGACACAGAAGATGATCTTCTTCATCACGCACAGCGTGGAGGAGGCCTTGTTCCTCGCGAGCCGCCTGATCGTCATGTCGCCGCGCCCGGGCCGCATCACGCACACCTACGAACTCGACTTCAACAAGCGCTATCTCGAATGCCGCGATGCACGCGCCATCAAGTCGAGCCCCGACTTCATCGCCATGCGCGAAACCGTGCTCAGCATCATCTACGGTGACGAGCGCGCCGGGCAGACGACGTCTGCCAGCGCGGTCGCCGCCTGATCGCGGGAGACGAGCCATCATGATGACCAAACCCGTCGCCAATCCTCACGCCACAGCCACCGCCGTGGGCGGTGCACAGCGTCCCGCCGGCACGCCCAATGCACTGCGCACTGCGCGTCGTCGCGGTTTGCTCGCACGCATGTTTGCCCCGCGTCCGGTCAAGGCGGGCGAATCGTTCGGCGCCCCCGGGCAGGGGCCCAGCCTCGCGATCAGCGTCGTGACCGTCGTCGCCCTGCTGTTGCTGTGGGTGGCGATCACCTCGTCGGGCATGATCAAGCCGCTGTTCCTGCCGGGACCGCGCGCCATCGTCGAGAAGTTCATTCAGGTCTCGACCGAAGGCTTCGCCGGCTCCACGCTGTGGCAACACACCCTCGCCAGCCTGTATCGCGTATTCGGCGCGTTCGCGCTAGCGTGCGTCACGGCGATTCCCGTGGGCATTCTGATGGGGGTGTCGCGCATCGGGCGCGGCGTTTTCGACCCGCCTATCGAGTTCTATCGCCCGTTGCCGCCGCTGGCCTACTTGCCGCTCGTCATCATCTGGTTCGGTATCGGCGAGTTCTCGAAAGTCTTCCTCATCTATCTGGCGATCTTCGCACCGCTGGCCATTGCGGCCCGGGCAGGGGTGCGCTCGGTGTCGATGGAACAGATTCACGCGGCCTATTCGATGGGCGCGTCACCGCGCCAGATCGTCATGCACGTGATCGTCAAATCGGCGCTGCCGGAGATCTTCACCGGCATGCGCATCGGTATCGGTGTGGGCTGGACCACGCTGGTGGCCGCCGAAATGGTGGCGGCATCGAGCGGTCTCGGGTTCATGGTGCTCAACGCGGCGGAGTTCCTCGCGTCGGACATCGTGATCATGGGGATCATCGTGATCGGCTTTTTCGCCTTCGGCTTCGATCTCATCATGCGCTATCTGGAGCGCGTGCTGGTCCCGTGGAAAGGCAAGATCTGATCGTGAAAAAGCGGTTGCGTTGGTCATAGTCGGTCATCAGAAGAAGACGCAGGGCGGCGCCCCCTCATCTCACGTCGCCGCCCCTGACGTCCAAACCATGTATTCAGGAGGTTGTGTGGCAGTTGAGACATTCATCGGCAGTTCCCCCTCGTTGCAGCCCTCGCAGTCATCCCCCGCACCGAATGCCCGCTCACAGGAGGTCGCCATGGCCAACCGTGAACACGGAACGCATCTGCAATCGAGCCTGAAACAACGTCACATGAGCATGATCGCGCTCGGCGGCGTGATCGGCGCCGGACTGTTCGTCGGCAGCGGCGTCGTGGTGCATGCTGCCGGCCCGGCGGCCGTGCTGTCGTTTCTGATCACCGGCGCACTGGTCGTGCTGGTCATGCGCATGCTCGGCGAGATGGCGTGTGCGCTGCCCGCGGTCGGCTCGTTTTACGAATACGCGCGACTCGCGTGGAACGACAAACCGGTCGGCGGCGAGCTGGCCGGTTTTCTGACCGGCTGGATGTATTGGTACTTCTGGGTGATCGTGGTCGCCGTCGAAGCCGTCGCCGGCGCCAACCTGATCCAGTTCTGGCTACCGGACATTCCGGCATGGGCCATCAGTCTGGCGTTGCTCGTGGTGCTCACGCTCACGAATCTGGTCTCCGTGGCGTCGTACGGCGAATTCGAGTTCTGGTTCGCGTCGATCAAAGTGGCGGCCATCGTCGTCTTCCTGTTCCTCGGTGCACTCTTCGTCTTCGGCATGTGGCCGGGGGCCGTGGCAAGCACAGGACACCTGCTCTCGCACGGCGGCTTCATGCCGAACGGCATCGGCCCGGTGATGGCCGGCGCAGTCGCGGCGACCGGGTTCTACTTCGGTGCGGAAATCGTCACGATTGCCGCCGCCGAAGCGGCCGAGCCGCAGCAAGCCGTGGCCAGGGCGACGAACTCGGTCATTGGCCGCGTGCTCTTCTTCTATATCGGCTCGATCCTGCTGGTGGTCATGCTGGTGCCCTGGAATTCGGCCGGGATGGCGACGCCGTACGTCAGCGCGCTCGAAGCGATGCGCATTCCGGCAGCGGCGCACATCATGAACGCCGTGGTGCTCACCGCGGTGCTCTCAGCGCTGAACTCCGGACTGTACGCGTCCTCACGCATGCTCTTCGCACTCACGCGCCGGGGCGATGCGCCTCGCTCGCTCGCGAAACTCAACGCGAGGGGTGTGCCGGTACGCGCAATTCTGGTCGGCACCCTGTTCGGCTACGTGGCGGTGGTGATGTCGTATGTCTCCCCCGACACGGTCTTCGCGTTCCTCGTGAATTCGTATGGCACCGTGGCGATCTTCGTGTACGTGCTCATCGCCTTCTCGCAGCTCAAGCTGCGCAAGCGCCTGGCGCGTGAATCCCCGGGCAAGCTGAAAGTGCGCATGTGGGGATTCCCGTATCTGACATGGGTCGCCATCGTCGGCATGCTGTCGATCGTCGGTGCGATGGCCTTCATTCCCGATCAGCGCACGCCGTTGGCGCTCGGCATCGTGAGCCTCACCGTGCTACTGCTCGCCTTTACCGTGCGTTCGATCTGGCGCAAGCTTCGCTCACCGGATCCCGAGTTCGACATCTGAGGGTGGCGGCGGACGGCGGACGGGGACAAGCGTCCGGCGTCCGCCGCAGACCGCTTTCGCGCTTGCGGCAATCACAGCGTTTTCGCGTTGAGAGACGCCGATCCGGCATTGCCACTGCCACTATCGCGATGCGATTCCAGGGGAACGGCAGCGTAGCGGCTCCGAAATCGGATGGCCGTCAATTCATCCGCCGGGCGCCATGTTCGCCTCGTCGCATTGGCCCGATTCTTCACTGCCTGCTTGTCGAACTTCTCGGCCTCTGCCTTCACTCGGCCATACGTCTTCAGATCGTCGACGTTAGCGAATGCCGCCGCGCTCTTCCAGAGCAATTCGGAGATCGATGTCGCGTCGGTCAGGCTCTGAGGCGCCGTTCTGGCCAGCGCGTGCCACACATGACCGAGCGTTTCCATCACGCGGGGCTGCCCTCTGACGTCAGCCACAGGACGGGCGTCGATGCATCGCTGCGTCAACGCGCACCAGGTTCGCCAACTTTGAAGGTCCGGGCTTCGCGCCGCTTCGCCGACTTCGCTATCGATTTCGCTTCCGATTTCGCTTCCGGTCTCGCTGACGAACTTTTCCGCCACCGATATCCTCCCGCCTTGCCGGGCACGCCCTCCGTCCTCCTCGTTGCACTGCAGGAACCAGCGCCTCGTCTGTGCCGGTGTCAGCGCCCCCTGTCCGTCTCCGAAGCACGATGCCCCCAACGCCATGCGCAGGTCGATGCCCGGAAAGGTCAGAACGATCTGGAGATGCGTGCCCAACGTCGCCCCGTCCAGCATGGCGGCACGCTGCCCCGATGGCATCGCGTTAAGTAGCAGCAAGGCCGAATGGTCGGCAAGCTCGAGCTTGCCGACGCGTTGCAGATAATCACGCCCACCCCCGATGGACGCCACATGGCAAAGCGCTGCGGCGTACAGACGATCCGCCTTACGATTGCCCGCCAGGTGACTCGACACCACATCCAGTGGCCCCATCGATCGAAAGCGCTTCAGGAAATCGGCAAACACCCGGTCGGGCAGGTCGAATCCGCCGAGACACTGCTGGTTGAATTCATTGAGTATCGCCAATCGGCGCGCGCTCGGATTCGTGCTCGGAAACGGCGACGTGTGAAAGTTCGCGTGGGTGGCGCAGAAGATCGGCGGCATTGTCTGGTTCGGTTGCAGGTTGTGTGATCGAGACGGGCGACGGGTGATGTCGCGCCGACATCGTGTTGAAATTGTGTTCGGCGTTTTCAGTACCGCCCGCCGGACCCGACGCACCCGCCCCGCCCAATGCGCCCGATGCGCCCAATGCCGCGAATGCATCGAAAGCTTCGAATCCGCCGATCATGTCCCATGTGAATTGCCCATCGGATCGGCCAGCCAGATCGAGTTCCTCCCGGATTGCCTCCAGTTCAGCGCCGACCTGCTCCACGCGGGCGCGCAGGTTCGCCGTCAATGTCATGGCATCGCTCTGCCGGAGTGTCTCCACGAGTTGCGTGACCTCACGCTCCGCCGCAGCGTTATCGTCTCTTCTGCATGCTTCGACGGCGAGTTCGTAGCACTTCATGGCCTCGGCCCGGCGCTCGGTCCATAGCGCCTTGACACCGTGAACCAGCTTGATGCTTGCCGAGCGGTAACAGTTGCTCTCCAGGTCGTACTCGCCATTCGCTTTGTGATGGCTGGCGAGATCGAGGTACGCCTGCCCGCAACCGCGTCAATCGCTCGCGGCGCAATACGCATCGACGCAGTATTTCATTGCCTCGTGCACGGAAAACGGCTCGGGGTCCCGATACAGATCCCCGGACATTCGACGGACCAACCCTCTCAACGCGTCGCCTAGCGCCGAGTGAATGACCGGGCTGGCATGCAGACTGCCCACGGTCTTGTCGTCGATGCATTTCCTGATGAGCGCGTACCACGCCTTCCATACCGCCATGTCGGAAATCGGCGCCCCGGCGTTTCGCATCTCGGCCGCAAACTTTTCCAGCAACGTCGTGCCGTCCGCCTGCATCTCGATAAGCAGCAGCTTGGCGTCGCTGACCGACAACGCATTGGCGCCATTGCCGAAACAGGACGCCCCGGGGGAGACCCGCAGGTCAAGTGTCGGCAAGGTCATGACGATCATGCATCGATCCCCGATCTCGGCGTTGGCGAGCATGCTTCTCAGGGTGTCGGGTGGCATGGCGCTCAGGAACGACGCGGAATCGTCATCGGCAAGCGGTAGATCGCCGCGCGCATTCAGGTAGTCGCGCCCGAGCCCGGACGATGCAACATGGCAGAGCGCAGCACAGGACAACAATCGCTTCTTGTTGTCCCGACTCAGCGATTGCACCATGGCATCGAGCGGGCCCAGATACCAGAAGTTCTCCATGAACCGCCTGAACTGATGCGACGTGGGACGAAGTCCGTTCTCGAAAATCTCGTTGTACTGCGCCAGCACGGCGACACGCTCGTCGCTCAGGCGCATGCCCGGATAGCCGGTCACCGGGAAGTTCCTGACAGCGGCCTCGATCGAATTTTCCATGGACGGTGACTCGTCGGCAGATGCGATTCAGGCAGTCTGCGCCTCACATGGGACAGGCACCTTTCATTTATCGCCACCGTCGGCCTCGCCTTTTGCCCATCCTTCATGGGAAGCCGACGGCCGTCGCGCGCATGACGGCACAGCGCTGCGACGCCTAGAACATCGCGTCGAGCCTGCGCACCCAATTCGCATACTGCCGATGGAACGCATTGGTCTTCAGTAACGGCCCCCGGGTTTCGGCGAGGCGGCACATATCCGCCGCCAACCGTTGACCCGCTTCGGGCCAGTTGACGTTACCGTACGCCGCATAGAGCCGCTCTCCGGTACGCGAGAGGAAATCGAAGTCGCTCTCGGCGACCAGCTGGTCGAAATGTCCCTGTGCACGCTGCAACCATTCCGTGGCCGCGCGTGCCTCATTCGCTTTTTCGAGACATCGCGCCGCAGTGATGGACTCGTGAACGGCGACGCGGGTCAGCGCCTGCGGGCTGTCGTCTTGCGAATGCATGCCGGGGTCGCTCGCCTGATCGGCATAGTGAGCGGCCAGGGCACAGCGCATTTGCGCGGCATTCCCCCAGTCCTCCTTTCTTTCCAGCAGTCGGGCGCAGCGACTCAGCGCCGATGCAATCTCATTCGCATTTTCCGTCGACTGGGCAGCCGACAAATACACGGTCGCGAGATCCCGGACATCCGACGGTTGCGCGGCGTCGTAAAACGCCGAACATTGGCTCATGCCGGCGAGCAGCGCATACCAGAGCGCATTGCAGGTGGCGTCTCCGACACCCTTGCGCTCGCTGGCCACGCTATCGGCAACGCGCCCGAGCAGCGTTCGGGAAGTGTCATCCTTCGCGAGCAACATGTTGGCCACGGCCTCGTGCGACAGCAGGCCGGGACAATCGAGACATACCGACGTGAGTGGCAGATGGAGTCCGGTGTCGCCGATGCTCATGAGGATCATGCCGTCCTCGCCGAGCGTCGGATTTCCGAGCATGTGAGCGCGAGTGCTTTCGTCGAGTTCCGTTACCAGCAGGACGACATGCTCGTGAAACGAGTGATCGCCGAACGACGACTGCGCATTCCAGAGAAACTCGCGCCCCGCCGGAAACGATGCGACATGACAAATCGCCACGGCGTTGAGGATCTCCCGTTTTGCCCCGGATCGTAAAAAGAGATCGGCGAGCACGTCCCACCACCCCATTCGCGTGAAGTCGGAAAGGAACGTGCGGAACAGTTCGGGAGTGGCGTGCTCCGGTTGATTGGCCAGCGTATTGAACTTGGCCAGCGCATCCGAGCGACGAGAACTCAGATCCTTCTCGGGATAACTCGGAAACGGGAATTGGGCGTGCGTGAGATTCGGCAAGGAGATCGAGTTGAGCGGGTTCATGATCGCGGTGACGTCCATAAGAAATGACCGCTTCAGATTAGCGCCCGCTCGCGCATACGCCCTTTCGAAATTCGGCTAGCCCGGGCTGGGCGATGACTCGATGCACGCCGCCTGCAACAGGTCTCGCAGGCCCGCGATTTCGGTATCCGATAGGACGCCGATGAAAACCATCGACGAGGGTTGCACCGCCATGTCCGGGTGTCGGGTAAAGGCCACCCGCGAACCCACGACATGGACCTCGCTCATGCCGACCGAAGCGAGACTCACAAATCCTTTCGCACGCAGCAGCTTTCCGGGATACCGCGCGAATGCCGCTTTCAGGCGGGCGCGATCCACCTCACCCGCCGAACGCCAGACGAAGCTGCGCAGTCCTGCGGGCAACGTGCGATTCGCGCCCCCGAGCGGCCTCGGACGAAACCATGCGCCTGGCAGCGTCAGCGCATGAACGGGGAACAGAATCGCCGGTGGCACAACGCCCATGTCCGATGTCACGACGATTTGCGTTGCGCCGAGTTCGGCGAGCCGCGTCGTGGTCGCCTGCAAGGCCTCTGGCGAGACGAGATCTGCCTTGGTCATCACCAGTGTGCTTGCCGAGAGGATCTGCTTCGCGGCGATGTCGCCGACGTATCGGTCCGCCAGGGTTTGCGCAATCCCGCTCGCGTCCACCGCCACCACAATGCCATGCAGCCGATATGCCTTGTCCAGGAGTCCGACCTGTGCGATTCGCATCGGATCGGACACGCCGCTTGCCTCGATCACCAGCAAATCCGGGCGCACGTCACGCTCGCCGATCGCGATCAGCGTCTCGACGAGACGCCCGCCGATGGTGCAGCACACGCAACCGTTCTCGAGTCCGATGACGTCGTCGCCGCGCTCTCGAATGAGCGAGGCGTCGACATTGATCGAACCGAAGTCGTTCACGAGCACTGTCACGCGCAGGCCGTTGGCATTGCGCAGCAGCGCGTTGACGATGGTCGTCTTGCCGGCGCCGAGATATCCGCCGAGCACGATCATCGGCACCGGCTGCGGCGCGGCTGCCGACCCGGATGGCGTCCCGGATGTCGTCCCGGCGCTGTCAACCGTCGCTGCGGTCATCATGCGGGCGCGCGAAAGATCTCGCCGCCGAGTACCGTGCCCCATACCGGCATCTGCCGCAGGTCGTCGACGGGCACCTCGTGCGGGTCGACGTCGAGCACGGCGAAGTCGGCATATTTGCCCACTTCGATACTGCCGATCAGATGATCCATGCCCAGCGAGAATGCGGCGCCCAGCGTGATGGCGCGCAGCGCGTCGTCGACCGGCAATCGCAACGACTCGCCCAACACACGCCCTGAAGACGTCTCGCGCTTTGCCGCGCACCATGCGGTAAACAGCGGATTGAGCTGCGTGATGGGAGCGTCGGAGTGCAGCGCGAACGGCAGACCGATCCGGCGTGCGATCTCGGCGGCGTCCATGCGGTTGGCACGATCCGGGCCCATCGTCTGTTCGTAATGCGCGTCGCCCCAGTAGTACACGTGGTTCGCGAAGAAATTCACGCACATGCCGAGTCGCTGCGCCCGTGTGAGCTGCGCAATGTCGGCCATCTGACAATGCTGCAACGTATGACGGTGATCCGACCGGGGATGCGCCTGAAGCAATGTTTCGATGGCATCGAGCACCACCTCCGTCGCCTCATCGCCATTCGTATGGATATGCAACTGCAGCCCGGTCGCGTGAAACGGCATGAACGTCTCGACCAGTTGCGAAGGCGCAATGAGCCACAGTCCGTTCGGCTTGCCGTTGTGATAACCCGGCCAGCGCAGACGCGCGGTGAACCCCTGAATCGATCCGTCGACAATGAATTTGACCGGCCCGTAGTGGAGTTTGTCCGTGTTGCCCTCGCGTGCATCGATGACCCGCTGCGGGCCGCCCTCCGGGCAGCGCTGCGGCGCGAATGCCGGGACAATGCGTATCGGGTATTGCGGATCGGCCGTCGCTTCGTGCAAATTGGCGTTACCTGAGGGCGTCAGGTCGTTCACGAGGTCGGTGGCGGTCGTCACCCCGGCCAGTTGCGCCACGCGTGCGAAATTCCAGATCGCGCGCGGACTCTCGCTTGCGGCGATCGACAAGCCTTCACCGATCACGCGATACACCGGAAACATCGCCGCGAACTCCTGCAACTCGCCGGTCGGTTCGCCATCCGCCCCGATCACGACGCCTTCGACGTCCGTATCGCCATCGATGCCGGCAAGCTCGAGCATCGGCGTGTTGACGTTCATCAGATGGACGCTCGCATGGAGAATCGCAATGGGGCGCGTCATCGACACGGCGTCGATATCGCGCGCGACCAGTGGCGTGCCCTCGAAGAAGATGGGATCGTAACCCCACGCGAGCAGTGGCTTTTGGGCATCGGTCATGCGTTGCTCGGCGTCGCGAAGCCCGGCGAGGACCTCCGTGGGGGTCTTCAACCCCTCCCATAGTCGACCGTCCGGGCCGCGCCGGTCGTAGTAACCGACATAGACGGCGTCCCACATCGCGCCTTCCATCAGATGGCAATGCCCTTCTACCAGACCGGGCATGAGGACTTTGTCGCGCAGTGTTTCGATGGGGGCCGCGTCGGTCCAGCGGCGCATGTCTTCGGGTCCGCCCACGGCGAGAATTCGGCCATCGCACACGGCAACGTGCGTCGCTACCGGCTGCGCCGGGTTCATCGTGACGATCTTGCGGGCAACGTACACGCGAATGTCGTCGCGACCGCCCGAGGGGTTGTCTTTGTCTGTCATCCTGTCCGTCATGGTTATTTCTTGGAGGGGGAAAGCGCACCGACGCCTGCGTCCATGGCGCGCGCGCGGTTACCGCCCAGCAGCCCGTTGAACACCGACATCACCACGACGTTGACGATCAGGCAGATCAGCCCGAGATTCACTCCGCCGAGGTCCGGATTCTTGTAGTAAAGCACGAGCGCCAGCCCCTGACCGGCGAGCACACCGGCAGCGACTGCCGTCGCACGCACGCGCAGGCGAAACACCACGGCAATCACGCCCGGCAGGAACTGCGTCACGCCGTAGTAGGCCATATTGATGAGCGTTAGCATCAGGTTCGGCGTGAGCAACGTCAAAACGATCGAGCCCAGCAGGTACAGCACGATGACCAGCTTCGAGCTGGTTTTCTGGCGATGCTCGGGCATGCCCGAAAGAATGTTGCGCGTGACGATCGGCCCGAGGGCGAGGCAAATGCCGGCGAGCACCAGTAGCCCGGAGAGCGCGGCGCCTGCTGCGACAAGGCCGACGAGCCACGACGGCAGCAGTTGCGTCACGGCAGCAAAGAAGGCTTCGTTCGGTGACGCCAGCGCAATGTTGCGGCTGATCGCGTAATAAGACGCCAGCACCAGGAACGGATACATCAGCATGTACAGCGGCATCGCCACTTGCGTGCGGCGAATCGTGGCTGCGCTTTTCGCCGTAAAGAAGTTCTGCACGCCGAACGGCATCACATACATGCCGAGCGACTGAAACACGATCGTCGTCATGGCGAACGTGAGCTGCTGCGTGCTCATGGCGTTGCTCACGTGCTCGCTTGCCGCCTGGAACACCGGCGTGACGCCCGCCTCCCACGCGACCGCCACGCCGGTGACGACGATGGCGACGACCATCAGCACGTCCTTGAGCACGGCGATATAGGCCGAGGCGCGCACACCGGCAATCGCAATGTAGACGAAGGCCAGCATCGCCGAGAAGCAGATGAGCCACAGCGGCTGAAAATTCCACCCCAACCCCTTGAGCGCCGCCACCAGTCCGGTGAATTGCAACTGCCCCCACGGCAACAGGAAGACGATGGCCGTCACCGCGACGACCAACTCCAGGAAGCGGCTCTGAAAGTGCCCCTTGAACAGATCCGGCAGCGTGATGGCGTTATATCGCTTGCCCGCGTCCCAGATCTTCGGGCCAAGAAAGTAGCCGACGGGATAGGCCAGCAGGATGTAGCCGAGGAACCACACGCCATACGTGGGACCCTTGGCATAAATGCCGCCCGGAAATCCAACCATCGTGCCGATGCTGTAGATCTCGCCGGCCGCAAGAAAGAACACCAGCCACGCGCCGAACTGACGTGACGCAACGAAAAAGTCGTGAACGCTTTGCGGACCACGTCCACCGCGCGCTCGCAGAGCGAGATAGACCGACAACAGAATGAAGCCGGCAAAGATGAGGGTTGCCATCAACGCAATCTCCGGGTTCGCAGGTTTGCGAGGTTGAAGGTATTTGCAGGAGAACGACGGGGGGCGGCGATCAGGCCGGGTCTTCGACGATGTGCCGGTCGAACAGCGTCCAGCACAGCCACAGACAGACGGACGTGAGCACGAACCACAGGAAGATCCAGCCGTAGATGAACGGCACGCCCAGCACATACCGCTCGACGGATGCGGCCCATGGCAACAGACCCACGACACCGAGATACGGCAACCCAAGACCTATCAGCAATCTCAACATGTTCTGTCTCCGCTTCGCGACCCATCGTTCGCTTCGTTTGCTTCGTTCGCACCGGCCACGCCGCCGGATGACGGCCAGTGGCCCGCTGTCTGGCCCAGTATCCCCAGCCAAAATTCGTGCCGTTTAGAGCCACATCGCACAAAAGTGTGGTGCCAGGCAGGGACTTCTGCGTCGCCGAAAACGCTGCTGCGCTGCCGCTTCGCGCTGGCACCATCACAAGTTGGCGGTGGTACTAATCCGGGAAAAATGTTCTTGGCAGTATTGGCTCATTTTCGTCAGGAGCCTAACGTGGGTACGATTGAATCCTTCGCGCTGGATCGTCGCTCCGCATCGCCATACGATCCGCTTTACGATCCGTTAGTCTCATCCGGGCCCGGTCTGGGTATGGACTACGCACCCACTTACTGGGTCGCTACGGCGGGCGAGCCGCCGGAAGACGACGGGCCGCTTGCCGGCGATGCCGACGTCGACGTCGTCATCGTCGGCGCCGGGTTCACCGGACTGTCCACCGCGCTGTTTCTCGCACGTGAGCACGGCATTCGCGCGACCGTGCTCGAAGCCAACCAGACGTGCTGGGGATGCACGAGCCGCAATGGCGGCCAGGGACAGAATGCCAGCGGGCGTCTCTACCGCTCGCAATGGATCGACCGTTGGGGCAAGGAGACGGCGTTGCGTCTGGACGCCGAAATCCGCGAAGGGTTCAACACGTTCAAATCGCTGATCGCCGAGGTGCCCGAGTGCGATCCGCAACCGGGTGGACATCTCTACATCGCGCACCGTGCGCGCAAGATGGAGTTCCTGCGCAACGAAGCGAAGGTCATGCGCGACGTCTTCGGCTACGACACGCGCATCCTCTCGCGTGAGGAAGTGAGCGAGCAATATGTCGACGACCGGGAAAGTTGCGGCGCGCTGCACGAGCCCGACGGCATCGGCGTGCATCCGCTCAAGCTCGCCTTCGGCTATTTGCGCATGGCGCGAGCGCTGGGCGCGCGCGTGCATCCGTCGACACCCGTGCTCGACGTTCAGACGATCAACGGTGTGCATCACGTGCGCACGCCGCGCGGGGTGGTCCGCGCGCGGGCCGTCGCGTTCGCCACCGGCGGCTATACGCGCAACGACGTCACCAAAGCGCTGCGCTCGAAGATCATGCCGATTCTGTCGAATTCGCTTGTCACGCGCGTGCTCACGCCGGACGAGATCGCGGCGACCAACTTCCGCACCCACGAAGTCATCACCGACACGCGCACGCTGCGCTACTACTACCGGCTGCTGCCCGATAACCGCTTGCAGATCGGCAGCCGCAGTTCGATCACCGGCGCAGATGCGCAGAATCCGAAGCATATGGCGGTGCTCGTCGAGGGACTGCATCGCAAGTTTCCCGCGCTCAAAGGCATTCGCATCGATTACTCGTGGTGGGGCTGGGTCGACGTCAGCCACGACATGATGCCGCGCGTAACGCAGCCCGATCCGGGTCAAAGCCTCTTTTATGCCGTGGGATACGGCGGCAATGGCGTGTCGTTCTCCGCGCACGCCGGACGTCGTCTGGCCCAGCGCATCGCCGGTCAACGCGACCCGTCGTGGGATCTGCCCATCTACGACTCGGCGCTGCAATACCCGAACGTGTTCGGCACCGTGCAGTGGGAGGGCTTCGCGCCGTTTCGCCGCATTGGCCAACGCTTTCTCTATCAGCGATATCACGCGCAGGACGAAGCGCGTTGATATCCGTTCACCCTCAACCTCCGGAACTTGTCATGACCCCTCAGAACGACGCCGCTGCCATCGACGCTGCCATCGACTTGCTCACAACTTTCAACGAGGCCTGGAACCGGCACGACATCGACGCTCTCATGGCCTGCATGACCGAGAACTGCGTGTTTCACGCGGTCGCCGGTCCCGACATGCTCGGGCGCACCTTCGAAGGCCGTGACGCGGTACGCGCCGCGTTCCAGTCCGCGTGGGAAAACTTCCCCGACGCCTCATGGACCGAAGGCGTGCATTTCGTGACGGGAAATCGCGGCGTGTCGGAATCGACGTTCCGCGGCACGAAGGCCGACGGCACCCGCATCGAAGCCCGCATGGTCGACGTCTTCACGCTTCGCGACGGGAAGATCGAAGTGAAGAACGCGTTCCGCAAGGACCGCCCGGCGTTCTGATTGCCCCGAAGGCCGCCCGGACGCCTCGCCCCGCCTGCCGGGGCATTTTTTCTGAGCGCAGGCGACATGCCGAACATGGGCTTCAAACGATGTTAATTTGCATTTTTCAATACGAAACGTACCAAATAATAAAAATACCAATTGACCAAGGTCACTGAATCCCCTAGATTTCGATACAAGCAAACTAAATCGGAATTATTTGTTCCGTTTATTTTTCACTGGAGACACCCCATGAATGCCAAAGATCCGGCTTCGGCCACCCAGCAAATGACGGCCTCCGACGCCGGTCCGCAAACGATGACGCCGTCCGAAGCGTTCGTCGAAACGATGGTCGCCAACGGCGTGAGCGAGATGTTCGGCATCATGGGCTCGGCCTTCATGGACGCCATGGACATCTTCGCGCCTGCCGGTATTCGTCTGATTCCGGTGGTGCACGAGCAAGGCGCCGGGCACATGGCCGACGGTTACGCCCGCGTGTCGGGCCGCCATGGTGTCGTGATCGGGCAGAACGGCCCGGGCATCAGCAACTGCGTGACGGCGATTGCCGCCGCTTACTGGGCGCACAGCCCGGTCGTGATCGTCACGCCGGAAGCGGGCACGATGGGCATCGGTCTGGGCGGTTTCCAGGAAGCCAGGCAACTGCCGATGTTCCAGGAGTTCACGAAGTATCAGGGCCACGTGACGCACCCGGCACGCATGGCCGAATTCACCGGCCGTTGCTTCGATCGCGCCATGGCCGAAATGGGCCCCACGCAGCTCAACATTCCGCGTGACTATTTCTACGGTCAGATCAAGGCCGAGATTCCGCGCCCGCAACGTCTGGACCGCGGCGCCGGCGGCGAAGCGCGTCTGAACGAAGCTGCGGAACTGCTCGCGCAGGCCAAATTCCCGGTCATCATTTCGGGCGGCGGCGTGGTCATGGCCGACGCCGTCGAGGCGTGCAAGGCCCTGGCCGAACGCCTCGGGGCGCCGGTCGTCAACAGCTACCTGCACAACGACTCGTTCCCGGCCAATCATCCGCTGTGGTGCGGCCCGCTCGGCTATCAGGGCTCGAAGGCGGCGATGAAACTGCTTGCGCAGGCGGACGTGGTCGTCGCGCTCGGCTCGCGCCTTGGACCGTTCGGCACCTTACCGCAGCACGGTCTGGACTACTGGCCGAAAAACGCCAAGATCATCCAGATCGACGCCGATCACAAGATGCTGGGCCTCGTGAAGAAGATCTCCGTCGGCATCTGCGGCGACGCGAAGGCGGCGGCCATCGCCCTGTCGCAACGTCTGGCCGAGCGCACCCTCGTCTGCGACGCCACGCGCGCTGCCCGCGCCGATCAGATCGCGACCGAGAAGGCCGCGTGGGAGAAAGAACTCGACGAGTGGACCCACGAGCGCGATCCGTACAGCCTCGACATGATCGAAGAGCAGAAGCACGAGAAGACCTTCAATGGCGGTCAGTATCTGCATCCGCGTCAGGTGCTGCGCGAGCTGGAAAAGGCGATGCCGGAAGACGTCATGGTCTCGACCGACATCGGCAACATCAACTCGGTCGCCAACAGCTACCTGCGCTTTAACAAGCCGCGCAGCTTCTTCGCCGCCATGAGCTGGGGCAACTGCGGCTACGCGTTCCCGACGATCATCGGCGCGAAGGTTGCCGCGCCGCACCGTCCCGCCATCTCCTACGCCGGCGACGGCGCATGGGGCATGAGCCTGATGGAAACGCTCACCTGCGTGCGCCATAACATTCCGGTCACGGCCGTGGTCTTCCACAACCGTCAGTGGGGGGCGGAGAAGAAGAACCAGGTGGACTTCTATAACCGCCGTTTCGTCGCCGGTGAACTGGAAAGCCCGAGCTTTGCCAATATCGCACGTGCGATGGGCGCCGAAGGCATCGTGGTCGACCGCCTGGAAGATGTCGGCCCGGCCCTCAAGAAAGCCATCGACCTCCAGATGAATCACGGCAAGACGACCATCATCGAAATCATGTGCACGCGCGAACTGGGCGATCCGTTCCGCCGCGACGCCCTCTCCAAGCCGGTGCGCATGCTCGACAAGTACAAGGACTACGTCTGACGCGGTAGCGGTTCTTCGTGTGACAGCGCTCCCGGCTCTGTGGGTGCCGGGGGCGCTTTTTTTCATTCAGACGACATCATGAAAGCCATCAACCGCATCATCGATACCGCGCGTCGCGCACCGATGCGCATTGTGTTGTGCGAGTCGGACGACGAACGCGTATTGCGCGCCGCCGCACGCGCCACGCAGGAAAAAATGGCGCGTATCGTGCTGGTCGGCGACATCGGCAAAACGCAGCGTGCCGCCGACGCCGCACGCATCGATCTCGCCGGTATGGAACTGATCGATCCGGCAACGTCGGACATGACCGAAGCGTTCTCCCACATCTGGTATGGCATTCGTTCGAAAAAGGGGATGACGCGCGAACAGGCCGCCGACGAAATGCGCACGCCGCTGGGCTTTGCCAACATGATGGTGCGTCTCGGGCACGCGGACGGCTCGGTCGCAGGTGCGGTCCACACGACCGCCGACGTGGTGCGTATGGCGATTCAGATCATCGGTGTGCAACCCTCGTTCAAGCTGGTGTCGAGCTTCTTCCTGATGATGTTGTGCGAGCCGTTCCACACCATGAAGGGCGGGTTGATCTTCTCGGACTGCGCCCTGGTGGTCGATCCGGACGCCGCACAACTCGCGCAGATCGCGATGGCGGCGGCCGATAGCGCCGGCGCCCTGCTCATGGAGCCGCCGCGCGTGGCAATGCTGTCGTTCTCGACGAGCGGCAGCGCGAAGCATGCGGCGGTCGACAAGGTGGTGGAAGCCACCCGCCTCGTCAAGGCAGCCCGGCCGCAACTTGCCATCGATGGCGACGTGCAGCTCGATGCGGCCATCGTCGAAGAGATCGCGCAACGCAAGGTCGTGCATTCGCAAACCGAAGGCCACGCCAACACGCTCATTTTCCCGAGCCTCGACGCCGGGAATATTGGCTACAAGCTGGCGGAACGCATTGGCGGCGCGAAGGCCATCGGCCCGCTGTTGCAAGGGCTGAATCGCCCGGCGAACGATCTCTCGCGCGGCTGCAGCGCGGACGACATCTATTACGTGATCGGCGTGACCTGCGTGCAGGCACAGGCCGCACGCGCCAAGCTGACCGGAGTCTCGCCGCTCGCGATCCGGGCATGACGTGGCAGGCAATTCAGGCGTCGCTGCCATTGATGCTGCTGCTGGGGCTTGCGACGTATTTCCAGACCGTGACAGGCTTTGGGCTGGGCATGATCGTGCTCGGGGGTGCGAGCGCATTCGGCCTTGCCTCCGTCGCGAGCGTCGCCATCCTTGTGAGTCTGGTGACCCTTGTCAACAGCGCGCTCGCGTTGCCGGGCACGTTGCATCTCGTCGACTGGCGGGCCGTGCGGGCGGCAACGCTCGGCATCGTGCCCTCGGTCGTCGTGGGCGTGTTGCTCTTCGATTATCTGAACGGCACGGCGTCCAACGTGCTGCATCTGCTGTTGGGTGCGGTCGTGCTCTACGGCGGCATCGGGTCGGCCATCCGACCCGCACCCAGACCGGAACGATCGGGCGAGACGGGATTCTTCTTCAGCGGTATCTTCGGCGGTTTGCTCAGTGGCATGTTCGGCATCTCCGGGCCACCGCTGATCTTCTATTTCTACCGGCAACCGCTCACGCTCGTGCAGATTCGTTGTGCCCTGATCCTGCTCTTTGCGGTGACGGCGTCGATCCGTACCGCCTACAGCGCCTTCGCGGGACAACTTCCCGCCGCCATGGGGTGGCAGGCCGCGATCGCCCTGCCCGTCGTCACGTTCGCGACGCTGTTCGCCAGACGCCATCCGCCGCCGCTGTCGGCGACCATGACGCGACGCGTCGCTTTTCTCACGCTGATTCTGCTTGGCGCGCATCTCGTGGTCAGCGCCGTGAGGCAGATGATGTGACGCACTGTGCCAGCGCCGAACGCTCAGATGACGCTCATGCAGGGCTGATGCAGCACTTACGCATCCGTGCGACGCCCGCCGCTGCCGATCCAGTCGACGAGCTTCGCGAGCATCGTCATGTCGGGTGAGCTCGTCAGGTCCAGCGCCATCGAGTTGCGGTAATAGGGACTGAGGTCGAGACCCACGCCGAGGCCCATCACTTCCACGTCGCCCCGCGCGTGTTGTTGCGCGACGACTTCGCGAAGATGGTGGTCGAGGTAATACGCGTCGTTGACCTGATTCGTGGCCGCATCCATCGGGCTGCCGTCGGAAATTACGATGAGCAGTCGACGATTCGCGCTGCGCGAGCGCAGCCGCTCGCATGCCCACTCGACGGCCTCGCCGTCCACGCCCTCGCGAAACAAGTCCGCCTTAAACAGCGCCGCGATGTCGGTACGCGCACGTCGCCAGCTCGTCACCGCGTCTTTGAAGATCAGATGCGAGACTTCATTCAGACGCCCGGGAAAGCGCGGCCTGCCGCGCGCGAGCCAGTCGGTGCGGGCGCGCCCGCCGTTCCACGCACCGGTCGTGAATCCGAGGATTTCATTGGTGACACCCGCCGCATCCAGCGCTCGGGAAAGCACGTCGACAATCATCGCCACGGCGTCGATCTGCGCCTTCATCGAACCCGAACAGTCGATGAGAAAGCTCACCATCGATTCGGCGATCAGGGTGTGTTTTTCCAGCCGGAAGAGCCGCCGCTCGGCAGGTGAACTGACGAGTTGCGCAAGACGCCGTCCGTCGATACGCCCTTGCTCCTCGCCAAACGACCAGCCGTCGCGCTGCGGCACCGCCAGCGCCATCTTGAGCGCGCGCGCCAGCCTGGGCACGTTAATCGCCTGCGCGACGATGCGCTCGTCGAGCCGTTCCCGGAATTCGGTGAGCAACGCGCGGCGCACCAGTGTGCCCGCATACCCTTCGCGATCGTAACGATTCGTGAAGACGCGATAGCCTTGCCCGGACGCCGTCAGCACGCGGCTGTCGCCCGAGTGCGCGAGCGTGATGCCATCGTCCTCCTGCTCGTCGAAGTCGAGAAACAGCGAGAAGGCATTGCGCACGCCCTTCTCGTCTTCATCGTCCTTGGCATCGTCGTCGCGGGGTCCCCCCCCTGCCGCGTGAATCAGGCTCGCGATATCGGACGCCAGTTCACGCGCGTAAGCGGCGAACGCCGCCTGATCTGCGCGCGTGCGGCGCATGCCTGCGAGCGCGCCGCCAATGCGCGGCGCAACGGCCATGCGCGTGGCTTCGATCAATCCTTCCGTCTCCTCGATGACGGGATAGCCGCTCAGCCGCGACCAGCTCATCTGTGCAACGGTGTACAGCAGCAGGCCGACATGGCTGTCCGCCACGCCGGTAGCATGCATCGTGCGCGACCACGCTTCGAAGCGCTCGCGCAGGTTGATCGCAACGCCGGGCATGCCGGGCGGGACGAGCGTCTCGCATCGCAACTGCTCCAGCAGTTCGAAGAGCAGGCGCTCGATGGGCGCGTCCGGCTGCACGCTGCGATGCAATTGGGTGTCGCTGTGACGCAATCGCAGTGCCGCGCCGTCCGCCGCACCGCGCAAGGTCGCCAATTGATCGGCGGGCTGCGGCAGCATTTGCAGGTGCGGCGCATGCAGCGGCAACGCCCGCATGTTCCGGCACAGACGCGCGCCGCTGTAGTGCAGCGCGGCGTCGCCGGTCAGCGCCCGCACGGTCGCGGCGCAAAGCGCTTCGCCACGTGCGGCGCGCCGTGCCGCCTCGCGCTCCGAGATCGTCATGACGCATCGGCCAGCAGCGAGCGGCCGCCGTCGGTCGACGGCAACGCCTGACCGAACGCGCGCTGGTAGTACTCGGCCACCACGGCGCGTTCCGCCTCGTCGCATTTGTTCAGGAACGTCAGACGGAACGCGAGTCCCGCATCGCGGAAGATGCCCACGTTCTCCGCCCAGTTGATGACCGTACGCGGCGACATGAGCGTGGACAAGTCCCCCGTGGCGAAGCCCTTGCGCGTGAGTTCGGCCACGCTGAGCATCGATTCGATGAGCGTTCGTCCCGCCTCGTTGTCGAGCGTCGGCACGCGCGCCAGCACAATGCCGGCTTCGTCCTCGCGCGACAGGTAATTGAGCGTCGCGACGACATTCCAGCGATCGATCTGCGCGTGGTTGAGCACCTGCGTGCCGTGATACAGGCCGTTCAGATTGCCCAGGCCGACGGTGTTCGTCGTGGCGAACATGCGAAAGCCGGGGTGCGGGTGAATCACGCGAGTCTGGTCGAGCAGCGTGAACTTCCCATCGCGCTCGAGAATGCGCTGGATGACGAACATCACATCGGGGCGACCCGCGTCGTACTCATCAAAGATCAGCGCGACCGGCCGTTGCAGCGCCCACGGCACGATGCCTTCCTGAAACTCGGTGACCTGATGGCCGTCGCGCACGACGATGGCGTCCTTGCCCACTAGATCGAGACGACTGATGTGGCCATCGAGATTGACGCGCACGCACGGCCAGTTCAGACGCGCAGCGACTTGTTCGATGTGGGTGGATTTGCCGGTGCCGTGCATGCCCTGCACCATCACCCGACGGTTATTCATGAAGCCGGCAAGAATCGCCAGCGTCACATCGGGATTGAAGCGGTAAGCGGTGTCGATCTCGGGCACATGATCGTCGCGCTCGCTGAACGCCGGGACCTGAAGATCGGTCTCGATGCCGAACACGGTGCGGGCATCGACGGTGTGATCCGGTTGTTGGGGTGCGGTCTGCATCACGGCGTCTCCATCCATTTCCAAAACGGTGTCAGCGCATCATAGCGTTAACCATTTTTAGAAACAATTTGTTCCGAATAATTAAAACACTGATTGACGGTGCAGGGCGGCTCGTCTAGATTCGGATGAACTGAAACGCATCGGAAACCTTGCCAATGCCGGTCGACAACCTGTTTGGGTACAATACCGCTGATCCATTTTCCGGAACGGCGCATATGAACGACGCAGCGATTCAGCACGACTCCCCGTCAGACAACAAGGCGGATACCCCGACACTTCGGGCATTCGCGCTGCTGGAGTATCTCGTCGCTGCCGACGCGCCGGTCTCGCTCGCCGATATGGCGCACGACATTCAGATGCCCAAGGCGTCGCTGCACCGCATGCTCGGATCGCTCGAAGCGGGCGGTCTGGTGATTCGCGAACCGGGGCAGAAGAATGCCTATGTGATCGGCCCGCGACTCGCGCAACTGAGTCTGGGCGTGATGATGCAGGCGGGTGCACGCCGCATGCGTCATGCGATTCTCGGCCGTCTCGTGGCCGATCTGGGAGAGACCTGCAACCTCACGATGCTGCATGAAACCGAGGTGCTTTACCTGGACCGCATGGAAGCGCCGTGGCCGCTGCGTCTCGATCTGAAACCCGGCTCGCATGTGCCTGCGCACAGCAGCGCGAGCGGCAAGCTGCTGTTGGCGATGATGCCCCGCGAGCAACGCGCCGCGCTGCTTCGTGCGATGAAGCTCCAGCGCTTTACCCCCAACACGCTGACCGATCCCGAGTTGCTGGAGAGCGAACTCGACCGTATTGCCCACAAGGGCATTGCCGTCGATAACGAGGAATTCGTGCTGGGTATCGCCTGTGTCGCCGCGCCCGTGCTCAAGGAAGACGGCGCCTGTATCGCCGCCGTGGCCGTGCACGCGCCGGTATCGCGCACGTCGCTGTCCAAAGCGATGGAATTCGTGCCGCGACTTCAGGAAGCCGCCAAGGAACTCGCACGGACGTTCTGAGCCGTCAGAGGGCCTTCACCCGTTCGGTTCGCCCCACCGCATCCTCATGTGATTTTTCGGCTTCCGAGCGCTTCGCCAGCGCCGCCTCCTTGCTTGCCCGCTGCCAGTCGAGCAGCGGCGCGAGCGCCGTCGCGGTCTCGCGCAGCGTCGGCACCAGCCCCGTCAACTGCTCCAGCGTGACACGTGCCGTCGGGCCATGTACGGCCAGCACGGCGCGCACGCTAGCATCGTCGGGCGCACGCACGGGCACGCCGACGGCCACCATCCCGCGCACGAACTCTTCATTGTCGATGCCGATGCCTCGCGCCGCGAGCCGGTCCAGTTCCGCTTCGAGCAAGCTCGCGTCGGTAATCGTGCGCGGCGTCATGCGCCTGAGCGAGAGCCGAGAGAGCACCGCCCGGCGCTGCGCCGCCGGCATCTGCGAGAGAAATAGCTTGCCGCTCGCAGTGCAGTGCAGCGGCACGCGCATGCCTGGGTGCATCTGCATGCGCAGCGGTTCGTTCGTCTCCACGCGTTCGATATAAAGGACTTCGTCGCCGTCGAGCGCGGTGAGGTTGACCGTCTCGCCCACGCGATCCACCAATGCACGCAACAAGGAGCGCGCCGCGCGCGTGAAGTTGTTGTTGGCCAGCGTCACGAGCGCGAGCCGCGTCGCGCGCGGTCCCAACGACAAACCGCGTTCTGCGCCGCGCGAATCGGGCACGTGCGCGACGTAGCCACACACCTCCAGCGCTTCGATCAGTCGCATGAGCGTGGCTTTCGGAATCGCCAGACGCGAAGCCAGTTGCGACAGCGTGTAAGGCTGCCCGGCCAAGGCAAGACGCTCGATGACGGCGAGCGCCCGCAGATTCCGCGCCTCGTCGCTCGCGCGCAGATCTGCGTCGTCCAGCGTGCCAGTGTCGCGCGTTGCCTGCATCGCTGCCTCCCCGGGCTCATCGCCCCGAAACCTGTCGCTCAATAAAAGAAACAAAATATACCAATTATTTGACGACGATCAGCCTCGGGATTACCCGTGAGCGTGCCTCACGCGGTCATTGGTCTCATGTCTGCCGTGCGCCACGGCATCGTGTCGCGATGCCTAGTAAAACCCCGCAGATGCAGCGCAGCAATGACCTCGTTCTGAAACCGCAAGCGCGAAATCCGTTTCAATTTTCGGTCGTCGACGTTTTTTCCCTTGGCATTCGCGCATCGCTCGCCGACATTGGATCGAAACAAACCGAAACGAATCGTTTCAACCCATCCCAGCCAATGGCGGTGGGACATCGACTGCAGGAGACAGGCGGTATGGAACACGAGGTCGACTATCTGATCGTCGGCGCAGGCTCGGCAGGATGCGTGCTTGCCAATCGTCTGAGTGCGGACCCCGCGAATCGGGTGCTGCTGCTCGAAGCCGGCGGACACGATAGCAATCCCTGGATTCACGTCCCCGTCGGCTATTTCAAGACCATGCACGACCCGGAACTGGACTGGTGCTATCGCACCGAGCCGGACGCCAACGTGGCGGGCCGCCAGATCGACTGGCCTCGCGGCAAAGTGCTGGGTGGGTCCAGTTCGCTCAACGGTCTGCTCTATGTGCGCGGCCAGCGAGAGGACTACGATCGCTGGGCCGAACTGGGCAATCGTGGCTGGGGCTATGCCGACGTGCTGCCCTACTTCCGCAAATCCGAAGATCAGGAACACGGGGCCAATGCGTATCACGGTGTGGGCGGCCCGCTCAAGGTCTCGGATTTGCGACTGCGCCGGCCCATCGCCGAGCACTTCATCGCTGCCGCCAAAGACATCGGCATTCCCTTTAACGAGGACTACAACGGCGCGACGCAGGAAGGCGTCGGCTACTTCCAGCAGACGGCCTTCAAGGGATTTCGCTGGAGCACGGCCAAGGGCTTTCTCAAACCAGCGCGTCACCGCACCAATCTGATCATCGAGACGCGGGCGCAAACCTGTCGGGTGTTGTTCGAAGGCAAGCGCGCCGTCGGTGTCGAGTATGTGCAAGACGGTCAGCGCAAGAAGGCGCGCGCGCGCGTCGAAGTGATTCTGGCGGCGGGGGCCATCGGCTCGCCGCAACTGCTGCAAAACTCGGGCGTCGGGCCGACGACGGTGCTGGCGAAGGCGGGCGTCGCATTGCGACACGCGCTGCCGGGCGTCGGCCGGAACCTGCAGGATCACCTGCAGGTGCGTCTCGTGTTCAAGACGCGCGAGCGCACGTTGAACGACGAGGTGAACCATCCCTTGCGCAAGGCGCTCATCGGTTTGCAATACGCGCTGTTTCGCACCGGCCCGCTCACGCTCGCTGCGAGTCAGGTCACGATCTTCACGCGCTCGCGCCCGGAACTCTCGCGTCCCGACATCCAGTTCCACATGCAACCGCTCTCGGCCGACAAGCCGGGCAAGGGGGCGCATCGCTTCTCGGCCTTCACGTCGTCCGTGTGCCAGTTGCGCCCGCACAGCCGGGGAAGTGTCGAGATCCGCACGAACGACCCGTTGCAGTATCCGACGATTCACGCGAACTATCTCTCGGACGAGCGCGACCACCGCGTGGTGATCGACGGCATCAAAGTCGCGCGCCGCATCGCGGCAGCGCCCTCGCTCGCGCCGCACATCATCAGCGAATTCGTGCCCGGCGCACAGTACCGGAGCGACGAGGAACTACTTCAGGCAGCGCGACAGTTCAGCCAATCGATCTATCACCCGGCGGGCACCTGCAAGATGGGCGACGACGCCATGGCCGTCGTCGACGATCGCCTGCGCGTGCATGGCCTTGCCGCGCTGCGGGTCGTGGACGCGTCGATCATGCCCGAGCTCGTGTCGGGCAACACGAATGCACCGACCATCATGATTGCCGAGAAGGCGGCCGACATGATTCTCGAAGACAGGAAGCAAGCGTCGGGCATGCAGGAAATCCGCGGCAGCAGGCAGACGCCGACGGAAGCTGTCCTGGCGGTGTAGTCGCATTGCAGTCATCAGCCCCAACCTCATTACAAGCTTCATTACAAGCTTCACCAGATTCGGAGACAACCATGAATGCATCGACCCAGACCGACGCCCGGCAGATGCGCCGTGTCGTCGTCGCCAGCCTCATCGGCGCCACTATCGAGTGGTACGACTTCTTTCTCTACGGGGTGGTGGCCGGCATCGTGTTCAACAAGTTGTATTTCCCCGGCAGCGATCCGCTGGTGTCGACCATGCTGGCGTACGGCACCTTCGCGGTCGGTTTCCTGAGCCGCCCGCTCGGCGGTGTAATCTTCGGGCACTTCGGCGACAAGCTCGGGCGCAAGAGCATGCTCGTCATGACGCTCACCATCATGGGCGTGGCGACGATGCTCATCGGCATGGTGCCCACCTACGCGCAGATCGGTCTATGGGCGCCCGTGTTGTTGCTCGCATTGCGCGTGCTTCAAGGCATCGGTCTGGGCGGCGAGTGGGGCGGCGCGGTGCTCATGGCGTTCGAATATGCGCCGAAGGAGAAACGCGGCTATTACGCCAGCATTCCGCAGGTAGGTCTCGCGCTTGGTCTGTGCCTCGCCTCCGGCGTGGTGGCGCTGCTCTCGTACGTACTCACCAGTGCGCAGTTCCTGGCGTGGGGCTGGCGCGTGGCCTTCTTCCTCTCGGTCGGGCTCGTCGCCATCGGCATGTACATTCGACTCAATGTCATGGAAACGCCGGAGTTCTCGAAGATCAAGAAGGCCGGCGCCGAGATCAAGATTCCGATTGCGGAAGTCCTGACGAAAAGCCCGGGCAACGTGCTGGCGGGCATGGGGGCACGCTTCATCGACGGCGTGTTCTTCAACATCTTCGGCGTGTTCTCCATCGCCTACCTCACGCAAACGCTCAAGCTCTCGCAGACCGAAGCGCTTACCGGCGTGATGGCCGCTGCATTCGTGATGATCTTTACGATTCCGTTCTTCGGCAAGTTGTCCGATCGCATCGGTCGCACGCGCATCTACTTCTGGGGGTCGCTCGCCACGGGGTTGTCTTCCTTCGCCGGCTTCTGGCTGATGAAGGCAAGCGGCGGCAACGTGATGCTCGTGTGGCTGTCCATCGTGATTCCGCTCGGTGTGATCTACGCCTCGGTCTATGGCCCGGAAGCCGCCCTGTTTTCGGAACTGTTCGACGCGAAGGTGCGCTACACCGGCATCTCCTTCGTCTATCAGTTCTCGGGCATCTTCGCGAGCGGCCTGAGCCCGATCATCGCCACGTATCTGTTGCAAAAAAACGGCGGCGAGCCCTGGATGATCTGCATCTACGTGCTCATCGCCGGTCTCGTCAGCGCGCTGTCCGCTGCGTGGATCGGCAGTCGCAAGCGCCGCCAGCACGTCTGGCACGGTGCGGGGGTGACGGAGCATTGAGCCGGTGCCGAGCCTGCGCTAGCGGGGCGCTGCGGCAGGGAAACCGCTGATCGGCGGCACGATCCGGGTCATCGCACGCCGCAGCCATCGCAGCCATCGCAAGGGCGTGTCCGTCATCGGGCACGCCCTTCGCTATTTCGCGCAACGCGTTCGCCATGACCATGGTCAGTACGCCTGAAGGTCATCTCGTGCGATGATGAAGGCACGCGCAAGCCGCCTGCCTCCCACGACAGGCTGACAGGCTTTGCCCCGACTCTCTGGCCCGCGAGATCACAAACACGAATGCAGCGAGATCCGTCGCTTGATACCGCCATTGCCGAAGACGAACCCGACCGTCCGGGTCCGTTGTCGGAAGCTTCCCTGCTGGGCACGCCCTCGACGCCGCCCGGCCCGGCGCCTGCGGATGCCGTTCCCCTGCCGATCAGCGTGTATCCCGCGCTCATGGGCATCTTGCTGGGCTACGGCGTGCTCGTGGTCGGCAACGGCCTGTTCGTCACTGCGGTGCCCTTTCACGCGCTGAAGTACGGCGCCTCGACGTTCACCATCGGCGTGATCCAGTCGTGCTACTACGCGGGCTTCCTGCTCGGCGCGTTCTACAACCGCTCGCTCATCGAACGCATCGGTCAGCATCGCGCGTTCGTGGCCTTCACGGCGCTCGCGGCGCTGTTCGTCATGGGCTTCGCCGTGAGCGAGTCCATGCTCCTGCTGTGCCTGTTTCGGGTCGGTACCGGCCTGGCGCTCATGGGCATGTACACCACCGTGGAGAGCTGGCTCAACGGCTCGGTGCCGAACACCATGCGCGGTCGTGTCTTCGGCTCCTACCTCACCATCAACTATCTGGCCGTCAGTGCCGGGCAGTTCCTGCTCAATATCGGCGAGGCGGGCAGCGAGGGACAGTTGCTGCTCGTGGCGAGCCTGTTCGTCGCGGCGATACTGCCGATCACGCTCATGCAGGGCTGGCCCACGCGCGTGGCCGACGAGCGACTCGTCAAGCAACCGGCGATAAGTCTGTTCGACAGCGTCGCCGAGATGGCGCGCGCAACGCCCATCGCCATTCCCGGGTGCATTCTCGCGGGCTTCCTGTATAGCGCCTTCTACGCGATGATGCCCGTCTATCTCACGCGCATCGGATTTTCCATCGGCAGTCTCTCGACGTTGATGGGCGTGGCGCTGTTCGGCGCGCTGCTCATGCAATGGCCGGTCGGACGTCTCTCGGACCGGATGGATCGGCGTACGGTGTCGCGGCGTCTGGCCGTGGCGTCTGCCGTGTTCTGTGCGCCGTTGATCTTCATTCAGGCGCACTGGCTCGTCTTCGCGCTGATGTTCCTGTTCTCTGCGGTCAATTTCACGCAGTACGGCCTGATCGTCTCGCACGTGAACGATCGCACCGAACCGGAACGGCGTATCGGTGTGAGCGCAACGTTGCTCATTCTCTTCTCGGTCGGCGGGCTGCTCGGGCCGATGATCGCCTCCGTGGTCGTGACCGTGCTCGGTCCGGGCGGTCTGCATGTCTTCAACGTCGTGTGCGCGCTGGCGCTCGCCCGCGTCGCGCGTCGGGCTCAGGTGATCGCGCCCTGATCGGCGTGGGGCGATGGACGGCGGTGGATGGCGGAGGCGAGTGCGACCGGCCCGGCGTCAGTGTCAATATCAGCCCAAACGCCCCATTTTGGTGCGAAGACGGCACGCTCTGGTGCGACGCGTCACAAGACAGGCGGAAATCGGCGGAAAAATCGGGGACAATAGCGCGCGCCTTTGAGCACGCTTCTTGCTCTCCTATTCTGTACATATCCTTGCCGCCGCCGCGCCTGTCACGACCATGACCCTGCTTGATCTCGACGCCCCCGGACTCTTGCCGCCCCGATTGACGGCGACCGACGATGGCCGGCGCATCGTCATTTACGGCGACTTCACGATTTCGAGCGTGTTCCAGCCGGTGTTCTCGGTCTCGCACCGGCGCGCCATCGGTTACCACGCCTCGCTGCGCGCTCACGACCCGCAGGCGCGCCACGTGCCCTCGCACGAAGTCTTCACCATGGCGGCGCGTCATGGCGACATGCTGGAGCTGGGGCGGCTCGCCGAGTCGTTGCATCTGGGGAATTTCCACGAATTCGACAGCCGCGATGCGTGGCTTTTCCTGAATCTGCACCCAGCGGCGCTGATGGACACGGTCTACGGCGACGCGCTCATCGCCACGCTCAAGGCCACCGGCCTGTCGCCGCAACGGGTGGTGCTCGAAGTCCCGGAGCAAGCCGGCGGCGACACGCCACGCTTCGGCGCGATCGTCGGCAGTCTGCGCAAGGCGGGTTTCCTGATCGCGCTGGGCGGCTTCGGTGCGAAGCACTCGAACATCGATCGCGTATGGGATCTGCGCCCGGACATCGTGGTGCTCGATCGCGGCATTCTGGCGCAGGCGACGGAGCAGTCACACCTGGCGCGGGTATTGCCGGGGCTCGTGTCGCTACTGCACGAGTCGGGCCAACTGGTGATGATGGGGGGCCTGACAACCGATCGCGAAGCGCTCATCGCGCTGGAGTGCAACGTCGACTTCGTGCAAGGGCAATACTTCGCGGCGCCGGACTTCGATCCCGTTCCGCCCAAGGTCGCTGCCGAGCGTATGGATGCGCTGTCGTCGGCGTTGCGCACCCAGCTCGTGGAACGCGAACGCGCGCAGCATGCTCGGCTGGCGCCGTATGTCGCGGGCATCGAATCGGCCGCCGCGCGTCTGGCGCAAGGTCAGGACATTCGTCAGGCGACACACGACCTGCTTGCCCTGCCCGACGCGGCACGTTGCTTCCTGCTCGACGCGGCCGGACGCCAGATCGGCGACAACGTCTTGCCGCACAGCCACTCCTCGCAGCGGGCCAAGCGCTTCCGTCCGTTGCTGCATTCCGAAGGCGCGAACTGGGCGCGGCGTCCGTACTTCATCGAAGCCATGCGCGCGCCCGGCGAAGTGCACTTCACGCCGCCCTATCTCTCTATCAACGAAGCGCATCTGTGCGTGACGGCGTCCATCGCCTCGCCCGCCAAACAAGGGCTGCACGTGCTGTGTGTCGACATCAACTGGTAGCGACAACATCGCCACATGTCGACGAGACAAAACGCCCCCGGCGTCTTCCGACGTCCGGGGGCGTTGTCTTTGCGGCGACATTCAGCGCAAGTGCGCACCGATGCATGCACCCACAGGCTTATGCAGCGCGCGGCGCGTGATAGCGTTCGAGCCAGTGCGCGTACGGCGCGGGCAATACCCACGTCGGACGCTTTTCATCGAGATCGCGCGCCGCGAAATACGGCCAATGCGGATTTGCCAGATGCGCGCGACCGACCATCACGAGGTCCAGCTGGCCGTCGGCCACGACACGGTTGGCGACCTGCGGATCATCGATGCCCCACGCCGAAGCCACCGCAATGTCCGCTTCCTGCCGGACGCGCTGCGCGATCGGTGCGAGAAAAGCCGAGCCCCAGGGCACTTTGGCGTCCGGGGTCGAGAAGCCCACGCTCACGCTGAGCAAATCAAGGCCGCCCTCGCGCATCTGGCGCGTCAACGCGATGGACTCGGTGAGCGTCTCTTCGTCGCGACCGTCATATTCGAGAACACCGAAACGTGCCGTGAGCGGCAGGTGTTCGGGCCACACTTCGCGCACGGCGGCGAACGTCTCCAGCAGGAAGCGGCTACGACCGGCGAGATCACCGCCGTAGGCGTCTTCGCGATGGTTGGCATGCAGCGAGAAGAAGCTCTGCGCCAGATAGCCATGCGCGAAGTGCAGCTCCAGCCATTCGAAGCCGGCGGCCAGCGCACGGCGTGCCGCCGCCACGAAATCGGCTTTCACGCGCGCGATGTCGTCGAGCGTCATGGCCTTGGGCACCTTGCCGAGATGACCACCGAACGCCACCGCAGACGGCGAAATCGTCGGCCAGCCTCGCGAATCCGCTTCACCGATGTGGTCGTCGCCCTCCCACGGACGGTTCGCGCTCGCCTTGCGACCGGCATGCCCGATCTGGATGCCGGGCACAGCGCCGTGCGACTTGATGGCCGCCGCAATGCGCGCCATGCCCGTCGCCTGCTCATCGTTCCACAGACCGGTGCATCCCGGCGTGATACGGCCTTCCGGCGAGACGGCGGTCGCCTCGACGATCACCAGGCCGGCGCCACCGCGCGCCAGGCTGGCGTAATGGGCGAGGTGCCAATCGTTGGTCACGCCGTCAACGGCGCTGTACTGGCACATGGGCGGCACCGCGATGCGATTGCGCAGCTTCACGCTTTTCAGTTCAAACGGGGAAAACAGGGCAGACATGAGAATTCTCTTTACGGGGGGTGGGTTTCGACCTTCATCAGTCGACGTCAGGCATGGTAGCCCCACCCAGCTATAATGGAAACCATCTGCAAATTATCGATTCGATAACAGTTCATTATGGTGAATCCCCAGTGGCTCAAGTCCTTCGCCACGCTCGCCGAGCTTGGCAACTTCACGCGCACCGCTGATCGGCTCGGGCTGACGCAGGCCGCCGTGAGCCAGCACATCAAACATCTCGAAGAGGAGTTCGGAACGTTGCTGGTGCGGCGCCCGCGCGCCATTGAACTCACCCCTGCCGGGCAGGCGCTGCTCACCTATTGCGATCAGGTCGAGTGCGCCGCCCGGCATTTGCGCTCCAGCCTGGAAGACGCCAACGAGGAATGCGGCAACATCACGCTCATCACACCGGGCAGCATCGGGCTCTACCTGTGTCCGATCCTGCTGGACATGCAGCAGGCCAATCCGGCGATGGCGGTGCGTCACCGCTTCGCGCCGGACCGAGAGGTGCTGGAAGGCGTGCTGCAGAACCACTTCGAGCTGGGCCTGGTGACCTTGCGTCCCGACGACCCGCGCGTGAGCGCCACGCCGTTCACGCAGGAACCGCTCGAACTTGTCGTGCCTGCCGGAGAAGACGTTCATTCATGGGACGACCTGAAGCGCATCGGCTTCATCGAGCATCCGGATGGCGAGGCGATGTCCACGCGCCTGCTCAGCCGCCGCTTCCCCGGCAACCCGGGTGTGCAAAGCCTGCCGAGCAAGGGCTGCACGAACCAGATCAGCCTGATTCTCGAATACGTGGCCCGTGGCCTGGGATTCACGGTGATACCGCAATACGCGCGACAGGCGTTCCCGTTGCAGGACGCCATCCGCGTGGTGGATTGCGGCCCGCCTGTGGTCGATACGCTCTGGCTGATCCATCGCGCCGAATGGCCGCTCTCGGCACGTGCGCAGCGCGCCGTGGCGTTGCTGCGCGAGCGTGTCGATGCGCCGCGTCCGCGAGCGTTCGGCGGCGAGAAGGTGCGAGAGGGTGCGGTAACGCGCAACCGCGTGACGGCCTGATGGCTTGACGCCTGGACGGACTGATGACGAGGGCAGCGGCCGCCCGCTCCCCCTCTCACCGCCGTGCCCGTTGTTTCGTGCTGGCACGATCTGCGGCGTCGCTGTCATTGCGAACTGACGGCGCCAGCCGGTACGCTGCGGAATTCTCTTTCGCCCGGCCTTAGCGCCACTTGCCACTCGCCGCCCGCCACATCATGCGTTTTCGTTCCTCGCTGCTCGCCGTCCTGCTTGGCCTCTGTCTTGTCGTTCCCCGTATGGCGCTTGCGACGCAAGACGCAGCGACGCAGGCCCGGCGCGAGCTGCTCGACGCCCTTGCGTCGCGCCCACGCCAGCCGGTCGTTGCCGTCATCGCTTCGAACGAGGGTACGGAGACGACCGACTTCCTGGTGCCCTACGCCGTGCTCAGGCGCGCCGGCATCGCGCAGGTGGAAGCCGTGGCAGTCGAGTCCGGCGAGGTCACGTTGATGCCAGCGCTACGCATCGCACCCGACACATCGCTGGCGGACTTCGACGCGCGTCATCCGAACGGGGCCGACATCGTGATCGTGCCGGCGATGCATGTCGACGATGACGCGCGCGTGCTGGCGTGGCTGCGTCGTCAGGCGTCGCAAGGCGCACTGATCGTGGGCATCTGTTCCGGCGCCAAAGTGCTCAGTCACGCCGGATTGCTCCAGCGCAAACGCTTTACCGGCCATTGGTATGACCGGGACGACCTGCGCAAAGCCAATCCCGAGGGGCGTTACGTGCCCGACGTTCGCTACCTGTATGACGACGGCGTTGTCACGACCACCGGTGTGAGCGCCTCGTTACCGGTGGCGATCACGCTTGTGGAGGGCATTGCCGGGACATCGCGCGCTATGGACGTGGCACGCATGTTCGGTGTCACCGACGCGTCGGCACATCACGTCAGCGCCGGATTCCGGCTCGACGCCTCGCGGCGCTGGACGATCGCGCGGCACTGGATGGCCTTCTGGCAACACGAGACCTTCGCCATTCCCGTTCGGGACGGTGTCGACGACGTGTCGCTCGCGCTGGTGTCCGACGCCTGGTCCCGAACGTGGCGCAGTCAGGCCGTGGCAGTCAATGCAGGCGCCGCCTCGGAGCGCGTCACGATGGCCAGCGGATTGCAACTGATCGCGCAAACCGCGCAACAAAGCGGGGCTTCCGCACGCACACTCCCGCTCTCCCCGGACGGCAACGCGATGACCCGCTTCACCGGGGCGCTCGATGCCATCGAGCATCGCTATGGATCGGCAACGCGCGACATCGTCTCGCTGACGATGGAATACGTCGACACATCACGCTAGGGTCGTGCCCTGCGTTTGTGCCGCACGCCGGTATTGCGACATCGGTACCCCGAACGCCTCGCGAAACGCGCGCTGCAAGGCATCGACGCTGCGAAATCCGCTGCGTTGCGCGATGCGCTCCTGCGGCCACGCCGTCTGCCGGAGCAAGGAATTCGCGAACTGCACGCGGGCGCGCGTGACATAGCGAGCGGGCGACACGCCGGTGTCGCGAGAAAAGGCACGGGAGAAATTGCGTGGACTCATGCGAGCGACAGCGGCAAGCGCATCGACGCTGAGATCGGCATCGAGATGACTCTCGATCCATGCGATGGCGTCGCGCACCGGCGACGTCGCGCCCTGTTGCAAGGTCAGCGAACGGCTCACCTGCGACTCCGCTCCACCCCGCAGCAAGAACAACGCGAGATCGCGCGCGATATCCATCGCAAGCGCGCGCCCGAGATCCGCTTCGATCATTCCCAGCGCCATGTCGATGCCGGTGGTGACGCCACCGGAAGTCCAGAGCTTGCCGTCGCGCACGAACACCCGGTCGTGCTGCACGTCGGTCGCGGCGCACATCGACGCGAGCAGATCGCACGCGCGCCAGTGCGTGGTCGACTCACGCGCGTCGAGCAGGCCCGCCGCCATCAGCACGAACGCCCCCGTGCAGACGCTGGCCACACGCCGCACCCGGGGCGCGATGGCGGCGACCCACTGCGCCGCGCCGTCGTCCAGCACGGCACGACGCAACGCGTCTTCTTCGCCGCCGGCCACGATGACGGTATCGATATCGTCGATATGCGTGTCGAACGAGCCGACCAGCGACTTTAGCGGCGTGGTATCGGCAATGGAGAGCCCGGCGCTGGTGCGAACATTGCCCCCGTGCGGCGACGCCACCGTGAGACGGTAAGCGCCCGGCACGGCAAGCGACGCTTTGGCGAAGGTACTGGCAGGGCCGGTGACGTCAATGGCCTCGACGCCCTCGAAAGCCACGATGACGATGTGACGACGGGTGACGCTCGCGTCGAAAGATGGATCACTGAATGACACGCCAATTTCCCTGAGTCGACAAGACAAGGGACGGGCCACGCTGCCCGCCGGGTGGCGAGCATTGTAGCCCTGAGCGGTAATCCGGCGTGAAAGTGCAGGCCCTGCGAGATGCCTTATCGGGCCTTATCGGGCCGCCTGCGTGAACTTGTTGAACGACGTATCGAACAGACCGCGCACATCGAAGCCCTTCGTCAGCGTGCCCGTCTTCACGAAGTCGTCGACGCTCTTTTGCGCTTCGGCGATGGCGCCGTCCGTGAGCGGCTCGTAGCGAATGCGCGACGTGCTGAACCATTGATGCGCGAGCTTCGGATCGACGCGCGACTTCGCCGCCCACACGTCGGCATAACGTTCAATGTGACGCGGGTCCGCCAGCGACCACTCGCGCGCACGCTGATAACGCTGAACGAAGTCGCCCAACAGCTCTCGTTTGCTGTCGATGACCTTCTGTGTCGTCGACAGATAGCTTTGCGCCGCGATCAGTCCACGCGCCGTGACCACGGTCTTGGCCCCAGCCTGACGCAAACGCGTGACGTACGGCTCCCAGGTCGCGGTCGCATCGACCTTGCCCGCCTGAAGCGCCGCTGCCGAATCGACGGACGCCAGATACGAATACTTCACGGAATCGAGCGGCAGACCGGCAGAGGTGAGCGCCGCCTGCACCAGTTGCTGGGACCATCCGCCTCGCGTGACCGCCACCGTCTTGCCCTTCAGGTCGGCAACCGTCTTGATCTGCGTATGCGGCCCCGCGAGCAACACCACACTGTCGGGACTGTCGCGATAGATGCCGATGACCTTGACGGGTGCGCCCTGCGCGGCGAGGAACAGCACCGGACCATCGCCCTGCAGACCGATGTCCAGCGCGCCGGCGTTGACGGCCTCGATCACCGGCGTGCCTGCCGGGAACTGTTTCCATGAGACGGTGTACGGCGCGTCCTGCAATGCGCCGGACGCTTCGAAAAGGCTCTGGGCGTTGTATGCCTGATCGCCCACCACCAGCACCGGCTTGTCCGCCGCCTTGCTGGCGAACGGCAGGATGGCAGCCACGCTGAGCGCCGCCGCCGCCCCACGTCGCAGGCGGGCACGCCAGATCGGCCACTGTTGCCGGGCACGCGAGCGCAGGTCGCGCTTTGCGGCGCGTGCGAGCGTCGCGCGCACCATCGCTGCACGCGAGGGCGGCGAGACGTACAGACCGAACGCAATGGCAGAGGCCGCAATGAATGCGTCGAGCACCGGATCGTCCTGTGCAGCGGCATGGGAGGCAGATGTCGTCATGTCATGTCGCCACGCACGAACGCGGCCGAAAGAGTGGAGGATGTGCCAGTCTAGACACGCGTCGCCGCATCCCCAACCATCGATTGATGCGATCCATAGCGCGCCCTTCACGCGTTTGCTTATGTGCGTTTGCTTATGTGCGTTTGCTTATGTGCGTTTGCTTATGTTGTTTTGCTTATCGAGTTTCGTTGTTTGCCGTGCGACGAATGGCTCGCTTATCGTGATCGTCTACCGAAATCGAACGAGAGCAAGCTCATGAGCCAACCTGCCCGCAAGCTCCGGCTGGGCGCCTACATGTCGGGTTCCGGCGTGCAGGGCGACAGCTGGCGTCATCCCGACACGGACACCGACGCCTATTCGCAATTCGCGCGCTACCGTCACTACGCCCAGGAACTCGAGCGCGGCCTGTTCGACGCGTTGTTCTTCTTCGACAATCTCTTTGTCTCGACGGACCCCATCGCCCTTGCCCACAGCCCCGGCGCGCCGCGCTGGGACCCCGTGGTGCTGCTCGCAGGTCTGGCGGGCGCCACCCGGCACATCGGCCTGGTCGCCTCCGTGAGCACCACCTACAGCGAACCGTACAACGTGGCACGCGCGTTTGCATCGCTCGACCACCTGTCCGGCGGCCGCGCGGGCTGGAATCTGGTCACCTCCACAGGGGGCGGCCAGAACTTCAACCGCGACGACCACGTCGATCATGCGCTGCGCTACGAGCGCGCCAACGAGTTCTACGACGTCGTGACCGGCCTCTGGGACACGCATGCCGACGACGCCTTCGTGCGTAACAAGGCCACGGGCCAATGGGCCGATCCGTCGCGCATCCGCACCCTCGACCATCGGGGCAAGCACTTTCAGGTGCGCGGGCCGTTGAATGCGCCACGCCCCGTTCAGGGCTGGCCGGTGATTGCGCAGGCGGGCTCGAGCGAAGCGGGACGTGAACTCGCCGCACGCGCGGGCGAGCTGCTCTACACGGCTGCGCAGGATATCGAGGAGGCCCGCGCCTTCTATACCGACGTGAAAACACGCGCGCTGAAGTATGGCCGCAAGCCGGAGCACATTTTCATTCTGCCGGGCGTGTCGCCCATCGTCGGGCGCACGCAATCCGAAGCGGAGGACATTTACGACAGCCTGCTCTCGCATCGCGATCCCGCCGTGGCGCTCAATGCACTGACCAACTATGCGAGCCTGGGCATCGACCTGGCGAGCTTGCCCTTCGACGCGAAGGTGCCGCTGCCCGACCATGTCCCGGAGACGAACTCGCACAAGAGCCGTCAGAAGTTGCTGGTGGACTGGATTCGACGAGAACAGCCGACCGTACGGCAGCTCTACACGCGATTTACCGGCGGGGGGCACCGCGTGCTGGTCGGCACGCCGGCATCGATCGCCGACGACTTCCAGCACTGGTTCGAGACGGGCGCGGCAGACGGTTTCAACATCATGTTTCCGAGCGCGCCCGTGGGTATCACGTCGTTCGTGGATCTCGTGGTGCCGGAATTGCAGCGGCGCGGCCTTTTCCGCACGCGGTACGAGGGTCGCACGTTCCGCGAGAATCTTGGCGTGCCGCCGGTGCCCAATCGCTACTTCGACGACCACCCGCCGCGCGACATTGCATCGCCAGCGGGTGCAGCGCCAGGGACGTCGGCCGATCAGCCGGCCGCGACCACTGCCGCAATCGCCTGACCCACTTCGGTCGTGTTCGCGCGCCCGCCCATGTCGCCGGTGCGCGGACCGTCCTTGATTACCTGCGTGATGGCCGCCAGGATCGCATCGTGGGCGTCGCGCGTGCGCGAGTCGCCGCGACCGATGAAATCAAGCATCATCGCGGCGGTCCAGATCATGCCGATCGGGTTGGCGATGTTCTTGCCCGCAATGTCGGGCGCCGAGCCGTGCACCGGTTCGAACAGCGACGGGAACTTGCCTTCCGGGTTCAGATTGCCCGACGGCGCAATGCCGATCGTGCCGGTACATGCCGGGCCGAGGTCGGACAGAATGTCGCCGAACAGATTCGATGCGACGACCACGTCGAAACGATCCGGATTCAGCACGAAACGCGCACACAGAATGTCGATGTGCTGCTTGTCCCACGTAATGTCGGGATATTGGGCGGCCGTCTCGGCAGCCCGCTTGTCCCACCAGGGCATCGAGATCGAGATGCCATTGCTCTTGGTCGCGACCGTCACATGCTTGCGCTGGCGCTGCTGCGCCAGATCGAACGCGAACTTCAGCACGCGCTCCGTGCCGTGGCGGGTGAATACCGACTCCTGCACCACGAACTCACGCTCCGTGCCTTCGAACATCACGCCGCCGACGGACGAATATTCGCCTTCGGTGTTCTCGCGCACGATCATGAAATCGATGTCCCCCGCCTTGCGGTTCGCCAGCGGTGAAGGCACGCCATCGAACAAGCGCGCCGGGCGCAGATTGATGTACTGGTCGAACTCGCGACGGAACTTGAGCAGCGAGCCCCAGAGCGAGATGTGATCGGGCACCGTTTCAGGCCAGCCGACTGCGCCGAAGAGAATGGCGTCCACGCCCGCGAGCTGCTCCTTCCAGTCGTCCGGCATCATCTGACCGTGCGCGGCGTAGTAATCGCAACTTGCCCACTCGATGTGCTGGTACTCGACGGGGATGCCGAAGCGCTTGCTGGCGGCGTCGAGCACGCGCAGGCCTTCGGGCATCACTTCCTTGCCGATGCCATCACCCGGAATTACGGCGATCCTGAACGGACGCTGGGCGCGTTGGGACGATTCGGTCATGGTCTGTCTCCTGAACGTTTGACGAATGTGCGTTAGGTTATTCCATTCCAACGCGGATAAAATCCCCCAATCGGTTAATCCACTATCCACGAATCGTGAATAAACCCCTGCCCGTCAATCCGAATCTCGACGACCTGCGCGTGTTCTGTCAGGTCGCCCGCCGCGCCAGTTTCTCGGCGGCCGCCGAAGCGCTGGGCGTCTCACCGGCCTATGTCAGCAAACGCGTGGGCATGCTCGAAGCGGACCTTGGCACGCGGTTGCTGCACCGCTCGACGCGGCGCGTGGCGATTACCGACGCGGGCGAGCGAGTCTACGCATGGGCCGAGAAGATTCTCGACGACGTGAATCATCTGATGGAGGACGTATCGAGCACCCGGCAGGTGCCGCGCGGCACGCTGCGAGTATCGAGCAGCTTCGGCTTCGGACGTCACGTGGTCGCGCCGGCAATGTCCCGACTGCGCGCGCTGCATCCCCAGTTGAACGTGCGCCTCGATCTGTTCGACCGGATCGTGGACGTCGCGGCCGAAGGCTACGACCTCGACGTGCGTATCGGCGACGACATTGCGCCACATCTGATCGCCCGCAAGCTCGCCGACAACCATCGCGTGTTATGCGCCTCGGCCGCGTATCTGGAGACGCACGGCACGCCGCGTCAGTTGAGCGATCTGGCCGGACACGCCTGCATCGTCATCAAGGAACGGGATCATCCGTTCGGCGTGTGGCGGCTACAGCAGCGCGGCGAATCCGTCTCGCTCAAGGTCACGGGGCCGCTGTCGACGAATCACGGGGAAGTCGCGGTGCAATGGGCGCTCGACGCGCAAGGCATCGTGCTGCGCTCGATGTGGGACGTGGGGGCGCTCATCGCGCGCGGGGAACTGGTGCAGGTGTTGCCGGAGGTCACGCAACCGGCCAATGTGTGGGCGGTGTATCCGTCGCGCGTGGCGTCGTCAGCGAAGGTGCGTGCCTGCGTCGAATTCCTTGCCGGGGAATTTCAGACGCAGGCGTGAAGCAGGGGAAGCGCGCTTACTGAAGGGTAAATGTCGCCTGTTCGACGTGCTGCGAGTCGAGGCCGATCTGGACGTTGAATTCGCCCGGCTCGGCCACGTATTGCAGCTTCGCGTTGTAGAACTTCAGCAAGCCGGCGTCGATGGCGAAGTGCACCGTGCGCGATTCGCCCGGCTTCAGGCTCACCTTCTGGAAGCCCTTCAGTTCCTTGACCGGGCGCACGATCGAAGCGGCCACGTCCTGCAAGTACAACTGCACGACGGTCTCGCCTTCGCGCTTGCCCGTGTTGCGCACCGTGACGCTCGCGTCGAGCTTGCCGCCGGTCGTCATCGACTTCGACGAGAGCTTGACCGGGGACACCTCGAAGGTGGTGTAGCTCAGGCCATAGCCGAAGGCGTACAGCGGCCCCGAGTCTTCCTCGAAGTATTGCGACGTATAGTTCGCAGGCTTGCCCGGCGTAAACGGACGGCCGATGCGCAACTGGTTGTAGTACGTCGGAATCTGACCGATCGAGCGCGGAAACGAGATTGGCAGCCTGCCCGACGGGTTGTAGTCGCCGAACAGCACATCGGCAATCGCATGACCGCCCTCGGTCCCGGCGTACCAGGTCTCGAGCATGGCGTCGGCGTTGACGCTCACCCAGTTCAGGTCCAGCGGGCGGCCGTTCATCAGCACGACCACGAGCGGCTTGCCCGTGGCCTTGAGCGCCTGTAACAACGCAAGCTGGCTGCTCGGGAGCATCAGGCTCGTGCGGCTCGATGCCTCGTGCGACATGCCGCGCGATTCGCCCACGGCCACGATCAGCGTATCGGCATTGCGCGCGACCTGCACGGCCTCGTCGATCATCTGCTGCGGCGTGCGCTTGTCCTGCACGACTTCCGGATTGTCCCAGTCGAGGAAGTTGAGATATTCGACGACGCGCGGATCATCGGTGATGTTCGCGCCACGCGCATAGCTGACCTGGGCGTTCGTGCCGAGCACGTCGCGTACGCCCTGGAGCAGCGACACGGCCTGCGCGTGCTTGCCTGCGGCCGACCAACTGCCCATCATGTCGAGCTTCGAGTCGGCGAGCGGTCCGATCACGGCGACCTTGCCCGCTTTCCTGAGCGGCAGCGTGTCATGCCGATTCTCCAGCAGCACGACCGACTTGCGGGCGACATCGCGCGCCGCATCGCGGTGCATGCGGCTTTCGGCATTCACGTCCTTCGGATCGTTCCCGGCCTGTCCGATGCGGCGATACGGATCGGCAAAGAGGCCCATGTCGTATTTCGCCCCGAGCACTTCGCGCACGGCGTTGTCGATATAACGCATCGGCACGTCGCCCGACTTCACCAGGTCCGGTAACTGCTTGAGGTACTGCTGATCGGCCATGCTCATGTCGACGCCGGCTTCGATGGCGAGCCTGGCGGCCTCGCGGCCGTCCTTCGCCACGCCGTGACGCATCAGTTCCTCGATGGCGCCATGATCGCTGACCGTCACACCCTTGAAACCCCATTCGCCACGCAGCAGGTCTTGCAGCAGCCACTTGTTGGACGTGGCGGGCGTGCCATTGACCGAGTTCAGCGCAATCATCACGCCGCCCGCGCCCGCGTCGATCCCGGCGCGATATGGCGGCAGATAGTCCTGATACATGCGCATCGGGCTCATGTCGACGACGTTGTAGTCACGTCCGCCTTCGACCGCGCCGTACAGCGCGAAGTGCTTCACGAACGCCATCAGGCTGTCGGGGTTGGCGGGCGACGTGCCCTGAAAGCCCTGCACGCTCGCGCGTGCGCTTTGCGAGACCAGATAGGGGTCCTCGCCGAAGCCTTCCGAGGTGCGACCCCAGCGCGGGTCGCGCGAGATGTCCACCATGGGCGCGAAAGTCGCGTCGAGGCCGTCGGCACTCGCTTCGACGGCGGACACGCGCGCCGCCTGACGAACGACCGACATGTCCCAGCTCGACGCCAGGCCGAGGCTGATCGGAAACACGGTACGGTGGCCGTGCACGATATCGTAAGCGAAGAAGATCGGAATCTTCAGGCGGCTTTGTTTGACGGCGGCGTCCTGCAACGGGCGGTTCTCGCTCGGCGTCACCGAGTTGAAAGTGCCGCCGACACGGCCGGCGGCGATTTCCTTGATGAGTTGCGGCTGCGGCATCTCCGCACCGATGCTGATCAGGCGCAACTGGCCGATTTTCTCGTCGAGCGTCATGCGCGCGAGGAGATCGTCGACAAACTTTTGCTTGGCGGACGCCGAAGGCATTGCAATGGGTGCAACGGTTGCAACGGGAACGTCGCGCTTGTCGGCGTTGTCGGAAGCTTGAGCGGCGCTGGCAAAGGCCGGCGCCACTACGAGACTGGCTGCGAGAGCCAGTGCGCGGAGCGTTTGCATGTGATGGCGATCCAATTGAGTGCGACGCACGGCACGCGCAGCAAGGTCCGCGAGTCCGGGCGTCCGGGTCGTCGTATCGGCAGGCATCGCAAGCCGCACCGGGGCGAACTCGCGACACGAAGTGCGATACTTTGCCACAATTGGCGTTATTTGAAAGAATTCCGTGCCTCGATGCGGTAACGCGCTGCCCGAAGTCAGCGCCGAGGCGAACTGCCATTTCACTTCAGGAGCGACTTTTGGTTTTGTTTTCTCAGACCCCGTTCTGGCGCCGCTACGCGTCGCGGCTCGTCGTCGGCGCCGCCCTGGTGGGCGCCGCGCATGCCCATGCGTTCTCCCTCGACGACGTGACCGCCCGCGCCAAAGCGCTTTCCGACAAGCCCTACGCGGCCCCGGTGAGCAACCTCACGCCGGCCTTCGCGAAAATGCAGTTCGGCGACTACATCAAGATCCAGCCGCGCCGCGAAGCGTTCGAATGGAACGATCAGCCCACGGCCTTCAAGCTCGGCTTCTATCATCAGGGCATGCAGTTCAGCACGCCGGTGAAGATCAACGAAATCGTCGGCAGCGGCGCCAGCGCGAAGATCGACGAGATCAAGTACGACAGCAACCGCTTCGACTTCGGCGATCTCAAGCTCGAGCGCAGCGCAACTCACAATCTGGGGTATGCGGGCTTCCGGGTGCTCTATCCCATCAACGAACCGGGCAAGCTCGACGAGATCATGAGCGTGCTGGGCGCGAGCTATTTCCGCGTCATCGGCAAGGGACAGATCTATGGCCTGTCGGCGCGTGGCCTCGCCATCGACACCGGTTTGCCCATCGCCGAAGAATTCCCGGCGTTTCGCGAATTCTGGATCGAGCGTCCCAATGCGGGCGACAAGCATCTCGTCTTCTACGCCCTGCTCGATTCGAAGCGCGCCACCGGCGCCTACCGTTTCGACCTGACGCCAGGCGAGGATTCCGTGCTCAAGGTGCAGGCCCGCGTGTTCATGCGCGACAAGGTGACGAAGCTTGGCATCGCGCCGCTCACGAGCATGTTCCTGTTCGGGCCGAACCAGCAGCGCGACCCTTACAACTTCCGCCCGGCGTTGCATGACTCGAACGGGCTGGCGATTCACGCGGGCAACGGCGAATGGATCTGGCGCCCCCTGAACAATCCGCGCAATCTCGCCATCAGCCAGTTCCAGGTGACGAATCCGCGCGGCTTCGGTCTGCTCCAGCGCGGGCGCGATTTCTCGCAGTACGAAGACCTGAAGGATCGCTACGACCTGCGCCCGAGCGCCTGGGTCGAGCCGCAGGGCGACTGGGGCAAAGGTCACGTTGAACTCGTCGAGATTCCGTCGCCGGACGAAACCAACGACAACATCGGCGCGTTCTGGACGCCTGACCAGTTGCCGCCCAAGGGGCAGCCGTTGCAGGCCGACTACAACATTCGCTGGACGATGAACGAGCGCGGCATCATCGATCGCAATCTGGCGTGGGTGAAGCAGACGCTTCGCACGGCCGGCGAAATCACACAGGCCAACCTGATTCGTCACTTCGACGGCAGCACCGGCCTGATCGTGGACTTTGACGGCGGCCCGCTCGCCACGTTGCCCGCCGCGTCGGTCACGCCGCAGGTCAGCGTCAGCGATAACGCCACCATCATCGAGCAGACGCTGCAACCGAATCCGGCTACACGCGGCATGCGGCTGAACCTGCGGGTCATGGTCAAGGACCCGGCCAAGGTCGTCGAACTGCGTGCAGCGCTCGTCTCGGGGGGCCGTGCGATCAGCGAGACATGGAGCTATCAGCTCCCGCCCTTCTCGGTCGCGAAGCAATAAGTTGCATTAAATTAGTTCGTGCGGCGGCCACCCGCCGCCGCACCTCCCTCCCGCCAGCATCCTCTCTGCCTCGCAATTAAACAGGTACTTACGAGCGATGTTTTCTCATGTAAAACCCTAGCCACCGCAAATTTGCCTTGCAGTCGAACGCCATTTCGCGTTTACTGCATGCACAATATTGCATAAATAGCCACCCGTCGTTCATAGAGGTGGTTGGCGAAGCCCGGCCTTGATGCCGCTTGCGTCGGTCATAAGCAATCCCAGAGAACTCTCCGCGTTTCGACGGAGGGCGGATTCGTTATGGAGACACCGCATGCGACATATCGACGTACATCATCTGGCCGACGAAGCGCGCTTCAACGGCTATCACGGGCGCATTCTGCTTTGGTGCGCACTCATCATCATCTTCGACGGCTACGATCTCGCGGTCGCCGGCATTGCGCTGCCGTCGATCATGAAGGCCATGAACGTCGACGCGACCAGCGCTGGTTTCATGGTCAGCTCTGCCCTCTTCGGCATGATGTTCGGCGCGATCGTGATGGGCATGGTGGCCGACAGCATCGGCCGTCGCAAGGCGATCGCCATTTGTGTGCTGATGTTCTCTCTATTCACCGCGGCAGCCGGTCTCACCCGTGAGCCCGTCAGCTTCTCCGTAACACGCTTTCTCGCAGGCGTGGGCATCGGCGGCGTGATGCCTATCGTCGTCGCACAGATGACCGAGTATTCGCCGCGCCGCCTGCGCGGCACGCTGGTCACGCTGATGTTCTCGGGCTACTCGGTCGGCGGCATGCTCGCCGCGCTGCTCGGCAAGGGACTGATCGAATCCTATGGCTGGCAGTCCGTATTTCTCGCCGCGAGCCTGCCGGCGTTGCTCGTGCCTTTCGCCATGAGAGCGCTGCCGGAATCCATGCCGTTTCTGATTCGCACGGGACGCCTCGACACGCTCAGACAAGTGCTCGGCCGTCTGTCGCCCACGTATGTCGCCCAGCCGTCCGATCAGTTCGGCTTGCCCAATACCGACCGCAAGCAGGCGGCACCGCTCTCGCGTCTGTTTCAGGATGGCCGAGGCTTCAGCACGGTGATGCTTTGGGTCGCGTTCTTCATGTGCCTGTTCATGGTGTACGCGCTCAGTTCGTGGCTCGCGAAGCTCATGGCAAGCGCCGGATACAGCCTCGGATCCGCACTCACGTTCGTACTCGTGCTCAACTTCGGCGCGATGCTCGGCGCCATCGGCGGCGGCTGGCTCGCCGATCGCTTCAACATCAAGTACGTGCTCGTGGGGATGTACGCGCTTGCCGCCGTCTCGATCACGCTGCTCGGCGTGAAGGTGCCGACACCGGTGCTGTTCGTGCTCGTGGGCCTGGCGGGTGCCTCGACCATCGGCACGCAGATCGTGACGTACGCCTACGCGGGTCAGTTCTATCCGATGGCCGCGCGCGGCACGGGCATCGGCTGGGCCTCAGGCGTGGGGCGCAGCGGCGCCATTCTCGCGCCCATCGTGATCGGCGTGCTTGTGAGCATGTCGTTGCCGTTGCAGCAAAACTTTATGGCAATCGCGATTCCTGCCGTCATCGCCGTGATCGCCGTGTTGCTCATCGACCACAAGAAATCGGCATCGGTGCAGCAGCAAGCGGCAGCCCAATCGAGAAACCATTCGGCAGGATTGGCGAACGGCGCGGGAGAACCTGCGTAATCTCGCGCGTCAAGCGCGGTTCGGCGACGAAACGATGCGATTCGCATGACGGCACAGCCGTTTGCCGTCATGCGAGAATTCGCGCCGCAGCGGTCACGGGAACGACTGCGGCTTTCGGTGAAGCGCGCGCCGGTGCAGGGGCACAGCAACAATTGCCCGACGCAAAGCGCGACACGCGAAACATCATTCAACCCGAGCGCCTCAGGCGCCGTTATCCAGATATCCGTCCCAACGGACACTCTGGGGAAGACCAACATGCCGCGTCTCACTTTGCTGAGTTCTTTGGTGCTCGCCGCCGCCGCTGTCGTTCACGTTCCGGCCTTTGCTGCCCCCTCCGACAACGCCAGTGTCGTCCAGCTCTCCACCCGCCAGACGCTTACGGGCGATGTCGTCTTCGGCAGCCAGTCAGCCGCTGTCGCCATGCTTGGCGCCGACGCGCTGCGCGACGCGCATGGCAATGTCGGCGTGAATGCCGCTGCGGGCGCGCTCAATGCGCAATCGAATCAGATCGTGCTCTCCAAGGCAGCGCACATTTCAGTCGATACGCATCAGACGATCCGCAACGCCGCCGCCGTCACGGGCGCCATCAGGGGCGCGATGCATGCATCGCTCGGCGATCGGGCGCTGATGGGGGCATCGGGCAACATCGGCGTGAACGTGGTGGCTGGCGCCGCCAACGTACAAACCAACGCGCTCGCGATTCACTGACCGTCGGCGGGGAAGCGTTTTTGCAGATTGCCAAGCCACCGCGCCACGACGCGTAACTCTGCTTCGGAAAAGTCGTCGTGCAGCAGGTCGTTGAGTTCGGCGAGCACTTCTCTCGCGCGCGCGATGGCCTTGTGACCGGCTGCGCTCACGCGCAGCCGCGTGGCGCGCCCGTCGGTGGCGTCGGCACGCCGGGTGAGCAGCCCGGCGCTCACCATGCGATTGGCCAGTCCCGTCATCGACGACGGCGACAGTTGCAACGCCGCCCCCACTTCGCCCACGAGGGCGTCGTCGTGATGCAGCAGGTAGAAAAGGACACCCGCTTGCGCGGCGCTCACGCCGGCGCTGTCGACCGAGCGCGCGTCGATCCACTGCTGCACGCGCCGTTGGCCGACGTTGAGCAGGAACAGCAAGCGACGATCGGTGGCTTCGGTCGCATCGGTGTTGCCCGGTGTCGTTCCGGGCGTTTTCTTTGAAGCCTTCGCAGCAAGGGACGCTTGGCGTTTCGGCATGCCGTGTGATCAGTCTGAAGGATGGGATGTGGATGGCGCGGCGCCCGCTGCGGCGGTGTACGTCGACACGCTCGCCGTGCGTCCACCGCTCGCGGGATTGCCCGCGCCCGTCGACAACAGCCAGTCGACGGTCTCCGGCCAGAGAAACGCGCCGGAGCGTTGGCGAAAGTATCCCATATGCCCGATCGCGCCGGTGTCCGAACGACTCGCCGGAATTTCGCGTCGTGTCACGCGGGTGTGACGAAACCGGGACACGAGCATGTCGATGCCGATACGCGTGGCCCACGGATCGTCGTCAAATCCCAGCGAAAGAATGGGAATGCGAACTCGGGCGAAGCGTGACTCGGCATCGAGCGTCGGATCGTCGAAGAAATAGTTTGGCAAACGCGTCCAGTCGCTCCATTCGAGCAGCACATCCCTTGGAAGGTCCTCGCCGATGCCCAGACGACTGCCCGGCATGAATCCCGTCACGCGCGCCAGCGGCGGCGCGATCCAGTGCATGAGCAAGGTGATTCTGGCGCGTTCACGGCGATTCGCGACCACGCGCATGGCGCCCGCGTGCGATGCCACCTGAACGGCGGCGCGCAGCAGGTTCGAGCTTTCGCACAACCCGATGGCATGGCCGCCAAAACTGTGGCCGACGGCGTACAACGGCAACGCGGGGTAATGCGTCGATGCCCAGCGGGTAACCCCCTCCACATCCAGATCGGCCCAGTCGCGCATTCTCGCCTTGAAGCCCCGCAACGATGCGGGGCGCGATCCGTCGACGCCTCGATAGCTGTACGTGACGGCGATCAGCCCGCGCTGGGCGACGTATTGCGCGAACGCCATGTACAGCCGCTCAGGCACCGCCGTTGCCGGATGCACGAGCACGAGGCCCTTGGCCGGCAAATCGTCGGGATACCAGACGTGAGCCCCGAGCGGATAACCATCCATGGCGGGAATTTCGACGGAAAGCGACGACATGGCATGACTCCCCGGCGCTCGCCAGCCCGAGGGGTACGGCGCCATTCAATTCAACGCATCGACCCATCGATGTCGACTAGCCGACTCGATGGGATATTTAATTCGCATACGAAGTATATTGGGATTTTTATTTCGTACACGAACTAAATTAGAGGGAGTTTACGACCCACGGACGACGAGTCCGTTGAAGTGACGAAACGTTAGCGCGTCACGACCGGCGGGGGGGGCCGCAGTCCGATCTTACGGATACGCGGAACGGCACAGGTCCAGTACTTCCGCACGAAACCAGCGCTGCGCGGGATCGTGGTCGAGGCGCGGATGCCAGATCGCCGAGATCGTGAACTCGGGCACCGCGACCGGCAGTTCGAACCACTGCACGCCATGCGCGCCCAAAGGGTCCGGCACGAACACATTGCCAAGGCAGGAGCGCGGGATGACAGCCAACAATTCGGAATGGCGTACCAGTTGGATCGCGCTCGAATAGGACGGCACGACGATGGGAAGCTTGCGCTCGACACCTGAAGAGGCCAGCGACACATCGACCGGATTTTCGGCGTCCCCCGAACGGGAGACCATGATGTGATCGCATGCCGCCCAATGCTCGACGCTCAGGCGTCGCTTGCGCAACACGAGATGTCCCTTGGCGCACACGCCGACATAGCGATCGCGAAACAGCACACGGGTGCGCACCTCCGGGGCCGACGCCTTGACGACACCGATCTCCAGATCGATCGTACCGTCCCTGAGAGGTTGCGTGCTCCAGTCCGCCTTCGGAATGAAACGCAACTGAACGCTGGGAGCCAAGCGACGGATCCGCGACAGCAAGGCCGCACCGAGCAGGTCGAGAAAGCCCTCGCCTGCGCGTAACGTGAAGCGTTGTTCGAGCGTGGCGGCGTCGAATCGATATTCGGCTCGGCCCAGCGCCGCCGTGACGTCACGGGTCAGTGCCGGAACACGCTCGCTCAGTGCTTGCGCGTAAGGCGTGAGCACCAGGGAGCGTCCCGCTTGCAGGAGCAACCGATCTCCGGTCGCCACGCGCAGCCGGGCGAGCGTCCGGCTCATGGCCGAGACGCTGACGTTCAGACGTTGCGCCGCGCCGGTCACACTACGTTCGCTAAGCAGGGCGTCCAGCGCCGTCAGAAGATTGAGGTCGATGCGCGACATGTGCGCAGCATAAACGAAATGTGCCACCCATGGCGTCCGGCGCAACTGAGGATTGCACCCGAGGCGTCTGGTGCAAACGCATGGCGGGTCCGACAATTCAAGGACTGAATCGGCAAAACGGAAACCCTCATGGCTCACTTACCCACCGTCCTTCTCATTGGCGCGTCGCGCGGTCTCGGTTACGCGATGGCATCGGAATTCATCGAGAGGGGTTGGAACGTCGTAGGCACCGTACGCGCCGCGAGCGGCAGGACGCTGCTGCATGCATTGGCCGACGCGCATCCCGACCGTGTCGAGATCGAAAACCTCGACATTACCCAGACCGATCAACTCGCGGCGTTGCATGCCCGCCTCAGGCATCGACGCTTCGACATGCTGTTCGTCAATGCCGGCACAACGAATCCCGATCCGACGCAGACCATCGGCGAGGTGTCGACGCAGGATTTCGTGAATCTCATGATCACGAACGCCCTGAGTCCGATGCGGGTTGTCGAGCGATTTTGCGAGCTGGTGTCCGAGACGGGCCTGATCGGCATCATGTCGTCGGGGCAGGGCAGCATCGCCGACAACGAGTCCGGCCAGCGCGAGGTGTATCGCGGCAGCAAAGCCGCACTCAACCAGTTCATGCGCAGCTTTGCTGCGCGTCAGGCACAGACATCGCGCGCGATGGCGCTGATGGCGCCAGGGTGGGTGCGCACCGATCTGGGCGGCCCGCAGGGAAGGCTCTCGATTGAGGAAAGCGTGCCCGGTGTCGTGAACGTGCTGCTCGGCAAAATGGCACGACCGGGACTCGAATATCTCGACTATCGCGGCAGGACGGTCCGATGGTGAGCGTCGCGCGTCGAACGGGCCGAACCCTACCCTCGCACCACACTGCGAAACGCGGCCGACAGCGCGGCCAGCGCATCGTACGCGCGTCCGTCTCTGACGCGCGTGTGCAGCAGGACCGGCAAGCGCGGTATCTCGGGCAGCCCGAGCCTGGCGCCCACATCCACGGCGCCAAACGGCAGCATTCGCGGCGCCAGTGCCGCCACGCCAAGACCGGCCGTCACGGCGGCGGCCACCGACGGCACACCGCCACCGACGAAGACCTCCCGCCACGGTACCGCCGCCGCGTCCAGCAGTCGGCCTGCGAGCACGCGAACCCCGCACGGCTCCGCAAGCGTGGCGATCGGTAGCGGTTCGTCCGCACGATGTTGCCAATGCGGCGCAGCGAACCACCCGAGGGTCTCTTCGGCGAGCAACTCCCCATCGCCGCGTCCGGCATGCAGGCGAACGATCACGGCATCCAGCTCGCGCCGGTCGAAGCTTTGCAGCAGATCGCCCGATGATGCAATCCGCACTTCGATCAGTAATTCCGGATCTTGCGCGTTCATTCTCGCGATCAGCGCGGGAAGCTCAGGCCCGGCAACGTGATCGCTGACACCGAGACTCAGCCGCTGCCGCGCGCCGACGAACGCGCCAAGCGCGCGGTCATGCGCATCGAGCAGTTCGCGCGCACGCTCAAGGAACGTCACGCCGTTGGCGGAAAGCGCCACATATCGGGGCGTTCGCTCGACGAGTCGCAGTCCCACCCTGTCTTCGAGCCGTTTCAACTTCAGGCTGATGGCCGCCTGCGTCGTCTGCATGGCTTCCGCGGCGCGCGTAAAACTGCCGAGCTCGGCAACGCTGACAAACGCTTTGACGGCGTCGAGATCCAGAGGGCGCTCTGACATTTCGGTTGCTTATCTTTGAAATAAACGTCAATAAGCAAACAGCATAGTTAAGATGAAACCAGTCCACAAGAAGGAGATTCCGTCATGCCGCTCGTTCACATCGCATTGCGCGCAGGGAAGCCGGAGAGCTATCGCCAGGCCATCTTCGATGGCGTCTACGACGCCATGCGCGAGACGTTCAATGTGCCGGAAGACGACCAGTTCATGGCGATGACCGAGCATGACGCGGCGAATTTCCGCTACGGCGCGTCGTATCTCGACGTGAGTCGAAGCGACGATCTCGTGTTCATTCAGATCACGGCCAACAACACGCGTACGGTCGACCAAAAGAAAGCGCTGTTCCGACGCATTGCGCAGTTGCTCAGCGAACGCCCCGGCCTGCGCAAGGAAGACGTGTTCGTGAGTCTCGTGGAGGTCGAGAAAGAAAACTGGTCGCTGGGTAACGGGATTGCGCAATACGCCTGATGCACCGCACGCGGCGCCGCATCAGGCACCGCATCAGGCATCTCATGAGGCATCCCACTACTGCGCCATGCCTTGCGTCGTCTTCACCGACTCGGTCCGGAAGGAAGTCCCGCTACCCACGGCGTCGGGCGTGAAGATCATGTCGACGTCGACCATCTTGCCGCAAACGCGAAACGTCCAGGTTTCCTTCCAGACGCCCCGGAAGGTGGCGCCGCCCTCGACGACGTCGTGCGGCGGTTGCTTAGCGCGCATGTCGAACGCCTCCACTTTCCGACACCCCGACTGCCCGGATTTGGCGATCGCCGTGCTCACGGCGACCATCATCGCATCCTGAACCAGCACGGGGCCGCCGCGCGTGTTGCCCGGATAGAACGGTGTCGGCTTCGGATTGCCGCCCTCGGCGTCCGCGACGAAGACCGCGTTGTAGGTCTTCGCGTCGCCGCAGCGCTCCAGTTGGTAGCGCGTAAGCCAGGCGCCCGACTTCGGGTTGCGTCCGCCGTCGGGAATCGTCACCGGTTTGAGCACTACCGCGCCAAGCGGACGGACCTGATACTTCGACTTACAGTCCGTTTGCAGATTGAATCTCTTATCTTCCTCCACGCCGAGTTGGTACATCACCAGCATCGCCCGCTCGGAAAAGACGTACTGCATCGCGGGCTGACTTCTGACCAGTTCTTCGGTCGAACTGACGGTCGTATCGGCGTGGGCCGATGTGACGACGCCGACAAGGCCGGCAATGCACAACGTGGCAGCGGCTGAGATGACTTGAATCATTTTCTGCATCGCTGACTCCCCTTTCGCGTGTGTGTTTTACTTCACGCCCTCCAGACAGCTCGGCGAGAGCGATGTCTTGACTCGCTGTGCGAACGTCGACCATTTGCACGACTTCGCGTCCGGGCCCTCGGTGCAATCGGTCAGAGCCAGCGTTTCTCGTTTGGCAGGCTCGTCGAGCGACAGCGCCGTGAGATGACGCAACTGGTGCATCGACTGATACACGAACTCGACGCGAACGTACGGCTCGCCCGCCGGATTGCGCCACAGCGAGAAGACGAGCGCGCCGTCCGGCGGCGTATTGTCCGGCTGGTCGCTCAGGCGCCAGTCGAGCTTGAGCATGCCCGCGAGATTGGCGATGTTCGTATCGTGGCCGGTGAGTACATAAACGCGATTTCCCACGGGCACGACCGGCCCACGCACCGATGCAGGCGGCGGCGCACCCGCCGTCTCGGCGCGTGAGAGCGCATCGAGTACCGTCGCGAGCAGGGGCGTGCCGTTGGTCGTCGCGAGATAGGGAGTCTTGTTGAGCAGGTCGCGTTGGGCGTTGTGAGCGTCGAGCAGCAACGCCCAGTCCTTTTCGTCACGAATGCGACCCCACGCAACCTGATTGTCCGGCAGGCCTTCCCCGTACTGCAGCAGGAAAACTTCCGATGCCTTGGCAGCGCTGCCCAGCGCGCCACGCAGGGTCACGCCGCTGCCATCGCCCTCCACGCGCAGACGCGTCGGCTCGTCCTCGAGCTTGCAGCCGCCCGGGGCGCCGCAGGCGGGGCTGTGGGCATAGTCGAGCACCTCGCCCACGCGAGCGATCGACGCGGCATAGCGCTTGTTCAACCCGGAGACGCCGTCGGGCGCGAGACGCGCCTCGATGGCGCCACGCGCGGCGCCCGGATCGAGCGGACAGTCGCCGGCGGCGACCGGCTGGAAGACGGCGTCGTATGTGGTGAGATCGGCCTGATGCGACGTGCGCATGTCGCAGCCCGGTGCAATGCCTTGCAGCAAGGCATTGCCCGACTCACGCGTGCGTTGATCGATGTCCGCCCAGCCATACACGGTGCCGGGCGACGGGCACGCATTGTCAGGCAATACGCGGCGTGCGCGCAGCCAGTCCCCGTAATAACGCCCCATGCGCTCGGCCAGCGAGCCGCCGCGTGCGGTCAGATAACCGGCGGGCACAGGCCAGCCCGGCCAGGCGTCAGGGCTCAGTTTGTCCAGCGGGGGATGCGCGTGGGTGGGCGAGCGCACGCCATGCCGGCTGACGATCACGGCAGAGACGAGCGTCCAGTCTGCGGGCATCCCGTCGATGCGCGCCGCCGATTCCGGCGGCTTTGCGGGGCCGGGTTGCGGCGCGCCGGGTGTCGTACAACCGCTTAGCGCGACAATGGCGGCCATCGCCGCAACCGCAGCCATCGTCGCGAAGGACGCCTGCCGCCGCACACCTCGCCGCGCGCCTCGCAGTCCTACCTGTCCACCGGTGGCGGCACGATGACCATTAGTTAGCACTTCGAGAGATCGAACGGGATCACGAGTCTTCACGCGGGGCATGGCGGCAGTCATGGCAGCAGGTCAGAGTGACGGGGACAGCATTGACGCTCATCTTACCGTGCGCACCCGCCATCGCCTAAGCCCGATGGCGAGCGTGGCGGAAATACGTCGCTTCTGCTGCGGCGCCTGCCTGCGGGGCCGGTCGCGTCCGGTCGCGTCTGCTTGCACCAAGCGCTCCCAGCCGTGCCGCTTTGTCCGATCGCGCGCCCCGGGCCGTTAGTCCCCTCGCCCCACCGCGCCGAACCGCCACGACAGACGATGCGCTGCGGCGCGCAAAGCCTGCGAAGGCCCGGCGTCGAACGACGTGTCGAAGCTGCCCGTCGAGCCCATCAGCGCGAGCACCAGTGTCACCTCGCCCGTATGGTCGAACACCGGTACGGAGATCGTGTCGATGCCGGGCACCGGATTGCTCAGCGCGGTATCGAGGCGACGCTCACGAATCGTTGCCAGACGCGTGGCGTAGTCGCTCGCGGGCTTCGCCACTCGCCCCTCCACGCCCAGGCCCGCCATTCGCACCGGCTCCTGCGCGAGCAGACCGTCGAGCACGGCTTCGGGCAGGAATGCCGCGAACGTGCGTCCGATCGCGGTATTCACCAGCGAAAGCACGGTGCCGATGCGCAGGCTGACGTGCTGCGGACGCATGGCTTCTTCCAGACGCACGACCGTCGGCCCCACAGGACCGAGCACGGCCATCGCTGCCGAGAGCCCCGTCGCCCGTGCCAGCGAGAGGATTTCCGGCTCGGCCTCTCCGGTCGGTGAGAGTCGCTGCAACGCCATCAGCCCCAGTTCGAGACTCAGGCCGCCCGCTTCGAAATTGCCGTTCGCGTCGCGCGAGAGCAATCCCGCACGCTGCAAACTGACCAGATGCGGATGCGCTTTTGCCGGCGCCATGCCGGCCTCGCGCGCCAGTGCGTTCAACGGCAACGGGCGACCGGCCGCTACCAGTGCTTCGAGCAGGACACCGGTGCTCTCCAGTGCCTGAATGCCGCGCTGCGGCTTCGCGGTGGTGTCTGCGCTATGGCTGCCCTGCACGCCGACCGCACTTTCCCCGCTTCGGGTTCGCGTCGCGCTCATACCGGTGACTCCGTTTCCCCAGCCGACGCATCGAACTGCGCCGCGATATCGCGCGCCGTTGCGCGCAAGGCGTTGGCCGCCGCGCCCTCCCACGCCACGTCGAGCGCCGCCGTCGGGCCGATGGCCGTGAGGGCCAGACGCAGACGCCCGCTGGCATCCAATACCGGTGCACAGAGACTGCTGACCGACGGACTTGGGGTATTCACGCTGCGCGACATCCCGCGCTCGCGAGTCTCGGCGAGCAATGCGTCGAAGCGCTTTCGCTCGGCCGCCACGCCGGGCATCTGTTCCTGCCATGCCGGCGGCCAGAGATCGGCGGGCGTGAATGCGCAAAACGCGCGACCGGTCGACGTGGTGGTGAGCGACATCACGGAGCCCACGTGCAGATTCACATGCAAGGGGAATGCCGCACGCTCGAAATGCACGACGACAGGTCCCTGCGGTGCATGCGTGGAGATCGCCACGCAAAAGCCGGTCTCGCGGGCGAACGTGACGACACGCGGCACCGCCGCGCGATACGCCGGGTCGTTCTCGAGATGCAACAGGGCAAGACGCAGCGTCATGGGGCCTGGCGCGTAGTCGCCCGACATCGGATCGCGTTTGAGTAACCCAAGCCGCGTGAGGCTCACGAGATACGGATGCGCCTGCGCCGGGGGCAACCCCGCAAGCGTCGCGAGATCGCCAGGCCCCAGCGCTCGGCGCGCCTGCGCCACGGCCTGAAGCACGCGCGCTGCGACATCCACGCTTTGCACACCGCGCGAGGCGCGGCCGGTTTGGCCTCGCTCACCGCTCACGTCGGCCGTGCCATCCATCGGAATTCGGTTCATGCAGTCTGGGGAGACAGGCTCCCTCGGGAAAATGGCCTAGATTTTAAACAAGTCGTCGCGCGAGTTTCCGATCCACCGCCCAATGCGGCAGGGTTAACCCGCAACGCAATCTCGCCTCGATGGCGTTCGTCGCAACATTAGCAAATAACAATCATATTTGTCATTGACAAATATTCTGGGCGTTTCGTAAGATGCCCTCATCGAGCAGCACCCTCCCCGCAGACGAGATAAGAGAGAGACAAGCATGGCCAAAGCATTCGCCTCGCAAGCCGACCTGGAAGCCAAGAAGGTCACGTTCACCCAACTGTCGGAAAACGCCTGGGCTTATACGGCCGAGGGCGACCCGAACTCGGGCGTCATCATCGGCGACGATGGCGTGATGATCGTCGACACGACGGCCACCCCCGCCATGGCGCAGGACCTGATCGCCAAGATCCGCACGATTACCGACAAGCCGATCAAGTATGTCGTGCTCTCGCACTATCACGCCGTGCGCGTGCTCGGCGCCTCGGCTTACTTTGCCGAAGGTGCGCAGCAAGTCATCGCCAGCCGCGGCACGTACGAGATGATCGTCGAGCGCGGCGAAGCCGACATGAAATCCGAAATCGAGCGCTTCCCGCGTCTGTTCGCGGGCGTTGAAACGGTGCCGGGCCTCACGTGGCCGACGCTCGTCTTCGAGAAGGAAATCACGCTGTTCCTCGGCAAGCTCGAAGTGAAGATCGCGCATCTGGGCTCGGGCCACACGAAGGGCGACACGGTGGTGTGGCTGCCGTCGCAAAAGGTGCTCTTCTCGGGCGACCTGGTGGAGTACGACGCTGCCTGCTACACGGGCGACGCACAACTCGCCGAGTGGCCCGCCACGCTCGACGCCCTCGCCGCACTCGGTGCGCAGAAGCTCGTGCCGGGTCGCGGTCCTGCGCTGACCACACCGGACGAAGTCGCCAAGGGCCTCGCGTACACCAAGGATTTCGTGACGACGCTGTTCGAAGCCGGCAAGCAAGCCGTTGAACAGAAGCTCGATCTGAAGGGCGCCATGGCGCTCACGCGCAGCAAGATGGATCCGAAGTTCGGCCACGTCTTCATCTACGAACACTGCCTGCCGTTCGATGTGACACGCGCCTTCGACGAGGCCGCCGGCATCACGCACCCGCGTATCTGGACGGCACAGCGCGACAAGGAAATGTGGGCTGCGCTCCAGGACTGAAGTCCAGGACCAGGGAGGGCGACACGTTAGCAAGACCGTCGGCGCGACCTGAGCACAACGGCTCATCGCGTCGGCAACGCCAAGCACTACCGGGCAGCACCAGGCAAAACCAGAAGTAGAAAAACGTCACCCGCCGCAGCGCATGCGTCGGCGCGGTGTCGACGATGGAGACTTTGCATGAGCAGCATCGATTACCAGCGCCTGACGTTCGATTACCGGCCGTGTGCCGAACAGTCCGGCGACGCGGGCAGTACAACGACACCCGCGACGCATCCGGTCATCGTGGTCGGCGCCGGCCCGATCGGACTGGCCACCGCCATCGACCTCGCGCAGCAAGGCGTGCGCGTCGTCGTGCTCGACGATGACTGCACGCTCTCGAGCGGTTCGCGCGCCATCTGTTTCGCCAAGCGCACGCTCGATATCTTCGACCGTCTGGGCTGCGGCGAGCGCATGGTGGAAAAAGGCGTGCGCTGGAACGTGGGCCGTGTGTTCCTGCGCGATCAGGAGGTCTACAACTTCGACCTGCTGCCGGAAGCCGGGCACCATCGTCCGGCCTTCATCAACCTCCAGCAGTATTACGTCGAAGGCTATTTGTTCGAGCGCGCGCGCGAACTGCCCAACATCGAGATTCGCTGGAAAAACAAGGTCGTCGGCCTCGCGCAACAGGGCACGCCCGGCTCGGCGGACGCGAGCGTCACGCTCACGGTCGAAACCCCGGACGGCGAATACCGCACGAGCGCTCGCTACGTCGTGGCCGCCGACGGCTCACGCAGCCCGATGCGCAAGCTCATCGGCGTCGACAGTCACGGCCGCACCTTCAAGGATCGGTTCCTGATTGCCGACGTGAAGATGACCGCGGACTTTCCGGCTGAGCGCTGGTTCTGGTTCGATCCGCCGTTCCATCCGAATCAGTCGGTGCTGCTCCATCGCCAGCCCGATGATGTCTGGCGCATCGATTTCCAGTTGGGATGGGACGCGGATCCCGTGGCCGAAAAAGCGCCCGAACGCGTCATCCCGCGTGTGCAGGCGCTGCTCGGCCCCGACGCCAGGTTCACGCTGGAATGGGTCAGCGTCTACACGTTCTCGTGCCTGCGCATGGACGACTTCCGTCACGGCCACGTGCTGTTCGCCGGAGACGCCGCGCACGGGGTGTCTCCGTTCGGCGCACGCGGCGCGAACAGCGGCGTGCAGGATGCGGAAAACCTCGCGTGGAAACTCGCGTTGGTATTGGCGGGTCAGGCCCCCGACGCACTGCTTGACACCTACGCTCGCGAACGCGAATACGCCGCCGACGAGAACATTCGCAACTCCACGCGCTCCACCGATTTCATCACGCCGAAGAGTCCGGTCTCACGCGTGTTTCGCGACGCCGTGCTCACGCTCGCCCGCGATCATGCGTTTGCGCGTCAGCTGGTCAACAGCGGACGTCTGTCCGTGCCCGCCGTATTGCACGAGTCGACGTTGAACACGGCGGATACCGCCCCCTTTGCGGGACGCATGACGCCCGGCGCCGCCTGTGTCGACGCCCCGCTCTCGCGTCATGCGCAGGCAGGCTGGCTGCTGCCGCGTCTGGGGGGACGCTTCGTCGCGCTCGTATTCGGCGCACCCTCGTCGCTCGATGCCGCGACGCTCGCCTCGCTCGAAGCGATGGCGAAGGACGCCGTGCCCGTCGTGCCGGTATTCGTCACGCCCGACGCCGAAGCCGCGCTCGATGCCCATGACACCCACAGCGTCTGGCACGACGCCGAGGGGCTGGCCGCACAGCGTTATGACGCCGCGCCCGGCACGGTGTATCTGATTCGCCCGGATCAGCACGTCTGCGCTCGCTGGCGTGCCATCGACGTCAAGGCCATTGCCGCCGCACGCGAACGCGCGTTGGGCCGCACGGCGCCAGAAGTGGCGCCACTGCAATGCGCGGCCTGACGAGGCACGACGCACAAGGCATCGCGCCTCACCGAACCGATTACGCAGCAAGGAGACACTTCATGGCACTCGATACACAGCCGCGTCTGACGCGCCCCGACGACTTCTACGAAGCGCTGATCGACATGCACCGCGATCTCGACGAAGCGCAGAGTCAGGCCGCCAACGCGCAACTGATTCTGCTGCTCGCGAATCAGGTCGGCGATCACGACACGCTGCTCTCGGCGATTCGCCTCGCGCGCGCGGGCGCGCTGGGCAACGCGGCGCACTGATCGCTCGCACATCCCCCCCCCCGATACGCGTCGACACGAAGCCGGCATCGCAATCCGCATCTCCCATGTGAAAAGGGGCTCCCGAACCCGAGCGCCCCTGCTTCGCCATGCTTTGTTTAGGCGACATCGCGAAAATTGCGCGATGTCGTCGACGCCTCACACCACCACCATTTGCGAAATCTTCTGCGCCGCCTGTTGCAGCGGTGCGAGAAATTTCGCTTCCATTTCGGCCGCCGACGTTCGGTTCGCCTGTCCGCTGACGTTCATTGCGGCAATCACCTGGCCGGCGCGATTACGTATCGGCGCGGCAATCGAAATCAGTCCCTCTTCCAACTCCTGGTCGACGAGCGCCCAGCCCTTGGCGCGCACGTCGAGAATGCGCGCACGCAGCGTGTCGAGGTCGGTGATCGTGCGTCCGGTATGCGCGCGCAGATCGGCGCGACGCAATACGGCGTCGAGTTCGGCATCGGGTAGCGCCGAGAGCATCACACGCCCCATCGACGTGCACCATGCCGGCAGGCGGCTGCCGATCGACAGGTTGATCGACATGACCTTGCGCACCGGCACGCGCAACACGTAGACGATGTCGTCGCCATCGAGCACCGACGCCGAACTGCTTTCCTGCACCTGCTGCACCAGCGCCTCCATGAACGGCTCGGCCAGATTCCACAGCGGCATGGACGTCAGATACGAGAAGCCGAGATCGAGAATGCGCGGCGTGAGACGGAACAGCCGCCCCTCGCTGCGCACGTAACCCAACGCTTCGAGCGTGAGCAGAATGCGACGCGCGCCGGCACGCGTCAGCCCGGACGCCTGCGCCACTTCCGAGAGGGTTTGCGCCGGGCGCGCGGCATTGAACGCCTTGACCACGGCCAGCCCGCGCGCAAACGACTGCACATAGGAGTCGCCGGGCTTCTTGTCGGTCGGTTCGGTCGCGTCGTTCGTCACAGGGGTCATGTCAAGGTGTGTTGGCAATATGGCGTGAGCGGCAAGCGTACTGGATTTGCGCCCCCTCTTCTACCGCATAGCTACCGCATAACTATCGTGGAACTACCGCGTGAGGCGCCCCATCCCTCCGACGCTTCTCGGCATATCTTCGGGACGCCCCTCGCTTGACGGCCGACGAGGTAGGGCTTACGCTGTTCTTATAGCGAATATTTGTTCGCTATAAGAACATTGTGAACCAGACGATGCCGCCTGACAAGACGCCATCGCCGGGAGACAGCCCAGCGGGGCGCGGGCACAGCGCCCGGCGGCCCGAGGATTTGATGGAAATGCCCAGGAGGCACGTGTGATCAACAAGATTTACGACTCGCTCGCCAGCGCGGTCGCGGACGTTCACGACGGCGCGACGATCATGATTGGCGGCTTTGGCAACGCCGGCATGCCCTCGGCGCTCATCGATGCCCTGATCGAACAGGGCGCGCGCGATCTGACCATCGTCAACAACAACGCCGGCAACGGCGAGACGGGCCTCGCGGCGCTGCTCAAGGCCGGGCGCGTACGCAAGATCATCTGCTCGTTCCCGCGTCAGACCGACTCTCAGGTGTTCGACGGCCTGTACCGTGCGGGCAAGATCGAGCTGGAACTCGTGCCGCAGGGCAACCTTGCCGAGCGCATTCGCGCCGCGGGCGCCGGCATTGGCGGCTTCTTCACGCCGACCGGCTTCGGCACGCTGCTTGCCGAAGGCAAGGAAACGCGCGTGATCGACGGCAAGTCGTACGTGCTCGAATCCCCCATCCACGCCGACTTCGCGCTCATCAAGGCGCTCAAGGGCGATCGCTGGGGCAACCTCGTGTACCGCAAGACCGCCCGCAATTTCGGCCCGATCATGGCTACGGCGGCGAAGTGCGCGATCGTTCAGGTGGACGAAGTCGTCGAACTCGGCGAGCTCGATCCGGAAGCCGTGGTCACGCCCGGCATCTTCGTTCAACGTGTCGTCGCGGTGCCTGCCGCCGCCGCGCGCGCCTGACCCCCATCTGACCGGAGCAAGACATGAACCGACTGACCCGCGACCAGATGGCCGCCCGCGTCGCCCAGGACATTCCTGATGGCGCCTATGTGAACCTTGGCATCGGCCTGCCGACCGCTGTCGCCAATCACCTGCCCGCCGAGAAGGAGATCATTCTCCAGAGCGAGAACGGTGTCATCGGCATGGGCCCTGCGCCCGCCAAGGGCGAGGAGGACGACGACCTCATCAACGCCGGCAAACAACCTGTCACGCTCAAACCGGGCGGCGCGTTCTTCCACCATGCCGACTCGTTCGCGATGATGCGCGGCGGTCACCTCGACTTCTGCGTGCTGGGCGCGTTCCAGGTCTCGAAGACGGGCGACCTCGCCAACTGGCACACGGGCGCCCCCGATGCGATCCCGGCCGTGGGCGGCGCGATGGACCTCGCCAGCGGTGCGAAGCAGGTGTTCGTGATGATGGAGCACCAGACCAAACAGGGCGAGAGCAAGATCGTCGATCAATGCACGTATCCGCTCACCGGTGTGGGCTGCGTCACGCGCATCTACACGGATCTCGCCGTGATCGACGTGACGCCCGAAGGACTGCGTGTGATCGACATGGTCGAGGGCCTGTCGTTCGACGAACTACAACGCCTGACCGGTGTGACGCTGCTGCCCTCACCGGCCGTTGCCTGACACCACGCTGAACACCTTCGCCGGGACATGCCAGATGTCACCGGCGATTTTTTTGATTTGGTGATGTTGAATTCGACGAGGTACCCAAATGAGTGAAGTCTTTATCTGCGACGCGATCCGTACCCCCATCGGTCGCTACGGCGGCGCACTGTCGTCGGTGCGGGCCGACGATCTCGGCGCCATCCCCCTCAAGGCGCTCATGGCGCGCAACGCCAACGTCGACTGGACGCAAGTCGCCGACGTGATCTACGGCTGCGCGAATCAGGCCGGTGAAGACAACCGCAACGTGGCGCGTATGTCGTCGCTGCTTGCCGGTCTGCCGCAAGATGTGCCGGGCGCGACGATCAACCGTCTGTGCGGCTCGGGCATGGACGCTATCGGCACCGCGGCACGTGCCATCAAGGCAGGCGAAGCCGGTCTGATGATCGCCGGTGGCGTGGAGAGCATGAGCCGCGCCCCGTTCGTAATGGGCAAGGCGACGAGCGCGTTTTCGCGTCAGGCGGAGATCTACGACACGACCATCGGCTGGCGTTTCGTCAATGCGCTGATGAAGGCGCAGTACGGTGTGGATTCGATGCCCGAGACGGGCGAGAACGTGGCGACCGATTTCGGTATCAGCCGCGAAGATCAGGATCGCTTCGCGGTGCGCTCGCAGGAAAAGGCGGCGCGCGCTCAGGCGGACGGCACGCTGGCCGAGGAAATCACGCCGGTGTCGATCGCCCAGAAGAAGGGCGAGGCGATCATCGTGGATCGCGACGAACACCCGCGTGCGACGAACATGGAAGCGCTCGCCAGACTCAAGGGCGTGGTACGCCCTGATGGCACCGTGACCGCCGGTAACGCTTCTGGCGTCAACGACGGCGCCTGCGCTCTGCTGCTGGCAGACGAGGCGAGTGCGGCGCGCTATGGCCTGACGCCGCGTGCCCGCGTGTTGGGCATGGCGACGGCAGGCGTGGCGCCGCGCATCATGGGCATCGGTCCGGCTCCCGCAACGCAAAAACTGCTCGCGCGGCTCGGTATGTCGCTCGATCAGTTCGACGTCATCGAACTCAACGAAGCGTTTGCGAGCCAGGGCCTGGCCGTGTTGCGACAACTTGGCGTGGCCGACGACGATCTGCGCGTCAACCCGAACGGCGGCGCCATTGCACTGGGCCACCCGCTCGGCATGAGCGGCGCACGTCTGGTCACGACGGCGATGTATCAACTGAAGCGAACGGGTGGACGCTTCGCGCTGTGTACGATGTGCATTGGGGTCGGCCAAGGCATCGCTATCGCCATCGAAGCGGTGTAAGACAACTACCCCGCCGAGGTTTCGGGGCCGGGATTGCGTGCAGAACCGGTCAGTCCCGACACGCCGCTCCCGGAATCCCGTGCGCACGATCAGTGCCGCACGGGATTCGTTTGCCCTGGTTTGCGTCTGTCTCCTTCCATCCTTCCAACTGTCCTGCCGTCTTGCTGTCTTGCTGCGCCCGAACGGCTCAGACGGCCTTCGCCACGTCTCGCATCACGGCGTCGAAGAACGTGCCTTGCGCCTGCGCATCGCTGCGCTCGTAAGCGCGATTGATACCGCTGATGACCGCGTGAATCGATGCCGTCGTCAGGTTGGCGTCGATCCCCACCCCGAACGCGCTGCCCACGATCGTGTCACCCGCCATTTCGGCAATTGCGACGGCACGGGCGTCCGCCCCTTGCGTCAGCGCGCGCTCCTCGTAGTGCTGCACGCGAACCGGGGTGCGCATGGCGTTCATCAACGCATCGAGCGGACCGTTACCGGCGCCCGAGACGGTCGTGCGCTGGCCGTGAATGTCCACGGTCACCGCAATGTGCTGACGCCCGTCGCGCTCGGAGAGCGAGTGACCGACATAGGCGAGCGGCGCCGTCGAGGCCACATATTCCTTCTGGAAGAGTTGCCAGATTTGCGACGCGGTGACTTCCGCGCCGGTCTCGTCGGTGTAACGCTGGACGGCCGAGCTGAAATCGACTTGCAGACGACGCGGCATCTGCACGCCGTATGCCTGCTCCAGCAGGTACGCAATGCCGCCCTTGCCCGACTGGCTGTTCACTCGAATGATCGAATCGTACGTGCGGCCGAGATCGCTCGGATCGATGGGGAGATACGGCACCTCCCAGATCGTGTCCGGCTTCTGCGCGGCGAAGCCCTTCTTGATGGCGTCCTGGTGCGAACCGGAGAACGCGGTGAAGACGAGGTCCCCGACATACGGATGACGCGGATGCACCGGCAACTGCGTGCATTCTTCCGACGTGCGGGCGACTTCGTTGATGTTCGAGAAGTCGAGGCCCGGATCCACCCCTTGCGTGTACAGGTTCAGGGCGAGCGTGACGAGGTCGACGTTGCCGGTGCGCTCGCCGTTACCGAAGAGGCAGCCCTCGATACGGTCGGCGCCGGCCATCACGGCCAGTTCGGCGGCGGCAACCGCGGTGCCGCGGTCGTTGTGCGGGTGCACGGAGAGAATCAGCGAATCGCGACGCGCGAGGTTGCGGTGCATCCACTCGATCTGGTCGGCGTAGTAGTTGGGCGTGCCGATTTCGACCGTGGCCGGCAAATTGACGATGCTCTTGCGCTCAGGTGTCGGCTGCCATACGTCGAACACGGCGTCGCACACTTCCTTCGCAAATTCGAGTTCCGTGCCCGTGAACGTTTCCGGGCTGTACTGCAACGTCCATTGCGTTTCCGGCGCGGCGTCGGCACAGCGCTTGATCGTCTTCGCGGCGGACACGGCGAGCGCCTTCACCCCCGGCTGATCGAGATTGAAGACGATGCGGCGGAATTCGGGGGCGGTCGCGTTGTAGAGATGGACGATGGCGCGAGGGACGCCCTTGAGGGCGGCGAAGGTGCGCTCGATGAGGTCGTCGCGTGCCTGCGTGAGCACTTCGATGGTGACGTCATCCGGGATATGCCCGCCTTCGATCAGCTCGCGCACGAAATTGAAGTCGGTGTCGGAGGCCGACGGGAACGCCACTTCGATTTCCTTGAAGCCGATGGCGACGAGCGTCTTGAACATGCGCATCTTGCGCTGCGCGTCCATCGGCTCGAAGAGCGCCTGATTGCCGTCGCGCAAATCGGTGCTCATCCAGATCGGGGCACGCGTGATGGTGCGGCTGGGCCACTGTCGGTCGGGAATGTTGACCGGGGTGAACGGGCGGTACTTCGTAGCAGGGTTCTTCAACATGGCGGTGTCTCGATTGTCAGCAAAAGTGTCAACCGGACGACGCACAGACGCAGATAAGCTACGACCTCCGGTTGGATGAACCGGGGCTCAGGTCGGCGTAACTGGGGAAAATCAGCGGTGCTTCAATGAGGAATTCAGACGATGCACGCGCGCAGCAACGGACCAAGCCCGGTGGAGCGGGCTAGTAGTCGTAGCGAGAGGGAGAATTGCGCGGTGATCATGTGGCACATGAAATCACAGATTTTTGGGCCCTGTCAACCATGATGTGTCGCCTCGAGACGTTTTCTCGATGCCTGCGACCTCCTGCGATCTCCCGCCCCAGGCGCGCATGCCATTACGTTTGCAGCGGCACCGCGGAGGTGCATTTGATCTCGTCGAGACAGACGCTCGACTTCACCGCGCTCACGCCCGGAATGCGCATGAGCGTATCGAGCAGGAAATCCGACAACGCCTTGAGATCGCGCGCCACGACCTTGAGCACGTAATCGATGTCTCCCGTCACGGAGAAACATTCCTGAATCTGCGCCAGTTCCGCGACCAGTCCCTTGAAGTTGGACAGGTCGCGGATATGGCCGCGCTCCATCGTCACATGGACGAAGGCGACGACGCTGAAGCCGAGCCGCTGGGCGTCCAGTCGCGTGTCGTAGCCCTTGATCACCCCCATCTCTTCGAGGCGACGGTGACGCCTGAGCGTCTGCGCGGGCGACAGCTTGATGGCCTCGGCCAGCTCCAGGTTCGAAATTCGCCCGTGGGACTGCAAAATCCCCAGCAAGCGTACGTCAATCCGGTCGATCTCAATGTTTTGCACTTTAATTTCCAGAGAGGCAGTTTTTACGAAATATTAGTGCATAACCTAGGGTTTCCCTAGCACTGTTACGAAATCCTATTTTGTCTCGCCGCCCTTACACTGCCCCTCATGAAATGACGCAAATTAGTGCGAATCGCTTGCAATGAAACAGGTTCCGTCGGTCGGAACGCGCTGTCTTCAATTTCCCGACTCATCGGTTCAGTGAGCACAATTTTGTTTCACCCGCCGGCAAATCCTGCGCGGGCGTGAGAACAACATCCGGGCGGCGCCTGCGTCAAAGCTTGTGTCGAACGTTTGCGTCGAACTTATTTGTCATCCCTACCCATCACTTCACCCAGCCGAGACGATCATGGCCGACCTGTTTGAAAATCCGATGCAACTCATGGGCTTCGAATTCGTGGAATTCGCTTCGCCCACGCCGAACGTCCTCGAACCCATTTTCGAGCAGATGGGCTTCACGCTCGTGGCGCGTCACCGCTCCAAGGACGTGCTGCTGTACCGTCAGGGCGAGGTCAACTTCATCGTGAACCGCGAGCCGAACAGCGAAGCGGCCTACTTCGCCGCCGAGCACGGCCCGAGCGCCTGCGGCATGGCCTTTCGCGTGAAGGACTCGCACAAGGCCTACGCGCGCGCCCTCGAACTCGGTGCACAGCCCGTCGAAATCGAAACCGGTCCGATGGAACTGCGCCTGCCCGCGATCAAGGGCATTGGCGGCGCGCCGCTGTATCTGATCGACCGCTTCGAAGAGGGCAAGTCGATCTATGACATCGACTTCGAATACATCGAAGGCGTCGACCGTCACCCCGTCGGTCACGGCCTGCGCCTGATCGATCACCTGACGCACAACGTCTACCGCGGTCGCATGGCTTACTGGGCCAACTTCTACGAGAAGCTGTTCAACTTCCGCGAAATTCGCTACTTCGACATCTCCGGCGAATACACGGGCCTGACCTCCAAGGCCATGACGGCCCCCGATGGTAAAATCCGCATTCCCCTGAACGAGGAATCGGCCAAGGGCAGCGGCCAGATCGAGGAATTCCTGATGGCCTTCAATGGCGAAGGGATTCAGCACATCGCCTTCCTCACCGACAATCTGATCCAGGTCATCGACAACCTGCAAATGGCAGGCGTCGAACTCATGACCGCGCCGAACGACTTCTACTACCAGGGCCTCGAGACCCGTCTGCCGGGGCACGGTCAGCCGGTGGGCGAACTGAAGTCGCGCGGCATTCTGGTGGACGGGACGACCGAAGGCGGCAAGCCGCGCCTGCTGTTGCAGATCTTCTCCAAGACGTTGCTCGGCCCGGTGTTCTTCGAGTTTATCCAGCGTGAAGGTGACGACGGCTTCGGCGAAGGCAACTTCAAAGCGCTGTTCGAATCGCTGGAGCGCGACCAGATCGAGCGCGGCACGCTCAAGGTCTGAGTCCGGGGGAGACACGATCGTCCGCTCGCACGGGCGATCCCAAAGGACACGGCGACGGCGCCATAAGCGCCGCGCCGTGGCGGCTCAACGGTTCCGGTTCGTTCCCATCGAACGAAAACAGAGAAGCGCGCCGCGTGGCAATGAAGGCAGGGTAAGGAAACAACATGTCCACCAATGCAGCACAAGACGGCTCGCTTCATCGCGGCCTGAAGAATCGTCACATCCAATTGATCGCGCTGGGTGGCGCGATCGGCACCGGCCTGTTTCTGGGCATCGCACAAACCATCAAGACCGCTGGCCCATCCGTTTTGCTGGGCTACGCCATTGCCGGCATCGTCGCGTTCTTCATCATGCGACAGCTTGGTGAAATGGTGGTCGACGAACCCGTCGCCGGCTCCTTCAGCTACTTCGCCAACAAGTATTGCGGTCAGTTTGCCGGGTTCGTTTCCGGTTGGAATTACTGGGTGCTCTACGTGCTCGTCTCGATGGCGGAGCTCTCTGCCGTGGGCATCTACGTGCAGTACTGGTGGCCTGCGATCCCGACGTGGGTCTCGGCGCTTGTGTGCTTCGGGCTGATCAACGCCGTCAATCTGTCCAGCGTGAAGTCGTATGGCGAGATGGAGTTCTGGTTCGCCATCGTCAAGGTCGCCGCCATCGTCGGCATGATCGGATTCGGCGGCTACCTGCTCTTCTCGGGCAACGCCGGGCCCGAAGCCAGCGTCGCCAACCTTTGGCAACACGGCGGTTTCTTCCCGAACGGCGTGTCCGGTCTGGTCATGGCGATGGCCGTCATCATGTTTTCCTTCGGGGGACTGGAGCTGGTCGGCATTACCGCTGCGGAGGCGGACGACCCGTCGCGTACCATTCCGCGCGCGACCAATCAGGTCATCTACCGCATTCTGATTTTCTACGTCGGCGCGCTGGGCGTGCTGCTCTCGCTGTATCCGTGGGAAAAGGTCGTGACCGGCGGCAGCCCGTTCGTGCTGATCTTCCATGAGCTCAACAGCAACTTCGTCGCCCACGTGCTCAACGCCGTGGTACTGACCGCCGCGCTGTCCGTCTACAACAGCTGCGTGTATTGCAACAGCCGCATGCTTTACGGTCTGGCCGGTCAGGGCAACGCGCCGCGTGCGCTGCTCAAGGTCAATTCGCGCGGCATTCCGCTCGCCGCACTTGGCGTCTCGGCCGCGGCCACCGCAGTGTGTGTCGTGATCAACTACTTCATGCCGGGCAAGGCGTTCGAACTGCTGATGGGACTGGTCGTCTCGGCACTGATCATCAACTGGGCGATGATCAGCGTGATTCACCTGGCATTTCGCCGCGCGAAGGCGCGCGCCGGTCAGACCACGCTGTTCAAGAGTCTCGGCTATCCGCTGACCAACTATCTTTGCCTCGCGTTCCTGGCCGGCATTCTGGTCGTTATGTACCTGATTCCGGACCTGCGCATCTCCGTCTACCTGATTCCGGTGTGGCTGGTCGTGCTGGGTGTCGGCTATCGCCTGCGCCAGAAAAACAGCGCCGCCGGGGTTCCGGTGAGCGCAACGCGGTAACGATACGACGCGTATCGACAGCTATCGACAGCTATCGACGGCGGGTGACGCGTCACCCCACGAAGCGCCGGGCGTTCTGCGCCCGGCGTTCACCCCGCAGTGCCGCACTAGCGGTATCATCAGACGTTTACGACGTTGCGGCGGCGGTCCGCGCGAACGGTGTCCGGCGTGCTCGTGTGCTCACTGCGCCGAGCGCACGTCCGACCGATGCGGCCCCACACTGGCGGGCCCCACATTCCACGGCAATGCACCACCGACTTTCTTTTGTTTTTCAGGAACTGCCATGTTCGAACATATCGATGCCTATCCCGGTGACCCGATCCTCTCGCTGAACGAGAATTTCGCGAAGGACCCGCGAACCAACAAGGTCAACCTGAGCATCGGCATCTATTACGACGACGCTGGCCGGTTGCCGGTCATGGACGCGGTGCGCCAGGCCGAAGCCTTGCTGCTCGCCGAGGTGGGTCCGAAGCCGTATCTGCCGATGGCCGGTTTCGCCAACTATCGCGACGCCGTCCAGGGCCTCGTGTTCGGCGAAGACGCTCCCGCACGCAAGAACGGCAGCATCGCCACCGTGCAGACCCTCGGCGGTTCGGGCGCACTCAAGGTCGGCGCGGACTTCATCAAGCGTTACTTCCCCGGTTCGCAGGTGTGGGTGAGCGATCCGACGTGGGACAACCATCGCTTCATTTTCGAGCGTGCCGGGTTCACCGTGAATACGTACCCGTATTACGACGAAGCCACGGGCGGCCTGCAATTCGAAGCGATGGTCGACGCCATCGACAAGTTGCCGGCACGCAGCGTCGTGCTGCTGCACGCCTGCTGCCACAACCCGACCGGTGTCGATCTGAACGATGCGCAGTGGGTGCAGTTGATCGAAGTGCTCAAGAAGCGCGAACTGCTGCCTTTCGTCGACATGGCTTATCAGGGTTTCGGCTCGGGTATCGACGCCGACGCCTTCGTGATCCGCGAACTGGCACGCCAGGGCCTGCCGGCGTTCGTCGCCAACTCGTTCTCGAAGAACTTCTCGCTGTATGGCGAGCGTTGCGGTGGCCTGTCGGTCATCTGCGAGTCGTCGGAAGCGGCCGAGCGCGTGCTGGGCCAGCTCACCAGCGCCGTGCGCTCGAACTACAGCAACCCGCCGACGCATGGCGCGAAGATCGTGGCCAAGGTGCTCAGCACGCCGGCGCTGCGCAAGTCGTGGGAAGACGAACTCACGACGATGTGCCAGCGCATTACCCGCATGCGTGGCGCGATCCATGAAGGTCTGCGCACTCGCGTGCCGGACAACATGCTCTCGCGCTATCTGGAACAGCGCGGCATGTTCACGTACACGGGCCTGACGGCAGCGCAGGTCGACGTGCTGCGCGAAGCGCACGGCGTCTATCTGATTCGCTCGGGCCGTATGTGCGTGGCGGGTCTGAACGAAAGCAACGTCGCCGTCGTGGCCGACAGCATCGCCAAGGTGCTCCAGGGCTGAACAGGCATCGGTACTGCCTGAATGTGCAGACCAGCAAAAGGGACAGGGACGGCATCCGCCGTCCCTTTTTTCATGCGCGCAGGCGAATTACGAAGCCTTGCGCAGAAACTCCAGCAAATCGGCGTTCACCTTGTCCGCCTCCACGGTACACATGCCGTGTGAGCCGCCCGGATAGACCTTCAGTGTGGCGTTCTTGACGATCTTTGCCGTGAGCTTGCCGGAATCGTCGATGGGCACGATCTGATCGTCGTCGCCATGCAGCACGAGCACGGGCACGTCGATCTTCTTCAGATCCTCGGTGTAGTCGACCTCGGAGAACTCCTTCACGCACAGGTACTGCCCAAGGTGCGAACCCCACATGCCCTGCAACCAGAACGCATCGATGACCCCTTGCGACTGTTTGGCGCTGGGGCGGTTGTAGCCGTAGAACGGCACGGCCAGATCCCGGTAGAACTGCGAACGATTGGCTGCCACATTCGCCCGGATTTCGTCGAACACGGCCATCGGCAGGCCGTTCGGATTCTTCTCCGACTTCACCATGACAGGCGGGACCGCCCCGATGAGCACGGCTTGTGCGGCACGCGACGTGCCATGGCGACCGAGGTAGTGCGCAACTTCGCCGCCGCCGGTCGAATGCCCCACAAACGTAGCGTCCTTCAGATCGAGATGCTCGACGAGGGCTGCGAGATCGTCGGCGTACGTATCCATATCGTTGCCGGCGCCCGGCTGGTCCGAGCGGCCATGGCCACGGCGATCATGGGCCACGACACGGAAACCGTGCTGCACCAGGAACAGCATTTGTGCGTCCCAGGCGTCGGCGCACAGCGGCCAACCGTGGGAAAACACGACCGGGCGGCCCTTGCCCCAGTCCTTGTAGAAAATCGAGGTGCCATCCTTCGTCTTGAACGTGCTCATGGTGTCATCCTTGCGCAGTGCGCGATGGGGGCCTAAGAACGGTAGCGAGAGCGTCGCAATATGGCGCCGCCGACGGTCGCTCGTGATCGCTCGTGATCGCTCGTGACCGCTCGTGACCGCTGGGCGTCGCTTACGACGTGACGGCAGGCGGGATGCCACGTCACAACACAACAGACGGCGCGGCGGAATAAAAAATTACGCGCCGCCCGGCGTGAGGAGACTTCGTGCGCCGGGACCTGCCGACGCGAACGAAGGCTTTCAATTTAAGGCGTCGATGAGCGCGGTTGCAAGGTGAGTTTTTTTGACGGGCGCGTGAGCGACATTCATGAAACCTGCCCCATGCCTGTCATGAAAGGGCGCCTGACATTTCAGGCGTCGTTTGCGAGCGCGCGAAAGGCCGGGACTGTCGATGTGTTCGCCAGCACGTGGGCGCACTTGGCGTTATATTGGGCGTCCCGCGGCGCTCGAGCGCCGCTCAACCACCCATGCGTCGATCCCCATGCCTGCTCCGTCCGTCGATTTGTCCCAGTTCCCGATCACACGCAAGTGGCCCGCTGCGCATCCGGAACGTCTGCAACTGTATTCGCTGCCCACGCCCAACGGCGTGAAGGTATCGATCATGCTCGAAGAGATCGGGCTGCCCTACGAAGTTCACCTCGTCAGCTTCCAGACCGACGACCAGTTCTCGCCCGAATTTCTGTCGCTGAATCCGAACAACAAGATTCCCGCGATCCTCGATCCGAACGGCCCCGGCGGCAAGCCGTTGCCGTTGTTCGAATCAGGCGCGATCCTCTGGTATCTCGCCGAGAAGACCGGCAAGCTGCTGCCCCTCGACCCGGCGGCGCGCTACGAAACTCTGCAATGGGTGATGTTCCAGATGGGCGGCGTCGGCCCGATGTTCGGGCAGCTCGGCTTCTTCCACAAGTTCGCCGGCAAGGAGTACGAAGACAAGCGTCCGCGCGAGCGCTATGTCGCGGAATCCAGGCGGCTGCTTGGCGTGCTCGACGCGCATCTGGCCGATCGTCAATGGATCATGGGCGATGCGTACACCATTGCAGATATCGCCACGTTCCCGTGGATTCGCAATCTCGTCGGCTTTTATGAGGCCGGGGACCTGGTCGGCTTCGATCAGTTCAAGCATGTGCAGCGCGCGCTCGCCGCGTTCGTCGCGCGCCCCGCAGTGATTCGCGGGCTGGACATTCCGAAACGTCCGGCCTGACGGGACGCCTTCGCGGCATCGCGAAAACGGGGCTGGCGCACCGCCTGCCGATGCGCCGATCCGAGGTCGCGACGTTGCCCGAGGCGCTCATCCCCGCCGGATGTCGGACCGACGCTCCGGCGGGACATATCAAATGCAGCAAACACAGCGTACACAACGAGCACGCCAGGCGCCGCGGCGACACTGCCGCCGCACGCCGTCGTGACGGCGATGCGCGAACGTTGCGTTGAACATCACGCGGGCAACGCGGGGGCACGCGCCGAGAGGTGCCAGCACGCTGCCGTGAAGCGCACTTCGTCGTCTTTGATGAAGGGGCCGTAAGCCTCGACGAGCGCGTCGGCAATGCTCGCTCGCTGCGCCGGCGTGCGTTGCGCCAAAGCCAGCCCTACCGGGCCAAGGCGTGTGGTGTACTCACGCAAGTCGGCCAGCGCGAATGTGCAGTCGAATTGCACAGGCGTCAGCGACACGTCGGTCCACCCACTCGACGTCAGAATGGCTTCGACACGCGCGCGATCGGCAAAGCCGAACTGGCCCGGGGCACCGGGCACCCGCCGTGCAAGATCGGGAAGTAACGGCTGGGCCGCACGCTCTGCTACCGTCATGAACGGATTCTCCGACGGTCCACGCCACGCGAGCATGTGCAACCGCGCACCCGGTCGCGCCGCACGGCGCAAGTTGGCGAAAGCGGTCACCGGATCGTCGAAGAACATCACGCCGAGACGCGAGACGATGAGATCGAACGGTTCACCGGCGAACGCGTGAGTTTGCACGTCTGCGCAGACAAATTCGACCGCCCGTCGAGCGTGCGCCGCGCGCATACGAGCTTCGGCAATCATCGGCGCGGAGATGTCGGCCCCCGTGAGCGCCCAGTGTCCACCGAGCGCGTCAGACAATGCCAGCGTCGCGCCGCCCGTGCCACACCCCACGTCGAGCAAACGGCCGGAGGGCGCGCCTTGTGCGACATCGCGGGCACGGTCGGTCAGAAACGTGGCGAGCGGCACGAACATCTGGTCGAGCACCGCCCGATTGTCCACCCATGCGGCGCCCGAGCGTCCGTTCCATAGCGCGGACTGGTCCTGATTGGCGATTTCGGTCATCGGCAAACCTCGTATCAAGTAAAGGGAAGTGCGCGCCGAACTCACATCGGTCGATCCCCATGATGTCGGTCGGTGCGTACGGCAACGCGCATGCCGACCAGTTTGCCAATTCAAGTGGACTTTAGGTCAAGCGTTTTTTACGGCAGCCGCGCATCGGAATGCGACCGGATATCCCCTGACCGCGCCAATGACTTCACCCACGGCGCTCCCACGATTGCACCAACGACTGCCCCCCACTGCTGCGCCACTATTGCGCCGAAGCGGGGGCAGGCGCCGGAATTGGTGCCGGAACTGGCGCCGGATTCTGTGGCAAGACCGGCGGCGTCAGTGGCGAGGGCATGACGTTACCGGCGGCAGGCGCAGGTGCTGCGGCACCGGACGGCGCACCACCCGGCCCGTTCCACTCACCGGGCACCCCCGGAATCGTGGCGCCATGCGGCGCGGGGGCGCTGGCCCCCGGTGAATAGTCAGGCTGCGCCAGCACCGCCGAGGCGATCGGCACCGGCAGCGGCGACGGCTCGCTCTCGCTCGCCGCACCAGGCGTAGGCACGGTGGAGGACGCCGGCGCGGGCGTTGCCGGACGTTTCGCGGGTGCCTTCGGCTTCGGCGCGTCAGGCTGCTTCGTGAACAGACCCGTCACCCAATCCGATGCGCGCGTCCATAGATCGCGATACCAGCGGTGATCGTCCGGCGCCTCGAACCTGACGTTCCCGTCGATGACCTTGGCGCGCAATGCACGCGAGAACACGTCGCCGACGATCGGCAACGCGCTGTGCGCGCCCTGCCCCCAATAATCGCTGCGCAGCGTGATGCGACTGTCGTTGAAACCCACCCAGGCCCCCGCCACCAAGTGTGGCTGCATCAGAATGAACCACCCGTCGGTGTTGTTTTGCGTAGTGCCGGTCTTGCCGGCGACGTCGGCGCGAATCCCGAAACGGGTACGAATCGCATTGCCCGTACCCCGATTGATGACACCGCGCATCGTATCGAGCAGCGTGTAATCGTCGCTCTCCGAGAGCGCGCGCTCGGCACGCGCGGGCGAGAATGTCGCCAGCACTTCGCCGTCGCCATTGGTGATTTGCGTGACCATCGTCGGCTCGCGATACTCGCCCCCGTCTGCAATCGTGCCGTACGCCGCGACCATCTCTTTGAGCGAGACGGGGCTCGTACCCAATGCCAACGATGGCACCGCGTCCAGCTTGCTCTCACGCACGCCCATGGCGCGCGCGAGCCCGACAACGCGCGACGGCCCCACGTCCTGCATCAACTGCGCCGTCACGGTATTGCGCGACTGGGCCAGCGCGTCGCTCAGCTTCATTGGCTTGTTGGTGGGCGGCGTATCGTCGCTGGGGCGCCAGATCTCGCCGCCCGCGAGCGGAATTTCGACCGGCTGATCGATGATCGTGTCGTCGGGCTTACGTCCCTTGATGAACGCGGCACCGTAGACGAAAGGCTTGAACGTCGAACCGGGCTGACGACGCGCCTGCTGCACATGATCGAACGGATCCGTCGTGAAGTCGCGACTGCCGACCCACGCGCGAATCTCGCCCGTTCGCGGATCGATGGCGAAAAAACCGGCCTGAAGGCGCGTCTTCGTCGCCCGCAGATTTTGCATGAATGCCTTGTCCGCCAACAGGCGCTTCATGGCGGCTTCCGGTGCTTCCCCGCCCGCAATCGCGCTGCGGTATTCGGCCGATTCGCGCACGAAAGCCTGCACCAGCGCCGTGCTGTCGCGCCAGCCGCCGCGCGCCGACCAGTTGGCGTCGGCAATGCCTTGCAGTTGGTTCGCCTGACGCGTGAGCGCCTGCGTTGCCATCGTCTGCAAACGCGAGTCGATGGTGGTGTGCACCACCAGACCATCGGAATAAATGTTGTAGCCGTTGCGATCCGCCCAGCCGATGAGCCATTTGCGCAATTGCTGCGCGAAGTGCGGCGCGGGCCCCGGCGCCTCCGTCTGCCGCTCGAAATCGATGCGCAGCGGACGCTTTTGCAACGCCGCGAGCTTCGACGCATCGAGGTCGCCGAACTTGACCATCTGCGCGAGCACGGTATTGCGACGTTGCAGCGCACGCTCAGGATTGATCACCGGGTTGTAGTAGCTATTTCCCTTGAGCATGCCCACGAGCGTCGCGGCTTCGACGACGTCCAACTGGTCCGCAGACTTGTCGAAATATGTGCGCGCCGCCATTTCGATGCCGTAGGCGTTATAGAGAAACGGCACGGTGTTCAGATACGTCTCGAGAATCTCGGCCTTGGTATAGAGCGCCTCGATCTTGAGCGCCGTGATGGCTTCCTTTAGCTTGCGGGTGAGCGTGGGCGCACGACCGATATCGTCGGGATACAGATTGCGCGCAAGCTGTTGGGTAATGGTCGAGCCGCCCTGGCGGTCGCCCGAGAACGTCCGCAGTGCCGCGCCTGCCGTACGCTTCAGGTCGATGCCGTGATGCTCGTAAAAGCGGTGGTCTTCCGTCGACACCAGCGCCTTGACGACGTTCGGCGACACATCCTTGAGCGAGACCCATTCGCGATTGGACGGCCGGAACTCCGCGAGCAGTTTGCCGTCGACAGACAGCACTTGCGCAGGTTGATCGACTTTCGCACGCCGGATATCGCGAATGCCCGGCGTGAACGGAATCAGCACGAGCGTGTAGGCGACAAGCAGACACGGGAGCGCGGCAATGGCGATCAATATCCCGCGGCGCGTGGGATGGCGCAGGTGATACCAGACTCGCATGGCGTAGGGCCGCAGCCGTTGCAACAGACGCAGGCCATGCCGGCCCGCCTGCGCGGTGGCATGCAACAGCGAGGAAAACAGCGACGAAAATAGCGACGAAATCGGGCGCTTCACGATGAGGGACAGCGTGGCAAAGTCCGCATCCTACCAAAACCGGGAGGCGTCACGATCGATGTCAGGCGGTGACCGCCCCCGGCCGACGAAGTCCCGTCGACTGTCGACGCCGTCCACCGCTCGGCGATAGAAAAGCGCGTCACGCATTTCTCACCTTCTCACCTTCCCACCTTCCCACCTTCCCACCTTCTCACCTCGACACGCCGCCGCATGTGGGTTCGCGACAGTTTGTCGCAGGCACCGCGCACGATCTCTCGCGCTTGACGCGCATCAAATGCGCTGCTGCGACCTGCTTCTACCATCGGACGTGCTCATTCACGACTTTGGAAAACATCATGAAGCCCGCCTTCGGCGCCGCGGCCATCGCAGCCGCATTGATTACCGGCGCCGCCTTGTGCAGCGCATCCGCCAACGCACAAAACGCCTCGCAAATGTCCGACAACGCGGCGTCCGACACGCCTCAGACAGCCAGGACCTTCGGCTTCATCAAGGACAGCTCACAGGGCATCTACGCCGGGGACATCCTGGCGCGCGTACGTGCCATCGGCATCATGCCGGACTCTCATGCGAGCGGTAATGTGTTGCCCACGCTCGGTGTCACGGTCAACAACGCCATCGTTCCCGAGCTCGATTTCACGTACATGATTCTGGACAACGTGGGCGTCGAGCTGATTCTCGGGATGTCGCGTCATCAACTGACCTCCCGCCTCGGGCATCTGGGCGGCGTGAACGTGCTGCCGCCCACGTTACTGTTGCAATACCACTTCAACCACGCAGGCAAAATCCGTCCGTACGTGGGTGCGGGTATCAACTACACCCGGTTCTGGAACAGCAATCTCAACGCAGGCGGCACGCCCATCGAGATCAAGAACCACAGCGTCGGTCCGGCACTGCAAGCAGGCGTGGACATTCAGATGACGAAAACTCTGTTCTTCAACGTCGACATCAAGAAAATCTGGATGAAGACGGATACCTCGCTGGCCGGCACGGATCTCGGAACCCTGCACATCGATCCCTTGATCGTCGGTGTCGGCGTGGGTATGAAGTTCTGACGGCCAGGTTCTGACAGTCAAGTTCTGACAGCCGGTAGGGAACGCCACGCGCCGCGTGGGCCGTGGCACAGCTTTCCCTCCTTCGAAAAAAGGGCGATGCGTCAAATTGTCGCGTCATCCCGACATGAGAACGCAAAGCATTTACGCCACGCGACGACAGCACCTACAATGCCTGGTTCCCTGAGGAGCGCCATTATCCGAATACGTCATTAGCATATTCGCCAATGATGCGCCGGCCTCAACCTCCCATTACCCGGTCAAGTCATGCGCAAGCTCCGTCAGCATCGCGTCGCCATCGGGATCGCCTTGCTTGCGATCCTGCTGGCCGCGCTTATGCCGGCGATTGCGCAATGGCGGGCTGCCACGCAGCAGGACCCGTTCGCGGTCTACTGCACCGTGCAAGGCGCGCAAGCCGCGCTCGGTGCGAATACCGCCCCGCGTGCGCAGGCATTGCGCGAACCGGCCCATGACGGCCACAGCGGACACGACGACGCGCAGGCGCCCCCCGCGCATGCGCAGCCCGCAGGTCTGCAAAGCAGCCATGGCGGCAGCGATCATTCGCTAGCCTCTGCGGATCATTGGGAGAAGTGCGGTTACTGTGCGCTGTGGGCGCACCAGCCGCTCGTCACCACCGATTTCCATACTCCCCCGCCCGCCTCGCAAGGCGGTATCGACGTCGCTCCCCGGGCGTTGGTGTCTTATTTCCCGCGCGCCCGATTCTCCGACGCCCTGGCGCGCGCGCCGCCGTCTCTTTCCGCCTGATCCCTCGCCCCCCCGGCCTCGATGCCGGGCAGACCCCGTCGAACGCGCCGAGCTTCGCTCGCTTGCGCCGTCTTCGCGCAGGTTGCACGCACACGTGACTGCCTCTTGTGCCACGCGCGGATCCGTCGCGTTCGTCACCTCACGATCGATCAACAAGCGACCGTCGCACGGTCGCGAGAGAGACCTTCATGTCACGTCCCATGACGCAGAAGCCGTTGCAAACGGCCATCGCGCTCGCCCTCGCCTCGCTGGGCGGTACCGCACACGCACTCACTAACGATCCGGCAGCCACCGGCTTGAGCGTTGCCGTCGACGCCACGCATGCAGCAACACACGTTGACCAGCGCGCCAACGCGCATACGAACGAACTGACAGCAAGCACGGCCACACCAGCACCGGCATGGCAACTGGCACAGACCGTCGCCCCCACAGCGGCAGAAAGCAACAGTGCGCCAGCGGCGACCCTGCCGACCACGACGGTCACCGCGCCGGCGGAATCACTGACCTCTCCGAGCGTAGACGAGCAGAAAGCCAACCTCTTCCAGACAGCGGGGTCGGTCGGTTTCGTCGATGCCGACTCGTATCAGAACACTTACGCGTTTAACTTGCGCGACGTGCTCAAGGACAGTCCCGGCGTCTTCGTTCAAAACCGATACGGCCAGGAGCTTCGCCTGTCGATTCGTGGTTCGGGCATTGCACGCGGCTATCACGTGCGCGGTCTGGAAATCTTGCAGGACGGCATTCCGACCAACTCGGCAGACGGTAGCGGCGATTTCTACCAGATCGACCCGATGGGCCTGCGCTCGACTGAAATCTACAAGGGAGGGAACGGCCTGACCTACGGTTCGACCACGCTGGGCGGCGCCTTGAATTTCGTGACGCCCACGGCCTACACGGCGGATGCCCCCAACCAGTTCCGTGTGGAAGGCGGCAGTTTCGGCACCGTACGCGCGAGCGGCCAGATGTCGCGCATCTTCGGCCCACTCGATGCGCTGGCAACCGTCACGCTCAATCGTTCCGACGGTTACCGCGATCACGCCAAGGGCAACTACGCCCAGATCAATGCGAACATCGGCTACAAATTCTCGCCACGCGTTGAAACGCGATTCTTCTTCGGCGCCTACATCGTCGATCAGAAACTGCCCGGTACGCTCTCGCTCTTCGACGCACTCAACAATCCCACGAAAGCCGCAGCCTCGGCCGTCTCGGGCGATCAGGCGCGCAATACGCGCACCGAGCGGCTGGGTAACCTGACGACCATCCGCTTCGATGTCGGCCAACTCGATATTGCGTCGTGGGTCATTCACAAGAGTCTCTATCACCCGATCTTTCAGGTCATCGATCAGGACGGTTGGACCTACGGCGTCGCGCCGCGATACACGGCAAACCTGACACTTGCGGGCATGCGCAATGACCTGATCGTCGGGGCGCGCTTCTTCGGCGGCAATACCAAGGCCGATCAATATGTCAACGTGAACGGCAACCGTGGCGCGCAAACGCTCGACTCCCGCCAGAGCGCGTACAACTACGAAGCGTATTTCGAGAACCGCCTCTTCTTCCTCCCGACACTGGGGTTGATGGTCGGCGCAAAGGCCTATCGCGACGTGCGTCAGTACATCGACTACGGCGGCCTGCCCGGCGACGCCAACTATCGCTCGACGAGCGCGGCTTACTCGGGCGTGAATCCGAAGATCGGTCTCATCTGGGAACCGCGCAAAGACGTGCAGGCGTTCATCGATGTCACGCGCAGTGCCGATGTTCCCGACTTCACCGACCTGTCGCAAACCTTCGGCGCGACGTCCCGCTTCGTGCCGCTCGCGTCGCAGCATGCCTGGACTCTCGAAGTCGGCACCCGTGGCAAGCTCGATCGCGTGGCGTGGGACCTTACGGCTTACCGTTCGCTCGTGCGCGATCAGTTGCTGCAATACACGACGAATCCCAATGTGCCTGCGTCCACTTTCAATGCGAACAAGACGGTGCTGCAAGGTCTTGAAGTTGGCGCTTCGGTCGATTTGTTAAAGAACGTGATAGCAACGGGCGATCGGGTGACGGTCTCGCAGCTCTGGAACTACAGCGACTTCCGCTTCCAGAACGACCCGCAATACGGAAACAATCGTATTGCCGGCGTGCCGACGCACGTTCTGCGCACGACGCTTGGCTATGCGTTGACGAATCGCTTGCAAGTCTCGGCATCGCTCGACTGGGTGCCTACCGGCGCGTGGGTCGACTATGCGAACACGATGCGCGTGCCTGCGTATACGCTCATCGGTTTGCAGGCGTCGTACCAGCTTGAGCGCGGCGTCACGTTTTACGTCGACGCACGTAACCTGACCGACAAGCGCTATGTCTCCGACTTCAGCACGGTGACGGACGCCAGAACCGCAAACACCGCCGTGTTTTACCCCGGTGACGGGCGCAGCATGTTCGCTGGCGTGCGATTTGCGTTCTGATCGCACACACGTCGTTTCTGTGAGGGCAACCGGCGGCGCGCCCCTTTGACACACGTGCGTTGCACGGCGTCGCTCCGGCGCCGCGCATCACGTCATCGGGTCATCGGGTCATCGGGTCATCGGGTCATCGGGTCATCGGGTCATCGGGTCATCGGATCACGGTCACCGCGGCAACGCGCTGCGTCGTATCAAACGATGCGACGCAGCGTGTCGTCGCGACGGAAGTAGTGGTGCCACAGGGCAGCCAGCGCATGCAGCCCAATGACCCAGTAAAACGCGCTTCCCAGCGTTTCGTGGATGTCCTTGATCGACCCGAGCACCTCGTCATCCTTTCCGATGAACTGCGGGAGCGCGATGTCGAGCCCCGGAATCGTCAGCACATGTCCGCCGGCGTTGAGCGTGAGATACCCCAGCACCGGCTGCGCAAAGAGAAATACGTACAGCAGCAAGTGCACGACCGACGAACCGAAACGCACGAGCCATCCCTGACCGGGTAATGCCCCCGGCGCCCCCTTGATCAGTCGCCACAACAAGCGCGGGACGGCCAGAATCAGCACCGCAATGCCAGCCCACTCGTGAATGGTCATGGACAGCGCCCGTGGCGCACTCCCCTTCGGCAGATATCCCTTCGTAATCACGGCCGCATACGCGATCACGACCAGCAAGGCGACGGCCCAGTGGAAAAAGATCGCCGGTGGTGCATAGCGCTCGATCGGCGAGAGCGACGAGCCGAGTGAATGGAACTTGATCGCTTTGGCCATCTCGGGGGACTCCTCTGCTGTTTTGGGTGCCCACATTATCGCGTTCGCGTCCTGTCACGAAAAGGTCGCAAATCGTCACATTTTGTTACTCGATCTTCCTTGCGACATTCGGATTCCTCCTGCTCATCGATTGCACAGCATTGCCGACAATGTGTCTGCGGCGCGAACACATCCGCAATTCCCGACCGATCGTTGAACCTCCTTGGCCGACGCATGCCCGGTCGGCCTTTAAAGCCCCCTTCGCGGGGCTTTCTTTTTCCGCTTCATTTTTTGTCTCGCAGCAAATCCCCTTTCTCTGCCCGGAACCACGCACCGATGCACATCGCTGGAGCCTTCACCGAGCCGTCTCGCTGCGGAGAAACATTCGCAATGCGCATCGGTGAGACAAGCGTATCGCACCACGATGGCGTCGCGGTTGTGAACTATCCGAGAGATTGGCGGTACGAATGCAAAAGCGGATATGTCTGCCCCATGTCTAGGACGAATCCGAAGCAAAAGATAGGACGCCGCCTCGAAGTGTTGCGTGAAGCCCTCACCGCTCTGGTCATCGTTGGACTTGCAGGCAGATAATGGTCATCAAAATCGGTCACAGAAATCCAGGAGGACAGATCATGCGAAAGATTGCTTTCCCTCAGGGCGACACGGTGCCGGTGCTGGGTCAGGGCACGTGGATGATGGGTGAGAAGCCCGAGCGGCGTCGCGAGGAAATCGCTGCGTTGCGGCTCGGCGTGTCGCTGGGCATGACACTGGTCGATACCGCCGAGATGTACGGCGAAGGTGCGACGGAGAGTCTCGTGGGCGAAGCGCTCGACGGCCTGCGAGACGACGTGTTCCTCGTGAGCAAGGTCTATCCGCACAATGCCTCGAAGCGCGGCGTCGTTGCCGCATGCGAACGAAGCCTCTCTCGCTTGCGCACCGACCACATCGACCTGTATCTGCTGCACTGGCGAGGCGATGTCCCGCTCGAGGACACGATTGCGGGTTTCGAAGCCTTGATCGACGCAGGCAAGATTCGTCAGTGGGGCGTGAGCAACTTCGATACGGACGACATGAAGGAACTGTTCGACGCACCCGGTGGCGACGCATGCGCCACCGATCAGGTGCTGTTCAATTTGTCTCGACGCGGTCCCGAATACGATCTGGCGCCGTGGCTTGCTGCGCGCAAACTTCCGATGATGGCTTACTCGCCCATCGAGCAAGGCCGGTTGCCGACAAGCGGCGTTCTGGGTGAGATGGCGCGCAAACGTCATGTTGAGCCATTGCAGATCGCGCTCGCCTGGGTCATGAGCCGACCCGGCGTCATCGCCATTCCGAAGGCCGGGTCCGAGGCGCATGTGCGCGCCAATCGCGCGGCGCACGACATCGAACTGACGTCCGAAGAACTCGCGCTGCTGGACCACCACTTTGAAGCGCCATCACGCAAGCGTCCGCTGGAAATGATTTGAGCGTTGATGCGGCATCGAAAAACGCGCGTGAATGTCGAGGATGCCCGATCGTGAATGCCTGACCCAGCGCCCAGGTACCCCACTGGCAGTACACTACGCGTTTTCGATTTTTCGCAGGACGCGTTCATGAGCGATTCACGTCCCGTCGTCGTTATCGGGGGCGGTTTGGTCGGTGTGTGTACCGCCGCCTATCTTCAGCGTGCCGGGCGCGCCGTTACTCTCGTGGACCGGCAATCGGCGCGACAGGCCGCGTCATTGGGGAACGCCGGGTGCATCAACGGCTCGTCGGTCGTTCCCATCGCCATGCCCGGCGTGCTCTGGCAGGTGCCGGGATGGCTTATGCAACCGGACGGGCCGCTGGTGCTGCGTTGGGGCTATCTTCCGCGCATGGTGCCGTGGCTCATGCGTTTCATTGCCGCGAGCCAGCCCGCACGCGTTGCTGCGCAGGCTCGGGCATTGCGGGCGCTGCTCGGCCCGGCGCTCGATGCTTACCAGCCGCTGCTCGACGATGCCGGGGCGAACGATCTGGTCACGCGCCGCGGTTATCTCATTGCGTATTCGAGTGAGCGCGGCATGGCGGGCGATGAAGGTGGCATGGCGCTGCGTCGGGAGAATGGCGTGCACATCGAGACCCTGGATGCCGGCGCGCTGCGTGAGTTCGAACCCACGCTCTCGCGCGACTTCATCGGCGCGCGGTACATCAGCGAGACGGGGCACACGTCGGACCCGGGCGCACTGCTGGCGCGTCTGACGGCGCAGGTTGTCGCGCGGGGGGGACGTGTCGTCGATGCTGCCGCCACGGCAATCGAGACCAATGGCGCGCAGGCCGTCGCCGTGCATACCGACAAGGGACGCGAAGCCGCCAGCGCCGTCGTTGTCGCCGCAGGCGCCTGGTCCGCACCATTCGTACGGCAGTTGGGCGACAACCTCGTGTTCGATACCGAACGTGGCTACCACGTGGAAATTGCGGCGCCCGACGAGATGCCTTCACGTCCTGTGATGTGGGCCGAAGGCAAGTTGTTCGCCACGCCGATGGATGGCCGGCTTCGCGGCGCGGGCACGGTTGAGCTCGCAGGTCTGCAAGCGCCGCCGAACTGGCGACGTGCCGATCTGCTGATCAGACAATTGCACAAGATGTTTCCGGGCGCGGTGCAAGGGGCCAAGGCCACGCAGTCGGTCGATGGGGCGCGCTGGCAAGGATTCCGACCGAGTACGCCCGACTCGTTGCCCGTGCTCGGCGCCGCGTCGAAAGTGCCGAATGCGTTCTACGCATTCGGGCACGGCCACGTGGGTCTGACGGCCGCCGCATCGACCGGGCGCATTATCGCCGGGCTCGTCAGCGGTGACCGGCCAGCGATCGATCTCTCCCCGTTCTCCATCGGCCGATATCGTTGACGGCATGCGGTGTGGCGTACGCCACGCCTGCACTCGCCGGCATCGACTCGCATGGCGATCGGCAATCGATCGCCATCCCTACCGCCACGCCCACCGCACACCTACCGACAGAACGCCCGTCAACCCCGGCAGACCGCCGCCACGATGTCGCAAGAGCGCAGGCGCAGCGCCGGATCGTAGATGTCGGAGACCAACATCAGTTCGTCGGCCTGCGTGCGCTCGACCAGATCCGACAACCCCGCCTTGACCCGCTCCGGTCCGCCGACCACGGCCACGCCGAGGAACGCTTCCACCGAATGCTGCTCGGCCGGATCCCAGCGTTCGTCCATATCGCTCACCGGCGGTTGCAGCTTCAGGCTTTGCCCGCGCATGAGCGCGAGAATCTTCTGCTGCGACGACGTTGCAAGGAATGCGGCCTCTTCATCGGTCGGCGCCGCGATGACCGGCGCACCCACCATCACGTATGGTTTATCGAGCACAGCCGAAGGACGGAATAGCTCGCGGTAGATGCGAATCGCGTCGAACAGGAAGCGAGGCGCGAAGTGGGACGCAAATGCGTACGGCAGACCGAGATGCGCGGCGAGTTGCGCCGAGTACAGCGATGAGCCCAGCAACCACACTGGAATGTCGCTCCCCGCCCCCGGCGTCGCAACGAGCCGTTGGCCCGGTTGCGCGGGCGCGAGCAATGCCCGCAACTCGGCCACCTGTTCGGGAAAATCGTCGCCATTGCCCAGCCGGTCACGGCGCAACGCACGCATCGTCGCCTGATCGGCCCCTGGCGCGCGGCCAAGCCCGAGGTCGATGCGCCCCGGATACAACGCCGCGAGCGTACCGAATTGCTCGGCAATGACCAGCGGCGGGTGATTCGGCAGCATCACGCCGCCCGAACCGACACGAATGCGCGACGTCTTGTCGGCGATATGCCCGATCAGCAGCGAGGTGGCTGAACTGGCGATGCCGTCCATGTTGTGGTGTTCCGCCAGCCAGAAACGTGTGAAACCGAGCCGTTCGACGTGCTGCGCCAGCTCCGTGGACTGCTTCAGGGCTTCCGCCACCGTGCCACCTGCGCGCACCGGCACCAGATCCAGCATCGAGATGGCGGTTTTCGACAAACTGCTCATTGAGTTCTCCGTTAGCCTGCGCGCGACGGAACCCGGCCTGACGTCTCGAACATCACGCTCACGGGGTGACGCGCACTATGGTCACAAAGTATAGTGACGAAGGGTCAAAATCCCCAGTAGGCACCTTTTAGTTGAATAGTCACCATTTGGTTACCATGAGCAAACGCGAACCCTTCGTCTTCGAGGAAACCTGCGTGCCGCGTCGTGTGCTGGAGCTCTTCAGCGTGAAGTGGACGAGCATGGTGCTCTACGCCCTGCAGTGCGGTACCACGCGCACCGGCGAATTACAGCGCCGTCTGCCCGGCATTTCGAAAAAGATGCTCACCCAGACGCTGCGCGAACTTGAACGCGATGGCCTGATTCACCGTGAGGTCTATGCGGTCGTGCCCCCCAAGGTCGAGTACTCGCTCACCCCGCTGGGCGAGTTGTTCATCGAGCCGATCGAAATGCTGTACCGCTGGGGCAATCAGCACGCCGACGTACTGGCGCAACTCAGCTTGCGTCGCGGCAAACCGTCGCAGGACGGCGTGCCTGGCGGGGATACCGCCACCGATTACGACACAGACTGCGATACAGACGGCGACGCCGCTGCCAACGTCAAGCACGCTGCCTGACGCCCTCCTCGGACCGCCGCATGCCTCCCGACGCCGGCCCATGCGGCGGCTCTCACGCCGCCCAATGCTGCGCGGCATAGCTGTCACCTCCAGACAGCGCATCACACATCCCGCCCGCACCCGGCAACCGACCGCGCCGCGAGGTTGCCCATTTCATGTTTATCTGAGACAGTGGTTATGTTGCAGCGCAAACTGCGTACCTGCTGCCACCGTACTCTCGTCACGAACCCAGCGGCAACGCCGCATCGCCGAGGGACCATGCCACGCTCCCGCCCCACCCAACGCTCGCTCCAAGCGCCACGACCGGCACGTCATGACAGTGCTGCCGACACCGCCAGCACCGCCAGTGCCACAAGCACCAAGCGCGCGTCGTCCAGCGCCCGCACAACCGTTCCCGTCGACCTCGCCTTGCAGGGCGGCGGCGCGCACGGCGCGTTCACCTGGGGTGTTCTCGATCGCCTGCTCGAGGCGATCTCGCACGACACCGACAATGCACCGTTTCACATCGAGGGCATCTCCGGCACGTCTGCCGGGGCCATGAATGCGGCGGTGCTGGCGACCGGCTATGCCCGAGGCGGCCCCGACGCCGCGCGCGGCGCACTCGAACAGTTCTGGCGAGACGTGGCGCACGCCGGACGCTTCAGTCCGTTGCGCCGCACGCCGCTCGACATCGTGCTCGGGCGCTGGTCGCTCGACAATTCGCCCTTCTTCATGTTCTTCGATCTGGCCGCACGCGTCGTGTCGCCCTACGATCTCGCGCCCCTCGAATTCAATCCGCTACGTCGACTGCTCGACGATCACATCGATTTCGACGGCATCGCCAACGCCACCGCACCGAGCGACATCCAGCTGTTTATCACGGCGACGAACGTGCGCACCGGCCGCGGCCGGGTCTTTCGCAACGCCGAGATAACCCCGGATGTCCTGCTCGCCTCCGCCTGTCTGCCCATGCTCTACCGCGCCATCGACATCGATGGCGAACCCTACTGGGACGGCGGCTACGCGGGGAATCCGTCAATCACGCCGCTGGTGCGCGAGACGGTGTCTTGCGACACCATCCTCGTCCAGGTGAATCCGGTCGAGCGGAACGAAGTGCCGCGCTCGGCGCGCGAGATTCTGAACCGCGTCAACGAGGTATCGTTCAACGCCACGCTGCTCAAGGAACTGCGGATGATCGCGGTGTTGCGTCAGGTCGTGGACGCCGGAAGCGAAGAAGGCAAACGCTGGGCGCAGATGCGCATGCACCGGATCGCGAGCGACATGATGACGTCGCTCGGCTACTCGTCGAAGCTCTCGGCCGAATGGGATTTCCTTGTGATGCTGCGTGATGAGGGACGCCGCTGCGCGGATGCCTTCCTGCGCGCGCACGGCGCGGACCTCGGTCGCCGTTCGTCGCTCGATTTCGATCCGTTGCAGGAGGCCCCCTGAATGGAGCTCGCCGGCATTCTGATCGGGCTGGCGCTACTCGTCTGGCTGGCGTATCGCGGGTGGAGCGTGCTGTTGCTCGCCCCGGCGGCAGCCATGCTCGCCGCTGCGCTCTCCGGTGAGCCGATCCTTGCGCACTGGACACAGACGTTCATGCAGAACGCTGCGCGCTTCGTCGCCCAGTTCTTCCCGCTGTTCCTGCTCGGCGCGTTGTTCGGCAAGCTGATGGAAGACAGCGGTGCCGTGCGCGCCATCGCCGCCTTTCTGACCGAGAAGCTGGGTGCACGACGCGCCATGTTTGCCGTAGTCCTCGGCGGGGCCCTCGTGACCTACGGCGGCGTGAGTCTCTTCGTGGCATTTTTCGTGCTCGCCCCCATGGCGCATGCGCTCTTTCGCGAGGCGAACATTCCGGTGCGCCTGATGCCTGCCGCCATCGCCCTGGGGACCTCGACCTTCACGATGTCCGCCATGCCCGGCACCCCCGCCATTCAGAACGCGATTCCGATGCCTTTCTTCGGCACCACGCCGTTTGCCGCGCCCGGCCTTGGCCTGATGGCCTCGGCGATCATGCTGGGCGTGGGGCTTTGGTGGCTGTCGTGGCGCGAGGCACAGGCACGTCGCAGCGGGCATGGTTACGCGGACCAGGAGGTATGGGACAAAGCCGCCGATCCGACGGTCGTGCGCGAGCGCGCCAGCGTCGCGCGCGAATTCGATCCGGCGGAAATCGAGCAGGGCCATCGCCACGATGCCCTTCCCGGCGTCTTCACTGCCGCGCTGCCGTTGCTCGTGGTGATTGCAGGCAACTTCGTGATGAACGTGATCGTCTTCCCGCGACTGGACGCCAGCTTCCTCGCCGAGCCGAGATGGGGCGGCATCACGCTGCAAAGCGTTGCGGGGGTCTGGGGCGTTTGCGTGGCGCTTGCGAGCGCCATTCTGGTGCTCGTGATCCTGCAATGGCGGCGTCTGCCCGCACTTCGCAAAACGATGGATGCCGGCGCCAACGCCTCGGTGCTGCCCATCATGTGTACGGCAAGTCTCGTCGGATACGGCGGCGTCATCGCCGCCCTGCCGGGGTTCGAACTGGTGCGCGACTGGGTGCTGACCATCGACGGCGGACCACTGGTCTCGCTCGCGCTCTCGGCCAATCTGCTCGCCGCCATCACGGGTTCCGCATCGGGTGGACTGACAATTGCCCTCGATGCGCTAGGTCCCGCTTACGTGAGCCTCGCCGCGCAGCATGGCATCGACCCCGCGCTGATGCACCGCGTCGCCGTCATCGCTTCGGGCACGCTCGACAGCCTGCCGCACAACGGCGCGGTCGTCACGTTGCTGGCGGTCTGCGGCAGCACGCACCGGGAGAGCTATCTCGACATCGTCATGACGAGCATCGTGAGCGCGCTGATCGCGCTCGTGGCGGTGATCGTCGTCGGTTCGCTGGTCGGCACGTTCTGACGCCGCTGCGCGACATCGCACGCGCGCTCAAATGAAAACGGGCCGGTGCAATACCGGCCCGCATCGGGTGTGATGTGTCTCTTTCCGGGATCGCAGAGCGCTCAGCGATCCAACAAACGCCCCAGACGCATCATCGTCACGTTCACACCCAGATGACGCATCGACGGCTGCACGATCACGCAGTTGTCGTAAGGCGTGACGATCACGTCGTCGCCGTCGCGCGCGATCTCGGTCCCGGCCTTCTCGATCACTTCAAGGCCCGTGAACGGCTGCGAGAAGCGAAAGTCCATCGATCGCGCCACCACCGGCTGCGTGATCTCGACGAATTTCTGTCGCGCCGGCGTCTGCGTGAGGAACGGCGCCACGTCGGCCTCGGCCACGACACCCGCGTGCAACAGGAAGCGTGCGGCGCTGTCGAGCGCCACATCTCGCGCGCTCTTCGCGAAGTGCTGCCCCGTCTCGATGAGCAACGCGTTCTTCGGGCTGGCCGGATCGCCGAAGCCGCCGTAGTCACGCATGCGGGTGCCGTTGGCATGGCCCTTGTCGATGATGACGTGTTCCGGCGTGCCCAGTTCCGCTGCCAGCGCAATCGCCTTCTCCAGCGGCCCGGTCATCATCAGCGGCGCGGAAGCTTCATGCATCGAGTGGATATCGAGCAGCAGATCCACTGTGTCGATAAACGGACGCATGGCGCGCGCGCGCGTGAGCTCTCGGCTCTGGCGCTCGCCATCGAGCGTCGACGGCGTCCACACGCGGTTCATGTCTTCGTCGAGAAAGCGCGTGGCGTCCGCGTTCTCGGCGCTGAACGCCTCATACGCACCCACGTTGCCGAAACCCAGCGACAGGCGTCCCGACACGGGGCGCAGGCCGGAAGCCAGCAGCGCGTCGACGGCGATGGCGCCGCTCACCTCGTTGCCGTGTGTGAGCGCAAGAATCATGACGTGCTTACCGGGCTTGCCGCTGTCGAACGTATGCAGGTAGTCGATACCCGTGTTGCCTTCGCACCAGCGGGTGATATCGGGAAACGAGACTTCGATGGGGTACGCCGGCAGGGCGGCGCGGATCGCTTCGAGCGTGGTCATGGATAGTGCTCCGCAAGGGTTTGCCGCAAAAAAGGGGACGACGTCGCGCAAGGGGAAGTGCGGACGTCGTCGTTGCAGCGGAAATCAGTGCATCGGATGTCGGGACGGACGTTCGTCAGGCGGGCGTCATGCCTTCGTCGCGCGCGGCGAGCCGTGCGTCATGCCGACGATCTTGCCCGCCCGCACGCGACGCGCGAGCGCGGTGACCGCCGTGATGCTGAGCACGGCCGTCGCCATCACATAGAAGCTCGGTGCGAGCTTGTTCTGCGTGGCATCGATGAGCCAGGTCACGATGAGCGGCGCGAAACCACCGAAGAGCGTGACCGAGAAGTTGTACGACAGGGCCAGGCCGGTGCCACGCGTGCTCGTCGGGAAAATGTCCGCCAGCAGCGCGGGCAGCGGTGCGAGGCTCACGGCGATGAGCAGGCCGACGAGCGCCTGCACCATCAGCAGCGTCTGGAATGTCGGGTAACGGTTGAGCAGTACGAACAGCGGGTACGTCGTCACGCCCACGGCGATGAGCGCCCAGAGCATGACGCGAATGCGACCGAAGCGATCCGACAAATGGCCCACGACAGGTGCAGCGATCATCAGCATCACACCCGTCACCACGGCCCCGATGAACGACGACGTGGCCGGGATGTGCAGTTGCTTGACGGCGTACGTCGGCATGTAGAGCTTGTGGACGTAGTTAAACGCGGTCGCGGCGGCCACGACACCGGCGCCGAGCAGCATGTTGGCGCGATCGCGGCCGAACACTTCGCGAAGCGGGGACTTCTCGCGCTGCTTCTCGCCGAGCTTCTTGAAGTCGGCGGTTTCGTCGATGTTGCGGCGGATGTAGAGACCCACCGGCCCGATGAGCAGGCCCACGGCGAAGGCAATACGCCACCCCCATGCGCTCAGTTGGTCGGCCGTGAGCAACAGGCTCAGCAGTGCCGAGACGCCGGCGGCGAGCACCGTCGCGAGACCTTGCGTGGACATCTGCCAGCTGGCGAAGAAACCGCGCCGCTTGGCATCGGCATGCTCGACCATGAAGGCCGTGGCAGCGCCGAACTCACCGCCCGTCGAGAAGCCTTGCAGCATGCGCGCGACGATGATCATGAGGGGCGAGAGAATGCCGATCTGCTCGTAGGTCGGCGCAAACGCGATCATGGCGGTGCCGACCATCATCAGGCCGATGGACACCGTGAGCGAGGCCTTGCGGCCCGCCCGGTCGGCATAACTGCCGAGGATGATCGAGCCCAGCGGACGCGTGACGAACGAGATGCCGAACGTGCCCACGGAGAGCAGCAACGACGTAGTGGCGTCGTGCGCGGGGAAGAACAATTGACCGATCACGATGGCGAAGTAGCCATAGATCAGCAGATCGTAGAACTCGAGTGCGTTACCGATACTCGCCGCGCAGATCTCGCGCCACGGGTTATGGGGCTTGGTGTTACCGGTCATTCCTGGCTCCTGGAGGCTCGCTGGCGTTGAGAATCGATGTGTTGGACGGTTTGCGCACGCGTCAGGCGCGCACATGGCCGTCTGCCAGTCTCAGGAAGCGGAGTGTAGGCGGCGGAAAATGGCACTTCGTGCCGATTCGGCACGCAAAGGTGCTGATTGAAGCGCAAGGGGCTGCGGCGATGCGGCAACCGCAGCAACGTCAGGCGTGCAGCCTGGCCTATGCACCGTCGACGATTGACGTCGTACCCCGGGGGGGCAATTCGGCGAGGGACGGCGTTGCCACGCCTCGCCGCGATTCAGCGGGCGAAAATCAGCGCGCCGAATCCAGCACTTCGCTGTTTTTCTGAACGTCCTGCGCCTTCGTATAGCTCTCGATCAGCAACTGATAGGCGGGGAAGATCTTCGTGTAAATCTCTGCCCATTGCTGCGCATCTTCACGGTGCCACGTTTTCTGCAACTCGGAGGCCACGGCGGCCGTGTCCATGGGCACCACGCCGGCCTGCACCACGCGCGCCAGGGTAATCTCCTGCGCCATCTTCGAGTACGTGCCGGAGGCGTCGATTACCGCGAACACCTTATAGCCGTCAGCGACGGCCGAAATGGACGGGAACGCCATGCACACGCTGGTGATGGTGCCGGCAATGATCAGCGTTTTGCGGCCCGTCGCCTTCACGGCTGCGACGAATTCGGGGTTGTCCCACGCGTTGATCTCGCCCTTGCGCGCGATGTACTGGGCGTGCGGTGCGTTCTCGTGAATCTCCGGAATCAGCGGGCCATTCGGGCCCTGCGGAACCGAAGCCGTCGTGATGACCGGCAATTTGCACAGCGTTGCCATTTTGGCAAGCGCCGCCGCGCGCTGGCGCAGTTCAGGCATGGGCATGTCGCCCACGGTCTGGAACAAGCCGCTTTGGTGATCGATCAGCAGCATGGCGGTATCGGCGGGATCGATGACAGGGCGCTGGCCGTTGAAGTTGGCGGGTTGGCTCATGATGTGGCTCCTTGGTATGCGAGGTGCGGATGCACCGGAAAAATGTCCGCCGTCTTCGTCTTCGACGGCGGGCGAACGATCAATGGAACGGGAGGCTAATTGGCAGGATTGAGAGGATTGGCGGGACTGGCAGCAGGCGCTGCGAAGCGCCCGCTGTTCAGATCCGCTATCGCCTGAGCGATTTCCTGCTGGCTGTTCATGACGAAGGGCCCGTAACCGACGATGGGTTCATCGATGGGCTCACCGGCCAGCAGAAGCACGACGGCATCGGTATTCGCTTCGATACAGGCACCGCTGCCGACACGGTCCAGCACCACCATCTGGGCCTCCCCCGCCACGGCGCTCGTGTTCACGCGCACCGTGCCGCGCAGCACGATCAATGCCGCGTTCCAGCCCTCCGGAACAGGCAGTTCGGCAACGCCGCCCTGTTTCAGACGCAAATCCCAAACACTCAACGGGGTATACGTGCGGGCCGGGCCGCGCTGGCCGTCGTAGTCACCGGCAATCACCCGCACCGTTCCGGCATCGCGAGGAAGGACACGTACCGGGATATCGCGCTCGGCGATGGCCTGATAGCCCGGGGGCGTCGTCTTGCTACGCGCCGGCAAGTTGACCCATAGCTGCACCATCTCCAGCGGGCCGCCCGATTGCGTGAAGCGCTCCGAATGAAACTCTTCATGCAGGATGCCGCTGCCCGCCGTCATCCACTGCACGTCTCCGGGGCCAATCACGCCACCGTGACCGGTGGAGTCGCGATGCGCGACTTCCCCCTCGTAGACGATGGTCACCGTCTCAAAACCGCGATGCGGATGCATCCCGACCCCGCGCGGCTGACTGGCCGGACCGAAGTGCGTCGGGCCCGCATAGTCCAGCAGCAGGAACGGGCTGAGTTGCTTGCCGTGGCTTTGATACGAGAACATCGAGCGAACGGGAAAACCGTCGCCGACCCAGTGCTGGCGCGGGGCGCTGTACACACCCATCACGTTTTTCATGTGCCTCTCCTAATGCGTTGCGGGCCGGCGATACCGGCGCCATGCGAAGAAGAATAGGAGAATCCCAACGTTGCTTGTAGACTGCGATTTGCGATCTCACAGTCCTATTTTTAGAACGATGGTGGCGCACGCATGCAGGACCTTAACGACCTCTACTACTATGTGCAGGCCATTGACCATGGCGGATTCGCTCCGGCAGGCCGGGCGCTGGGCATGCCGAAATCCAAGCTCAGTCGGCGCATTGCCATGCTCGAGGAGCGCCTCGGCGTACGCCTCATTCACCGCTCGACGCGCCAATTCTCCGTAACGGAGATCGGCCGCACGTACTACGAGCACTGCAAGGCCATGCTGGTGGAGGCCGAAGCCGCGCAGGACGTCATCGACATGAGTCGCGCGGAGCCGCGCGGAACCCTGCGAATCGCCTGTCCGATTGCGTTATTGCAGACACGTGTCGGCACGATGCTGGCTGAGTTCATGGCCAGACATCCTTATGTGACCATCCATCTCGAGGCCACGAACCGTAGAGTGGATGTCGTTGCCGAGGGCGTCGATATGGCGATCCGGGTTCGGCCGCCGCCGCTGCAGGATAGCGATCTCGTTGTCCGCGTGCTGTCCGAGCGCAAACAGTGCCTGATTGCCAGTCCGCTGTTGATCGAACGCCACGGCATGCCAGCCTCGCCTGCGGACCTCGGGGACTGGCCCAGCCTGGGGGTCGGTCAGCCGCAGGCGGACCACGTGTGGAAGCTGTTTGGCCCGGATGGCACCCAGGCCGATATTCATCACCGGCCGCGCTTCGTGACAGGCGACATGATCGCCATTCGCAACGCCGCGATTGCAGGTGTCGGCATTGCACATTTGCCGACCATGATGGTGACCGAGCAGTTGGCGAACGGCTCGCTCGTTCGGCTACTGCCGCAATGGGCGCCCAGGCCTGAAATCCTGCATGCGGTGTTCCCCTCCCGGCGCGGTTTGCTGCCTTCGTTACGCCTGCTGCTCGATCATCTGGCAGCAGCGTTCGCCCAAATGGAGGAGGAGTAAGAATTCATTCGCACGCCAATTGAATGGGCTTGCTCCGCTCGGCGATCTGCGCGTTCAGAATCGTGAGAACGCCGTTGACGACGGCTTCGAAATGCCCCGCTTTGTACTGACTGAACTTGCCGGGCAATATCCATCGTTTGTAGCTGCACGGCAGAATGTAGCCGGATAGATCGGGAACCAGAATCTGTGCGTCGACCGCCGAAATTCGGTACGTCAGATCGACGACCTTGGCTCGATAGCCTTTGGGATTGATGAGGTGCAGCTGGGCCCTGCCATCGTCCGTGGATTTCAGCTGTGCCAGCAGCGCTACCGGGCGTTCCCCCATACTTTCGACAAACACCGGCAACGAGTATCGTGGCGTTACGGCCGCTGGAGGATTGGTCGTGGCGTCAATGATGAGTCGGAATGCCCGCTCCCGTTGTGTCGTGGCGTTGTCCCGTCGGATAACGCGCAGGCGCTGGCGTGCACCGGGCGCGATATCGGCACGCGGCGGGCTCACGCCAACGTCGTTCGTGGGCTTCAGCAGTTCATCGCCGTCGACCTGATCCCACGAAAAAATTTTCGCCGTCACGTGGATAGACTCAGCGCCATGATTGCGAATCCAGATCGATGTACTGGACTCGGAGAGGTCAACCGTCACAGGCTCGATCTGCAAATCGGCGCCATGGACGACATTGCCCAGCAAGCAGGTCACGACAAATACCAGGGCTCGGTATCCGGTCATCAAAACACCACGGTAACCGTCTGCGTCGAGGGCTCCTGACGGTCCTTTGGCACCGGCTGGGACGTTTGCGGCAACGCGGGTTCCGGCTGAGCGTCCGGAGGGAGCACTACGGTCTTATTGACGCCTGGCGAGCACGACACCGATGGCGTGTCCCGCGTGCCGCCCGTGCGAACTTCGCACCGTTCGACCAGTGTCATGGCAACGTGGAACTGGGTGGCTGACGTTCCGGCTTGACTTGAGGACATCAGGCACAGCAGCGCGACGCCCAGCACACCGGACGGAGTGATGGTACGGCGGACATACCGCAAGGCACTGCAACGAGCGCGCGAATGATCCATGTCGAATGCGTTTCTGCGCAACGTGTCGTCACGCTATGAAAATAGGCAATCAATAGTAAAGCGTGGCAATGATGGTGTCGGCGTAAAAGCCGCCGGACGCGTCCGGCTGCGGCGGGACCGCGCCGTACACCGTGACGGTCTGGGAACTGCCCGTGACGTCCGTGGTGCCGGCGACCATGCTAATTGCATCGTTGCCCCAAATATTTGTACGACTTTCATCTATGTATAGTTGATATTTTACGTATCCGCCAGCGCCGGCCATTCGACGCATGATTCCGTCGTAGTGCTGACCATTGTCCAGACCAAGCTTCCAGGTTGTACCCGGCGCACACTGCACGCGGATACTGGAGGTTGCATAGACACCGGTCTGGGGCGGAGGAACGGCGCCGAAATCCAGATCGGTGACGACGATCGTGCAGGAATTCTCGTAAGTCGCGAGCACACCGGACGATCCGTACCCGACACTCCCGCCGCCTATGCCGCCCACGGTGCAATCTTCGGAATTCGGGAAGCCGTTTGTGGCATAGCGATAGCGAATCAGCCCCTGATGGCTTTGTTCCTGGTAGACCTGAACGGCAGGCACCGACTGTCCTGCATACACCCATCCGTAAATGGAGGCATTGGCTGTCACCGGGCTGCCTGGCGGCACTGCAGTGTAGACGCGGTAAACCGGCGTCGTGCCGGGGGCTCCGATAATTTGTGTGCGCGCCGGATCGGCGAACAGGTCATAGTTCAGGAATGCACCGTTGTAATTGCTCATGCGTCGGGTGGGCTGGCCGGCGCTCCAGTCCCCGGGCCCGATGTATATGCAGATTTGATAGTAGTACGTCTGATTTGCGCCGGAGTAGTCCGGCGCACAGGTGTAGGTCAATTGCGACGTCGCCGCTCGCCCGCTGGTGCCGACGGTACCGAAATTCATCCCGAAAGCGCCATTGACATAGCAGCTTTGTGCGACTGCCGGTGCAGCAAGTCCCAATGACAAGCCGATCAGGACCAGTATCGTCAACCACGTTCGAAGGCGCGTCGTCATTTTGTTTGCAGGCATGCCAGTTCTCCGAGATTGATGCGCCCGCGCGCCGGCAAATCGGCAGGCAGACTGACTTCGCACAGGCCGTGCACGACGATACGAGCGCCGACCGGCGGATCCTGCAAGTACAGGCGACCGTCGTAACCGGTCACGGCCATCTGCTCGCCCGGCAGGATGTTGACCTGTGTGCCCGGGGGCACCCATTCGCCGTGACCGTCGCGCAGGGAAAGTTCGACCACCAGAAGCGACTTCATCGGAAAGCGTGCGAGCATGCCGCTACCGGTGGCAGGCACGGCCGCCAGGCGAACACGGTCCACGGTGACATCTGCAGGCAGGACCAGCGGGTCGATGGAGAGGTCGTTGTTCTCCCAGGCGTTGAGAGGGGTCACAAGCAGGAGACCTTTGTCATCCGTAGTACCGACCAGGCGGTTTTCCAGCTTGACCGGCACCCCTTCGATCCCGTCAGTCGACACCATGGCAAAAGCGTCGTCGACCCGTCGCATCGGGAACAGACTGCCCTTCATCAACAAAAGTCCGCCGGTCGCACCGGCATAGGCGGCGGTATTGCTCTCGCCTGCGTTGGTCCAGTACTGCGCTCCCGCGCGCCATTGCCCGTAGCGCGTGAGTTGACTGATTTCTGCGCCGCTCGTCGCGCTGCGCCCCGCGCTTCCCTGCACCCGCCATCCCCATCCGTCGGTGTCGCCCGGTAGCGTACGCATTGCGCCCACGGTCAACGCATCGCCGCTTCGCTGGCTTTGCGCGCTCGCCCAGGCGTGGTGGCGATTGCCTATCGGCACCGACCAGTACACAAACGTTGTCGTGCCGGCGCCGCCACTGACATCCCGGCTGACACTGAGGTTGATGTTGCCGTAGCTGCCCAACGACTGCGCCCAGCTCAACGCGACGTAGCTTGCCTTGGGAGTATCGGGGTAATCCTGCCGGACATAACTGGCACCCAGTTGCCCACGGCCGATGGTGACGCCCAGGAACGCCTGGTCCGTGCGCCGAGGCATCGTGCTCCCCTCCAGGCTCGCCACGTCCCGGAAAGCGCTGTCACGCCGCACGGTGGCAATGTTGGCGCTTAGCCACTGGCCTTGCCACTCGTAGCCAAGGCTGTACTGTCGGCCCTGCATACCGCCATTACGGCTCATTCCGTAAGACAGACTGACGACGCCACCGGTCCGGCCCAGCAGCAGCAAGGTTCCCAGCCCGCCCATCGTCAGGCCGTTTGTCGACTCGGCATGGCCCTCAAGCGTCACATGGTTGTTGAGGCCATACCTCCCGCTGCCGCTCGCCATGACGTTATCGGAATAGGAAAACGAGTTCAGTCCATAGTTTTTTCGTAGCTTGCCCAGGTCGATGGACCAGTCGCTGAGGCCGGACTGCAGCAGCCGGGCGCTGTTGTACAAGGAGAAATTGACGACGCGGCTCTGACCCGTGATATCGGTGATGACCACCTGCGCACTGCCCGCGCCATTGAGCACCGGTGCACTGAGCACCTGAAAGCGTCCGGGGGAAACCGTGCTTTGCGACTCGCGAATCCCGTTGATGAACAGATCTACGGTGGAAGGAACCGTCGTGTCGCCAATGAACGACGCGAGGGGCACCGTGACCCGATACGGCTGCAAATTGAAGTTCCTCGAGATGCGAATCCCGCCGTAGCGCATCGTACGTGTCCACGCAAGCGCACCGCTGTAGGTGTCGCCAAGCGTGATACTGACCATGCGCTCGGGAAAATCCATTTGCCACGACGTGTCGAGTCGCGTGCTCTGGAACCGGTCGCCTGCGAACCGTGCCCCCGTCCACTGCGTGATATTGCTGCTACGGAACACCCCCGGACCCACGCCGAACAATCGGACTTCGCTCCAGCCGGAGAGGCTGCGCGTCTGGCCGTCGTCCTGCGTGTAGAGGTCATAGTTCAGCAGCAGGCCGGGCGCACGCGTTGCAGGATCCAGGCGGGGCGCAGGGGGAGGCTGGTAGCCGACCAGTTGTGCGTCGCCTTCGAGAAGGTCGACTGACGTGCTCAGGTCCAGGCGCTGATCGGCAATATCGTAGTAGGCCCGCAGTCCCGGCAGACTGTCGAGTGCGACAAGGACACGCTCGTCCGGCAGGGCAAGCCCGAGCTCGTGAAGCGTGTGCGCCTCGACATAGAGGCGTCCCTCGCGAAGCACGACAGGTACGATGCGCCCAACGCGCACGCGATTGAGAACGACCTCCAGATACAGCGCTTCGTCCCCCGGCGCCGAAACGGCGACGTCGCCGGGGACCTCGATCGATTCAACTTGCGATTGCGCTGCGTCGACAGGTTTCCCGTGCCCTGCGGCGACCGCGCCAGCGAGGGCGACGCCGATGCTAACGCTGAGCCCCCATCGGCAGCGCCCGGGCTTCCCTATCGTCATTAAATCGCGCCTTGAGGGTCAGGTTTTGAGACGGGGGAAAGGGGACGTTGATCGGCCAGGCCATCTGCTGACCGGGCAGCACGTATCCGACCAGGCCATTGACAAGCGACTGTTGCCCGCCGGATGGGCCCGAGGTGACGAGATCGCTGATGCGGATCGCGTGCGCGCTCGAATTGCTGACCAAAAGTGAGGATTTTCCATCGGGCCCGGCCACCAGTTGGCTTTGCACCTGGCTCAGATCGGTTGGCGGCACTTCACCGGGGGTGCCGGGGGCGCCTGTGCCGGTCTTCGCGGAAGCGGGCTCCACGAAGAGCGGGATGGAGTAGCGCATCAGCACCTTGATGCCCGCGCCGGAAGTGATCTTGCTTGTCGGCAGTTCGTCGACGAACACTCGGTAGCTAAGCTGCTGATTCGAGGGGGCCGGATGCAGCCGCACGAGGCGAACGACGCGGGTCTGCCCCGGGCTCACCTGCAAAATCGCCGGACTCGCGACCAGATCGTCGACCGGATCGAAGCGGTCCTTGCCGCCTTCCTGAGACCACCGGACGATACGCACCTGGGCATCCAGGCTCCGAGTCCCGCTGTTGGATACCTGCAGCGCTTGGGCGTGCTGCGCCGAAGCAAATTCGATGCGCACAGGAGACACCTGAAGCACCGCCGCCGTGGCGCTTCCCACGTGAAAGCACGCCGCCAGCGATAAGAGAGAGATCGCGCGCACCGCAGCAGATCGCGCCAATCGAGCACCGCACGAGGCCACTCGCACCGGATTGTTCATGGTCATTCCCCGATCAGTAGGTCAACGTTGCCGTCACGGTGTCCGAGTAAGCGCCGGACGGCTCGTTTCCGGTAAGGGTCGCCTGCGCGTATACCGTCAGCGAGATTTCATAGGCGGACCCGAGTCCCTGCCCCACGCCGGTCTGCCAGTTTGAACTGTCGTTTCCCCAGATGGGTCCGGTCGGACTGTTACGTCGCAGCGTGTAGGGAATTTTTACGCCGGTACCGTTGACCATCGCCCGGGCGTTCACGTCTGCGTTGGTCGTCCCGCCATCCAGCCCGACGGAGAAGGGCAGGTCTTTCGTGCATTGCACGCGAATGGTGCCCGTCTGCGAGTGAGAGCCCGCGCTGGGAACGTGCGTTCCGAAGTCGACATCCGTGGAGGTGAGCACAAGACATGTGCCCTGGATGTTGATGCGAACCTGGAAAGTGTCGGTGAGCGTTTGCGTTTGGGGCAAGGCGCTCCCCGCGATCACAAAAAGCGCACCTGCCAGGGGGAGCCTGATGAACCGACGTACATCCAGCATACCGACCTCCATGGACGGGACTCAATGCAGTGCAAGTGACGCCATATCATATTTGGACACACGCCCACCTGACAACGTGTGCGTTTAATTCCGTTTGCGTTTGTGGATTATTTGCAATGCGTAATTTTTATTACGCCCCGACGACGAAGTCGCCGATCTGGCCGACGCCGCTTCTGCGCGACCTCACAACACCATGGCGCGCATGATGCGGCCGGTCGCTTCGTCGGCCGGGTAAAACGCTTCGAGTGCGAGTTCGGCAAGCGTGACGTCCACGGGCGTGCCGAAGACGGTCGTCGTACTGAAAAACGACAGCAGCCCGTCGTTCGTTCGCAACTGCATCGGCACGAAGATGCTTGCCGACGGCGGCACCGCCGGGGCCGGGCCGCGCGCGTCCACGGGATAGGCCTTCAGTTCCTCATACAACTCGCCCAGGGTGGCATCGCCGCTGGCGTGAATCTGTTGACGCAGACGGTGCAGCAAATGCTCGCGCCACTCCGGCAGATTGGCAATGCGCGAGGCGAGACCGTCAGGATGCAACGACAGGCGAAGCACATTGACGGCGCCATTCAGCAGCGAAGGATCGACACCTTCGAGCAGCGGCATCACCGCGCGATTGGCGGCGAGCAGCGTCCAATGCCGATCGACGGCCAACGCCGGGTAAGGCTCATGACCGTCGAGCACCCGTTGAACCGCTTCGCGAGCGACGGCCATGTCAGGCGCATCGAATGCGCGTGCCTCGAAGCGAGGCGCGAAGCCGGCTGCCACGAGCAGCGCATTGCGCTCGCGCAGCGGGATGTCCAGCGCCTGTGCGAGATGCAGCAGCATCTCGCGGCTGGGTTGCGCACGACCCGTCTCCACGAAGCTCAAATGGCGGGTCGAAATCTCGGCTTCCAGCGCGAGATCGAGCTGGCTCATGCGCCGGCGCTGGCGCCAGTCGCGTAACAGGGTTCCGATAGCGGGTGTCGTCATGACGCAGATGATAACGGCCCGGCGGTGCGCCGCCATTACCTCGGAGGTAATCGACGGCGCGACGTGCACTCGCGAAGATGACAGCCAGCGAGATCCGATGTCTCGTCATCCTGACCAACGCCGCCAAGCGCGGATTGTCCGGTTCTGTCCCACTTCGATGGAGATCATCATGATGTCATCCCGTCAGTCTTCTCTGGAAACTTCGCGTCACGACTCGCGTCATGCTTCGTCCAACGCATCGTTCCTTGCCCGCGTGCTGCTTGCCGATGCGCTTGTCAGTGGCGCCGTCGGGCTGTTGCAAGTCCTCGCGGCTGCGCCATTGGCGGCGTTGCTGGACCTGCCTGTCGAGGGATTGCGCGGCACGGGCCTTGTCCTGCTCCTCTACGGCGCGGCGCTCGTCTGGCTGGTGCGACGCACATCATTACCCCCGGCGGCCATGTGGACGGCCATTGGCATCAACCTGATCTGGGCGCTCGACTGTGGCGTGTTGCTGGCATCCGACTGGATCTCGCCCAACCGGCTGGGGGAGGTCTTCATCGGTGTGCAGATCGTGACCGTCGTGGTATTCGCCGAGCTGACCTTCATCGGACTGCGCCGCCGTCGCGCAGCGCCTGGCTGAAATGCCTGGCCGAAATGGCGGGCTTTCCGGTGACGACGTGACTTGCTCCGCGCCCTGCGAGTCCCCCCCGGGACTCGCAGACCACGAATAAAATGTCCGGGTATTCATTCGGATCGTCGCGACATGGAACTCAGACAACTGCGGTATTTTCTCAGCGTCGTGGAACACGGCAGCATGGGCAAGGCAGCGCTGGAACTCGGCGTTGTGACCTCGGCGCTGAGTCAGCAGATCAGCCGTCTCGAGAGCGAACTGTCCACGCGTTTGCTGCAACGCACCTCCGGCGGCGTCGTGCCGACCGACGCCGGTCTGGCGTTCTGGCGTCAGGCGCAACTCGCCTTGCGTCATGTCGACGACGCGGCAAACGCCGCACGCTCGGCGCGCCTGTCGGGCCACGTCAGCGTGGGCATGGCGCCGAGTACGGCCAGCGTGATGGGGGTCGCGTTCCTGCAAGCCATGCGCGCGCGATACCCCGAGGTACGACTGCACATGGTCGAGAGTCTCTCCGGGCATCTCGCGTCCATGCTGAGCGCGCGTCAGATCGATCTCGCCGTCCTGTTCCACGAGGCGCCCGCACAGCGCTGGAGCGTGCAGCCGCTGCTCGACGAGCGGCTGTTCCTGATCGGCGCACGCGATCTCGAAGGCATGCCGACAAGCGCCTCCGTCCGCCTGAAAAACCTCAGCGACCTTCCCCTGATTCTCCCCAGCGGCACCCACGGCCTGCGTTCGCTTCTGCTCGCGGCGTTCAGGCGCGCGGGGTACGAACCGAACATCGCCGCCGAAGTCGACGGTCTCGCGCTGCTGATGGACGTCGTGCGTGCCGGCGTTGGCGCGACGATACAGCCCGGCGCGGCGCTCGCCAGACCCGAGAACGCCATTCTGACGAGCGTACCCGTCGCCGAGAAATACGCCATGCGGCCCAACATGCTCGCCAGCGTCTCCGATGACGAACTGTCTCCCGCCGGACTCGCCGCTCGCGTTGTCCTTGCCGACGTCGCCCGTCAGTTGGTCCAGGAACATCGCTGGCCCGGTGCGCAGTTGCGCACGCCGACTTCTTCACAAATCGTGAAGACCCCTTGACGGCTGACGGATAGCGACGAGAGCACGAGACCTTTACGATTTGTCCGAAAGGAGACAAGTCTGATGGTCGATGTGCTCGTAATCGGGGGAGGCAATGCCGCATTGTGCGCCGCGTTGATGGCGCGCGAAGCCGGGGCTTCGGTCCTGCTTCTGGAATCCGCGCCGCGCGAATGGCGTGGCGGCAACTCGCAACACACGCGCAATCTGCGCTGCATGCACGACGCGCCGCAGGACGTGCTCGTCGATACCTATCCGGAAGAGGAATTCTGGCAGGACCTGTTGAAGGTGACGGGCGGCATCACGAATGAATCTCTGGCGCGGTTGACGATCCGTGCATCGTCGTCGTGTCGGCCATGGATGCAAAAACACGGCGTGCGTTTCCAGCCGCCGCTGTCCGGTGCGCTGCACGTGGCGCGCACCAACGCGTTCTTCATGGGCGGCGGCAAGGCCCTCGTCAACGCGTATTACCGCAGCGCCGAAGCGCTCGGCGTCGATATCCGCTATGACACCCCCGTCGATTCCCTGGAACTCGAGGGATCCCGTTTCATTGCGGCGCGCAGCGGCGACCAGCGGTTCGAAGCTCGTGCCTGCGTACTGGCCGCGGGCGGCTTCGAATCCAATCGCGAATGGCTGCGCGATGCATGGGGACAGAACGAGCGCGGCGAATGGCCCGCCGACAACTTCCTGATTCGCGGCACGCGCTTTAACGAGGGCGTGCTCATCAAGCATATGCGCGACGCTGGGGCGGACATGATCGGCGACCCGTCCCAGTCGCACTGCGTTGCCATCGATGCGCGCGCCCCCCTTTACGACGGCGGCATCTGCACGCGCATCGACTGCGTGTCGCTCGGCGTCGTGGTGAATCGCGACGCCGAGCGCTTCTACGACGAAGGCGAGGACTTCTGGCCGAAGCGCTACGCCATCTGGGGACGGCTCGTGGCGCATCAGCCGGGACAAATCGGCTATTCGATCATCGACGCGAAAGCCATCGGCCGCTTTATGCCGCCCGTCTTTCCGGGTGAGAAGGCCGACACCCTGCCCGAACTCGCGCGCAAGCTTGGCCTGCCGCAAGCGCGTTTCATGGAGACCGTCACGCGTTATAACGATGCGTGCCGCGTCGGCACCTTCGATCACACAGCACTGGACGATTGCCACACCGAAGGCCTCACACCGCCCAAGACGCATTGGGCGCGTCGCCTCGACACGCCGCCGTTCTACGGATACGCGCTACGCCCGGGCATCACCTTCACGTATCTCGGGCTCAAGACCAATGAACGCGCACAGGTCCACTTCGGTGGCCGCGCCAGTGACAACCTGTTCGTTGCCGGGGAAATGATGGCCGGCAACGTACTCGGCAAGGGATATACGGCCGGGGTGGGCATGTCGATCGGCACGGCGTTCGGGCGCATTGCCGGGACGCAGGCGGCGCGCGCCGCACGCCAGACAACGGAGGTTTCCAGTGCAGCAGTCTGACCCGCTCGCCGCCGAGCGTTCACACATGGCGTCATCAAGCGATATGAAAAACCCGTCATACGGCAGCGCAGCGCGCGTGATTCCCATCGTGCCGATGAGCGCGAGCGAGACCGAAGTGGCGCGCCAGATGCAGATCTGCAACGCGTGTCGCTATTGCGAAGGCTTCTGCGCAGTGTTCCCGGCCATGACGCGCCGCCTCGAATTCGGCAAGTCGGACGTCAACTATCTGGCGAATCTCTGCCACAACTGCGGCGCCTGCTATCACGCGTGCCAGTACGCACCGCCTCACGAATTCGGCGTGAATGTGCCGAAAGCGATGGCGGAAGTCCGTCTCGAGACCTACACCGAATACGCGTTTCCCGCGTCGTTCGGCGCACTGTACAAGCGCAATGGCCTGACGCTGTCAGTCGCCCTTGCGGCTGGCCTCGTGCTGTTTCTCTGGCTCGGCGTTGCTTTGCAGGGCGGCTTGCCGGTCGATGGCGCACCCGGGAGTTTCTACTCGATTTTCCCGCATAACCTGCTCGCGGCCATGTTCGGCACCGTTTTCCTGTTCTCGCTGCTCGCGCTGGGCGTGGGCGTGAGGCGTTTCTGGCGCGACGTATCTGCCGGAACGGCCAGCGCGAGCACGCCTGCCGTGGCGGAGGCGACCCGAGACGCGCTGACGCTGAAATACCTGGACGGCGGCCATGGCGATGGCTGCAACGAAGCGGACGATGCCTTTACGCTCGCACGGCGCCGCTTCCATCACCTGACGTTCTACGGCTTCATGCTCTGTTTTGCGGCGACCGCCATCGCCACGCTCTATCACTACGCGCTCGGGGTCGAGGCGCCGTATCCCGTGCTAAGCGCGCCGGTTCTGCTCGGCATCCTGGGCGGCATCGGGCTGATCGCGGGACCGGCAGGGCTGCTGTGCCTGAACCTGAAGCGTCCCGCGGCGCGGAGCGATGTCCGTCAGCGCCCGATGGATCGTGGCTTCATTGCGTTGCTGCTCCTGACAAGCGCGTCCGGTCTTGCCTTGCTCGCGTTGCGAACCACCGCGGCGATGCCGTCGCTGCTGGCGATACACCTGGGCATCGTCATGGCGCTGTTCGCCACGCTGCCTTATGGCAAGTTCGCGCACGGCATCTTTCGCTGCGCCGCGCTGCTCAAGTCATCGATCGAAAAACGGCAGCGCAGCACGCTGAGCGTGGGTTCGGATTAGTCGTTACCGAGACGACGCGGGCGGGTCCCCGCCGATGGGAGGCTCGTGTCGTGACCGAACTTCTGCCGGTACGCAGCCGGACTCGTGTGAGCGATGCGTCGGAAGTGCCTGCGCATCGACTCCTCCGATCCGAAGCCCGCCAGTTCGGCAATGCGCGCCATGGGTGCCGACGGTTGCGCTTCGAGCAATTCGCGCGCGACGGCCACCCGCTCATGCGTCAGCCATTCGTAGGGCGCCATGCCGGTAGCTTCCTGAAAATGCCGTTGCAGCGTGCGCGAACTCATCGACGCCTGTTCGGCCAGCGAGCGCAGGGTGTGCGGCAACGCGGGATGTTGGCGCACCCAGTCCATCAGCTTCGCCAGGCGTCCGCTTTCGTCGCGCGGCACCGGCCTCGGCACGAACTGGGCCTGGCCCCCTTCGCGATGCGGCGGCACGACGAGGCGCTGGGCGACCCGGTTTGCCACCGCGCTGCCATAGTCCCGGCGCACCAGATGGAGCAGCATGTCGAGCCCCGCCGCCGATCCTGCGGACGTAATGATCTGGCCGTCGTCGACATAGAGCGTGTCGGACTGCACCTTCACGCTCGGGTAGCGCTGCTGCAGCTTTTGCGCATAACGCCAGTGGGTAGTCACCGTCTTGCCATCGAGCACGCCGGCCGCCGCCAGGACAAACACGCCGGAGCAGATCGAACAAAGCCGTGCGCCGCGCCGATACGCGGCACGAATCTTCTTGAGCAATGCCTCGGGCGGCAACTCGTCCGGGTCGCGCCAACCGGGCACCACGATCGTATCCGCACGGTCCAGCCGCGAGAGCGTGTACGGCGCGGCGACCGTAATGCCGCCCGCCGCACGCAGGGGGCCGGACTCGATGGCGCAAACGTTGAACCGGTACCAGTCCACGCCGAGCTCCGGGCGCTCCAGCGCGAACAACTCGGTCACGCAGCCAAATTCGAAGGTGCAGAGCCGGTCATAGGCCAATGCCGCGACAAGATGATGTTTCATGGCGTGATGTTACCGGATACTGTCATTTGCGACACTTATCCGATTGCCGGTGCAGCGGCAGAATGAGGACTCCCCCGTTAGCTTTATCGGGGGTCCCACTGACACCGAACTTCCTAGCGACCCAAGCCATGCCCCACCTGAACGAAACCAACGCCGTCACCGCCGTCCCCGCCGCTGAGAGCACCGCTGCGCTGGCGCACTTTCGCGCGTCGCTGCAATTCGAAACCGACTGCGCCGACGTTGCCGGCGCGCTTGCCAGCGGATCGCCCGGGTTCGTGTTGCTCGACGTCCGCAGCCCGGCGATGTTTGCACAGGGACATATTCCCGGCGCCGTGAACCTGATGCATGGCAAGATCATCGCGTCGAAGCTCGCGGAATTTCCGGCCGACACACTGTTCGTCACGTACTGCGCAGGGCCGCACTGCAACGGTGCGACACGTGGCGCCATCCGATTGGCGCAATTGGGACGTCCCGTCAAAGTGATGATCGGCGGCATGACCGGCTGGCTCGACGAAGGCTTCGCGCTTGAGAGGCACGATGCCGCGTGACGCCGCGTGACGCCGCGTGATGCTGCGTGATCGCGCAAATGCGGTAAGCTCGGCAGCTCGGCATACTGCTGATTCTCAGCGCCGCCCCTCGGCTGCCCGTCCTGAAACCCGCTACGCGACTTCCCATCATGACGCTCGACCCGACCCTTCTTGCAGCGTTCGCACCGACTGGCGTGCTGCGCGCCTGTATCAACCTCGGCAACCCCATTCTCGCGGGCACCGACGCGCAGTCCCGCCCCGTGGGGCTTTCCGTCGATCTGGCTGGCGCATTGGCAAAGCGCCTGGGCGTCGGTCTGGAGCTGGTGGTGGTCGACGCCGCGGGCAAATCCGTGGAAGCGATCACGAACGAACAGGCGGATGTGGGCTTCTTTGCCATCGACCCGCGCCGCGCGGCGACGATCGGTTTCACCTCGCCCTACCTCCTCATCGAAGGCTTTTACCTCGTGCGCAACGCGTCGCCCGTCACGTCGAACGCCGACGTCGACCGGGCAGGCACGCGGGTCGTCGTCGGCAAGGGCAGCGCGTACGACCTGTTCCTCACGCGCGAGCTCAAGCATGCCGAGATCGTGCGTGCGCCGACTTCGCCCGCCGTGGTCCGAACATTCATCGAGACAGGCTGTGAAGTGGCTGCCGGCGTGAAGCAACAACTGGCGCAGGACGTGGCCAACCTGAGCGGTTACCGATTGCTCGATGAGCGCTTCATGGTGATCCGTCAGGCGATGGGGGTGCCGATCACGCGCGGCGAGGCCGCACTGACCTTCCTGACGACATTCGTGGAAGACATGAAGCGGGAGGGTTTCGTTGAGGACGCAATGCAGCGGCACGGCATCACGGGCGTTAGCGTTGCGCCAGCCCGGGCTTGACCGAGTCGGTCACGTACTTGCCCGGCTACGTATTCGGTATAAAAAATATACTTACTTTTAAAGATGCGCGCGTGCGATGAAAGAGAATCCGCCTGGCTGCACAGGGAGCGCCTGCGTCCCGTGGTCGAAGTGACGACGGAATTCGGTCGTCGGCTCAGGGCGCGAGACGAGGCGCATAACGAGGCGCGAGACGAGACGCGCTGATCGCGCGAGTCGTCGGGATATACCCGAACCGACGACGCCCGCGCACGCGCAAAGCCGCGTCCGGCGGGCATGTGCGAAGCACGCGAGCGGGATGCCGTACGGCATCGATGCAAATTGGGGTAGCGGTCTGCAAATGACTGACTAAAATTCCTAATTGCATACGGTGCAAGCAAACCGCTCAAGACGGTTGGGACTGTCCAGGACCGTTCGTTATACGAAGTTCGGAAAGTGCAGTCAGTGCGTCGTACGAAGGTAAAAATGGGGCCAGCGCAATAGCGTTTCCATTCCTTCACGGGAGGCATGTCCATGACGTGCCTAAGCAAATGGTTGATAGGTGCCTGTGTCGTCACGCTTAGCGGCGTGGCGTTAGCTGCGGGCGCCGACTCGGGTTCATCCGAACAGATGATCATGGCCAATCTCGGGCCATCGCCGCTACCCGTGCGCGTCCCACCCCCACCTGCCCCCGTGTCGGTCGCCGCCGTCCCGCCCGTTCCCGTCACCCTGTATCCGTTCGGTCGGGAGGGCCCGGAGACACTGGAGCGCATCGACAGAATGCCGGTGACGCAGACCGACGCATTTCTCTACACGCGGATCGAAGCTGTCAACAGTGCGGCGCATGGCAACGACCACCGGTCGGCGGACTGGCTCGAATCGACGCCTGCCGCAGACACCGCCGCGGCCAAAACCCAGCAGAGTTACCTGAGCATCGGGCCCAACCGCTCGCCACAGTTATCTCTCGTCCAATGGAACAATTCGGACGACAAGCTCGGCTCCGATCCCAAGCGCGGACTGTCGCTCAAGACGGAGGACTGGACCATTTCCGCGAGCGCCAAAATTCCGATTCTTCGCCAGAAAGATCTCGGCGCAACGGTGTACGTCAAACGCCGGTTCTGAACGTTGCGACAACGCCCATGGCTCACGCTCGTGCGCCGGCCATGGGCTTGCGTGCGGGCGCGCCGGATGCGCGCTATGCCGTCGCCATGTCGTCTTGCACCGTCATTAGATCGTCATTACGCCGTCTGCTTCACGGCCGTCACATCGATCTCCACCAGCCATTCCGGGCGCGCCAGCGCCTGCACCACGATGCCCGTCGACACCGGGAACACGCCCTTGAGCCAGCGTCCCATCACGTTGTACACGGCCTCGCGATAACGCGGGTCGACGATGTACACGGTGACCTTGCAGATGTCCGCGAGCTGACTGCCGCACTCGTCGAGCAGCATCTTCACGTTGGCCATCGCCCTTTCGGTCTGCGCCGTCACGTCGCCGATGCCGACCGACTCGCGCGTATCGAGGTCCTGCCCGATCTGGCCGCGCAGATAGATGGTGTTGCCTGCGATGACCGCCTGGCACAGATCGTTGTCGAGCTTTTGTTCCGGGTAGGTCTCGCGGGTGTTGAACTTGCGGATTCTTGTGTGCGTCATGATGTTCCTGTGGTTCCGATCGTTCCAATGAATTGGCGGGAAGTCGCGCTCAATGCGCAAGGATCTTCGAGAGAAAACGTTTGGCGGCAGGGCTGGCGGCCTCGTTGAAAAATGCGTCGGTCGGGCTGTCTTCGACGATCGCGCCATCCTCCATGAACACCACCCGATGCGCCACGCGCCGCGCGAAGCCCATCTCATGCGTGACGACCATCATCGTCATGCCCTCACGCGCGAGCTCGACCATGACGTCGAGCACTTCGTTGACCATCTCCGGATCGAGCGCCGAGGTCGGTTCGTCGAACAGCATCGCCATGGGGTCCATCGACAATGCACGCGCGATGGCCACACGCTGCTGCTGCCCGCCCGATAGCTGCCCGGGGTACTTGTGCGCGTGCGCGGACAGGCCGACCCGATCCAGCAACGCCCGCGCCTTGGAGCGCGCCGCATCGGCGTCGCGTCCCAGCACGATTTGCTGGGCGAGCGTGAGATTGCGCGTGAGATCGAGATGCGGGAACAGCTCGAAATGCTGGAAGACCATGCCGACCTTGCTGCGCAGTGACGGCAAATCGGTCGACTTCGCAGTGAGCGAGGTGCCCGCCACCACAACGTCGCCTTTCTGAAACGGCTCCAGCGCATTGACCGTCTTGATCAGCGTCGACTTCCCCGAGCCGGACGGCCCGCACACCACCACGATCTCGCCTTTGGCGACGTGCGTGGAGCATTGCTTGAGCACGTGGTGCGCGCCGTACCACTTGTCGACGCCACGGATATCGATGATGGGTTGTGCGGTGCTCATTTATCGAAGTATCCCGCGCGGATCGACGCGCCGATCAGGTTCAGAATGAGGCGTCCCGCGGTCACGCAGGAGATGAGGTTGACATCGTCCTTTTCCGGCTGAATCTCGACGATGTCCATGCCGACGACGCGGCCCTTGCGTACCAGACCGTGAATCAGCTTGCGCGCCTGCACGAAGGTCACGCCGCCCGGCGCCGGTCCCGCGACGGCGGGCATCGTCGACGGATCGAGGCCGTCCGCGTCGATCGTGAGGTAGTAATTGCCGCCGTCGGGAATGCGATCGAGCACGGCGTCCATGCCGATGTCGTGCAGTTCGTACGCGGTCACCAGCTCTGCGCCGTACTCGCGCGCTGCCGCGAGATCGGCCGGACGGCCGCTGCCTTGCGCGCGCAGACCGATCTGGATGATGCGATCGACGTGCGCCATCTCCGAGGCGCGACGGATCGGGCTCGACAGGCCCTCGCGCACCCCATTGACTTCGTCGCGCCAGTCCAGGTGGGCGTCGATATGGACGAGCGTGATCGGCCCCTTCTGATCGAGGCCGCGCAGCACCGGCGTGGTGATGCCGTGATCGCCGCCCAGCACGATCGGCATGGCGCCGCCTGCTGCAATGCGACGCACCGCCGCTTCGGCGCGCGCGTAGTGCTCGCCCGGCTTCGACAGATCGGGAACGATATCGCCGCAATCGACGAAGCGGATGTCCTTGCGGCCTTGCAACAGCGGGCCGTCGATATCGAAGTCGTAGTGCTCGGGGCGACGCACCACGCGGTCGGTCGCCTGACGAATCGCCGAGGGCGCGTTCGTCTGATCGTTACTGAAGTCTGACGCCGCGTACGGCGCGCCATACGGCATGCCGAGCACGGCAATGTCAGCCTTGAGGTTGTCGATGTCGAGATCGAGTTCCGAGTACAGCAGGGTCGGGTGGCCGGTGCGCGGCGCGACGGTGTATGTCGTCATGAGAGTTGTCCTTTTCCTTTGGCGGGGAATGTCGAGAGGGGAGCCACGTCGGGTGTGCGGGTACGTCGCCCGACAACGTTTTCCAGACGTCGCCCAACACCGGCCAGCAAGACGCTGCTGAGCCAGTAGATCAATGCCGTGGCGCCGAGCACTTCGACGTAAGCGAAGGTGTTGGCGGTGAGCAGATTGCTTTGATAGGTCATCTCCGGCAGGCTCATCACCGAGAAGATCGCCGAGTCCTTGAACATCATGATGACGAGGCTGGTCGTTGGCGGAATGAGGAAGCCGAACAGTTGCGGCGCAATGATGTGGCGCTGCGTCTGCCAGTAAGTCATGCCCAGCGAGAGCGCCGCGTGCGTTTGTCCGCGTGCGACGCTGCGCAGCGCCGCGCGCAGGATTTCGCAGAAGTAGCCACCGGTGTAGAACGCCGTACATCCCACGGCTACGGTCATGGCCGATGCACTCACACCGAGCTTCGGCAGTCCGAAGAACGACAGGTAGACGAGGATCAGGTAGGGGATGTTGCGTACCAGTTCGACGTACGCCAGTGCGATGGGACGCAACAGCGTGCGCGACTGCGCCGCGTAAGCCGCCGAAATCCCGATCACGACACCGATCGGTATGCCCACGACGCTCACCAGCGCGGTAATGCGCAGGCCTTCGAGTAGCACGGGAATCGCTTCCCGTACGATGGAAAAATCAATGGCCATGGGGCAGCATCCTGGAGACGCGGCGCTCGCAGACCCGCGAGGCGGCCGAAATGCAGAACAGAAGCACGAAGTACACGGCGGCCGTGATCGCGAAGACCTGCAACGGCAAATCCGTCTGCAAGGTGGCATTGCGCGCGACAGTCGCCAGTTCCGGCACGGCAATGATCGACATCAGCGACGACGCCTTGAGCAGAATCGTGAACTCGCTGGTAAGCGGCGGAATCGCGCGATAGATGACCTGCGGCAGCAGCACGTGACGCCAGACTTGCGGAGCGCGCATGCCCATCGCGTACGCGGCCGCGCGTTGTCCGTAAGAGATCGTGCCGAGCGCACCGCGCAGGATCTCGACGATGTAAGCACTGGTGTTGCATGCGAGCGCCGCCACGCCTGCGGTGATCGGCGAGATCGAGATATCGAACATGGCCGGGACCATGTAGTACGCGATCAGCATGTGGATCAGCGCGGGCGTGCCGCGAATGAGACTGACCCACAACACGACGAACGAGCGCAGGGGTGCGAGCGGCGAGATGCGCGCGAGCAGCAGCACGATCCCGAGCCCCAGACCGATGACGAAGGCGCCTGCGGAGGCAGCGAGCGTGATCACCGTGCCTGACACCACGCCTTCGACGAACGGCTGGAGCACGCCGCGCATTTGTTCCATGCCGGGCCAGTTGAACATGGCGGCCGCCGTCAAATGGCGCCTTGCGGCAGGTAGTTCTCGCGCGGCGTGTCCATCGGGCCGCCGAACCACTTTTGCTGCAATGCGGCGAGCTTGCCGTTGGCGCGGAACTCGTCGAGCGAATCGTTGATGAACTTGCGGATTTCGAGATCGTTCGGATTGGCCACCCAGGCGAGCAGCTTCGGCTGACCGATGGTCCCGGCGATGCGAAACGCGTTGGGTTGATTGCGCATTTGCACCGCGGCAATGTTCGACGGCATCAGCGCCACGTCGATGGTCTTGTTGGCGAGTGCGTTCGAGACATCCGGATACGCCTGGTAAAGACGCGTGCCGGCGTAACCCTTACCCGTCTTCGCCTTGAGTTCCTTTTCGAACTCGTCGGCCACCGGTTGCGACGACGAGCCCATCTGCGTGCCGATGGTCTTGCCTGCGATGTCCATATCGCCCTTGATGGCGGTCTCGTCGGTGCGCACCATCAGCACCGAGCGCACCACGCCGACGGGCTGGCTGAACGCGAAGCGCTTGGCGCGCTCGGGGGTGATGCCCACGCTCGTCGCCACGAAGTCGAACTTGTGGGACATAAGGCCCGGGAGCAACCCCTGGAACGGCAGGTTCATTTGTTCGAGCTTGACGCCGAGTTTCGCGGCCATCAGTTCGAGCACGTCGTGCCCATACCCGACCACTTGTCCGTTTTCGACGAATTCGAACGGTTCGTATGCCGCTTCGGTGCCCACGGTCAGCTTGCCGCGCTTCTTGATGTCGGCAAGCGTGCCGCCTTCGGCAAAGGCCAGCGACGGCACCGCCGGCAGCGCCAGTGCGGCGCTCGAAGCAAGCGTCGCCTTTACAAAGGATCGTCTGGACCAGGTCTTCATAGCTTGCCTCGCGTCATGTGGGTTGGGTGTTCCGACGGGCGCGTCCGGCAGTGACCGGTGTCGTGCGCCTCTGAAACCCAATGTATGCGGGCAAAAAGATCATGAAAAATGTTTTTTTTATTGGTATGGTTTCGAAAAATGAAACCTTTTGTGCACCGCGCATGGCAACGGTTTGTGAGACGTTCAGCGCGAATTCTGGCCTGTGCGATGGGGTGCTGTGAGGCGTGCGAGCTTGCCTTACGGACGATGATGCATCGGGATGCCGACGCTGCTGCATCCGGCGGTGACGGACGCGATTGGGGACGAGGCGATGGCAAATCGGGAGTTCAGCGAGCGAGACCTTCGCTCGTTACGCATTTTTTGCGCGGTGGCGCAGGCGAGTGGCTTTGCGGCGGCCGAGAAGCAGTTGAACATGTCGAAGGCGTCGATCAGCCGACATATCCGCGAGGTCGAGGAAACGCTGGGCACGCGACTGTGCGAGCGTGGCCCGTCCGGCTTCGTGCTCACGCATGCGGGCAAGGTTGCGCTGGAGCTGGCCCGCGACGCGTTGAAGTCACTGGAGCGGATTCGTCCGGAAATCGATGCCGTACGTGGCGTGCTGTCGGGCACGCTGTCGATCGGGATGGTTGAGCACATCCTGTCGGATGTGGGGTGTCATATTTCCGAAGCGTTGGATGCGCTGAAGACACAAGCACCGGACGTGAAGGTCGAACTGACAGTGATGACGTTCAACGAACTCGATCTGGCGTTGCGCGAGCGTCGTGTGCAAATCGCGATACGCGGGATGTACCGGCGTGAGGCCGGGTTTCACTATCAGCCACTGTTTATCGAGCGTCACCAGTTATACGTGGCGAAGCATCGCGTGAAGGAAGCGTCGACGTTGCCGCTGGTCTATCGGACGCAGCCGTTCGTGCATGAAGCGCTCAATACCCTGGGACTGACGCGTGGGCCGACGGCGTCCGGCTTGGAGGCGGTGGCGATGCTGGTGCTCTCCGGGCATTACGTGGGGCTGCTGCCACAGTATTACGCCGCGTCGTTCGCGAAACGTCATGCTGTAGTGAGAGTGCCGTCGGGGCCGGAGTACGAGAACGCGATCAGCGCAATCACGGAAGCGTCACGGCCGAGAACTCGGGCGCTGGATCTGTTTTTGGATTTGTTGGCGCAGGTGCATTCGGGAGCGTGTCCGTGAGCGGCGAATATGGAGAAATCGATTCTCCCTCCGGGTCCGACCGTCAATTCATTGAATCACTGTGCGGCAGAGTCTTCACCCGTGACGCGTCTCTTCGGCCCCGCCGGTTTGCATGCGGTCCGCCAATGCTGCATCGAAACTGACGGTGATTGTTCCGTCAGGGAGAGGTTTCAGTGGTTTTAGTCTTTTCATCTTTCGAATTCTTAATTGCGGTCCGACCGAGCACGGCAATTAGAGTAACTCCCATCGAAATCATAATGAATACGCCCATTGCAAACGGAGTAAGAAATTCTGGCAACGTTGCGATGGTCTTTCTGTATCCAACACCGACCGCCCCCACTATCAAAATACCGAGGTAAATCTAAGAAAATGTTCCGACAAATACCTTCCAAGGACGGAATCGCCCGAGGACTTTGCCGATTACCGTACCAAACAGCCCGCCTATAAGTCCGCAAAAAATTTCAGACATCTTCGAATTTCCTCAGTCCTTTGACTCGCCTGATTTGACGACAGCCTGCGTCGCTTTACCTACCGTCTGCCCCAAAGCAAAGTTCACCCCACGAATCACTACGCTGGGAACAGTTGTGATGTTTGTAATCGAATTAGGGACTCCCGCCCATCCGAACATCGACGTTGCGAACATGTTGCTATACGAAAGCGGCGACAACGCGACCTATTCCTCCACCCTCTTTTTCTTATTCAACAATCCAGTACAGATAAACAGGCAAGAGGCTGCCAAAACTCCGATGGCGATTGAAATCATAATCCCCACGAAGGTTACGTTGTACTGCATGAACTTCAGTGCAGCGACCCTTACACCGCTATTGATTACGTCGGAGGCAAACGTCGAAGCATGGACCGCAAAGACAACAAAAATGAATATTGAAATATATTTGAATTTTTGAGCCCATCTTATAATCGGCATGCCAAATAATCCTCCAAGCATTCCAGACCAAAATCCATCATCCATAATCGTTACCTCTACTTACTTAAGGACTCGCCCTGCCGCGCAGCGCCTTACGATAAGCACGGCCGTACGATCAGACTGGATGTTGCTGCCCGCGTTCTTCGTGCTGTCTTACGACGACGTCGTTTGCTGGTCGACGATCCCCAACTCGGCTCGACCTCCGTCTAACCAAACGCACCCACCCCGCCACTGGCCGCCTCACAATACTGGCATTTATATGCGAACCGTTCCGGAACGTCGAATCAGCGTTGGCGTCGCCGTTGGAATTCGAGAATGGTGCCGACACCCCCACCCGATCGTGCCGAACGACACGCCGAAACTACCGCCCTTCGACTCGTTGTCGCTATGACGGCTAATTCTGTTGATCCAAGTGACAGCGCCAAAGTGTATGTATCAATACGGGGTACCGTAATGGGCCAGCGTCGCCACACTCCCAAATATCGCGCTAACCGCGACCAATCGCACCTAGCGTCGACCGTCACGGCTATCGGCGTGAAACATCATTCGATGCGCCGGCTGATGCCGCCCCCGCCTGACGAGGTCAGATCTATCGCAAACTAAACTTGGCCCTGCTTGTCACGGGCAGTGGAGTTGCCCCTGTAACTCAGGACAGGCGGACACTGTTAGGTTGATGACACCGCATTACGCCTGAACTCGCGAGGCGAGCGGTATTTCAAGGCTTTGTGCGGGTGGCGCTCATTGTAGTGTTCAAACGCGATTGCCAGACGCGAGAGCGCTGTTGGTGCGTCAGGCTTGTCCATATAGGCGACGTAATCGTGCTTCATGGTCTTCACGAACGATTCGGCCATGCCATTGCTCTGCGGCGAACGGACCGGCGTGGTCAGCGGCTCAAGACCCAGTTCGCGAGCGAAGCTGCGCGTGCGGTAGTCGATGTAGGCCGAGCCGTTGTCCGTCAGCCATTCGATGGGGTGCGCGGCCTGCGTGGTGCCGAAGCGCTGTTCGACGGCGGCCAGCATCACGTCTCGCACCACATCACCGCTATGCCCGCCGGTCGTTGCGGCCCAGCTAATCGCCTCGCGGTCGCAGCAGTCCAACGCAAACGTCACGCGCAGCGGCGTACCATCGTCGCACCGGAACTCGAAGCCATCGGAGCACCAGCGGGTGTTGCTGCGCTCCACGGCAACGCGACCGTCATGCCGCCGCTTGTCTTGCCGCACGCCGGGGCGGCGCAGCAGCAACTGATGCTCCCGCATGACCCGATACACGCGCTTGACGTTGATGCACGGCGCACCGCTCTGCTCCCGACTGCGGCGCAGCAGCGCCCAGACACGCCGGTAGCCATAGGTAGGAAGGTGCGCCACATGGGCCTGAATCTCCTCGACCAGCCCGGCATCGTTGGTCACGCGGGCACGGCGACCATCGCGCCAGTCGGACGAGCGAGCTCGCTTGACCGCCACGGCAGAGCGCGCCACGCCGAGAACTTCGCAGACCGTCTTCATCGGTCGTCCCCCGGCAGCAAGGGCGAGCGCGCAATCAGGTTTTTTGACCGGCCCCATTCCACGGCTTCTTTCAGGATTTCGACCTCCAACGTCTTCTTCCCGAGTAGCCGTTGCAACTCCTTGATTTCCTTGATGGCGGCGGCTAGCTCAGATGCCGGTACAACGGTTTCACCCGCCTTCACCGCCGCCAGACTGCCTTCCTGGTATTGCTTGCGCCAGCCGAACACCTGGTTGGCATTGACGCCGTGCCGACGTGCAACGGCCGACACCGACGCTCCCGGCTCCAATGTTTCCTGCACGATGGCGATTTTTTCCTGCGCCGTGCGCCGACGACGGCGCTCCGGCTCGGTCAGAATTTCGATGCTTTCCACGTAATGACTAGGCTTACTGATAGGCACAAGACTATCCCTTATTTTAAGAGAGTCCTCGTGTCCTCAGATACGTGGGGCCGCTCCAGGCAGGTAAATTCGCACTGCTAGAGCCGTAGACCTCTTTTGAATTTTCATAGCCGAGGAATGTCGTTCGGTTCAATTACCAGCCGATGCGCTTGCGATCGTAGATCCAAACTCCGACACCGGAGACGATGGTCGCGAAAGGAACCAGCTTGCACCAGGCATAGATGCGCGACTTTGACGGCCAAAGGTAACCGTCGCAATTGTGCATCCATGCAACAATTGGAAGCCAAATGAGCTCGATGACCAATCCGCAGAGCGAATAGGTAATTAGAAACACAAGCAGATAGCTGATAAAGGCTCTGAGGCTTCGCGAAAGACGTGTGCTCATTTGTTCTTCGGCATTAAGTTGGGACCAGCATTTACTCGGGCGTTAGTCGATTCCGATGCGACTGCACCCGCCGTTGTTCCGGCAACCGAAGGGATTGCACTTGGCGGAACGTACTTCGAAATGCCGAGGTCGATATCGACCCATTCTGCTCTGTACCAAGGGTTCACACGATTGCCTATAGCGCTCTCCACCTTTCCGCCAATGCCGTAGCCTGCGACCGTTCCAGCGGCAGCGCCTGCCATACTCATATTCGGATTGTCACCTTTAATCGCGGAGCCAGCGAGCGCTCCGCCCGTGTTTATCAAGAAACCAGGTAGCAATCCAGTTTCGAAGGTCAGAGCTCCGGTCACGCCAGCCATAGCCGTGTCAATGAGGCTGATTTGCCCGTTCCGGACATTGCGTCAAGTTTTTCTTCTGCTACGGCAGGAGCTAGCCTCTCGTCGCACACAACCATTTTTCGTCAAACAAACAACATCGGTGACAGACTCGGCGCCGCCTCCCGTAGGCATCTAACGTGCACCTTAGAAAAAAAACCTTTTGATTGCCATAGCCCCCAAGATTGCGCACGCTACGGCAACACATACCCAATAAACGGTTCGATCTTTTGAACTCATTTTCTCCCATTGCTCTGGGGTTGGTCCTCCGCCTGCAGCCATAATTACCTCCCTTATTTCAACGGTTCCGTTACCTGAGTGGAATGCCCCCAAGGCTGTACGCCGACGGTGAGCGGACCTAGCGTACCGATGCCAAATTCAATCCCGGTCGCCCCTCCGTACGAATGGGTGATCGCACCACTAACGTTAACCCTAAAAGGTGTTGGAATGGAAATGAACATCTGATTGCCGTCCCCTGCAAGGAAACTGCTAGTTCCTTCGGCGCTGGCAACACCAAAGATCCAGCCAACGGTGGCGCTTAAACCAGGCCGCCAAGAAATTGAAGATGGATTTGTTTGAGCCACGCCTCCTGATAGATAGGTAGATCCATCGTAGAAATTGATGACTCCGGCCACAACCCCAGATAAGGCCCCGGTATTCAATGTTCCGTAGTCGGGCTTAAGACCACGACCACTTGTGCCCAACCCTGCTGAATAGTCCCCCGTATTAAATCCCGGTGAAAACGGCCCGTTACCTTGACTATTCGGCAAATCGGCGTACGAGCGCCCAATACTCTCAGACGACGATACGTTCCAGCTGTACGGCGAACTTCCGCCCCCAGTATTCGTTGCGATCAGGTCGCGCAACGCATCGGGAGGTGGGGATAGCATCGCAGCATTCTGGACAAGATACTTGTTTCCGGACGTATCGATGAAAACACGCATGCCGGTACTGTCGTAAATCTCCTTTGCCTTTGTGTCGCCATTGAGCGGCACTACCATTCCCGTCCACGCGGTCTCACCGTAGGCGCTGTTATTGGCTGAGCGCATAGCATTCTCAATTTGATCTATCGAGATCGGAGATCCGTCTTGGTTGACGATACCTCGCCGTCTCGCGTCCTCCAAGATTCTCTTAGCAAGCACCTTTTCGTCCGGATGCAACTGCCGATTAAACCGATCAACGTTATACCCGGTGAACGCCCCGGAGCTTCCGCCAACCGCGGCCCCCACCGCAGTACCAACGCCCGTCGCAACAATCTGTGCCAACGCCTGATCGATGTCGGCATTTCCCGTCGGACGGGCCTTCTGAATGTTCTCGCTCAGTTCGTTCAGAGTCCCGCCGAGCTTCGACGTCAGTCCTGCGCCTAATGCACCACCAAGCGCATTCCCGCCTCCCAAGCCTGCGATGATCGCGCCACCCGCTGCGTGCATTGCCGCACGGTAGTCACCACCCTCCTTCCAATTGTCGGCTTCCTTCTGATACTGCGCCTTCAACTCCGGATCGGTCGTGGCATCGGCCAGCTTCTGCGCCGCGTCTCGCTTCTTTTCCGCATACGTCCCAATATCCCGCGCCACCGCTTCCCCGGCCGCCGTCGTCGCCGCCATCAGGCGTGACTGATCGTTGAGCAGGTTCTGCAAATCCGGTGTGCGGTTCACCGTTTCGTTCAGGTTCGACGTGTCCCGGTTCAGACTGGCGAGATCCTGCGTCTGGTTCGCACCGTTCGTCAGCGTGATCGTGCCATCGCTCACGCCGCTGCGCGTCACGCCTCGCTCGCTGCCGCTCTCCGACTGCGGCAGCATGGGTGCAATGCCACCCGTGTTCTTGCCCGAACTCGGCCCCGTCGTCCGCTCGGTAGCACCGCCATTGCCGAAAGTGCCCCCACCGCCAAAGCCAAAGCTGTTCGCGCTGTAGTCGGAATGGTTCTGGATGTCGGAGAACGTCAGCGTGCCCGTCGTCAGTTGGTTCTTCGACGAATCTGCCGTACTGGCAATGTATGCGCCCTTCAGATCCGTATTGCCCTTGACGTCAACGTCGAACCCGCCAGTCCCGGCCTGAATGCCCGATTGCTCAACAACACCAGCGTAGTTGCCGCTCGCATTGCCACGCGAATAGCTGAAGCTGCCCGACGCGCCGCCCATGCTCGCGCTGAATCCGCCGCCCATACTCTCCTGATGCGCCGAACTCTCGCTCGTGTCCTGCACGCTGGCGATGTTCAGATCGCCCCCTACACGCGCAATCACCTTGTCCGCATTCACATTGCCGCCGACGATATTCGTATCGCTGCCGCTCACTATCACCGCCGTATTGCTCGCATTGATATGAGAGTTGTTCTGGAACGTCGAATCCGAGTTGGCGTCTCCGTTGGACTTCGAGAACGATGCCGATACACCCCAGCCACTCGTGCCGAACGACACGCCAAAACTACCGCCTTTCGACTCGTTGTCGCTGCGCGTCGACTCCGTGTCCTTGCTGCTGAGGACGTTGACCTGGTTGTTAGCTTGCAGAAGGACATCCTTCGCATCGATGTTCGATCCGATGATGTTGACGTTGCCCTTGCCCGACGCTGCATCCCCTGTAGCGACAAACGCCGTCGTGCCGACCGATCTGATGTTGCTCGACACGTTCTGCGTCGTATCGACGGACGATGTCGATCGGCTGCTCGACGAGCCGAAACTAAGTTCGACTTTGGCTTCCGGTGTTTTGCCTGCTTCGAGCATACTCAGCGCACCTTTGGCCTCGCCGAATGCACCCACCGCGCCACTTGCTGCAGCATACCCACGCAGCGCCGAGACACGCGCATCGCCCCCCGAATCCACCGCTGATTTGACCTGATTGGTGACGTTTTGAATCGCATCGATGACCGGCGACTTCACTGCCAGCGTAAAACCCGAGCTCTTGAACTCATGCGTCTCGTCATGATGCTGCTGGTTGAGCGCCGATTCGATCGTGACATTCTGACCAATGCCGGTAATATCGCCGGCCGCCATGATGTCGCTGCCTCTGACCAGCAGGTCGTTGCCCGCCACAATGCTGACATTGCCGTTCAGGCTGCCCACCATGCTGCCCGTCTGCGTCACGCTGCTGTCGTTGGCCTGGTCACGTTGCTCGTTCTTGCCGTACGAAACGCCCACACCACCCGACGAACCGAAACCAGAACTCTTCTTCTCGTAAAACGAGCTACTCTGGCTCTCGTTCTGTGCCGACTCGATACGCGCGTCTCGTCCCGCCTGCAAGGCGACGTCCTGCGTGCCGACGACCGTTGAACCACTCACGACGAGGTCACGTCCGGCCGACACGCCAACTGCGTTGCCCGACACCGTCGAGCCCACCGCAATCGTCTGATGTGAGCTGGATGACGATGTCTCCTCTGTTTTGGAGAGGAATCCCGAGCTGCTGTCATGCTGCCATTTCTGACTGTCGTGCGTCTGCGTCACCGTGCCGATGTTGACGTCGCCCGTCGCCGCCAATGCGATGGTTCCATTACCCTGCGACGACACAGACGAACCCAGCACCGACAGATTGCCGGTCCCCGACGAGGCTGCGACCGGATTGATCTGATATGCGCCCAGCACGCCACCGACGGCACTCGCCTGGCCTGCCCCGATCAGCACGTGGTTACCTGCGCTGACGCTGGCACCATTGACCGCTTCGTCCAGCGACGATTTGGTGTACTGCAACGAGCCCCCGAAGGAGCGCTCGTCGTGCACGTGCGAGTCTTTGACTGCCGTTACCGTGACATCATTGCCCGCGAGTACCCTCGCATTGCCACCTGCGACAACTGTCGCTCCGCTCAACGTAGTATCACGCCCTGAGACCGTCGTCAGATTGCCGCCAGCGGAGATCGCACTGCCAACGTTCTGCACAATGACGTCGCGACCGCCGTTCTGTCCATCGGTCGTGCCGACAGTCTGCGACTGGCCGACCGTCAACGTATTGGCATTGATGTCGCGCCCTGCCGCGACCACCACAGCGCCATCGCTGGCGATTGCGCCCGCATTGAGGGTAACGTCGCGTGCAGCCACGGCCGCGGCACTGTTCGATCCCGAGATGATGCCGACCGCGCCGATGCCGGTGGCCGACGCCGACGACGTGAAGCTGCCACCGTTGTCCGTTCCCGCCGTCTGGGTGAGCGTCGTCGATTCGTTGATGAGATCGCGCCCTGCCTGCACGACGACGTCCTTGCCGCCGATACGACCGCCGGAGTTGCGAATATCACCCAGCGACGTCAACGACGTCGTGCCGCCACTTCCGATCACACCGAGATTGACGATGGCGTCGCCCAGAATCGTCGTCGCCGTATCGCTGACAATCTGCCCGCTGTTCTGCATATCGCCCGTCGCGGCAAGTGTCACACTGCCCCCGGCCACCAGCGCGCCGGTATTCGTCAGATCGACAGTGTTCGCCTGCGCCAGATACACCTGCGGCACGAGCACCGACTGAACGGAGCCATCAGGAAGGGTGACTTCCTGTGAGACCAGCCAGACCATGTCGGTGGTCAACTGCGTCATTTGCGCGTCCGACAGGGCGACCCCTACGCTGAGGCCGAACTGCTTGCCATATGTCACGCCGTTATTGAGCAGCGCCGTGTATTCGTCGAGATAGCTGGTGTATCCCGCGAGCAGTGTTTTGCCGGTGAGCGCCGTGATCTGGTCGCGGACCAGTTGCGTTTCATAGAAACCATCGCCAACACGCTTTTGCGTTTTCTGCGGATCGAGTCCCAACTCGCCCAGCATGTAATCGCTCGAAATGAACTTTCCGTATTCGGTGAAGCGACGATCCGTCGCAACCAGATAGGTCTGTCCCGGTGCCGTAGGTATTTGGAAAAGCGCGTTACGTGGCAACGTGAGGCCGGGAATGGCCTGCGCTGACGATCCCAGCGTCTGGCGATTTGCCACCGTGCCGGAAAGGTTGCCCAACTGCGGTCCCGTGGCGTTGCCCCCCGTTACGCCGGCGCTACCGACGGTATTGCCGGAACGGTCAACGCTCGACACTGTGATATTGCGCCCGGAGGACTGAACCGACTGGTTGCCGACGGCAATCGCGGGAAGCGATGCAAGTGTCGTTGGCGGCAGCGGCGTCACCGGATAGGCGACCGTCACCTGATCGTCGTCGCCGCCAGACTTCTGGTGCCAGTAGAAGGTCGACGTCTGCGTCTGTGTCACCGTCTCCTGCAAGGTTATGCCGACGTCGTTGACGGACCCGCCTGTCGCGCGACGAATCAGATCGCTTCCCGCCGTCATCGTTGACGACTGATTGTTGATCGCGCCACCGTCAGCATTGATGCGAATGGAGCCCTGGGCCTGGAGCTTCGCTTCGGGAGACGCGCTGATGAGTTCATCGCGCGTTCGCGTCGTCGTGATGACGCGCGTGATTTCGTTGTAGTCCCGCTGATCGATCCCCAGATCGCCACGCGAGATCGCCTGATCCGGACGGATCATCGTATTCGGATCCCAGTCTGGCCAGAACACGATACGGTAGCTGTCCCCGTTATCGACAAGGCTGTTGAAGTACTGAGTCGGGTTCTTGCCGACGTCTCGCGTCTTGGTGGTCGACTCGCATTGGCCATGATCGTCACACGGCCCCTGACCCTGCGTCGTCATGTCCTGATACGACTCTTCGAGGGGTTTCGTCAGACTGAAGGTCTTGGCTGCGAGATCCACATTCGTCACTTGAGACTTCGGGATATCGACGGTCAGCGGTCTCGCAAGCGCTTGCAGCAGGGCCGACGATATCGGCGCTCTGCCTGCGCTCCATTTCCATTCGGGGAACGTCAGGCTCGTGTGCATCAGCGTTTGTTCGCCGCTGGGCAACGCCGCCGTATAGAGACCGAAGCTCTGCGTCGTAGACTGCGGCGTTCCCGGCTGCGTCTCGATGCTAGTGCGCGAGTTGTTGATGACACGAGCCGCAACGTCCAGATTGCCGTCGGCAACGATGTTGGCCGAACGATTGGTCAGCAAGGCCATCTGATTGGCGAGCAGCCCCTGTCCGTCGCGTGTGCCATCCCGAGCAATCTCGATATCCCCGGTGCTGTAGAGCAGTGCGTCGTCGTAGTTGGCGACGGAATTCGACGCATACAATGCGAGTCGTCTTGCCCCCCCTATGACTGCCGACGCGCCGTTGTTCTCGATATCGACGGCATTGACCTGCACGTCGTTGCCCAATACGCCGTAGCCGTTGTAGAAATGGCTCGCCTTGAGGCGTACCGTGTCGCCGCCGATGCTGCCGGCATTGGAGAATAGGCCTGAGGCACTTAACTGTGTCGTGGACGCATTGATCGAGCCATTCGCGTTGTTGACGAACTCTGCGGCGCGAACGTCCAGTGTGCCGGGGGCGCTTAGCACGCCGTCGTTGGTGAAACGTCCCGTCGATGTCAGCGTGAGCGTGCCATCGGCCCGTAAGCGGTTGGCTGAGGTATTCGCGTAGTCGCCCACGGCGGAGAACGTGAGATTGCGGCCGGCGGTCATCTGTCCGGCGCCGCTCATCGCACCGGCGACGCCGATGTCCCGATTCGAACGGATGATGCCGTTACCGTTATCAAGCGATGCGACTTGCAGCGAGACATCGCCAACACTCTCGATCGTTCCACCCGCATTCGCCACGCGTGTAGTCGCACTGGTCACCGTCACCGAATTGCCGCCGAACAACTGCCCTGCAGCGTTGTCGAGCGCACCGGCGATGCCCAGCAAGACGTCGCCGCCACCGACGACTCTCCCACCGGCAACGTTGCTCAGCGTGGCGGCGTCGACCGTCAATTTTCCGTTGCCACCGATCGTTCCCGCGGCGTTCTGCACGTCGCGAACCGCCGTGACGGCCGTCTCGCCGTCGCCCGCGTTGGTCAATTGCCCCGAGGTATTCGCCAAGCTGCCGGCAGCGATCGACAGGGCGTCGTGCGCGCCGTTGGCACTGATGCGTCCTCCGGTGTTCGTCAATATCCCGTCCGCACGGAGCTTGACCGCACCGCCCGATTGCATCGATCCCGCAGTGTTGTCCACATTTGACGCTGCTGAAAGGGTAAGGCCGTTGGTGCCATACACCGCGCCATTGCGATTGACGACGTCAGCGGTCGACGTCAGCCATGTCGCGTTGCCCGCAGTGAGTTCGCCGCCCGTGTTGTCGATGCGAGCCGCATTGATCTTCAGAACGCCGAGGCTGCCGAGCAGGCCCGTCAGATTGGTGACATCGCCGCTCGACAGGACCGTGAGACTGCCTGCGCCGAGGTGGCGGATTTTCCCCTGATCGTTCGTCAGCGCCCCCACGTCCACGGTCAGCTCTCTGGCGTTCGATGCCACCGTTCCAGCAGCGTTATTCAACGTGCCGCCGACGTTGATCGACTGGACCGAATCGCCGTATTGCCGGATCTCTCCGGAGCGATTCGATGCTTCCCCCGACACTGCCAGAGACAAGGTATCGGCATCGATCAGCCCGTGGTCGTTATCGAGCTGCGCCGCCCGGATGGTCGAGGTCGACGCGGAAATCGCGCCTTGACGATTGGTCAATATGGTGTCGACCGTCGCATTGATTTGCTCGCCCGAGAGCGTCCCGTTGGTGTTGTCGAGTCTCCCGGCCGACACATGAAGCTGCGTTCCGGCGACAACTTGCGCTGTATTGGTCATTGTGCCCGCGCGGACGCTCAATTCGCCATTGGCTCCAATGACGCCGCCAGACGCGCCCGAGGCGTTCGCTCCCCCAGCGTTATGCAGGTCGCCAGCGATATCGACGGATGTGCCATCGCCCGAGAGCGACACCACGCGGCCACCGGCGTTATCCAGCGAAGCCCCTTTGACGTCCAGAAGCCCCCCAGACTGAAAAAGCCCGCGCTGGTTGTCGATGCGACCACCTGTCACGTCAAGGCGCGTGCTCGCAACCGATTGCGCATCGGCATTGTCAATCCAGCCCAACGCGGCCAGCGTGATCGTATCGGCCGACAACGCCCCACCGGCATTGAGAATGCCCTGCACTGCCCTCACGCTCAATGCATTCGAAGCCGTTACGATGGCACGTTGAAGATCGATATCGCCCAACTGCGACGTCAGCGAAAGATTGCGGCTCGCATTTGTTCGACTGCCGGACACGTCGAGCGCACCTGCCAAGAAAGACATGTCGCCACGAGCGACGTTACGTCCAGTGGCAGTAATTTTCCCAGACGCAGTCAGCGTAAGGTTTCCCGCGAGCGACGGCTGTCCGTCCGAATCGATGCCCGCCCCCAGCGTTCCGCGGGACGTCACCGCAATAGCCTGCGCCGTGAGGTCGCCCGCAGCACTCAGCACGCCACCGTTGTCCAGCGCACCGCTCGTTCGTACATCGGCGCGCCCGCCCGCGTAGACACTGCCCTGATTGTCGATGCCGGCCTTTGCGTTGACGAGAACATTGCCTGTGGCTTCCGTCTTTCCCGACGTCACCAGCTTTCCTTCTGTGGTCAACGTCAGATCGCCGGCTTGCGCAGCAATCACCCCCTTGTTGGAAACGCCGACGCCATTCTCCGTACCTACCAGGAAGATGCGTTGCGCATACATGCCGCCCAACTGGCCTACGTCGAGGGCCACGTCAGGTGCATTGGCGTCCGCCGTCGTCTTCTGTACGGAGAGGGTTTCGTGATCGACTCGGTTCGTCCCCGTCACCACATTGAGTTGCTTCGCGTGCAACGCGGCATTTACCTGAACCGCACGCGCGATGAGATCGACTTGATCGACATTTGCCGCGTTCAGACCGTCGCCTTGAATGACAAGTCGTCCGCCGTTGACCTGATATCCCGACAGGCTGCCGTCCGCCCCCATGATAGGTGTGCCGGTCGTCAACACGCCGCGCGTGGTGTTGATGAAGCCTCCGCCGTCGACCATGATGCCGGCGCTGTTCGCAACCACGACCTGTGCGGCTTTTCCTGCCACCTCCAGATAGCCACGCAACTGGCTGGGCGAATTGCTATTCACCTGATTCAGAATGACGCGCGCCGCCTGATCCCGCGCGAGGTTGGGGTTGCCGTTGACGTACCCCGCCTGCTGCGTATTCACGATGGTCGATGAGTTGTTCAGTATCACGCCCTGGCGCGGCACATCAAATTGCGAATAGACGTTTTTCGACACCCCGGCCGCCGTAGGTGCGGTGATGTTGATCTGCTGCAACCCATTGGCGGTCTGCACGACATTCGGGGCATTAGCGCCCGGCGCCGCCACGACCTGAGCGTGGACCGACACTGGGGCGATGATCTGGGCGAGCACGAGCGCGCGCACCATGGCACGCTGAAGCCCACCTTCCGCCCAACTTCCCCGGGGCACGCCGTGGGCACGGCGATTGACGTGTGATTTCATCTGACTTTGTACGACTATTTATATTAGGGTCTTTGCCCATCTTTTACTTCTATCGCTACAAATTTCGTAGACCGAATATTACTCAATAATTAAGTATTTGCTTGCATCCACGATCAGTCTTTATAAAATCGACCAAAATCTGTTGAATTATTGAAAATAAATAGTCCAAACTAATTTTTGCGGGGATCATGATAGAGTTCGACGCCTGACTTCGGGCAGTCCGATTCAGGACACGCCTTTCACGCTTGATTTCACTTTTCGACCCGACACTTCAGGTCTGGATCGGCTCGCCCCGTCGCGGCGGCATCACCCTTCGACGTTTCACGATGAATCTCGCTTCGTATCGCTTTGTCACGCCTGTCCGTCGTCTGCTTTTTGTCACCGCATTGACGTCTTCCACGCCGTTTTGTGCGGCCATCGCGCAAACGCCGCCACCGGCAGTGGACGCGGCGGCGACCAATGCTCGCCAACAACAACTGCTTGAGCAGCAGCGCCAGGCACAGGAGCGAGCCGCCGCGGTCAACACACCCTCCGTACGCACTGAAGTTCTCGCCGCCGATGGCTTCCCTGCCCTGCCGGAGGAATCTCCGTGCTTTGCGGTGACATCGTTTTCTCTGGAAGTGCCCGCGGCGCTACCACCGCGAGCGCAGGCTGCGGGAGCATCGACTTTGCCGCTCGACCCGTTCGCCTTTGCGTATGAATGGCTCGATCACTACCGTGGACAATGCCTCGGCCAGCGCGGCATTGCTGCGATCACAGCCGGTCTGACGAGGTTGATCCTGGCGAAAGGTTATGTGACCACACGTGTTCTGATTCCCGAGCAGGACCTGTCGACCGGCACGCTCAGGCTCACGCTGATACCGGGCTTGATCCGCGACATCCGCTTTTCGGATGCATCGCAATACGGCACATGGCGCACTGCTTTCCCTGCAACGCCGGGAGACCTGCTGCAATTGCGCGACCTCGAACAAGGGCTGGAGCAAATGAAGCGCGTGGCAAGCCAGGATGTGACAATGCAGATTGTGCCGGCCGACGCGCCGGGGCAGAGTGACGTCGTCATCGAGGTCAACCGTGCGAAACGCTGGAGCGTCGTCGCATCGGTGGACAACGGCGGCTCGCGCGCCACCGGGAAACTGCAAGGCAGTGTCGCTCTCGGCATCGACAATCCGTTGGGGCTTAACGACATTTTTAACGTCGGCGCAACACATGACCTCGCGTTCGCGGACAAACGTTTCGGCTCGAACGGGTGGAACGCGTTCTATTCGATTCCATGGGGATACTGGACTGCCACGGTTTCGGCCTATGCCAATCGCTATAACCAGCAGATCGCCGGGATCAACGACACATTCACGACACGCGGCCAATCACAGACCCTCGACTTCAAGCTGTCTCGTGTCATACAGCGTAGCCAGAGCAACGTACTCAGTGCACAGATCCGACTAAGCAAACGCTTTGGGAAAAGTTATCTCGAAGACACGGAAATCGATCAGCAGTATCGCAACAACACTTTTGTCGAGTTCGGCTTCGTGGAACGCCACTATGTCGGAGCCGGACAATTCGACGGCAGCCTGACGTATCGGCAGAGCGTCTCCGGACTGGGGGCAGCGTCGGAGAATGCCAACCCCGGCACACCCACCTATCGATTCGGCGTGGCGGTTCTCGATGCGAACCTCTCGCTGCCGCTGGGGCAATTGCCGCTTCGGTACATGACGACCTTTCATGGCCAATACACAAACGATGTTCTTCACTACATCGACGATCTGACCATCGGCAGTCGCTATACGGTTCGGGGCTTCGACGGAGAATCGTCGCTTGCGGCAGAGAAAGGCTTCTATTGGCGAAACGAGTTGCAGTGGGCCTTGGGTGCGTCCGGCACGTCATTATTCGCCGGCGTGGACTACGGCCGAGTGAGTGGGCCTTCCGCGCAGTACTTGGCGGGAACACAGCTTGCCGGAGCCGTCATTGGACTGCGCGCACGCGCGAGGCTCCCTGTCGGGTTTGTCTCCGGGGAAGTCTTTGCAGGCACGCCAATTTACAAGCCTTCGTCGTTCCAGACTGCGCACACCACCGTTGGCTTTTCCCTCACCGCCCAATTCTGAGAGTCCGAAGGGCTAACGACCTGATGGCCCCTAAGCCACCGTCAACCCCAATGTCTCGCCCACTGTCGCAGCGAGGAAATCGGCCAGTGCACGGCGCGGTGCCGACGGCGGAGCGCCCCCCTCCACCAGCGCAATCTCGGCAGGCGGCGGCGGGGGCAAGGCATCGCAAATCCGGTGGTCGCTTAGCAGCACCGTCTCCGGCAACACCGACACGCCCAGACCGGATGACACCGCTGCCTGAATGCCCGCCAGGCTGTGGCTGCCGAACGCCATGCGCCACGGGCGTTGCGCCGCATCCAGACATCGAATCGCGCGCTGGCGGTAAATGCAACCTTGAGGAAATAGCGCGAGCGGCGCCGGCGCATGCGCCAGCGCGTCTGTGTCGGCATTCGCCGCCATCGCCCAGACCAGCGTCTCCGGCCACGCCATCAAGGCATCTCCCTGCCCCGGCTCGCGCTTGACGAGCGCAAGCTCGAGGTCGCCCGCACTTAGCCGCTCGCGCAGGTCGGTGCTCATTCCCGCCACGATGTCCAGCCGGATGTCGCCGTGGGTCTGCACGAACCGCGAGAGCATGTCCGCCATGCGGCGCGCATCGATGTCCTCCGGCAGCCCGACTCGCACCGTCGACACGCGAGCGTCGTTCTCCATCGCGTCGACAGCCTCCATCGAGATTGCCAGAAGCTTGCGCGCGTATTGGGCAAGCAGTTCGCCGTGGCGCGTGGGCGTGACGTTCACCCCGGAGCGGTCTCGCATGAGCAACTGGCGTCCGACGTCGTCCTCCAGCCGCCGGATCTGCTGACTCACGGTCGACTGCGTTCGGTGTACCCGTTGCGCCGCCCGCGTGAAACTGCCTTCGTCGACCACCGCGACCAGTGTCTTGAGCAAGCCGAGATCCATCATGGCGGCACCATATTTGCATGTTCGATAAGTTGATGATTTTAATTTAATTTCCAAATATCTCAGCGAATGACTACGCTGACGACATTCCCACCTCCTTCGAGCGTCGTCATGTCCACTCCGTCCGCTTCACCCAAAGCTTCGCTGAAACACAGCACGCGCGCGCCATGGCTCACTTTCGACTGCTACGGCACCCTCATTCAATGGGACGAAGGCCTGCGCGACGCCGTCACGCGCATCCTGCAAAGCAAGCCCGGTCACAACATCGGTACGGCAGACCTGATTTCGACCTTCGATCGGCACGAGCACGCGCTGGAGCAAACCCCGCCGCATCGCCGCTTCCGTGACGTCGCCGGCGAGGGGCTTCGCCTCGCGTTACAGGACCTCGGGCTGCAAGCCTCGCCGCAAGACATCGAAATGCTGACGGGCAACATCTGCGCGATGCCGCCATTTCCTGAAGTCGTGCCGACGCTCGCAGCTCTGAAGGCGCGCGGCTACCGGCTATGCATCATCTCGAACACGGACGACGACATCATTGCGGGCAACGTCGCGCAACTGGGCGGGCACATCGATCGCGTCATCACGGCGCAGCAAGCCGGGGCGTACAAGCCGAACCGACGCCTGTTCGATTACGCACACGCTCAGCTCGGCGTGACGAAAGACGACGTGGTGCATATCTGCGCCAGCCCCCATCTCGATCACGCCGCCGCGCGCGACATCGGCTTCCGGTGCGTGTGGGTGGATCGCGGCACGGGCCGCCGTCCGTTGCCCGATTACACGCCCGACGCCACCGTCGCCACGCTCGACGCCGTGGTACCGTTATTCGATTCGTTGGGGTGGTAGGGGACTGACTTTGCAGCTTCAGTGCCGCAGCCCGCACGACCGAATGACCCCGCGAACCCGTGAACACGAGGAGACCGACATGGCGCATACGCTATCGTTGAGCACCGACGGCGCATCCCTTCACATCGACAATATCGATCTGGATTCGCCTGCCGTACGCACCGCCCGCGAAGAACTCGCGGCATGCTTCCGGCTCGCTGCGATGCACGGCTTCGAGGAAGGCATCTGCAATCATTTCTCGGCAATGCTGCCGGGCAGCGACCGGTGGTTCCTCGTCAACGCTTTCGGACTGGCGTTCGAAGAAGTCACGGCGTCGAATCTGCTGGTGTGCGACGTCGACGGCCATGTCGTGGCCGGCGACGGTGTGCCCGAAGCCACGGCCTTCTACATCCATGCGCGGCTGCATAAGGCCAACCCGCGCGTGCGCGCCGCCTTTCACACCCACATGCCGTGGGCAACCGCGCTCGCAATGAGCGAGGGCGAACCGCTTGTCTGGGCAGGACAGACCGCCCTCAAGTTCTACGGCCGAACCGTCGTCGATACCGATTACAACGGTCTGGCGCTGGGCAACGAAGAAGGCGATCGCATCGCGGCGGCCATGGGCGACGCCGATATCGTGTTCATGAAGCATCACGGCGTGATGGTCGCAGGACCGAGCATTGCCGAAGCGTGGGATGATCTCTACTATCTCGAACGGGCCTGCGAAGTGCAATGCAAGGCGATGAGCACCGGACGCGAGCTCCGTCCGGTAGCCGAAGCCATCGCCCGACGCACGGCCGCCGACATGCGCGCGGGCGACCCGCACAGCGCCCGCGCTCATCTGGACAGCGCAATGCGCCGTCTGCGGGCCGCCGGGGTGCCGTTCGACTGCTAAGGTCGACGCCGAGACCGCGAAAAGTCGTCTCGGAAGGCGCCCAGCAATCTTGTCGGCGCGGGCATCTCATCCAGTGAGAGCGCCCGCCCAGCAAGGCCGACAGACCGACGGCGGACCGACAATCGCCCCGCGCACTTCGTGAGCGGCTCACAAGCGCACATGCAGCGCTAAGCAAAGCAAAAAGCATCAGTTGGGCTGACCCCGGCACGCTTCTAGAATGGGCAAGTCGTCCATTTTCTGCCGGGAGCTGTCGTGTCCAGTCGTTCTGTTTCGGGTGTGTTTGTCGCCGCCACCACCCTCACCGCCCTCACCGCCCTCACCGCCCTCACCGCCGTAGTCGCGTTTGTGTACCCTACCTCCATCGTTTCCTTCCCACATCAACGCATTGGAGGTCAGGCATGAGCAAGCTCCCCGCACCGGTTCTCGATCACGTCGTCATCAACGTCAAGGGCGAACTCGAAGCGTCCGTCGACACCTACCGTCGGCTGGGCTTCTCGCTGACGGAACGAGGTCATCATTCGCTCGGCACCAGCAACCATCTGGCGATCTTCGGCGAGAACTATCTTGAGCTGCTCGGTTACGAAGCCGGCAAATCGACCGCCCGACCGGACGTCACGCAAGCCCCGCTCGGCCTCACCGGTCTTGTCTTCAAGACACAGGACTCCCTCGGCCTGTTCACCGAATTGCAGGCGCGCGGCATCGGCGTGGAGACGCCCGCCGAGTTTTTCCGTCCGGTACGCCTGCCCGACGGCACCACGCAGGACGCCCGCTTTCGCACCGTGCGACTGGCCAGCGAACTTGTGCGCAATGGCCGCACCTTCTTCTGCCACCACTTCACCCCCGAGCATGTCTGGCGCGACGAATGGCGCGACCATCCGAACGGGGTGACGGACATCGTCGGCTTCGTGATCGCGTCGCCGAATCCGGCCGTTACCGCAGCGCTCTACGACCGTGTCTTCGGCCCCGGCATTCTGAGCGCCACCGGCGACAAGGGTTTCTCGTTCACCGCCGGTCGCGCCCGCGTGCACTTCGTCACGCCGGCAGAAGCCGAGCAGCGCTTCGGCCGTGTCGAGACGACGAACGACGGCAGCGAGCGCAGCGTCGCACTGATTCTGCGCACACGCTCGCTTGCCCAGACGCAAGCCACGCTGCGCGAGAATGGCGTGCCGTGGACCACGCTCGACGACGGCTCGGTACTTGTCGCCGCAGCCGACGGTTTCCACGTCGCGCTTCAGTTCGTGGAAGGGGAAGCGGCATGAGCGGACAACCCACCTGGTGGCAGGCGTTCGGCGTCGACTATGCAGACGCGCGCCAACGCTTTCGCAGTGCCGCCGACCGCGCGGGCGCGAGCCTGACGAGCTACGTTCATCCCGACGCCAAAGCGCCCGACGGCAGCGAACTCAGTGTGGATGTCGCGCGTCTCGGGCCGGCGCACGCCGCGCACCAGTTGCTGGCCATCAGCGGCACGCACGGTCTCGAGGGCGGGGCCGGCTCGGCAGTGCAAACGGCCTGGCTCGCACACGCCGCCGACACGTTGCCGAACGACGTCGCGGTGACCTTCGTGCACGCGATCAACCCTTACGGCTTCGCGCACGCCACGCGTACCACGGAAAACAACGTCGATCTGAATCGCAACTTCATCGACCATGGTTTGCCGCATCCGGTCAATCCGCACTACGCATCGCTGCACGATCACCTGATTCCCGCGCAGTGGACGACCGAAGGGCTCGCGCAAAGCGCCCGCGCCATCGACGCCTTTCGCGCCGAGCATGGCCCGGACGCCCTCTTCAACACGCTCGCCAGCGGTCAGTACACGCACGCCGACGGCCTCATCTATGGCGGGCGTGCGCGCGAATGGTCCAACGTCACGTTGCAGACCATCGTCGAGCGCGAGCTCTCTCAAGCCCAGCGTATCGGCCTCATCGACTGGCATACGGGCATCGGCGAATACGGAGAACCGTTCTTCCTGTGCTTCAACGCCGAAGGCAGCGAGTCGCAGCGCGAAGCCACGCGCTGGTGGGGCGCCGAACGTGTGCTGGACCAACGCCCTCATGGGCTGCAACGCCCCGACTATCAAGGACTGGTATTCCGTGGCGTGGAGCAGTTTGCCAAGGGACGCCCGGTCATCGGAGCGGTCGTGGAGTTCGGCACGCGTGGCTCGAACGCCAGTCAGGCGAACCGGCTCGACCAGTGGCTGCGCTCGCGTGCCAAGGACCACCCCGACGCCGTACGTGATCGCCAACTGCGCGCCGACGTGCTCGACGCGTTCGTGCCCGTCTCGTCCGTGTGGCGCAACAGCGTGCTCGCGCACGGGTTGCAGATCACGGCACAAGCGCTGCAGGGGCTCGCCACGCGCGCATAGGTTCAGGTACGCGCAAGCGTACAGAACGACCTGACTCTTTCCGTTTTTTAACAAGCATCGGCGTCTGCCCGAGGGAGACGCTCATTCTGAAATTGACACTCGAATCGATATGAAAGCCATCGTATTGCGTGAACACGGCGATAACAGCGCCCTGAAATTAGAAACCGACTTTCCCGATCCCGTGGCGGGCGAAGGCGAAGTGGTGCTGCGCGTGCGCGCCTCGTCGCTGAACTATCACGACGTCTTCACGCGCCGCGGCATGCCCGGCATCAAGCTGCCGTTCCCGGTGATCATTGGGCTCGATGTCGCTGGCGAGATCGCGAGCATCGGCCCCGGCGTTCAGGGCTGGTCCGTGGGCGATCGCGTGCTGGTTGACCCGATCAATCGCGTGACCGGCGGTCTCGTGGGCGAAACGACGCACGGGGGGCTGGCCGAACTCTGCCGCGTGCCCGAACATCAGTTGGTGCGCCTGCCCGATGGCGTTTCCTTCGACGACGCTGCGGCGCTGCCCGTCGCCTACGGCACGGCGCTGCGCATGATGCAGCGCATTGGTCAGATCAAGGCTGGCGAGCGCGTGCTGATTCTGGGCGCGAGTGGCGGCGTGGGGGTGTGCGCGGTGCAACTCGCCAAGCTGGCCGGCGCCGAAGTCATCGCCTGCGCCGGTTCGCGCGAAAAGGGCGAACGTCTGCGCGAGCTCGGCGCGGACGACATCATCTATTACACCGAAGAAGACTTCGTCGAGGTGGTGCGCACGCGCTACGGCAAGGCCGCGCGCCGTCGCGGCGCGGCGAACAATGGCGGCGTCGACGTCGTGGTGAACTTCACCGGCGGCGACACCTGGACACGCTCGCTGCGCACGCTGCGTCAGGGCGGGCGAGTGCTGACGTGCGGCGCGACGGCAGGCTTCGATCCGAAGGAGGATCTGCGCTTCATCTGGACGTTCGAATTGCAGATTCGCGGCTCGAACGGCTGGGAGCGAGAAGACCTGCACGAACTGCTCGATCTGGTCGCCAGCGGCAAGCTGCGCGTGCTGGTGGACAAGAAGTGGCCGCTGGAAGACGGCGCAAAGGCGCTCGCGTCGCTGGAGAACCGCCAGATCGTCGGCAAAGTGCTGGTGGGCGCATGAGTACGACGACCCAAACCTCCCAGACGTCTCAGACGACTCAGACGACGCAATCGCCCTCCACGCTGTCTGTGGAGCAGGTGCAGAAGGCGTTCGATCATTCGACGTTCATCGCCTGGCTCGGCATGCGCGTGACGTCGCTCGATCACGACGCACAGGTCATCGAAGTCGACATTCCGTTCCAGGATGCCTTCGAGCGCGGTAAAGGCACGCGCCAATGGCACGGTGGACCACTCGCCGCGATCATCGATACGGTCGGTGACTTCGCCGTCGGCATGCTCGTCGGACGCGGACTGCCGACGGTCAACTTTCGCGTGGACTACCTGCGCCCGGCCATCGACACCGATCTTCACGCGATCGCACGGGTGCGGCGGCTCGGCAAGAGCATCGGGGTCGCCGACGTCGACCTGTTCAATGCGAAGGGTGCGCTCGTCGCCATCGGGCGCGCGAGCTACGCCACGTTGCCGCCCAATTAAGGAAGCCGGGCGGACCGAGCCGTCGGTCGCGCCATCTGCCATCACTGCCTAGCCGATTGAAGGCGCCTCGCGAGATCGCCGGGCGCCGAGTTTTCCGGAGTTCATCATGCGCAAGTCCCGGGGCCTGTCCCGTCGTCAGTTTCTCTATCGCAGCGCCAGCGGCACACTGGCTGCCACCTCCGCCGTGCTCGCGGGCACCGCCGGTTGGCTGGTGTCTCCCACGCGCGCCGTCGCAGCGGACGGCGTACCGCGTCGTGGCGGCACGCTCGTGGCAAGCTGGGGCGGGCTCGAACCGCAGGCGCTCTTCGTGCCGGGCGGCGGCGGCTCCAGTCCGTTCATGACGTCGACCAAGATTCTCGAGCGTCTGCTCAAGATCGACGAGAAGCTCGCGTTCCAGCCGGTGCTGGCCACGGACGTACGCGCCTCCGCCGACTTCAGGACGTACACGGTGTCGCTTCGCAAGAACGTGCTCTGGCACGACGGCAAACCATTCACCGCCGATGACGTGGTCTACAACGTGCAGGAGCACTGGAAGCCGATCGCAGCGGGCGTTGCGCTGAAATCGCTCAAGCGGGTCAGCGCGACCGATGCCCATACCGTCAAGCTCGAATTCTCCAGCCCGGTGCCGGAGTTCTTCTTCAAGTCGATCCTCGCCGGTCAGTATCAGGTGGTCGTGCCGAAGCATCTCTATGCGGGCAAGGACATCATTACGAACCCGCTGAACAACACGCCGATCGGCACGGGGCCGTGGAAATATGGACAGTGGGTGCGAGGCAGCCATGTCGCATACACGCGCAACGAGCAATACTGGAACTCGGCGCAGCCCTACCCAGAAAAGCTCATCATTCGCTGGTGGGGCGACCCCGCGTCGCGCTCGGCCGCGCTGGAGACCGGGGAGTTGCAGGTGGCCTTCTCCAACCCGGTGCCGGCACGCGACATCGACCGGCTCGTGAAGACGGGCAAGATCGCCGTCGACACGAAGGGCTACGAGAACGACGCGTGGACGGTGACCGCAGAATTCAACCAGCGACGCGAGCACGTGAAGCGCCGCGAAGTGCGTCAGGCGATTTTGCACGCCATCGACCGCAAGTTCATCATCGACACGATCTACTTCGGTCGGGGCAAGCCAGCCGTCTCCCCGATCTTCCGCACCAATTCGTTGTTCTTCACCGACGACGTGCCGAAGTATCCGTTCGATCCCGCCAAGGCGAATGCGCTGCTCGACGCCGCCGGCCTGCCGCGCAAGAACGGCTCGCGCTTCTCCGTCAATCTGGTCGCCGCCGCGTGGTTCGAAGAGAACGCCAAGCTCGGTCAGTACCTCAAGCAGGCATTGCAGGACATCGGCATCACCGTGAAGCTCGATTCGCTCGATCGCGCAACTGCACTCAAGCGCATTTACAGCGATTACGACTACGACATCGCCGTCTCGAACTTCACCGCGCCGCTCGAACTCGTGCCGGTCGTGACGCAGTTCTTCACCACGGACGGCATCGTCAAAGGTGCGGCGTTCCGCAATGCCACCGGCTATTCGAATCCGGCGATGGATGCGCTCGTCGACAAGCTGACCGTCGAGACCGACAACGCAAAGCGCCAGAAGCTCGCACACGAGTTCGCACGCCTGGCAGCGACGGACGTGCCACTGGTGCCGCTCGTCGAGATGGAGTCGTTCACGCTCACACGCACCAACGTGCGCAGCGCCACGACGAGCGCCAACGTGCAGGGCGACGCGCTGGCCGACGTCTGGCTCGCGTCGTAAGGAGTCGGCTGTCATGGTGACGCGTCTGCTGCTGCGCCGGGTCCTCCAGGCAGTGCCATTGCTGCTGGGGGTGATCGTCATGAACTTCTGCCTGATCCAGTCGGTGCCCGGCACGTTGCTCGACGTGATGACCGCCGAGCAGCAGGTGACCGACCCCGCGCTGATCGAGCGCTTGCGCGTGACCTACGGCATGGACAAGCCGCTGTGGCAGCAACTACTGCACTACATCAACTCCGTCGTGCATCTCGATCTCGGGTATTCGTACCGCCACAACCTGCCGGTGTTCGACGTCATCATGGCGCACCTGCCGGCCACGCTGGTGCTGATGCTCGCGAGCCTGCTCATTGCCGTCATCGTCGGCGTGAGCGCCGGGGTCATCGCCGCGGTCAACGTCAATACGTGGCGCGACACGCTGGTGTCCGTTGCGGCGGTGGCGTGCTTCGCCGCACCCAGTTTCTGGCTCGGCATCATGCTCATCATTCTGTTCTCGGTGAAGCTCGGCTGGTTCCCGGTCGGCGGCATGACGACCATCGGCATGGATTACGGCACCGGCTTCACGGGGGCATGGCATGCATCGCTCGATGTCCTGCATCACCTCGCGTTGCCCGCCGTCACGCTTGGCCTCTTTTACGCCGCGACGTACGCACGCGTCATGCGCGCCTCGATGCTCGAAGTGGCGCGTCAGGATCACGTGCGAACCGCTCAGGCGAAGGGCCTCACCCGCCGGGCGGTCATCACGCGCCACATGGTGCGCAACGCGATGTTGCCGGTCGTCACGTTGCTCGGCCTGCAACTCGGTACGGTGCTCGGCGGCAGCATCGTCGTCGAGGCCGTATTCAGTTGGCCCGGCATTGGCGGCGTGTTGTTCGACAGCGTAATGAGCCGCAACTACCCGGTCGTGCTCGGACTGCTCGTGCTCAGCTCCGCGCTGGTGATTGTCGCGAACATCGCCGTCGATCTGATTTACACACGGCTCGATCCGCGTATCCGCACGCATGCTTCATAACGCTTGTCATGCGCTTGTAACGCTTTGAAACGCTCCCGCTTCGTCGAAACGAACTGGTTTTTCCTATGACGTCTTCCGCCGATTCCACCCTCGACGCGCTCACCGCGAGCGCCGCCTCCGATTTGCCTCGCGCGCCACGGCGCGGCGCGCGCGCATGGCAGCAATTCGCGCGTCACGGCGGCGCCGTTGCCGGTGCGCTGCTGCTCGCGCTGATCGTGATCGTCGCCCTGTGTGCCGGGTGGTGGTATCCGGGGGATCCGCTGCGAATCGTCGCTGCGCCGGAGATCTGGCCCCTCGAACAGTGGCAATACCCGCTCGGTACTGACGCTCTCGGACGCGACATCGCCGCCATGCTGGCGCACGGCGCACGCGCAACGCTCGCCATCGGTCTGGTGGCGAGTGTCGCCGCTACGCTCATCGGTGTGTCGATCGGCGCGATGGCCGCGTGGTGGGGCGGGTGGATCGACGAAGTCCTCATGCGCGTGACGGAACTGTTCCAGATCGTGCCGAACGTGGTGTTCGTGCTCACCGTCGTGGCCATTCTGGGCCCGCGCATCGAGAACACGGTGATCGCCGTGGCGCTGGTGTCATGGCCCGCCATCGCACGACTGACCCGCGCCGAATGCCTGTCGTTCAAGTCCCGCGAATTCGTGCAGGCCTGCCGCACGGTCGGACTCTCGCCGTGGCGCATCGCCCTGCGCGAAGTCTTGCCGAACGCGCTGCCGCCGGTGCTCGTGATGGGCACGCTGGTCGTTGCCGGGGCGATTCTCTACGAGTCGGTCGTGTCGTTTCTCGGACTGGGCGATCCCAACATCGCGAGCTGGGGGCGTCAGATCGGTGAAGGCCGCACGCTGATCCGCTCGTCCTGGTACCTGTGCGCCGAACCGGGCGTAGCCATCATGCTCGCCGTGCTGGCCCTGAATCTCGTGGGCGACGGCCTGAACGACGCCCTGAATCCGACGTTGCGCAAGCGCTGAGCGCTTGCCCCCGTGCCTGTTTCACGAAACTCCATGTTCCCTCGAATCCTATGACTCACCGCTGGCACAACCTGGGCGACCTCGTCGACCGGTCTCTCGATCTGAACACGACGGCCATCGTCGACCTGCGAGACGAGACGCATCCGCACACTTATACGCATGCCGACATCGATCGCCTGGCAAACGGCGTCGCGACAACCCTGCGCGCGCGCGGACTGCCCGACGGCGCGCACATCGCCATCGCCTCGCTCAACCGAGCGGAGTACCTGATCGCCTACTTCGGCATCATGCGCGCGGGCTACGTGGCGGTGCCGATCAACATCAAGCAGTCGCGCGAGATCCTGGACTACGTGATCGACGACGCCGGCATCTCGCTGGCCTTCGTCGACGGTGCACGCCGTGATGCACTTGCCGCACGCGTGCCCGTCATCGACTTCGACGATGCGGGCCCTGCGGGCTTCGCCACGCAAATCCGGCCGACGGATTTCGACGCCGTGCGTCCCGCCGACGATCGCGTCGCGCAGATGCTCTACACGTCGGGCTCGACGGGTAAGCCCAAGGGCGTGCCGCTCACGCACGCGGGACAACTCTGGGCATTGGGAGCCACCTATGTGCGCCCCGACAATCCGGCAACGGAGCGCTATCTGCTGGCCCAGCCGCTGTTTCACATGAACGGCCTGTTCATGGCCAAGCGCGCGTTCTCGGTAAACGGCACGCTGGTGATCCTGCCGTCGTTCGACGTGGCGTCGTACGTCGACGCGCTGGAGCGCTATCGCATTACCGTGCTGACCGCCGTGCCGACAATGTTCGCGCGTCTGGTCAAAGACCCGCAGACGCTCGCCGGGCGCGACGTGTCGTCGCTCAAGCGGGTCATGCTCGGCTCCGCGCCCATGAGCACGGCGTTGCTCGCCCGCATTCAGGCGGCATTCCCGCAGACCCATATCCATCACGGCTACGGAACCACGGAAGCCGGACCGAGCATTTTTGGTCCCCACCCCGACGGCATTGCGCTGCCGCCGCTGGCGCTCGGCTATCCGCTCTCGCCCGACGCGGTGAAGCTCGTCGACGGTCCCGATGCGAATCAGGGCGTGCTCTGCATGCGCAATCCGGCGGTCATGCGCGGCTATCACCGTCTGCCGGAAAAGTCGGCGCAAGTGCTCGACGACGGCTGGTACTACAGCGGCGACGTGATGCGTCGCGACGCCAATGGCTTCTTCTACTTCGTGGGACGTGCCGACGACATGTTCGTCTGTGCCGGCGAGAACATCTATCCGGTCGAAGTGGAAAAGCTGCTGGAGGCCCATCCGGAAGTGCGGCAGGCAAGCGTTGTGCCGTTAGCCGACGAAGAGCGCGCCGCCGTGCCGGTGGCGTTCGTGGTGCGTCAGCCCGGCAGCACGCTGAGCGTCGACGCCCTCAAGCAACACGCGCTCGCGAACGGTCCGGCGTATCAGCACCCGCGTCGTGTCGCCTTTGTGGCCGAGCTGCCATGGGCCGGAACCAACAAGGTCGACCGGCATGCACTGCTGGAACAGGCGCGTGCGCTCGAAGCCGCGCAGGCGTGGAGCGATCAACGGGTCCATGCGCCCTCGCTTACATCTCTCACCTCTCTCACTTCTTCCACCGGAGCCATCCGATCATGAGTCAGTTCTCCGAATCCCACGATCCGATCCGTCTCGACGGCAAGGTCGCGCTCGTCACTGGCGCGAGTCGCGGCATCGGTCGCGCCATCGCCACAGCGCTCGCCTCGCGCGGCGCAAGCGTCGCCGTGCATTACAACGCTGCGGCCGATGATGCCGAAACGCTCGTTGCACAATTGCGCGCCAGTGGCGCACGCGCCTTTGCCGTGCAGGCCGATCTCTCGTCGCCGGATGGCGCGCGCCTGCTCGTCGAACGCTTCATCCAGGCGCTGGCCGCGCACGATCTGCCGCCGCAGTTCGACATCCTCGTGAACAACGCCGGAGTCGGCCTTCGGGCGCGCATCGACGCCGTGACGCCGGAGGATTTCGACCGCGTGCTGCAAGTGAATCTGAAGTCGCCGTTTTTTGTGATCCAGCATGCGCTCGGGCATCTGAAGTCCGGCGGACGCATCGTCAACGTCTCGTCGATCGGCACGCGCGCGGCCTATCCGGAGATGAGCGTCTATGCGCCGGCGAAAGCCGGACTGGAAGCCCTGACGCTCTCGCTCGCCGCCGACCTCGGTGCACGCGGCATCACCGTCAATGCCGTGCTGCCCGGCGCCACCGCAACCGACCTGAACAAGCGCGCCAGCGATCCCGTCGCCAGCCAGGCGATTGCGCAGACGGTAGCGCTCGGGCGTGTTGGCGAGCCGCGCGACATCGCACAAATCGTGGCGTTTCTCGCCAGCGATGCCGGTCGGTGGATCACCGGTCAGGCCATCGATGCGAGCGGCGGCCAACGCCTCTGAGCTTGCGCGCAGACCGCGCCGAGACCTTTCCTTTTTGTCGCGAACCTTACGGACCGCCATCATGACGACACTTCTGGACGTCGAACATCTCACGCTCGACTTGCCGCCCAATGCGGATCGTCCGCATGCGCTTCACGACGTCTCGTTCTCGCTCGCGCGCGGCGAGATCCTCTGTATGGTCGGGGAAAGCGGCTCGGGCAAATCGATGACCGCCAGTACCCTGCTCGGTCTGCTGCCCCCGGGCGTACGGGTGAGCGGCGGACGCATCGCGTGGGAAGGCGCGGGCAACCTGCTGGCGCTGCCCGAGGCAGAGCGTCGGCGCTGGCGCGGTTCACGCATCGGCATGATCTTTCAGGAGCCGATGACGGCGCTCAATCCGCTGCGCACCATCGGCGATCAGATCGCCGAGGTCTATCGCACGCACACCCGCCTGCCCGGCAGCACGATCCGGGCACGCACCCTGGAATGGCTGGACGCCGTGCAGATCCCGTCGCCCAACGACGCCGCCAAGCGCTACCCGCACGAGTTGTCCGGCGGTCAGCGTCAGCGTGCCATGATCGCCATGGCGCTCGCACTCGAACCCGAGTTGCTGATCGCGGATGAGCCGACCACCGCACTCGACGTCACGACGCAAGCACAGATCCTCACGCTGATCCGCGACTTGCAGCAACGCAAGGGCACGGGCGTGCTCTTCATCACGCACGACTTCGGGGTGGTGGCGGAAATTGCGGATCGCGTGGCGGTCATGCGCCACGGCGAGATCGTCGAACAAGGGACGGCGCAGACGGTCCTGACGCAGCCGTCGCAAGAATACACACGCACACTGATCGCGGCGGTGCCTGCATTGCCTGCATTGCCTGCTTCGTCGCGCACGGGCGCGGCTGTCGCGCCTGCGCTCGCCCCGGTAGTCGCCGAGGTAGTCGCCGAGACCGCACCGCCCGTCCTGCGCATCGAGCAGGTGCACAAGACGTACGCGAAGCACGGCTGGCTCGGCAAGAAGGCGCAGGCGCACAGCGCGGCATTGCGCGACGTCACCCTCGATGTCGGCAACGGCAGAACGTTGGGGATCGTCGGTGAAAGCGGTTCGGGCAAGTCGACGCTCGCGCGCTCGATTCTCCGGTTGATGACGCCCGATGCCGGGCGCATTCTCTACGGCGACACGGACCTCGCCAGCGCCTCGCTCGACGCCGAGGCGCGTCGCAGGGCGCTCGATATTCAGATGGTGTTTCAGGACCCGTTCAGTTCGCTCAATCCGCGCCGGCGCGTGGGCGACATCGTCACGCAAGGGCCGATCGCACGCGGTGAGCCGGCGCGCGAGGCGCATGCGCACGCGCTGGAACTGTTCGAACTCGTCGGCCTGAGTGCGGACGCCCTCGATCGCTTCCCCCACGAGTTCTCCGGCGGACAACGTCAGCGTATCGGCCTTGCCCGAGCGCTGGCGATGCGCCCGAAGGTGCTCGTTGCCGACGAGCCGGTGTCCGCGCTCGACGTCTCCGTGCAGGCGCAAGTGCTGCGCTTGCTCGCGCGGCTCAAGGCCGATCTCGGACTATCGATGATTTTCATCACGCACGACCTGCGCATCGCCGCGCAGTTGTGCGACTCGCTCGCCGTGATGAAGTCAGGCAGCGTGGTCGAGTACGGTGACACGGCGACCCTCTTTCGCGCGCCGTCGCATCCGTACACACGCGCGCTGCTCGACGCGATTCCGGGCCGACGCCGCGAACTTCAGGCGGCCGCCTGATCATTTGCGCAAGTCGGCAATCGAGAGGTAGGGCAGCCAGGTGCCCGAGGCCGACAGGCTCGCGAAGACGTGTTCTTTCGTCTGCTGGAGAAACGTCTCGATGTGTTGCCGGGCAAGCGCTTCCGCGCGCGGCGCGTTGCCCGTGACCAGGGCGCCGATGATGCTTTCGTGATCGTGTTCGATGCGCGGGCGCACGCCCTGGACGCCAAAGCCCAGCGAGACGAGGCGCGCCATGTCGTCCATCAGACCGGCGAGGGTGCGATACAGACGCGCATTGCCGCTGGCTGCGGCAATCGTCAGATGGAACTTGCGGTTGGTGCGCAGAAACCATTCGATCTGATGGTCGATGGGCTTGTCCGCGAACGGCGCTTCGCAGGCTTCGTCGAGCCGCTGCAGCAGTTCGGTGTCGACGTTGCCGCACGCGAGCCGCGCCGCCATCGGCTCGATCTGCGCACGCAACGTGAATATTTCCTCGACGTCCGCCAGCGTAATCGGCGAGATCCGGTACCCCTGGCGCGGAATCGCGCGGGCGAATCCCTCGTGCACCAGTCGCACGAGCGCCACCCGGCAACTCGTGCGGGCAATGCCGTAGCGACGCATCAACTCCGCCTCGCTCACCACGGCGCCCGGCATGATGACGCAGGTCAGCACGTCGTGGCGGATACGTTCATAAGCGTCGTCCCCTCGCGCAAGGGCGACGGCCTCTTCGCTGTCGTGTGACGCGAGCGGCGATGGCGAGGCGTGAGAGGCGTGAGAGGCGGATGAGGATGAAGACGTTGGCGAAGCAGGAGACATGGTTCAGTACCCTTTGTGCGCGTCGTAGACGAACGGCAGCGGTGCGCCACGCGCATGTGCCCCCAGCACATCCGCCACCTGGCGCGCCCTTGCCGCATACGACACGGTCGAAGCGATGTGCGGTGTGACAAGCACCTTCGGATGCCGGCGCAAGGCGTCTTCCGGTGGCAAGGGCTCAAGATCGAAGACGTCGACGACCGCCGAGCGCAACCGGCCGCTATCGAGCGCATCGAGCAGTGCGTGACGGTCGAGATGCACGCCACGTCCGACCTGAATCAGGCTCGCGCCGCTCGGCAATTGCGCAAACAGCTTGCGACCGAGAATGCCGCGCGTCGCCACGGTGTCCGGCAACAGATTGACGAGAATGTCGGTCTCGGCAAGTAGCGCATCGAGTTGGGCTTCACCGGCGAAGACGTTCACGCCCGGGATCGCTTTCGGTGTGCGCGCCCAACCGTTCACGCGAAATCCGTTGGCCTGCAGACGTGCCGCGACGGCACGGCCCAGCTCACCGAGGCCGAGCACACTCACGCGCGTGTCGCGCGCGAGCCGTCCCGTCAGTTCGTTGGCCCAACGGCCGTCGCGCTGCGCGGCCACCAGCGCCGGCATGTCCCGTACGATGGCCAGCGCGGCGAACGTCACGAAGTCGCTCATGCGCTCGCGCGTCTCGTCGGTGACCATGCGCACGATGGGCACGTTCGCCGGCAGCGCCGGATCGGCGAGGATGTGATCGACGCCCGCCGCAGCGCTCAGAATCAGCTTCAGACGTGGATAGTGCGCGAGACGCCCATGATCGGGCTGATAGACCAGCGCGTACTTGACGTTGCGCGGATCGATGAACGGGTCGTCCCAGCCGTAGACGCGCAGGCCCGGGAGCAACCGCGCGAAATGGTGCTGCCATTCGGTCAGCGCGGCAGCGCCGCCCGACTTGATCAATAACGTATCGCCTTGCATGACTTCGGGGGATCGCGCCTCGCGCCATGGCGCAAGGGCTTCAGGATGGAGCGGCATCTCATCGTAGCGGCGACCCCGCGCTGCGCTAAGCATTTGTTAACGAAAAGCTTATGAAGCGATGCCGGAAATGCACCTGGCATCTCGGCATAAGGGACACGCCCCCTCCAACCGCAGACAAATTTGCATGGGGATTCGTCATTTTTCGGAAGTCGCGGCGCCTATCAAAACAGGCAGGGGATTCGCGCAGACGACCGCCCCATGGGCGTCATCACCATGCTGCGTCGCAACAATTCCACCGATTGTTTCTATATTCACAATAATCGATCTGCCACAAGGGCATTGTCTGCCCCCACTGACAACCGCTATAGTTGGCCCGCCCCCGCGACGCGATGGCTCATTTCTTCACATCCGAAGTGCCCGTGAGGTCCATGGGACTGTCAGCGTCATGTTGCAAACGTGGTTATTAATGCGATGCCCCCATCGTCAGTAGAAATGAGAGAGACAGCGACAAACAGCGCCGAAACCGGCAACACGCCCCCCACCCCCGAAGAAGTCCGCAAGCGCGTATTCGCGATTGTGGCGGCGTCCTCGGGGAATCTGGTCGAGTGGTTCGACTTTTACATTTATGCCTTCTGCGCGATCTATTTCGCCCCGGCGTTCTTCCCCAGTTCGGATCCCACGGCGCAGTTGCTCAACACCGCGGGCGTGTTTGCCGCGGGTTTCCTGATGCGCCCTATCGGCGGTTGGATCTTTGGCCGTATCGCCGACCGTAACGGCCGCAAGAACTCGATGGTCATCTCCGTGATGATGATGTGCTTCGGCTCGCTGCTGATTGCTGCGCTGCCGACGTACGCAAGCATCGGAAACTGGGCGCCGGCGCTGCTGCTGTTCGCGCGTCTGCTGCAAGGCCTGTCGGTCGGTGGCGAATACGGCACGACGGCAACGTACATGAGCGAGGTCGCGCTCAAGGGCCGTCGCGGCTTCTTCTCCTCGTTCCAGTACGTGACGCTCATTGGCGGTCAGTTGCTTGCCGTGCTGGTGGTCGTGATTCTTCAGCAATTGCTCAGCGAAGCGGAACTGAAGGCGTGGGGTTGGCGCATTCCGTTCGTGGTCGGGGCGATCACGGCGGTGGTGGCGCTGATGCTGCGTCGTACGCTGCATGAAACGTCGACGGCAGCAAGCCGTAACAACCGCGACGCGGGTTCGATCGCCGGTCTGTTCCGTCATCACAAGGCAGCGTTCTTTACGGTGCTTGGCTACACGGCCGGCGGTTCGCTGATCTTTTACACGTTCACCACCTACATGCAGAAGTATCTGGTGAACACGGCAGGCATGCCGATCAAGACCGCGAGCTACATCATGACGGGCTGCCTGTTCGTCTACATGTGCATGCAGCCGATTTTCGGCATGCTCTCCGACAAGATCGGCCGTCGTAACAACATGCTGCTGTTCGGCGCACTCGGCGCCATCGCCACGGTGCCGATCCTGACAGCGCTCAAGACGGTGCAAAGCCCGACGGCCGCGTTCCTTCTCATCTGTCTGGCACTGGCGATCGTGAGCTTCTACACGTCGATCAGCGGCATCGTGAAGGCGGAAATGTTCCCGATCGAAGTGCGCGCACTGGGGGTGGGCCTGGCCTACGCCGTCGCCAACGCGATCTTCGGCGGCTCGGCCGAATACGTCGCGCTGGGTCTGAAGAAGGCGGGCATGGAGCCGACCTTCTACTGGTACGTCACCGGCATGATGGTGCTCGCGTTCCTCGTGAGCCTGCGCCTGCCGCGTCAGGCGAAGTACCTGCATCACGAACATTGATCGCAACGGGCGGACGCTTGCATCGCGCGACGCGTCTGCCCCGAGCGCAATGGATCGACCGATTACCTCGTGCGCACGCGTCGGCATGCGCGCGACGGCCTGACATCTGCGCTTTCCCCTGCCCTTCCTGCCCTTCCCCCGTTTCCTACCTTTCTTATCCCCGCTCGTCAGACGTCGTCACCGGCGGCCGAGCGCGCACTTTGCCAGATCGCATCGAGCACGTGATGCGGCTGGTGACGCCGCCGGTAAAGCGCGATGTCGAAGCCGATCTGCCAGTCCTTGCCACCGACGATGGCGAGCGTGCCGCGCGACACGTCGTCGGCCACCAGACGTTGCGGCAGCCACGCGATGCCCGCCCCGCGTCTGGCCATCGCGAGAATGGCTTCGTATGAATCGGCCTGATAGACAGGCTTGAGCGTCGGACGATTCGGCATCTCCGCCAGATGACGGGCGAGCACGGCACGCAGTGTCAGCGTGCGGGTGAAGGCGAGCCATGGAATGGGAGACGGGCCCGCGGATAGCCGATACCGGGCGCGCCCCTTGGCATCGAGCGCACTCACCGGCACCAGCACCTCGCGCGCCACGCTCAGCCAGTCGAAACGTTCCTGGTCGATGAGCAAGCGCGTGTGGGCACTGGAGTAGACGATGAGCAGATCGACCTCCCCCGCCGCGAGCCGAAGGATCGCTTCCTCTGCGCCGCCGGTCGACAGCGTTGCGGTAAAGAAGCCGATGCGCGAGACGGTTTCGTCGTACCAGTCCGGGAAGAAGGTGGCGGCCAGTGTGCGGCCGGTCGCGATTTTCAGGTTGTTTTCGAGCGTGGGAGCGGCGTCCTGCAACTGCGTGCGGGCGCTGTGAAGGATGTCGAGTGCGTTCGTGGCCGCGTCGAGAAACACGGTGCCGGCGGCGGTGAGTTCCAGCGGCTTGCTGCGCTCGACGAGTCTCGTGCCGACCCACTCCTCCAATGCGCGAATGCGTCGACCGAATGCCGGATGCGTGACGAAACGGTTTTCCGCCGCCCGCGTAAAGCTGCGCGTGCGTGCCAGTTCGACGAAGTCTTCAAGCCATCGCAGTTGCATACCGTCTCCTAGCGCGCGTTCCGCGCGCCTGTGCGCACGACTGTCGGCCAAGCGACGCGGCTTCGCCTCAGTGCGTCGGTGCGCAAATGGCTCATGACGACGTCGCCAAATGACCGGGGATCAAGCCTTCGAGAGCGACTTGAGCGCGTGCTTGATGCCGTCGGAGACCGTCGTGCCCTCGGGCACCGTCTTGACGGCGGCCAGCGCTTCCTTGTCGGAGTATCCCAAGGCCAGCAGCGCGTTGACGACGTCGCTCTTGTGATCGTGCGGCGCGGCGGCGCCCGCGACCGTGCCGAGTTGCGCGCCGAGCTTTCCCTTGAGCTCGAGCAACAGACGCTCGGCAGTCTTCTTGCCGATACCCGGAATCTTCGTCAGACGTCCCGACTCTTGCAGCGTCACGGCCTGCGCGATGTCGGCAACGCTCATCCCCGAGAGAATGGCCAGCGCCGTGCGCGCGCCGACGCCCGAGATCTTGAGGAGTTCGCGAAAGGTATTGCGCTCGTCCGGCGAACCGAATCCGAAGAGCAGTTGGGCGTCTTCACGCACGATGAACTGCGTGAGCAGCGTGACGCGCTCGCCGACGTTCGGCAGATTGAAGAAGGTGCTCATCGGCACCGAGATTTCATAGCCCACGCCCTGGCAATCGACCAGGATGTGCGGCGGATTCTTTTCCAGCAGCGTGCCGGAGATGCGACCAATCATTGGTGCCCCGAGAGAGTGACTTCGACAGGCGGCAAGTTTAGCAAACCGCCCGATGCGCTTTGGGGTTTGTCGCGCGGCTTTACGCACGTGGCACGGCGGGCATAGGCAACGTCGGATAAACGGCCCCTTCAGGCCAACGCTAAGCCTTTGAAAGGTATGCGATTCCGGGGGAACGAGCGACGTTCGAGTGTCAGCGCCGACGGGGGATCCTTGCGAGACTGTGCGCTCTCTTCAAGTACGGATCTCGACGTGATGAATTTTCAGTCTTGGCAGTCGCGGTTTCTGCAACATTTGGCGCCGCATGCTCGTCCCCCCATCTCATCCACGCAGGAGCGAAAAATGGTCAAGCGTCTGGTGCTGTTCAACCCCAGCGGCAGCGTAAGCAACACGATGCCGATCTATAACCTCGGCTGGTCGCTCGCAGAGAAATATCGCGTGCTGCTGGTCGATGCGGATCCGAAATGCGATCTGACCAGCTTGATTCTGCGGGACGACTTCGATGCGCATTACTCGAACGAGCGCACGCGTCGACACAACCTGAAAGACGGCACCAGCGCAGCCTTCGTCATGGACCCGCTGCTCATCAAGCCGATCGACTGTCCGGCAGCCTCGCGGTCTTCGAATCTTCGCGTGCTGGCCGGTCATCCGAATTTATCCGACTGCGACCTCTATCTGACGCTCGTTCAGGACGCAGGCGACAGACTTCCTTCAATTCAGAACACCCCCGGCGCGTTCAACCGGCTGATCGAATTGAGCGAGCGCAAATACGACATCGACATCACACTCATCAACCTCGCGGCGGGACTCAGTGCCATCAATCAAAATCTCTTCCTGCACAGCGATTACTTCGTGGTGCCGATAACGTTGGATCGATTCTCGTGGTTAGCGCTGAAAAAGATGAAATATACGGTTTCGCGCTGGCTTCAGTGGAAGCGCAATACCTTCCGCGAACTTGAAGACGCTATCTATGCGCTTCGCCCCGGCACGCCGAAGTTCGCCGGGATACTGTTTCATCAAGTAGATAACCGCATCGGACGGACGAAAGCGCCTGCTGGGCACACCATCGATGACATCAAGTCGGTGGTGCTCGATGACTTCTTTCCCCATATTCGCGACCGGGGCATGACCCTTGCACCTGAGCAGTATTCACAAAGGTGTCATACGAACGGATACGTTCTCGAAGAGATTGTGGACTTCAGTGGATTGCTTGCCAAAGCCATCGACGTTGGCGTTGCGCCCCTTGCGCTCACGGATCAGGATCTTGAGGACATCCGACATCATGTCCCGGACGGCATTGCCCGGCGCGACCTTTTGCGATCCCAATTCCAGAATCTGACTGCCGCACTCGACGCTTTAATGGAATATGCATAACGCACTGGTTTCCTTCCGATCCAACATGGACGATGTGGACGCGCTCACCAGCGTGTACGACTACGTTCGCCAAAACATGCCGAGCAACGCCAACGCTGATGATCTGCTGCGTTCGAAAATCGTATGTTCGGTCAGTGCGTTCGACAAGCTTATGCACGACATCATCCACACGGGCATTGTCGAGGCGTATGCAGGCAATCGAGCAACGACGCCAAAGTACCTTGACGAACCGATCCCGCTGAAAATCGTCGCTCGACTGGACAATGCTGGAGAGTCTCCTCGCGATACCGTGTTCGCCAGATCAATTCGCGACAAGCTACGGACATTATCCTTTCAGCACCCGGAAAAGGTCGCCGATGGCCTGAGTTACATCTGGCCCGAGAATCGCAAATGGCAAAGGATCGCCGCTGCGATGGGAGAGGAAGAAAAGGGGGTTCGCGAAATGTTGAAATCCATTGTGCAACGACGTAATGCCATTGCTCATGAAGCGGACCTGCGATCTGACGACGATGTGAAACAACCGATCAGTCGTGAAGGTGCCGTAGAAGCTGCCCGATTTATGAGGCAATTGGGCGAGACGTTCCACAGGCTGATCCGTTGACGCCGCCAAAACCGCCTCGCACGAGGCGGCTCGCCCCCGTCCCAAACCCGCAACCGCTAACGCCGTCACCCTTAGCCTTCATCACCCTCAGCCCTCACCCCTCCCCCTCGATTCCCTCGATGAAGTCCCCGGTCGAGCGGGTCGCCGCAGAGCGCAGGCACTCGAGCGCTTCGGCCACGGCGGCGCGATTGGCACCGTCGTCGCGCCAGTACATCGAGACGCCGCCGAAGCCCGCCAGCCGTAACGGCACAATGCGCAGCGCGCCCAACGCCTGAAGCCGACTCGCCGTGCGATGCGATGCCAGGCCGATCATGTCGCTGTTGTTGAGTAGCGTGAGATTGAGAATGGTGGAATTCGATTCGACCGTGTCGTTCGGCAACGGATACCCGGCCTCGGCCAGCGCCGCTTCCAGCGCGTTGCGAATCGGTGTGCCGCGCGGCCAGACGACCCAGCGGTAACGCTGCATGTCGGCCCAGTTGACCTCCGGGAGCGAAAACACCGGATGCCGCGCACGCGCGACGAAGTGCAATGGCTCCAGATACAGCGCCTCAGCGCGCACATTCCGATCCTGCAACTCCGGCGCCGAACGCCCGACGACGATGTCGATCTCGCTGTGCGCCAGCTGGTTCATCAACCGGTCCATCGTGTTTTCGACCACCCGCGCCTGAACACGCGGCATCCGCTGCAAGAGCAGCAGCACAGCCAGCGGCACCGTATCCGCCGAAGACGCCCCCGACGTGCCGATCGCCACCAGTCCGCTGCCGCCCTCGCGCATGGCGTCGAGATCGTCGCGCGCGGTATCGAGTTGCGCTTCGATACGCCGTGCATGCTGAATCAACGCCTCCCCGTATGACGTTGGACGCAACCCGCGCGCCTGACGCTCGAACAGCGGCAGGCCGATATCGTCCTCCAGATCCTTGAGCCACTTGGATAGCCCGGGCTGGGTCGTATTGAGCAACGCCGCAGACTGGCTCATGTTCCCGGTCTGCGCGAGCGTCAGCAGCATCTGCAAGTTGCGCAGACGCAAGCGATGAGTCCAATCCATACGCAATCTCCCGGCACCCGGCGATACCTCGCCATGACCCGACCCATACGATTTTTCGTATGGATCCGATGATTTATTCATTTCAAAGAATATGTCTCGCCGAGTATAACGCTATCCATAGACCCGAAAGCCACGGCCAGTCCGCAGGCAGCGCTCGCTAGACGAGCAGACCGGGCTCCCATCCAACATGGAGACAAGCATGTCCGATCGCGCCCTCAGCGCCGAACGCGCCGCCTATTACGAACACATCGGCCTCAACCACATGGCCCCCCTGTGGGAATCGCTCCACAGTCTTGTGCCGCCGCAACCGCGCCCGCGTGTGGCGCCTGCCATCTGGAAATACAACGAAGTGCGTCCGCTGGTCATGGAAGCGGGACGCGTCATCAGCGCCGAAGAAGCCGTGCGGCGCGTGCTGATTCTGCAGAACCCGGGCACCCCCGGATCGTCGAGCATCACCGGTTCGCTGTACGCCGGTCTGCAATTGATTCTCCCGGGGGAAATCGCGCCGAGCCATCGTCATACCCAGTCGGCGCTGCGCTTTATCGTGGAAGGCCGTGGCGCGTGGACCGCCGTCAATGGCGAGCGCACCACCATGCACCCGGGCGATTTCATCATCACGCCGTCGTGGACGTGGCATGACCACGGCAACCCCGTCGACGGCGAGCCGGTCGTGTGGCTCGACGGACTCGATATTCCGCTCGTTCAGTACTTCGACGCCGGCTTCGCCGAAAATTACCCGGAATCGCAACAACCGGTGCAGCGCCCCGAAGGCGACAGCTTCGCCCGATACGGCTACAACATGCTGCCCGTGCACCACAAGGTGAGCGATCCGACTTCACCGATTTTCAGCTATCCATATGCGCGCTCGCGCGAAGCGCTGGATACGCTGTTCCGCAACGGCGAACTCGACCCGTGGGACGGCATCAAGCTGCGCTACGTCAACCCGGCGACCGGTGGCTGGCCGATGCCGACGATGGCGACGTTCATGCAATATCTGCCGGCCGGCTTCCAGGGCAAGACCTATCGCAGTACCGACGCGACCGTCTTCTCCGTGGTGGAGGGGCGAGGCACCGTGCGCATCGGCGACGAGGTCTTCCAGTTCGAGCCGCGCGACCACTTTGTGGCGCCGTCGTGGGCGCCCGTGCAACTCGCGGCGCTGGACGACGCCGTACTGTTCAGCTACTCCGACCGCCCCGTGCTCGCCGCGCTGAACCTCCTGCGCGAGTCGCGCACTTGAATCGTGCGTCCGAGCGATACCACCCTTCACACAAGCTAAACATCGGCCGCCCGCGCGGCCGCCGTCTTCTCCTTCATCCGACGAGTCAACCACCATGTCCTACGTCTTCACTCCGCCGGCCGTCGTCGGCATTCCCGTTGTCGGCAGCCAAGACCTGTTCGCCGTGCGCCGCGTGTATTGCGTTGGCCGAAACTACGCCGCGCATGCCCGCGAAATGGGCTTCGATCCGGATCGTGAGCCGCCCTTCTTCTTTTGCAAGCCCGCCGACGCGGTAGTGCCGGTTGCGTACGGCGACACCCTCGAACTGAAGTACCCGGCCCAGACGAGCAACTATCACTACGAAGCCGAACTGGTCGCTGTCATCGGCAAGGCCGGCTCGGACATTGCGCTCGACGAGGCGCTGGAACACGTGTGGGGTTACGCCGTGGGTCTGGACATGACGCGTCGCGATCTGCAAATGAAAATGCGCGAGATGGGCCGTCCGTGGGAAATCGGCAAGGCGTTCGATGCTTCGGCGCCGATCGGTCCGATCCATCCCGTGTCGAGCGTTGGTCACATCGAGAAGGCCGGTATTTCGCTGACGGTCGACGGCGTGCAAAAGCAAAAGAGCGACATCACCCACCTGATCTGGTCGGTGGCCGAGACGGTGTCGTATCTGTCGCAATTCTTCCGTCTGGAACCGGGCGACCTGATCTACACCGGCACCCCCGAAGGCGTAGGCCCGGTCAAGGCCGGCGAGACGATGGTCACCGCCGTCGAAGGGCTCGGCGAAATCACGGTGCGCGTGGTCTGAGGTTCGTCCATGCAGCTCTACAGTTTCTTCAACAGCTCGACTTCGTACCGCGTGCGCATCGCGCTCGCCCTCAAGGGTCTCGCCTTCGACACCGTCCCGGTGAATATCCGCGTCGGAGAACACCGTGCACAACCGTACGTCGACGAAGTCAACGCGTCGGCCGCGGTGCCCGCCATCGTCGACGGCGACTTCTCGCTGGGTCAGTCGCTGGCGATCCTCGACTATCTCGACGCGAAGTACCCGCAGACGCGACTGGTGCCGCAGGACATCGAGGCGCGCGCCCGCGTGCTCGAACTCGCGATGCTCATCAGTTGCGACATTCATCCGGTGAACAACCTGCGCATTCTCAAGTACCTGCAGGGGCCGCTGGGGCTGTCCGCCGAGCAGAAAGACGCCTGGTATCGCCATTGGGTCGCCGAGGGCATGGCGGGGGTGGAACGTCTGCTCGTCAGGCATGGCCATGGCGCGTGGTGCTTCGGCGATGCGCCGACGCTCGCAGACGTCTGCCTGATTCCGCAGATCGCCAACGCGCAACGCATGGGCTGCGATCTGTTGCCGTATCCGCGCGCGATGGCGGTCTACGACACGGCGGCGACGCATCCGGCATTCGTCGCGGCAGCGCCGAGCCGTCAGCCGGACTACACGGCGTAAGTATGAGCAGCGAGGGCAGGAGAGTGCCCGAGGAGACAAGCATGACGCAATCCCATCAACCCAAAGCGCTCGTGGTGGGCGGTGGCATCGGCGGTCTGGCCGCCGCGCTCGCCCTCGCCAATCAGGGGGTACGCATCGAGCTGCTGGAACAGGCCGAGACCATCGGCGAGATCGGCGCCGGCATCCAGCTCGCCGCCAACGCGTTCGCTGCGCTCGATGCGCTCGGCGTTGGCGAAGCGGCGCGTGGGCGCTCGGTCTTTACCGATCACATCACTCTGCGCGACGCCATCGATCGCAGCATCATCGCCCAGGTCGACGTGGGTGCGCCGTATCGCGAACGCTTCGGCAATCCGTACGCGGTGATTCATCGTGCCGACATCCATCTGTCGATTCTCGAGGCGGTACAGCGCAATCCGCTGATCCAGTTCCGAACGGCAACGCGCGTCGTCTCGCTCGATCAGGACGCAAACGGCGTCACCGTAACGGATCAACACGGCGAGCGACACACCGCCGATGCCGTGATCGGCTGCGACGGCGTGAAGTCCGCCGTTCGCGCTGCGCTGATCGGCGACGAGCCCCGCGTGACAGGCCACGTCGTCTACCGGGCCGTGGTCGACGTGGAGAACATGCCGAAGGATTTGCAGGTCAATGCGCCCGTCGTATGGGCGGGGCCGCACTGCCACCTCGTGCACTACCCGTTACGCGGCGGCAGGCAATACAACCTCGTGGTCACCTTCCACAGCCGCGAGCAGGAGGTCTGGGGGGTGCGCGATGGCAGCAAGGAGGAAGTGCTGTCGTACTTCGAGGGCATCGACGCGCTGCCGCACCAGATGCTCGATCGCCCGACGTCGTGGCGACGCTGGGCCACTGCCGACCGCGATCCGGTCGAGCAGTGGAGCTTCGGGCGCGCGACCATCCTGGGCGACGCGGCGCATCCGATGACGCAATACATCGCGCAAGGCGCCTGTCAGGCACTGGAAGACGCCGTCACGCTCGGTGCCGCCTACGCCGCAGCGAACGGCGACTTCACGCAGGCGTTCCAACACTACGAGCGTGCCCGTATCCCCCGCACTGCCCGCGTGCTGTATGGCGCGCGCGACATGGGACGTGTCTACCACGCCAAGGGCGTGGATCGCTGGGTACGCAACTCGTTGTGGAAGGGCCGTACGCAAACGCAGTTCTACGACGCCCTGCAATGGTTGCACGGCTGGCGCGCCGAAAACTGCCTGTCGCAGACCCCGTGGCTGACGAGCGAGTAAGTCGGCGCGTGTAGCACTGGCTTCCCCGTATCACCCATTGCGCGGAATTCAAAACAACAACCGCGCATGGTCCCTGCGGCACGACGCGCGCTTGCCGTCGCGCTGCTTCTGGCACCTTAGAAGCTCTAACAAAATGATTTCCTGAGATGGCGCCAGCAGATGATGCAACCAGCCATTTTCAGGAAGGCTTCGTGAATGATTGCGAGGCGCTCGAAGCGGACTCGCAATCGCTTGAAGTTGTGCAGCCACGCGATGGTTCGCTCGACAACCCAACGCGTCTTGCCAAGACCGCTGCCGTGAGGCTCGCCGCGGCGAGCAATCTCGGTGGCGATGCCGACGGCGTGCAGGGGCTTGCGGTACTTGTCGTGGTCGTAGCCGCGATCACCCTGAACGATGTGCGGTTTAGACAAGGGGCGACCGCGCTTGCCTCGAATCGGAGGAATCGCCTCGATCAGTGGCAGCAGTTGGGTAATGTCGTTGCGGTTGGCGCCCGTGAGTATCAGCGACAGTGGAATGCCTTGGGCGTCGGTCAGGACGTGGTGCTTTGAACCTGGTCGCGCGCGATCTGTGGGGTTAGGTCCTGTTTTTGACCCGACCCCACTGCCCGGATAGAAGAGGAATCGACGACTACACGAGACCAGTCGATGCGATCGGCCGCACGGAGCTTGGCCAGAAGTACCTCGTGCAGACGATCCCAGACGCCAGCCTTCTGCCAGGCATGTAGCCGTCGCCAGCAACTCATGCCTGAGCCGCAGCCCATTTCCTGCGGCAGCATTTCCCAAGGGATGCCGGATTGCAGAACGAACAGGATGCCCGTGAGCACGGCACGATCGTCCAGCGGCTTGCGCCCGGGATAGCGGGCGCGCCGAGGCTTCGGTGGCGGCAGCAGTGGCTGGATGATTGCCCACAGTTCGTCGTCGAGTATTGGTTTGGCCATGTCCTTTGCGCAGCGATGACTGCGCAAAGGTTAACAAAAATCACTTTGAGTTAACAGCCCCCGTAAACTCATTTTGTTAGAGATTCTTAGAGGAGACAACCATGCCAGCCAGCCCCATCAACGTCACGGCGTTCATCGACCGGCATCGCATCTCGCGATTCCAGATGATGATCGTCGTGCTGTGCTTTCTGATCGTGGCCATCGACGGCTTCGATACCGCCGCCATCGGCTTCATCGCGCCAGCCATTCGCGCGGAATGGTCGCTCACCCCCGCCCATCTCGCGCCACTCTTCGGCGCAGGTCTGGCTGGCCTGATGGCCGGTGCGTTCCTGTTCGGGCCGCTTGCCGACAAGCTCGGCCGCAAGACGATTCTCATCTTCTCGGTGCTGTTCTTCGGCGTGGCGAGCCTGGCGTCGGCGTGGTCGATGGAGCTCTGGCAACTCATCGTGTTGCGCTTCCTGACGGGACTGGGTCTCGGCGGCGCGATGCCCAACGCGATTACGCTGACCTCGGAGTACTGCCCCGACTCGCGCCGCTCGTTCCTCGTGACGACCATGTTCTGCGGTTTCACGCTCGGCTCGGCGCTCGGCGGGCTGGCCTCCGCCGGTCTCATCGAAGCCTTCGGCTGGCGCTCGGTGCTGATCGTCGGCGGTGTCATGCCGATCGCGCTCGCCGTGATTCTGATGCGCGCCCTGCCCGAATCGGTGCGCTATCTGGTGATGGCCGGCAAATCGCCGGAACGCGTGGCGGCCTCGCTCCAGCGCATCGCGCCGCACGAGGATTTGCGCGGCGCAACGTTCAATGTCGCGACAAAGCCCTCGGCTACTTCGCCCGTGCGCCATCTCTTCAAGCCCGAACTGCTGCGCGGCACGCTGCTGTTCTGGGTCACGTTCTTCATGAGCCTGCTGGTGATCTACCTGCTCTCGAGCTGGCTGCCGACGCTGCTTCGCACGAACGGACTGACCTTGCGCAACGCGGCCATTGTCACGGCCATGTTCCAGGTCGGCGGCACCCTGGGCGCCATCGTGCTCGGCTGGTTGATGGATCGCTTCAATCCGCACTACGTGCTCGCGGCGGCCTATGTTCTTGCAGGCGTGTGCGTCGCAGCGGTCGGTCCGCTGGCGAGTTCGCCGGTGCTCGCGTCGGTCGCGGTCTTCTGGGCGGGCTTCTGCGTATCCGGCGGCCAGGTCGGCGCGAACGCGCTCTCAGCCGAGTTCTACCCGACGGACTGCCGCGCCACGGGCGTGAGCTGGGCCAACGGCGTTGGACGTATGGGATCGGTGGTCGGATCGGTCGGCGGCGCCTCGATGCTGGCCATGGGCTGGTCGATGCCGGCACTGTTCGCGGCCATCGGCGTGCCCGCCGTGCTCGCCGGTCTCACGATGCTCACGCTCGGCCGCCTGCGTCACCGCCAGAGCGCCGTCGCGATCGAGGCGGCCGCCTGATCTCGGCGCAAATCCACAAGCCAGCGGCGCATCGACGCTAAGCGTTTCGACACGCACAACCCGTCGCAAGCCGCTCACCCCGGCGTTGAACCCCGGACGGGCGTCATCCGCATCACGCGATGACGCCCGTTTGCCGTCTGGTCGCGGGCACGATCAGCAGCGAGCCGGGCGCTTCGTGTTGCGTCGCGCAATTCGTCGCGGATAGGGATAGAGTGTCGTCTGACGGCGAACGCGAGCGGTCCGCGCGGCCCCGGCGCCGTCAGTCCCAATACCCCCAGACGGAGATTGAAGGTGTCGCTGCCCCCCTTGCTGGTCATCATCCCGATGCATCCCGAGCAGTTGTCCGAACTGCAAACCCGTTTCGAAGTGATCTATCGTCCCAGTCACCATCCCACGCCGGAAGGCTGGGGCGCGGAGGGTCAACGCGCACGCTTCGTGCTCACCAACGGTGCGCGCGGCATGAGCGCGGCCGAACTGGCGCACCTGCCGAATGTGGAGCTGGTGAGTGCGTTGGGGGCTGGCTTCGAGAATCTGGATGTGCCTGCCATGCGGGCGCGCAACATCGTTGCCGTGAACGGCGCCGGGGCGAACGCGCCGACCGTGGCGGATCAGGGCTTTGCGCTGCTGCTTGCCGCGATGCGCCGCATTCCCGAGTACGACGCGGCTTGCCGCAAGGGCGTCTGGCGCGATGCGCTACCGATGCAGCCGGGCGTGGCGGGCAAGAAGCTCGGGATCGTCGGTCTGGGCGCGGTCGGACGACAGTTCGCCAAGCGCGCAGAAGGCTTCGATATGCAGATCGGTTACCGCAACCGAAATCGACGCGACGACCTGCCGGCGCACTATCGGTACTTCGATGACGTGTTGTCGCTTGCCACGTGGGCCGACATGCTCGTCGTGACCGCACCCGGCGGCGCGGAGTCGCACCACATGGTCAACGCCGACGTGCTGCGCGCCCTTGGCCAGGATGGCTTCCTCGTGAACCTCGGGCGCGGCAGCGTCGTCGACACCGCCGCACTGGCCGAAGCGCTGCGAAACGGCGTCATCGCCGGGGCAGGACTCGACGTCTACGAAGGCGAACCCGCGCCGCCCGCGGCACTCATCGACTTGCGCAACGTCGTGCTGAGCCCGCACGTAGCCGGACGCTCGCCCGAGGCCGAAGCGGCGACCCTCACGATGTTCCTCGAGAATACGCGCCGATATCTGGCGGGCGAACCCGTGATGACGCCGCTCTGAGGGCGTTTTGAGCGCGCGCTGAACGTTGATGCGGGCCTGATGCCGGCTTAGCGCCAGCGCAATGCGTGCATGGCGCCGGCATGACGCCCGCCTAGTGATTATCGAGCCCGTCGAGGCTTCTTTCCGGTGACGGAGAGAGCGTCACGCCGTCGTTGACGGGCTCGAACTCGATGCTGCTGCGCGCAGTGCCCGTCGCAAAGCGCGTGTTGCAGGTCGGGCATTTCACTTCGGCCTCCGAATGGAGGTAGTCGTACAACGACTGGACGCTCGGTTCGCTGGCAGCCACGGCAAAGCGCCCGTTGCATGTGGGACATACGACGAAACCGGTGTGGATCGACAACATGGTCTGACTCCTTCGCGTTCATCGCGTATTGCGACAGATGTTACAGCCAGTCGGTGCGCCGCGGGCTTCGGCGCGTGGTGTCGGAAGGCTCGTCGGATTCGCGGGGGGCGACCGTGCGGTCGTTCGCGGCCACGCCGACGGTCGGCTCGGTGCGCGTCGCCTCAGCGCTCGACGTGCGCTCCTCCGGCAAGTCGTGCGCGCGCTTGACGGGATCGAAGTCGCGCCATTCGCCAGCTTCCCATACGCCGTCCGCCTGCTCGATCTCGGCAGCGCCAGCATCACGCAGCACGGCAATGGCCGTATCCGCCGTGGACTCGCTCACATGGGTGGCGAGCATCACACCGGCGTCTCTCATGCCCGCTTCGCGTGCCGACACACGCTCACGGCTACGCATGCGCTGCAGCGCGCCGAGAAACGCACCCAGATAGGCCCCGGCCATCATGCCAACGACGGGCACCAGCCAGAATCGCCAGACAGTTACAAACAGCAGCGCGCCCAACGCGAGACCGAACGCACCACCCGCGATAACGCCCTGGGCCGCGCCCTTTCCCGCCGGACGGGCGGCGGCGTCCGCGTCGACATCGCCCCCTATCGGAAACTTGGCATGTTGTCCCGTCGGGTTGAGGAAGAAAACCGAGACATCGGACGGTCGGAATGCCCGGTCGTAAAGCCGGCTGGCCACGAGATTTGCCTGATCGCACGTCGTAAAGCGTCCTGCCACGATCATCGCCATCACCACCTCCCTAAGCTGGTTTCGTGAATACGTGAATCGATTCCCGTGGGATGAACGCTTTACCGGTTTGTTTCATCAAGGAATCCTGTCACGTACTGCATCGGCATTGAGAAAATCAATGCCCGGGAACCGTTGCCGACGCAGGGGAATCGCAATGACATGCGGCGAAATTGCCACGGGCGGTGCATTTGTGTGCGGATGCGGCACCTATACCGACAACTCCGCACACATGATGTCCTTGCACCCGCCGCACCCGCTGCGTTGTAAAGGCGATATTCCCTTCGCCGCATGGTTTGTTTCGACTTCGCATCGAACCCCACATTGGGAGCGTCTATGGCTCGCGCGATATGGAAGGGTGCGATCAGCTTCGGGCTGGTCAACGTCCCGGTCACGCTGTTTCCTGCGTCGACAACGCACAAACTCGATCTCGACTGGCTCGACAAGCGAACGATGTCGCCGGTCGGGTACAAGCGCGTCAACAAGGAAAATGGCAAGGAAGTCCCTCGCGACCAGATCGTGCATGGGTACGAATACGAAAAGGGCAACTATGTCGTATTGAGCGACGACGAGATTCGCGCGGCGAATCCTGCCGCGACGCAAACCGTCGACATTCTCGCGTTCGTCGACGCGTCGGACGTATCGTTCATGTATCTGGATACGCCGTATTACCTCGTTCCCGAGCGTGGCGGCGCGAAGGCCTACGCGCTGCTGCATGCGGCGCTCATCCGCGCGGGAAAGCTCGGCATTGCACGCGTGGTCATGCACACGCGCGCGCATCTTGCCGTGCTCGCACCGGCAGGCGATGCACTCGTGCTCGACACGCTGCGGTGGCAGGACGAGATGCGCGACCCGGCCGAAGTCGGCCTCACGAAGGAAAAGCTGGGAAAACTCGCCGCCCCCGGCGATCGCGAACTGGACATGGCGATACGGCTGATCGACGAAATGTCCGGGCCGTGGCGCCCCGGCGATTATCACGACACGTTCCAGGACGACCTCAAAGCGCTCATCGATCGCAAGATCGCCTCGGGTCAAACGCGCGAAGTCGCGCAAATCGAGGCCAGTGCGCCCAAGCTCTCCGGGGGTAACGTCACCGACCTGATGGCATTGCTCAAGCAAAGCCTGGGGACGAAGGGCAAGCGCGAGAGCGCCGCCGTCGACGCTGAAGACGTCGAGGAGAAGCCGGCGAAGAAGACCGGAAAAAAGACGACAGCGCGGAAGACGGCAACCAGGAAGACAGCAGTCCGGAAGACGACAGCGAGCAAAGCCGCGTCCAAACGCACCAAATCCGCGAAATCCAAGTGAGTGCGATCATGCCGAGACACAGCACGAGCACGCCCACCGAAGCGAAGGCCAAAGGGAAAGCGCAAACGAAAGCCAAGGCACGACGCGGCAATTCCCCGGACCCGCTCGCGGACTATGACGCCAAGCGCAACTTCCGCGCAACCCCCGAACCCCGTGGCAAGCGCACCCCACGTGGACAGGCGCTTCGCTACGTTATCCAGCGGCACGATGCAAGTCATCTGCACTACGATTTCCGCCTCGAGCTCGACGGGACACTGCGCTCGTGGGCATTGCCCAAGCAGCCGAGTCCGGACGTAAGCCGCCCGCGTCTGGCCGTTCAGGTCGAGGATCACCCGCTGGCCTATGCGGACTTCGAAGGCGACATTCCGGCAGGTAACTACGGCGCAGGACACGTCGACATCTGGGATAGCGGCACGTGGACACCCGACGGCAACGCGTCGCGCGACTACGCGAACGGCAAATTGTCGTTCACGCTGCACGGCAAGCGACTGAGCGGACACTGGACGCTGGTGCGCACCGACAAGCCCGCGCGACAGCCACAGTGGTTGCTGATCCATCGACATGACGACGCCGCATCGTCGCCCATTGCGAAGCCGCCGGTGAACTCGCGCAAGTCTTCGGCAAAGCCGCCTGACGACATGCGTCCCATGTTGGCGACACTGGTCGAGCAGGCCCCGTCCTCGGATGGATGGCATGCCGAGATCAAGCTCGACGGCTATCGCGTACTCATTCGTGTCGCGGGCGATGACATCCGAGTCTTTACCCGCTCGGGACAGGATTGGACGCAGCGCTTTCAACCCGCCGTCGACGCATTGCGAAAACTCAAGTTGCGCGGATTACCCAACGCGTGGCTCGACGGCGAGGCCGTCGTCGCGAACGAACACGGGCTACCGGATTTTCAGGCGCTGCAACGCGCGTTCGACGAAAACGCGCAGCGCGATATCGTCATTTATGTTTTCGATCTGCCGTGGTGTAACGGGCAGGACCTGCGCGAGACGCCATTGCGCGAGCGTCAGGCCATGCTCGCCACCCTCTTCGAAGGTAAGCAGACGGATGCCGTGCGCGTGCTCCAGCCGGTCACCGGCGATCTCGTCTCGCTGTGGCATGGCGCTTGCGAAGCCGGGCTGGAAGGCATCATGGTCAAGCGCGACGACTCGCCTTATGTGAGCGGACGAAGCGATGCATGGCGCAAACTGAAGTGCTCGCAACGCCAGGAGTTCGTGGTGGTCGGCTTCACGGAACCAACAGGTACGCGGCAAGGCTTCGGGGCGCTGTTGCTGGGCTACTACGATGACGATGGCAAGACGCTGCGCTACGCCGGCAAGGTCGGCACCGGCTTCGATACCGACGCGCTGTTGCGTCTGCGCAAGCGACTCGACGCCAACGAGACGGCCCGACCGCCCTTGTCGCCCGCACCGCACCCGGGTGGCCGTGCACGGGTGCACTGGCTACGTCCGACACTCGTTGCCGAAGTCCGTTTTGCCGAATGGACGCGCGATGCGCACGTGCGTCAGGCCTCATTCGTCGCACTGCGCAACGACAAACCGGCGAAGGACATTCGTCGGGAGGTGCGCCGCCACGGTTCTGCCAATTCGAAGGAGACGCCTGCCATGCCCAACGCCGCGACCAAGGCATCAGCCAACACAGCGAAGACCACAACCACGTCGGCAACGCGCATCGCCTCGTTGCCCATGAAGATTTCGCATGGCGATCGCGTCATGGACACGCATTCGGGCGTGACGAAGCTGGCCCTGGCCGAGTACTACCACGCCGTGAGCCAGTGGATGCTTCCTCATCTGGCGGACCGTCCGGTGGCCGTCCTGCGTGCGCCGGAGGGCATCGGCGGCGAGATGTTCTTTCAGAAGCACGCGGCGAAGACCATCCCCGGCGTGCGCATGCTCGATGCATCGCTCGATCCGGATCATGAGCCATTGATGCAGATCGACGACGTGACGGGTCTCGTGGGCGCCGTGCAGATGGGTTCGGTGGAATTTCACACATGGAATGCGCGCAGCGACCGGATCGAGCGTCCGGACCGCGTGATCTTCGACCTGGATCCGGGCAAGGGCGTCGAGTTCGCCCAGATCGTGCAAGGCGCACAACTCATTCACGGACTGCTGGATGAATTGGGTCTGCTGGCCTTCGTGAAGACGAGCGGGGGCAAGGGCCTGCATGTGGTGACGCCCCTCGCCCGCCGCCATACGTGGGACATGGCCAAGGGTTTTGCGGAAGCCATCGCCAAGCACATGGCGCGAGTCTTCCCGGATCGCTTCACGGCCACGATGGGGCCGAAGCATCGCGTGGGGAAGTGTTTTATCGACTATCTGCGCAACTATCGGGGTGCGACGACCGTATGCGCTTATTCGGCCCGCGCCCGCGAAGGCATGGCCGTATCGATGCCGGTGCATTGGGAGGAATTGTCCGTTTTGCCCAGCGCCGACGCCTGGAACGTGCACAACGCCGTGGACCGTCTCAAAGCCTTGAAGCGCGACCCGTGGGCAGACTACGAGCGCGCCTCGCAGCAACGGGTGACGAAAGCGGTGTTAGACCGGTTGGCGAAGTGAATCACCCGCAGAGCAGGAATACAACTACGGGTCTGTGGGCCGCCAAGCCGGAATCGTCGGGTTGTCCGTCTGCTTGCCACCCACTCTGTCATTCAATTGAATCACACTTCCAGGACATTCAAATCGTTAGGGAGCGCCATCATGGCAGCCAGTGCATTGGTGCAAGCACGCATCGACCCCCAGTTGAAGGAGCGCGCTACGGCGGTGCTCGACAAGATGGGATTGACGGTATCCGACGTAGTTCGGATTTTACTCACGCGCATTGCGAACGAAGGCGCGTTACCGTTCGGATTCGCGGCTGACCCTGACGCTTACGATGCATGGGTCAAGCAAAAGGTGTTGGAGGCGCTTGAAGACAGGCGCCCCGCGATACCGAATGAAGACGTTGAATCCCATTTCGCCGCTCGCCGTGCTGCGACACGCAAGCGCATTACGAACAAAAGGTAGTACGTGAGATTAGCGTGGTCCCGGCATGCCCATCCAAGACCGTATCGACATTTATGAATTTGTTGAGCAACGAAGCCCGAGTGCGGCAGTGTGGATCGACACCCGTATCGAACAGCAACTCTTCTCGCTGTTGCATTTCCCCGGGGCTGGGCGCCCGGGACGCGTCCAAGGGACTCGAGAACTGATCGTTACGCGCACCCCCTACGTTGCCGCGTATCGCGCGCTACCTGTGTGCGTGCGGGTGCTTCGTATCTATCACAACGCGCGAATGTGGCCGGGCGCCCCACGCTTGAGGTACGACAGCTAACGCCCATCACCCCCGCGTCGTGCCTGCGTCACCCTCTTGCAACCAGCGCCGCTTGTCGCGCAGTGGGGCTTCGCCGAACACTCGGGCGTATTCGCGGCTGAACTGGGACGCACTCTCGTAACCGACCGCCTGCGCCGCTGTCGCCACCGCGATATCGGCGGCAAAGATCAGGCGTCGCGCCTCCTGCAAGCGTAGTTGCTTCTGATACTGAAGCGGGCTCATCGCCGTCACGAGCTTGAAATGGTGGTGCAGCGACGACACGCTCATATGCACCTCCTGCGCCAGCGCCTCCACGCGCAACGGTTGCGCATAATGGTCGCGCAGCCAGCGCACGGCGTTCGCGATGCGATTCATCTGACTGTCCTGTAACGCCATCTGACGCAACAAGACCCCCTGCCCGTTCATCAACAACCGATAGATGATTTCGCGCTTGATCATGGGCGCGAGAATCGGAATGTCGCGCGGCGTGTCCAGCAATCGCAGCAGACGCAACACGGCATCGAGTAACGCCGCATCGAGCCGGTTGACGTATAACCCGCGAGCCGTCGACGTCGCCGCCGGCGGCGGCAGATGCTCATCGCCGATGAGCGAGGTGATATCGTCCGCGACCAGATCGAGACGCATGCCCAGATAGGGCGCCTGCTCGCTCGCGGCCGAGACTTGCGCGACCACCGGCAGATGGACCGACGACACGAGGTAATGCATCGGATCGTAGGCATAGTGCTCGTCGCCGATCTGCAGGCGCTTCTCGCCCTGCGCGATGACGGCGAACGCCGGCTGCTGCAAGACCGGCCTCGGCCCGCCCGGATGCAACACGCGGTGCACGAACAGGCCTTGCACGGCCGTCGGCGAGGTGCCCTCCAGGCCATGCGTCGCTCGTTCGAGCAACTGCACCAGTTCGGCGCGCGCCGCACGCGACGGGTCATTCGCGTGCGCATGGGTCGGCGCCGCGTCGTGAGGGGAAGTTTTGACGAGATGCATGACGAAGTTCCTCGATCCTTGATCCCTTGATCCGCTTGATCTGTTTGATCCGTTTGATCCGTTTGGGCGCACGGACGACGGCAATCGCGTTGCGCGCCCTCAATTCGCGACAGCATACGCTCGTCGCGAGAACTTGCCCGATTCTCCGCCATCAGATGGGCACGATCAGGCATGAAATTCAGAGAATCCGACAAAAATGCGGAAGACACCCGGCGTCGGACGGCGATACCCCGGCGACACGATCCCCCCCCGAATTCCCTGTCGGCCAACGCTTTCTCTCGCTTTTGCGCTTGCGTTCCCGGCAAGCCGACCACGGGCTTGCAGAATCAGGCAAAAAATGTGCAGGAACAGGTACTGCTTGCCCGATACCCCGCGCCGCATAATGCATCCCATCCCGTGCAAGCCGCCACCCTCCCGGCGGTCTTCTGCGACGGGCGGCAATTTCTACGGAGCGACGCAATGCGACAACGCAAACTCGGCAACACCGGCCTGTTCGTCTCGGAACTGTGCCTCGGCACGATGACCTTCAGCGGACAGGGCGACTTCTGGAGCAAGATCGGCCAATTGCAGCAGAACGACGTCGACGCGCTCGTTGGCCGTGCGCTCGACGCGGGCATCAACTTCATCGACACCGCCGACGTCTACTCGGAAGGCCAGTCGGAAGCGCTCACCGGTCAGGCGCTGCGCAACCTCAAGGTGCCGCGCGACAGCGTGGTCGTGGCAACCAAGGTCTTCGGTGTCACCGGCGCGCAAACGAGCAACTCGCGCGGCCTGTCGCGTTATCACATCATGGACGGCGTCAAAGCCAGCCTCAAACGCCTCCAACTCGAGCACATCGATCTGTATCAGGTGCATGGCTTCGATCCGGCCACGCCGATCGAGGAAACGCTCAGTGCACTCGACACGCTGGTGCGTCAGGGCCACGTGCGCTACATCGGTGTATCGAACTGGGCGGCATGGCAGATCACGAAGGCGCTGGGCATTTCGGCACGCCTGAATCTCGCGAGCTTCGCCTCGCTTCAGGCGTACTACACGGTCGCGGGACGCGATCTCGAACGCGAAATCGTGCCGATGTTGCGCAGCGAGAATGTGGGTCTGATGGTGTGGAGCCCGCTCGCAGGCGGCCTGCTCTCCGGCAAGTACACGCGTGACGGTCAATCGGAAAACGGCGCACGCCGCCAGACCTTCGACTTCCCGCCGGTCAATGTCGAGCGCGCCTACGACGTGATCGACGTGATGCGCGGCATCGCAGCCGAGAAAGGCGTTTCCGTGGCGCAGATCGCGCTGGCCTGGCTGCTCGCGCAACCGGTCGTCTCGACCGTTATCATCGGGGCGAAGCGTGCCGATCAGCTCGACGACAACATCGCCGCCACACGCGTGACGCTCAACGAACGCGAATTGTCGGCGATCAATGCGGCCAGCGCGTTGCCGAGCGAGTACCCGGGCTGGATGCTCTCGCGTCAGGGTGACCCGCGTCGCGCACAACTCGCCGAAGCCGGTCTGCTGTGATGTGAACTGTTGAAACGTCACCCATGAAAAACGGCGCACCGGACTCACCGGTGCGCCGTTTTTCCTTCCTTGTCCCGCTACTCGGTCGGAACTTCAGAACGTGTGACGCATGCCCACGTTCACGCCCAACTGACTCGTGCCCGGGGTCGGTGAGCCGCCCGCACCGCCCGAGCTCACGGAATATGCGGCGTGCTCGCTGTTACCCAGCCAGGCAAGCTGGGCATACACGGCCGTGCGCTTCGAGAGGAAATACGTGCCGCGCAGGGTCGCCATCGTCGCTCGGGCGTTCTGACGCGAGTTGAGCATCCGAAAGACCTCGCCGTCGACGGCAAACGTCGGCGTGAACTGATACAGCGCGCCGAGGTAGAACATGTCGGAGTTCACATCTGCCACGGCAGCCGACGCCGTCTGTACGCGACGACCCAGCCAGCCAGCCCCCGCCTTCCAGTTGCCGCCCTTCACATAGCCGTTCAGTTGCCAGCGCGTGTCCTTGTCCGATGAACTCGTGAGCGGCACCGCCGCCGCGCCGTTGAAGAAACTCGCCGCCGCCCCGGCACCGCCGCGCTGCTCGTCCCATGCGCCCGCCACGCCGAACCATGCCGTGTCGTACTTGAGCATTGCCGAGATCTGACGGCACGCGGTCATCTGTCCCGGCGTCTGTCCCGCACAGGTGCCCTGCCCCGGCGAGTTGCCGGCGCCGCCGCTGTCGCGACCGAACGAGTACGTCGCGCCAACGGTCAGGCCCTGAAACACGCCCTTGTATGCGACCGTGTTGTCGCTGCGCGCGTTGGGAATGTAGCTGTCGAGCGAGCCGCTGCCGTAAAGATCGGGCCCGAGAATGTCCGCGTCCGCCATGACCCAGAACGTCATCGAATACTGGCGGCCGAACGACAGCGTGCCGTACTGGTTCGACAATCCGACCCATGCCTGACGGCCGAACAGGCGTCCGCCCTGATTCAGGTCGCCCGCACGTACGTTGAAGCCGTTCTCGAGCGTGAACAACGCGTGCAGACCGCCGCCGAGATCTTCGTCTCCGCGCAAGCCCCAGCGCGACGGCAATGACCCCGTGTTGGCGGGCATGCGCACGAGCGAACTGTTGTTGGGGCCGGCGTGCGAGATATATTCGACGCCGGTATCGAGAATGCCGTAGAGCGTCACGCTCTGGGCCGAGGCGGAAGTGGTGGCCAATGCGAGGCCGGCAGCCAGCGCGAGCGCAGGCAGTCCCTTGTGGATCACGGTGATGTCTCCGAAGATGCTTGTGGTGGCCTGACCTGTGCCGGTCAGTTTGCAGCGCCGCCGCATGGCCGTCGGGGGACGAACCCTGCGGCGGGTACTTCATGGGCGAGAGGCTGGTCTTCGCCCTCGTACGCGTTTCAGACGCGGCCCGTCGCCGGGTTCGTCGGCGGCGTGCTCGCCGGTGGCGCGAGCGATCCGCTACGTGCCACGCGGCGACGCATGACCAGCATGAGACCCGCCGCGAGGAAAGCCGGAATGGCCACGATCTGGAACGCCTGAGCCGTGCTCGACGCCGTGGCGATCAGCACGCCGCCGAGGCTCGAACCGAGGATGGAACCGAGACGGCCCACCCCCAGCGCCCACGCTACCCCGGTCGCGCGCGAGGCCGTCGGGTAGTAGGCCGCCGTCAACGCATTGGCGCCGGTCTGCGAACCCGCAACACCAAAGCCCGCGAGGAAGACGACGATCATCAGCCAGCCCGCCTGATGCGTCACCGAACCCAGCACGCACAGCGCAATGCCGGCCATGACATACGACGCCGCGAGCACACGGTACGGACTCGTGCGGTCCATGGCAAAACCGATCAGCACCGCGCCCACCGTGCCGCCGAGCGGCAGCATCGCGCCGATACGTGCCGCTTGCGCGAGCGTATAGCCCGAGTCCTTGACGACCAGCGGCAGCCAGCTGGTGAGCAGGTAGAACGCGCACAACGTGCAGAAATACGTCGCCCAGAGCAGCATCGTGCCCACCACATAGCGGCGCGTGAACAGGCCCCCCACCGCCGAACTTGCCGCACCGGCCGGTGCGACTTCCGGATCGATACGTGTGAGCGTCGGATCGATGTGGCGCGCAATATCCAGTAACTGGTCCGCACGGTCGCCGCGCGCTGCGAGATAGCGCATCGATTCCGGCAGCCAGCGCATCAGCACCGGCACGACGAGCAGCGGCACCACACCACCGGCGATCAGCACGCCACGCCAGCCGATATGCGGCAACGTTTGCGCGACGATCTCTCCGCCGATGGCGAATCCGAGCGTAAAGCCGCAGAAGGTGGCCGTGACGAGCAGCGAACGCATGCGCTCGGCGCAGTATTCCGAGCTGAGCGTGATGGCGTTGGGCATCGCGCCACCCAGCCCGATACCGGTGATGAAGCGCAGCACGGCAAGCTCCGTCGGGCTATGGACGAACGCCGAGGCAATGCTGCCCAGCGCGAACAGCACCACGGAGAGGATCAGCACGCGCTTGCGCCCGATACGGTCCGCGAGCGGGCCGAAGATGAAGCAACCGAGCATCAGGCCGCCGAGGCCTGCACCGAACACCGTGCCGAGACTCGTCGTCGCCATCGCCCACTCGCTGCGGATCGCCGGCGCGAGGTAACCGATCGCGGCGGTATCGAAGCCGTCCAATGTGACGATGAGAAAGCACAGGGCAATCACGCGCCACTGAAATGGCGTGATGCCCCTGCGATTCATCAAAGCGGATATTTCCATGTCTGTCTCCTGTGCGGCAACTACCGCAGACTGAGCGACGGGTCGTGGCGTCTGTGTCGGTGCACGACGCTCTATGTCGACGCCGCCGCCGGTTGGGGGCGATTACATCGAGAACCTTCGGGTGATGGGCGCGCGGCGCCCCGCGCGCGTGACGCTGGCAGCGCTCATGACGTTGACGGCACGTTGGCGGCTCGGGTGGCGTGGGCGGCACAGGCAACATGAGCACCGGACAACTCCGGATCCCCTGCCGACAGGTACTCCCACATCCGCTCGATGATCCGGCCCGAGCGCGTGGCCCGCGCGCGGCATTGCGCGTCGTCGAGCACCGCTGCCGTGAACCTCCCTTCGAGCGCGAGCACGTCGAGATCGACGCGTGCGGCGTCTTCCAGATACCAGGTGAGGGCGACCATCGCTTCGAGCGTGTCGGCAGCGACGACGGCGCCATTGCCACGCATGACAACGGCAGCGTTCGTGCCCATGCACGCAACGACCGCCGCCGCCTGTTCGTCCGAGCGGATCAATTGCGGGTCGTCCCACAGCGGCACGCCCGGTGCGAAATAGGTGCCCGGCCCATGCAGCGCGCGCGGCGTGCGGCGCAGCGTCGAGAGCGACATCGTTTTGGACGGCATCGTTCGCGCGACTGCGCCGATCTCCGGACGCGCGCGGTAAATCTGCTGATGCAGGCGCACTTCGCCCAACACGCCCTCAGGCAGCGGGCCGTCGATGGGCACGACAGTACCCGTCTCGCCGACACCGATCAGTCCCATCGGACGTGCGGCACAGACGACGAAGTGAGCGTCGTCGATTCGCGCGCTGCAATGGCCATACGCGTGTGCGAGTCCGGCGCGCGCCAGCGTTCGCGCGGCCACGCGCACTGCGCGGTCGAGTGCGGCGACGCTGGCGATACTCGGCATGCCGGCGGTGGGAAGCGTAGTGTGAGTCATGGGGATACCGCCGGCCATGTCAGGACGAAAACTCGGGAATCTCGGGCTTGGCGCCCCACATGCAGAATCCGGTCGGATCGAACGGGAACTGGCGCGGCACGTACGTCGCCTCGTCCTGCGGCGCGATCTTGCGCACGCCGGTCGAGTACTCGTAGACCATGCCGTCCGGACCGGCGAAGTACAGGAACATCGCATGCGACGTCGGATGACGCCCCGGACCGAAGCGAATGGGCACGCCCTGCTCGCGCAGGAAGTACCACGACCGCATCAGGTCATCGATGCCGTTGACCTGAAAGTTCACATGCTGGATGCCCGCGCGTTTGGCCGGAAACAGCGCGATCTTGTGATGCACGTCGTCGATGCGCAGCAACGGTGCGTCGCCGATACGGTCCGACACCCGGGCGTTGCATACGCTGGTCCAGAACGCTTCGTCGCGGCGCGCGTCGGTGGTACACAGCCCAACGTGACTGAACGAGTCTATGCCCGCGTCGCGCTCGCCGTGATAGCCGCGACCGGTCTGGGCAGCGCGCAGCACGAGTTCGATCTGGTTGCCCGTGGGATCGCGGAACGTGAGGAAGTCAGCCACGCGACGCATGTCAGCTTCGTCGCGCGTGCCGCGACGAAATGCGATGTGCATCGCTTCGAGTTGCGCAGCAGCTGCATCGAAATGCGCATCGCTCGCGATGTCGAACGCCACCGTGTGGTCCGTGGGGTCGCCTTCGAAGTAGCACACCGAATGGTCGCGGCTGTCGCTGCGAAGGAATACGCAACCGGCCTCGCGACGCACTTCCTGCAACCCGAGAATGGTGCGCGCATAGCGTGTGGCACCTTCGAGGTCGCGCGTGCCCAGCCGCACATAACGAATGTCGTGCAGATTGATCACCGCTTGTCTCCTGCGGATGTTGTTCATGTCCCGGACTGGCGTCCGGCGACGTCGGTTCGACGACGTCAGTCTTGTGAGGGATACGATAAGGATGCGCGCCGCATGACGCCAACAAATTACGTAAATGTCCGGTATTTACGCTGTGAATTGGGTGTGCAGCATTGGGGGATGCGCGCGCTGTCGAGGCAAGGGACAAGACACTCCGGCGCGGCGGGGGGCGAGGGTGAAGGCGCTCGACGTCCTGCGTGCTGGCTCGCGGCTCAGTCTTCGCCGTGGAACAAATGAAAGATCGTGTTGCGCAGCCAGCGATGGCCGGCGTCGGTGTGAAAGCGCTCGTGCCAGAGTTGCGAGATGTCGAACTCGGGACTCTCGAACGGCAGCGCGTACGTTTGCAGGTCGGCGTTGGCGCTCAGCGCGCGGCCCAGCCGCGTCGGCACGCACACCACTAGATCGCTTGCGGCAATGAGTGCGGAGAGCCCCATGGAATGCGCCATGCGCAGCGCCACATGGCGCTGGTGCCCCGAGCGGGCAAACCACTGCTCGACCGCCGTCTCGAATACGTCGTGGTGGCCGGCGGTCGGACGATAGACCGCGTGCGCGGCATTGCGGAAGTTCTCGACCGTCAGTTCGCCATGGATCGTCGGATGCCCGTCGCGCACGAGCGCGACGTAATGCTCGCGAAACAGCCGTTGCTGATGAAAGCCCGACGAGAACCGCGTGAACAGCCCGAGGGTGAGATCGATGTCGCCCATCGCCATGGCGCTTTGCGCTTCACGCGGGGTGGTGTCGACCGTCACGATGCGCACGCCCGGCGCCTGCACCGCCAGCGTGGCCATGAGTTTAGGCATGAAGATCAACTGCCCGATGTCGCTCAGATACAGGCGGAAGGTGCGTTGCGCCCTGGCGGGAACGAAGTCCTGCGGCGCTTCGATGGCGCCCCGGATCAACCCGAGCCCTTCGGTGACCGGCGACGCCAGCGAGGTGGCGAGCTCGGTGGGGAGCATGCCCTGCGGTGTCTTCACGAACAGTGGATCGCCGAACGCCAGCCGCAGTCGCTTGAGCGCATTGCTCACCGCCGACTGCGTGAGGTTAAGTTCCTCGGCCGTAACCGTCGTGCTGCGCGTGCGCAGCAACGACTCGAACACGAGCAACAGATTCAGATCGAGCGAGCGTAAGTTCATCCCCAGCCGTGCAGTTCTGCCAAAAACGTCCCGCATTTTAGGCAACGGGCCGCAACGCGCGCAGTGCGGGAAACCCCGCCCCTGCGCGATGTCGCGATCATGGTATTTACGTGCGCGCGCTAGCGTGCAGACGCGCGATCACTTCCAGCACCTCCGGGCGCCTCTCGCGTTTGGCCGTCACGATGTGGTACCGCAAGGGACACTCGACTTCCACGTCGGACAGTCGCACGAGCCGACTCCGAGCGATCCAGTCCTGCGCGAGCGGCGCGCGCGCAAGCGCAATGCCCAACCCCGCCTCGGCCGCCGCGAGCACCACCGTATAGTCTTCGAAGCGACGATCGCGCGCGCGAGGACGCAGCGACACGCCCTGCGCCCCGCACCACGCGCGCCACCCCGTCAGATCGGAGTCGTGCACCAACGGCATCGCCAGCAGTTCGGACGCACTCGCGCCCTTCACACGCTGTGCAATTTCCGGCGACGCGACCGGATACAGCATCTCGCTCATCAGCGGCTCGGCATCGACGCTCGCCCAGCCACCGCGACCGTAGCGCAGCGCAATGTCGACTTCACCCGCGCCCACGTCCGCATTGCGGTGTTCGGTGGTGACCTGAATGTCGATGAACGGCTGGCCCGACTGGAGCGAATGCAGCCGCTCCAGCAGCCAGAGTTTGGCGAACGACGGCACCACGCTCAGCCGAACGGCAGGCACCTTGCGCGACTGATGCCACTGATCGGCGGCGGCATCGATGACGTCGAACGCGTGCTCGATGCGCCCCAGAAAGCGCTGCCCGTCGCACGTCAGGCTGACGCCTCGCCCGTGACGCTCGAACAGGGCGCAGCCGAGCCAGTTTTCCACGGCCCCGACCCGGCGACTGATCGCGCCGTGCGTAAGACCGCTCGCCTCGGCGGCAGCAGTAAACGAACCGTGGCGTGCCACCAGGCAGACGGTTTCCAGATTTGCCAGCGGAGGACGGGCGCGGTGCTCGGACGTCATGGACAGGGAAAACAACGGAAATTGGGGCCGGATCGGGAGGCCATACTGCGGCAATGAGCTGTGATTCCAGATCACAGCTTGCCATCGATTTGTGCAGTAGCTTATCACCGCGCGGGTGCGGCAAGATAGGCGTCCGAGAGGCATTCGCCTGCGCGCTTCGCCCTCGCACCCTCGCCTTCGCATCTTTTCCGCATGTTCCGCCAAAGGAGTTCACCGTGTCAGCCGCTGCCCCCGCATCGTTCACGCTCTACGTCGACGCACAGTTCACCAGCCCTTATGCACTGTCGGTTTTCGTCACGTTGCGCGAGAAAGGGATTCCGTTCGATCTGCGCACCGTCGACCTCGATCAGGGCGCCCATCACGAAAGCGGCTTTGCCGACCTGTCGATCACGCGTCGTGTGCCAACGCTCGTGCATGGCGATTTCACGTTGTCCGAATCGTCGGCGATCGATGAATATCTCGAAGCGATTTCGCCGGACGTTCCCGTGTATCCGGCCGACGTGCGCGAACACGCGCGAGCGCGCCAGGTGCAGGCCTGGCTGCGCAGTGATCTGGGCGCCCTGCGTGAAGACCGTTCGACGCAGGTCATCTTCTACCGTCCGTCCGGCAAGCCGCTGACCGATGCCGGTTACGCTGCCGCGAACAAGCTCATCGCCATCGCACAGAGCCTGTTGCCGGACGGTCGCATGTCGCTGTTCGACAAGTGGTGTATCGCGGACGTCGATCTCGCCGTCATGCTCAACCGTCTCGTGTACAACGACGACGTGGTGCCGCAGAATCTTGCCGAATACGCCCGTCGTCAGTTCCAGCACCCTGCGGTGCAGGAGTGGCTTGCCATGCAACGCCCGCCGCTCGCCTGATCTCACTACGCAGGCTGTCGACGGCAGCCTGCGCCTGCCAGTGCCGACAAGCGCAGACAAACGCGGATCACCCTCAGAGCGCGACCATCGCCAATTGCTGGCGATGGATGCGCAGGTGAAACAGGACGAGCAACCGGTGTGGGCAGTCCTCGCGTACCGCGACCGTGCGCTGTCGGCTCTCGCCGCCCAGTGTCACGTGGCGGCTCGCGAGCGCCGCCTCATAGGCGGCCTGCGCCACCGAGCGCGCCGCGAGCACCAGCAGCAGCAATGACCCGGCCATTGCGATACGAAAATCGCCCGAGGTGAAGATACGCTGCGGTACGTCGAACACCAACATGGCGATCACCACGCAGGCGTCGATGCACATGGCCCCCAGCGACGCCACGAGCAGGTAAGCGCGCAACATCCGAATCGTCGTCGACTTCATGCGTCTCCTCTCCCTTTGCGCATATCGGGTGGGAACGTCCAGCGCGCGGCGATGCGGTCGCCGAAGGCAACCGTTGCGCGACTTCAACGCCAGGAGCGTTCCCGACATGATGCGCTTTCGATATTAAATGTCGAGCGCAGTCCGCCTCGTGGTCGGAAATGTTTTTTTACACACTTTTGACCCGACCCGGGAAGCGCCGCGGCGCCTCCGAGAACGAAAATTCCGGCTAACGGCGCAGAATTCCAGCAAAAATTCACCAATTTCCGACATTTTCCGGCACAAATTCCGAAAGAAGCCCGCCGTGACGTGAGAAGCGGTGAATTCAGTCGACAGGCAGGCCCCGAAAGGAGGAAAATATGCCACCTTGCCGTTTACGTTAACGGCACAGACGAATCAAGCCACCTCTGCCGAGACACTGAAGAAACATGAGCGCTGACAACCAATTGCGTTTTGTCGTGGAGCCGCACGCCAACCCCACCCCCGCCGACCAGATCACCGCCGCGCTGGCGAATCCGGTGTTCGGCCGTGTATTCACGGATCACATGGTCACGATCCGCTGGACCGAAGGCAAGGGCTGGCACGACGCGAAGGTGGAAGCCCGCCGTCCGTTCCAGATCGACCCCGCATGCGCCGTGCTGCACTACGCACAGGAAATCTTCGAAGGCATGAAGGCCTATCGGAGCGAGGACGGCAAGATCTCGCTGTTCCGTCCGCAAGCCAACGCGAAGCGCTTCCGCGAATCGGCCCAGCGCATGTCGATGGCCGACTTGCCGGAAGGCGTGTTCCTTGAAGCCGTGGAAAAGCTCGTCGACATCGACCGCGCGTGGATCCCGGGCGCCGAAGGCAGCAGCCTCTACATCCGTCCGTTCATGTTCGCCTCCGAGAGTTTCCTCGGCGTGCGTGCCGCACATGAATACATCTTCTGCGTGATCGCCTGCCCGGTCGGCCCGTACTTCAAGGCCGGCAAGTCGGCCGTCACGGTGTGGGTGTCGGACCAGTACACGCGTGCCGCCCCGGGCGGCACCGGCGCCGCCAAGTGCGGCGGCAACTACGCCGCCAGCCTGATCGCGCAGACGGAAGCGAGCGCCAAGGGCTGCGATCAGGTCGTGTTCCTCGACGCCGCACAACACCGCTGGATCGAAGAACTCGGCGGCATGAACGTTTTCTTCGTCATGGACGACGGTTCGCTCCAGACGCCCCCCCTCTCGGGCACGATTCTGCCGGGCATCACCCGCGCGTCGATCATCGAACTGGCGCGCCGCGAAGGCCTCACGGTCAACGAAGCGCCGTACGAATTTGCCCAGTGGCAGGCCGATGCGGCCAGCGGGCGCGTGAAGGAAACGTTTGCCTGCGGTACCGCCGCGGTCGTCACGGCGATCGGTCAGGTGCGTCACGCCAACGGCGAATTCAACATCGCCGACGGCGGCGAAGGCCCCGTCACCAAGCGCATCCGCGATCAACTCACGGGCATTCAGCGCGGCAAGATCGCCGATCCGTTCGGCTGGGTGCACCATATCGCCTGATCGCGCGTTGTATCGGTCAATCACCGCATCGACATAACAAGCTGTGAAGCTGCGCGTCGCCCGAGACAGCGACGCGGGAAATCTCTGGCGGCGCGTCACCGACATCAGGAGAGTCGGGCGCGCCGTCCTGTTGTTCCTGACTTACAGATCATGAAACACGACACGGGCGCCGTATCCGGCGCCATTGCGGCAACCGACACAATCGGCGTTCCGCACTCCGTGCTCGAAGACATCTATGCGATGGTCATCGGCATGGCATTCGTGGTGGTCGGTCTGGTGCTGCTCAAGGCTGCCGGGTTGGTCACCGGCGGCGTGGCAGGCATCGCACTGCTCGCCTCTTACCTCTTTCCGCTACCGGTAGGCACCATCTTCACGCTGGTGAACATACCGTTCTTCCTCTTCGCGTATTTCACGATGGGCGCCCGCTTTGCGCTCAAGTCGACGATCGCGAGCTTCGGGATCACCTTCGCCCTGGCGGCCATGCCGCAGACGTTCAACGTCGCCTTCGTCAACCCGCTGTTCGCGGCGTTCGTGGGTGGCACGCTGTGCGGGATGGGCATTCTGGCGCTGGCGCGTCATGGCGCGGGCGTCGGCGGCACCGGCATCGTGACGCTGTGGCTGCAACGCCGACGGGGCATCAACGCCGGCATCACGCAGGTGTGCATCGACGCGACGATTCTGCTCGTCTCGCTGAGCGTCATTCCCTCGGGCCGCGTGGCATGGTCGGCCCTGTCCGCCATCGCGATGAGCGCGATGGTCGTGGCATGGCACAAGCCAGGACGCTACACGGGACGCTGATACAGCGCACGCCGCCCGAACCTAGCCGGGCCGGTAATCGGGACGGTACGTCGGCCGATAGGCCTTGGCCTGATCGAGCAGCCACTCGCGAAACACGCTGAGGGGTTGTCCGTGCGTAAGCTCGGTCGGATAGACGAGGTAATAGGCCGACTCGGCCACACTTTTCACGTCGAATGGAATCGTGAGGCCGAGCGTCGCCAGTTGCCCCTCGACGAAGAACTTGGGCACCAGCGCGATACCCAGCCCGGCCGCCGCGCCGGCGATCAGCATCGTGTGCAGTTCGTAGCGCACGCCCTGCAACGCGCGATGGTCTTCGATGCGCTGTTCGGCGAACCATTGCGTCCAGGCGCTCGGGCGCGTGGTCGAGTGCAGCAACGGATACGTCAGCAAGTCGGCAGCCGTGCGAACCGGCCCTTTCAGAATCGACGGTCGACAGACCGGCACCACCTCTTCCCCGAACAGATAGTCCGACGACGTGCCCGGCCACGTCGGCTGCCCGAAGTGAATGGCCGCCTCGAAGTGCGTCTCGCCAAAGGTGAACAGATCGGTGTGCACGCCCATGTTCACGCGAACGTCCGGGTGGCGATCGTCGAAGTCTTTCATCCGCGGAATCAACCATTGCGACGCGAATGTCGGCAGCACCGCCAGTTCGAGAGACCCGCCGCCGCTGCCATGCGCCATGATCGCCAGCGTGTCGCGATCGAGCTGCTCCAGCGTGCGGCGGACCTGCGTGCCATACAGACGCCCGGCGCGCGTGAGCATGACCCGCTGCTTGGCACGTACGAACAGGCGTACGCCTAGTTGTGTCTCCAGCGTGGCGATCTGGCGCGAGACCGCGCTCTCCGTCAGGAACAGCTCGCGCGCCGCATGGGTGAAGCTTTCATGCCGGGCAGCGGCCTCGAAGGCCAGCAGCGCCGCCGTGCCGGGGGTCTTGAATTTGCGCATGTTGATTCCAAAAACGCATCAAGTGGCAATTTTATCTCGCTTTACGCGCAAGCCGTCCGTTCCAATAATGCTGTCACGGCAAGATGGCATGGCGCGAAGCCCTACGATCCCCCATGTGCATCATGCCCTCCCCCTGATACCCTGCGGCGCTGGTCAACACAGCGCCCCTGCCTGAGAGACTCACCGATGCGCAATGCCAATGTGGAGTCGCTGCTGGTTTCCCTGATCGGGAAGGCCCGTACCGACGCCCTTTTCGCCACGCTCAACGCGCCGTCGATCCTCGCCGACTTCGAGTTCGGCCGCGTTACCCGCGCCGAACTGGCGCAAGCCATGAACATGGCGCTGTTCGAAGGGCTGCTAGAGCGCTCGCAGAACGGGCGCACCTATACCGAAGAGGCGATTGCCGCCGGCGGCAGCGTGTACTTCGACCATGGCGCGCTGCGCACCGTTCGGTGGGACGAGAACGGCGCGCTGCCCCCGGGAGAAGCCGCGTTCACGCGCATTCTGCGCCCGCTCGGCTTCCGGTTGAACGGTCGCTATCCGCTTGACCGCCTGGGCATGACGGGCCGCGCCTACGCCCACGAAGACTGCCCCGACGAAATCTCGCAGTTCTTCGTGAGCGAGCTGCACCCGGAGCGCTTTTCGGAAACGTTCCAGCAAGCCGTGTCGCGCGTGGTCGGCACATCGAAAGACCCGCTCACGCCAACGGCCGTCGGTCAATTGTGGGAACTGGAGCGCGACGGCACGCTGCCGCTCGAGAGCGCCCAGGCCCTGCTTCCCGTCATCGTCGGTGCGTTCGCCCGCCAGCATGACGTGCCGAGCGAAGCCGACTACGAACTGCTGCTCGCCGAATCGGCCGAAATGGCATGGATCGCGACGGAGGGCAACGCTTTTAACCACGCCACGGACCGCGTGGAAGACGTCCTCGCCCTGTCGGACGCCGAGAAGGCAAAGGGCCGCCCCATGAAACCCGAAGTCGAGCGCTCGCGCTCGGGTCGCGTGTTCCAGACGGCCTACCGCGCCGACACCGTGCGTCGCGAATTCCGGGGCAAGGATGGCGAGATCGTCACGCGCGACGTGCCGGGCTCGTTCTACGAATTCATCACGCGTCATCGCGAGTACGACACTGCCGGACGGCGCTGGAAACTCGACCTGCGCTTCGACGCGGGCAATGCCCAGGGCATTTTCAAGATGACGGCCAACGCCAAGTAACGACCAACGCGTAGATTTCAGCAAATTCCAAAAGGACACTCACGTGAACGCGACTTCCATTCTCAACGAACTGGGCATTGCCAAACTGGCCGAGACGGGCGACATCGCCGTGCACTCGCCGATCAACGGCGAACTGATCGGCCGCGTGGCCAGCGCCTCGGTAGCCGACGCACAGGCCGCCCTCGCGCGCGCGCAAACCGCCTTCACCGCATGGCGCAACGTACCGGCCCCGCGTCGCGGCGAGCTGGTCCGTCTGCTTGGCGAAAAGCTGCGCGAGCGCAAGCAGGCGCTGGGCGCGCTCGTCACGCTCGAAGCGGGCAAGATCCTGCAGGAAGGCCTGGGCGAAGTGCAGGAAATGATCGACATCTGCGACTTCGCGGTGGGCCTCTCGCGTCAGTTGTACGGTCTGACGATCGCCTCGGAGCGCCCGGGCCACCGCATGGCCGAGACGTGGCACCCGATGGGCGTTTGCACCGTCATCTCCGCCTTTAACTTCCCGGTCGCGGTGTGGTCGTGGAACGCTGCGCTCGCCCTCGTGTGCGGCAACGCGGTCGTGTGGAAGCCGTCGGAGAAAACGCCGCTGACCGCCCTCGCCGTCAACAAGTTGATGGAAGAAGTCATTGCCGAGTTCGGGGATGCCCCCCAGGGCCTGACGGCTCTCGTCATCGGTGGGCGCGACGTCGGCGAGGCCCTCGTTGCCGATCCGCGCTCGGCGATCGTGAGCGCGACGGGCAGCACCGAGATGGGCCGCAAGGTCGGCGTGGAAGTCGCACGCCGCTTCGGTCGTTCGATTCTCGAACTCGGCGGCAACAACGCCGGCATCGTCACGGAGAGCGCCAATCCGGAACTCGCCCTGCGCGGCATTCTGTTCTCGGCCGTCGGCACGGCCGGTCAGCGCTGCACCACGCTGCGTCGCCTGTTCGTGCATGAAAGCGTGTACGACAAGACCGTCGAGCGCCTGAAGACGCTGTACGGCAAGGTCGCCATCGGCAACCCGCTCGAGCGCGGCACGCTGATGGGACCGCTGATCGACGAAGGCGCATTCAAGCGCATGCAGAGCGCCCTCGATCAGGCGCGCGCCCAAGGGGGCAAGGTGACGGGCGGCGAGCGTCATGTCGTCGCCGGCAACGAAGGCGGCTTCTACGTCAAACCGGCCATCGTGGAGATGCCGTCGCAAACGGAAGTCGTACTGACGGAGACGTTCGCGCCGATTCTGTACGTGCTGAAGTACAGCGACTTCGCACAAGCCATCGAGGCCAACAACGCGTCCTCGCACGGCCTGTCATCGTGCGTATTCACCAACGACCTGCGCGAAGCCGAGCGCTTCACGTCGTCGGCCGGTAGCGACTGCGGCATCGCCAATGTCAACATTGGTCCGAGCGGCGCAGAAATCGGCGGCGCATTCGGCGGGGAAAAGGAAACCGGCGGCGGCCGCGAGTCGGGCTCGGACGCGTGGAAGGGCTACATGCGCCGCGCGACCAACACCGTGAACTACTCCTCCGCCCTGCCGCTCGCGCAAGGCATCGACTTCTCGATCGAGTAAGTCGCGCCGGCAGCGCCGGGGCACCAATCATCGTCCCTCGCGACGATGCACGATGCCCCGGCGCTGCCGCACCGTCTTCCGTGCCGGACGTCGCATGGCGTTCGGCGACAACGCTCTCCCGTCAGCCTTCTCACGTCACGCTTCGATCAGCGAGGCCCCCATGTACGCTTTCACGTCTTCCTTCGCCAATCCGGCAGGTTCGCCGATTCGCGAACTGTTCAAGTACCTGTCCGAGCCGGGCATGATCTCGTTTGCGGGCGGATACCCCGCGAGCGACCTGTTCGACGTCGACGGTCTTGCCGCCGCACAAGCCCGCGCTTTCTCCCTGCCGACACGCTGTCTGCAATACGGCCCGACGGACGGACTCGCGGAACTCAAGGCACAACTCATCGCCTTGATGGCGCAACGCGGTTCGCCCTGCGCCTCGGAAGAACTGCTGGTGACGACGGGATCGCAACAGGGCCTCGATCTGCTGTTGCGCGTCATGGTCGCGCCGGGCGATGTGGTGGTGACCGAGCAGCCGGCCTATCCCGCCACGTTGCAGGCGCTGCGTCTGCAGCAGGCGACGATTGTGAGCGTGCCGGTCGACGCCGACGGACTGGACGTCGCGCATCTGGAAGCGTTGCTGCGCGAAGGCCGGATCGCCCCGCCCAAGCTGCTCTACACCGTGCCGACGTTCGCCAATCCGACGGGCGCGACGCTCTCGCGCGAACGTCGCCTGGCGTTGTTGAAACTGGCGGTGGAATTCCGCTTCGTGATCGTCGAGGACGATCCCTACGGCAACCTGCGCTTCGCGGGCGAGGCCGTACCGACGATGCTCGGCCTGACGGCAGAGGTGCCCGGCTCGCGCGACTGGGTCGTGCACTTCTCGAGCCTGTCGAAGATCGTGGCGCCGGGATTGCGGGTGGGCTGGACAGTAGCGCCGCCGGAGATCGCGCGGCGCTGCGTGGTAGCCAAGCAGACCGTCGATCTGTGCAGCGTGCCGTGGACGCAGGCGGTGGCCGCAGAGTATCTCGCGGAAGGCTCGCTCACGCGCCATCTGCCGAAGATCACCGAGGCCTACCGTCTCAAGTGCGACGCCATGTGCCAGGCGCTGCGCGACAAGCTGGGCGACGCCATCCGGTTCCATGCCCCGCAGGGCGGGATGTTCGTGTGGGCCCGTCTCGCGGCGCTCAAGACAAGCGAATTGCTGCCGCATGCGATTGCGGAAAAAGTGTTGTTCGTGCCGGGCACGGCATTCTTTGCCGAGCTACCCGACGAAGCTTCGCTGCGACTGTCGTTCGCGGCGCCGGCCGTGACGGCGATCGAAGAAGGCGTGGCACGTCTGGCACGCGCCATGCAGGTGACGCTCAGGTAAGACAGGCAAGCGCCCCGCCGTAACGCCAAGGGCCTCGTCAGCCATCCCTGGGGAGCTGACGAGGCCCTTGCCATTTTCATGTGCGCCGCTTACAGCTTCACGCAGACGTTACGCAGTTCGGTGTAGAACTCCAGCGAATGCACACCGCCTTCGCGACCGATACCCGACTGCTTGGCGCCACCGAACGCCGTGCGCAGATCGCGCAGGAACCATGCGTTGATCCAGCACACGCCGACCTCGAGCGCCGCGCCCATGCGGTGCGCCCGACTCACGTCCGACGTCCACACAGTGGCCGCCAGACCGTATGGCGTGGCGTTCGCCATCGCAATCACTTCCTCTTCGGTATCGAACGGCGCGATGTGGCAGCACGGTCCGAAGATTTCTTCACGAATGACCGAGGCCGTTTCCGGCAGCCCCGTCCAGATCGTGGGCTGCACCCATGCACCGTCCTTCATCGACGCCGGCATGTCGGGCACCCCGCCGCCGGTCACGATCGTCGCGCCTTCCGCACGCGCCTTCTCGTAATAAGACAGCACCTTTTCGCGATGGACCTGCGAGACGAGCGGACCGAAGTTCGTGCCTTCGGCATACGGATCGCCGAGCTTCAACGATTCGGCGCGTGACTTGAGCGCGGCCACGAAGCGCTCGAAGATCGGGCGTTGCACATACACGCGCTCCGTGCCCAGACAGACCTGGCCGCTGTTGTCGAACGCCGAGCGCGTAATGCCTGCCACGGCCTTGTCGAAGTCGGCGTCCGCAAACACGATGCCCGGATTCTTGCCGCCGAGCTCGAACGACACCGGACGCACGCCGTTGGCTGCGGCCTTCATGATGGCTTCGCCGGTGCGTGTCTCCCCGGTGAAGGTGATGCCGTTGACGCCCGGATGCTCGGTGAGGAACGCGCCCGCCGACTCGGGGCCGAAGCCGTGCACGACGTTGTACACCCCGGCCGGCACCCCGACTTCGTTCATCACCTCGCCCAGCAACGTCGCCGTGGCGGGCGTTTCCTCCGACGGCTTGACGACCACCGTGTTGCCGAACGCGAGCGCAGGACCGACCTTCCAAGTCATCAGCAACAGCGGCAGGTTCCACGGGCAGACGACTGCGATTACGCCGCGCGGCGTGCGCACGCCGTAGTTCAGCGCGTTGCCGCCGTCGGGGGTCGTCATGGCAAACGATTCCGTCGGCACGTTCTTGATCATGTCCGCGAACACCTTGAAGTTCGCGGCCCCGCGCGGGATGTCGAGATGGCTCGCGAGGCCGTGCGGCTTGCCGGTATCCGCGATCTCGGCCGCAAGGAAATCGTCGAAGCGCCGATTGATGCCGTCGGCCACGGCGTGCAGCAATTCCACCCGCTGCGCGACCGTCATGCTGCCCCAGGGACCTTGCAGCGCCGCGCGGGCCGCACGCACGGCGGCGTCCACTTCGGCGCGTCCGGCTTCGTGGACGTGGCCGATCAGGCTGTTGTCGACAGGGTTGCGGTTCTCGAAGGTACGGGCAGTGGATACCCACTCACCGTTGATGAAGTTCCGGAAATCCTTCATGTCTCACTCTCGCTTGTGTCTTGGATGGATGCGGGCGACACCGCCCCCCATGGCGGGGGAAGCGACGTCGACATGACGCACACGATAAGTCTGCCGATCGGTCCTCGTCAACATTTTCTCGAGAATTTTTTATTGTCTCGACTATTTTCCGATTTTGCGAAAATCTTCGGGAAGCTCCGTATAATCTCGACACGCCGCGCCGACAGGCACTTTCCTCCTGAATCGCCGTAACACCGCTCATCCATGCACAGTCCCCAGTCCTCCGTTCCGAGCGCCGACGCCACATTGGCCCAAAGCGCCTATCTGCGCTTGCGCAGCGACATCGTCGAAGGGCATCTTGCGCCGGGAGAAAAGCTACGCGTCGAGCATCTGAAAGATCGTTACGAAGTGGGCGCGGGAACGTTGCGCGAGGCGCTGGCGTTGCTGGTGGCGGACGCCCTCGTGGTTCAGCACGGTCATCGCGGCTTTCGCGTCACGCCCATCTCGCTGGCCGACTTCATCGACATCACCGAGACGCGCGTGCAATTGGAGACCGAGGCGCTTCGTCAGTCCGTGGCGCTTGGCGACGATACGTGGGAAGCCGACCTGACGAGCGCCTTCCATTTGCTCACGCTCGCCGAAGAACGGCTGGGAGATCCGGCGAACGACAAGACCGGCGACAGCGGCCGGTTTGCCCAATGGGAGACGCGTAACCGCGCGTTTCACGAGGTGCTGATTCGCGCGTGTCCGTCGCGCTGGCTGCATCACTTTCTGGCGATTCTCTATCGCCAGTCGGAGCGCTATCGGCGCTTGTCGATCACACATCGTCCGGTCCCCCGCGACGTGCATGAAGAGCATCGGGCGATTTTCGACGCCTGTCTTGCACGCGACGCCGACAAGGCAGCGTCGTTGCTTGCGGCACACATCCGCAAGACGCTTGAAGCGGTGCGCGAGCTGCCCGACGCCGTGATCAACGCCGGAACGGTGCCGCTCGCGACCGTTCGCTAAACATCGCCCTCATCGACCCATGGCATTCAGCGCGGCAGACTGTCGCGCACGATCTGTGCGAAGTAACGCGCGCCGAGCGGAAGAATCGCGTCGTTGAAGTCGTAGCAGGCGTTGTGCAGCGGGATCGCACCCGGCTCATCGCCGCTGCCGTTGCCGATGAAGGCAAAGTTGCCCGGCACGTGCTGCAGGAACACACCGAAGTCCTCCGACGCCATCACCGGCGCGACGTCCGCGTCGACCATCGCCTCGCCTGCGACCGCCATGGCGGCACGCACGGCCAGTGCCGTGTTCTCCGCCCAGTTCATCGTCGGTGCGAACTCGTGCGTGTACTCGAACTCGCAATGCGCGCCGTGCATGGCGCAGGCGCCCATGCAGATCTCGCGCATGCGCGTCTCCAGCAGTTGCTGCACATGCGGGGTATAGCTGCGTGTGTCGCCCTTGATCACGACGTTCGTCGGGATCGCGTTGCGAATGCCGTCCGTGATGAACTCGGTGCATGACACCACCGCCGAGTCCGCCGGGTCGACACTGCGCGAGAGCACCGTCTGAAGCGCCACGACGATCTGTGCGCCGATCACCAGCGGATCCACGCCCATATGCGGGCGCGCCGCATGCGTGCCCTTGCCGCGGATGCGGATAACGAAATTGTCCTCGCTCGCCATGATCCCGCCGGCGCGCGTGGCAATGCGCCCCGTCGGTATGCCGGGCATGTTGTGAACCCCGTAGATCGCATCGATGGGAAAGCGCTCCAGCAGGCCGTCTGCGATCATCGCCTTCGCACCTCGGCCATGCTCCTCGGCCGGCTGGAAGATGAAGCGCACGGTACCGTTGAAGTCGCGCGACTCGGCGAGCAATTTCGCCGCGCCCAGCACCATCGACATATGGCCATCGTGACCGCATGCGTGCATCTTGCCGGGCACTTGCGACGCGTAGCTGCGCCCCGGCGCCTGCTCGGCGATCGACAGCGCATCCATGTCGGCGCGTATGCCGATCGCGCCGGTGCCGTGACCGTTACCATTACCGACCCGCAGATTCGCCACGATGCCCGTGCCGCCAATGTGGCGATGCACTTCCAGACCGAGGCTTTCGAGAATCGTCGCAACCGTGTGCGACGTCGAGACCTCCTCGAAACCCGTCTCCGGCTGACGATGAAAGGCATGCCGCCAGCCGGTGAGCGCCTTTGCGAAATAAGTCTCTTGCGCGATGTCCTGACGCATCCGTACCCCCTTGCCGTGATCGATTGTTGCGTTAGCGAGCGAGCCACGCCTGCTGGCGTTGCATGACCGACGATGCCGGTTCTCCCACGAGCGCGGCATAGACGGCCGGCGCTGTCGCGCCCTCGGTGCTGATGAGCAGCACGCGCGCGTCCGGCGTGAGGCCCAGCGCCGTCGCCATCGCCGGTGTCGCCGCCGCGTGCATCAGTCCGGCAAGCCCGGCGACACCCGATTCGCCCGCGACGAATGGCACGTCGTTGTCGCTGCCGCGCGCGAGTTGCTTCATTGCCTGCACGGCCTGCGCATCGGTGACCGTCATGAACGCATCGACCGACGATTGCAGGAAGCGCCAGGCGAGCGGCGACGTTTCACCGCAAGCCAGCCCCGCCATCACGGAATCCACCGATCCGCACGCCGATGCCGGCTTGCCCGCCATGGCGCTCTGATACAGGCAGTCGGCCTGCGCCGGCTCCACGACCACGAACGTCGGGCGCCACGCACCCCAGCGCTCCCAGAGATAACTCACGACCCCCGCCGCCAGGCCGCCCACGCCGCCTTGCACGAAGACATGCGTGACCGGACACGCGGCATCCTGTTGCGCCGCGCCGTGCGCCAGCGTCTCGCAGACTTCCGCCGCCACGATGCCGTAGCCCTGCATGACGTCGCGCGGAATGACCTCATATCCCTCGTAGGACGTATCGGATACGACATACCAGCCGTTGCGCGCGGCCAGCGCCGCCGCTTCGGCGACGGACTCGTCGTAATTGCCCGCGATTCGTACGATCTGCGCGCCGTACGCGGCAATCGCCTGCTCGCGCTCGTCGCTAACATGCGCATGCAGGACGATGACACAGCGACAACCGATGCTTTGCGCCGCTGCGGCCAGCGCGCGGCCGTGATTGCCGTCCGTGGCGCTAATTGCCGTAAATTCGCTCAGTGCGTCGCGATGCTCGCCCCTGAACAGCGACCGGGCCGTAAAGCCTTGCCCTTCGAACCGACGCAACAGCAGGCGAACCAGCGCGATGGGCGCACCGAGCGCCTTGAAGCTGCCGAGCGCGGCGCGCTGCGCCTCGTCTTTGACCAGCACGCTGCGCACACCAAGCGACGCCGCCAGATCGGGCAACGAACGCAGCGGTGTGCTGCCGGGCGTCAGGCCGTCCCAATGGGAAAGCCACTCACGGCTCTGCTGTGCGCGGGCGATGCTCATGATGTCCTGAAGAACGGCCGGGTATGGCGCACGCGTGGCATGCGCATTGAGGTGAAGCATCGGGGGGGCTCCGTGATGGCGGGATGTGAGAACAGCGCTCCCGCGATTAATGTGCGACGCCGAGACGTCGGGCAACGACATCGAGCAGCACTTCGGCGCCGCGCACAAGCTGATCGTCGTCGGTATGCTCGCGCGGGTTATGGCTGATGCCGCCACGGCTCGGCACGAAAATCATGGCCGCAGGCGCGATGCGCGCGATCATCTGCGCGTCGTGACCCGCGCCCGACGTCATGCGCCGGTACGACAGCCCCATGCGCTTTGCGCTGGCTTCGATGGCATCGGCCAGTTCCGCGTCGAAGACAACCGGCGAGAAACGCGCGAGCCGCTCGGTCGAGATGCGAACGCCCTCTTGTGTCGCCATCCTCGTCAGAAAATCGCTCAGCATGGCTTCGCTTTGCGTGAGACGTTCATCGTTCGGGTCACGCATGTCGACAGTGAATACCGCCTTGCGCGCAATCACGTTGATGACACCCGGCTCTAGCTTCATCGTGCCTACGGTCGTGAGCGTCGTGCCGGACTCGACGGCAATGCGCCGAAGTTCGGCCACGGCGGCGGCGGCAACGTAACCGGCATCGTGGCGCAGGCGCGTGGGTGTCGTGCCCGCATGGTTCGCGTTGCCCTGCACCGTGATCTGTTGCCACGAGATGCCCTGCAAACGTTCCACGACGCCGATCTCCAGCCCTTCCGCTTCGAGAACCGGACCTTGTTCGATATGCAGTTCGAGATATTCGTGCGGCACGAGGGTGCCCGGCTCCATGTCGCCGGCATAACCAATGCGAACGAGTTCGTCGCCCAGACGAGCGCCATCCGTGCCGATCGCATCGAGCGCCTCGTCAACCGACAAGCCACCCGCGTGCACCAGCGACCCCATCATGTCGGGGTGAAAGCGCGCGCCTTCCTCATTGGTGAATGCCGCGACCGTGATTGGACGCGACGGTACGATGCCCGCCTCGCGAAACGCCCGCGCAACGGCCAGACCGGCGAGCACGCCGTAGCAGCCATCGAGCGCACCGGCGTTGATGACGGTATCGATATGCGAGCCCATCATCAGGGGACGCGGCTTCGCTCCGGAGGCGTCGTGCGCACCGCTCTCGCCCGGCAGCGTGCCGAAGATGTTGCCGATGCGATCGACCTGTACATCGAGATCGAGCTCGCGCATCCACGCGACGACCCGATCGCGGCCAGCCTTCTCGTCGTCGGTGAGCGCCACGCGCGTGCGTCCGCCGGCGACGGGGTCGGCGCCGATCTCGCCGAGTTCGCGCAGTTGTTGCAACATGACAGGGCCGTTCAGACGGAGGGCGGAGGCTTTCGTGTCGGACATGAGTCGGTCGTTGTACTTGTCGGAATGGGAAGACGTTCAGCAAACGCAGCCGATGAAGCGCCAATGCGAGGATCCGGGAAGTCGCCGCTAGCGGAGTATCATCTGGCTGCCTGAATAATATTCCGGAGAGCGCGTACGATTTGCGCGTTTTCGGCGTCTCGATCGAACTTTTATTGCGCCCATGAGCCTCGACAGCTACGACATCGCCCTGCTCGCGGCGATCCAGCAAGACGCGACGACACCCCAGCACGCACTGGGCGCGCAAGTGAATCTGTCATCGGCCGCCGTGAACCGGCGACTGAAGAAACTGGCGGACGAAGGGGTGACGCGCAAGACGGTGTCGCTGGTCGACCCGGAACAGGTGGGCTACCCGCTCACGATCATTACGGAAGTCGAGGTGGAGAATGAGCGCCTCGACCTGCTCGACGCGATGAAGCGCAGCTTTCTGGCGTGCCCGCAGGTGCAGCAGTGCTATTACGTGGCAGGAGAATGCGACTTCGTGGTGATCATGGTCGTGCAGAACATGGCGCAATACACGGCGCTCACGCGTGCGCTGTTCTTCGAGAGCAACAACGTCAAGCGCTTCAAGACGCTGGTCTCGATGAGCAACGTCAAGGTCGGGCTGGAAGTGCCGCTCGACGCCGTCGCCGCGCGCTGACGGGCATTGTGCGGCGGGCGCCTGGATCGACGAGCAACGAGTAAAGCGCGGCGAGGCGTGCTCAGGACGCCGCCCCGATTTCCTCTCGCAGCATCTCGACGAACGTGCGCATCGTTGCGACGCGTCGCCGCGCGATGGCCTTGCTCGCGTTCGTCGTCAGCCCGTCCTCCAGATGAAAGAGCTTTGCCTCGAAGTGATCGAGTGCAAAGCGGCGATCTTCCAGCGCCCGATCCCCGGCAAACGGATCGATCGGATCGTACAGGCGCGAGCCCATGCGTCCCGCGACATAGAACGTGCGGGCGATGCCGATGGCGCCAATCGCGTCGAGCCGGTCGGCGTCGCGCAGGATACCGGCTTCGCGCGACTTCGGCGCGATGCCCGCCGAAAAGCTGTGGGCCTCGATGACGTGCGCGGTGGCGTCGATACGTTCGGCCGCCCAGCCCATCGCCTGCAAGATGCCGCGCGCCTTGTCGGCCGACAGGCGCGAGGCCTGCGAGCGACGCGGGTCGTTCTTCTCGACCGCTACGCAGTCGTGCAGCAGCGTGGCCACTGCGAGCATTTCCAGATCGATCGCCGATTCAGACGATTCGGATGCATCAGACGATTCGCGCGCTTCGTGCGCCGCGATCTCCTTGACCAGCGTCCACACGCGAATGAGATGCGACCAGTCGTGCGAACCGTCGTCGCTGTCGGCGTGTGCCGCCATGCCCAGTGTGTCCAGCACGGCGGCAATCGTCGACTCGTAGGGGGTGAAGGCGTGCGCGAGCATGTGATGTAAAGACCGTCGATGCAAAGCACACGATTTTACCTGCGGACAACGAGAAAACCCCGAAGACCTTCCGATCTTCGGGGCGCCTCCAACGTTACCTGCTGTTGTGCGTCAAAGGCGCTTCGCCTGACGAATGCTGCGCAGGAACGCGCGTGTGCGCTCCTGCTGCGGATCGCCGAAGATCTGCTCCGGCGGCCCTTCTTCGCAGACCGCTCCGTCACACAGGAAGCAAACCTTCGATGCCACTTCGCGTGCGAATCCCATCTCGTGCGTGGCGAGCAGCATCGTCATGCCTTCGTGCGCCAGATCGCGCACGATGTTGAGCACTTCGGACACCAATTCGGGATCGAGCGCCGACGTGATTTCGTCGAGCAACAGCACCATCGGGTCCATCGCCAGCGCGCGTACGATGGCCACACGCTGCTGCTGTCCGCCCGACATGCGATCAGGGTACTCGTTGGCCTTGTGCGCAAGACCGAAGCGTTCGAGCAACGCCATCGCGCGGGCTTCGGCTTCACGCCTGGGCTGCCTGAGCACGCGGATCGGTGCAAGGGTGACGTTCTCCAGCACGGTCATGTGCGGGAACAGGTTGTAGCCCTGGAACACGATACCGATGTCGCGGCGCAGGGAATTGACGTCCACGCCCGGGCCGGTAATGCGCTCGCCGTGCACGAGAATCTCGCCCGCGTCGATCGGCTCCAGGCCGTTGATACAGCGCAGCAGCGTCGACTTGCCGGAGCCGGACGGCCCGATGAGGCAAACCACCTGATGCGCTTCCACCGTCATCGCCAGACCGTTGATGACCGACACGTCGCCGTACGACTTGGCAATGTCGCGAATCTCGATGAATGACATGGTCGTTCGCTCCTCAGGCGCCACCCGCACGCATGCGGGCACGGTCGCGTTTTGCCATCCGTTCCACGAAACGCACCTGCGGAACCGAGATGATGATGAACAGAATGGCTACGGTCGTTGCCGCCGACAGGTTGTAGTGGTTCGACGCGATCACCATCGACTGATTGAAGGCGTCGATCACGCCGACCACGTTCACGAGCGCCGTGTCCTTCTGTAACGCGATGAAGGCATTGAGCAGCGGCGGAATGATCTGACGAATGCCCTGGGGCAGCACCACGAAGCGCAACGTCTGCGTGTACGACAGGCCGAGCGAGCGTGCTGCGGCGACCTGAGACCAGTGCACGCCCTGAATGCCGGCGCGATAGATCTCTGCGACGTAAGCCCCGACGGTCAGCGTCAACGCAATCACCACGTAGGTGGTCAGCGACAGATCCTTCAGGATCGGCACGCCGGTGAGCGGCAGACCGAAGCCGACCAGATAGATCACCAGCACGGCAGGCATCGCCCGGAAGATGTCGACATAGGCCGTGGCGATGAAGCGCAACGGCTTGCCGGCGTTGCCCGGGGCGAACATGGCCAGCGCAACGATCAGTCCCCAGATCAGCACGAAGACTTCCGCAATCAGGAAGATCTTCACGTTCACCCAGAAGGCTTCGAGCACGAGCGGGAACGTCTTGACGATCAGCGGCACGAGGAAGAATGTCTTCGCCACCGCCAGATCGTTCGCCAGGACGAACTGCAACGCGAGCACGACGATCAGTTGCGCCAGCGTGTAGCCCAGCGTGATCCAGCTTTGCACGCCGGCTTCCGACTTGGCGACGCGCGCCGCCACGACATCGTGTCGCGATGTGGCACGCCCGAAGTCCCGGTAGCGCGCAACCGCGCGCGCGAGCGGCCAGAGCACGACAAGCGACGCCACCCCGAGCACGCCGGTACCCACCGGCACCCACCAGCCACCGAGCTGATTGGCAAGCAGCCCCTCACGAAACGCGATGATCGTATAGACGCTGCTGGCGATGGCAAGCGCCGCCCCCAGCAGGGCACACAGACACAACACCGTGGGCGCGGCGGGCATGCCGCCGATGTTCAGGCGACGCTCCCGGCCCATGCTGCCGAGGATCGCCCCCGGCGCCTTTTGCGTGGATTGGCTCATGGTCGTGGCGACCTCACGGCGTCAGGACAGGCAGCTTGGCGGGATCGGCACCGAGGCTCGGCACAAGATATTGCGTGGCCAGACGGTCGAACGTGCCGTCTTTTTTCATCTCGGCGATCAGTTTGTTGAATGCCGCGAGATTCGGCGAGTCCTTGTTGACGAGGCCGCCCCATTGTTCGCTGGTGTCGTAACGGCCCACCACTTCGAAACGGCCTTCCGACTTCTTCGCGATGGACAGCACGTTCGGCGTGTCGTACAGCACGGCGTCGACCTGACCGGCGGCAAGGGCGGCGTACATGGCCGCGGCGTCGGTGTAGACCTTCGGATGCTCGGCGACCTTCACCTTGTCCGTCAGGTACGGCAGGATCGTGGTGCCCTGCTTCACGCCCAGACGCATCTTCTTGATGCTGTCCTTGTCGACCTTCGTGCCGGTCTTCACGAGAATGCCCTGATCCGAGCTGAAGTACGGGTCGGTGAAGTTCACGACCTTCTTGCGCTCATCGGTGATGGTGATTTCGCTCAGCGCGATATCGAAGCCCTTCGCCTGTCCTGCCACCACCTGCGCAAACGAGCGGTTGACGACGATCACGCGATCGAGACCGGCACGGTGGGCCATGTTGGCGGCCATGCAGTACTCGAAGCCGTCCTTGATGGTGTCGGGCGAGTCGCCGTTCCACCAGCCGGGCGCCGGCAGCACGGGACGCACCGACAGTGCGCCCGGCGTTACCGTTTCGAGCTTGACCGAACCGCGCGTGCCGGTGACCTGGCAGTTGCCGTAGTCGGGAGCCGCCGAGGCAGCCGTCGACAGCGCACCGAGGCCGCCCAGCATGAGCGGAATGAGCAGTGTGCGCAGCGGGGCGGTCTTGCGGATTGCGCGTTTCTTGTCCTGCCGTTCGATCGGGGTCATGGGGAAGTCTCTCCTTGCGTCTTGCGTTTGTAGGTTCGGCGCTGCGAGCATCGCAGCTTCGCAGCTTCATAGGGTCATGGGATTACAGCGGCAACGCGGCGGCGGGCTGGGCGATGCCGCCATGCGGCTTGCCGGCGCCGACGTCGCCCCACAGGACGGCGTGGTCTTCGGGCAACGCGCGCGAATTCGGCACCGACAACCACAGACGCATGAGCATACGGTCCTGACCGGTCTGCACGTCGTCCACGAAGGCGGTGCGGCCGTGGTACACGATGTGGTTGTTCAGCAGTTGAATGTCGCCCGGGGCGAAGCGCATCTGGAAGCACTCTTCTTCGGCCAGCGCCAGGAGCATCTGGATCGCTTCGTGCTCGGCGTCGCTGAGCTTGCGCACGCCCGGAAGCATCTGGGCGTTTTCAATATAAGTGAGCGAGAAGTGGCTCGTCAGCTTGCCGTCTCGCACGCCGAAAATCGGCAAGTCGTAGGCAATGTGCTCGCCGCCGGCTTCTTCGCCGAAACGGCTGCGCGGGATCGGCTTGCACAGCAGAGCGTGCAGGTCGGGGCGACGCTTGAGCATCTCGTTGTAGACGGTCGCACTGCTGGCGAGCTTGCTCACACCGCCTTCTGACGCCTGACGCACACACAACAGGCCCACGACATCGCAACGATCGGTGTGAAAACGCAGTTGGCCGGGAGATAGCGTACGGGCGCCCGACGAGAGGAACTGCTTGCCTGAGCTGTCGACGGTCGCGCCATACAGCTTCGCGCCCACGCCCATGCCTTCGTCCTTGATTTCGCGCATGACTTCGCCACGGCAGTTCTGGAACATCGGCGTGCCCAGATGCGCGCCGAGCGCGTACCAGATGCGACGGAGCGCTTCGGCGTCGTAGCGGCTCACATCGAGGCCGCGGATCTTCACCATGCCCGAACCGTTTTCGAGTTCTTCGCGAACGTCGTCGAAAAATGCGCCCGCGTCGGGCAGCGGAAAGTTCTGACGATTGATGTCGCGCCAGGCGACGTTGCGCGTCTGCTCCAGCGCAGCATCGATCTGATTGAGCACCACCGCCGGGAACGTCTTGACCCAACGGTCGTTGTTCAGCATTTCGGCACCGCGCCACACGGCAGCCCCCTGAAGACGCTTCGATTCAGACATGAAATCCTCCTGATAGATGTGGATGAGTCGTTCGCCCTACGTTGTATATACATGTAAAGACATTACACCCAGGTTCTCGATTCCGGCAATCAGGGGTTGCGTCGGATCAGGGAAAGTCCTAGCCCTGGAAAACAACACAGCGGCGAGGCGTCCTGGATACGCTTTACATGGCCACGCGGGCGCACACAGCGCCTCGTTGGCACACGACAGGCGAGACAGGTGACGGGCACGAAGTCCCGCGCGGGACTGCCCGACTGCCCCGGGACACATGACCCGGGTCACACGGACTATACGCGAACATAAATGTTGCCGTATATGATTTATTCATTTCGTATACGATTTTGCGCAAACAACGACGGCCGGGAGTCGTGTTTCCCCGTGACGAAAAGACTGAGGTAACGCTTACGCCTTCGCGTTCAGCCGGAAGAACGCCATCACTTCGCGTTGTGTTTGTTCGAGGTGTTTGCGCAGCAGTCGCACAGCCGTTTTGGTGTCGCCGGCGGCGCAGGCGCGATGGATGGCGAGGTGCTCGTCAGTGGAGCGCTGGTGATCGTTGACCGCAGACAGATGCGCGCGCAGAAAGCGGCCCATGCGCTCCTGAGCCGCGTGCGCCGTAGCGACCAGACGTGGGCGATTGGCCGGCGCGTACAGTGCCTGATGGAAGGCAAGATTCAGTTCGCTCCACGACTGTGGCGTGTCCGCTTTCGCGTAGCGTTGGAGCCACTGCTCTGCCACGGCCAGATCACTGGGCGCCATGTTGGGCACGGCCAGTTCCAGCGCGCGGCATTCGAGCGCGATACGCATGTCGAGCATCTCGACACAGTCGCTCACCGTGAGCGGCGTGACAAACGCCCCGGCATTGCGCTTGAGCACCACCCATCCTTCCGATTGCAGACGCATCAGCGCCTCGCGCACCGGAATCTTGCTCACGCCCAGACGCGCCGCAATCTCGTCCTGACGAATCGGCGCGCCCTCAGGCAATTCGCCCGACAGAATCTGCCGACGAATTTCCGCATGGGCGCGTTCTGCCGTCGACAGGGAGGCGGTATCGCCGTTAGCGGGCGAGTGTGCAGGAATGAATCGGGTCACGGAGACGTTGGACAAGGCCGGAGTGAATGGCACCCAGATTATACAATTGCACCATTCCGTATACGTTTCGGCTTGGCGTCCCAAACCCGTCGTCTCACCCCGGCAGTCACGTCGCTCATTTCCCCGCCTTCAGCCGCGAGGCGGGGACTCGACCGGTGGCGTGCCGTCGTGGAACAGTGTCTTCAGTTGTGAGCGAAGCGCCGGGGAGTCGGCGTGCTTGTGGACCGTCACCGCATGCTGAACGGCCGCCTCCAGCAACTCGTTCTCCGAGTCTGCGCTGAGGGCGACGGAGCAGTTCGTTTCACTGGGAAATTCCCGGCAATCGATGTATTTGCGAGTCATGATGGTCTCCTGATACCGAACGAAGCGACGGGGCGGGCGAACAAGGCGTTCGCTCAAAAAAAGTATAGGTCGCAGGCGCCCCGCGCGGCATTCGTGGCATTCGTGGTGTTCGCGGCTTACCTTGCCCAGACGACGAGCAGATGCAAAGGCAACGTCACCGCAGCGGTCAACGCGACGCCCGCACACCACAGGGCCACGAACCACAACGCCTGTCGACGTCGGCGCCGGATCTTTTCGCGCGCATCGCCGGTAGGTCTCATCGCGTATCTCCCGGCGTCGCGCGGGCCCTCAAAATCTCCGGCATGCACTTTCGAATCTCGTCGACGGCATGCCGAATCCGCAGCGGGAACGGGTGCTTCGACTGGATCAGCAGATGCAGGTCCAGAGGGGGGACTTCGTATCCGGGAAGGACCGGCACCAGGCTGCCATCTCTCAGCGCATCGATACCCGCCGGCACTTTGATTACGCCGATACCCGCCGCGCTGCGCAGCATGTCGTACATCGGCCGCCAATGACTCGTCGTCATTGCGGTGCGAATCGGTGCAGCGTCTTCGTGTCCCCAAGGATCGATCAACGGCAACTGCTCGCTGTCGAAATCGCCTTTGATGCGAATGAACGGGTGGTCTGCCAGATCGTCCCTCCCGTGAATCGCGCTCGCACGTGCCAGGTACGACGGCGCGGCCACGAGCATGCGTGGCACCTGCCCCAACTTGCAGGCGACGAAACTGCCGTCCGTCAATCGTCCAAGTCGAAACGACAGGTCCACCCCCTCCGAGATCAGGTCAAGGGCACGATCCTCCAGCACCAGATCGAAGGTCATCGACGGGCAGATATCGCGCAGGTGGCGCAACGCCTCGGGAATGATGCCCTCGCCAAGGCAATGCGGCGCCGATATCCGGAGGTATCCCTTCAACAGCGCGTGGTCTCGCGACACTTCGGAAACCGCCTGCGCGGCCGCCTCGACCACCTGCTTGCTGTGCGTGTAAAAAATCTCCCCTTCCGGCGTGCACTTGAACGCCCGAGTCGTGCGTTGCAGCAACTGACAGCCCAGAAACTGTTCGAGACGCTCGATGCGCTCGCTCACCGCCGATTGTCCGATGCCGAGATCGCGCGCAGCGCTAGAAATGCCGGCGCGCTCGACGACGCGCGTGTATACGCGCATGGCCTCAAGCAGGTTCATCGCGACCTCCCGCGGTGAGCTTTCGAGCAGGGTCGGGCAAGCGTGCGCCCGCGATCGTCATGCGCGCGAACATCGTATGCGTTGCCCGCGTGATTTGCAGTCTTCCTTCTTCGGTCGCCATGATCGTGCCTTCGATATCCATTGACTGAAGGGTAGTGCTTGGAAACCGATGTGTGAGTGCACAAAAACGGCGACATCCGAAGAGTACAGTTCTGATAGAGTTGTGCGAGCCCCGCGCAGACCATCGGAATCCGAGGTGCAGGGCGGGACGTTGTCAGGGAGCGAGCACGAAATGAGACTTTACGAGACGCTGGCGGGCGACATCGAGGGCCAGATCCGCAAAGGTGTCTATCAACCCGGGGAACGTCTGCCCTCGGTGCGGCAAACGAGCCAGCAGCGCCAGATCAGCATTACCACGGTCATCCGGGCCTACTTGTTGCTCGAAAGCCGTGGCCTGATCGTCAGTCGGCCGCAATCGGGATACTTTGTCAGTGCGCGCGAAGGCGGCGGTGCGCAGCTCGCCTCGCCGGTCAGTCCAAAACCGATTGCCATTTCGGCTTCTGTCGACGTGAGCCGACTGGTACTGTCCACCCTTCGATCGATCTCGGCTAACGACGCCGTTCCACTGGGATCGCCCTATCCCGATCCAGCCGCATTTCCCTTCGAAAAGCTCAACCGCTACGCGTATTCCGCCGCACGCGACGATTCGTTGCGCGGCATGAAGAACGCGCTGCCTCCCGGTCATCCCAAGCTGATCCGACAGATCGCCAAGCGTTACTCCGAGAAAGGCGTGAGCGTCGATCCTGCCGAGATCATCGTGACGGTGGGCGCGACCGAAGCCATCAATCTCTGTCTTCAGGCCGTCGCCAAGCCGGGAGACGTAGTGGCCGTGGAGTCGCCGACCTTCTACGCCATGCTGCACGCGATCGAGCGCATGGGCATGAAGGCCATCGAGATTCCGACCGATCCGGCGCGCGGCATCGACGTGCAGGCGCTCGCCGCTATCGCGAAGGAACAGCGCATCGCGGCATGCATGGTCATGCCGAATTTCCAGAATCCGCTGGGTTTCGAGATGCCGGACGATGCCAAGCGGGCCTTGGTGGCGCTGGCCACCGAGCTGGAGATGCCCATCATCGAAAATGGCGTCTACAACGAGCTGTATTACGGCGAGTCGTATCCGACGACGCTCAAGCAGTTCGACACCGCCGGACTGGTACTGCATTGTTCATCGTTTTCGAAGACGCTGGCGTCGGCCTACCGGATCGGCTGGGCGCTCCCGGGGCGATACCGCGATCAGGTCGAGAAACTGAAGTTTCTGAACACGCTCACGACGGCGTCCATCCCGCAGATCGCGATCGCGGAGTTTCTGGAGCGTGACGGATACGAGCATCATCTGCGCCGACTTCGCAAGACCTATGCCCAACAGGCCAATCTCATGAAGGCCATCGTGACGCGCTTTTTCCCCGAGGGGACGCGACTTTCGAATCCTGCCGGCGGCTACGTGCTCTGGGTGGAATTGCCCCGCGCGGTCGACGGCATGAAGCTCTATGAGCAGGCGCTCGAGCGCGGCATTACCATCGGGCCCGGCTACATGTTCTCAGCCTCCGGCAGCTACCCCAACTTCATTCGCCTGAACTACAGCACACCGTGGTCGCCCGAGATCGAGCAGGCCGTCATTACGGTCGGCAAACTGGCCGGCGCCTGCGCACGGCAGAGCGTGCCGACGCCTGGCGCGCGGTGAGCGGTCTCATCGCCCGCGATTCGCGCGCATCGATCGCACGACGCCTGACGGAACGACGCACGCGCTACGGCGGCTTCAGCCGCCGACCAATGACATGCGAATCGTCGGATACTGACGTTTGTCGCCGTGCGCGCCGCGCCGGCCCCGACGTTCGGAATAATTGTCACCGCGTGACTGCCAATGGGTGCGAACCGCCTCCGCGAGCCGCGCCGGCGACGCCCCGTCGCTCAGCCACGGCCTGAGGTCCATGCCCTGGGTGGCGAACAGACAGGTATAGAGTTGCCCGTCGGAGGACACCCGCGCCCGTGTGCAATCGCCACAAAACGGCTGCGAGACGCTGGCGATGAAGCCGACCTCCGAGCCGTCGTCCTCGTGCCGGTAGTTGACGGACGTGCTGCCGGGTCTCACGGCGTCCGCGGCGTCCACGGCGACGAGCCGATACATCGACGCCACCCTGTCGCGCACTTCACTGGCTGTCACGACACGCGACATGCCCCAGCCTGCGGCACCGCCCACGTCCATGTATTCGATAAAGCGAAGCGCCACCCCGGTGCCTTTGAAGTGGCGTACCAGCGGCAAGATCTGGCTGTCGTTCACGCCGCGCTCGATCACCGTATTGACCTTGACCGGCGCGAGCCCCACCGCACCGGCAACGGCAATGCCCTCCAGCACCCGCGCGACCGGCGTATCGGTGTCGGTCATGCGCCGGAACACCGCGTCGTCCAGCGCATCGAGACTCACGGTCACGCGCGTGAGTCCGGCGTCGCGCAGCGCGCGCGCCTTGTCCTTGAGCAGCACGCCATTGGTCGTCAGCGCAATCTCCATGGGGCGGCCGTCCCACGTCGGAATACGGGCAAGCCGCTCGATGAGATGTTCGACGCCGCGTCGCAAAAGCGGCTCGCCGCCGGTAATGCGGATCTTGTCGACGCCCAGCGAAGCAAAGGCGCGTGCCAGCGTCTCCATCTGATCGAACGATAGGCGCGCCGAGGCCGGCAGGAAAGGATACCCGGCGCCAAACGTGTCGCGGGGCATGCAATAGGTGCACCGGAAATTGCACTGATCGATGACGGACAGGCGCAAATCGCGAAGCGGCCGCCCGCGCAGGTCCACAACGGGCGCGCCATGCTCGCCCGGTTGCGCTGACGCAGCGGATATCGAAACAACGGGAAGGTCGACGATGGCGTTCACGAGACGGACCGTATTCGGCTAGACATGGGGAGTGATGTCCACAGCATAGGCGCGCCATCCGTCGCCAAGGATGACAGTTCGCCGCTGCGTGACGAAGTACAGTTGCGCCCCGGCATCCCGCCCGCTCAGGTCAGCTGATACGGAAACTTCGGCGTGACGGGGTCCGGCAGCTCACGCCCGCAGAGTTCGAACACCGAACGCTCGATATTGCGCGTCATGGCGTCGAGCGCCAGCGCATTCGGCGCAACGCCGAACGGTTCGGCCACCTCGTTGGCGATCGCCTCCAGTGCGATCAGCGTGTAAGAGATAAACACGCACAGCAATGGCGTGAAGAACTCCGTCGAATCGACCAGACCGAACGGCAGCAACATGCAGTAGGTGTAGACCGTGCGGTGCAGCAGCACGCTGTAGGCGAACGGAATAGGTGTCGACACAATGCGCTCGCACCCGCCGATCGTCTTGCCGAGGTCGACGAGTTGCGCGTCGACGGTCCAGAACTGCGCGTCCGTGAGCGCCCCCTGCGCGTGCGCGCGGCTCACGCGTTCACGCAGCAGGTGAAGTATCGCCATGGGGCGGTACTTCCGGTTGCCGAGCCAGGCCGCCTGTCCCGGTCCCAACAGCTTGCTCAGATCGTCATAGGGATCGCTGTCGCGCAGTTCGTGCTTGAGCGCATAGGTCACGGCCACGGTGAGATCGGCCACACGCTGCGCTTCACCGCCGGCAGGCAGGTAGCACAACAATTGCGACACGAGCGCGCGCGACGCGATCAGCGCATTCCCCCACAGGTGACGTGCCTCGTTAAAGCGCTCGTAGCTGGCGTTGTTGCGAAACGCCAGAAAAATGGCAAGCGTGAGCCCGAACAGCGTGAGCAGCGTGGTGTTGAGCGGGATCTTTTCGCCGAAGATTCGCCCCTGCGTGAAGACGGCCAGACTGCTGACCGCCCCCATGAACAGAAGCTGAGGAATGATCGACTGCAAGACGGAACCGTTCCAGACGAACAGGAGACGGAACCAGCTTTGTTTGGGCCGGACAATCATGACAGCGTGAATTCAAAAGTTAGTGATAGCCGGCGTCGTGCTCGCGGACCTTGCCCCGGAACACCCGGTACTGCATCGCGTTGTAGACGAGAATGATCGGCAGCACGATGGCCGTGCCCACGAGCGCGAACTGCTGGCTCTGCGGGCTGGACGAGGCCTGCCAGATGGTGAGCGAGGGCGGCAGGATGTTCGGCCAGATGCTGATAATGAGTCCGCTGTACCCAAGAAAGCACAGGGCGAGCGTCAACACGAACGGCGCGGCTTCATGACGCAGGCGCACCGAACGGAAGATCCCCGCCACACAGGCCACGACCAGAATCGGCACGGGCAGGAACCAGCCCAGCATGCCGCTGGCGAACCAGCGCTGCGCCACGCCCGGCAGGCCGAGCACCGTCCACAGGCTGACCAGCGCCACCATGCCGAGCAGCACCGTGACCATGGGGCGCATGAGCAGGCGCATCTTGCGCTGCAACTCGCCGTCCGTCTTGAGGATGAGCCAGCCACACCCCAACGTTGCATAGGTGACGAGTACGCCCATGCCGCAAAACACGCTGAACGGCGAGAGCCAGTCGAACGGGCCGCCGGCAAATTGCTCGTTCACGATCCGGATGCCCTGCAACAACGACCCCAGCACGACACCCTGACAGAACGCCGCGAGCGCCGAGCCGCCGATGAAGGCGAGATCCCACAGATGTTGCGTGCGGCGTGCCTTGGCGCGAAGCTCGAACGCGGCGCCACGAAAGATCAGACCGACCACCATCATGATCAGTGGCAGGTAATTTGCCGGAAGCAGTGTCGCGTACACGACAGGAAACGCGCCGTACAGCCCGGCGCCGCCCAGCACCAGAAACGTCTCGTTGCCGTCCCACACCGGTGCGACCGTGTTGAGCATGACCTGGCGCTCGCTCTTGCTGTCGAAGAACGGAAACAGCAGACCGATGCCGAGATCGAAGCCGTCGAGGACGACGTAGATGAACACGCCCAGGCCGATAATGGCCGCCCAGACCACAGGTAGATCGATATGCATGACGTCACTCCCCCTGAACGGCTTCGAACGGTTCCGACAACGCGCGGTTGTTCAGTCCCGGATGCTTCAGACGCACGAAATACTCGGCTCTCTCGCTCGGCCCCTGCTTCATGAGCTTGAGCATGTAGTACACCCCCATGCCGAACACGAGGAAATACACGACGACGAGGATCAGCAGCGACACGCCGACTTGCTGCGCGCTCACCGGCGAGACGGATTGCGTCGTGCGCAGCACGCCGTAGACGGTCCACGGCTGACGTCCGACTTCCGTCGTGATCCATCCGGCGAGCAATGCGATCAGCCCGGAAGGCCCCATGCACAGCACCATCCACTGATACCAGCGGGTCTCGTAGAACTTTCCGCGAATGCGCAGCCAGACGCCGAGGAGCGCCGTGAGCAGCATGAGCATGCCGAGGCCGGCCATGATGCGGAACGTCCAGAAGATGACCGGCGAATACGGCCGGTCCTGCGGGGCGAATTCCTTGAGACCCCGGATTTCGCCGTCCCACGAGTGCGTGAGGATCAGGCTGCCCAGATGCGGCACCTTGACGGCGTAACGCGTCACTTCCGCGTCCATGTCGGGCAGGCCGAACAGGTTGAGCGCGGTGCCGCCCTTCTCCGTTTCCCAGAGCCCTTCGATGGCCGCGATTTTGGCGGGCTGGTATTCGCGTGTATTCAGGCCGTGCGCGTCGCCCACGACAATCTGAATCGGCGCGAGCGCCAGCAGTATCCAAAGTGCCATCGAAAAGCTGCGCTTGACGGGCTTGTCGCGACGCCCCTTGAGCAAGTGCCATGCCCCACACGCCGCGACGATGAACGCCGCCACGATGAACGCCGCGATGGTCATGTGAGCCAGCCGATAGGGGAACGACGGATTGAACACCACCTTGAACCAGTCGACCGGCACGATGCGCCCGGCTTCGATGGCATAGCCCTGCGGCGTTTGCATGAAGCTGTTCGACGAGAGAATCCAGAACGTCGAGATGAGCGTGCCCACGGCGACCATCAGCGTGGCGAAGAAATGCGCACGCTCGCTCACACGCTCCCATCCGAAGAGCATGATGCCGAGGAACCCCGCTTCGAGGAAGAACGCGGTGAGCACTTCGTAAGTCAGGAGCGGCCCCGTGATGTTGCCCGCCACGTGTGAGAAGCCGGCCCAATTGGTGCCGAACTCATACGCCATGACGACACCGGATACGACCCCCATGCCGAAGCCGATGGCGAAGATCTTCGACCAGAAGAGAAACATGTCCTTGTAGGCTTCGTCGCCGGTGGCCAGCCAGCGCCATTCGAGCACCGCGAGAAAGCTCGCCAGACCGATGCTGATCGCGGGAAAAACAATGTGAAACGAGACCGTGAATGCGAACTGCAATCGGGCCAGTTGTAGGGCATCTAACATGTCCATGAGCGTTCTCTGAAGTGAGGCAACGGCCGGGCGCAGGCGACACCGCGCCGCACCCGTTCGCTCACGGGTGGTGCGATGGCTCGGCGGCGCCGGGCGGTTGGATGAGCGCTACGCCGCGCGCGGGCCGATCCCGGCGTCCGTGTGCGGCACTCGGGGTCAGCAGGTCATGACGCGGCCGGTGTTGCAGCAGGTGTCGCAGCGGGTTCGACGCGCTGCGCGCTGCGCAGGACACGAACGGGAATCGACTTGTATGACGGCGTTCCGCTGTCCTCGTCGATGTAGTCGAGCGGCACCAGCACATTGGCTTCGGGATAGTAGGCGGCGACCGAGCCTGGCGCAATGTTGTACTCGATCACCGTGATGCCCGTGAGCCGGAGTGCCCGGCCGGACGAGATCGTCTCGATGTCGACGAGATCGCCGTGTTCCAGCCCGTGCGCGGCCAGATCGTTCGGGTGCATGAACAACACGTCACGACGGCCGAACACGCCGCGATAACGGTCGTCCAGCGCATAGATCGTGGTGTTGTACTGATCGTGGCTGCGGATCGTGATCAGACGCAGCACGTCGTCCGCCCACGGTTCGTAGTTCTCTCGTACGCCCTTGAACACCGAGAAGATCGCCTTGCCCGACGGGGTATCCCATTTACGCTCGGTCGGCGGCAGCGGCATGCGAAAGCCGCCGGGCACACGAATGCGCGTGTTGTAGTCGTCGAAGCCGGGCACCGTGCGCTCGATGAGATCGCGAATGCGGTCGTAATCGCCGACAAGCGACTGCCAGTCGACTTTGCTCGCCGGCAGCGTCGCCTGCGCCATGCCCGCCACGATGGCCGGCTCTGAGCGCAGATGCTCCGAGGCCGGTTTGAGCCGGCCGGCAGACGCGTGCACCATCGACATCGAATCTTCGACGGTGATCGATTGGGGGCCGCCGGCCTGCACATCGAGCTCGGTACGGCCGAGCACCGGCAAGATGAACGTTTCCTTCGCCACGAGCAGGTGCGTGCGATTGAGTTTCGTGCCCAGATGCACGCTCAGATCCAGCGTTTTCATGGCGGGAAAGCACAAGTCCGGATCCGGCAACGCCACCGCGAAGTTGCCGCCCAGACAGATGAGCGCCTTGGACGATCCGTCGACCATGGCCTGCATCGCCTTGACGGCGTCGTGACCGTGCCCATGCGGCGGCTTGAAGCCGAAGACGTTTTCAATGCGCTGGAGGAAGTCCTCTGACGGTTTCTCCGTGATCCCCACTGTTCGGTTGCCTTGCACGTTCGAGTGGCCGCGCAACGGGCAGATGCCTGCACCGGGTTTTCCGAAGTTGCCACGCATGAGCAGCAGATCGGCGATGAGGCGCACGTTGGCCGTACCGGTGTTGTGCTGGGTGATGCCCATGCCATACGTCACGATCGTGGCGTTCGACTTGGCGTAGGCGACGGCGACCTGCTCCAGTTCGTCGCGCGTCAGACCGCTTTCCTTTTCGATGTCGGCCCACGACGTTGCTTCGAGGTCGGCGGCGAGCGCGTCGAACCCCTCGGTGTGGGTGGCGATGAAATCGCGGTCGAGCACATTGCCCTGCGTGGCTTCGAGCGCGAGCAACGCCTTCATGATCCCCTTGAGCGCCGCCGCGTCGCCTCCTGCTTTGACCTGGAAGTAGGTCGACGCGATCTTCGTGGAACTGTACGTCGCCATCTCGATGATGTTCTGCGGGTCGGCGAAACGCTCCAGCGCCCGCTCGCGCAACGGATTGAAGACGATGATCGGCACGTTGCGACGCGCGACTTCGTGCAGCGTGCCCATCATTCGCGGATGGTTCGTGCCCGGGTTGTGGCCGATCGAGATGATGAGTTCCGTCTCGTCGAAGTCATCCAGCGAGACGGTGCCCTTGCCGATGCCGATCGACATCGGCAGTCCGACGCTCGTCGGCTCGTGACACATGTTCGAGCAGTCGGGGAAGTTGTTCGTGCCGTACTCGCGGGCGAACAACTGGAAGAGGTACGCGGCTTCGTTCGAGGCGCGCCCCGACGTGTAGAACTCGACCTTGTCCGGCGAATCGTAGCTGCGCAGGATCTCGCCGATGCGCGCGAACGCGGCGTCCCACGCCACCGGCACGAACTTGTCGGTGGCGGCGTCGTAGGCCATCGGGTGGGTCAGGCGGCCAAAGTCTTCGAGTTCATAGTCGGACATGGCGAGCAGCGACGACACCGTGTGCTGCGCGAAGAATTCCGGCGTGACGCGCTTGGTCGTGGCTTCCCATGTCACGGCCTTGGCGCCGTTCTCGCAAAATTGGAACGTCGAGCGATGCTCCTTGTCGGGCCACGCGCATCCCGGGCAGTCGAAGCCCGTGGGCTGATTGGTACGCATCAGCACGATGGGCGCCTCGAAGCTCTCCATCTGCTGGCGCACGGCGGTAGCGGTGGCGCGCAGTGCGCCCCATCCGCCTGCGGGTCCGTCGTAGGGGCGAATGCCCGGTACTTCGCGTCGCTTGCTCATTTTTTCACTCCGTGCACCGGTCAGGATGCTGCGTTGCTTTGGGGGCTACGACCGCCATGCGGCCGCGGATTGTCGTGCCATTCGACTATAGGGATTTGTGGGCGGCGCGAAGCATGCAGTTCAGCGATTCGGCAAAGAGTACAGTTGCGATCCCGACGGGCGCGATCGGCGCTACGGTTCCGGTTCATTCTATTTTTAATGCCGGAACGTCGGAACCTCGGTTCGCCCGATAACATTTATCGGCATTGCCGTACCCGGGTGTCGATTTCCCGCCGGCGCCGATAAAAAAGCCCCGGAGGCGAGGCCCCCGGGGCTTTGTCCGAGCCGTAGGTGGAAGGCTGCGCTTTGCGCTCACGCCTCCTGATATTGTGCGTGCCGATTCCGCTCGATCACGCGAAGCAGATCGCGAACGCCGTCAATGACGAAGTTCAGCGTTGCCTCATTCATGAGTCGTGTCGCGGAGACTTGCTCGGACGCTCCGCCGATCACGATTTGCGCGCGAGGCACGAGCTGAGCGCCGACGGCAATCAACGTTTCATTCAACTGCGCCTGTGCGCGCACCCCGCCGGTAAAAGCAGGCGACGCCGACAGTGACAGTACCGGTTTGCCGGCAAGGCAGGACTGCCCTTGGGGCCGGGAAGCCCAATCCAGTGCGTTCTTCAGTACGCCCGGCAGGCCATGGTTGTATTCCGGTGTCGAGATAATCACGCCATCTGCGAAACGAATCGAGTCTCTGAGCGCCTGCACGGCTGGCGGCGGCACCTCCAAATCCAGATCTTCGTTGTACAAGGGCACGTCCGTCAGAACGATCACGTCGATAACCGCGTGCGCGTTGAGCAAATCCGAATCCGCCACGGTCTCGAGAATTTTGGTATTGACCGACGCTTTGCGGAGGCTGCCGGAAATCGCCAGAAGTTTAACGAGGGGGGGAGCAAGTTCAGCCATGGATTGAGTCCTCTGATAAGCGCAAGGCGCGTCTGCCACATCCGCACGGGGAACCTATGCGAGCAACCCGCCACGGCTTCCCGCAGCTTCGAGCATGTGATCAATGAAGGTTCTGAGTCGGCTGTTCATGAATCTGCGCGTCGGATACACCAAACTCTGGATGGCCGAACGATCTAGGAGTTCTGCCTCAGACATCAACTCGACGAGTTGCCCGCTTTGCAGGTCGTCCTCAACGAAAAGCCTGGGGATCAATGCGAACCCCATGCTGTTCACGAGTGCCTGCCGCAGCAGCCAGGGACTTGGGGTAAGGAATACGGGTTTGACCCGGATACGCTCGGTCGCCCCCGCGAGTCGAAATGCCAATTCGACATTCGTGGCGTTGGAGCCTGTCTCTTCGGACAAAAACCGATAGTTGAGAAGATCGCCAGGCACCCTGGCTAGCCCGGCCGATTTCACGTACTTTGCCGACGCAACCAAGATCCGGTCATACGTGGCGAGGGGTCGCTGAATCAGATTTTCCGACGTGATCGTGTGGTCAACTAGAATTCCCACGTCGTACCCTTCCGACACCAGATTCACCGGTCGATCCACGGTGGCGACCTGAAGCACCACTTCCGGATACTTGTCCTGATAGCTCTTGAGCCAGGGCGCGAGACCGGCCAGTCCGAAACCTGCTGACGCCACGACCCGCAGCAAACCGTTCAGGCCCGCGCGAGACTCGATCAACGAGTTTTCGAGCTCATCGAGTTGCCCCAACATGGACATGGCGCCATCCACATATTGCTTGCCCGCCTCCGTCAAGGTGACGGAACGTGTCGTTCGGTGAAGCAATCGCGTACCGAGTTGCGATTCGAGGTTCGCGATGGCGCGCGTCACCACCGGCACGCTCAGGTGCAGCTGGTCTGCCGCTTTCGTAAAACTTTCCGTTTCTGCGATCCTGACCAGGATGCGCATCGCAAGCATCTTGTCCATCCAATTGAGCCCATGTCGGCTCTCACGAGCCTGGTTCGTTCGCAACGGGTGCACGCCTATTTTGCGGCCTGCGCCGGAGGAGAACCGCACCTCCACCGGTTCATGGGATTGGATTCTATTCTGCCGAGGGGCAAATCGCTCCTCGTTTTACGTGAAAAAGACTTAACCGGTATTTGGTAGGAATCCGGCGTTGCGACGAACGACCGGATACGCCCGGATGCACGCGCGGGTCGGCCAATAGGCGTTTGGCCGACCCGCGCGATTAAAACGTTTCACCCATCAATACAAGGTCGCCAAATCGGCCGGTTTGAAGCCTGCAAGCGGCCCGCGCTCGCGCAACTTGTGTACCCACGCCGGGTCGCTCAGCAAGGCGCGCCCCACCGCGACCAGATCGAACTCACGGCGCTCCAGCCGCTGAATCAGGTTGACCAGACTCGCGGGCTGCGACGTCTCGCCACCGAACGCCCCCAGAAAATCTCCCGACAGCCCGACCGACCCCACGGTAATCGTGGCGGCTCCGGTCAGCTTTTTGGCCCAACCGGCGAAGTTGAGGCCGCCCGCACCATCGATCTCGGGAAATTCGGCGTCCCAGAAACGTCGCTGGGAGCAATGCAGAATGTCGACGCCGGCCTCCACGAGCGGCACCAGCCACTCGGCCATGGCATCGGGAGACTCCGCCAGCCGTACGGCGTAATCTTGCTGTTTCCACTGGCTCAGGCGCATGACGATGGGCATCTCCTCGCCCACCGCACGCCGGACCGCGCGAACCACCTCGACGGCAAAGCGTGAACGCGCCTTGAGCGTGGCGCCGCCATACTGATCGGTGCGCCGATTGGTGGCGCCCCAGAAGAACTGGTCGATCAAGTAGCCATGCGCGCCGTGAATTTCAACGACATCGAACCCAAGTCGGCGCGCATCGGCCGCCGCACGCGCGAAGGCCGCGATGGTGTCGGCAATCGCCTCCTCTGTCATTGCGACGCCCCGGGTCCGAGTCGCATCGATCAGGCCCGACGGGCTCTCGATGCCTGAGGCCGGCACCCAGTCGGTCATGGGGCTCCGGACCGATCCGACATGCCAGATCTGCGGCCCCATGGCACCGCCCGCCGCATGAACACCGTCGATGACGCGTTGCCATCCGGCCAGGGCGGCATCGCCGTGAAAATGCGGGATGTTGGGGTCATTGCTCGAGGCGGGACGATCGATCACGGTGCCTTCGGACAGAATCAGTCCGACGCCGTGGCTCGCCCGGCGGCGGTAGTACTCGGCCACGTCTGCGCCGGGTACGCCTTCGGGCGAAAACGAGCGCGTCATGGGCGCCATCACCACACGATTGCGGAGCTTCAGGGATTTGAGTTCGAACGGCTGGAACAGGGCGTCGAGCAAAATTTCTGTCATCACGTCTCTCCAAAAAGGTTGACGCGACCCATAGTATATTTTCTATACTTAATTTCAATTACGCACTTTAGATAGACCAGGTATATCGGAGGAAACCGTGATGCCAATACATGAGCCGCAACGATTTGCCGTGGATTGTCCGAGTCGAATTCTGTTCGATCAGATTGCAGACAAATGGTCGATGATGGTCTTGACGGTGCTTGACGCGCAGCCGCTTCGTTTCAATGAAATCAGACGGCGACTGGAAGGGGTTTCGCAGAAGGCTTTGACGGAATGTTTGCGCCGTCTGGAGCGCAATGGGCTGCTGACTCGACATGTCTTGGCGACGTCGCCCGTTTCCGTGGAGTACGAGATCAGTGCGCTCGGTCGCAAGCTTCAGAAGCCATTCAAGGCGCTGTATGCCTGGACGGTGGAGTACCTGGATGAAGTGGAGACCGCACGCCGGGCGTACGACGAACGCACAACATCGGCAAATGACGCCCGACGTGAACGGCAACCGGGATGAGACAGGCACGCACACACGTGCCTTCGAACGACTAAAAGGCGCTCCAATCGCCGTCTGCCGTCGCCGGCACGGGCTCGCGGCGCGCCGGCTTCCGTTTGGGGGCAGGCGCACGCACCATCGACAGGGAAGGCCTCGAAGGCGCCGTGCGCGGGGCGGTGGCGCCCGCACCCATCGGCTCCGTCACCGCGTCGTCCGCGCGCGCCACCGCACCGATGTTGAATACCGACACGAGTTCGCGCAACTCCTTGGCCTGGGCGGACAGCGACTGCGCCGCCGCCGATGCTTCCTCCACGAGCGCCGCGTTCTGCTGCGTGACCTCATCCATCTGCGTAACGGCCTGATTGACCTGCTCGATGCCGGTGCGCTGTTCGCCCGACGCCGCCGAAATCTCGTTCATCAGATCGGCAACTCGCTTGACCGACTGAACGATTTCGCCCATGGTGCGCCCCGCATCGTCCACGAGCGTCGTGCCGTTGTTGACTCGCTCTACCGACACGGTAATGAGCTCCTTGATCTCGCGTGCCGCAGTCGCGCTGCGCTGCGCGAGCGTGCGGACTTCGCCCGCCACCACGGCGAAACCACGACCCTGTTCGCCTGCGCGTGCCGCTTCGACCGCGGCATTCAGGGCGAGAATATTCGTCTGGAATGCAATGCCCTCGATGACGGAAATGATCTGCGCGACCTGCTCGGAGCTGTTGGCAATCTCGCGCATGGTGTCAACCACGCGGCTCACCACCTCGCCGCCTCGCGTCGCCGTTTGCGAGGCCAGGTCGGCGAGCGAGTTGCCTTGCGTCGCGTTGTCGGCGTTCTGCTTTACGGTGACCGTAAGCTGTTCCATGCTCGCCGCCGTTTCCTCCAGTGAGGCGGCCTGCTCCTCGGTCCGCTGGCTCAGATCCGTGTTGCCCGCCGCGATCTGCGCCGATGCCGTTGCAATGCCCTCGCTACCGGTGCGCACCCGACCCACGAGATCGACCAGACGCTCGTTCATGTGACGCAGCGCCCCAAGTAACTGGCTCGCCTCGTCGTTGCCGTGCACTTCGATACGCGTGCTCAGATCGCCGCGTGCGACCGTCTCGGCCACCTGCACCGCGCGTGCAATGGGCCGCGTGATCGAGCGGGTAGTCACCAACGCGATTGCCACGCCAAGCGCAATGGCAACGGCAATGAGGCCGACCGCCCAGGCAAACGCCGTCTGGTAAGCGACCTTCGCCGCTGCGACTTCCGCCGACGAACCCTCGCGATTGAGCGCGACATCCTGATTAATGACGTCCAACACCGACTGAAACGATTGCGTCGATGCCGTTGACGCCGACGCGCGCGCGTCGATGGCGCCGCCGTCGGCCGAATTGGCGAGTTCCTCCGCCTTCGTATCCTCCTCGCGATATTTCGCCCAGGCGGTGCTGATCGATTCGAATATCCGACGCTCTTCAGTCGACGAGACGAGCTTCGAATACGCGTCGAGCGTCTTGGCAAACTGGCCGATCATTTGCGTGTGACGCTCGCGCAGCGATGCTCGCTCGGCGGGATCGGTCGCAAGCAGCATGCGCAGCGAGGTGCCCCGCACTTCCTGAGCGGCATCGCGCAGGTCGCCTAGCGTCTCGACGCTTGGCAACCAGTTCGTGCCGATGACTTGCGTTCCCTCGAAGATGCGCGTTGCCTGAAGCAGTCCGATGCCGCCGATGGCGCCGAGCAGAAGCAACACAATGGCAAAGCCCGCGCCGAGACGCGTGCCGATCCTGATTCTGGTAAGGAATGACATAGGGACTCCGTAAGGCGGGATCGCCTGTTGGGCGATCATGGGTTGCGGCGCAATAAGCCCGAATAGGGCGGAATAAGCCGAATTGAGCCGGATTCAAGCCGAATAAGCCTGAACAAGGCGGAATGACGACATCGCCATCTTTAAAATTAGGAGTACTTATTTATACAGCGAGTTAAATTTCGTCACCCGTGCTTGTCACCCTTGCCTTACGTCTTCCCTGCGCCCCCGCCGCACATTCCCTTGTTATGGTGAGAATGCCTTCGGGGCGCTGGTTCAGACTATCCGAACCGGCCGCAACCGGGGTTCCTTTCGCGCCTGAAGGGGGAATGCCATGCGGGTTTCTAAACCGGACGCGCATCGATCAGGATCGCAGCAAGCAGGCACGGCTCGTTGCCACGCACGCTCCAGCTGTGCACCGTTCCGCGCTGCACGAACACATCGCCGGGTTTGAGCAGGACTTCGCCAGTGTCGAGGATGGCGTAGATCTCACCCTTCACGACGACCAGATAGTCGATCGTATCGGTCTTGTGCATCATCGGATCGCCCGATGCCCGCTGATGAGCGCTCGGCGCGCCGATCGACAGAAATGCCTTCTCGGCGTCCGAGTTACCGCGCCATGCACTGTCCGGCGGGAACTCCACCATCCGAAAGATCGAGCCGTTGGCCGGAGGCTCCAATCTCACCGGACGCGCGGCGGCGTCGACGTCCGCGCTGTTGTCGACGGGCGACGTGTCGGTTTCCCACAAATCGGTCAGCAACAGTCCCGGCATGGATTCCATTTCCTTGACGGTCGTCGCGTAGCCGTCAAATAGCACGGTCGAACGCCCCCGGGCGTCGTGCCCACTGACGACGCGGCGTATTTTCGAACTCATCGTTGCTCCTCTCTCCTCTGTCGCCGGACATACCCGCCGGCCGGGCATCGAGCCTGGCGATTGGATAGCCCCGACATTGCGCCCGACAACGGTGATTTTCCGCGATTTGAACAAGTGACCAACTAGGTTTACCACGTATACAAATATATTAACTATTTGTAAAATTTCCGCGGTACGATCAACGTTCTGCGACGACGGCTTATCCACGGAGCAATACATGAATGCAGATAGCGCGAAGCTGGCGGCTGGCGAGCGACGAACCACTAGAGCACGCATCATCGCGGCGGCCGAGCCTCTTTTCGCGCAACTGAGCTACGACGGCGTATCGCTGCGGAATATCGCCCAGCATGCCGGTGTACCTGTGGGACTCGTGAGTTACCACTTCGGCGGCAAGCTCGGGGTGTATCAAGCGATCTTCGAACTGCGCACGCCGGCGATGGTCGAGCAGCGCAAGGCCGGGCTGGCATTAGCCACGATGGAGGAGAACCTCGAGCGTCGACTGGAAATGATTCTCAAAGCCCTGATGCTGCCGATGCTGAATTTGCGCGCGACCGGAAACGAAACCCATTTCGGAATCATCGCGGCGCGTGAGATCAACGACCCCGGCGCGGCCGAGCGGGGGATCGTCCAAAAAATGCTCGATCCGCTCGCCATCGCATTTGTCGAGCAGTTGCGCATCGCTTTGCCGGACCGCAGCGAGGCCGAGATCCACTGGCTTTTCCAATCCGCGCTGGGCGTCATGGTCTACGTCATGGTGGACGTGGGTCGCATCAGTCGATTGAGCGCGGGCAAGGCAGACCCCGACGACGTCGATTCGACGTTGCGTCATTTGCTGTCGCTTTTGCTGAACGGCGTTACACGGAAGTGAACGAAGTGCAATAAGGAGAACGCAATGCGATTGGTATCCTATCGCCTCGGCGAGCGCGGCATCATGAGAGCCGGTGCGCTGGTCGACGACGGCGCAACGATCATCGACCTGAGCGTGGCCAGTGCGTATGCAAGCCCCAGACGCGGGGACGCCGATCCGCGCTTCGACAGCGTGCTCGCAATGATCCAGGGAGGCGACGCAGCACTTGAACTGGCGTACACGCTCATCCGAAGTGCTCCCGCCAGCGCCCGCATTCCGCGCGCCGACGCGATTCTGGATGCCCCGGTTCAGCCCCCCGTACAGATGCGGGATTGCCTGTGCTTCGAAGGCCATTTGGTCCAGGCATTCCGCAATGCCCGGAGGCTGCGTGCGCAGCAGTTTCCCGACCCCGAAGCGAAGTTCGCCGAGTTGGAGCGCGAAGGCATTCTGGCCGTTCCCAAGACGTTCTACGAGCAGCCCATCTACTACAAGGCCAACCGGTTCGCCGTGATTGGCACCGACCACGATGTTCGCTGGCCCGCTTACAGCAATGTTCTGGACTTCGAACTGGAGTTCGGCTTCTTCATCGGCAAGCAAGCCACCGACGTGTCGAAAGAAGACGCGCGCAGCTACATATACGGCTACACGATCTTCAACGACATGACCGCCCGTGATGCACAGACTGCCGAAATGGGCGGCCAACTGGGTCCGGCAAAGGGCAAGGATTTCGACACGGCAAACCCGATGGGACCTTGCCTCGTTACTGCCGACGAACTCACCGATCCCTATAACCTGACGATGATCGCGCGCGTCAACGGCGAAGAGTGGACACGCGCCCGATCGAACACGATGTATTGGAAGTTCGAAGACCTGATCGCGCATATCTCGCGCAGCGAAACGCTTTACCCGGGCGAATTCATCGGGTCGGGCACCGTCGAAGGCGGCTGCGGACTTGAGCTGATGCGGTTCCTCTCTCCGGGCGATACCGTCGAACTGGAGGTGGAGGGAATCGGCGTACTGAGGAATCGCGTGGTGCGTTGATCTAGCGCCCGCTGCCGGTCACGACGATCAGCACTTCTGCGTCTGTCCCCACGCTACGGATACGGTGCTTCACATGACCGGGGAATTCCGCGAAGTCGCCTTCACGCAGGAGGATCGACTGGTCGCCCAGTTCGATCTCGATGGCGCCGCTCAGGACGAAAAAGATTTCGTCGCCCTTGTGAAATGCGGCTTCGCTGACATGCGCGTCGGCGGGCAGACGGAGCACCAGCGCGGTCGGCCCATCGGCATCGCTGCCTGCTTCGCCGCTCGCGCGACTCAACGCCGCATAGCGGTAATCGGCGCCGCTCTGTTTGCGGTAGTGACGCTCCCCGGCGCGCACGACATGCACCATCCCCCTGTCTACCTGCTCGCCTAACAGCGATGCGGCGGAAGTCCCCAGCGCCTGCGCGATGCGTAGCAGTGCCGCCAGCGACACCGTCTTCTCTCCGCGCTCGAAACGCGACAGATGGCCTTTGCTCAGTCCGGCATCGAGGGCGAGCGCATCGAGCGTCATGCCGCGGCGCTGCCGCAATACCCGAACCAATTCTCCCGGATGGTCGTTTTGCGCCTCGTGGGCGGGCGTCTCCTCACGTGAGGGCTGTGAGGGCTCATATCGGCGCCGTGTCTCGCCGGTCGCGCGCTTGCGCGCCGGCTGCCGTGGCTTCTGGGTTGACAAAGTTGTCTCTCAATAAACGTAGGTTGTCCACACCGTGGAACGAGGTCCGTCCACGTAAACACCTATTTTGAACGGGATGCGCAAACGATTCTAAACGACTAGACTTCGAGCCAAAGGACAACAAAGTTGTCCCGAAGACAACCAACGACAACACGACCTGCGCAGGACCACCGAAACAGCGGCAACCGACGGGCGTAAACGCAATACAAGCGCCCCACGGACCGGACATTTCACTCGACAGGGACATCAAATGACCACGGTAAAGCACGACGCGCCGGTCATGGCGCATGGCAGCCCCACGGTGGACCGCCGCATGGCACGGGTCGCGTTCGCGTCCATGGCGGGCACGGCCATCGAAGCGTTCGACTTTCTCGCCTACGGCACGGCGGCCGCGCTCGTCTTCAATAAACTGTTCTTTCCAAGCCTGGACTCTGCCACGGGCACGCTGGCGGCCTTCGGCGCGTTCGCCTCGGGGCTCTTCGCGAGGCCGCTCGGCGGCATCCTTTTCGGTCACTTCGGCGATCGCGTCGGCCGCAAGTCCATCCTGATTGCAAGCCTCGTGCTCATGGGGTTGTGCACTACGCTCATTGGCCTGCTGCCAACGTACGACGACATCGGCATCTGGGCCGCCGTGCTGCTCGTGGCGTTGCGTATCGGACAGGGCGTGTCGTTCGGCGGCGAGATGGGCGGCGCCGTGCTCATGGCCGTGGAGCATGCGCCGCCGAAGTCGAAATCGTTCTACGGCAGCTTGCCGCAAGCGGGCGCGCCGATCGGCATCCTGCTGTCGACAGGCGCCTTCGCTCTGGTCAACCTGTTGCCAAACGAGACCTTCCTGCAATGGGGCTGGCGCATCCCGTTCCTGGCCAGCGCCGCGCTCATCGTCATCGGCGTGTTCATTCGCATGAAGGTCGAAGAGTCGCCTGACTTCACGGCGGTACAGGCGCAGCGCAAAGTGTCGCGGTTGCCGGTGCGCGACGTGCTCGTGCATCACTGGAAGCCGCTCCTGCTCGCGATCGGCGGCAAGCTTGCCGAGGTCACGCTCGTCTACACCATCATCGTGTTCTCCATCTCGTATGCCACGGGAAATCTCGGCTTCTCGCGCGCTGATGCGCTGAACGCGGTGATGATTGGCTCCGTGTGTCAGATCGTGACGATTCCGTTGTTCGGCTGGCTTGGCGATCGTGTCGGCGCACGACGCCTCTACATCGCGGGCACGCTGCTGCTCACCGTCATGGCCGTGCCGCTGTTCCACGCGATGGGCACCGGCTCGCTGCCGATTTACACCGCGGCGGCCGTCGTCGCGCTGGCGCTGAACTACGCCATGATTTTCGGGCCGCAATCGAGCCTCTATGCCGCGCAATTCCCGCCGGAGCTGCGTTACTCGGGCATTTCGATTGGCATTCAGGTGGCGGCGGCCATCGGCGGCGGACTCGCCCCGCTCATCGCTGCCACGCTGGTGGCGCGACTTGGCGGCATCGGCTCGGTCGGTATTTACCTGAGCGTACTGGGCCTGATCGGTGCAGTGAGCGCGTGGGGCATGAAGCCGACGGCGTCGGACTGAAGCGCCCGGAGCGCTCGATGACAAGCAACTTTACATGGAGGAACTTCATGCTGGACGAGGTCAAACAGGCGGTCACCGACCGCGCGCTCGACGACATGCGAACGCGCCTGGATATGGGCAACTGGACCGACAGGGAAAAGGTCGTGCTGACCTGTCGCATGCTTGCGATGGAGAACCATTCGGAGACGCTGGCGGGACAAATCACCGTGCGCTGCGACGACGGCACCTATCTCACCACGCCCCTGGCGGTGGCGTTCGACGAGATCGAACCGCGCCATGTCATTCGCGTGGACGACTCGCTGCGTCTGCTCGAAGGCAACGGCATGGCCAACCCCGCGGTGCGCTTTCACCTGTGGGTCTACCGGCGGCGGCCCGACGTGCGTAGCATCGTGCATACGCATCCGCCTTATGTCTCGACACTCTCCATGACGGGACGCCCGCTGCGCGTGGCGCACATGGACGCCACGCCGTTCTTCGACGATTGCGCGTTCCTGAAGGAGTGGCCGGGCCTGCCGATTGCCGACGACGAGGGCGAGATCATTTCCGCTGCACTCGGCACGCGCCGCACGATCCTGCTCGCACACCACGGCTTTCTGGCCGCAACGTCGTCCATCGAAGAGACAGCGTACCTGTCGATGCTGATCGAGCGCGCGGCGCGCAATCAATTGATGGCAGAAACACTCGGCCCGGTGAAGGAGCTCGACCCCGCGCTCGCCAGGGAATCGCATGACTTCCTGCTGCAACCGAGCATCGTCAAGGCGAGCTTCGCGATGTTCGGGCGGCGCGTCCTGCGACACGCACCGGACGCCCTTCGAAGCACTGGCGCGTAAGCGCGGATGCGGATGCGGCGACGCTCGTCGCGGGCGGTGTCGGAAATCTGTGAACAACAAAAAGCCCGCATCCATAAGGAATGCGGGCCCGAACTTTTCAATTGACGGAAAGCGCTCGTCAGAACGGAATATCGTCGTCCATGTCGTCGAAGCCGCCGCCCGACTGCTTGGCCGGGGCTTGCTGACGACCACCGCCGCCGCCGCCACCACCGCCGCGCGAGTAGCCGCCACCACCGCCTTCGTCACCGCCGCCGCCGCGCGAGTAGCCACCGCCACCGCCGCCGCCGCCGCCTTCACCACCACGGCCGCCGAGCATCTGCATCTGGTCGGCCACGATCTCCGTGCTGTAACGGTCCGTACCGTCCTGCGCCTGATACTTGCGCGTGCGGATACGGCCTTCGATATACACCGACGAGCCCTTCTTCAGGTATTCGTTGACGATTTCCGCAAGACGGCCGAAGAACGACACACGGTGCCATTCGGTCATTTCCTTGAACTCGCCGGACTGCTTGTCCTTGTAACGATCGGTCGTCGCCAGACGAATGTTCGCAACCGCATCGCCGCTCGGCATGTAGCGGACTTCGGGGTCGGCGCCCAGATTGCCGACCAGAATCACTTTGTTGACTGATGCCATAAATCTTTCTCCGGTATTGCTGAAATCCGATCAGGATTGACGAGGCGCTGGCGTCCTCATCGGTGCGGCGATTATAAGCCACACGACCGCCCCGGCTGCGCAAGTCAGGAAGATTGCGTTTTGACCGTAGTGGGTCATCAGAAAACCCCCTAGTGCCCCACCGCAGAAAAGACCGAGTGCCTGCGTCGTGTTGTACACCCCGACCGCTGCGCCCTTGCGCTGTCCCGGCGCCAGTTTCGACACCAGCGACGGCTGCGACGCTTCGAGCACGTTGAAGCCCAGGAAGTACACAAACAGCACCACGGCAATCACGCCGACCGTCGGCGGCAAGCCACCAAGCGCGACCTGCGCCACGGCGACCAGCGCAATCGCCGAGAGCAGCACGGCCTTCATCTTGCCGCGCTTTTCCGCCGCGATGATCGCAGGCACCATCGCCACAAACGACAGCCCCATCACCGGCAGATAAATTTCCCAATGCTGTGCGACCGGCAGCCCGGCGGCCACCAGCATGCGCGGCATCGCCACGAAGAGCGCCGTCTGCGTCGCATGCAGGACGAACACGCCGAAATTCAGACGCAGCAGTTCCGGGTTATGCAGCACTTCCGAGAACGGCGCGGGCCCGGCCTTGGCATGCACGGGCGGTGTCGGCACCACCCAGAGCACCACGAAAATCGCCAGCACGGCCAGTATGCCGATGGCCGAGAACAACCCGCTCATGCCCAGCCAGTGATACAGGAAAGGCGCACACACGATCGCCACGGCAAACGACACGCCGATGCTGCCGCCGATCATCGCCATCGCCTTGGTGCGGTTCGCGTCGCTCGTCAGGTCCGCCACACAGGCCATGACCGCCGAGGAGATGGCGCCGGCGCCCTGAATCGCGCGACCGACGATGATCCACGTCAGGTCATGGGCCATCGCCGCCACCAGCGAACCGATGGCGAAGACGACGAGGCCGAAAATGATGACAGGCTTGCGCCCGAGCCGGTCTGACGCCCATCCGTACGGGATGTAAAGCAACGACTGCGTCAGCCCGTAGATGCCGATGGCCAGCCCCACGAGAAACGTGTCGTTGCCCCCCGGAATGGTCTGCGCGAAGACCGAGAACACCGGCATGATCAGAAACAGACCGAGCATGCGCAATGCAAAAATCCCCGCGAGCGACGCACTGGCGCGCACTTCTAGCGGGGTCATGCGGCCACCTCGGCCGCGTGTCGAGGCAGGAGAAGCGGAAGTCACGGAATCAGTAGACATTACGTCCTGAGAGATGGAAAAAGCGCGTGCAGCCTCGGAATTGTCTGATGATTGCGCCTGGACGCGGGGTTCGTCAGCCGCCCGTCGGGCTCGCGCCGGGCATGCGTACCACCGTCTTCCGTCCTACAGGCATCGGGTGGGCGCCAGCCTCTGGAAATCGGGCGGTTCGTCCCCATCTGTCTTCCTCGCCAGCCGGCCGCCCGGGACAGCCTGTCAGCAGGGATCAGCCCCGGCAATCAAACTTAGGTATATTAGCAGGTTTAGCCGCCCTGATTTCCCCCCAGCGGCCCGCCCGACCGCTCCCGCCGCTTGCTGCGTCGATGCCCGGCCAACGCCGTGCCGTCGCGGCCCGACGTTCCGGGAAATTCGGGCGCTTGGGGGCCGGAAGCCGCCCCGCGACATATCGCCGCGCGGATTCCTCGGCGACGACCCGGAACCGTCAATGGAAACCATCCGTATTCGTGGGGCGCGTACCCACAACCTCAAGAACGTCAATCTCGACTTGCCGCGTCACCAGCTCGTGGTGATTACCGGCCTGTCGGGCTCCGGCAAGTCGTCGCTCGCTTTCGACACGCTCTACGCGGAAGGCCAGCGTCGCTACGTCGAAAGCCTCTCGGCGTACGCCCGGCAGTTTCTCCAATTGATGGAGAAGCCCGACGTCGACCTGATCGAAGGGCTGTCGCCGGCGATCTCCATCGAGCAAAAGGCGACCTCGCACAACCCGCGCTCGACGGTCGGCACCGTCACGGAAATTCACGACTACCTGCGTCTGCTCTACGCCCGCGTGGGCACGCCCTACTGCCCCGATCACGGGCTGCCGCTCGAATCGCAAAGCGTCTCGCAGATGGTCGACGCTGTATTGGCGCTTCCCGAAGACACCAAGCTCATGATCCTCGCGCCCATCGTCGTCGATCGCAAGGGCGAGCATGCGGACCTCTTCGAGTCGATGCAGGCACAGGGCTTCGTGCGCTTCCGGATCCGCTCGGGCGGCGGCGCGGCCAACGAGGGCACGGCGCGCGTGTACGACATCGAGGCGCTGCCCAAACTCAAGAAGACGGAAAAGCATTCCATCGACGTGGTCATCGACCGCGTGAAGGTGCGCGCCGATCTGAAGCAACGTCTGGCCGAGTCGTTCGAGACGGCGCTGCGTCTGGCCGACGGCCGGGCCATCGCGCTGGAGATGGATACCGACAAGGAGCACGTCTTCAGTTCGAAGTTCGCGTGCCCGGTGTGCTCGTATTCGCTGCAGGAGCTCGAGCCGCGTCTGTTCTCGTTCAACAACCCGATGGGCGCGTGCCCGACGTGCGACGGTCTGGGCCAGATGACGTTCTTCGATCCGAAGCGCGTCGTCGCCTTCCCGGCACTCTCGCTCGCGTCCGGCGCGATCAAGGGCTGGGACCGTCGCAATCAGTTCTACTTCCAGATGCTGCAAAGCCTTGCCGCGTTCTACGACTTCGACGTCGACACGCCGTTCGAGGAACTCGCGGAAGACACGCAGAAAATCGTGCTTTACGGCTCCGGCGAGCAGGAAATTCCCTTCACCTACGTGAACGAGAAGGGACGCACGTCGGTTCGCTCGCATGCCTTCGAAGGCATCATCCCGAATCTGGAGCGGCGCTATCGCGAAACCGATTCGGTCGCGGTACGCGAAGAGCTTGCGAAGTATCAGAACAATCGCGCCTGCCCCGATTGCGAGGGCAGCCGTCTGCGGCGTGAGGCACGATTCGTCAAGGTCGGGGAGGACAAGCAGGCCCGCGCGATCTACGAGATCGGCAACCTGCCGCTGCGCGAGACACTGGGGTACTTCCACGAACTGGTGTTGCATGGGGCCAAGCGCGAGATCGCCGACAAGATCGTGAAGGAAATCGTGGCGCGCCTGACGTTCCTGAACAACGTCGGCCTCGACTATCTTTCGCTGGAGCGCAGTGCCGACACACTCTCGGGCGGCGAAGCGCAGCGGATTCGTCTGGCGTCGCAAATCGGCTCGGGCCTCACAGGCGTGATGTATGTGCTCGATGAGCCCTCGATCGGGCTGCATCAGCGCGACAACGACCGCCTGATCGGCACGCTCAAGCATCTGCGCGATCTCGGCAACTCGGTAATCGTGGTCGAGCACGACGAGGACATGATTCTCGCGAGCGATTACGTCGTCGACATGGGCCTGGGCGCAGGCATTCACGGGGGGACCGTCATCGCACAAGGCAGCCCGGCACAGATCGAGCAATCGGCCGAGTCGCTGACCGGCCAATATCTGTCGGGCGCGCGTCGTATCGAGGTGCCGGCGGAACGTCGTGCGCCGGGCGAGGACTATCTGCGTATCGTCGACGCGACCGGCAACAACCTCAAACACGTCAATCTGGACCTGCCGGTCGGTTTGCTGACTTGCGTGACGGGCGTGTCCGGTTCGGGCAAGTCGACGCTGATCAACGACACGCTGTATCACGCCGTGGCGCGCCATCTGTATGGCTCGTCGGCGGAACCGGCACCGTATGAGCAGATCGACGGCCTGGAGCATTTCGACAAGGTCATCAACGTCGACCAGTCGCCCATTGGACGCACACCGCGCTCCAACCCGGCCACGTACACGGGGCTGTTCACACCGATTCGCGAACTGTTCGCGGGCGTGCCGGCGGCCAAGGAACGCGGCTACGATCCGGGCCGGTTCTCGTTCAACGTGAAGGGCGGGCGTTGCGAAGCCTGTCAAGGCGACGGCGTGATCAAGGTCGAAATGCACTTTCTGCCGGACGTGTACGTGCCGTGCGACGTCTGCCACGGCAAACGCTACAACCGCGAGACGCTGGAAGTGCAGTACAAGGGGCGCAACATATCGGAAGTGCTCGACATGACGGTCGAGCAGGCGCACGAGTTCTTCAAGCCCGTGCCGGTCGTGGCGCGCAAGCTCAAGACGTTGCTCGACGTCGGCCTCGGCTACATCCGCCTCGGCCAGTCGGCCACGACGCTCTCGGGCGGCGAGGCGCAACGCGTGAAGCTGTCGCTGGAGCTGTCCAAGCGCGATACGGGCCGCACGTTGTATATCCTTGACGAACCGACCACCGGATTGCACTTTCACGACATCGAACTGCTGCTCACCGTGATTCACCGGTTGCGCGATCAGGGCAACACGGTCGTTATCATCGAACACAATCTCGACGTGATCAAAACGGCGGATTGGGTGATCGATCTCGGGCCGGAAGGCGGGGCGGGCGGCGGGCAGATCATCGCCCAGGGCACGCCGGAGCAAGTGGCGGCGAGCAAGGCCAGCTTCACCGGCAAGTATCTCGCGCCGCTGCTCAAGCGCGGGAAGTAAGCAAGACGCCGTCAGGCAGCACCGCCCAGGGACAGCGCACCAGCGCCGCCCATGACTTATTGGCGTGAATGCGGCATGAATGCGGTCTGATTGCGGCATGACTGCGGCGCGAGGCATCGCAAGGTATTTTTAAGGACGTCATTTCATGGAACCGCGCTCTGGCTGGACTCCGGACCGCAACTTCTGGGTCGAACTGGCAAGCTACGTCTTCGCCGCCGGGGCCCTTTGGCTGATTCTTCACATCCACCTGCTCTCGGCGGTGCTCGCGGGCATGGTGGTCTATCAGTTGGTCCACGTGCTGGGGCCGCGCCTGCAACTGCGCATCTCCAGCGAGCGTGCCCGGCTGGTCGCGGTGGCGCTGCTCTCGGCCGTCATCGTTGCTCTGATGACGGCGCTGATCTTCGGTGTCATCACCTTCTTTCGCAGCGATGCGGGCCATCTGGAACACATCAACGGCCGCATGATGGAAGCGGTCGAGCAGGCGCGCTCGCAATTGCCGATGTGGGTCACCGATCGTCTGCCGGCGGACGGCGAAGACATCCATCAGGCCGTGACCGGATTCCTGAAGGACCACACGCAGGAGATGTCGCTGGTCGGCAAGGAAGCGCTCAACGCCATGGTTCATATCATCGTCGGGCTGGTGCTTGGGGCGCTCGTGGCGCTTTCGTCCATACGTCCGGTGCATCACATGCAACCGCTGGCTGCCGCACTCACTCGCCGCGTGACGCTGTTCGGCGACGCGTTTCGCCGCATCGTCTTCGCACAGGTCAAGATTTCCGCGATCAACACCCTGTTCACGGCCATCTTCCTCGTGGGCATCTTGCCGCTTTTCGACATTCATCTGCCGTTGCGCAAAACGATGATCGTCGTGACGTTCGTGGTCGGGTTGTTACCGGTCGTCGGCAATCTGATCTCGAATACGTTCATCGTAGTGCTCGGCCTGTCGGTGTCGCTGTACGTGGCAATTTCGGCGCTCATCTTTCTGATTGTCATTCACAAGCTCGAGTACTTCCTGAACGCTCGCATCGTCGGCACGCAGATCCAGTCGCGTGCCTGGGAATTGCTGTTGGCGATGATCGTTCTGGAGGCCGCCTTCGGGTTGCCGGGCCTGATCGCCGCGCCGATTTACTACGGCTATCTCAAGAGCGAGTTGGCGGAAAAGCGGCTCGTCTGAGTCGATGCATCGTTGGCGAGATGCGGCGTGTGCTGCCCGCGCCCCGGCGTGTCCTCCCCCACGAGGTCAACCGGGAGCGGGCATTTTCATGGGCGTAATTTGACATTTCGTCACCCGGTGACATAATGTCAAATTATGAAACCCGCCAAATCCGCCACTGCCGGCAAGCTCGACGAGAACACGCTGCTCTTGCGCGAAGGTCGCAAGATCGTCGAGGCGCTCGGCCAGACGTTCTCGCCGCTCGTCGAAGTGGTGCTGCACGACCTGACCGACCCGGACCATGCCATCGTGGCCATCGCCAACAATCTGTCGGGCCGCGAGCCGGGCGACGCGGTGACGGAAATGGGACTTGCGCGCATTGCCGATCCGGCGTTCCCGGAAGTCATCGCAAACTACGCCAACCGGTTTCCCGACGGGCGCCCGGCCAAGAGCACATCCATCGGGCTGAAGAACAGCCGTGGCGACTATGTCGCTGCCATCTGCCTGAATATGGACATTTCGATGCTGGCAGCGGCGGCGGCAAGCGTCCAGCAACTGGTGAACGTGCCGAATCAGGCGCCGGCGTCGGTCGAGGAGACGCTTTCGAACCGACGTCTGGATGACATCGCACCGCTGATCACCGCGTTTGCAGCACAGCGCAACACCACGCCGCAGGCCCTCACCCTCGCGCAACGCCGCGAAGCGATCCGCCTCGTCGAAGCGCGCGGGCTGCTCGATTTGCGCCAGGCGCATGCCGAAGTCGCACGGACGCTGGGTATCGCGCGCTCGACCGTCTACACCTACCTCTCCGACCCGAAAGGTGCATCATGACTACCCCCACGCAGGCCACCTCGGCTTCCCTGGCGATCACGTATGGTGACGTCGTCGCGGCTCACGACCGAATTCGCGAGGCGGCGCACCGTACCCCGGTGCTCACGTCGCGCACCGCAAACGCCATGACGGGCGCCAGCCTGTTCTTCAAGGCGGAGAACCTTCAGCGCATGGGCGCGTTCAAGTTCCGCGGCGCCTACAACGCGATTTCGCAATTCACCGCCGCGCAAAGGCGCGCCGGCGTGCTGGCGTTTTCGTCGGGCAACCATGCACAGGCGATTGCCTTGTCGGCACGCGATCTGGGGGTGCCAGCCGTCATCCTCATGCCGCAGGACGCCCCGCAAATGAAGGTCGAGGCCACACGTGGCTACGGCGCGGAAGTCATTCTGTACGACCGTTATACGGAAGATCGCGAGGCGCTGGCCCGGCGGCTGGCGACCGAGCGTGGCATGACGTTGATCCCGCCGTACGACCATCCGCACGTGATGGCGGGTCAGGGCACGGCAACGAAAGAGCTGATCGAGGACGCGGGCGAACTCGACGTCCTTGTCGTATGTCTGGGCGGTGGCGGCCTGCTCTCGGGCAGCGCAGTCGCAGCGCGCGCGCTGAATCCGAACATCGAGATTTATGGCGTGGAGCCCGAGGCCGGCAACGACGGTCAGCAGAGCTTCCGCACGGGAGAGATCGTGCACATCGATACGCCACGCACCATTGCGGACGGCGCGCAGACGCAGCATCTCGGCAACCAGACATTCCCGGTCATCCGCGCGCTGGTCGACGACATCCTCACGGTGACGGATGACGAACTCGTTCAGGCGATGCAGTTCTTCGCGAGCCGTATGAAGATCGTGGTGGAGCCGACCGGATGCCTCGCGGCAGCGGCAGTATTCCAGGGAAAGATCGACGTGCGCGGCAAGCGCGTCGGCATCCTGCTTTCCGGCGGCAACGTCGATCTCGCGCGTTTCGCCAAACTCACACTCGGGGAGGTCGCATGAGCACACAGGAACGCGGTATCGAATCGGTGAACGTACCGACGTTGCAACCGCCGCGCGGACATTATTCGCACGGCGTTTGCGCCAACGGCTTCGTTTTCGTCTCGGGACAGTTGCCCGTCACGCCGGAGGGCGAGCGCCTCGTGGACGCGCCGTTCGAAGTGCAGGCGAAGCAGGCGCTGGACAACGTCGCGGCAATTCTCAGTGCGTGCGGCTCCAGCGTGAGCCGGTTGGTGCAGGTGCGCGTGTACATCACGAGCGTGGACTACTGGGGAGCGTTCAACGACGTCTATGCCGCGTGGGCCGGTGATGCGAAACCGGCGCGTTGCGTGGTGCCGGTACCGGCGCTGAGTCATGGCGTAGCCGTGGAGATCGAGGCGACGGCATTGGCGGGCTGAGCGCCCTATCGATGGGCAAGCCGGGGCATGTTCCCGCTTTCGGGCGTGGCTTGAAGCCATCCGGGATTTTTGGCGCCGTGAATCCGTCCGACGGTTACACTTCGCTCCCTGAATTCACGTTCTTCAAGCCATGACGACGCCTGATCTTCCTACGCCGCAGCACGCGGCGTCCGACATTCCCGCTCCCCGGACACAGCAACGCGTCGATGACGAACCGTTGCGGCTCGTCACCAGCTTTAACGATATCTTCGTCGTCATCGCCTCGTGGCTGCTGTCCTTCGGCATCGTGTGGCTCACCATTGCGCTGCCGTCGTGGCTGCAAATGCTCGTCGCGGCCGCCGTGACCTGGGGACTCTCCGAGATTTTCGTTCGACGCCGCCGCATGGCGTTGCCCGCGTTGTGCTTCTCGTTCAGCTTCGTCAGCACCTGCGCGTTGCTCGGCTTCGGCAATGCGTCGCTGCTGCACCAGGGCGGCGAAAGCGTGCGCGCGTCGATGAGCGCGTGGACCCTCGTTGCCACATGCCTGTGCACCGCCTTTGGCGCCGCCCTCTTCTGGTGGCGCTTTCGCGTGCCTGCCGTCGTCGCGATGGGCCTTGCCGGTGTCGTGATCGTCGTGTGGGCGCATGCCATCGTGCTGCTCGACGAGAACGTTGGCGTGTGGCTGCTCGTCGGCAACGTCGCGGCAGGTCTGGCGATCTTCCTCTGGGCGCTGCGCTGGGACGCCCAGGATCCGCAACGCACCACGATCCGCTCCGACGTCGCCTTCTGGCTTCATCTGCTCTCGGCCTGCATGGTCACGCATCCGATTTTCTGGATGCTCGCCCCCCACCATCCGGGCGCGGTCATCGCCGTCTTCGTGGTGCTCACTGCCATCTCGCTTGCCATCGATCGACGCGCGCTCATGCTCTCGTCGTTGCTCTACGTGATGAGCGCGATCCTGCGCCTGTTCATGACATCCCCGGCAAGCGACGGCGAGTTCTACACGGCATCCAGTGCATCGCTACCGGCGACCGCCGTCGTCGTGGGCGGCGTGCTGCTCCTGCTCTCGGTGTTCTGGCAGCCATCGCGTAAAGCCGTACTCCGCCTGCTGCCCGCCGTCTGGCGCGCCCGGCTGCCGCGATAACCTCGCCGACCTCGCTGACCTTGCTGATCTTGCAGACTGCCCCGCGCAGCAAGGGCATCCGATGAAACGACGAGGCCGCGCCGAATCTCCCCGGCGCGGCCTCGTTTGCTTTCCGCAGCGAGCAAGCAGGCAAGCAAGCATTACTGGATCGTCACGCGCCCCAGCACCTTCATGTAATGATCGAGCGAGGGTGTCTGCATGCCGGCGACCTTTGCCCGGTCGTCCCAGCGACGCAGGCGCAGCGCCGCCTGCGCGTGATCGCGCGCCAGGAACGTCGTCGCCTCCTCGTCGCTGAACACCCCGCCCTGCAATGCCAGACTGCGCACGGAATCGACCGAAAGCTTGCCGTAGTACTCAGGGTCGATCGCGCACAGGCACCGCTTCGCGTCCACGTGCAGACGAATGGGATCGAGGACCGCGTCGTCAAAGAGCGGTCTCAGGAACGGCAATGCGAAATATTGGTGCAGATCGTCGATGCCGCGCTCGGTGGGCGTCTCGCCCTGGAGATTGAGCAGATGGCCGAGATCGTGGAGGAAACTGGCCGCGACGAGCGCCTCATCGGCGCCCTCGCGCTCGGCGAGCGCGCCGCTTTGCAGCGCGTGCTCCAGTTGGGTGACAGGCTCGCCGCTGTATGCGATCGAGCCGAACTTATCGAACAGGGTGCGGATGTCCGGCAGGCTCAGGGCCATCGTGAGAACTCTCGTTGTCGTCGCGAGAACTTGAGACGGAGCCGGCGGCGGCCGTCGCGACTTCGGCAAGCGCCGCCAGTTTCGACGCCTTGGCTTCCTTCGGCGCCTTCAGATCCTTGGTGTCCTTGCCGTCCTTCGGTTTGTCTCGCATGCGACTCTTGCGCAGCGCGCCGGCATCGTCGAGCACCGGATAGGCGGTCGAGCAGAACAGCGAATTGAGACGCTTCATGTCGCTGATGATGTCCAGATGCAGCGAACTCGTCTCGATACTCTGCACCGACTGCCCCGCCAGACGATTCAGGTGCGTGTACGAATATGCGCGCTCCAGATCGCGAAAGCTCTCCTTCTCCGCCATGAGTCGCTGTGCGCTCTTGAGGTCGGTGTTCAGGAACACGGACAGGCCGAGTTGCAGATTCGTCACCAGCCGTGCATGCATGTCGCAAATCTCCTGCAACCCTGCTTCGGAGAACGACAGCTTGTGCGATATCTTTTTCTCTTCGACTTCGACGACCATGCGCTCGATGATGTCGCCCGCGTGTTCCAGATTGATCGTGAGCGAAATGATGTCCGTCCAGCGACGGCTGTCCTGCTCGCTAAGATTCTCGCGCGACACGCGTGTCAAATACATCTTCACGGCGGTGTAGAGATGGTCGACGTCGTCGTCCAGCCGACGGGTCTCGCGGGCGCGCGCGACGTCGTTGCTCTTGATGACGTCGAGCAATCCGTTGAGCATGCGCTCGATGATGTCGCCCATGCGCAGCGTCTCGCGTGTGGCATTGGCCAGCGCCAGCGAGGGCATTTCGAGCGCGCTCTCATCGAGGTGACGCGCTCGGGTCACGCCGTCGGTTTCCGGCTTCTCGGCGAGCAGTCGCACGCACAGGCGCGCCATGGGCTCGGTGAAGGCCAGGCACACCACGCAGCGAACCAGGTTGTACAGCACGTGGAAGTTCACGACGGCCTGCGCCGGGGCGTCCGAGAGCCAATTCACGAGCATGGGCGCGTAGTCGACGAACGGCAGCACGATCAGGCAGCCGATCAGCTTGAAGAGCAGACTGCCGAATACCACGCGACGACCGGCCGCGTTCTGCCCGGCCGAGGTCAGCATGGCCAGCATGCCGCTGCCCAGATTCGCGCCGATCACGAGACACAGCGCCACCTTGAGTGAAATCACGCCCGACGAGGCAAGCGTTGCGGTGAGCAGCACCGCCGCAAGACTGGAATACGACACCATCGCGAACAACGCGCCGATGAGCGTATCGAGCATCACGTCGCCGGTGAGCGAGCCGAACAGTACCTTGACGCCGGCGGCTTCCGTCATCGGCGTGGTCGCGCCGACGATCAGCTGCAAGGCAAGAATGATGAGACCGAGGCCGATCGATACGCGACCCAGTTGGCCGGCGCGTGTCTGCTTGCGCGACAGGAAGAAGATGACGCCGAAGAAGATCAGCAGCGGCGAGAGCCAGTGCAGGTCGAACGTCAGGATCCGCGCCATGAGCGCCGTGCCAACGTCTGCGCCCAACATGATGGACAACGCCGGCGCCAGCGCGATCAGCCCTTGCGCACCGAACGACGACACGATGAGCGCCGTTGCATTGCTGCTTTGCACGAGACCCGTGACGAGCACGCCCGCCGCGAAGGCAAGGAAACGATTCGAGATGCTGTGCGACAGAATCCGTCGCAGATCGGCGCCGTAGACGCGAAGGACGCCGGTGCGCACGATATGTGTGCCCCAGATCAGCATCGCCACGCCGGAGAGAAGGTTGAGCAGAGTCAGCATGCCAGTGGTCCGTGTCTTATTGTCGACGGGACAGGCAGCGCGTCGCGCCACCCACATGACGCGTGCACTGGTTTGCCAAAACCGGCATCCCGCGTCAGTCCTACACTGGCGTCGGGATGCGTATGAAGTCTGCGCGTCATGCGTATCCCCAATCGGTACACCGTACACCAAATCGAACACCGCAACAATCGTGTCATCAATTTGTCACAATTTTTGCGCGCATTCTGCTAAGCCCTGTTGCATCAGGGAAACAGACCGGCTGCGAGGGCGCCCACCGGTCATCCCGGCCGATTCGAACCGCAGCATGTCTGTTCCCTTCGCCTGTGGATAACGGCTTCAAATTCCCCACGGCAGCGTGAAGGTTTTTGTGTTCGTGAAGCTCTTCATCGCTTCCTGAACCCCTTCCTTGTAACCGAGGCCGGAATCCTTGATACCGCCGAACGGTGTCAGTTCGATGCGATAACCCGGCACTTCCCATACGTTGACCGTGCCCACCTGCAACTCGTTAGTGAAGCGCGTCACGTAGTCGAGCCGGTTCGTGCACACGCCCGAGGACAATCCGAACGCGGTGCCGTTGGACATGGCGATCGCCTCGTCGATGCTGCCGAACGTAAGAATGGGCGACACCGGTCCGAATGTCTCCTCGCGCACGACCGTCATTTTCGGATCGACGCGATCGATCACCGTGGGCGAATACAGCGCACCTTCACGCTTGTTGCCCACGAGCAGCCGGGCGCCCTGTGCCACGGCTTCGTTCACGCGCGCTTCGAACAGCCTCGCCGCCGCTTCGTCGATGACCGTTCCCATATCGTTTCCGTCATCGGCCGGATCGCCGTACTTCCACAAACGGGTCTTTTCGGCGACAAGCTCGGTGAACTGCGCGGCGATGTCCCGATGCACGAGCATGCGCTTGACCGCCGTGCAACGCTGACCGGAGTTCTTGTACGACCCCTGGACGGCAAGGTCGGACGCACGATCCAGATCGGCGTCTTCCATCACGATGAGCGGATCGTTGCCGCCCAGCTCCAGCACGATGCGGCGATAACCCGCCTTCGACGCGATGTACTTGCCGATCGACACGCCGCCCGTGAACGTGATCATGTCGATGTTCTCGTTCGTGATCATCTCGTCGGCGATCTCCATCGGATCGCCGGTGATCACTTGCAGCATCTCCGGCGGCAGGCCGGCTTCATAGAGCGTGTCGGCCAGATAGTAGGCCGAGAGCGGCACCTTCTCGGAGGGCTTGAGCACCATCCGGTTGTTGGTCGCAATGGACGGCGCCACCTTGTGCGCCACCTGGTTCATCGGGTGATTGAAAGGGGTAATGGCCGAGATTGCGCCGAGCAGCGGCTCTCGCTGCGTGACCACCCGGCGCTTCTTGCCATGCGGCGTGAGGTCGCAGGAGAACGCCTGTCCGTCGTCCTTGAGGGCTTCGCCCGCGGCGAAGCCGAGTACGTCGGCCACTCGCCCGATTTCGTAGACGGCGTCCTTCTTGCACAGCCCGGACTCCATCGTAATGATGGCGGCAGCCTCGGCAGTGCGCGCGCGCAGCAGCGCCGCCGCCTTGTCCAGAATGTTGGCCCGCTCGAAACGCGTGAGCGTCGAGCGGTACTGCTTGGCAATCGAGAATGCGCGGCGAACGTCGTCGAGCGAGGCCTTCGGCACGGTGCCGACCAGATCGCCCGAGTACGGATTGAACACTTCGATGATCCGTTCGCGGGTCACTTTTTCGCCACCGATGCGAAGCGCTTCGGCGCGGAACTCGGGATGCAACTTGTGCGGCGCGTTCATGGGGTTCTCCACAGCATCTCCAACAGGACAGAGGCCGCACGTCGTCGAAACGATGCGATTCGCTCGACGCCGGCGCTTATTTCATCTGGCTCGGGCAGCCATCAGACGTGGTTGAGCGCCACGTCGAGAATGTCGAAATTGCGCAGGCGCGCCTTGCCCGGAATGCCGTCGGTCTTGCGGTTGAAGAGCAACGGCACGGTCTGCTCCGAAATCCCGCCATGCGAGCGCAGCGGCACCGTCAGTCCCGACAGATCGTGACGGCTCGCACTGGTGCCCAGTACGACCGACTGGCGGCTCACGACCACCAGGTCGCCTACGCGATCGGGGGGCAGCTCGAAGCGCGCGCAGGCTTCCGAGTTGGTAAGCACGACCTCGATGCCCGGCATCGCTGCAAGGCGCGAGCGAATGGCGTCGCGATCCGCGTCGGCCGGCAGATAGATGGTCGCGTACGAACCGAGGGCGCCGTGGTGCACCACGTACGGGTCGGTAATCGGCAGGATCACGCGAGCGCCGCCCGCCTCCACGCCCTTGCCGAACCAGTCGTCGAGCAGATCCTGCAAGTAGATGACGTTGGGCTCGCCGGTTGTCGGATCGTGCTTGGCGTTCATGCCGTGATCGGCCGTGAGTCCGATGACCGCGCCGAGTTCGTCCATACGGGCGAGGTACTTGTCCATCATGGCGTAGAAGGCGTTCGCGCCTTGCGTGCCCGGGGCCCACTTGTGCTGAACGTAGTCGGTGGTCGAGAGATACATCAGGTCGATGTGGCGGGTCTCCAGCAGCCGCACGCCTGCCGCGAACACGAACTCGGAGAGCTCGGCGCTGTAGACGTCCGGCACCGGCATGCCGACCAGACCGAGCACATCTTCGATACCGTTCTCTTCAAGCGTGACCTGATCGGCCTTCTCCGACGAGAAACAGATGCCCTTCATGCGATAGCCGAGCAGCTTGCGCAGCTTGTCCTTGGCCGTGATGACGGCGAGGCTCGCCCCTGCGTCGGCCGCCGCGGCGAACACCGTGCCGGCGCGCAGGTAGGCGGGGTCGTTCATCAGGACTTCCTTGCCACGGCCGCCATCGGCGTCCGGGTCGAAGAAGTAGTTACCGCAGATGCCGTGCACGGCGGGGGGCGCGCCGGTCACGATCGAGAGGTTGTTCGGGTTGGTGAACGACGGCACGACACAGTCGCCCTTGAACACGGCGCCTTCGGCCAGCAGACGCTTCAGATAAGGTGCGACGCCTGCGGCGGCAGCGGCTTCGATGTATTCGAACTGGCAACCGTCGACGCATACGATGACGGTCGGTTGCTGTGGCAAGCGGTATTGACGGCCGTTCACCTGGATCTGTGCGGGCTGATTCACGTCGGTTCTCCTCAAGAGCAACTCGGATGACCGTGGCAGTTCTCGCGTGTGTGGCGACACCCTGCCGACGGTCGAATTTTCAACAAGACAACATCCTCAACACTCAGCCGGCCTTCGCCTGCACCGTGGCGCCGGGCGCGCGCGTCAGCATCTCCCGAATGCGCGTGCGTCCACGCACAAGGTGCTCGCGCGTAACCTGCGCCGCACGCTCGGGGTCGCGCGATGCGATGGCGCTGACGATGTCCCGGTGTTCGCGCTCCGACTTCGGCGGCGCCGACGAATCGCCGGTCAGCGCGTCATGACGGAACAGGCTCAATTCCTTGACCAGACGACGGTAGGTCTCCAGCAACTTGCGATTGCCGACCATTTCCACGAGCGTGTCGTGGAACACGAGATTCAAGCGGTAGTACGCCTCGCTGTCCCCTGCTTCCACCGCGTGGTGCATGGCTTCGACGGACTCGCGCAGGCGCGTGAGCTGATCGGACGTAATCGACTCCGCCAGCGTGCGGGCAACGTATTCGTCGAGCACGCCGCGCAGTGCGTAAATCTCTTCGGCTTCTTCCAGCGCGATCACACGCACGAACACGCCGCGATTTTTTTCAGTACGCAACAACCCGGCTTCCTCCAGCGCACGGAATGCCTCGCGCACCGGACCGCGAGAGACGCCGAGGCTGCCGGCGACTTCGATCTCGTTGAGCTTGGTGCCGGGCGTGAGCGTGCCCGCCATGATCTGGCGCTCGATCTCGTGCTGGACGAGCGTCGTGAGCGACTGACTCTGCAACAACTCGATCGCGCTCGGCGAGGTGGGCTTCGGGGTCATTCCGGTCTTCCTTATCTCTGGACGCTGGCGCTTTCGCGTCACGCCCGTCACATCGGGGGGCAAATCGCCATCGCGGCATCGCGTGGCAATTTGTGGCATCACGTGATTTTTTTTGTTGTTGACATTCAAGCACAGCAATTTGTAGATTGTCAACAAAACACATCCGACATTGCAGACAGATTTTGCAACACCGTCGGGGTGAGTCGGTTGCGGCAACGACAAAACCCTATCTGAATCAACGATTTCCATACTATTGGAGGTATTTGACGAACAGATGACAACATCGCGGGGTTTCAAGAAAACGACATAATTTGCCAATAATATGCAACAAATCGCCTCAGTTAAGGCGTTGACCGTACTCACAACGCGACCGTGATCGCGACCCACAGGAGCCATCCATGAACTCATCCTTGCGCCGTGCCATGCGTGCCGCCGCCGTCCTGGCCACAGGACTCTTCTGCGTCGCGCAGGCTGCTCCCGCGCTCGCCAAGACCACGCTGACCGTCTATACCGCGTGGGAAGTCGAAGTCATGCGTCCGTATGCCGAGGCGTTCCAGAAGGCCAATCCGGACATCGAGATCAAGTACGTGCGCGACTCCACGGGCGTTGTCACGGCGAAGGTGCTCGCAGAAAAGGCCAATCCGCAGGCGGACGTCATCGCCGGGCTGGCGGCGTCGAGCCTTGAGCTGATCAAGCAGGAAGGGTTGCTCACGCCTTACACGCCCAAGGACTTCGACCAGCTCACGCGCGCGTACAGCGACAAGGCCAATCCGCCGTCCTGGGTCGGGCTGGACGTATGGGGCGCCACCGTCTGCTTCAACACGGTCGAAGCGGCCAAACGCAATTTGCCGAAACCCACTTCCTGGGAAGACCTCGCAAAGCCCGTCTACAAGGGGATGATCGTGATGCCCAATCCGGCCACCTCCGGCACGGGCTTCCTCGACGTGACGGCGTGGCTGCAAATGTTCGGCAAGGAAGGCGGTTGGAAGTACATGGACGCGCTCGACAAGAACATCGTCAAGTACACGCATTCGGGCTCCAAGCCGTGTCGTGATGCGGGCGCGGGCGAGTACCCCATCGGCATCTCGTTCGAATTCAATGCCCATCGCACGAAGAACGCCGGCGCGCCGATCGACCTCGTGTTTCCGAAGGAAGGTCTCGGATACGACATCGAAGCCGCAGGCATCGTGAAGACGACCAAGAAGCTCGACGCCGCCAAGCGCTACATGGACTGGCTCGCCAGCAAGGAAGCGAACCAGATGTACGCCAAGGACTGGGCCATCGTGGCGTATCCGGGCGTGGCGAAGAAATTCGACACGATTCCTGCGAACTACCCCGATCTGCTCGTGAAGAACGACTTCACCGAAATCGCGAAGAGCCGGGAATCGGTGCTGGCCGAGTGGCAAAAGCGCTACGGCGCGAAGTCCGAGAAGAAGTGACAAGAAGTGACGTCCGGCGGACATCCGAAGGGTGTCCGCTCGACTACGCTATGCCACGCCATGCCACGCCATGTCACGCCATGCCACGCCCAGGCAACAATGAGCGGGAGGTCCTCCGAATGAGCGACGATCAGCATCAAAGCACTTACCTGAAACTTGCCGGCATCCACAAGCGGTTCGACACCACCGTGGTGCTGCAAGACATTCACCTCGCCGTGCGGCGCGGTGAAATGCTCTGCTTCCTCGGCCCGTCGGGCTGCGGCAAAACCACGCTGCTGCGCATCATCGCCGGGCTGGAGGCGCAGACGCAGGGCACGTTGTCGCAAAACGGGAGGGACATCTCCCGGCTTCCGCCAATGCAGCGCGACTACGGCATCGTCTTTCAGTCGTACGCGCTGTTTCCGAATCTGAGCGTCGCGCAGAACGTTGCCTACGGACTCACGAACCGTCGTGTGCCTCGCGCGGAACGCGACGCGCGCGTGGCCGAATTGCTGGCGATGGTCGGGCTGCCTGACGCCGGGAGCAAGTTCCCCGGCCAGCTCTCCGGCGGACAGCAGCAGCGCATAGCGATTGCCCGGGCGCTGGCGACGTCGCCCGGTCTGCTGTTGCTCGACGAACCGCTCTCGGCGCTTGACGCCCGCGTGCGCGTGCGATTGCGCAGCGAGATCCGCGCGTTGCAGCAGCGCCTGGGCATCACTACGATTCTCGTCACGCACGATCAGGAAGAAGCGCTGTCCATGGCCGATCGCATCGTGGTCATGAATCAGGGCGTGATCGAGCAGATCGGCACGCCCGGCGAGATCTATCAGCATCCGGCCACGCCGTTCGTGGCGGACTTCGTAGGCAAGACGAACATCCTGCCGGCGCGTCTGGGCGACGCCGGACGCGTGCGCGTCGGACAGTACGAACTGACCTGCGGCACACTCAACGGCTGTCGCGCCGGCGAGGACATTCGGGTCTTCTTCCGGCCTGAAGACGTTCGCGTGCGCGATCTGGACGACCTCGACGACGAAGCGAACGTATTCGACGGCGCCGTGGAGAAGATCGAATTCCTCGGCGCGTTCTCGCGTGTGACGCTGCGCATGCACGCTTGCGATCACCCGCTGTATGCCGACCTCTCGCCTGCGGACATGCAGGCCCTGCAACCGGCCACCGGCGGCGCGCTGCGCTTTGCCGTGCCGAGCGCCGCCGTGCGCGTGTTCCGTCAGGGGTAGCCACGATGAGTTCCGTATCCACGACACTCGACAGTGCGCAGCGTACGCAACCGCAAGCCGGTCAACCGCCGACAACGGCGGCCGATCGCCCGCCGCCCGCTGCCGTGCGCCCGACGCGGCTGGCTTCGCACTGGACGGATCGTCTCGCACAGGGCCTGCTGCTCATCGCCGCGGCCGCCGGCGTGCTGTTCCTGCTTGCCCCGATGGCGGCGATTCTCATCAAGAGCGTGCAGGACAACGAGGGCCACTTCGTCGGCCTGCGCCATTTCCGCGATTACTTTCACTCGCCTGCCCTGTTGGGTTCGATCTGGAACAGCGTATGGATTTCAATGGCGACGACATGCATTACGGTGCCGCTCGCGTTTCTCTTCGCGTATGCGCTCACACGTAGTTGCATCCGCCACAAGACACTGCTGCGCAACATCGCGCTGATTCCGATTCTCGGCCCTACGCTGCTGCCCGCCATCTCGTTCATCTTCTGGTTCGGCAATCAGGGACTGCTTCGGCCGTTCATGGGCGACGTGGACATCTACGGCCCGCTCGGCATCGTAATGTCGCTCGTGAACGCCACCTTCCCGCACGCGCTGATGATCCTGATTACGGCGCTCTCGCTCACCGACGCGCGGCTCTACGAAGCGGCGGACGCGCTCGGCACGCCCGCGTGGCGACGCTTCTTCACCATCACGCTGCCGGGCGCGAAGTATGGCGTCATCAGCGCGGCGATGATCGTCTTCACTTATGCGATTTCGGATTTCGGCATTCCGAAGGTCATCGGCGGCGACTTCAACGTGCTTGCCACCGATATCTACAAGCTCGTGATCGGTCAGCAGGACTTCTCGAAGGGGGCGGTCGTCGGCCTGGTGCTGCTGGTGCCGGTCGGGATCACGTATCTCGTCGACTCTATCGTGCAGCGCAAGCAGCAGGCGTTGCTCTCTGCACGCGCCGTGCCTTACGCACCGAAGCCGTCGCGCGCCTTCGACTGGCTGATGGCGGCGATGTGCTGGGCGATGGCCGCGATCATGCTCGCGATTCTGGGCATGGCGGTGTACGCGTCGTTCGTGAAATTCTGGCCGTACAACTTCAGTCTGTCGCTGGGGCATTACCGTTTCGGCCTCATCGAAAGCGGTGCGGTGGACTCGTATCTCAATAGTGTAGAGATGGCGTTCTGGTGCGCGCTCTGGGGGACGGCGGCGATCTTCGTCATCGCCTATCTGCTGGAAAAGACGCGCGGCATGGCATGGCTGCGCGGCTTCATTCGCATGATGGCCGTGTTGCCGATGGGCGTGCCGGGGCTGGTGCTCGGTCTCGGCTATATCTTCTTTTTCGTCTCCGAGGCCAACCCGCTGCACAGCCTGTACGGCACGCTCGCCATTCTCGTGATCGTGAACGTCGTGCATTACTACTCGTCGAGCCACCTCACGGCGCTCACCGCGCTCAAGCAGATCGATCCGGAATTCGAATATGTGTCGGCCTCGCTCAAGGTGCCGTTCTATCGGACCTTCTGGCGTGTCTCCGCGCCCATCTGCCTGCCCTCGATCATCGACATCAGCCGGTACCTGTTCGTCAACGCCATGACGACCGTCTCGGCTGTCGTGTTTCTTTATTCGGCCGATACGTCGCTCGCGTCCGTCGCCATCGTGAACATGGACGAAACCGGCTCGATCGGACCGGCGGCGGCAATGGCCACGCTCGTGGTGCTCACATCGATGCTGGTATGCCTGCTTTATCACGGGATGCAGATCGTCGTGGAACGCTACACGCAGGCGTGGCGGCGCCCGTCGGGCATGACGGCGCGCCAGGTTCGGTGATGACGTCGATATCGAGGTAGCCGCAATGGGTCACATTCGTTCATCCAGTTGCTCAATCGTTTCATCCCCCGCTTGATAGGAGGCGGTCATGATTCTCGGTCAGGAACCGATTCTGCTTACCCCCGGCCCGCTCACCACGTCGCCGGCCACCCGACAGGCCATGCTGCGCGACTGGGGATCGTGGGATGCCCAGTTCAACACGATCACGGCGTCGTTGTGCCGCGATCTCGTGGAGATCGTGCATGGCGGCAATGACTATGTCTGCGTGCCGCTGCAAGGCTCGGGCACATTCTCGGTCGAGGCCGCCATCGGCACGCTGACGCCGCGCAACGCCCGCATTCTCGTGCCGGACAACGGCGCCTACTGCCAGCGCATTCTGAAGATCTGCCGCTATCTGGGACGCGACGCCGTTGCGCTGCCCGTCCCCGAAGATCAGGCCGCCAGCGCCGCCGCCATCGACGATGCGCTCACGCGCGACCCGTCGATTACGCATGTGGCGCAGGTGCATCTGGAGACCGGCGCCGGCGTGCTCAATCCGCTCGCGGAGATCGCACGTGTGTGCCAGAAGCACGGCAAGGGACTCATCGTCGACGCGATGAGCTCGTTCGGCGCCGTGGAGATCGATGTTCGCTCGATGCCGTTCGACGCGCTCATCGCGGCAAGCGGCAAGTGCCTGGAAGGCGTGCCGGGCATGGGGTTCGTCATCGCGAAACGAACCGTGCTCGAAGCGAGCAGCGGCAACAGCCACTCGCTGGCGATGGACCTCCACGATCAGTATGTGTACATGCAAAAGACCACGCAGTGGCGCTTCACCCCGCCGACACACGTGGTCGCAGCGTTGCGTGCCGCCGTCGATCAGTTTCTGGCTGAAGGCGGCCAGCCGGTGCGCGGCGAGCGTTACCGTAAAAACTGCCGGACGCTGGTCGACGGCATGGCCTCGCTGGGCTTTCGCGCGTTTCTCGCGCCGGAGGTGCAGGCGCCCGTCATCGTGACGTTCCACGCCCCGGCCGACAGCAAGTACGACTTCAAGGCGTTCTACGCCGCCGTGCGCGAGCGCGGTTACATCCTCTATCCGGGCAAGCTCACGCAAATCGAGACATTCCGTGTGGGCTGCATCGGCGCCATCGACGACAACGAGATGCGCAATGTCGTCACCGCAATCTCGCAGTCGCTGGCGTCGCTGGGCATTCGTCAGGTTGCGCCGCTAACGCGCGCGGCTTAGTCGGTGCGTTGACGTCGCATCGGATATCGCGTCGTTGGCGAGTTGTCGCGGCGCGGTTTTCGATGCCGGCTACGGCCACCTCCGGTAAGCTTTCGGGTACTGCGCCATCGCGCGCTGTCCCTCCGGAGGTTGTCCCCCCATGCCATCATCGAAAGCCACCGCTATCACATCGGCAAAAGCCAAAGCCGCTGCGACTGACAAGCCTGCGACGTCCACACGGTTGGCACGCTCGGCAAGGCCGGCAACGCCTGCGCACGCCGATCACCCGGCGGGAAAGCCTGACCGCCAGCACTTCGACATCCGCTTCAAACGGGCCTACGATGCCCCCGATCCTGCGGACGGTCAGCGGGTGCTCGCCGACCGCCTGTGGCCACGCGGTCTGGCCAAAGTCAAAGCGCATATCGACTTCTGGGCGAAAGACGCGACACCGAGCACCATGTTGAGAAAGTGGTTTCACGAGCATCCCGAGCAGTTCGACGAGTTTCGCCATCGCTTTCTCGCCGAACTTGCTGTGCTCGACGCCGATCACAACGCGATGTTGCAAGAACTACGCACGCGCGTAAGCGAAGGCACGGTGACCTTGCTCACCGCCGCGCATCGGCTCGAAGACGACGAGGCGCACACGCACTTGCATGTGCTGCGCGACTTCCTGGCATCGCGCCGGTAGTGGCGCGAGGATGTCTCGCGTATTGAGACATGAGACGGTATTCCGCCTCTCAAAACGACGGTTGTCGAAGCGATACCGTCGCGCAAGCGCATGAATGCTGGCTTCGCGAGCGACCGAGACAGGACGTCTCAAAGTTTGCTATAACGCGTGAGCGAGCGCCGAGCTCACGCTTGCCCACTGATTTGCCGACTTTCGTTGCCCGCACGGCAGCATCCTTGCCTCATGCTCGTTCCACTGATCGTTGCCTGCGCGCTGTTCATGGAGAACATGGATTCCACCGTGTTGTCCACCTCCTTGCCGCTGATCGCACAGGATCTCGGCGAGAGTCCGATCACGCTCAAGCTTGCCCTCACGACCTATCTCATCAGCCTCGCGGTTTTCATTCCCGTGAGCGGGTGGATTGCCGATCGCTTCGGCACGCGCAACGTCTTTCGCACCGCCATCGGCGTATTCGTCCTCGGCTCCATTTGCTGCGGCATCTCGACGACCCTGCCCGAACTGGTGGTTGCGCGCTTCGTGCAAGGTGTCGGCGGCGCCATGATGGTCCCGGTCGGGCGGCTCGCCCTGCTCAAGTCCGTCGAGAAGCGCGACATGGTGCGTGCGCTCAACTACCTCACCATCCCTGCGCTGGTGGGCCCGGTGCTCGGCCCGCCGCTCGGTGGTTTCATCACCACGTACTGGCACTGGCGCTGGATCTTCTTCATCAACATTCCCATCGGGGTGCTCGGCTTCGTGCTCGCCACGAAGTTCATTCCCGATCTCTATGAAGAGAACGTGCCGCCGCTGGACATCAAGGGCTTCCTGCTGTCGGGCTTCGGCCTGTCGATTCTGATGCTCGGGTTGTCGACCATCGGCCGTCACCTGATTCCGACGCCGCTCGCGCTCGGCCTGGTCGCCATCGGCGCAGCCTTGCTCGTCGCGTACCTGCGCCATGCGAAGGGGCTCGCGCATCCGTTGCTGCGCCTCGATCTTTTCCGGATCCCCACGTTCCGCGCCGGTGTCGGGGGCGGCACGTTGTTTCGTATCGGGGTTGGCGCGACGCCGTTTCTCCTGCCGCTGATGCTGCAACTCGGCTTTGGCATGACACCGCTGGAGTCCGGTGCGCTGACGTTCATCTCGGCCGCAGGCGCCATGTTTATGAAAACGCTCTCGCTGCGGATTCTGAAGCGCTGGGGGTTTCGTCGCGTGTTGATGACGAACGCACTGATCGCCGCGGCAACGATTGGGGGGTATGGACTGTTCACCGAGCAGACCTCGCATCTGGTCATTCTCGGCACGCTGCTGTTCGGCGGCTGCTTCCGATCGCTGCAATTTACGAGCCTCAATGCGATCTCGTATGCCGACGTGCCGGCCCATCGCATGAGTCAGGCGACCAGCCTGGCGAGCGTCGCACAGCAGGTGTCGCTCACGCTCGGCATCACGATCGGTGCGGCGGTGTTGCAGGCGTCGTCCTGGTGGCACGGACGCGATCACGTCACGGCTGTGGACTTCCCGTGGGCGTTCCTCGTGGTGGGGCTGATTGCCGTGAGCTCGACGATCTCGATCGCACGTCTGTCGCGCGATGCGGGCAGCGAGTTGGCGCAGCGGACATGAACCTCACGCCCGCCTCACCCGCAGCAATCGCAGCAATCGCAGCAATCGCAGTCGTAGCAATCGCCGCAATCACCGCAATCGCCGCAATCGCCCACGACCGTCATCAGCGGAAAATCACCGTCTTGTGGCCGTTGAGCAGAATACGGTGCTCCGCGTGGAAGCGCACCGCGCGCGCGAGCGCCACGCACTCCACGTCGCGACCGATCGCGGTGAGCTGTTCCGGATCCATCGTATGGTCCACGCGCTCGACTTCCTGTTCGATGATCGGGCCCTCGTCGAGATCCGACGTCACGTAGTGCGCCGTCGCCCCGATCAGTTTCACGCCGCGATCGAATGCCTGATAGTACGGTTTCGCCCCCTTGAAGCTCGGCAGGAACGAATGGTGGATGTTGATCGCACGGCCTTCGAGCTTCTTGCACAGATCGCTGGATAGCACCTGCATGTAACGGGCCAGCACCACGAGATCGATGTGGTTGTCCTGCACCAGTTCCAGCACCTTGGCTTCCTGCGCCGCCTTCGACTCCGGCGTCGCGTTCATGAGCGGCAAGTGGTGGAACGGAATGTTGTAGCTCGCCGCCAGTTGATAGAAATCCTTGTGGTTCGAGACGATCACCGGAATTTCGATGTTGAGCTGTCCGGTCTTGTAGCGGAACAGCAGATCGTTCAGACAATGGCCGATCTTCGAGACCATGAGCATGACGCGCGGCTTGATCGAGGCGTCGACCAGTTCCCACTGCATCTCGAACTGCTCGGCCAGCGGCGCGAACTCGCGCTGCAACGTCGCTAGATCGGTTTGCCCCGGCAACTGCTGGAAATGCACGCGCATGAAAAAGCCGCCGGTGAAGCGATCGTTGAACTGGGCCGAGTCGAGAATGTTGCCGCCGCGCTCGACCAGGAAACCGGCCACCGTGTGGACGATGCCGGGACGGTCCGGGCAGGACAACTTCAGAATGTAGCTATTTTCGATCGGTGCCATGATTGCTCCTGGGCAAGGCTTGCAATGTCGTTGCAGTGTGGAAATTCTTGAATTTGGTCGTTATCCGGACATCGACGCAGCGCACAACGCGCTCGATGCGCGCGCGACATGCCGCCGTGGCCGGACGTCAGGCTTACTCGTCCGCCGGCTTGAACAACGCCTCGATCCCCGCGCAGTCCTTCACGCGAATCGCGCCTTCGCGCAGCAGAAAATCGAGACTTGCGAGGCTCGCATCGACGGTCATCTTCCCGCGTGCGATCACCTCGCGTACGTTCCCGGCCGAGCACAGCCAATGCGCGCTCGCCTCGCCGTCCTGGTTCCCGGGCACGAAGCCGCGCGGCAGCGCGAGATCGTAGACGAAAATCTGCTCCGACTGCACCCCCTCGGGAATTTCCGCGAGGATGTGCAGCGTACGGCCCGGGCGCGCTTCGTTCGCCAGATACGCCGGAATGCCCGCTTCTTCCCAGCACTCCTTGACGAGCGTATCGCCCACGCCGATACCGTTGCCAATGCCGCCCGCCGCCGCATTGTCGAGGCAACCGGGATCGGTCGCCTTGAGCACGCTGCGCCGCGCGATCCACAGCTTCGGCGCTTCGCCGACGAATCGCGCGCTCACGTAGGCGTTCACATGGACCGCGAAGGTGCGCGTGCCGAAAAAGCGGGAGGCGGCGCGTTCGATCCACGCGAGCGGCGTGTCGTAAAGCCGCTGGCGAATGGCGTAGCGCTCGTTGCGCCAGCCCGTGATGCGTCCTTCCGCGGCCAATGTCGAAATGACGGGCGCCAGCGCCATGGTGCGCGCTTCACACGTGTCGTGACGCGGATGAATGCGTACGGCGAGCGAACTGATCTCGAACACGTCGGGCCAGCGGCACAGCGACTCGACATCGCTACGGCGAATCCATCCATAACGCTGCGAGCCGATCACGAGCGGCAGATGCGCTCTGTCGTCGAAGCGGCGCGCCGCCGCAATACAAGCAAAAGACATACGTCGGAGACCGGACGCACGCCAGACGTTGGCGCGCGAAAACGAGGCAAAAGCGGCATTTTACAGAAGCGGCGGCAAGTTCGCCCGTGGCAGGGGTCCGTTGCCCGGCGCAACGCGCATGCCGCCTCGTGCGCGCCCATGCCCGGGCGCGCTGCGAGACACCGCGCGTCGGCCTTCCCCCCGTCATCCCCACGGTCAACCTTTCACGCGCTCGCCCCTCGGGTCGTACAGCGCCCGCAGTTGCACACGGGCATCCAGCCATTCGCCTGCGAGATCGACCTGATAGCGCCCCGATTCGACATAGTCGGCAGACACCGGCCCGTCGGGATTCGTCAGGTACGCGAGGCCAATCGGCGCACCGATCGTGTGACCGAACGCCGCCGAGGTGATGAATCCGACGGGCTGCCCGTCACGCAGGACCGCCTCGCCGCCCCACAGCATCCGGTCGCCCGCCCCGTCGAGCGCCACACTCACCAGTCGGCGGCGCGTGCCTTTCGATTTGGCGAGTTCGACGGCCGTGCGCCCCGTAAAGGCCATGCCGCTCGCGAGCTTGCAAGCGAAGGTCAGCCCCGCCTCGACCGGATTCGTGTCGGGTGTCAGCTCCCGGCCCCACGCGCGATAGCCCTTTTCGATGCGCAACGAGTCGATCGCGTAGTAGCCAGCGTCCTTCAGACCGAAGACGCCGCCTGCAGCATGCAGCAATTCGTAGACACCCACCGCGAATTCCACGGGAACGTACAACTCCCAGCCGAGTTCGCCGACGTAGGTCAGACGCGTGGCTCGCACCGTCGCGTAGCCGAGGTCGATCTCACGGCTCGTGCCGAACGGGAATGCCTCGTTGGAGAAGTCGGCCTTCGACACCTGCTGCAACAGTGCCCGGGAATTCGGTCCCATCAGCGCCAGTACCGCGTATTGCCCCGTGACGTCGACTACCGTACAGCGTGGATCGTCAGGCATCCCGGCGATGCGCCGCTCCAGATAATCCATGTCGCGCGTCGTCTGCGCCGACCCGGTCACCATCAGGTATTGATCGGGGGCGATGCGTGTGAGCGTGAAGTCCGATTCGTAGCCGCCGCGCTCGTTGAGCATCGCCGTGTAGACGGTGCGCCCCGGCGCAACGGCGACATCGTTGCTGCATAACGTCTGCAAGACCCGCTCGGCGTCGCGGCCCTTGATCAGCAGCTTCGAGAACGAACTCATGTCGAAAAGCGCCACGGCTTCGCGACATGCGCGGTGTTCTGCCCCGCTCCACGCATGCCAGTTCTGCTGACCGAAGCTGTACTCGATCTTCGCGTCCTGCGGCGACGGCGCAAAGAAGTTGGGCCGCTCCCATCCCATCTTGCTGCCGAAACAGGCCCCTTTTGCGAGCAACGTCGAGTACAGCGGGGAACGACGGAATGGCCGTGCGGTGTCCAGTTCGCGATTCGGCCACGGCATGGCGTAGTGCAGGCCGAGCGTCTCCTTCACGCGATCGTGCAGCCACGTGTCGTTGCCGTTGAAGCCCGCAAAGCGCCGGATGTCCACAGGCCAGAGATCCATCGTCGGCTCGCCCGCGACGATCCACTCGGCCAGTGCCATGCCCGCGCCCCCCGCCGACGCGATGCCCATGGAATTGAAGCCCGCGCCGACATAGAAATTTCGCAGCTCGGGCGCCTCGCCGAGAATGAAGTTGTTGTCCGGCGTGAACGACTCCGGCCCGTTGTAGAACTGCCGGATCTGGGCAGTCTCAAGGGCCGGCACGCGAATCAGCGCGTTCTCCATGAGGATCTCGAACTGGTCCCAGTCGTCGGGCAACAACTGAAATTCGAAATGCTCGGGAATGCCGTTCATGCCCCACGGTTTGGCGTTCGGCTCGAACCCGCCCATCACCAGACCGCCGACCTCTTCCTTGAAATAGATATAGCCGTCCGGGTCGCGCATGACCGGCAAGTCGGCGTGCACGCCCGGCACACGCTCCGTCACGATGTAATAGTGCTCGGCCGAGTGAAGCGGCACGGTCACGCCGCACATGCGGCCCACGGCCTTGGCCCATTGCCCCGCGCAGTTGACGACGATCTCGGCATCGATGCGCCCGTGCTCACCGTCCTTGTTGCGCCACGACACGCCGGTCGCCGTCGGAATGCCATTCGGCGACGCCGTATGAATCTGCGTGATGCGCGTGTTCTCCGCGATACGCACGCCGCGGCTGCGCGCCCCGCGCGCCAGCGCTTGCGTCAGATCCGTCGGATTTGCCTTGCCGTCGCCCGGCAGCCACACGGCGCCCACGAGATCGTCGGTGCGCATCACTGGCCACAGTTCGCCGGCTTCGCGCGGCGAGATCACATCGCACTGCACGCCGTAGGCGCGCGCGACCGCCGCCGTGCGCTTGAGCTGCGTCATGCGCTCGCCGGTGCGCGCGACCGAGAGCGAGCCGCATTGCTTCCATCCCGTGCCCAAGCCGGTCTCCGCCTCCAGTTCGCTGTAGAGCTTCGTGGAATACCGGATGAGCTTCGTCATGCTCTCCTGCGAACGCAACTGCCCGACGAGCCCCGCCGCATGCCAGGTCGTGCCGCAGGATAACTGCCCTTGCTCCAGCAGGACGACATCGGACCAGCCAAGTTTGGCGAGGTGATAGGCGACGGAACACCCGACGATACCGCCGCCGACAATGACGACGCGGGCATGAGTGGGCAGGACTGAAGGCATGGACTGACTCCGGAAGGCTCGCACCGGTCAATGCCGGGCAATTGTCGTAGGCGATGAGGCGAGACTACGCAAATTTCGTCGTCATTGCAATAATTTGCAACATTACAACACATATCGCAACATCCATCGCTGCATCGATGACGGAGCCGTTAGCCATGCTCCCTCGGATGGCGCCGTCGTTTATGGCCCGCCGCAACTTGCGTTTCGCCCTGACTTGCGCAAAAATATACGCCGTATAAATATCGACGAATCACGCCATGACGACAGCCCATGTTTTCATTGCCGCCAGCCTCGATGGCTATATCGCCCGACCCGATGGCGACATCGATTGGTTGCTGCAACGGGACGACCCCACGGAAGATCACGGCTATACCGCGTTCATCGCCGACAAGGATGCGATCGTGATGGGACGCGGCACCTACGAGAAGGTGCTGGCGATGGGACCGTGGACTTATCCACTGCCCGTGACGGTCCTGTCCAGACAACTGGCGCGCACGCCGGTGCCCGACGCGCTCAAGGGCAAGGTGCGCTTTTCCGATCTGTCACCCGGCGCGCTGCTGCATGCGCTGGCGGCCGAGAACGTGAAGCGGATTTATGTCGACGGCGGGCAGGTGATTCAGTCGTTCCTGCGCGAAGGGCTGATCGCCGACCTCGTCGTGACGACGGTGCCGTTGCTGATCGGTGCGGGAAAACCGCTTTTCGGCGCGCTCACGAGGGACATCGATCTGCAACTGATCGGAAGCCGGCACTTTGCGTCGGGACTGGTGCAGTCCACCTACCGGGTCGTCGCATGAGCCGCCCTCGCGGCAGGCCCGCGCAGGGAACGGGTGTCACACGCGAGATGATTCTGCACGCAGCGCTCGCGCTGCTGGACGAACGCGGGGGACAGGGATTGGGCATGCGCGCGCTTGCCAGTCGGCTCGGTGTCACGCCGATGAGTCTTTATCACCATGTCGAGGACCATGCCGGATTGCTGCGCGCCTTGTCGGATGAGGTGTATGCGAAAGTGCTCAAGGGCATCGAAGCCCATGGGACATGCCGCGAAGACATTCGCGAGATATTGATCCGCTATCACGACGCCGTGCGCCGCCATCCGCAACTGACGCTCGCGATCTTTGCGACCCCCGCCGCGTTCGCCGGCGTCACGCGCGAGATCACGGACCGGCTCACCGCGCTGCTGCAAACCGTGACGCCGGAACCCGAGCTATGGCGGGATATCCTGATCGACCACGCGCACGGCAGCGGGCTTCCCTCGTCTGGCGACGGCACGTTCACCGCGCCGACCGCCCCCGACGACAGCGCCTATCGGCGAGCGCTCGATTGCCTGCTCGACAGTCTGGCAACATAGGCGGATGACCGCGCCGACCGTAAGGCATCCCCGACTACACGCCTGAAGCCCGCCTAACGCCCTGCGGGCGACGCAAGCAAGGCAACCAGTCGATCGCCAGCCGCCTCAAGGGCGCCATCGTTGTCGATGATCGTGAGGGGAATGCCTTGCGGCGGCGTCCATTCGACACGATGGGTGACGCGCTTGTCCAGCGCCGCGCCCGTTTCGCGTCCACGATTCGCAAGACGCCTCGCGCGCACTTCCGGATCGACGCGAATCTCCACGAGATGCAGACGCTCGCCATAGCGCTCGACCGCCTGCGAAAGAAATGCGCGCGAACCGTTCACGACGACATTCGCGCCCGCCGCCATCCACGCGTCGATCTCCACACCGATGCCATAACGGCAATCATGACTGTGCCAGTCGAGCGCGAAACAACCGAGCGAATGCCGCAACGCAAACGCCTCGTGCGTCAGCGCAATATGGTTCTCGCCGTCGCTCGGCGCGCGCGTGATGTAACGATGCGCGAACAACACCGGCCCGCCACCGGGTGGCTCCCGATCGAGTTGCCGTCGTGCGTAGGCGAGCAACGAGTCCTTGCCCGCGCCGGACGGCCCCATCACGTAATACAGACGTGCGTGATTCATGCGGCTTTTCCAAAAGCGAAACGCGCGAAGACATGGAACGGATCGTCCGGCGTCGGCTGGACGAAGATCGCAAGACTGTCGACACGCATCGGACCGAGCGCCTGCGCCCGCGGCTGCCACCAGTCGATCATCACGCGCGCATCTGCCGCGTCGACCCGATCTGACAACGTCACGTGAAAACGGAATTCGTCGAACACATACGGGTAGCCCCATTGGGCGAGCCGTTCGCGTTGCCGGGATGTCAGCGACGCCGGCTGACGCTTCGCCAGGTCGGCGTCGTCGAGCGGCGCTCGCAAAACGTCGAAAGCTTCGACACAATCCGCCGCAAGCGCGTTGATCGCCGCAGTGTTTGCTGCGTCGCTTGCGATGTTGCCCGCCGAGCAGGTCCCAGGGCGCAATGCGACGAAACCCGCACGCTTGCCATGGTCCGTGCCGATCACGTCCGCCTGCATCGCGAGATCGAATGGCGCATGACGCGCGGCCACTACGCCCGCGATGTTTGTCAGCTCGCGCAATTGCACCTGCGGCGCCAGTCGCATCGGCGCCTTGAGCGTGGCGTGCAAACCATAACGACGAGGATCGGCCGTCAACGCGGATAACGAACGCGACAAGCCCGGCACATTCGGCGCGCTGAGCTCACGCCGCGCAAGCGCATCACGCCCCAGCCAGCGGCTGCCTTCGTTCCACCAGCACGAACCGGCGGGCGGCGCGTAGTAAATCGCGAAACGCGCAACGCGAAGATCGAGCGCCTGTGGCGACGCGTCATTCGCCGCGCCGGTCATGGCGTGTCCCCCTGCACCACGAGTTGCATGCGATCCGCCGGGAAATAGGCGATGCCGTACTTGATCGATTTGCCCGCTTCGTCCACGTCGGTGCTCTCCACGCTCAGCACCGGCTGCTGACGATTGATGCCGAGATGGCGCGCGATGTCGCTATCGGGCAAGCGCGCGCCGATGCGACTCTCGCGACGCGTGTAGTCCGTCACACCGAAGACGGCGAGCGCCGCGCTGATGGTGTCGTGTTGTTCGAAAACTCCCGGGAAGTCGGGAAAACGCGTCGCCGGAAACCAGTTCTCGCTGTAGGCCAACGGCAGTTCGATGCCCTGTGGGTCGAGGCTGCGGCGCACCAGTTCAAGCCGATACACGGGCGCACCGGCGCGCAGTCCGAGCGCCTGCGCAACGCTGCCTTCCGCCTTGAGCTTGTGCGCCGAGACGATCTGCTGCGCAGTCTTCAGATGGTTCTGCGTCAGGTTCTCGGTAAAGCGTGTGCGGCGCCCGATTACATATCCGATGGCCGCCGCCTGCACGAACGTACCGCGACCGTGTTCGACGTTCACGAGCCCCTGCTCGGCCAGCCCGAGAATGGCCCGACGCACCGTATGACGATTCACGCCAAATCGAAGGGCCAGATCCGTCTCGCTCGGCAAGCGATCGTCCGGCAATCCCTCGCCATATCGCCGCTCACCGATTTCGGTGGCCAGAATCTGCGCGATCTGCCGCCACACGGCCACGCCGCTGCCCCGTTCGAGTTGTGCTGTCATCAAATTGACACCCCGCAAAGTTGTAATGAGATCGCGAGCCATACCTCACTGAAAGCACTGCGATCATACACACGTCTATACGACTAGACAATTATGCCAATCACAACTTCCGACACCACGCATGACGAGGACGACGACGCCCGGCAGGCGCAGATCGACCGCGCAAAGTGGCTGGCGTTGTTTGCCCGCGCAACGCGCGACGAACTCGACGACGCGCTCGCCTGTTGCCCCGACGCTCCTGAATTCATCTGGTTGCGCGCGCCGCAGACCGGCCTCGTCATGGTGCAGGGCCGCGTCGGGGGCAGCGGGGATCGTTTCAACCTTGGCGAGACGACCGTCACGCGTTGCACGCTGCGCCAGCAGGACGGCGTGGTCGGCACGGGCTACGTGCTGGGACGCGATGCCGAACGCGCGGTGCGTGTCGCGCGCCTGGACGCCCTCATGCAGACGCCGCAGCACCGCAGCATGCTCGCCGCCGGAGCGCTCACCGCCATTTCACAGCGCCTGACTGCGGCTGCCTCGCAGAACGATGCCGACACGGCCGCGAGCCGCGTCGAGTTCTTCACCATGGTCAGGGAGGCCTGAATGTTGAGCGCACCGATGCCCGACTGGTCGGCACTGCAACCCGGTTTCGACGACGCCGTCCATGACGCGCAAGGCGTGTTCCGCGCCGTGCTCGACGCCCTCGCGCGTCCCGGTCGCCTGCGAAGCGTTGGCCCGCGACTCGCCCCGAGCGACGAAGCCAGCATTGCCGCGCGTGCCACCCTCCTCGCGCTGGCCGACGCAACCACATCCGTATGGCTGCAAGTCCCGCTCGCCGAGGTGTCGAGCGCACTTCGCTTTCACACGGGCGCGCCGCTGCTCAGCGGCGAGCGCGCACTGGCGAACGCGCAATTCGCGCTGCTCACCGACCCCGCCCGTTGTCCCGCGCTGACGCACCTCGCCTTTGGCACGGCCGAATCGCCGGAGCACAGCGCCACGCTGATCGTCGATGTGCCCACGCTCGCCGAAGGCCACGCCACCGACGCAGGACTTCATCTTCGTCTGCGGGGCCCCGGCATCAAGACCCATGCGGACGTCGCCGTCGGCGGTCTGGATGCTGCCTTCTGGCAAGCACGCGCCGCACTGGCGCCGCGCTTTCCCGCCGGTCTCGACCTGCTGATCGCCTCGGGCGATACCGTGCTCGGCGTGCCGCGAACTACGTACGTGGAGGTTTGCTGATGTACGTCGCAGTCAAAGGTGGCGAACGCGCCATCGAACAATCCTGGGATCTGCTCGCCAAGGCGCGACGTGGCAATCCCGATGTCCCCGCGCTGAGCGTGACGCAGATTCGCGAGCAGATGCGTCTGGCCGTCGCGCGTGTGATGAGCGAAGGCGCGCTGTATGACGAAACGCTCGCGGCGCTGGCCATCAAGCAGGCGGCGGGCGATCTCGTCGAAGCCATCTTCCTGCTGCGCGCGTATCGCACGACCCTGCCGCGCCTGGGTACGACCCGCCCCATCGACACGGCATCGATGCGTTTGTCGCGCCGCATCTCCGCCACGTTCAAGGACGTGCCCGGCGGTCAGGTGCTAGGCGCGACGTACGACTACACCCAGCGTCTGCTCGACTTTGCCTTGCTGGCCGAAGGTGAGACGTGCGGCGCAACGCTTCCGGGAGAAATACCCGCCGCCGGCGCCGCGCCGGCCGCCGGTGCGCCACGCACGGCGAGTGGTTCAACCCCGTCCCCGGATGTGCCTGATATGGCAGATATCCCGGAGGTGCCGCCCATTGCCGCCACCACGCGCGTGACCGACATCATGAAGCGCGACGGGCTTCTCGAAGCGCTCCATGCCAATGGCAGCGCCAACGGCGGCGACCCGGAGCCGCACGACCTCGTGCATTCGCCGCTTTTCACGCCGGCGTCGCGCACCGCGCGCCTGCAAAACCTCGCACGCGGCGATGAAGGCTTTCTGCTGGCGCTGGGTTACTCGACGCAGCGCGGCTATGGCAACGATCACCCGTTCGCCGGCGAAATCCGTCTCGGTCAGGTGTCGATCGAAATCGAACCGGAGGAACTCGGCTTCGCCATCGACATTGGCGAGATCGCCGTGACGGAGTGTCAGATGGTTACGCAATTCGGCGGCAACCGGGAGACCCCGCCGCAGTTCACGCAAGGCTACGGCCTGACGTTCGGCCACAACGAACGCAAGGCCATGGCCATGTCGCTGGTGGACCGCGCACTGCGCACGAGCGAGTTGGGCGACGAAGCGAACTCGCCTGCGCAACAACAGGAATTCGTGCTGTATCACAGCGATAACGTCGAAGCCTCGGGTTTCGTGCAGCACCTGAAGTTGCCGCATTACGTCGACTTTCAGGCCGAACTGGAACTGGTGCGCCGCCTGCGCGCCGAGCACGCCGCGAAGTACGGGACACCCACCGCACCCACCGAAGCCGGCGCCGCCTCACCCGCGGTTCACAACACTCAGGAGGCCGCATGAGCGACGCAGCCGTCTCGCAAAGCACGACGCCCTCGTCCACGGCGCACGGCTACAACTTTGCCTTCCTCGACGAACACACCAAGCGCATGATCCGGCGCAGTCTGCTCAAGGCCGTGGCGATTCCCGGATATCAGGTGCCGTTCGGCAGCCGCGAGATGCCGCTGCCCTATGGCTGGGGCACGGGCGGCATTCAGGTCAGCGCTGCGGTGATCGGGGCCGACGACACGCTCAAGGTCATCGATCAGGGCGCGGACGACACGACCAACGCGGTGAACATCCGCCGCTTCTTCGCGCGCACGGCCGGTGTCGCCACCACGACGAAGACGTCGCAGGCCACCGTCATCCAGACCCGTCACCGCATTCCGGAAACCTCGCTCACCGAGGGGCAGATCCTGGTCTATCAGGTGCCCATGCCCGAGCCGATGTTTCGCCTCGAACCGCGCATTCACGAGTCGCGAAAACTCCATGCGCTGGGCGAGTACGGCCTCATGCGCGTGCGTCTGTATGAAGACATCGTGCGGCACGGCGCGATCGCCACGACCTACGACTACCCGGTGATCGTGAACGGACGCTATCTGATGTCGCCGTCGCCGATTCCGAAGTTCGACAACCCCAAGATGCATATGAACCCGGCACTGCAACTCTTCGGTGCGGGACGGGAGCGACGTCTTTACGCGATCCCGCCCTACACGTCGGTCGAGAGCCTCGACTTCGACGATCACCCGTTCGCCATTCAGAAGTGGGACGCGCATTGCGCCATCTGCGGTGCGACCGACAGTTTCCTCGACGAGGTCATCACGGACGACGAAGGCACGCGCATGTACGTCTGCTCCGACAGCGATTACTGCGGCGAGCGGTCCTCGGCAAGCATGGCCGACGTGGCGCACGCGCCGCAATCGCCGCAATCATCGTCGCAGGCACCGAAGGAGCGCACATGAACATGGCGACGAACACGGGAACGAACACGACGAACCGGGCCACGAACGCCCCACTGCGCGCCGCAGCCGAGCCGGACGATCCGGACGAACCGCTGCTGCGCGTGGCGGGCCTCGCGAAGTCCTACGGCGGACGCATCGGCTGCGCCGATGTCACGTTCGATCTCTGGCCGGGCGAAGTGATCTGTGTCGTCGGTGAATCCGGCTCGGGCAAGTCAACGTTGCTCAACGCGCTGGCCCTGCGCCATGAGATCGATGCCGGCTCGCTTCACTATCGCGGCACCGACGGCGCGCTGCGCGACCTGCGTGTGCTCGACGAAGCGCGCAAACGCCGTCTACTGCGCACCGAGTGGGGGTTTGTCGAACAGAACCCGCGCGACGGTCTGCGCATGAATGTGTCCGCCGGCGGCAACATCGGCGACCGGCTGATGGCCGTCGGCGCGCGCCACTTTGGGGAGATCCGGGAAAAGGCGCGCCACTGGATGGCGCAGGTCGAACTCGATCCGGGCCGCGTGGACGAGATGCCGGGCGCCTTTTCCGGCGGTATGCAGCAGCGTCTGCAAATCGCACGCAATCTGGTGACCGAACCGCGTCTGGTTTTCATGGATGAGCCGACGGCCGGTCTCGACGTGTCGGTGCAGGCGCGGCTGCTCGACCTCCTGCGCTCGCTGGTCGAGCGCCTTCATCTTGCCGCCATCATCGTCACGCACGATATCGGTGTGGCGCGCCTGATCGCCCATCGCCTGATCGTGATGCAGGCAGGGCGGGTGGTCGAGGCCGGTCTGACCGATCAGGTGCTCGACGATCCCCAACATCCCTATACGCAACTGCTGGTCTCTTCGGTGCTGCCCGTATGAACTCCGGAACTCATCTCACTGCGTTCAACCCGGCCGTCGGCGGTGCGACGCTCACGCTCGGCACCCGGGAAGACGACGTCATGCTGCGCGCGCAGGGACTGCACAAGACCTTCCGTCTGCACGCGCAGGGCGGTGCGGCCATTCCGGCGCTCGAAGGTGTCGATCTGACCGTGCGTCGCGGCGAATGCGTGGCGCTCGTGGGCCCGTCCGGGTCGGGCAAGAGCACGTTGCTGCGCTGCCTTTACGGCAACTATCTGGCGGGCGAAGGACGCATCGAGATTCGCCACGATGCCGGTCACGGCGGAGGCTGGGTCGACATCACACGTGCGACGGCGCGTGAGGTGCTGTCGGTGCGTCGCACGACGCTCGGTTACGTGAGCCAGTTCCTGCGTGTCATTCCGCGCGTACGCACGCTGGATATCGTGGCTGAACCGCTGCGTCGACTGGGGGTCAGCGAGGCGGACGCCGCCGGGCGGGCGCGCGATCTGCTTGCGCGACTGAACATTCCCGAGCGCCTCTGGACGCTCGCCCCGGCGACGTTCTCGGGCGGCGAGCAACAGCGGATCAACATCGCACGCGGGCTGATCGCCGCCGCGCCGGTGCTGCTGCTCGACGAGCCGACCGCTTCGCTCGACGCGCAGAACCGGGCGGTGGTCTCGCAACTGATTTGCGAAGCACGTGCCGCAGGAAGCGCCATCGTCGGCATCTTCCACGACGAGGCGACCCGCGACGAAGTGGCGACGCGCACGCTCGCGATGCGCCCTGTGCTTCGCCCCGCTCATTGAACCGCCGGAGTTTTTCCATGCTTATCAAGAACGCTCGCATCGTCACCCCCGACACCACCTTCACCGGCGTGGTCGAGGTGCGCGAGGGTCTCATCCACGCCGTGGAGGAAGGCGCCACGCAGGCCGCCGGGGCGCTCGACTGGGAAGGCGACTATCTGGTGCCCGGACTGGTCGAGTTGCATACCGACAATCTGGAAAAACACCTCGCTCCGCGTCCCGGCGTGTACTGGAATACGCACGCCGCCTTTGCGATTCACGACGCGCAGGTCGCCGCCGCGGGCATCACGACCGTCTTCGACTCGCTGGTGATCGGCGAGCGCGACGCGTCCGGGCTGCGCAGCCGCAAACTTCAGGCCGAGTGCGGTCAGGCGCTTCTCGATACGATTGCCGCCGGGCTATTGCGCGCAGATCATTTTCTGCATTTGCGCTGCGAGGTCGCCACGCAGGATGCTGCCGATACGTTCGCCGACATGTGCGATCACCCGCTGCTGCGTCTCGTGTCGGTCATGGATCACACGCCGGGCCAGCGCCAGTGGCACGACCCGGTGCTGCACCGTCAATATCATGAACGCAACGGCAAGGTGCCCGATGCGCAGTGGCACGCGATGCTGGCCGATCTCAAGGCGCAGCAGGAGAAATATGCGATCCCGCACCGGCGCACCATCGTCGAGATGAGCCGCGAGCGCGGCTTGCCACTGGCGAGTCACGACGACACGTCGCTCGAACACGTGGAAGAGGCGCAGCGCGACGGCGTGGCGCTGTCCGAATTTCCGACGACGCTCGTCGCCGCACGTGCCGCGCATCGGAAATCGATCGGCGTGATCATGGGCGCGCCGAATGTCGTGCGCGGCGGTTCGCACTCGGGCAATGTGGCGGCGGCGGAACTGGCGCGTGAAGACGTGCTCGACATCCTGTCGTCGGACTATGTGCCGGCGAGCCTGCTGCAAGCGGCGTTTCAGTTGCACCACGATCACGCCGATTGCGGTTGGACCTTATCGAAGGCGATGCGTACGGTGTCGTGGAACCCGGCGCAGTCCGCCGGTCTGACGGATCGCGGCGGCATCCAACCCGGCCTGCGCGCCGATATGGTACGCGTGACCGTGCGCCCCGGCATGCCGCCGATTCCGCGTGCCACGTATATGGCGGGTCAGCGGATCGCGTGAGTGGCTGAGTGGCTGTGTACGACAGCGGCACAGCGCAGCATTTCGGTCTCACGTGCAACGAGAAAGGGCGCCGAAGCGCCCTTTCTCTTTTCCACACAACTACAGCGATCACACCGACATTCGGTTCCGTCAGATCACCATTTTGCGCACGCGCGCGGAGAAGACGTCGATACAGGTCACGACGATGACCATGATTACCATGACGGCGCAAGTCTGCGCGTACTGGAAACTGCGAATCACTTCGTAGAGCACCACGCCGATGCCGCCCGCGCCGACCATGCCGACCACCGATGCGGAACGCACGTTCGACTCGAAGCGGTACAGCGTGTACGAGATCCACAGCGGCATGACCTGCGGCAGCACGCCGTACAGGATTTCGTCGATGGCGCGAGCACCCGTGGCGCGTACCCCTTCGACCGGACGCGGATCGATCGCCTCGACGGCTTCGGCGAACAGCTTCGAGAGTGTGCCCGTCGTATGCACCCACAATGCGAGCACGCCCGCGAACGGGCCAAGGCCCACCGCGACGATGAAGAGCATGGCGAAGACCATTTCGTTGATCGCGCGGCACGCGTCCATCACGCGACGCACCGGCTGGTACACCCATGCCGGCACCATGTTCGACGCCGAGAGCAGCCCCATCGGAATCGAGCACAGCACCGCGAGGACCGTGCCCCACACGGCAATGTGAATCGTCACGATCATTTCGTGGACGTACACACGCCAGTCGCGGAAGTCGGGCGGGAAAAAGTCGTGCGCGAACTGGCTCATGTTGCCGGAATCGCGAATCAGGTCGAGCGGACGCATGTCGGCGCCGCCCCAGGACCACACAAGCACCAGAAAGAAGATCGCCCAACCGATCAGGGAAAGCCACGAACGCTTGGGCGGCTCGCCCGGCAGACGGCCGCTGGCAGTAATGGATGCGCTGGTGTTCATGTCGAGTACCACGAGTCGTTCCGATCAGGCTTTACTGCGCCTGAAGCGGCGAAATATATCGAACCACAAAGAAGTCGGCGCCCCGATACCGGGTCCGCCGCCGTTTGAATCTGATACCGGATCCGCTGCCGGATCCGATGCGAACATGGCGACGGAACCGCCGCACCAATGCTCGCAAGGCAGCGCGCGTCGAGGCGCGTCGTCACGCCTCGACGCGCCGGGAAACGCTTACTTCGTTTTGTTCAGCGCTTTGTCGAGCGCGGCGAGCTTGTCGTCGAGGTCGGCCAGCTGCGTCTTCTTCTTGGCGGCGTCGACGTTGGCGTCCTGCTCGAGCTGCACCTTTTGCTTGAACAGTTCGAGCTGACGGATCGGCAGAAGCTGAGCATCGGACGATGCACGGAAGCCGCCATAGTTGTAGATGTTCTTCAGCACTTCCTTCTCATGCGCATCCTTGCCGTAAGCGAGGAAGAAGTCGCGAATCTTCTTCTTCGTGCCATCCGGCAGGTCCTTGCGCCACAGCAGCGGATCCGACGGGATCAGCGGCGACTTCCAGATCACGTGAACGAGCTTGGCCTTCTCCGGCTGCGTCGCTTCGAGTTTGTTCAGCTCTTCGGTGTTGTTGGTCGCCACGTCCACCTGATTGTTGATGACCGCCATCAGGTTGGCGCCGTGGTTCGAGCTGCGGGCCGTCTTGAAGTACGTGCGCGGGTCGATGTTGTTCTTCGCGAACGCGTAATAGCCCGGCACCAGTGTGCCCGACGTCGAGGTCGGATCGCCCAGACCGAAGTTGATCTTCTTGCCGTTCTTGATCACGTCGTCGAGCGTCTTGTACGGGCTCGATGCGTTCGAGATCAGCAGCGAGTAGTAACCTTCGGTGCCGTCGGCATACATGATCTTCGCGAAGACTTCGCCCTGCGAGCGGTCCACGGCTTCCATGGCGCCCTTGTTGCCCATCCATGCCAACTGGACCTTGTTGAAGCGCATGCCTTCGATCACGCCGGCATAGTCGGTGGCGAAGAACGGCGTCACCTTCAGACCCGTTTGCTTCTCCATGTCGTCGATCAGCGGCTGCCAACGCTGGCGCAGCGCAGCGCTGGAGTCGGTCGAGATGATGCCGAAATTGATTTCCTGCGCGTGTGCCGCCGCGACCGAGGCGATCATGGCCGCGCCGGCCAGCAGGGATTTCCACAGTTTCATGAGAGCAAGCTCCGGGTCAGTTAAGGCCTGTTTCAGGCTTGGTAAGGCGTAGTTAGGCTTGGTAAGGCTAAGTGAGGCTGAGTGAGGCTAAGTGAGGCGAATCGAGGCGGGGGCAGGACGTCGTCGAATCAAGTGAGGCTGAGCGACATCGACGTGAGGAACGGGGCCTCGGCCTGCGCGGGCCTGGCGTCTCCGGTCGCGCCTTCGGACGCGTCGGAACTTTCGTTGAGCAGTTCGCTTGCCTGAACCCCGTACAGCCGGCGCAACAGGTCCGGTGTCAGCGCCGAGGACGGGCCGTCGTACACCACACGGCCCTGATGCAACGCCACCGTGCGCACGCAATAGCGCATGGCGACATCCACCTGATGCAGCGAGACCACGACCGTGAGCTTGTGATCGCGGTTCATGCGCGCGAGCATGTCCATTACCTTGCGCGCCGACTCCGGATCGAGCGAGGCGATCGGTTCATCCGCGAGGATGATCCTGGCGCCCTGCACGAGCGTGCGCGCCAACGCCGCACGTTGCTGCTGGCCGCCGGAGAGCGTGCTGGCGCGCTGGAATGCGAGGTCGGCGATACCGACTTCGGCGAGTGCCGCGAGCGCCGCCTGACGTTCGGCCGAAGTGAAACGAAACATCAGACTGCGCCACAACGGCACGCGGGCGAGCAAGCCCGTGAGCACGTTGGTAATGACCGGCAGGCGGCCTACGAGGTTGAACTGCTGGAACACGAAGCCGATGTCGCGACGAATCTGTCGGACCTCACGCACGATGCGGCCATCGCGCTGAATCGGACGGCCGAGAATCTCGATGCTGCCCGGCTGCGAATCGGCCGCGACGAAGCCGGCGATGTGACGCATGAGGGTCGATTTGCCTGAACCCGACGCACCGATCAGGGCGACCATTTCGCCCGGCATGACTTTGAGCGCCACTTCGTCGAGGGCGCGTCGCCCATTGCCGAACGTCTTGGTCAGTCGCTCGATTCGAATCGCTTCGTCCACGGTTCACCTGTCAGTCAGTTCGCCGGTCGGTCCCGATGCGTCGTCACTTGCGCCATTCCGTCACGGGATGGCGTCGCTTGCATCGCTCGACTAGCTGTTTTGTGGCAATTTGTGCCAAAAGTGAACGCAGTCTAAAAAGACTGGATGACAACACGGTGACAATCGATCAGCTTTTTCCGGAACGGCGAAAACCCCTATCGGGTCAACGATTTGGCAGTGATTTCGGCGCGCTCGGCGGCATTGCGGCGTGGGGATGTGGGTTCGATAAGGCGCGAGCGTCGGACGACGTTCGCAACGATCGCGCGCCACTTTGTCTACATCTTTTCGGACGCCGCGCGAAAGCGCATCGGCAGAAAAGGCGACGACAAAGGCCGTGGCGCAAGACGCGCGCAGTGCAATGGACGGCGCGTCCATTTGACGAATCCGCCACCGCCGTGGCGACGTGTGGCGTGCTGTGGCGCAACATGGCGAGGCCGCCGACGCTGAAAGCGGTTCGGGCGGGGATCCGGAGGGGATCGGGAGCGTCAGGCCATCATCGAGCCATCAGGCGATCAGGAGTTCCGGGCCGCGTGCGCGTAACTGGGCGAGCATGCTCTTGTGCGGCGCGGCGTCGCTGATGAGATAGCGCGCAGCCTCGAAGTGGCGGATGCGCACGGGCGTCACGCGTCCGAACTTGGTGTGATCGGCCACCACGGCGGATACGTTCGCGCACAGCAGCATGCGCGCACGCAACTCGGCGGCGGCACGGTTGAAGTCGGTGATGCCGCCGTCTTCGGTCACCCCGCCCACGCCGATGAAGGCGAAGTCTGCGTGATACTGCGCGATCTGGTTGATGGCGTCCCACCCCTGTACGGCGTCTTCGTTGTCCTGCAACTCGCCGCCGAGCAGCGTCACCCGGTTATCGTGATGACGGCCCAGCAGTCGCGCGATCTGCCAGTCGTTCGTATAGACGCGCAAACGATGCTTGGAGAGTAGCGCCTGAGCCACCGCGCGCGTCGTGGTGCCGTAATCGATGATCACCGACGCACCGTCCGGCACCAGTTCCGCAGCGCGCACGCCGATGGCGCGCTTGCCCACGGCATTGACGTTCTCGCGCAGCGTCCAGTCGGGTTCGCTGCGATCGGCCGCCAACGCTCCCCCGTGCGTCATGAGCAGCAGCCCGCGCGCGGCGAGTGTGTTGAGGTCGCGGCGCACGGTCTCGCGCGAGACACCCAGTTCCCGCACCAGATCGCTGATCGCGAGCGCGCCGGTCTTGGCGAGTTGTTCGAGCACGTATTGTTGGCGTTGTTCGGCGAGCATGTTCGGACAATTTCAGTTGGACTACGAATTTTCTGACGAAGTACTCATCCCTGAAGCGCGACGCGCAACCCCAGGCCGATGAAGATCGCACCGGCCACGCGGTCAAGCCAGCGCCCGGCGCCCGGCCGGCGCTTGAGCCACGTGCCCAGCACCCCCGCGAACCAGCCATACGCGCTGAACACGACGATGGTCTGCGCCATGAACACGAGGCCGAGCAGCAACATCTGCCCGCCCGGATGGGTCGCATCCGCGCTCACGAATTGCGGGAGAAATACGAGGAAAAACAGCGTGACCTTCGGGTTGAGCATGTTGGCGAACACGCTCTGACGGAACACGGCGCCGAGCGGTTGCGGCGCGGCGTCGTTCGCGAGGGCGAGCGCGCCCCGAGCGCGCAGGGCCTTGATGCCGATCCAGATGAGATACGCCGCGCCTGCCAGCTTGATCGTCTCGAACGCCCAGGGCGAAGCGCGCAACACGGCGGCAAGACCGACGGCGGCAAGCGTCGTGTGAAAGAGGCAGCCGAACGTGAAGCCTGCGGCAGCGGCCAGCCCCGCTCGACGCCCTTGCGCGATGCCGCGCGCAATGACCTGCATGTTGTCGGGCCCCGGCGCGAGCGTGATCGCGACCGAGGTCAGCAGAAACAGCCAGAGATTGGGCATCGGGAGATCCGGTTCGGAAAATCGGCGGTGTACGTCGGTCGACGACACCGGCGCGAAGGCCTGTGGCGTAATGCCGGGCTCAATGGCCTTCGAACGAGCAAAGCAGGAACAGATCCAGGCCGGCGTCGCGAATCAGGCGCGAACCGCCAAGCTCGGGCAAGTCGACGATGGCAGCCCCTTCGATGACGGTGGCTCCCAGTCGCTCCAGCAGCTTCTTGCCCGCGAGCATCGTGCCGCCGGTGGCGACCAGATCGTCGATCAGCAACACGCGGTCGCCGGGCCCGCACGCGTCGGCGTGAATCTCGACCGTGGCACTGCCGTACTCCAGTTCATATTCTTCCGCGACCGTCTGATACGGCAGCTTGCCCTTCTTGCGAATCGGGATGAATCCGATATTCAGTTCGTACGCGAGAATCGAGCCGAGGATGAAGCCTCGGGCGTCGAGACCGGCAATGTAGTCGGGACGCTGCGCCATGTAACGATGCACGAACACATCGATGAGTACGCGCAGCGTGCGCGGGTTCTTGAGCAACGGCGTGATGTCGCGAAACTGCACGCCGGGCGCGGGCCAGTCCGGGACCGTACGGATCTGGCTCTTGATATAGGCGGCAGGGGACTCGTCGATCTGCACGGGGATCCTTCGTGGGGTACTGATAGGGAACACGCCACATTATGCCAAAAAGGCCCGACAGGCCCCCGAGCGTCGGGCAAGTCCGTCGGCAGCGACTCGCTTTGCGTCCGATTGCCGCCCCCAGTGCCGCCCCTTTGCCACCCTACTGGCGCCCCAGCAATCGCATCTCGGCCTCGACGAGCTTGTCGGGCAATCCGCGCAACACGACGATGTCTTCGGCCATCAGACGGGTCTCCGCCACCGGTTCCACACCCCGGATGCCATGCCGGCGGATCGCGGTCACGGTCACGCCCAGCTTGTCCAGTCGCAACTCGCCCAGCGTGCGGCCGACGGCATCGGCGTTGAGCGTGAGCGGCACCGATTGCAGACGCACCTGCTCCCGCTCGCCGCCCTCGTCCTCGTCGTCGATCCCGTGGAAGTACCCGCGCAACAGGCTGTAGCGCTCGTTGCGCGCCTGCGCCACACGGCGCAACACACGGCGCATCGGCACGCCCATGAGCACCAGCGCGTGCGAGGCCAGCATGAGACTGCCCTCCACGATCTCCGGCACGACTTCGGTCGCCCCTGCGGCAATCAGATCGTCGATATGCGTGTCGTCCACGGTTCGCACGACGACGGGCAATGTCGGTTCCAGCGCCTGCACCTGCGCCAGCACCTTGAGCGCCGCCGGAGTGCTGTCGTACGTCACCACGATCCCGGCCGCCCGGTGAATCCCGGCAGCCACCAGCGCCTCGCGCCGGGCCGCATCGCCGAACACCACGGTCTCTCCCGAGCTTGCCGCCTCCATCACCCGGTCGGGGTCGAGGTCGAGGGCGACGTAGCCAATGCCCTCCTGTTCGAGCATGCGCGCCAGGTTCTGCCCGCATCGGCCGTATCCGCAGATGATCACGTGCCCGGAAGTCTTGATGCTCTGTGTGGCGATTTTCGTCATCTGCAACGACTGCATCATCCATTCGTTGGCCACGAAGCGCAGCGCAATGCGATCGGCGTTGATGATCAGGAACGGCGCACACAGCATGGAGAGCAGCATGCCGGCGAGCACCGCCTGCGATAGCGACGGGTCGAGCAGGTTGCGGTCAATCACCAGATTGAGCAGCACGAAACCGAATTCGCCCGCCTGCGCCAGCCCCAGACCGGTGCGGATCGCCGTGCCCGGCGAACTGCCGAACAGGCGGGCCAGACCGGCAATGAGCGTGAATTTCACCACGAGCGGGCCGACGAAGAACAGCAGCACGAGCAGCGGCTGCTTGAGCACGATGCTCGGATTGAGCAGCATGCCCGTCGTGATGAAGAACAGGCCGAGAAGCACATCGCGAAACGGCTTGATGTCGTCTTCCACCTGATGGCGAAACGGCGTCTCGGCGATCAGCATGCCCGCGATGAACGCGCCCAGCGCCATGGACAGACCCAGATGCTCGGTGACGTAGGCCAGCCCCAGGGTGAGGAGCAGCAGGTTGAGCATGAAGAGCTCTTGCGAGCGACGCGCGGCAACGATGTGGAACCAGCGTCCGACCAGCTTCTGCCCCAGCCACAACAGCAACGCGAGCGCACCCGTGATTTTCAGGGCGGCGAGCGAGAGCGCCAGCACCAGCGCCTTCGAGTTGCCGCCGAGTGCGGAAATCACGATCAGCAACGGCACGACCGCCAGATCCTGGAACAGCAGCACGCCCATGATGTTGCGTCCATGCTCGGTCTCGAGTTCGAGCCGCTCGGCCAGCATCTTGGTGACGATGGCCGTCGACGACATGGCCAGCGCGCCGCCCAGTGCGACCGAGGCCTGCCAGGAAAATGACCAGAACAGGTTGACGAGCGCGCCCAGCCCGACGGCGACGAGCAACGTGCCCAATACCTGCGAGACCCCCAGTCCGAGCACGACTCGCCGCATGCTCTTGAGTTTCGGCAAGGAAAATTCGATCCCGATCGAGAACATCAGGAAGACGACGCCGAACTCCGCGAGGTACTGCACGCGTTGCGAATCGGACGCCAGACCAAGCGCGTGCGGGCCGATGACGATGCCCACGCTGAGATAACCCAACATCGGCGGCAGATGGAGCATGCGAAACAGCACCACCCCGATGCAGGCGGCGAATAACAGAACGAGAGTGAGTTCGAGCGGCGATGCCATCGGGTAAGGTCGGTTTCCTGATACAGGGTCGGCGAGATGCGTTGTCTTGCAGGGGTCATGCAAGGGCCATGCCAGATTACGTCCGGGCGCAGGCCGGGGGACGGAAACCGGAACGCTTCAGGCGATGTCCCGAAAGGCGCGGGGCCAAGCGTGGCGCGGCTGTCCTTCGAGGCCACGCCCGTTTTGATATACTCCGCGCATGATAGCGAAAATCAATCCAGGCCGGGCACTAGAGGTCGCCCGGGAGGTGTTGCGCACTGAAGCCGACGCCATCGAACGCGTGTCAGCGCACCTCGACGACAGCTTCTTCGAAGCGGTCTCGCTGCTGCTCGCCTGCAAGGGCAGAGTGGTCGTCACCGGGATGGGCAAGTCGGGTCATATCGGCCGCAAACTCGCCGCCACGTTCGCCAGCACCGGCACCCCCGCCTTCTTCGTTCACCCGGCGGAAGCCAGCCATGGCGATTTGGGCATGATCACCGCCGACGACGTCGTCGTCGCCCTGTCCAACTCCGGCGAGACGGGCGAGTTGGTGAGCATCCTGCCGATGATCAAGCGCATTGGCGCGAAGCTCATCGCCATGACCGGCAACGCCGCCTCCAGCCTGGGCCGTCTGTCCGACGTGCACCTCGATGCGCACGTCGAAAAGGAAGCCTGCCCGCTGGGACTCGCACCCACGGCCAGCACCACGGCGGCCCTCGCCCTCGGCGATGCGCTCGCCGTCACGCTGCTCGATGCGCGCGGTTTCGGCGCCGAAGACTTCGCCCGCTCGCATCCGGGCGGCGCGCTCGGCCGGCGTCTGCTGACCTTCGTGCGCGACGTGATGCGCACCGGCGACGCCATTCCGCGCGTGAGCGCCGACGCCAGCCTCTCCGATGCCTTGATCGAGATGACCGCCAAGGGCCTCGGCATGACGGCCATCGTCGACGCCGACGATCGCGTCGTGGGCATCTTTACCGACGGCGATTTGCGCCGCCTGTTCAAGCGTACGCTCGATTTCACTTCGCTGAAACTGGCCGACGTCATGAAGGCAGGCCCGCGCACGATCGGCCCCGATCACCTGGCTGCCGAAGCCGCCGAACTGATGGAGCGCTTTGGCATCACGCAATTGCTCGTGACGGAAAACGACCGCCTCGTCGGTGCGCTCAATGTCCACGATCTGTTCGCCGCCAAGGTCGTGTGAGCCCCGCATCCATGAGTCATTCCAGCACTGCCCCCTTCGACGCAGCCGCCGCCAACGAGCGTGCTGCCCGCCTGCGTGTCATGGTGTTCGACGTCGACGGTGTGCTCACCGACGGCGGCTTGCGTTACGGCCCGACGGGCGAGATCGTCAAGACCTTCGATTCGCTCGACGGTCATGGTCTGAAGTTGCTCGCCGAAGCGGGCATCGTGACGGCCATCATCACCGGACGCCAGTCGGACATCGTCGCCAAACGCGCTGCCGACCTGCGCGTCGCCCACGTGTACCAGGGGGTGCAGGACAAGCGCGCCGCATTTGAAGACCTGTGCGCCAAAGTATCCGTCACGGCAGACGTCTGCGGTCATATCGGCGACGACTGGCCCGATCTGCCAGTGCTCACGCGCGTGGGCTTCGCGGCCTGCCCGGCCAACGCACACGCCGAAGTCAAGGCGCGCTGCCATTGGATCGCGCACCTGCGCGGCGGCGAAGGCGCCGTGCGCGAGATGTGCGACTTCATTCTGCGCGCGCAAGGGCGTTACGACGCCCTGCTTGCCGAAGCGCTTGCCTGACGCGACGAGGGAGCCGATCCACACATGGCCATGCAACGCGTCTCTCCGTCCTCGCTGATCGCCGTCGCCGTCCTGGCGGGCCTGGCGGCAGGCACGTACTGGCTCGTGCAACGCACGCTGCCGTCGGACGCCGATCGCGCGCCGTACGTGAAGCAGCACATCCCCGATTACTACGCCGACGACATGGTGATCTCCATGCTGTCGCCGAACGGCACCACGCAGTACCGCGTCAATTCCGTTCACATGACGCATTTCGAAGACGACCAGACGACGGCCATGACGATGCCCGCCGTGCGCGCGTTCACGCCGGACCAGCCGGAAGTGACCGCCACGAGCAAGCGCGGCACGCTCAATGCCGACATGTCCGTCGTCGATCTGTACGACGACGCGGTCGTGGTGCGTCAGCCGGGACCACGAGATCCGGAAATGCGCGCCCTCTCGGAGCACTTCCAGGTGCTCGTGAACGAGGACATCGTGCGTACCGAGAAGCCCGTGCAACTCTTTCGCGGCGCCTCCGTCATGTATGGCGACGGCATGATTTTCAATAACATCTCGCGCGCCGTACAATTGCTCGGCAATGTCCACGGCACGATCCAGCCGGCGGAACTGGGCGGCCAACGTCCGCCGTCGCCGGGCCAGTCCGCCGCGCCGAAAGCACCTACAGCACAGAACTCGCCGAGCGCGCCCGGCGCGCCATCTCCGACCAAACAGGGCTCCAAGACCCCATGACCGATCGCCTTCACCTGCGACCCGCATCCCTATCGCTGCGTGCCCTGCGCGCGCTGGCCGCCGCCTTCGCCGTGCTCGGCGCACTGGCCGCGCCGCTCGCCCACGCCGAACGCGCCGACCGCGACAAGCCGCTCAATATCGAGTCGGATCACATGAGCTACGACGACCTCAAGCAGGTCAACATCTTCACGGGCAACGTGACGATGACCAAGGGGACGATTCTCCTCAAGGCCGACCGCGTCGAAGTGACCCAGGACCCGGAGGGCTACCAGTACGCAACGGCGTATTACAAGCCGGGCGGCCCGCTCGCCTACATGCGTCAGAAGCGCGATGGCGTCGACGAGTACATCGATGGCTGGGGCCAGACCATCTACTACAACGGCAAGACCGAAGTGGCCACGCTCACGACGCAGGCCACGCTCAAGCGTCTGGCCGGTGGCACGAAGGTGCTCGACGAGATTCACGGCAGCGTGATCACGTACGACACCTACAATGAGGTCTACACGGCCAACAGCGGGGCCGATCAGGTCAACCCCAACAATCCGAACGGGCGCGTGCGCGCAACGCTCGCCCCGCGCAATGCCACCGGCGCGCAGGCAACGCCGCCCGGCGCGAGCAAGCCGGCCGCCCCCAAGGGTGATCTGCCGCCGCTGTCGCCTTCCAAGAACATCGGGAATCCGCGTGAGTAATTCTGCCAACAGCAATACCTCGACCCTCAACCCCGGCGCCATCCATTCGGGCAAGCCGAGTGCGCTCGTGGTTCGCTCGCTCAAGAAGCAGTACGGCGCACGCACCGTCGTCAAGGATGTCTCGCTCGATGTGAAAAGCGGCGAGGTCGTTGGGCTGCTCGGGCCGAACGGCGCCGGCAAGACAACGTCGTTCTACATGATCGTGGGGCTGGTGCCCGCCGATGACGGCGAAATCCAGCTCGACGGCAACCTGATCAGCGAATTGCCGATTCACGAGCGCGCCCGTATGGGGGTCTCGTATCTACCGCAGGAAGCGTCGGTGTTTCGCAAGCTCACGGTCGAGGACAACATTCGCGCCGTGCTCGAATTGCAGCTCGATGCGCAAGGCAAACCGCTCAAGCGCGAAGAAATCGAGCGCCGCATCGAGTCACTGCTCGACGAGCTCCAGGTCAGCCATCTGCGTGAGAATCCTGCGATGTCGCTCTCCGGGGGCGAGCGGCGCCGCGTGGAAATCGCCCGCGCGCTCGCCACGCAACCGCGTTTTATTTTGCTCGACGAACCGTTCGCGGGCGTGGACCCGATCGCCGTGCTGGAAATCCAGCGGATCGTGCGCTTCCTGAAGGACCGTGGCATCGGTGTCCTGATTACCGACCACAACGTGCGCGAGACGCTCGGTATCTGCGATCACGCCTACATCATCAGCGAAGGCTCGGTGCTCGCCGCCGGCACGCCTGACCAGATCGTCGCCGACGAAAGCGTCCGTCGCGTGTATCTGGGCGAAAATTTCCGGATGTAAAGCAAATTTTACGCATGTAAACCCTGCCACCGATAGGAGGCAGGGCCGGTTCCGTTGGCGTGACAAAGCCTCTACAATGAAGGCGAGACACGCTATGAAACCCACTCTTCAACTCCGCACCTCGCAGCACCTGACCCTCACGCCTCAGTTGCAGCAATCGATCCGGTTGCTGCAACTGTCTACGCTCGAACTCCAACAGGAAGTCGAACACGCGCTCACCCAGAACCCGATGCTCGAACGCGAGGACGATTGGCTCGCTGGCTCGGTTCGGGTCGGCACCGACGGGTCGCTGCGCAACGAACGGAGCACGTCGTCCAGCAGTTCGAACGATAGCGGCGAGTCGACCAACGGCCGCGACGAGGCCCGCGAACTCGATGGCGAAGCCCGCTTCGACGACAACGCCCAGGACACCGGCGGCGACTGGAGCCTGAACGACTTCGCCCGCTCGGGCAGTGCGTCGGATGACGACGACAACGCCCGCCCCCAGTTGCACGTCGATCACCCCAACCTGCGTGAACACCTGCTCGCGCAATTACGCCTGACCAAAGCCAGCCCGCGCGATCGTGCGCTGGTGGAATTCCTGATCGAATCGCTCGACGAAGACGGCTACCTCGGCTCCCTGCTCGACGAGATTCAGGCGGAGATGCCTGAGGAACTGGCGCTGGAGACCGAAGAGATCAACGCGGCGCTCGCGTTGCTGCAAAGCTTCGACCCCGCAGGCGTGGGTGCCCGCAGCCCGGCCGAATGCCTTCGTCTGCAACTGCAGCGTCTGCCGGCCAGCAATGTGCGCACGTTGTCGCTGCGTATCGTCACCGATCACCTGGAATTGCTCGCCGCACGCGATTACACGCGTCTGCGCCGCCTGCTGGGGGTGAGCGAAGACGCGCTGCGTGCCGCGCACCAGTTGATCCGCTCCCTTGACCCATTCCCGGGCGCCGCCTACGGCTCGCCGCAGGCCGACTACGTCGTGCCCGACGTGCTCGTACGCAAGCAGGGGACCGGCTGGACGGCCGAGCTCAATCCGGAGGTCATGCCGCGCCTGCGCATCAACGAAATGTATGCGCGAATCCTCCGAAACAACCGGAACGATCCGGGCACCGGCAACCTCCAACAGCAATTGCAGGAAGCCCGCTGGCTGATCAAGAACATTCAGCAGCGCTTCGACACGATCCTGCGGGTCGCGCAGGCGATTGTCGAGCGTCAAAAGAACTTCTTCACGCATGGTGAAATCGGCATGCGGCCCTTGGTTTTACGCGAGATTGCTGATACGCTGGGTTTACATGAATCCACGATTTCACGGGTGACGACGAGTAAGTACATGCTCACTCCATTTGGAACCTTCGAGCTCAAGTACTTCTTCGGATCGCACGTGGCAACGGAAGCCGGAGGCGCTGCGTCATCGACCGCTATCCGCGCACTCATCAAGCAACTCATAGGAGCAGAAGACCCGCAGAGCCCCCTTTCCGATAGCCGTATCGCGGAACTGCTGGCAGAGCAAGGTTTTGTGGTGGCGCGGCGAACGGTCGCGAAGTACCGCGAGGCCATGCGAATCCCCGCAGTGAACTTGCGCAAATCTTTGTAGGACAGTCCTGGTGCGCCATGTTGGCCGCTGGGGCATCACGCCGCAGTGCGACATTGCGTCACGTCAATGGCTCGCGCTCCTGCCAGCCAGCGTCAACGTCGACGCGGCCTGCACTTCGGCATTTCAGCAAGGAGAGCAGCTATGAATCTTCAGATCAGTGGACATCATCTCGAAGTCACCGCATCACTGAAAGAATATGTCGTCAACAAGCTCGAACGCGTGTTGCGCCATTTCGATCAGGTCATCAGCGTCGAGGTGATCCTTTCTGTCGACAAGTCCAAGGAGAAGGCGGGACGCCAGAACGCGAGCGTCACGGTCAATCTCAAGGGCAAGGAGATTTTCGTCGAGAAGTGTGACGAAAATATGTATGCCGCCATCGACAAGCTGATCGACATGCTCGACCGCAAGGTAATGCAATACAAGGATAAGGTTCAGGATCACGGTCGCGAGGCGATCAAGCACCACCAGCCTCCTCCTGAGGCGGAGCCGCTGCAATAAGGCTGTTCCGGCGTGGTAGTCGCATCGACTGACACTGACGAAAAGCCGTAAGGAACCACCCGAGCGTTTATCCGTCTTTCGTAAGTCTGGCATCACCCACCGCGGGGCCGTTGAACGGCCCCTTTTGTATGGTTCGGCCCAGTTCCGTGTCTCGCCGCGAGCACGGCGGCGGGTGGTCTATAATGCGAGGTCAATCGGGGGTTGGAGGGCGACTAAGCGTTCGCCCGCATTACAAGATGAATCGTTTATTCAAACTCTTACCTGAGTCCAACATCCTGCTTGGACTGTCCGTCACCAGCAAGAAGCGCGTCTTCGAGCAAGCCGGCCTTCTCTTCGAGAACAATGCCGCGCTCTCCCGCGCTACGGTCACCGACAACCTGTTCGCCCGCGAGCGTCTGGGTTCGACCGGACTCGGCGAAGGGGTGGCGATTCCGCACGGGCGTATCAAGGGCCTGAAACACCCGATGGCTGCGTTCATTCGCCTCGAAGACGCCATTCCCTTCGAGGCCCCTGACGGCCAGCCCGTCTCCCTGCTGTTTTTCCTACTGGTGCCCGAACAGGCGACCCAGCAACATCTCGAGATCCTGTCCGAAATTGCGCAGTTGCTCTCCGACCGTACGATGCGCGAGACATTGATCAATGCGCCGAGCGCCGCCGAGATCCATACCGCGCTCGCGAACTGGCAGCCCTGAGCGGCCCGGGCGGCCCGGGCGACCCCGATGGGACCGCCATCCGTCACGAACCACCGCGAACCCAGACGAATCCAGTAGCTCCCATACCCAACCGAACGAGGCGACGCGGTGGAACTGACCGGCATCAACGCGCAAAGCATTTTCGACGACAACGCCGCGACGCTGCGTCTGTCGTGGCTCACGGGCCATGAGGGTTGGGAGCGCGGCTTCACGCCCGAGAGCGTCGCCACCGCGACCTCCAGCGCCGACCTCGTAGGCCACCTGAACCTCATTCACCCGAACCGTATCCAGGTGCTCGGCGAGGCGGAACTGCGCTACTACCAGCGTCTGACGGACGAAAACCGCAAACGTCACATGGGCGAAGTCATCGCGCTGGAGCCGCCATTCCTCGTGGTGGCGGATGGCCTCGAAGCGCCGCCCGATCTCGTATTGCGCTGTACCCGCTCGTCCACCCCGCTGTTCACCACGCCAATGTCGACGGCATCGGTCATCGACAGTCTGCGTCTGTACATCTCGCGCGTGTTCGCACCGCGATGCACGATGCACGGCGTTTTCATCGACATTCTGGGCATGGGCGTGCTGCTGACCGGCGATTCGGGCCTCGGCAAGAGCGAACTCGGCCTCGAACTGATCAGCCGTGGCCACGGGCTGGTCGCCGACGACGCGGTCGATTTCGTGCGTCTCGGGCCGGATTTCGTGGAAGGCCGCTGCCCGCCGCTGCTGCAAAACCTGCTGGAAGTCCGCGGTCTGGGGTTGCTCGACATCAAGACGATCTTCGGCGAGACGGCCGTGCGCCGGAAGATGAAGCTCAAGCTCATCGTGCAACTGGTGCGTCGCCCCGATGGGGAATTCCAACGACTGCCGCTCGAAGCGCAGACGGTGGACGTGCTGGGCCTGCCCATCAACAAGGTGATTCTGCAAGTGGCGGCCGGGCGAAACCTCGCCGTGCTCGTCGAAGCCGCCGTTCGAAACACGATCCTGCAACTGCGCGGCATCGATACGCTCAAGGACTTCATGGAGCGCCAGCGTCAGGCCATGCAGGACCCGGATGGCATGCAGGGCAAATTGCTCTGAGCGCGCAGCGCCGCTTCCGGTCTCGCCGGGCCCGCCCTACGCGCCCTGAACCTCCGGGTATACCGCAGCTTTTGCGTTTTTCTGTCAACGCCGCGCGATTGCGGCGCGTTTTCTATCATGTTGTAATCGCAACGCGGTCCATCCCCGTGCCCGTGCGTGACGACCTTATGGAGAGACGATCATGAAAAAAGCACTCGCTGCATTGCTTCTGGTATCCCCGCTGCTCGCATCGCCCGTGTTCGCCCAGACGGCCGCCGCACCGGCATCCGCGCCCAAGGCGACCAACGCCCAGCAAGACAAGATGAAGGCGTGCAACGCGCAAGCCTCCGGCAAGACGGGCGACGATCGGAAGGCGTTCATGAAGCAATGTCTGTCGGCTGGCGGCGCCCCGGCCGCCAAGCAGACGCAGCAGGAAAAGATGAAGACCTGCAACACGCAAGCGTCCGGCAAGAAGGGCGACGACCGCAAGGCATTCATGAAGCAATGTCTGTCGAACCAGCCGGCTGCCTGAGGTAACCCTCCCGGCACCTGCCTGACGGCGCCCCTTGCGGGCGCCGTTTTCGTTTGACGTTTCGTCTGAGGCGCGTGAATTCTCGCAAATGCAGGGAAAACGCACGGAACATTCTCGTTTCTTCCCGTTCGACACCCGTACGACACAATCGCTTACCATGATGGCTGTATTCGGGATATGTCATGAAGATCGTACTGATTACCGGCGTCTCCGGATCGGGCAAGTCGCTCGCTCTGAACGTCCTCGAGGATGCGGGTTACTACTGCGTCGACAATCTGCCGTCACGCTTTTTGCCTGAACTCGCCGTCTACCTCGGCACACAGAACTACACCCGCCTCGCGGTCGCCATCGACGCGCGCAGCGGTGGTTCGCTCGCCGAATTGCCGCCCATCATCGGCGGTCTGCGCCGTTTCGGCCATGACGTTCGCGTGCTGTTCCTGAATGCCACCACGCAGACGCTGGTGCAACGATTCTCCGAGACACGCCGCCGCCATCCGCTGTCCGTGACGAGCGACGACATGGTCTCCCCGACCGGCTCGCTTGTCGAAGCCATCGAAAAAGAACGCGAGATGTTGAGCAGCGTGACCGAACTCGGCCACCAGATCGACACCAGCAATTTGCGCGCGAGTGCGCTGCGCCGATGGATTCGCGAGTTCGTTCAGCACGATCAGACAGGCCTCACGCTGATGTTCGAGTCGTTCGGCTTCAAGCACGGCGTGCCGCTCGATGCCGATCTGGTGTTCGACGTTCGTTCGCTGCCCAATCCGTATTACGACGTTCAGTTGCGTCCGCTAACGGGACGCGATCAGCCGGTGATCGATTTTCTCTCGGCGATTCCGGAAGTCGAGGAGATGATCAACGACATCGGCGCCTACTTGCAGAAGTGGCTGCCGAGCTACATGCGCGACAACCGCAGTTATCTGACGGTCGCCATCGGGTGCACAGGCGGCCAGCACCGCTCCGTCTTCATCTCCGAGACGCTGGGCGCCCGTTTTCGTCACGAGGCCGCCGTGCTGGTGCGCCACCGCGAGCTCGCCCCTGTCGAAGCGAAGTAGGCCGCGCGGCACAGGAGTGCGGGCGGGCGGCGCGTGACGGCATGCTCGCCTGATGGCAGCGTCAGTCGGGCAAGGTCAGTCGGGCAAGGTCAGCCCGGCAACCGCAGGTAGACAACGTCAGGTCGATAACATCAGGTCGACAACGACAGCTGTCCCTGATCCGACGCACGAAGCGACAGCGCGTCGGCGATCTTCCGGATCGGAGACGGCAAGCCCGCCGCCACGACCCCCGCCCCATCCAGCCACGCGCGGCTCGCGTCGCCCAACGCCGTCGATGCCGTCGATGCCGTCGACTCGCCATTGGCGGATAACGTCACCAGCCACGGCCGCAAGTGCAGCTTGAAGTGCGTAAAGACGTGCGTTAGCCCTTGCAATGGCACGAGCGATTGCACCGGGCCGAGTCGCGCGCCGAGCGCCGTTGCATGCCCCGTCAGACGCGCTCGCAGCGAGGCGTCGTCCGCCTCGCGCGTATCGGTTGGCGGCGTCAGTTCGGGCAGGCTCCACAACCCGCCCCAGATGCCGCTGTCCGGCCGACGCTCGAAGAGCACGCGATCCCCCGCGCGAATCACCAGTACATCGACATATCGTTCAGGCTGCGCCTTCTTCGGCTTCGACGTCGGCAATGTTCGCTCACGTCCCGTTGCATGGGCCACGCAATCGCTGTCGAACGGGCATTCGCCGCAACGCGGTTTGCCGCGCCCGCATAGCGTCGCGCCCAGGTCCATCATCCCTTGCGTGTACGCCGGCAAATCGCGCTGCGGCAGCAACGATTCGGCCAATGTCCACATTTCTCGCTCGATCTTCGGCGTGCCGGGAAACCCTTCGATGCCGAACACGCGCGCGAGCACCCGCTTGACGTTGCCGTCGAGAATGGCGGCATGGGCGTCGTAGGCGAAGGCAGCAATCGCCGCCGCCGTCGAACGGCCGATGCCGGGCAGCGTCGCCAGGGTCTCGGGGTCGGCGGGAAAGCGTCCGCCGTGCTCGGCGACGACGACCTGCGCGCACCGGTGCAAGTTGCGCGCGCGCGAGTAGTAGCCCAGGCCGCTCCACAGGGCCATGACGTCGTCCTGCGGTGCGCTCGCCAGCGCGGCGACATCGGGAAAGCGCTCGAGAAAGCGCCCGTAGTAGGGAATGACGGTGGCCACCTGTGTCTGCTGGAGCATGATCTCCGAGAGCCAGATGCGATAGGCGTCGCGCGTGTTTTGCCAGGGCAGATCGTGGCGGCCGTGTTCGGCCTGCCATGCGATCAGACGCTCGGCGAACGTATCAGCCAAGGTACCGGCCAATGTATCGGCGGACGTGCCGAGCGAGGTGTCGCTGGAGGAATCTTTCATTTGGGCTTCGGGGGGCAACATGTGCGGCGCTCGACCGGATGTGAGGGCGTATGACGTCGGCACAATGCCGGACGAACGCACGCGTTATTTCTGACAATGCGGGCAGAAGAAGGTGGATCGCTGCCCCTGCACGATCTGCCGGATCGGCGTGCCGCATACGCGACATGGCTGGCCGGTCCGATCGTAGACGAAATACTCCTGCTGGAAATAGCCGCTCTGACCGTCGCTGCCGACAAAATCGCGCAACGTGCTGCCACCTTTCTCGATGGCGGCGGCAAGCACGACCTTCACGGCCTGGGCCAGCTTCTCGGCCCGCGCTTTGGAGAGCTTGCCCGCCGGCATACGCGGGTGGATACCCGCGCGGAACAGACTCTCCGATGCGTAAATATTGCCGACTCCGACGACGATCGTGCCGGCCAGCAGTGCCTGCTTGATGGAAACGGTTCGCCCGCGCGTACCGGCATATAGCCACGCGCCGTCGAAATCGTCCGTGAGCGGCTCGACACCCAGGCTCGCGAGCAGCGGGTGAGCCAGCACGTCGCCGGCCGAGCGCGCGTGGAACAGCACGGCGCCGAAACGGCGCGGATCGCGATAACGCAGCGCGCACCGCTCGAACACCAGATCGATGTGATCGTGCACGCCGGCGGCCGGCAACGACTGCGGCTCCTGCATGACACGCAACGTCCCGGTCATGCCCAGATGCACGAGCAGCCAGCCCGGCGCGTATTCGAGCAGCAGATACTTGCCGCGACGGGTCACACCGATGAGCGTTTCGCCGCGCAGCAGCGTGTCGAGCCCGTCGGGCACAGGCCAGCGCAATGCGCCGTTGCGCACGTCGATACGCGCGATACGCGTGCCCGCCACGTGCGGCGCAATACCGCGGCGGGTCACTTCGACTTCCGGGAGTTCAGGCATGCCTGCGAACGTTTGCTGAGGATTTAGACTCTATTGTATCGGGCGCGCTACAATCGCTCGAAACCTGCCGTGGATCCCTATGCCGAACACCCGATTCCAGTCCATCCCCGCCGCCGACCCGAGTGCGGCAATCGTGGCACCTGTGGTTTTGCGCCTGCGCGGCGCACTGGCTCGCGGGGCGTGGGCCGGTGCGACGGTGCTTGGCGTGACCTGCGCGAGCGCCATCATGGCATTCATGCCGTCGTCGAGCGCTTTCGCCCAGACGGCGCAGAAGGCGCCCGCCCCGGCAAGTGCACCGGCAGCGGCGCCGGCGGCCCCGGGCGCGGCAAAGGCAGCAAGCGCGGATGTCGATAGCGAAGCCGTCGCACCGAATGCGAACGTCCCCGGCGAAAAGCTGCCGAATGTGGCGCTCTCGAGCGAGGTCGTCTTCGAGGTGCTGGCGGCCGAACTGAGTCTGCAACAAGGCAACCTCGCCCCCGCCTTCAACACCTACATTGCGCTGGCCAACCGAACGAAAGATCCGCGCATGGCCCGCCGCTCCGTCGAGATCGCGCTCGGCGCGCGGCAGCTCGGCGACGCACTCGTCGCGGCCAAGCTGTGGCATCAGCTCGATCCGTCGTGGCGCCCGGCCTCGCAGTTGCTCGCCAGCCTCGAAGTCGGCACCGGTCATCTGGCTGAAGCCGAACCTCTGCTCGTCGAGGAACTGAACAAGGTGCCGGAAGCGCGCCGTGGGCAGGCCATCCTCGAATTGCAGCAGATGATCGCGCGCAGTCCGGAACGCGCCACCGGCATCGATTCACTCAAGCGCATGCTGGCGAACGACATGCAGCGCCCCGAAGCGCAACTGGCCATCGCACGCTCGCAACTCGACGCCGGTGACACTGCCGGCGCACGCGCGTCGCTCGAGTCCGCACTCAAGCTCAAGCCCGATTACGAAGCTGCCGCGTTGCTTTACGGACAGATGGGGCCGGGCGAGCGCACCAGCGCCATTGCGAGCCTGAAGACGTTCCTCGACCGGAATCCGGACGCCAAGGAAGCCCGCTTCGCCTACGCCAAGCTGCTCCTTGCCGACAACCAGCTCGACGCCGCGCAAAAGCAGTTCGAAACGCTCGAGAAGCGCTACCCGCACGAACTGTCGACGCTCATGGCGCTCGCGCTGCTGAACCTGCACGCCAACCATCCGCAGCAAGCCGAACAGTACTTGCAGAAGTACGCATCCGAAGCCGAGCAGCAGAACGCCGACGGCGCTCAGGCTTACGTCTACCTCGCGCAGATCGCGCAGGATCGCAAGGACTATCCGGCCGCCGACAAGTGGCTCTCGAAGATCCGCGAAGACAGCAACGCCTATCTGCCGGCGCAGATCGGACGCGCGCAATTGCTCGCCGATCAGGGCAAACTCGACGAAGGCCGCGCGCTGCTTCACGGCATCAAGGCAAGTGAGCCGCGCGAGCAACTGGCGCTCAAGCGCGCCGAGTCGGATCTGCTGGTCAAATCCAAGCGTTACGACGAGGCCGAGAAACTGCTCGCCGTCGAGGTCAAGAATCATCCGGACGACATGGATCTGCTTTATCAGTACGGCATGGTGGCCGAACTGAACAAGCACTACGACGTCATGGAAAAGGCGATGCGTCGCATCATGACCTCGCAGCCGGAAAACGCCCAGGCCTACAACGCGCTCGGCTACTCGCTGACCGAGCGCAACACGCGTTTGCCCGAAGCGCTCAAGCTGTTGCAAAAGGCGTCGTCGCTCTCGCCGGAAGATCCGTACATCATGGACAGCCTCGCCTGGGTGAAATATCGCCTCGGCGACAAGCAGCAGGCGCTGGAACTGCTGCGTCGCGCGTACGGCATTCAGGCGCAGGCGGAAATCGGCGCGCATCTCGGTGAAGTGCTGTGGGAGTCGGGCCAGCAGGACGAAGCGCGCAAGACCTGGCGCGAAGCCCTCAAGCTCGACGGCGACGACGACACGCTGCGCTCGACCATGAAGCGTTACAACGTCGCTCCGTAATGCGCATGGCGGAACATTCGATGGTGAAGTTTTTCGGATCGGCGCGAGCCCCGCGACGCGCCGGTTTGCACCAGTCCGTTCGCGCGGCAGCGCTTGCGCTGGCGTGCGCCGCCGCTGTCGTCGTCACGGGTTGCGCAAGTCTCGCGCCGCCCGCACCCGTCGAGCCGACGGCCGGGGTGAGTGTCGAGCATTATCGCGGCCGCTTCTCCGTGCGCTACGAGCAAAACGGGGAGACGCGCAACACCTACGGCAACTTCGACTGGCAGCAAAACGGAGAGAACGCCACCGTTCAACTGCTCGATCCGCTGGGGCAGACGCAGGCCATCGTGCGCCAAAGCCCGCGCAGCGCGTCGCTCGAATTGCCCGGCAAGGCGCCGCTCACCGGCCCTCGGCTCGAAGATGTCATGCACGATGCGCTCGGCTTCGCATTGCCCGTGGGCGGCCTGCGGTACTGGCTGCACATGCAGGGGGCGCCAGGCTCGCAGGCGAGCATCGAGCGCGATGCGCAAACGCAACGTCCCACACGTCTGAAGCAGGACGGCTGGACCATCGACTATCAGGCGTACTTCGACGGCACGCCGACGCGCGTCAAGCGTATCGACCTGTCGCGCGATCTCGATGGCTCGCCGCTGGCCGTGCGGCTCGTGATCGACGAATAGCCGAAAGCCGCCTGAACACGTCTGCCCTGCGGCCGCGGGTAAAATGCCGCACCGGGCGCACGCGCGCCCATACCCTCTCACCGCCTTTGCATCGCCATGTACGAGATCCTGCGTGACTGCCCGGCCCCGGCCAAGCTGAATTTGTTCCTGCACATCGTAGGACGCCGGCCCAACGGCTATCACGAACTCCAAACCGTCTTCCAACTGATCGACTGGGCCGACACGCTGCATTTCGAGCGTCGCGACGATGGCCGGATCGTGCACACGAACCCGCTGCCGGGCGTGCCGCCGGAGACCGATCTGACCGTGCGCGCAGCCCATCTGCTGCAAGCGCACTGCGGCGTGCGCTTTGGCGTGGATATCGGGATCGAGAAGCGCCTGCCCGCGGGCGGCGGCATCGGCGGCGGCAGTTCGGACGCGGCCACCACGCTGCTCGCGCTCAACCGCATGTGGCAACTCGACCTGCCACGCGAAGTCCTCCAGACGCTGGCATTGAAGCTGGGGGCGGACGTGCCGTTTTTCGTGTTCGGCCGAAACGCCTTTGCACAGGGCCTGGGAGAGGAATTGCAGGCTGTGGATCTGCCCGAACGGCACTTCCTCGTGGTCAACCCGCGCACGCACGTCGCCACCAGCAAAATATTTAACGATCCCCTGTTGACAAGGGATTCGAAGATCGTCACAATGGCGTTCTTTCTTGAGCACGCCAACAAAAACGTGTTCGAAACGGATGAAATTTTCCGTAACGACATGCAGGCGGCAGTCACTCGAGAATACGCGGAAGTCGCTGCTGTGATTGACTGGTTCAGAACCTTCACCACTGCACGTATGACGGGATCCGGTGCCAGCGTGTTTGCAGCATTCGACACGAAGGCAGATGCGGAAGCGGCATACAAGCGATTGCCAGAGCGCTGGATCGGTCAAGTGACCACTAGCCTGGCCGAACATCCAATGTTCGCCTTCGCGTAAAAGGGTTTTACTTTGTTGCGTTTCCTACGACGCAGCGAAGGCATCGGTTAGTGTAGGGGAGTCGCCAAGTTGGTTAAGGCACCGGATTTTGATTCCGGCATACGAGGGTTCGAGTCCTTCCTCCCCTGCCAATTTCTCTGTCGTAAAGTCTCAGCATCCAAACGTCCCGCAGGTAGCCAGATGAGTAGTGATAACCTGATGGTATTCACCGGGAACGCCAATCCCGCCCTGGCCCAAGCGGTCGTCGACACTCTCGGTATCCCGCTTGGCAAAGCCATGGCCAGCCGGTTCTCGGATGGTGAGATTCAGGTCGAAATCCAGGAAAACGTGCGCGGCAAGGACGTCTTTGTCCTCCAGTCGACGTGCGCACCGACCAACGACAATCTGATGGAGCTGATGATCATGGTCGACGCGCTCAAGCGTGCGTCTGCCGGCCGGATCACCGCCGCCATCCCGTATTTCGGCTATGCCCGTCAGGATCGTCGCCCCCGCTCGGCGCGCGTGGCGATCTCGGCGAAGGTCGTGGCCAACATGCTGCAAATCGCGGGCGTCGAACGCATCATCACGATGGACCTGCACGCCGACCAGATTCAAGGCTTCTTCGATATCCCGGTCGACAACATTTACGCTTCGCCGTTGCTGCTCCAGGACGTGCGGGCCCAGAACCACGAAAACCTGCTGGTGGTTTCGCCGGACGTCGGCGGCGTGGTTCGTGCCCGCGCCCTCGCCAAGCAACTGCATTGCGATCTGGCCATCATCGACAAGCGTCGTCCGAAGGCTAACGTCGCAGAAGTGATGAACATCATCGGTGAAGTCGAAGGCCGTACCTGCGTCATCATGGACGATATGGTCGACACCGCCGGTACGCTGTGCAAGGCCGCACAAGTGCTGAAGGAACGTGGCGCGAAGAAGGTGTACGCGTACTGCACGCACCCGGTTCTCTCGGGCGGTGCCGCAGCGCGCATCAATGCGTCGGAGCTCGATGAAGTGGTCGTGACCGACACGATCCCGCTGCGCGACGACTCGAAGGGCGGCAAGATTCGCCAACTGAGCTGCGCGAACCTGCTGGCCGAGACGTTCTCGCGTATCCGTCGTGGCGACTCGGTGATGTCGCTGTTCGCGGAATAAGCGTTCGGTAAAGTTTTTGCGACGGCGCCTGGGTGGCGCCGTTGTTGTGTCGGCGGGGAGCCTTTCCCCGCCTTTGTCGTTCCTGAGACCTGCATTTTTTGGCGGGATATTCAGGAAGAAATCGCTGCCTGGTCGCGGGCAGCTCAAGGAGTTGTTATGAAAGTCGTCGCTTTTGAGCGTAATCTGCAAGGTACGGGTGCGAGCCGCCGCCTGCGCAATGCCGGTAAGACCACGGGCATCGTGTATGGTGGTAACGTCGATCCGAAGCTGATCGAACTCGATCACAACGCGCTGTGGCACGCCCTCCGCAAAGAAGCCTTCCACTCGTCGATTCTCGACCTGGAAGTCGCCGGCAAGACCGAACAAGTGCTGCTGCGCGATGTGCAGTACCACCCGTTCAAGCAACTGGTTCTGCACGTGGATTTCCAACGTGTCGACCCGAACAAGCCGATCCACGTCAAGGTGCCGCTGCACTTCCTGGGCGCCGATAACGCCCCGGCCGTGAAGCTGGCGTCGAACGTGATCAGCCACACGCTCAACGAACTGGACGTCAGCTGCCTGCCGGGCAAGCTGCCGGAATTCCTGGAAGTCGACCTGTCGACGCTGGAAGCCGGTAAGACCGTTCACGCGAAGGACGTCAAGCTGCCCGCCGGCGTGACCCTGACGCTGCACGTCGAGCAGGAAAACCCGGTGGTCGCACAAGCCGTGCAACCGGCTGGCGCTGCTGCTGACGAAGCTGCTGCTTCGGCCGAAGGCGAAACGCCGGCTGCCTAAGCCTCGTTCGCCAGCATTCAGCGGCGACGCTGGACGCAAGACCCGCCGCGACGTCAAGTCCGGCGGGTTTTTTTATGGCGGTGCGCGTGCCACCATGGCGCGTACCCAAATCCTGATACCGAAATGATCAAGCTGATCGTAGGGCTCGGCAATCCGGGCGCCGAATATACAGCGACGCGTCACAACGCGGGCTTCTGGTTCGTCGATGCGCTCGCGCAGCAATGCGGTGCGTCGCTCACCAACCAAAAGAACTTTCATGGCTTCGCCGCACGGGCGCGAGTGGCCGGTCAGGAAGTGTGGCTACTCGAACCGCAGACGTTCATGAATCGCTCCGGACAATCCGTCGTTGCACTGGCGCGTTTCTACAAGATTTTGCCGGACGAGATTCTGGTCGTGCACGACGAACTCGACCTGCTACCGGGCACCGTCAGGCTCAAGCGTGGCGGCGGCACAGGCGGGCACAACGGACTGAAGGACATTGCCGCGCATCTGACGACGCCCGAGTTCTGGCGTCTGCGTCTTGGCATCGGGCATCCGCGCACGCTGCAGCCGGCAGGTAGCCAGCAACAGGTCGCAGACTTCGTCCTGAAGCCCCCGCGCAAAGAGGAGCAGGCCGAGATCGACGACGCCATGTCGCGCTCGCTCGACATCGTCGATCTCGTGGTCAAGGGCGATATGGAAAAGGCGATGATGCGCTTGCACGCCGCGCCCGGGAAGTAAGCCGACCGGTCCCGGTGGGACGGACCAGCCAGATCAGCGGCTGCTCATGTCGCTCATGTCGCTCATATTGCGCACGTCGCGCATGTTGCTGACATGGCGCACGCCGCGCGATCACCCCCGGCGCATCACGCCGATTTGGCGGCTTGCAGATGGGTGTACTTCTGGAGCAGTTGCTCGGGCGTCTCGACGTGCTCGGGGTTGATGGGAATGCACTCCACCGGACAGACTTGCACGCATTGCGGCTCATCGAAGTGACCGACACACTCCGTGCATTTGTTGGGGTCGATCTCGTAGATCTCGACCCCCATCGAAATTGCGTCGTTCGGGCACTCGGGCTCGCATACGTCGCAATTGATGCATTCGTCGGTAATCATCAGTGCCACTGTCGACTCACTTTCCTCGGCCGTTCAAAAACTCGCGCGAACCTCGGCGAACGGCGGCCGTTACGGTTCGTGAAACAATGCCTCAATTATACGAGGGTTGTCGACTATCGACCGGAACGCGACGCGACACCGGTGCGCCCTGCGTCGTCGACCCGGCGTAGGTAATCGAACTTAAGTAAATGCGCTTAAACGCGCGCACAACGAAAACCCCGCAATGCGATGACACATTGCGGGGTTTTTGTTTCCTGGCGAACCGTTTACGGCTCGGCTCAAGGCTTGGGCGCCAACTCACCGACTTTCGTGACCAGCCACTTTTCGACCGACGGGAACACGAATTTGCTGACATCGCCGCCCAGTTGGGCGATTTCGCGCACGATCGTGCCCGAAATGAACTGGTATTGGTCGGAAGGCGTCATGAACATCGTCTCGACGTCGGGCAACAGATAACGGTTCATGCCCGCCATCTGAAACTCGTATTCGAAATCGGACACGGCGCGCAGTCCACGCACGATCACCCGAGCCTGATGCTTGCGCACGAAGTCCTTGAGCAGACCGGAAAACCCCTCCACGCTAACGTTGGGATAGTGGCCCAGCACTTCGCGAGCGATGTCGATCCGCTCTTCGAGCGAGAAGAACGGCTTCTTGTTTCGACTATCGGCCACCCCGACCACCAGCTTGTCGAAAATGCCCGCGGCGCGGCGGACCAGATCCTCATGCCCTCGGGTCAACGGGTCGAACGTCCCCGGATAGATCGCCACTACCATGCCAACGTCTCCTCGCGGCTGGGGACCGATACTGCGTACTTATTCATTGTGGTCTCTAGGTTTTCGGAATCGATTCAAGCAAATGATAATGCACCGCTCCAGCTTTCGCGCGGCGCAGGCACGACAGACCGAGCGCGCCGAGCGCCTCGTCTTCCAGTGCGACATCGGATTCTGCGTAAATCACGCCATTCGGTGCGAGCAGGCGCGCCGCCGGCGCCAATAAGTCATTGAGCCAGCCACTCGCAAACGGCGGGTCGAGAAATACCACGTCGAAAGCCCCGGCTGAAAGTGTGGTTATCAGACGCCGGGCATCGGCCTGCACGATCTCGATCTGGTCGGCATCGAGCTTGGCCTGATTTGCCCGCAGTTGGCGAACGGCGGGGGCCGCCGACTCGATCATCAACACCCGCTGCGCGCCGCGAGACGCGGCTTCGAAGCCGAGCGCCCCGCTGCCCGCAAAGGCGTCGAGGCACTGCATGCCGGTCAGATCCTGCCCGAGCCAGTTGAACAGCGTCTCACGGACACGGTCGGGCGTGGGACGCAAACCGTCGCCGGGCGGCACGGGCAGCGGCGTACGCTTCCACTGGCCACCGATGATGCGCACTTGCTGCGGCGCGCCGCGTGCCGCGTTGCCCGTACCGGACTTCATACTGTCCTCCGCGACATCGCCTGGCCGGGCACACCGTTGACGGTGGGAAAATGGGGTCGTGCGCGTCGTTGCGCACGCTTGAGATCCAAAATCATGACGATTCACGCTACATTGTTGAGGCGAAACATACCACATCGCCTGCTCCCCATGCCCCATCAGGATTTGCGACGCTCGCAAGCCCCGTCGGCCGGGGAACGTGAACGTCCGGGAGTGTGCGCATGTCCCACGGGAGCACCCCACGCGGGCGTTGCACGATCCGCACCGATCGTTACCGTGAGCTCCGAGACAGTCCCGCGCCAGTCCGGCCACCGGCCCACCACAGGAGACAGCCAAATCCGCCATGACCGATGCCGCCATCGAGGTAACCGAGTTATGCAAGGCCTATGACGGCCGTCCCGTCGTCGATCGTCTGTCGCTTCACGTGGCCCCGGGTGAGTGTTTCGGGTTATTGGGTCCGAACGGGGCGGGCAAGACGACCACATTGCGCATGTTGCTCGGGCTGGTCACGCCCGACGCGGGGGAAATTCGCCTCGGCAACATGCCTGTGCCGCGGCTGGCGCCTGAGGCACGGCGTCGCGTCGGTGTCGTGCCACAGTTCGACAACCTGGACCCCGATTTCACCGTGCGCGAGAACCTCGCCGTCTTCGGGCGTTATTTCGGACTCTCCCGCGCCGATATCAGGGAGCGCGTGCCCGCGCTATTGCATTTCGCACGATTGGAGTCGAAGGCCGACGCACGCGTGAGTCAACTCTCGGGCGGCATGAAGCGCCGCCTCACCCTCGCGCGTGCTCTCATCAACAATCCGGACCTGCTGGTGCTCGACGAGCCAACGACCGGGCTCGATCCGCAAGCGCGCCATCTGATCTGGGAACGCCTCAAATCGTTGATGAACGAGGGCAAGACGATTCTGCTGACGACGCACTTCATGGAGGAAGCCGAACGTCTGTGCCATCGCCTTTGTGTGATCGATGCCGGCCGAAAAATTGCGCAAGGCACCCCGCCCGAACTCGTCGCGCGGGAAATCGGCTGTGACGTCGTGGAAGTCTTCGGTGATGTTCCGCCAGCGCTGCTGAGGCGTCTCGCGCCGCTGGCCGAGCGTGTCGAGACGAGCGGCGAGACACACTTCTGCTACGTACGCGACGCCGCGCCCGTCGTCGATGCCCTGCGCGATCAGCCCGGCGTGCGCTATCTGCATCGCAGAGCCAATCTGGAAGATGTCTTCCTCAAGCTCACCGGACGGGAGATGCGCGATGACTGAGCATGATCGACGCGACACGCTGAACGACACGCTGCGTCACACACACGTCGAGTCCGCAGCGCCTACGCGCCCGGCGGCAGGACGCCCGCCGGACGCCCCACGCTACCTGCCCGGCGTTACGGCGTGGATGGGCGTGTGGCGACGCAACTTCCTTGTCTGGCGCAAGCTCGCCGTGGCCTCCCTGTTCGGCAATCTCGCCGATCCCATGATCTACCTGTTCGGCTTGGGGTTCGGCCTCGGCATGATGGTCGGCGATGTGGACGGCACGTCTTACATTGCCTTTCTGGCAGCAGGCACCGTGGGGTCGAGCGTGATGTTTTCGGCGAGCTTCGAGTCGATGTATTCCGGCTTTTCGCGCATGCACGTGCAGCGCACCTGGGAAGCGCTCATGCACACGCCTCTTACGCTAGGGGATGTGGTGCTCGGCGAGGTCGTCTGGGCAGCGAGCAAGGCGGTTCTGTCGGGCATTGCCATTCTGCTGGTGGCAAGCGTGCTCGGCTATGCGCGTATCGACAGTCTGGCGGTGGTGCTGCCTGCGGTACTGCTCGCAGGTCTGGCGTTCGCCAGTCTTGCCATGGTGATGACGGCGCTTGCGCCAAGCTACGACTTCTTCATGTTCTACCAGACGCTGGTGATGACGCCGATGCTCCTGCTCTCGGGCGTGTTCTTTCCGTTATCGCAACTGCCGGCTGCCGCACGCCACATCACCGAGTGGCTGCCGCTGGCCCATGCCGTGGCACTGATTCGCCCCGCAATGCTCGGGCGCCCGATCGATCAGCCGGGGCTGCATGCTGGCGCGCTCGCGATCTACGCCCTGGTCGGGTTCGCCGTCGCGCTGGTGTTGCTGCGGCGACGGATTCTTCGATAGCGAAGATGGGCGGTTCGGCGGTTCGGCGAGCAAGAAAAAAGGCACCGGAGGAGGATCTCCGGCGCCTTTTTCGTTCACTGCCTTATGTCGATCCTCCGCTGGACCGACCAGCGCATTGGCTAGCGACAGCCGACTGCGATCACTTCGTCTTCTTGCCCGCCGAGGGCGCAGCGCTTGGTGCCGCAGCGCCCGCGCTGGCCGCGCCAAAGACGTCGCTCGGCCCGACAACCACGGTCGCCAAGCGATCCGGCTGCACGTGGCGCGCAAAGGCATCCTTCACCTGTGCCGCGCTCACCGCTTCGACCTTGGACGTCCACGTGTCGAGATAGTCGAGCGGCAGATTGTAAAAACCGATGGCGGCAACGTTGGCCAACAGCTTGCGGTTACTGTCCAGACGCAGCGGGAAACCATTGGTCAGGTTGTCCTTCGCCGCCTTCATCTCGACGTCGGTTGGCCCTTCCTGCACGAATTTTGCAAGCGTCTCACGCACGACCTTGAGCGCTTCGGGCGCCTGCTCCCGACGTGTCTGCAAGTTGATCTCAAACGGCCCCTCCTGCAACTGCGGCGTGAACCCGCTCGTCACTCCATACGTCAGACCGCGCTTCTCGCGCACTTCCGCCGTCAGGCGCGACACGAAACCGCCACCGCCCAGCACATAGTTGCCCACGAGCAACGGGAAGTAGTCCGGATCGCTGCGTGCAAGCGATGCCTGTCCCGTCGCGATATGCGCCTGCTCCGCAGGGTGCGGCAGATCGATTTGCACGGCGCTGCGCAGCGCCGCCACGGGCGGCAGCGTGGGCGGCGTGATCCCGGCGGGCATCGCATCCGTCAGTTGCGCCACGAGCTTCTCCGCCTGAGCGCGGTCGATGTCCCCCACAATGGAGACGACCGCACGCCTGGGGCTGTACATGTCGCGATAGAAACGAACGAGATCGTCTCGCTTGATGGCGTTCACGCTGGCCACCGTCGGCGTCACGCCATACGGATGGCTGCCGTAGATCGCGCTGCGAAACGCCTTCTCCGCAATCGCCTCGGGCTTCGTGTCCGACTCTGCAATCGCCGACGACAGACGCGCCGCCTCGCGCTTGAGCACCGCCTCGGGGAACGTGGGATGTTGCAGGAACTGCGCGAGCGTGTTGACAGCCGCGTCACGCTCGGCCGCAGAGGACAACGTGCGCATGGTGACGGTCGCAGCGTCACGTTCGGCGCTCGTCGCTTCCATCGCGCCGACGTCTGCGAAGCGATCGGCAATCTGAGCTTCGGTCAGCGCCGGACGCCCCGCCACTGCGGACGCCCCCGCATCCAGCAAGCCGGCGGTCAGCAATGCCAGCCCCGACTTGCCGGGTGGATCGTAGCGACTGCCCGCATCGAAATCGATGTTCAGATCGATCATCGGAATCGAGCGGCTTTCCACGAGCATCACCTTGGCGCCGGATGGCGCGATCCAGCTCTGGATCGGCAATGCGGCGGTTGCGGTATGCGGGACACCCGCCATCAAGGCACCGGCAGCGACGGACGCCATCAGTCCCCCTCGCGCAGGCGAGAACGCACGCAACAGTGCGAAAATTTTCATCATCGTGTGGCCTCTCTCAGCGCATGGTCTTCAGGTCTTCCGCCCCTTGGGCGCGACGCTTGCGTGTCGCCTCGTCGATCGGTTGCGGCACCAGCGTCGCCACCGTCAGCGTCTCGTCGCCGAAGTATTTCCCGGCCACCGCCTGCACCTGTGTGGGCGTGACTGCCTTCACCTTCTCGAGCATGCGATCGATCTGACGCCACGAGATCCCCGACATTTCGTTCAGGCCGATTTCCATCGCCTGTCCGAACACCGAGTCGCGCTTGTAGATCTGCGATGCGACGACCTGCGCCTTCACACGCTTGAGTTCGTCCTGTGTCACGCCGTGCGCGGCGATGTCGGCCACTTGCGCACGCAGCGCCTTCTCGATCTGCTCAGGCGTTTTGCCCTGCGCGGGGGTCGCGTCCATGATGAAGAACTGGGGGCCACGCCCGACACCGTCATAGCTCGCGCCGACATCGTTCGCCATGCGCTGCTCGCGCACCAGACGGCTCGTCAGTCGCGCATTGCCATAGCCGTCGAGCACCGCCGACAGGACTTGCAGGGCATAGACGTCGTCGTCCTTTTCGACATCGGCAAGACGGGGTGCTCGCCACGCGAGCATCACGTTCGGATTCTCGGCCGGCGCCTTCACGAACACCCGGCGCACACCCAGCTGCGCCGGCTCGTTTTGCGGCCGACGCTCGGGCAGCGTATGCGGTTCGATAGCGCCATAGTATTTCTCGGCCAGTGTCTTCACCTGAGCGGGATCCACGTCTCCGCTGACGACGACGACGGCGTTGTTCGGCGCATACCAGCGCTTGTACCAGTCGCGGGCGTCCTCCACGGTCATATGCTGGAGATCGTCCATCCAGCCGACGATGGGGCGGCGGTACGGATTGGCGACGAGTGCGGCGGCCATCAACTGTTCGTAAAGCAGCGCACGCGGCTGGTCGTCCGTACGAAGACGGCGCTCTTCCATCACGACCTGGATTTCTTTGGCGAACTCGTCGGCGGAAAGCGTGAGGTTGGCCATGCGGTCAGCCTCGAGACGCATCATCTCGGCCAACCGCGACTTCTCGGTCTGCTCGAAGTAACCGGTGTAGTCCTTGCTCGTGAACGCGTTCTCCCGACCGCCGAGTGCGGCGACCTGACGCGAGAACTGACCCGGCCCGACCGTCTTGGTGCCCTTGAACATCATGTGCTCGAGGGCGTGAGCAACGCCAGTGGTCCCGTTGAATTCGTCGAGCGACCCGGCGCGATACCAGACCACGTGCGCCACCGTCGGCGCCCGGTGGTCTTCGCGCACGATCAGCCGCAGGCCGTTCTTTAGCGTAAATTCCGAAGTGTTATCCGTGGTCTTGCTGCTACCGGTGCCAACGGCATCGGCGGCGTAGCCCAGGCTCATCACACCCGCCAAAGCCAGTCCGGCAAAGGCATGTCGCCAGCGCATGGTTCCCGTCATGGATCCCCTTTCGCCCGTCATGGACGTCGATTCGCGTCTGATAAAATACGTCGCATTTCCCGCGTCGGAAACAACGACCTGCCCATTGTAGGGCGTTTTGTGCGGCGCGAATGGCACGACAAATCATAGCCGCACGCCGATAGCGCGTCCCCACGTTGAGTTCCTCACCCCATGTTTAGTTTCTTCAAGCGCTTCAAGTCGGGCGGCAACAAGGCCGCCGAGACGAGCTCCGCACCGACCGAATCGCAAGAATCGCCCGACAACGGCGCGTCAGTCCCGCCGACCCAGCAAGCGCCGGCGCAACCGTCACAGCCCTCGCATACGACGCACAGCGCGGCTGCCGAGGCGCCCCTTAGGCCTACCCTTACGCCGCCCGACGCGTCGCCGAGCCTCGCGAATTCGCCATCGCTGTCGGCGCCCTCGGGGGCGCCGTCGACCCCGGTCGCGTCGCCGGCCGCGCCGGTCGACACCCCGTCGCACCCCGTCGAAAATAAGGCGCATTCCGAAGCCGCTCAGGCCGAAATCCCAACGCCCGACGCGTTATCCGAAGCACAACCGGTTTCGGCGCCGCAAGTCACGTCGGCACCGCTCAGCGCCTTCGAGCCCGCCAAGTCCGCCGAGCCCGTGACACCCGTAGCGCCGGTAGCATCCGTCGACGCAACGCAACCGGCGCCCGTTGCACCGACGCCGGCTCCCATCGTGGTCAAGGACTCGCAAGGCGAAGCCATCGGTGAGATCGTGTCGGCACCTGCACCGGCGCCGGCCGCCAAGCGCTCGTGGCTCACCCGCCTGAAGGCCGGCCTGTCGAAGACGAGCGCGGGCCTGACCGGCATCTTCGTCGGCGTGAAGGTCGACGAGAATCTGTTCGAAGAACTCGAAAGCGCGCTGCTGATGAGCGACGCCGGGGTGGAAGCCACGACCTACCTGCTCGATGCCCTGCGCAAGAAGGTCAAGGCCGAACGCCTGACGGAAGGCGAACAGGTCAAGCGAGCGCTGCACGACCTGCTGGTCGAATTGCTGAGCCCGCTGGAGCAAAGCCTCGTGCTCGGTCGCGAAGCGCCGCTCGTCGTGATGATCGCCGGCGTGAACGGTGCGGGAAAGACGACCAGCATCGGCAAACTCGCCAAGCACTTCCAGCATTACGGCCAGTCGGTGCTGCTCGCCGCCGGGGACACCTTCCGTGCCGCCGCACGCGAACAGCTGGCGATCTGGGGCGAGCGTAACAACGTGGCGGTCGTCGCTCAGGAAAGCGGGGACCCGGCCGCCGTGGTATTTGACGCCGTGAGCGCCGCGCGCGCGCGCAAGATCGACATCGTGATGGCGGATACCGCGGGCCGCCTGCCCACGCAGTTGCATCTGATGGAAGAACTCAAGAAGATCAAGCGCGTGCTGGGCAAGGCCGCAGATGGCGCACCTCACGAAGTGCTGCTGGTGATCGACGCCAATACGGGCCAGAACGCCCTCGCGCAGGTCAAGGCTTTCGACGACGCGCTCACGCTCACCGGTCTGATCGTCACCAAGCTCGACGGCACCGCCAAGGGCGGCATTCTGGCGGCCATCGCCCGTCAGCGCCCGGTGCCGGTGTACTTCATCGGCGTGGGTGAGAAGGTTGAGGATTTGCAACCGTTCTCGGCGCGCGAATTCGCCGACGCGCTTTTGGGCTGATTTCCGGGCCGGTCCGAGCGTTGATTTTTCGGCGGCTGCTTCGACTGATGTTACGGCTGACGCTTGGGCCGCACTTTCGGCGGCGCTATCAGCGGCGCTTTCCAGCGCCGCCGTCCTCAAATCGCTCTTCGGCGCGGCAACACCCAAAAACAAACGGCCCGCGCACCTGCGTGGCGGGCCGTTCGGCTGTCGTGGACGGTCCTCGTTACATCTGCTGGGCGACGAGCCCCGCGCAAAGCCCCCACATCATCAGGCCGACGATACCGTCGAGAATCTGCCACGCCCGTGGGCGTGAAAACAACGGCGCCAGCAGTCGTGCGCCGTAGCCCAGCGCGGTAAACCACAGCACGGAAGCGATCATCGCGCCGCCCGCAAACCACACGTTCCCGGGCGCCGGTTCACGCGCGCCGATGCCGCCGAGCAGGATCACGGTGTCGAGGTAGACATGCGGGTTGAGCAGCGAGAGCATCGACACCAGCACCACCGCCCGCTGCCATGTCATCTCCTGCGTGGCCGCACGGCTGCCGTCCGCCTGCAAGGCGCCCGCGCCGCGAAACGCCGCACGCCATGCCCGCAGGCCATAGAGGAACAGGAACGAAGCACCGCCCCACGTCACGAGGGTGATGAACCCCGGGTAGGCCGCGATCAGTCCGCCCATGCCGGCTACGCCCGCCGCGATCAGCACCATGTCGCAGATCGCGCAAACCGCGACGACGATACCCACATGACGCTTCAGAATGCCCTGTCGCAACACGAACGCGTTTTGCGCACCGATTGCCATGATGAGGCTGGCGCCGAGCGCCATGCCCCGCCAGAAAGCCGGATCGATCATCGCGTGACTTACTCGGCGTCCGGTTGCGCTTCCGGTGCGGCGCGCTGGAAAGCTTCGAGCGTACGGCAATGCGCATCGATGGCGGCAATGCGCGGGAACGGCGTCATGTCCACCTTGAATCGGTTCGCGTTGTAGATCTGCGGAATCAGACAGCAATCCGCCACCGTCGGCGTATCCCCGAAGACGAATTTGCCGGGCGACGTCTGCGCCGCGAGGCGGGCTTCGAGCGCCTTGAAGCCTTCCACGATCCAGTGAACGTACCAGGCGTTCTTCTGCTCCTCCGTCACGCCCATGTCGTGCTTGAGGAAGCGCAGCACGCGCAGATTGTCGATCGGGTGAATGTCCGCCGCGATGTCCAGCGCCAGTGCGCGGACCTGCGCGCGCGCGACCGGATCGGCCGGCAGCAGGGCCGGTGTCGGATGGACGTCTTCCAGATACTCGATGATGGCCAGCGACTGGTGGATGTTCACGTCGCCGTCGATGAACGTCGGCACCAGGGCATTCACGTTGAGCGCCCGGTACGCCGGCTTGAGCTGTTCCCCGCCGTCGCGCACCAGATGCACCGGGACGATGTCGTAGTCGAGCCCTTTGAGATTCAGAGCGATACGTACCCGATAGGCGGCGGAACTGCGGAAATAGCTGTACAGCTTGGACATGGCTGACCTCGAAAGCGGAAATAGGGGGAGAGGCGAGACGAACGCGACTTGCTGGAGTAACGCGCGCACTGCGGGCACTACGGGCACTAGGGGACTGTGCCGAAGCGCTCGCCCCCGGTAACGCGTTGCGCCCGGCGAACGCTCGGGCAATGACGGTCGCGTTGGCTTCCAGCATTCATGCGGTCCGGCACCCCGGCATCGACCGGACTGTCGCCTCCGAACACGAGATGGTACTGCAAGCGCTGGCCGCGATGACACTTCATTGCGTATGATGAACGCATGCCCCGCCAGTACTGGCGCCCACGCGGGCATCCATTGTTCACGATAGACGCGTCATGACCTCTGCCGCCCCATTTGCCTGCGCCCCGCTGCTCAAGATCATCGCCCGAGGGGCCAAAGGCGCCCGTGCGCTGAGCGCCGACGAAACCCGCACCCTGTTCGACGCCATCCTGGCCGACCGGGTGCCGCCGGCCGAGTTGGGCGGCGTGCTGATCGCCTATCGCATCAAGGGCGAGACCCCCGTCGAGCTGCGCGCCATGCTCGACGCCGCGCATGCCACGTTTGCCCCGCTCACCGCGCCGGCAAACGCCCCGCCGCCCGTGCTGCTGCCCAGCTACAACGGTGCGCGCAAGCAACCGAACCTCACACCGCTTCTGGCACTGCTGCTCGCCCGCGACGGTATTCCGGTCTTGGTGCATGGTCAGCATCACAGCGGCGCGAATCGTGTGGGCACGCAGGCGATCTTCGCCGAACTGGGCCACTCTGCCTGCCATTCGGCAACGCAAGCCGAAGTGGCGCTGAGCACCCGCCGCGTCGCGTATTTGCCCATCGCCGCGCTGTCGCCAGCGTTGGAGCGCTTGCTTGAGATGCGCGCGTCGCTGGGCGTCCGGAACTCGGGCCATACCGTCGTCAAGCTGTTGCAGCCCTTCGCCGGGCCCGCGCTGCGCCTCGTGAACTTTACCCATCCCGAGTATCGGGAAACCCTGAGCGAGCTATTCGTCGACGCCGCCAGCAGTCCCGCGCCGGGCGTGCTGCTGGCGCGGGGCACAGAAGGCGAACCGGTCGCGGATGCCCGTCGTCAGAGCGCCATCGAAGGCTTCTCGGACGGCAACTACCGTTTGTGGCAAAGCGCCGAGGAGGGGGCGACCGGCATCCCCCCGGCCCTGCCCGGCGCCGACGCCACGGCCACGGCCCGATGGATCGAAGCGGTGCTCGCGGGAGAGATACCGGTGCCTGCGCCTATCGCCCGTCAGGTCGAGGTGATTCGTCAGGCGCTTGGCCTTCCCGGCTGCCCTGACGAATGATGACTACCGCGGACGTCCGTGCAGCATAGGAGCGAAATACGCCCGTAACGCGCCGACATTCGCTCGGAAATTGATGGAAAACCGAAAGCAACCGGATTTTTTTATTTTTCCGGAACATTTTGTCCCGAAAGACATCCAACATTTTGTGTTGGAGAGGACGCCCGAAGGGTGTCAGGCGCTGTGGACAGCCGCCGGGAACGCGGCTGAAGCAGCGCCGCCCGAGATGTCAGTCTGGCGACGCCATGCGGGTCGCCTGCCACGAGATCAGATGCCACGCTCCCGCTTCGCGCACGTGAACGGCGGTGTACATCATGAGGGAATTCAGCGAGCCTGTCGCCGTTTCGAGCTCCACGTCGAGCTTTCCCGTGACGACCACGGTATCGCCGAATTGACGGAGTTCCTGCCCGGTGACATCGATGGCCGCGTACTTGCGGCGACCGGAGCTAAGCGCATTGAGGAACTCGGTTTTCGATTCGCGTTTTCCGTTCGAGTGAACGTAGTGAAGGCCGTCCGCGAGCAGTGTGCTCAACTTGTCGACGTCGCACTCGATCATCGCTTCGAAGCGCTCGGATTCGCGCCGCCGCACTTCGTCGATGTACCCGAAGCGCTCGGACTCGCGTTGCCGCACCTCGTCAATGTGCTTCCCAGCCATGCTGACCTCCCGTCTTCGCCATCACTTTACGCTCGCGGCTTGGGTTGCAATTTACACCATCCGGGTCACGTTTGCGCCAGTGACTTCTCCCGTTTGAGGGAGGGTGCTGGAAAACCCCGAGATACCGGAAACTTCCCGTCCAGTAAGGGTTCTAACGTCTTTAGCACTCATCGAAAGAGAGTGCTAAAATGCTTTCCCAGAGGCTAACCAGGAGTCCACCACTTGAGTACTGCCGCCAACAAGCATCCGACGACGCCGGCCACCGGCACGGCGCCGAATTCGCGTGCCCTAGCTCTTGCCCCGTCGGCTTTGATGATGCCGGGCAGTCTGGGCAATATCGACAGCTACATTCAGGCTGTCCATCGCATTCCGCTGCTTTCTGCCGAGGAAGAGCAGTCGCTCGCCAAGCGTCTGCGTGAGAACGACGACCTCGAAGCCGCCCGTCAGCTCGTGCTCTCGCACTTGCGTCTGGTGGTATCGATCGCACGTAACTACCTCGGTTACGGACTGCCGCATGCCGACCTGATCCAGGAAGGCAATATCGGTCTGATGAAGGCCGTGAAGCGCTTCGACCCCTCGCAGGGAGTTCGACTCGTGTCGTACGCCATGCACTGGATCAAGGCCGAAATCCACGAGTACGTGCTGAAGAACTGGCGCACGGTCAAGGTCGCCACGACCAAGGCGCAGCGCAAGCTGTTCTTCAACCTGCGCAGCCAGAAGCAGGGCTTGCAGGCGTTCACGCCGGAAGAAATCGATCAGGTCGCGCGCGATCTGAACGTCAAGCGTGAAGACGTGATCGAGATGGAGACGCGCATGTCCGGGGGCGATATCGCCCTCGAAGGTCACAGCGACGACAGCGACAGCCCGAGCTTCGCCCCCATCGCCTACCTTGCCGACTCGCATCAGGAACCGACCGCTGTGATCGCCGCGCGTGAGCGCGACCATCTGCAAAGCGACGGTCTGCAAGCCGCGCTTGGCCGTCTCGACCCGCGCAGCCGCCGCATCATCGAAGCGCGCTGGCTCTCGGTCGCCGATGACGGCAGCGGCGGCGCCACGCTGCACGAACTGGCCGATGAATTCGGCGTGTCCGCCGAGCGCATTCGCCAGATCGAAGTTGCCGCGATGAAGAAGATGAAAGGCGCGCTGCAAGCGTACGCGTAATCCCCTGTCCGGGACGTCGACGGCAACGTGAGGGTCTCACGAACATCACGTGACAAGCGACACGCGACCAATTGCCACACGACACCCCGGTCAGCGTCAGTGAAATACCGCTGGCAACCAAGCCCCGTGAGTCTCACGGGGCTTTTTTATGGTTCATCGTGGAAAACCGTGGAGGTTTTCAAGGCAATTGATAATCTGACGCCAATAGAGACGGTGTTCGGAGGAGCAATTGCTAGATCGAAAAGCGCTGGAAGCCCTCGGTTGCTGGACGGGATACCGAGTTGAGCGAGTGGAGTGGCCTTCGCAGGACAGTCGGACACTGTCGTTGTATCTGAAGCCATTAAGCCGAGTGATGCTGTGCGAGCAATGCGGCAAGCGTTGCTCGCAGATCCACGAGACGACGGTGCGCCGGGTTCGGGATCTTCCCTTGTTTGAATATCGAGTGGTGCTGCATGTGCCGCGTCGTCGGCTTTGGTGCGAGCACTGTGGTGGCCCGAGGCTGGAGAAATTGGACTGGCTCGGGCGCTACCAACGGGTCACAGCGCGCTTTGCCAAGGCCTGTGAAATTCTGCTCAAGTCGACCAATGTCCAGGCCGTTGCAGCGTTCTACGGTTTGGATTGGCATACCGTTAAAGCGATCGACAAAGCGAGTTTGCGAGCAAGCATCGCCGAGCCGGATTGGACACAGGTTCGATATTTGGCGATGGACGAATTCGCTCTGCACAAGGGCCACCGTTACGCCACGGTGGTGGTCGAGCCGCTCAGTCGGCAGGTGCTATGGATTGGGAATGGCCGTTCGCGTGAAACTGCCCGAGCCTTCTTTGACCAGCTTCCCGAGGGCGTTGCAGAGCATATCGAGGCTGTTGCCATCGATATGACAACGGCCTACGAGTTGGAAATCAAGGCGAACTGCCCGCAAGCCGAAATCGTCTACGACTTGTTCCATGTCGTTGCCAAATACGGACGCGAAGTGATCGACCGGGTCCGAGTCGATCAGGCCAACCGACTCCGAGATGACCGGCCAGCACGCAAAGTCCTCAAATCAAGCCGCTGGCTGCTCTTACGCAATCAAAAGAATCTACGGCCGGAACAGTCCGTGCACCTGAGTGAGCTGCTGCAAGCCAACCAGCCTCTGTTGTGCGTCTATTTGCTACGAGACGAACTCAAGCGACTGTGGTTCTACCGAAAGCCAGCTTGGGCGCAAAAGGCATGGGAGCAGTGGATTACTCAAGCCAACGACAGCGGTATCGCTGCGCTGAAACTATTTGCGCAGCGCCTGCAAGGCTATTGGCACGGCATCCTGGCCCGCTGCCGACACCCACTTAACACCAGCGTCGTTGAAGGCATCAACAACACCATCAAGGTCATCAAGCGCCGGGCATACGGCTACCGTGACGAGGAATATTTCTTCCTCAAAATCCGCGCAGCTTTCCCCGGCAATCCACGATGAACCTTTTTTATTGCCGTGCGAAAGTTCACCCGTCATCTGCGCGAGACTTGATGCATCGCAAGGTGCTCAGCAAGGTCGGTCGATAGAATCGGCTCGTACGTGGCCATGCTACGTGCGAAGGACGGCCCGGGGGCCGTTCGCCGCGCCGGACCCTTGTCTCGACTCCGCTTCTCATCCGCCGACACACTAGCGGCGGATCCGCATCGAACCAGCGTCATCTGCGTGTCATCCGCCCCCGCGCGCTGCGGTTTGACATTTTCAAGCGATAAGGCAAAATGCGCCGAAAGTCGACGCTGTTTCCGACACCCGACTTTCGACGCCAGGAGCCGTCACGGATGGACACCCACTCTCCTAGCAGTCCTAAGCCACTCGCCGCAACCGCGCGTGTTGCCGCTGCGCCGGCAAACGTGCCTGCCGCTTCAGGCGTATTCGCCTGGATGGTTCGGCGCTGGCGCACCCGCCCTTCCCGTTTTGCCCTCGAAATCCTGATCGTTCTCGCGATCAAAGTCGTACTCCTGTTCATTCTGAAGCACGCCTTCTTCGACGCTCCGATGGCGAGGCACATGCAGTTGCCGCCGGACGTCGTGGCCCGCGCCCTGATCGGGCCGCAGGCCGTCGAAGCGCAGTCCCCCACCAAAAATCAAGGTGTCCGCCATGATCAGTAGCGAAGTCGTCGACCTCTCGCGCTTGCAGTTCGCCATAACGGCGCTGTATCACTTTCTGTTCGTCCCGCTCACATTGGGCTTGTCGTGGCTGCTCGTCATCATGGAATCGGTCTATGTGATGACCGGCAAGCAGATCTACAAAGACATGACCCAGTTCTGGGGCAAGCTCTTCCTGATCAACTTTGCGATGGGCGTGACCACGGGTCTCACGCTTGAATTCCAGTTCGGCACCAACTGGGCGTACTACTCGCACTACGTCGGCGACATCTTTGGCGTGCCGCTCGCCATCGAGGGGCTGATGGCCTTCTTCCTGGAGGCCACCTTCGTGGGCCTGTTCTTCTTCGGATGGAACAAGCTCTCGCGTATCGGCCACCTGGCGACGACCTTCGCCGTGGCGCTCGGCTCGAACCTTTCGGCGTTGTGGATTCTCGTGGCGAACGGCTGGATGAACAATCCGGTCGGGGCGCACTTCAACTACGAAACCATGCGCATGGAGCTCAACAGCATCTGGGAAGTGGTCTTCAACCCGGTCGCGCAGGTGAAGTTCGTCCACACGCTCTCGGCCGGATACGTGACGGCGGCCATGTTCGTGCTGGGCATCTCCGCCTGGTATCTGCTCAAGCGTCGCGACGTGCCCTTCGCACTGCGCTCCTTCGCGGTCGCCGCAGGTTTCGGTCTGGCCTCGACGCTGTCCGTCATCGTGCTCGGCGACGAATCGGGCTACACCACGGGCGAAGTGCAGAAGGTCAAACTTGCCGCCATCGAAGCCGAATGGGAGACGGCCAAGCCGCCCGCATCGTTCACGCTGTTCGGTTTCCCGAATCAGAAGGAAGAGCGCACCGATTACGCCGTGAAGATTCCCTGGGCGATGGGCCTGATTGCCACACGTTCGGTCGACACGCCGGTGATCGGTCTTACGCAATTGCGTGACGAGCACAAGGACAACATCAAGCGCGGCATGCTCGCCTTCGCCGCACTGGAGAAGCTGCGGGGCGGCGATACGTCGCCGGCCGTGCGCGCCGAGTTCGACAAGTACAAGGACGATCTCGGCTACGGCCTGCTGCTCAAGAAGTACACGGCGAACGTCGTCGATGCCACGCCCGAGCAGATTCACATGGCGGCCAACGACACCATCCCGCCGGTAGCCCCCGTCTTCTGGTCGTTCCGCATCATGGTCGGCCTGGGCTTCCTGTTCCTGTTCACGTTCCTGTGGGCTTTCTGGCTCTGCGCGCGCCGGCGTCTGCTCAAACCGCGCTCGGCCTGGTTCCTGCGCTGGTGCGTGTGGGCGATTCCGTTGCCGTGGCTGGCCGCCGAGTTCGGCTGGATCGTCGCTGAAATGGGACGTCAGCCGTGGACCATCGCAGGCATTCTGCCCACGCATCTGTCCACGTCGTCGCTCTCCGCCACCGACCTTTACCTGAGCCTCGCGGGCTTCATCATCTTCTACACCGCGCTGCTCATCATCGAAATGTTCCTGATGGTGAAGTACGTCAAGCTCGGCCCGTCGTCGCTGCACACCGGTCGCTACCACTTCGAGACGCAGGGTGCGCCCGGCGCTGCCATCGGCAGCGACCGCCCGGCCGCCTCAGTCTGATCGTCAGGGAGACACGACATCATGATGATCGATTACACCATCCTCAAGCTGATCTGGTGGGTGCTCATCGGCGTGCTGCTGATCGGCTTCGCCTTCTTCGACGGCTTCGACATGGGCACCGGCACGCTGCTGCCATTCCTGGGCAAGACGGACGCGGAGCGACGCGTCATCATCAACACCGTCGCACCGACGTGGGAAGGCAATCAGGTGTGGTTCGTCACGGCGGGCGGGGCGATGTTCGCCGCGTGGCCGCTCGTCTACGCCGCCGCCTTCTCGGGCCTTTACTGGGCGCTGTTGCTCGTGCTCTTCGCGCTGTTCCTGCGACCTGTCGGCTTCGACTACCGCAACAAGTTGCCGAGCGCTCGCTGGCGTAACGCGTGGGACTGGGCGCTGTTCGTGGGCAGCACGGTACCGTCGCTGGTGTTTGGCGTGGCGTTCGGCAACTTGCTGCTCGGCCTGCCGTTCTCGTTCGACAACACGCTGCGCTCCACCTACACGGGCTCGTTCTGGGCGCTGCTCAACCCGTTTGCGCTGCTCTGCGGACTGGTCAGTCTGCTCATGCTGCTCACGCACGGTGCGGCACACCTTCGCATGAAGGCCGATCCGATCGTGGCGGCGCGCGCCGGACGCATCATGCGCATGACCGCACTCGGCACGCTGCTCCTGTTCCTGGTGGCGGGCGTGATCGTGGCGACGCATGTCGACGGCTTCGCCATCACAAACATGGGCGCGACCAATGCACCGGCCAATCCACTCATGAAGCAGGTCACGACCGGTCCGGGCCTGTGGCTCACGAACTACCAGACGTATCCGTGGATGATCGCGGCGCCGGTCGTCGCCTGCCTGTGCGCGCTGCTCGCCGCCCTGCTCGCGACCAGCCGCGCCTATGCCTGGACGTTCGTCGTCACCGGGCTGATGATGGCCGGCATCATTCTGACTGCCGGCTTCTCGATGTTCCCGTTCGTGATGCCCTCGGCCACCGCGCCGGGCAGCAGCCTCACGGTCTGGGACGCGACGTCGAGTCAGCTCACGCTGCAAATCATGCTTATCGCCGTGGTCGTCTTCCTGCCCATCGTTCTGCTCTACACCGGCTGGGTGTATCGCGTGATTCGTGGCCGCGTGACGATCGAGACGGTCAACGACAACCCGCACACGATGTACTGATCAAGGAGTCGCGACATGTGGTACTTCTCTTGGATTCTCGGCCTTGGCCTCGCGCTCGCGTTCGGCATCATCAACGTGATGTGGTTCGAAGCGCATGACGATCTCGAACGTCGCAGTCAGGAAGGCAACTGAAGCCGACTTGCGCCATCTGACGCAGCAATGAAAATCGCGCCTCCAGAGGCGCGATTTTTTTGGATGGACGACCGCTGGCGACAACTTAGCTCAGCAGCGCCTTCAGGTCCTTGGCCATGGCGTCGACAGGCTCGTCGGGGCGCATGAACAGACGCAATTGCCCGCTCGGATCGAACACGTAAATGCCCGCGGTGTGATCGATGGTGTAGTTGTTCGGCGTGGATCCCTCGACCTTGTTGACGACCACGCGAAACGACTTGGTCAGAGTCTTGAGCGCTGCGTCGTCAGCCGGACGCAGACCCACGAACGCCGGATTGAATGCCGGCACGTACTGCCCCATCAGTTCCGCGGTGTCTCGCTGCGGGTCGACGGTCACAAACAGCACCTGCACACGCTTGGCGTCGTCCGGGCCGAGCTTTTGCATGACCTGGTTGAGTTCGGCCATCGTGGTCGGGCAAACGTCCGGGCAATGCGTGTAGCCGAAGAACATCACCACCGCCCGCCCCTTGTAATCGGCCAGCGTGCGGGTTTTGCCCTGCGGGTCCTGCAACGCGAAGTCCTGCGCGAATTCCTTGTTGCCGGTGATATCCAGACTCGTGAACGTCGGGCCTTGCTTGCCGCATGCGGCGAGAAGTACGGTGAGCCCCATAAGCCACATCGCGCGGCGCAACCAGATGACAGCAAGATTCATGAACGAATGACCCCAGAACGTATGGAAAAAACGCCTTCCGAAAATACAACAGGCGCGCCGGTCGGGAATACCGTAACGCGCCTGTCGTCGTGATGCAGTCTGCGGACTTGCGACGTGCTCAGCCCAGCAGATAGATCTGTACGTAATGATCGACGAGCAACGCCGCGAACAGCAGCGAAAGATAGACGATCGAGTAGCGGAACATCGAGCGCGAGAGCTCATCGGAATACTTGCGCCACAGCTTGACGGCGTATCCCAGGAAGATGCCCGAGAGCACCACGGCGCTCACCAGATACAGATACCCGCTCATGCGATGCGCGAACGGCAGCAACGACACGGCGAACAGCACCACGCTGTAGAGCAGGATTTGCAGACGCGTGTACTTCTCGCCGTGCGTGATCGGCAGCATGGGCAGACCGGAGTTCACGTAGTCCTGACGGCGATAGAGGGCGAGCGCCCAGAAGTGCGGCGGCGTCCACACGAAGATGATGAGCACGAGAATCCACGCGTCGGCCGGCACGGCGCCGGTGACCGCCGCCCAGCCCAGCGCGGGCGGCATCGCCCCGGCAGCGCCGCCGATCACGATGTTCTGCGGCGTGGAGGGCTTGAGGATGATGGTGTAGATCAACGCATAGCCGACGAACGTCCCCAGCGTGAGCCACATCGTCAGCGCATTGGTGAACGTGTAGAGCACCACCATGCCGGCGCCGCCCAGAATCGTCGAGAAGACGATGATTTGCCACGGGGCGATCTCGCCGCGTGCGGACGGACGCCACGCGGTGCGGCGCATGAGCGCATCCACGCGTTGCTCGATCAGGCAGTTCACGGCGAAGGCGGATCCGGCGAGCAGCCAGATGCCGATGGTGCCGCCGATCAGCACCTGCCACGGCACCATGCCGCGCGTGGACAGGAACATGCCGATCACGGCACAGAACACAGCGAGCTGCGTCACGCGGGGCTTGGTCAGCGCCCAGTACTGCGCGATACGGCTGGCTGGCGGATGGGGAAGGGTCGTGCTTTTCATATCTGAAGGCAATGCGCTACGCCGGGCCAGTGGGGGCGCCGAGCGGTGCGGCAGCCGGCTCCGCGGTGGAGAGAGGCGTCTGGCGGGCCGAAAGGTCTGCCTGATTCATCAGGCCGGACGCAAAAGGCGCCGCTTCAAACTCTTGGACGAGCCCGGCGGCGCGAATGCGGTAGTTTAACATGACGAGCAAAAGCAGCAGGACGGCCGCCCCGCCGTTGTGCGCGATGGCGTTGAGCAACGGCCATTGGAAAACGATGTTCGACAGCCCCGTGGCAAATTGCACGAGCACCAGTATCAATACCAGAATCGACAGCCTTCTGAGCGCGGCATGACGTCGCAGCCGGCTCGCCAGCCACGCCAGATACAGCACCACGACCACGGCGAAAGTGCGATGCGCCCAATGGATTGCCACGAGCGCGTCCATGGGAATCACCTCGCCGCCAGCCGTCTTGCCCAGTTCACGCCACAGCTTGAAGCCGTTGTGGAAGTCCATCGGCGGTATCCATTGACCCTGACACGTTGGGAAGTCGGTACATGCCAATACAGCGTAGTTGGTACTTACCCATCCGCCAAGGGCAATCTGGAAGACGAGCAACGCCAGGCCGATCAGCGCCGCAGTGCGCCACCGCAAGGCCCCGGGGTCGGCGGCGACGCTCGCGAGCGGCATCTGTCGCGAGGCCAGCCAGGCAAGCGAGCCCAATAGTGTGAGCGCCAGCATCAGGTGAATGGACACGATCACCGGCTGGAGCTTCATCGTGACCGTCCATGCGCCGAATGCGCCTTGCACGCAAACGAGGACCAGCAACCCTGTGGCGAGCCACGGCGACTGCTTCAGTTCGCGGCGCTTCACCCAGGCCATGACCATCAGCACGATGATGAGCACGCCCACCGCCATGGCGAAATAGCGGTGGATCATCTCGATCCACGCCTTCACGAAGGTGACCGGCCCGCTCGGCAACAGCAGTTGCGCGGCGTGGATGTCGGCGTGCGCCGCAAACGGCGACGACGTGCCGTAGCACCCCGGCCAGTCGGGACAGCCCAGCCCCGAATCCGTCAGCCGTGTGAAGCCGCCGAACATGATCAGGTCGAGCGTGAGATAGGTCGTCACCCAGGCCAGTTTGCGGTACTTGTTGGCGTCACGGCGCAACACCACCCAGCCGAGCGGCAGCACCGCGATGCACAGGCCGATGAAGCCCAGTTCCAGAAGGTAAAGCATTGGTTTTACGTCAGTTCTTCGTCATGTCTGGCGTGGCGCGACGCCACGCGCGGGGTTCATTCCGGCACCATCCTGCATCACAAGTTGGCGCCCACTCCGCTCTCCGCATCAACCCGTGCCGGACCATTTGAGCAGTCGCGACAGGTCGCTCTTGATCTTGCCCGGATCGGCGTTCTTCGGGAACGCCATCATCAGGTTGCCCAGCGGGTCGACCAGATAAATGTGGTCGCGCAAGCCGGTGCCCTCCTGTGTCGGCAGCCACGCGGCGAGGGCGACCGGATCGGCGCGCAAACGCCGCGTGTCGGGATACGCGTCGTCGATCTGCTTCGACACGGCCGAGGCGTCGGTGACGAGCCACAGTGTCTCCACGCGCGTGCGCTCATTGCCCTGCAACACACGGATCTGCCGCATGTAGAACAGCTTGCTGACGCAGTTCTCATCGCAGGTCGCGGTATCCGCACTGATCATCAGCCACTTGCCCTTGAGGGACGCCAGCGGCAGGTCCTCGCCGGACTCGTCATCATGGACGACCAATGTGGGTAGCGGTCGCTGCGGTTCGATCAACTTGCCGTAGGCCGAGGTGCCGCCCTGCGGTTTGAAGACGAAATACATGAGATACGCCGCGACTGCGGGCGCCGCACACACGGCGAACAGCAGGACGAGCATACGTCGCGCCCGACGTCGCTGCCCCGGGTCGATGGCGGGATTGCCGGGGTTCCCCGCGTTTGCGGCGGTCCTCACGTCTGCACTCATATTCACCTTTTGCACTTATGCCTTATGCCCACGCCATGCCGATGGCAGCCACCATGCCGACATGCCGTCATACCGTTACGCGTGATTTAGCCCATCGCGCCCATCGGTGGTCGACGTCAGCCGACGGCCGCGTCGATACGCCAGTCGCAGACCGAGCAACGCCAGTATCAACGACAGGCCGAACCACTGCACCATATAACCATAGTTGCGATCCGCGCCGCTCGCCGGCGCGGGCCAGTCGCGCAGCAAGTGGTCGCCCGTGTCGTTCGTCTGCATGATGACGAACGGTTGCAACGGCAGCGACGTTTCACGCGCGTAATCCGCCACGTCCAGATTCTGGCGAATCGCCAGCCCCGCAGCCGAGCCACCGTGCCCCAGTTCGAAGGCACGTGACGGATCCTGTGCGGCAATGCCTTCTATCGTAACGTCGCCCGCCGGGGTGGCGTACGGCATGATCGCTTCGCGATCGCGCAAATCCCGCGGCAACCAGCCACGATTGACGAGTACGACGTGCTCGGGCGACACCTGCAACGCCATCACCACATAGAAGCCGGGCAATTCGTTGCGCGGCCGGTTGTCCAGATACACCACACGGTTCGTCAAAAAACGCCCGGTCACGCGGACCCGTCGGTGTGTAACGTCTGCGAGCGAATAGGCCCTGTCGCCAAGTGCGATCACCGGCGCACGCTCTGCGTGTTCGATCTGTGCCTGGCGCGCCAGGCGCATCTGCGCGCGCTGATACTGCCACACGCCAAGCGACGCGCTCAGCATCACGCCCAGCAGAATCAGCACCGTCGGCACCGGCCGCATGCCACGCAAAAGGGTTTTCAACACGTACGTTCCTTGTCCACCAGTCGCTGCTGCCGTCCGATGGCGCACGACACGGGCGGGATACACTGCATTGCAGCGTGCCAGCACAAGGGCATTGCCCGATAATGAAACATTCCCGTGCCCGGATACATCATGCGCATCATCGTTGCCATCGCCTTCGTCCTGATTCTCGGCAGTCTGGCGTCCGCATTGTTTTTCATGATGCGGGACAAGGGCCGATCGAACCGCACCGTGCAATCGCTCGCCGTGCGCGTCGGCCTGTCGGTGACGCTGTTCCTGCTCATCCTGTTCGCCAACTGGATGGGCTGGATTCACAGCACGGGCATACGATACTGAGTCCCGCACCGCCCCCCTGCGGCAAAAGGCCGCACCCCTTCCCTGTCGCTTCGCCTTGCGCCAAAGAACGTCTTTCTGCGCCGGGCGCCGATGCATCGCGGCGCGTCAAGCGATGACATTGCGACGCTGCGACATAAGGCCGCCCCCGTTACTATGTTCGCACCTCGATAATCGAGGTTTTGGCCAGCCAGGCCCGGCATGATTCCCGCCCCCAGTCGTAACCATGATCCGGGGGGTGTTGTCACCGGGTCTGGTGGGTGGCTGGTGATCGCTGATAGGGGTTTGGCACGGATATTCCGACGCCGTCCGTAACGTGGATGCCGAGACTTGCCACCAGGGTTCTTGCAGGCCAATTCACTTTTTGTGCCAACTGCAATGCATAACTTTCCACTTCATGACGCCGTCGATGTCTTCATCGGCGTCGACGTCGGCAAAGGCCACCACCATGCCGTCGCTCTCGATCGCAACGGCCGTCGCCTCTACAACAAGGCCCTGCCTAACGATGAGACCCAACTGCGCGCCCTCATCGATGAGTTGAAAGCCCACGGCCAGCTCCTGTTCGTCGTCGATCAGCCGGCTACCATCGGCGCACTGCCGCTGGCCGTAGCCCGCGACGCCGGTACGCTAGTCGCCTACTTGCCAGGTCTGGCTATGCGTCGCATCGCCGACCTGCACGCAGGCGAAGCCAAGACCGACGCGCGCGACGCCGCCGTCATCGCAGATGCCGCACGCACCATGCCGCATACGCTGCGCTCATTGCGTCTGGCCGATGAGCCGCTCGCCGAGCTCACTATGCTGTGTGGCTTCGACGACGACCTGGCCGCCCAAGCCAACCAAACCAGCAACCGCATTCGCGGCCTGCTCACGCAGATTCATCCCGCGCTTGAGCGCGTGCTCGGACCTCGCCTGGATCATCCCGCCGTGCTCGATCTGCTTGAGCGCTACCCCTCACCCGCAGCACTGGCGGCCGCGGGCCAAAAAACGCTGGCGAATCGCCTGATCAAGCTCGCACCACGCATTGGCAAGAGCTTGGCCGCCGACATCGCGCAGGCGCTTACCGAACAAACCGTAGTCGTGCCGGGTACTCATGCCGCCACGCTGGTGATGCCGCGTCTGGCCCAGCAACTGGCCGCCCTACGCAAGCAACGCGACGAGATCGCCGCCGAGGTCGAGCGCCTGGTGCAAAGCAACCCTCTTTGGCCGGTCCTGAGCAGCATGCCCGGAGTCGGGCTCAGGACCGCAGCGCGACTCCTGACCGAGGTGGCGCACAAGGCCTTTGCCTCGGCCGCCCACCTGGCGGCCTATGCTGGCCTAGCGCCGGTGACCCGGCGCTCTGGCGCCTCGATTCGCGGCGAACACCCCTCTCGACGTGGCAATAAGGTACTCAAACGCGCCCTGTTTCTCTCGGCCTTTGCGGCTTTGCGAGACCCGATCTCAAGGGCTTACTACAGTCGAAAAATCCAGCAGGGCAAGCGCCACAACCAGGCACTTATCGCGCTGGCTCGCCGGCGCTGCGACGTCCTTTTTGCCATGCTACGCGACGGCACTTTTTATCAACCCAAAACGGACCCCAGTGCTTGACGAACTACATAGGGGCACCCCCCCACGCCTTCGGCGATTGGCCTGAAAGCCCCTACTGGCCTATCCGGCAAGCGCCCGTCACGTCCGCAGTCACGTCCGCAGTCACGTCCGCAAATGGAAACGCCGCCGGAATCCGGCGGCGCCCTGAGCGTTGACGGTATCGACGACGGGGGCCGGCGTCAGAGCCAGTACACGACGACGTACAGCCCGAGCCAGACCACGTCCACAAAGTGCCAGTACCAGGCTGCGCCTTCGAAACCGAAGTGATGATCCGGCGTGAAGTGCCCCTTCATCAGACGCACCAGCATGACGGAGAGCATGATTGCGCCCATCATCACGTGAAAACCGTGAAAGCCGGTGAGCAGGAAGAACGTCGAGCCATAGACGCCCGAGGTCAGCTTCAGGTTCAGTTCGGTGTAAGCGTGGTGATATTCATACGCCTGGAAGCCCAGGAATACGAAGCCGAGCACGACGGTAGCGAACAGCCAGAAGATCGCGCTGCCACGATGGTTCGCACGCAGAGCGTGGTGCGAAATCGTCAGCGTGACGCCCGAGGTGAGCAGCAGTGCCGTGTTGAGCGTCGGGATCGGCCACGGGCCCATCGTCTCGAACGCATCGACCACACCCGCCGGGCCGGTGTTCGGCCACACAGCGGTAAAGTCGGGCCACAGCAGCTTGTTATCGAGGTCGCCCAACCATGGCATGGCCAGCGTACGTGCGTAGAACAACGCCCCGAAGAATGCGCCGAAGAACATCACCTCCGAGAAGATGAACCAGCTCATGCCCCAGCGGTAGGACACATCGATGCGCTTGCTGTACAGGCCGCCTTCGGACTCTGCGATGGAGTCGCCGAACCAGCTGCGCAGCACCCAAAGCACCCATAGCAGGCCGACCAGCGCCGTCCACGGCGCCCACGATAGTCCGTTGACCCACGCGGCGGCCGATGCGAGCACCACCAGCAAGCCGACGCTGCAGCTCACCGGGTGACGCGAGGGGGCCGGCACGAAGTAGTAAGGCGCCGTTTGGTGTTGACCACTCATTCTTATCTCTCCAGGCTTGGTTCTCTTTGTCTATGCCAATCACGTCGCGAGCCGAATGGCGAGCTTCGCCAGAAATACCAGCGCCACGACGAACAGGATGCCCCCGATCAGTCCCGCAACGATCAGATGCACAGGGTTGAGCTGCGCCATGTCGCGGTCGTGATCACGTCCCTTGCGCACACCGAAAAACGACCAGAACACCGCACCGATGGTCTGGAAGAACGACAGTTTGCGCTGGGTCGCCTCCTTCAGGTCATCCATTGCCGCCCTTGCCTCCTCCTGTCGCTCCTGCGCTCGCCTCGCCAACCTGGGAACCCGTCGGGGCGTCCGCGCGTTGACTGGCGTCGTTCTTGCCGAGATCGAAAAAAGTATAGGACAGCGTGATCGTATTCACATCCTTGGGCAGCTTCGTGTCGACCACGAACACCACCGGAAACTCCTTGGCCTCACCGGCCTTGAGGGTTTGCTGCGTGAAGCAGAAACACTCGATCTTCTTGAAGTAGCTCGCCGCCTGCGCCGGCGCATAGCTCGGAATCGCCTGCGCGCGCACTTCATGCGGTTGTTGATTCGCCACTTCGTATTCGATGGTCGCCATCTGGCCCGGATGCACCGTCAGGCTGCGCTTCGCCGGCTTGAAGCGCAGCGGTCCCTGCGCGTTGGCGTCGAACTCGACCGTGATCGTGCGACTCTCGTCGATCTGCGAATTACGCGCACTGATCTGCGTGGTGCGATCGCCCAGCTGGTTAATGCCCACGAGGTCGCAAAACGCGCGGTAGAACGGCACCATCGCGTAGCCGAAACCGAACATCACCGCGACGAGCAGCAACAGCTTGCTGAAGGTGCGTGCGTTGATGCGTCGCAGGCCGGCCATTCAGATACCGCCCAACAGCTTGGTCTTGATCATCACGCCGACGAAGAAGGCCAGCACGACCGAGCCGAGAATCAGCCCGGTGCGCAGGTTCTTCGCCCGCTGTTCGCGACTGAGCGCCATGCTCAATGCACCTTCGGCGGCGTCTCGAAGGTATGGAACGGCGCCGGGCTCGGCACGGTCCACTCCAGCCCTTCCGCACCGTCCCACGGTTTGGCGTCGGCGGCCTTGCCACCGCGCCATGCCGGCAGCGCCACCCAGAACAGGAAGTACACCTGCATCAGGCCGAAACCGAAGGCGCCGATGGTCGCCAACTGGTTGAAGTCGGTGAATTGCGCCGGGTAGTCGGCATAGCGACGCGGCATGCCGGCCAGCCCCAGGAAGTGCATCGGGAAGAACGTCACGTTGAACGTGATGAGCGAGCCCCAGAAGTGGAACTTGCCGCGCCACTCGTTGTACATGTGGCCTGTCCACTTCGGTACCCAGTAATAGAACCCTGAGAACAGCGCGAAGAGTGAACCGGCCACCAGCACATAGTGGAAGTGCGCCACCACGTAGTAAGTCCCGTGCATCTGGATATCGAGCGGCGCGAGCGAGAGCATCAGGCCGGTGAAGCCGCCCATCGTGAACACGAAGAGGAAGCCGACGGCGAAGAGCATCGGCGTCTCGAACGTCAGCGCGCCCTTCCACATCGTGGCGACCCAGTTGAAGACCTTCACGCCCGTGGGCACGGAGATCAGCATGGTCGCGTACATGAAGAACAGCTGCCCCGTGACCGGCATGCCCGTGACGAACATGTGGTGCGCCCACACCATGAACGACAGAATCGCGATCGATGCCGTGGCGTACACCATCGAGCTATAGCCGAAGAGCGGCTTGCGCGAGAACGCCGGAATGACCTGCGAGACGATCCCGAAGGCCGGCAAAATCATGATGTACACCTCCGGGTGTCCGAAGAACCAGAAGATGTGCTGATACATGACCGGGTCGCCGCCACCCGCCGCGTTGAAGAACGACGTCCCGAAGTGACGGTCCGTAAGCAGCATCGTGATCGCGCCGGCGAGCACCGGCATCACGGCGATGAGCAGATAAGCGGTAATCAGCCACGTCCACACGAACATCGGCATCTTCATGAGCGTCATGCCCGGCGCGCGCATGTTCAGAATCGTGACGATGATGTTGATCGCGCCCATGATCGACGACGCGCCCAGAATGTGGGCCCCGAAGATCGCCAGATCCTGGCCCGGTCCCATCTGTACCGACAGGGGGGCGTACATCGTCCAGCCGGCAGCAGTGGCGCCGCCCGGCACGAGGAACGACGAAATCAGCAGCAGACCGCCGACCGGCAGCAGCCAGAAGCTGAAGTTGTTCATGCGCGCGAACGCCATGTCCGAAGCGCCGATCTGCAACGGAATCATCCAGTTCGCGAAACCTACGAACGCCGGCATGATCGCGCCGAAAATCATCACCAGTCCGTGCATGGTGGTGAGCTGATTGAAGAACTCCGGGCGGATGAACTGCAAGCCCGGCTCGAACAATTCGGCACGGATCATCAAGGCCATCACGCCGCCCGAGAGCAGCATGACGAACGAGAAGATCATGTACATCGTGCCGATGTCCTTGTGATTCGTCGCGAACAGCCACCGACGCCATCCGTGCGGATGGTCGTGCGCGTGATCGTCGTGACCCGCCACGTGATCGTGAGCGATGGAACTCATACCCAATCTCCTTGCTTCGAACTGGTCGAACGACTTAACTGTTCTTCGCTGCGTCTGCCGCGGCGCCGACCGCGTTGGCCGACTTGTTGCCGCGTGCCTCACGCACCTGCGCCGGCTGAACGACGTCGCCGGTCTTGTTGCTCCACGAATTGCGCTCGTACGTGATGACGGCCGCAAGCTCCACATCGTTCAGATGCGACCAGTTCGGCATCGCATTCTTGCCATGCAGCACGATGCTGACGTGATCCGCCACCGGACCGGTCACGATCTTGCCGCCGTCGAGCGCCGGGAACGCACCGCCGCCCTTGCCGTTGGGCTGGTGACACACCGCGCAATTCGATGCGTAGACCTTCTGGCCGCGCTCCATCAATTCCTGCACGGTGTAGGTCTTGTTCGGATCGTCTGCCGACGCCGCCATCTGCTTCTTCTGCGCGTCGACCCACTTGTTGTAGTCGTCTTCCGATACCACCTTCACGACCACCGGCATGAACGCGTGCTCCTTGCCGCACAGTTCGGTGCAGAAGCCGCGATACTCGCCGACCTTCTCGGCCTTGAACCAGGTGTCGCGCACGAAGCCGGGAATGGCGTCCTGCTTGATGCCGAAGGCGGGCACGTAGAACGAGTGGATGACGTCGTTGGCCGTGGTGATCAGGCGCACCTTCTTGTTGACCGGCACGACCATCGGGTTGTCGACTTCCTGCAAGTACGTATTGCTCTTCGGCTCGGCGCCGTCGATCTGGCTGCGCGGTGTCGTGAGCGTGGAGAGGAACTTGATGCCCTCGCCGTCACCCTTCAGGTAGTCGTAGCCCCACTTCCACTGATATCCGGTCACCTTGATGGTGAGATCGGCGTTGGTGGTGTCCTTCATGGCGACCACCGTCTTCGTGGCGGGCAACGCCATGAGAATCACGATGATGAACGGCACGACCGTCCAGATCACCTCGACCGTGGTGCTTTCGTGGAAGTTCGCGGGCTGATGGCCCTTGGATTTACGGTGCTTGATGATCGAGTAGAACATCACGCCGAACACCGCGAGGAAGATCACCAGACAGATGATCAACATCATGGTGTGAAGGCTGTGAAGCTCTTGCGCGAGCTTCGTCACCGGCGGCTGGAAGTTGAGTTCGTTGACGGCCGGCCCCCCCGGCATATCCGTGACCGCCGCCAGTGCCGGAGCGCCGACGAGCAGTGAGGCGCCCGCAAGGAAAGCCGCCAAGGCGTGTTTCGTTTTTTTCATAGCTTCCTTACCCAAAATTACCATCCAAATCCTCCCTGGCGGTCGCCCGAGATCGTCTCCATCTCTCAGGCCTGTTGGGCAAGACAACGGCGCAGCTCGCGCGCAAACGTTTCGCGGCGATGCGGCGCAAGATAGGCACCGACGGTGATCGAGCGGCTACCCGAGCGCAAGACGATGCGCGTACGCGGCGGCTTCTCGATGTCGATGCGCACCCAGCGGGGATTGAACTCGAACTGCGTCAACCTCTGTGCTGAACGTTGCTCGACCACAAGGCTCACGGGCGACAACCGAATGACCTCGTAATCTGTGGCATGCCGGGCATGAATGACGAACGCAACGCCCACCACGAGCAAGTCCAGGCCTGTGAACGGCAAGACCAACCACCCACCGCGCCACGCCGCAATCAAGGCAACACCCAGTGACACGGCGGCCAACGACAGGTAGAACAGGACAAACTGGCGCGGCGATATCGCGCAGTTGCGCTTGTGCTTCCATTCCTTCGTCACCGATCCGGCTTCGGAAGAAGAGGCTGCGAGCATCGCCATCACCCGTGGGGCATTTTGGGTCTTTCATGTCCGACGGCCGGGAACGAGTTGCGTCCGGGCCGCGACAAACTGCCGCATTATAGAACGCGCATTCTCCAAGCGACAACATTGATACCGAGTATTTGGCGCGCCATAGCATCCTCCTGAACTCATTGATGCAAAAGGGAAATCCGGTAATTCCCCTAGCGAAAAAATCTCAGCGACCGGACGACTACGGGATACTCCCTATGCGCCGACGGTTTGACACATTGCAACACGATGCGACTCGTTGCGGTGTCCTGAATACCCTGATCGACAAGACGCACGATCGATGCTCTGCGTGGTTGCGCATGGCGTCGCGACACGCAGCCACCCCCATCGTGGGTGCGCAGCGTGCTCCGCTGCGATGCGGGATTCGTCCGATATCCATCAACAGTAGACGGCGTCGCGGATTTCGCATGCGACGTTATGTCGCGCCCCGTCGTTCGGCTTCGCGACCGTGACCGACGGCATCGACATGACATTGCCACCTTTGGGCAATGGCAACCTTGCGAAGCTTCGGCGACGACCGGGCGACACACAACGCGCACTGCCATGAGACGCATGCTACAAGCGAAACATGTTCCCTACATCGTCATGTCATGTGCGCCACGCGACACTTCACCCAACATGCGTTTTCCGACGGTCTCGGCGCCCTGCGGGCCGCCAGTGATTTCGACGGCCTGCGCGCCGTGTTGCCATCGCTGTGCGCATCGCTCGGTCATCGGTTCTTTCGCTACTGCGGCCGTTTCCCGCTGCCCGACGGCACCGTTGCGACGCCACGATTCGACAATCTCCTGCGCGACTGGCGGCAACGTTACGAGCAGCACTATGAGGCGATCGATCCGGCGCTCGCGCTTGCGGCGCGTCAGCTCACGCCCATCGAATGGACCACCGGGTTGTACACGTCCCCCGAAGCCTTGTGCCTGCTCGATGAGCAGCGCGCCGCGGGGTTGCGCTTTGGTGTGACGTACCCCGTCTTCACGCCCTGCGGTGCGTCGGGCACACTGAGCTTGTCGTCGCCGCGTCGTGCGACATTGCGCCGTCACGCGCCACGCCTGTGCGACACGGCGACGAACGGCGCGCACGTGTGGCGAGAGCATGCGGGAGTGGTGCTGGCCACGCATCTGCACGAGGCGGTCTGGCGCTTCGTGCAACGCGACATGGCCGCTCGTGCGAAGCACCGCGCAGCACCGGCATTGACACCTCGCGAGCGAGAGTGTCTGAGGTGGGTTGCGCGCGGCAAGACGTCGTGGGAGATCGGCCGCATTCTCACGATTTCCGAGCACGGCGTGGTGTTCCATTTGCGCTCCGTCATGCGCAAGTTCGGCGTGTCGAGTCGTCATCGCGCCGCGAAGCTGGCCAGCGACTATGGACTGCTCGAGGACACCGAAACCCGCCGAGTGCCCGAGCTCACTTGCGTGTCGCCAGATCGGCAAGCGTCCTGTAGCGCGTCAACGTGAAGGTATCGGCCGCCGCGTTCGTGAACGATCCCCCGCCGAGACGCCCCACCGGCCTCAGCCCGTGCAAGTCCACATGGCAGGTGTCTGGATCGAGCAACGCGTCGTCGACGTGCGCCATGAGCACCGTCCCCAGCACGATCCATCCGCCGCCCGGCGCTGCACTGATTTCGATGACGTCGCGCACGCGGCACTCGTACGCTACGGCGGCTTCCTTGACGCGTGGTGGACGCACCCGCGACGACGCCACCGGGGTCGTCCCGGTGAGATCGAATTCCGACTCCCCTGCGGGCAGCGGAGCGGCAGACAGATTGACCGCGTCGATGCACGATGCGCTCGCGACATTGACCACAAACTCCGGTACCGCTTCGATGTTGCACAAGGTGTCTTTCTTGCGCTTGGGCCGTGGCGGCACGACCGGGCAGAACAACACGGTCATCGGCACACAACATACCCCCATGAAGTAGGCATATGGCGCCAGGTTCGGCCTGCCCTGCGCGTCGATCGTACTGATCCACGCGATCGGGCGGGGCAGGATCGTACTCATCATGAAGTTGTAAATCTTCCCCTCGTCGAGCGTCGACGGGTCCAGTTCCATCGTGCCTCCTCAATCGTCGTTGATTCGCCCTCGGCCGCCACTCATCGCCTTGGGCCGGTCGACAGGGCAATCGCACGCGCACGGCAATGACCGTCACAAGGGCGTGTCGTGCACACGTCAACACCCGTCATTCCAATCCAGTCCCGGCAGATTCGATGCCCGTCAGGCGAAGCACATCGTGTGCGCACCCCCATGACAAGGTGAACCCGCCACCGCCGTGACCGTAGTTATGAAACAGTCGGGCATGCTTGTCGTCCCGCGCGACGCGCGGCTTGTCCCGTATCGGCCGGAATCCGATACGGGCGTCGATCACACGCAACGCGCAAGCCCCCTCGCACAAACCGTTGCAGCGATGCAAGATGTCCCGAATCTGCGGCTCGGCGATCACGGTCGACGTCAAATCCGGATCCGCCGTCCCGCCCAGCACAATGTCGTCCACGCGTTCGACGATGTAGGTGGGCAGCGCCGGATCGGAGTCGTCGATATGGCACCCGCTCACCGTATCGTCACGCGCGGCGCGCAGCACGATTGCGCGCGAGAGCGACAGCGCATCATCGCCAAACCGTCGGCTACCGTAGCCGCAGCAATTCACCACGACGTCGGCTTCGTCGAGCAACGGTGCCGGGTCATCGACGCACCGGTGCACGTAAGTTCCTCCGAGTTCGAGGAACATGTTCATCAGATATCGGAGGTATGTCCCGGTATCGGCGACCGGCACATCCATACGGTACGCGCAGGCGAAACGCGGCGACATCCCCGGGTCCTGCACACGCTCCAGATTGGCGGCGCACTCCGCCCACCACGGTTCGCCCGCGTCGCGTCGGAAGTACTCGGTCAGTGGTTTCATGATCACGCCTGACGCGGCATCGGAGGCCAGTCGGCACATCGTGGCGTAGGTGTGACGCGCGCGCGCCAGATAGACGAGATCGGGAGCCTGATAGAACGGATGCCAGATCGCGGCGGCCAGCGATGACGTCGTCTGCGCTGGCCCCTCCGCCGCATAGATGGCAACGCGGCATCCCGCGAGCGCCATGGCGACAGCCGTCGTCAGGCCGCTAACGCCGGCGCCGAGAACGATGGCACGGTCACGGGTCACAACAGCTTCTCCCCGGCGGTCGGCGAGTGCCCGCCATTTGAAACCGCCTGCGATACAGACGGCGATACAGACCGCGATATCGGCTGCGATATGGACTGCGATATGGACTGCGCTATGGACTGCGCTATCGGCTGCGGAGCCGAATGCGGAGATGACTGCGATACCGATACCGACGGCGATACCGACGGCGATAGCGATGGCGACGTGGGCGGCGACATGTCGACACGCGACGGTTCAGTCACCTGCGCCATGCGATCGAAGCCCTGTGGCGACTTCATGCCGCTGCCGGTACCGAGCAACACTACCTGTTCGCCCGCCCGAATTCGTCCCGAGGCACGGCTCGCGTGGAGTGCCGCATAACCGGCCGCCGTCGACGGTTCGAACCACAAGCCGAAGCGCTGCGCGAGCGCGCGCGATGCCTGCCCAATCTGCGAATCGCTCAGCGCGACGCATGCGCCGCGTGTCGCGCGCAGCGCGTGTAACGCGGCGAAGTGATCGCGGGGACGTCCGACCGCAAGGCTATCCGCCACCGTATCCGGCACGACCACCGTAGGCGCTTCGGGTAACGCCGTCGTCTCATCCCCCCGTTGCCAATCACGCGAGATGCTGTTCGAGCCGACGGCTTGCGCTGCAAGCAATCGCGGCACCGCAGACGTGATGCCCAGCGCGAACAGGTCGAGAAAGCCCGCGGCAACGCCGGACAGAATGTTCCCGTCGCCCGTCGGCACGATCACCCAGTCCGGCACCTGCCAGTCAAACGCCTCGGCGATCTCGAACGCGCATGTCTTTTTCCCTTCCCGGGTGAAGGGGTTGATGCCTGTGTTTCTGCAACACACCAGCGGGTCGTCCGCCATGCGTTCCGCCATGTCGAACGCCTCGTCATAGGTGCCGTCCACCTCCCGGAGATTCGCGCCGTACGCCCGAATCTGCGCAAGCTTGACGAAGGGCGTGCGCGCAGGCACCACCACGGTCGCTGCAATGCCCTGCGAGGCCGCAATGCACGCTAGCGAGGCACCGGCATTGCCGGTCGATGCGGTCACCGCATGGGTGCACCCGGCGCGCCTTGCAACCGCCAGCACCAGCTCGGTGGCGCGATCCTTCAGCGATCCGCTGGGATTGCGCGCGTCGTCCTTGACCCACAGGCGTACGCCACCCTCGTCGCCGCAATCGACCATCGGCGTACCCCCCACACGCAATCGACTGCCCCACCGCGCCTCCACGGGCAAGAGCGCCGCATATCGCCACATGCCGTGCATGGCGCTGCCGCGGAATTCGCTCAAGACCTCGGCTGCCGAAGGCGAATCGGCATTGGCCCTGCGCTGGACGCGCAAATTCTGTCCGCAAATATGGCAGCGATAGCGGATGCCGCCCCATGCCTGCGGCGTCGCACATCGCACGCACGCGTAACGATAGGAAAACGATGTCATCACGACAACGCCCCCGGATTCAACAGATGCGCCATCACGGCGTTTTGTGCGTGCAGGCGGTTCGCCGCCTGATGGAAGACCCATGACGAAACGCCTTCCACCACATCGTCGGTGACCTCTTGCCCGCGATCCACCGGTAGGCAATGCAGGTATCCGGCGTCGGGCGCCGCAAGGGCCATGATGTCCGCGTCGACGCACCAGTCTCGGTGCTGCGCGAAGGTATCGCGCATGGCGATCTCGTCGATGGGATCGCCGTGACGCTGCGGCAAGTGTCCCAAGCTGCACCAGGACTTCGCGTACACCGCATGCGCGCGCGTCACGCCATCGCGCAGATCGTGCGTTACCCGAATGCGCGCCCCCGTCTCGTCGGCAAACGCGGCTGCCGCCTGCATCACTTGCGGATCGAGTGCAAACGGTTCGGGATGGGCCAGCGTGACATCCATCCCCGATTTGACGGCAGCCAGCAGCAGACTTTGCGGCACCGCGACCGGCTTGTGCCAACTTCCCGAGTACGTCCAGGCAATGCACAGGCGTCGACCTGCGAGTTCCCCCAGTTGCTCGCGCAACGTCATCGCGTCGGCGAGCGCCTGACACGGATGAAACCGGTCACACTCCATGTTGATGACGGGCACCCGACTCGCTTGCGCAAACGCTTCCAAATGGCGATGCGCAGCGCCGTAGACCCAACCGGCGGGTGCGCCGTACATGCGAATTGCAATCGCATCACCGTATGACGACAACACCCGGGCCACGTCGGCGATACGCTCCGTCGAATAAGGAATCTCGGCGTCTGCCAGCGCAGGCGTGTAAATGCCGTTCTGCGGATCCAGTACGATTGCGCTTCCGCCTAACCGCATGAGGCCCGTTTGAAAACTGCTTCGCGTGCGCAGCGAAGCGTTGTAGAACAGGAAATAAATCGTTCGGTTCCGAAGCGTGTCTTCGGTGCGAAGCGGATAGCGGGACTTGAACGCCAGCGCCGCGTCGAGCAGCGTTCTATAGTCCTTCGCACTCATCGTCAAATCGGGGGCAAGCCAATGGCAAGTCACACGTCCCTCCTCTGGTCGCGCCTGAATGGCGCCTGCGTGCATGTTTCGCTTTGAGGTCACCGACACGGGTACGCTATCGCGGGGGGCGCCAGCGGCGCGCATGCTGCGCGAACCGCTCGGAACATGACAACCCCAACCGCGCGAAGAGACGCCGGGGCACCAACGCCGCCTCCATCATCTGTACGCCGACTTCCAGCGGATCGATGCTCTCGCCAAGCACCCGGTCCGCCTGCATCGCATCGAGCCCGACGCTGCACAAATGGTCATGCCACGCGGGTATTTCCGGTGCGAGAAAAGCCGTCATCAGCTCAGGCAGCAGCGCATCGAGGTACTCCCCTTCATCCTTCGAGACGGACGGCAGCCACTCTCCCGAAAAACGAACGAAGGCCGCCTGATGACGCATCTCGTCTGCACCATGTTCGGCCAGCAGCGCTCGCACGGGCGGATAGATGTCGTCTCCCGCGCCCGCTTGACGCAACGTGGTGGTAATCAGGGTCTCGGTCACACAAGCCGCGGCAATGATCGCCAGATTCCGGTAGTGCGCCGGCGCGACATCGCAAAGCGACTGCACACGCGTGACGCTCAACGACGGTCTGCGCGCCAGCACGTACCCGGTCGTGCGCTGGCAATGCTGCCGGAAGCGCTCAATCATCCACGTATGAAATCCTTCGTCGGTGTAGATGGCGAGCAAGTCATCACGCGTCACCGACGTGATTCGCGGAATTTCCAGCATCTTCTCAATGGCACGATTGACGATGCCTAACTCGACACGCTCCGTCTTGTTGAGGTAGTCCTCAAACCGCAGTACGCTCAACCGTTGTCGCGCCGATTGCCCGAGGTCGCAAACCAGCGGATGCATGGCATAGGGCATGAGCGAAACGTTGAAGAACAAATGGCCCGGCGTCAGACTCGGGAACGGCGCTTCGGTCGCGCAACGGGTGACCGCAGCAACCTCACGCCACAGCCTTTGCGGCGAGGGGTTCATCTCGAGCACACCGCTGGCGCTATCCGCCTCACCGTCGTCGATTGGCATATCAGACATGAGATCCAGCATGGGAAGCGACATGGGAATCGGATTGCGCGACAAGCGCGGGCGGACGAGGATCGAGCAACACGAGACTTGCACGCTCGGGGCCAAGGCCAAGCCCGGCCAGTGGCGCACCGATGTGGCGCTCCACGAAATCGATGAAGCCGCTCATCGCGGCATCGAGGGTCCCGTCGCGCGCTAACGTGACCGACCGTGCCGTCAGGCCCGGATAAATCTGCACCTCGGGCAACGCGTCTCCCGGTGCGGCGTCGCGATGCACATGCACCGGCACCCCCTGATAGGGCGAATGCGCATAGTGCGTCAGACAATCCACCTTGTTGAGGTACACACAATCCACGCCGTGTGCCTTGATAATGTCTCTCAATCCGCCGAGGTCCAGCATGCCGATACGACGCGGCCGGCCGGTTCCCGTACCGTACTCGTCGGTCAGCATGCGAAGCGCTGTTCCGACATCCAACGGATCAGTGGAGCGCAGCAACGATTGTGCGGAGAATCGCATTTGTTCCTCCGCCTTTCCGATGTGCGACATCGACGCGGCATGGCAGTACCGTGCGGAACGCTCGCCACCCAACTCCGAGGGAAACGGCCCTCGCCCGACACGCGACACGATGGCCTTGGCCACGCCAATGATCCGCCGATGGTATTTGGGCGAAAGATCGCCCCCCACGTACGCATGAGCCGGCACCGTGTGGCTGGACGTCACGTAAGGCTGGCTTCCGTCCACCACGTCGAGCAAGACAGACTGCGCGCCTTCGAATAGCACTTTGGCCCCGGATCTCACGCGATTCGCAAGCCACGCGCGATCGGGCTGGACGTAGCGTCGCAACGTCGTTGCAACCTTGGGCAGGCTCAACAGCAAATCCGACATTTCGGCCACCCACGGCGAGGCTCCGCCATCTGCATTGATCATGCGAGTAAAAATGTCCCGCATCGCAACCACGGTGTCCGTCTCGTTGCCGAGCAGATCGCCGAGCATCAGATTCACACGGGTATCGTTGCGCATTCGCAGCGCCCGATCTGCGTAGCAGGGGCCAATGCCATTGCCCGTGGTACCGATCGCATCGCCGCCTTGCCGGTCCATCGCGATGTGGTGGGGTTGTACCAGTGCCACGCGCGCACTGATATGCAGACGCCCGTCGAGCGACACGCCCATCTCTCGCACTCGCTCGATTTCCTCGGCCAGTTTCCACGGATTGATGGCGCATCCCGAGCCGATGTAAAGCGTCGCATGCGGATGAAAAACCCCGGAAGGCAACTGCTTTAGCGCGATCCTGCCGTGCGGCGTGTCGATGGTATGGCCCGCGTTCGCACCACCATTGAAGCGCGCGATGACGTCGTACCCCGGCGCGAGGGCGTCAATGATCTTCGCCTTTCCTTCGTCGCCGTATTGCAGTCCGACGAGTACGTCGGCAAATCCTTCGGCGGTGTGCGAAACACGATCGGTTGAGGTGGATGAGGGGCAGAAGGCAGCAGTGGTCATGCGCGTTGCATATCAAGGAAAAAACGGGGAACAGGCGTTTGGCGGGCAGCCAGACGTTCGTAAATCCAGTGCCCGACGGCGATGTCGAGAATGCCGAGGCCAAAGGGGGAAAAGATGATCGGACGGTCTCGTTCGGGAGGATCTCCGCCGCAAAGCAGATGCGGCAGCGAGGTCGTGACGAAGTGTCGATGCCCCGTGGCCGCCTCAGTGAGGTGCAGCGAAGTCATGGCGCGCAAACAATGGTCGATGTCGTCCACGACGTTATGGGACGCCAGTACGATGGCCGGCGCCAGATCGCGTAACGACAGATGCAGCACGACGGGGCAATGTGAGAACCAGGCCGGATCGTTCAGGTGAGGCGAAGACGCCGTAGTGGCGAACACAATAACGTCCGACGACCGGATGACGGCCTCGAGCGAAGGTTCCGCGCGGGCTTGCAGGCCGACGTGCGTCCTGACTCGTGTAGCAAGCGACTCTGCATAGTCGATGTTCAGATCGTGAATCGCCACCTCACCGATGGCGAGCGCGGCGAGCGGCAAACTTTCGACCACATGTCGAGCGATGACGCCTGCGCCGACGAACGCCACACGACGCGGCACTGACGCCTCACCGCGAGTCAGGCACCGCAGCGCGCTGATGGCGCTGGCAGCCGTGCGTGCCGCGCTGATGATGCTCGCCTCCATGCAGGCCATCGGATAGCCGCTGACCGCATCGTTCAGGATTAGCACGGCGGAAGCGCGCGGCATGCCCCGCTCGATGTTCTCGGGGAAACTCGAAATCCATTTGATTCCCGTCACGCTGTCGCCCGCGTCGTCGCGATTGCGCCGGATATGGGCAGGCAAGGCGATGATGCGATTTCGATGGGCGTCGGGAAAGCGAAGAAACTGGCTTTCCGGATTGACGGTGTGTCCGGCATGATGCGCGCGATAAGCCGCTTCGACGATGTCGAGAATGTCACGCTTACCCGCTTTCACGGCCGCGTCGATTTGCTCACCGGTGAACACGCGAAATTGCGGCGTCGGAAGTGCGTTCATGACAGAGAGGGAGAGACGACTTCGATGGAAGACGATGTGACGGCCGTTGACGCCGGCTTGCTGCACGCACCGCTGGCACCGTCACGCCTGTCCGGGAAGGCATTCGCCGTCCATTGGGCGTCGTAAATCGTGTCGAGATATTTATCACCCATATCCGGCGCAATCGCGACGACCGTATCGCTCGCGGCAATGTCGAGCGCCGATCGCTGGACCGCGCTCAGCACACTTCCGGTCGAACCGCCCACCACGAGTCCTCGCTTCGCCAACGTGTGGCACATGCGCAGCGTGTCGTCCTCAGGCACATGGACGATGGCATCCGGCAGTTCAACGTCCGGTAAATCGCATAACGGCGGCCGACAGCTTGTGCCAAGTCCGGGAATGCGACGCGGCCCCGGTGGACCGCCGAAAGTGACGGAACCGACGGCGTCCACAGCCACGACGCGTGTCGGTAACCGGTGCGCTCGCACGTAATGCAGACACCCCAGCAAGGTGCCGGTCGTACCTGCGCCAACGAAGAGATGATCGACATCGGGATACGCGGAAAAAATCTCCGGCGCCGTCCATCGGAAATGGGCGCGCCAATTTTCTTGATTCGCGTATTGATTGATCCAGAGCCAACGTGGATCACGGGCCACCTGCTCGCGAATCCACGCAATCCGCGTCCCGAGATATCCGCCTTGAGCGTCGCGACGTTCCACCCTGACCACACGTGCGCCCACGGCCTGCATGGCCTTCACCGCCTGTCGCGACGTATTGGGGTCGGTGACGCAGACGAAGCGATAGCCGCGGTTGGCGCACACCATCGCCAGCGCGACACCGAGATTTCCCGATGACGACTCCACGATCTGCGTATCCGCATGAACCCGACGCGTCGCCTCGAGATCGTCGATGAGTTGCAGCGCTGTCTTGAGCTTGATCGATCCCGCCGCGTTCAGTCCCTCCAGCTTGAGGTGAACCGTTGCGGGGCACAGGTTGTCGATGGCGGCGAACACCGGGACCGTCGGACGCAGGAATTCGCCGTCGACGCGAAGCGTCGGCGTCCCGCGCAGTCGATCGCCTCGTGCAGATTCCGTCTGCTGCCGCACCGCCGACGTTTCGTGCTGATTGCCCGCCACTGCTCACCTCCCGAAGACTCGCCAACAGGCGACGCGAAGGTATGAAACTGCGCGGGAATCGTGAGCCGAAGCCTCGAAGCGATGTCGATGACATTCCGCGCCTTTGCACACCGTGAGGCATCATTTAAGCGAAGCGAGCGAACGCGGAATACCTGCATGGTCGTGTAGGACGCAGGGTGCGGTGAGTCAGCCGCAGGCATCGACGCGATGGCGTCGTGACAGCGCGCGGCGGCGCGATGGGAGAATCGAAAAGAGATCAGCGGAGATCGGCGGAGATTTCCGCCGATGGCCGCTAACGTCGACGTGCGACGAAAGCGTTGAAAGACAGAGACTTACCTCGATCTAGCGGGGTCGGCCACCGCGTCCGATGTCCTGGATGCGCACGACGGCATTGCCCGCGGCATCGGTCTTTTCCGGAATCTTCCAGGCGTGTCCGTAGACGAGTTCGAACGTCAGGGCGAGGGTGCCGTCACGATCGCGCTGACGATCCAGCGCCGCCCGTAGCGCCGCAAGCCGCGTACGCCCCGTCAGCCCCTGACGGCGTTCCGGCAACGGATTCACGCCAAGCAGGCGCACGTCGCGCAGCAAGGTGTCCGGCGATTCAAAGGTGAGCGTGAGCCGTTCCATATCGGTCACCGGTGTGTCGAAACCGCTCGCCACCATCATGTCGCCGAGGTCGTGCATATCGGTCGGCTCGAGCGCATGCGGGAGGTCGTCGACTTCTGCCCATGCGGCCCGCAACTCGCGCAATGTGTCGGGACCATACGCCGAAAACATCAGCAAGCCATCGGTGCTCAGCACGCGGTGCCATTCCGGAATCACGCGATGCGGTTCGCGATACCAGTGAAGCGCAAGGTTCGACCACACGAGGTCGAATGAGCGCGGTGCAAACGGCAGTGCCGCAAAGTCGGCCTGCACCACGCCATACGGCGGCGCGGCGCGCAGCAAACGTCGCCAGCCCGTCGTCGCGCCGGCGGCTGCGGCGGACTTGGCCATGGCATATGACGCATCGAGCCCTACCCGGTAGGCGTCGGGATACCGTTCGCCAAACCCGAGCAAATCGCCGCCCGTGCCGCAACCGGCGTCGAGCAGCCGTTTCGGCTTGAGCTTGATGTAATCGAGTCGGCTCGCCAGCCGCGACGCGACCTCCCGCATCAGGAAATCGGCGTCCGGCCATTTCGACGCGCGGCGATCGAAGGCGGTGCGCAAAAAGCGTGCGGAAAACGCAGAAGACGGGGTTTGGGGAGCGTCGGAGGGCTTCATGGGACAGGCGAAAAGACGAGTCGGCAGTATACTCGCTGCTGTCGGAACGCATCGGTCACCGCCAAGCAGCCCGGGCGCATCCAATCATGGACGGCTTCCGTCGTGAGCATCGACTTGCCGACCTCCGCATGGAATTGCCCGGCAGCCTGCCGCCGACCGGACGCCGTAGCCGCCGCACCCTGCCCTTTCAGCCGTCATACCCACTGCCGTGCCAATGCTCCTATCCCGCTTTCCCACGCTTGCCAGGCTCGCAGGCGGACTGCTGGACATCGTGCTGCCGGACCATTGCGCCGTCTGCCGTCAACGGACGCCGCGCCAGATCTGTGCAGACTGTGCCGCTGGCTTCGATGTGTCCTGCGCCATCGCCCCGTTGCGATGCCGTCGATGTGCGATTGCGCTGCCGCCGCAGTGGCTCATGGAAGACGGAACGTCAGCATGCCGCACCGAAAGTGCGACAATTCGTCGCACCCCTGACACGGCGCTGTGCGGACAATGCCTGCGGCATCCGCCAGCGTTCGACGGCACATTGACGCTCGCAGACTACGTGACGCCCCTCAACAACCTGATGATTCGTCTGAAATACCACGGTGCTCTGCCGCTTGCGCGAGAATTTGGCGAACGCCTCGGCGATGCCATTGCAGCCCACCATCGAAGTCCGGATCGTAACGGCAACCGCGACGCCTGGGCCGACTCGACGGCACCGCTGCTCGTACCCGTGCCATTGGCGCCGTCGCGGCTCGCGTCACGCGGCTTCAATCAGGCGTGGGAACTGACGCGCGTAGCATCCCGGCGAGCGCGTCTGCCAGCGAGCGCCAATATGCTGCATCGCGAACGTACGACAGCGGCACAGCGACGGCTGTCGCGCGACGAGCGCCGACGTAATCTGCGCGGCGTCTTCGTCGCCGACGCTCGCGTGCGCGGGCGGCATGTCGTGCTGATCGACGACGTGATGACCACCGGCGCCACCTGTGACGCGGCCGCTGCCGCGCTCAAGCATGCCGGTGCGGCGCACGTCCTCGCAGCCGTCGCGTTGCGCACACCGCCCCTCCCTAACCTCTAGCCGCCCCCTCATGTTCAACGTCGTTCTCGTCAGCCCTGAAATCCCGCCGAACACCGGCAACGTGATCCGTCTGTGCGCCAACACCGGCGCGCGGTTGCATCTGATCGAACCGCTCGGCTTTCCGCTCGACGACGCTCGCATGCGACGCGCCGGACTCGACTATCACGAGTATGCGCAAATGAAGGTTCACCGGGATTGGGCCGCGTTTCTTGCGGCCGAATCGCCGGACCCCACGCGAATGTTTGCATTGACCACGCGCGGTTCGCGTCCTTTCGGAGAGCTCGCATTCGCGCCGGGAGACTGGTTCGTCTTCGGTTCCGAGACGCGCGGTCTCGATCCGCAATTGCTCGACACGTTCGCCACGACCCAGCGCGTGCGGCTGCCGATGCGTCCCGGCAATCGCAGCCTGAATCTCTCGAATACCGTCGCCGTGGTGGTCTTTGAAGCGTGGCGTCAGCAGGGGTACGCGGGCGGGTCCTGATCGCTGAATTTGCGATAACGCAGATCTGCGTTATCGCGCGGCGACCTCACGTCGCCAACGCTCGCTGGTAGGCGGAGAACATGGCCGCATCGAAGCACACGAACTCCACATGCTCGATGCCGGGAAAATGCGGGAGTGCGTCGCGCACCGTGAACACGGCCAGGGGGACGGCAAGCTCGGCCGGATACCCATACACGCCGCAACTAATGGCCGGGAAGGCGATGCTACGGCATCCGTGCTCAGCGGCCAGACGCAAGCTTTCGCGGTAGCAACTCGCCAGCAGCGCAGGCTCGTCATTGGCGCCGCCATGCCACACGGGGCCGACAGTGTGAATCACGAACTTTGCCTTGAGGCGAAATCCCGGCGTGAGCTTCGCTTGCCCGGTCGGGCAACCCTGGAGTTTTCGGCAGACTTCAAGGAGTTCCGGTCCGGCGGCACGATGGATCGCGCCGTCGACGCCGCCACCGCCGAGCAGCGACTCATTCGCGGCATTGACGATAACGTCGAGCGTCGAGCGCGTGATATCGCCCAGAGAGGCGGTAAGACGAACATGGGAGGGGATGACGTGCGACATGGGCTTGACTCCCTTGTGGCGAGTGTCGACGGCGGGGCGCCGTCGCCGGGAAGCGTGATGACAGGCGGTGATGACCGGCGGTGATGACCGGCCATCCATCGTGCGACAGCGCGGCGATTTACTGTCGGTCGGACAAAACCGTTATTGCCGGCCGGGCGGACGATTCAGCCCTGAAGGCCGTCATCCTCGCGCTCCGCACGGGCATCGCGGCGCAGCAGGGCTTCGACTGCCGCACGGGCAGGCAATCCGTCGAACAGCGTCGCGCAAACGGCGTCGGTGATCGGCATTTCGACACCGTGCGCGCGCGCCAGATCGCGCACCGCACGCGCACATCGTACGCCTTCGGCGACATGGCCGAGCGACGCGAGCACTTCGTCCAGCGTCTTGCCCGAGGCCAGTTGCAGTCCGACGGTACGGTTACGCGACAGATCGCCGGTCGCCGTCAGAATCAGATCGCCCATGCCAGCCAACCCCATGAACGTTTCGGGCTTGCCCCCGAGCGCCACGCCCAGACGCGTCATTTCGGCCAGACCGCGCGTAACCAGCGCAGCGCGCGCATTCAGGCCCAGACCGAGGCCGTCGCTCACCCCGGTGGCAATCGCGAGCACGTTTTTCACCGCCCCGCCGACTTCAACGCCGATGAGGTCGTCGCTCGAATAAATGCGCAACGCGCCGAAGTGGCACGCCGCGATCGTCAGTTCACACAGGGGCGGCGCCGCGCTCGCAATGGTCAGCGCGGCAGGCAGGCCTTGCGCGACTTCACGCGCAAAGCTCGGGCCGGACAACGAGCCGCCGGCGACCGCCGGAAATACCTCCGCGACGATCTGATGCGGCAACAGGCCGGTATCGGCCTCGAAGCCCTTGCAAAGCCAGATGAGGTTCTGCGGCGCATGATCCGCCAGCACCATGTGGCCGGCCAACGCACGCAGTCCGGCCACGGGCACGGCCGCAACACACAATGCACGCTCGCCCGTGCCATGCGCCATAGCCGTCGCAAAATCGGCTTCGAATCGCAGACGGGGGGACAACGGGGAACCGGGGAGGTAAGCAGAATTTTCGTGCGAAGCGCGCAATTGCGCCACGAGGGCGGCATCGCGCGCCCAGAGGACGACGTCATGGCGCGTTGCCATGTGGCTCGCCATCGCGGTGCCCCAGGCACCTGCACCGAATACGGCAATCTTCATGAGAGAGGTCTCGACGCCATCGCCGGCACGGGGCCAGCCATGGCGTCGATGCAGCGCATGCGCTTAGTGGGTCTGCGCGGACGAGCCGTCGGGCATCACGATACCCGGGGCCGGCGTCTCGCCATTGGCCGCTTGTTGCTCGGCCAGTTGCGCCAGACGCTGCTCGTACAGCGCCTGGAAGTTCACTTCCGCCAGATGAATCGGCTGGAAGCCGGCACGGCTGATGGCGTCGGCCACGTTGGCGCGAAGGTACGGGTAGACGATCGTCGGGCAGGCAATGCCGATGAGCGGATCGAGCTGTTCGACCGGCACGTTGCGGATTTCGAAAATACCGGCTTGCTTGCCTTCGACCAGGAACGCGACCTTGTCCTTGATCTTGGCCGTCACGGTGGCGATCACGGCGACTTCGAAGATTTCCTCGGCCAGGCGTTCTGCTGCCACGTCCAGCTGCACTTCAACGGTCGGCATCTCCTGCTCGAGGAAAATCGCGGGCGAATTCGGCTGCTCGAGCGACAGATCTTTCAGGTAGGCGCGCTGGATGCTGAAAAACGGCTGATTCTGGTCGGACATTTCGTTTCCTTGGAATGAAGACAGCCGCGCAATCACGCGGCTGGGCGACTATTTTGCAGGCGGGATCAGGCAGCTTGCAAGAGCGGTACGAGGCCACCGGCACGATCGAGCGCCGAAAGATCGTCGTAACCGCCGATATGGCGCTCGTCGATATAGATTTGCGGTACGGTACGACGCCCGGTCCGCGTCATCATTTCCTCGCGGCGGGCGGGATCCTTGTCGATCAGAATCTTTTCGATTTCCTGAACACCGCGCTGACGCAGCAGACGCTCCGCCATCTGGCAATACGGGCACACTTGCGTGCTGTACATCACGATCTTCGGCATGACTTGCAACTCCTCGATTACTTGACTACCGGCAGGCCGGCTTCCTGCCAGGCGGCAACACCGCCCTGGAGGCTGAATGCCTCAGCATAACCAAGATTGCGAAGGAGCGTCTGCGCGCGCGCCGAGCGTTGACCGCTCTTGCACACGATAAGGACCGGGGCCGCCTTGTTCTTGATGACGCCGGCGACCTTTTGCTCCACGTCGTCGAGCGGCACATTGCGTGCGGAAGGCAAGTGACCGGTGGCAAACTCCTCTGCCGTACGGACATCGAGCACCACGGCGCCCTTGCGGTTGATAAGCTGGGTCGCTTCCATGGTCGACAGACCGCGACCGCCACGCTTGAATACCGGCCAGGCCAGCATGCCGCCCGAAACGAGAGCGATGGCGATCAGCGCGAGGTTGGTGTAATCGGCAAAGAACTTCACAAACCACCTGAAAATAATCAAAAGAATCCGATCATTATAAAATATTCCGTGATTGCGCCGACGAGTGACGTTGCCAATCGTTGCGCCGGACCCCGGCAGCCTCGTTTTCGGGGCGCCGAACCTGTCCGGGAGATGGCGCCAAACCCTTACCAGGCTTGGCTGCGCCACTCGCAACGAACCCCACGCACCCAGCCGGCTGCCCCCGCTTTCCTACTCTGACTGAAGTTTGCTCATGTACAAGCTCGTTCTCATCCGCCACGGCGAATCGACGTGGAACAAAGAAAATCGCTTCACGGGCTGGGTCGACGTCGACCTGACCGAGAAGGGTGTCGCCGAAGCCGGTCACGCCGGCAAGCTGCTGGCCGAAGCCGGCTTCAAATTCGATCTTGCCTATACCTCGGTGCTCAAGCGCGCGATCCGCACGCTGTGGCACGTGCAGGACGCCATGGATCAGATGTGGATTCCCGTGGTGCACAGCTGGCGCCTGAACGAGCGCCACTACGGCGCGCTCGCGGGTCTGAACAAGGCCGAGACGGCAGCGAAGTACGGCGACGATCAGGTGCACGTGTGGCGTCGCAGCTACGACACGCCGCCGCCGCCCCTGGCCGCCGACGACGAGCGCAGCTCCTTTAACGACCCACGCTACGCCAAGCTCAAGCGCGAAGAGATTCCGCTCACCGAGTGCCTGAAGGACACCGTGGCGCGCGTGCTGCCGTTGTGGAACGAGTCAATCGCCCCGGCCGTGCGCGCCGGTAAGCAGGTGCTCATCGCCGCGCACGGCAACTCGCTGCGCGCGCTGATCAAGCATCTCGACAACATCTCGGACGACGACATCGCCGGCCTGAACATCCCGAACGGCACGCCGCTCGTGTATGAACTGGACGCCGAGCTCAAGCCGATTCGTCACTACTATCTCGGCGATCAGGACAAGATCGCCGGTGCGCTGGCCGCCGTGGCCGCGCAAGGCAAGTCGAAGTAAGCATCAAGCGTCGTCTGCGGCGATCCGGCCTCGCGCCGACGCCGCAGACGGCATATCCCCGCTATCCGCCCTCGCGCTGCAGGTCCGACGGCGATCCATCGTCTGTCGCCTGCGCCATATCGGCGTCAGGTTCCACCTCCAGCCCCCGGGCAATCCCGGCCGCTCGCGAGCCCACGGGTGCACCCATGCGCCGCTAGCAATGCGCAACGGTGTGCCAGCGCCCCAATCCGCGACCGAACGTTGCGCCGCGTAATAAGCGGTAACACGTCTAGCCCCGTCGATAGCGTTCCTCGCATCGCGCGGTGCGCGCACCGGCAAGGCCGCGCCCCGCCGACTCAAGCGCCCCAACACCGGGCGACGTTCGCCGAAATTCGCGGTGCGACGTCGCATGGAATGGAACTTTTCGTAGAACCACTCAGGAAAACCCCCTGTCGAATGGGCAATGTCCCGCCTGCGGGCAAACGGTTATACTTCGCCAAAGTGCGCGCGCCCATTGGCGTGCGCCCCAAAATTCCGGGAAATTCCACGCCTATATGCGCCAAACCCTCAAACACATCGGCCTGATCGTGCTGGGCCTCGCGACCGGTGCGGCAGCCACCCTCGCGTTCTCGCAGGCTTCCGCACAAAGCGCTACCACGCCATTGCCGCTCGAACAGCTTCGATTGCTGGCCGAAGTGTTCGGTCAGATCAAGCGCGAGTACGTGCAGCCGGTCGACGACAAGAAGCTGCTCACCGCAGCCATCAAGGGCATGGTGTCGAGCCTCGATCCCCACTCGTCGTATCTCGACAAGGACGAATACAAAGAGCTGCAAGAGCAGACGCGCGGCCGTTTCGCAGGTCTGGGCATCGAGATCTCGCAGGAAGACGGTCTCGTGAAGGTGATCTCGCCGATCGAGGACAGCCCGGCGTTCAAGGCCGGTCTGAAGCCCGGCGACCTCATCACCCGCATCGACGACAAGCCCGTGCGCGGCATGACGCTCGATCAGGCGGTCAAGCGTATGCGCGGCGCGCCGGGCAGCAAGGTCACGCTGACGATTTTCCGCAAGTCGGAAGAGCGCACGTTCCCGGTCTCCATCGTGCGTGCCGAAATTCGTGTCCAGAGCATCAAGGGCAAGTTGCTCGAGCCGGGTATCGGCTACGTGCGCATTACCAGCTTCCAGGAACGCACCGTGCCGGATCTGGCCAAGAAGCTCCAGGAACTGGCCAAGGACCAGCCGCTCAAGGGTCTGATCCTCGACCTGCGTAACAACGGCGGCGGCATCCTCCAGTCGGCCGTGGGCGTGTCTGCGGCGTTCCTGAAGGAAGGCGCCACGGTCGTGTCGACCAACGGTCAGATCGAAGACGCCAAGCAGACCTACAAGGCGACATTCGACAATTACCGTCTGTCGGCAAGCCCGGAAGATCCGCTCAAGGGCGAAGCCCCGATCTGGAAGACGGTCCCGATGGTCGTGCTGGTGAACGCCTACTCGGCGTCGGCATCGGAAATCGTGGCGGGGGCGCTCCAGGACTCGAAGCGCGCCATCATCATGGGCAAGACGACCTTCGGCAAGGGCTCGGTCCAGACCGTGCGCCAGATGGGTCCGGATACGGCGCTGCGCCTGACCACGGCGTACTACTACACGCCGAGCGGTCGCTCCATCCAGTCCATCGGTATCAAGCCGGACGTGCCGGTCGACCAGAACCCGAAGGGCGATCCGGACGACGTGCTGGTGACCCGCGAAATCGATTACCAGAACCACCTGCACAACACGCAGACGCCTGACGAGCAGAAGGAAATCGACGCCCGCGAAGCCCGCCGCCTGGAAGAGCTGCGCCGCCTCGAAGAAGAGAACGCGAAGAAGACGCCGGACGAGCGCAAGAAGGAGCGCGAGGAACGCCTGCCGGATCTGGGTAGCGCTGAGGACTTCATGCTCCAGCAAGCGGTCCACCAGCTCAAGGGCGAGCCGGTCCAGCGCACGAAGTCGCGTCTCGAAGCGAACGCTGGCCCGCTGCCGAAGGACGCTTCGAAAGCCGCCACACCGGCCACCGGCGCCAAGACGGATCCGAAAACGGACACCGTCGTCCCGGCCAAGCCAACGGACAAGAAGTAAGCAACGGCTTTACACTACAAACCGTGCCCGCGAAAGCCGGCACGGTTTTTTTATCCCTTTGCGTTTTGCGATGAACGACGATCAGCTGCTGCGTTACTCCCGCCATATCCTCCTCGACGAACTCGGCATCGAGGGTCAGGAGCGCCTGCTCGCCGCCCATGCCGTCATCGTCGGTGCGGGGGGGCTCGGCTCACCGGCCGCGCTGTATCTGGCGGCATCCGGTGTAGGGCGCATCACGCTGATCGATGACGACGTCGTCGATCTCGCCAACCTGCAGCGCCAGATTCTGCATGACACGCAAAGCGTCGGGCAGCCCAAGGTCGATTCCGGACGCGCACGCATCGCGCAAATCAACCCGGGGGTGAGCGTCGACGTGGTCAACGAGCGTGTGGACGAAGCCCGGCTCGCCGCGCTGGCGCGCACCGCAACCGTCGTGCTCGACGGATCGGACAATTTCGCTACGCGTCACGCCGTCAACCGCGCGTGCGTCGCGGCTGGCGTGCCGCTCGTCTCCGGCGCAGCCTTGCGCTTCGACGGACAGATCAGCGTGTTCGATGTGCGCAACGATGCATCGCCCTGTTATGAGTGCATCTTCCCCGCCGACGAACCCTTCCCCGAGCAGGCGTGCGCAACGATGGGGGTTCTGGCGCCGCTCGTGGGCATTATCGGCAGCATGCAGGCAGCGGAGGCGATCAAGCTGATCACCGGCGTGGGCACGCCGCTCGTCGGCCGTCTTCAGATGCTCGACGCACGAAAGATGAGCTGGCACACCATGCACTGCGCACGCAACCCGGAGTGCAAGGTCTGCGCACAGCGTCACTGATCGCTTGGGCATCGGCTGACGGCCACCACGGCGTCGTCCCAAATTCGAAGACAAAAAAGCGGACGCTCCGTGAAGGAAGCGTCCGCTTTTTTTTCCTTGCGCGACGACGGGATCTGCGTTTTTCGAGACGATCGGTCAGGCGACTGCCAGCCGCGCCAGCGCCGCCTGCATCTCCTCGGGTTCCGTCGCCGCGAGCAACTCCTGCACCGGCCGCTCCAGATCGGGCAAATGCGCCCGCAGAATTTCCTGTTTGACCTGCAGCAACTGGCTCGGATGCATCGAGAATTCGCGCAGGCCCATGCCCAGCAGCAAACGCGTGGCCGTCGGGTCGCCTGCCATCTCGCCGCACACCGCCACCGGCACACCGAAGGCGTGTGCCTCGCGAATCGTCATGGCGATCAGGCGAAGGACGGCCGGATGCAGGGGGTCGTACAGATGCGCGACGGCATTGTCCGCCCGGTCGATGGCCAGCGTGTACTGAATCAGATCGTTCGTACCGATGGACAGGAAGTCGAGCCGCTTGAGGAACATCGGCACCGTAAGCGCGGCGGCCGGGACCTCGATCATGGCGCCCAGCTTCACGTTCGGGTCGTACAGCAAGCCTGCTGCGTCGAGTTGCGACTTGGCTTCGCGCACGAGTTCGAGCGTCTGATCGATTTCCTGCGCATGCGCGAGCATCGGGAACAGGATCTGCACCTTGCCGAACGCCGAAGCCCGCAAAATCGCGCGCAGTTGCGTGAGGAACATGCGCGGTTCGGACAAACTCCAGCGAATCGCCCGCAACCCCAGGGCCGGGTTCGGCGCGGTCTCGTACGTCTCGTGACTGTCGAGGGGTTTGTCGGCGCCCACGTCGATGGTGCGAATGGTGAGCGGCAGCCCCTGCATCGCTTCGACCGCACGTTTGTACGCCTCGAACTGCGCTTCCTCCTCCGGCGCCTCCTCCTCGTTCATGAAGAGGAATTCCGTACGGAACAGGCCGACGCCGACAGCACCCGCCGCCACGGCGGTCTTGGCATCCTCCGGCAGTTCGATGTTGGCGAGCAACTCGATATGCGTCCCGTCGATGGTCTGCGCCGGCGAATGCTTCAGACGCTGCAGGCGTCGCTCTTCGAGCGCACGCTCGCTCTGGCGATAGCTGTACTCCTCGAGCACGATCGGCGCAGGGTCGACGATGACGATACCGTGATCGCCGTCGATGATGATGACGTCATCCTGCTTGATAAGCAGACTGGCCTGGGCGACGCCGACAGCGGCGGGAATCCCGAGACTGCGCGCCACGATGGCCGTGTGCGACGTCTTGCCGCCGAGATCCGTCACAAAGCCCTTGAACGTCTGCGACTTGAATTGCAGCATGTCGGCTGGCGCGATGTCGCGCGCCACGACGATCATGTCGTCGCGCGGCGTCTCGGTCGCCACGTGGCGAATGCCCGGGCTCCCGGCGAGCGCCTTGAGCACGCGCTCGGTCACCTGCTCGATGTCCGCGCGACGCTCGCGAAGGTATTCGTCCTCGATGTCTTCGAAACGCGCGACGAGCACTTCGAGCTGCGTCGTGAGCGCCCACTCGGCGTTGTAGCGGCGCTCGCGAATGAGCTTCATCACGGCATCGACGAGCAGCGTGTCGTTGAGGATCAGGGAGTGAACGTCGAGAAACGCGCCCATCTCGCCGGGGGCGTCGTCAGGGAGTTCCTCTTTGAGCGTATCGAGTTCTTGCTGGACGGTCGCCTGAGCGCTTTCGAAGCGTGCGATCTCGTCGTCGATCTGGCTGGGATCGAGCAGATAGTGCGGAACATCGAGCGTCGCGGGCGCAAGCAGATAGGCGCGTCCGATCGCGATGCCGCGGGAAACGGGAATGCCGTGCAGGGTGAAAGACAAGGAAGTCTCCCCAGTTCAGAGGCGGGTGATTCGACCGTATTCTGTGTGTTGGCTGTCGTTGCGGACAGTGAGCGGCGGTGCGGCGAAAGCACGGCCAGCGTGACACGGCGCGCCTGCCGACGCCGCATCACCACAGCAACGTATTATTCCCCTTCGCCGAACTTGTTCGCGATGAGGTCGAGAATTTCCTGCATGGCCTGCGCTTCATCCGGGCCCTCGGTCTCGACTTCGACCTTCGAGCCGATGCCGGCCGCCAGCATCATAACGCCCATGATGCTCTTCGCGTTGATCCGACGACCGTTTCGGGTCAGCCAGACCTCACTCTGAAATTTTGCCGCCAGCTGCGTCAGCTTTGCGGATGCCCGGGCGTGCAAGCCCAATTTATTTACGATCGTCGTTTCTTGTCGAAGCATGTTTCAGTGTGACGTAGTGTGTGTGGCCGGCGCACCCGCGCCGACTTCCAGAATACCTTTAGATCCGCCCGAAAGCACCTTCTCCGCCAGCGTGTCGAGGGGCACCGAGCGATAGCAGACCGCTTTGATGAGCATCGACAGATTCACGCCCGCGAGCACGCGCACCTTCGGCCCCACGAGTTGCGCCGCCACGTTCGAGGGCGTCGCCCCGAACAGATCGGTGAGCACCAGCACGCCGTTCTCTTCGTGCAGTTGCGCGAGGCGTTCTTTTGCGACGTCTACGAGCGCCGCCGTGTCCTGGTCGGGGACAACGTCGATCGCGCCGATGCGCGACGGACACCCGCCGTAGATGTGCGAGACGCACTCGCGAAGGGCCGAAGCCAGCGGTGCGTGGGCAATGATCAGAATTCCAGCCATGATGCTAGGCACGCCGGGCGCCGCAGGTGTTCTGGATACAAACACAACGACGAACGCGAACCTGTCGATTTTGGGATTCTTATTTTAGCAGGCGCGACAAAATCCCGAATTATTCCTGAAATTTCAGCAGGTTAGGGTTCGACCCCGACGCGGTTTTTTGCCGCACGAACCCTTTTCACATCCGCGTCAGACGGCCAGTTCGAGCGCGTCGATAAACATCTTCGGCACGTCGAAACCGGTCTGGTCGGTGATTTCCTGGAAGCACGTCGGACTCGTGACGTTCACCTCCGTGAGGTAATCGCCGATGACGTCGAGGCCCACGAGCAACAGGCCGCGTTGCCAGAGAACCGGCGCCAGCGCTTCGGCAATCTGACGATCGCGCGCCGAGAGGTCGCGGGCCTCGCCAAGGCCGCCCGCCGCGAGGTTGCCGCGCACTTCGTTCCCTTGCGGAATGCGCGCGAGCGAATGGGGCACCACTTTGCCGCCGATCACGAGCACTCGCTTGTCGCCGAGCTTGATATCCGGAATGAAGCGTTGCGCCATGACCGAACGCGCCCCGTTCTCACCCAGCATTTCAATCACCGAGCCGAGATTACGGCCATCCGGACCGATGCGGAACACGCCCGTGCCCCCCATGCCGTCAAGCGGCTTGTAGATCACGTCGCCATGTTCCGCGTGAAAGGCGCGCAGACGCACGGCGTCGCGCGTGACCAGCGTAGGCGCCACGAATTGGCCGAATTCGGCAATCGCCAGCTTTTCCGAGTGATCGCGAATCGCGCTGGGCTTGTTGAAGACACGCGCACCGGCGCGCTCGGCAATTTCGAGCAGCCACGTGGCGTTGATGTACTCCATGTCGAACGGCGGGTCCTTGCGCATGAGCACCGCGTCGAATTCGGCGAGCGCTGCCACACGCGTATCGACGACTTCATACCAGGTGTGCGCGTCTCCCGTCAGACGAATTTCCTTCACGCGCGCATCGACCGTTGCGCCTTGCCACGCCATCTCGTGCGGCTCGCAAGCGAAGATGCGGTGCCCGCGACGCGCGCCTTCGCGCATCATCGAGAACGTGGTGTCCTTGTAGATCTTGAATTGGTCGAGCGGGTCGGCGATAAAGAGAATCTGCATCGATCGGCGGGAATCTTGGAGGTTCGGATGCACACACCGCAAGCTGCGGCGACAGGCGTCTATTCTAGCCGAGGCGTCGTTTTGCCGCTGCGTACCGCATTGCCTTGCCTCGGAATAGTTTTGGTAGAGAAAATCACGGCCGGGCAGCGCTCGCGTCCCCTCTGGTCGCGTCGACGGCGCCTGCTGCACCCATTCCGCCCAGCCCCAGCAGCAACGACGCGTCGCGCACCGGGTCGAGTCGCGCACGCATGAGTGACAGATGCGTCTTGAGCGTCTGCACACCGATCGCGCACGCTTCACGCGTCGCAGTGCGCGACTGTCCGGCCAGCAAGCGCATTGCAATCTCACGCTGTACAGGCGTGAGCGCCGTCTCGCACAATCGCTGCAGCAACCGCATGGCGGGTGGCACGACGAGATGCAGCGCGATGCGCACGCGCTCGGTCGCACCGCCGCCCATGCCGCACAGGTGCGTGGCGTGCAAATGCAGCGTGCCGCCGGGCACGGGGACACGCGCACCTACCTGCGCGAGGGCGGAAGCGTTGCCGCCCGGATACCGCGTCAGGTCGTCAGCGAGACGCTGGCATGCCTGAACCACCACACAGGCGTCGGGCCACCCACGCCCAGGCGCGTGTCGCCAGACCCGACGCATGAGCGCGAGTGCCGCAGGATCCGCCCACTCCGGCTGCCGTCCGCGCCACACGAGCGTGCCCGCGATATCGGCACAATGGGCACGAGTCGTCTCCTGAACGACTTCCGGCGACGCAGGCACCATCGCACCGAACGGCGGGAATTGAGGGCGTTCCGGCACGACGGAGAACTCCGCTGCGGCCATTTCGAACGCGCCGATTTCGCGCGTCGTGAACGACGGGCGCTCGCGGCCGCGCGACACGAGCAAACGTAACGCGCCAATCGACGTCGCACAGAGTGCGGCGGTGTCATCGCAAGGCGGCCGCGCGTCGGCGGCGCGCGCCACCGGCAAAAGGCAGACATCGAGCACATCGCCGTCGGCCAGGCATGCGCTCAGTTCTGCCGGGCGACGCAGCATGTCCGCCACGCAGCGCTTGCCGCCACGCTGCCGATGTCCTGCGTGGCGTTCATGCCGTTCATGCCGCGCATGAGCGCGCAGCATCGCACCGTCGACCAACGCGTGTTGCAGCGCTGCCGCAGGCGGCATCAGCGCTGCGCCAGCGGCAAGACGTTCACACGCCGCGACCGACGCCTGAGGCGCATACCAACAAGCGCCGCCCGCTGCCGCTGCGTCGGCCGTCACCACTTCGGTCGTCTCAGGCGCGGGACACCAGAGTGCGGCCACGCTGTCGGCATCCAGCCACAGGCGTAACGTCTCCAGCCACAGCGGCAGATAGCCGAGCGTGGGGACCGGCAACTGATGCATTTGACGAAGGCATGTGCGCAAATCCCCCTGCATTCGCCTGTCTCTCCCAGTCAAGAACCATCCCGAGGATCGTCGAGGAAATTTCCTATTCCACTTGAACATGGACGGACATCCCCCATTCGGGGGATGTTGGATGCGTCGAACCGCCGCATCATCGCTACATGACTGACGCGAACCGGACGACGGACCGGCACAGTACACCGATCCGAAGAATGAAGGAGAAGCGAAGGGAACCAGTTTGCGGGGGGGACCGCCCAGGAAAGCCCCGATTTCCGGCCGTTGCATGAGGCGGCCGGCAAATGTGACGCCCGGCTAGTCGGGGGGCCGGCCGGGCGTCTTTTTCGTTTCGCTTCTCTGACAGAGAAGCCCATGGGAGCGCCGCCAGCCGGACCGCGCCCCACATCAAAATCAGAAACTTCTCAAAACGGCTCTGCGCCCCGAAGTACGCAGCGGGCTGTCACTCGGTGCGCGACAGCCCATGCGCCGACGTCGCTCAATAGGTTTCCGGGTCCGGATCGGTGCGCTCGAGTTCGACCGATGCCGCGAGCAACGCAAGCCGTGCCACCACGCCATACATGTAGAAGCGATTGGGCGGCGCCGCCCCCGGCTTGGCGTGGACGTCGGGAAGCGCCGTGTGCTCGAATGCGAGCGGCACGAAGTGCATGCCCGGCGCGTTCAGGTTCTCGTCGGTACCCCGGCCGGTGTGCACGCGATAGAAGCCGCCCACCACATAGCGATCGATCATGTAGACGACCGGCTCGGCCACCGCTTCATTGATGCGCTCGAACGTGTAGACGCCTTCCTGCACGATGAAGTCGTGCACTTCGAGTCCTTCCTTCACCACGCTCATCTTCGTGCGCTCGCGGCGATTCAGGTTTTTGAGCTCGGCGGCGTCGTGCACCATCATCACGCCCATGCCGTAAGTGCCGGCATCCGCCTTGATCACAACGAACGGCTTCTCGGTGATGCCGTACTCGCGATACTTCTTGTTGATCTTCTTGAGCACTGCGTCGACCGTGTCGGCAAGCTTTTCCTCGCCCACTCCTTCGTCGAAATCAACGCCCTCGCACTTCGCAAAGTACGGATTGAGCATCCATTGGTCGACGTCGATCATCTTCGAGAACTTCTTGACGATGTCGTCGTACGCCGAGAAATGCTGGCTCTTGCGGCGCATGGCCCAGCCGGCGTGCAGCGGCGGCAACAGATACTGCTCGTGCAGGCCTTCCAGAATCGGCGGAATGCCAGCCGACAGATCGTTATTGAGCAGAATCGAGCACGGATCGAAGTTCTTGAGTCCCAGACGGCGCGGGGTGCGCTCCAGCGGCTCGATCACGACATGCTGGCCGTCGGGCAGCTCGATGGTCGTCGGTTCGGTAATGTCGTCCGACAGACTTCCCAGCCGCACATGCAAACCGGCGTGACGCATGATCGTCGACAGACGCGCAATGTTCTGCAAATAAAACGAGTTACGCGTATGACGTTCGGGAATCAGCAGCAGATTCTTGGCATCGGGGCAGATTTTCTCGATGGCGGCCATCGCAGCCTGCACGGCGAGCGGCAGGACCTCGGGCGCCAGATTGTTGAAACCACCGGGGAAGAGGTTGGTGTCGACGGGAGCGAGCTTGAAGCCGGCATTTCGCAGGTCGACCGAACAATAGAACGGCGGTGTGTGTTCCTGCCACTCGAGCCGGAACCAGCGCTCGATGGCGGGCGTCGCATCGAGAATCTTCTTTTCCAGGTCGAGCAAGGGGCCTTTCAGGGCCGTGACGAGATGCGGAACCATGCTTCTCTCATATCCAGATGGAATATCGATTGTAGAGCATCCGCCCGGCGCCCCCGCCGTTTGCCATGCCCCACGAAGGGGCTCCAGCCGGGAAACCGCGGTGCGATGCGGTGAGAAGACATGGGGACGAAATGCCCGATCGCAAGCATGCGTTTGGCACGCCTGCCATCGCCGGGCAAAAAAAACGGGCACCCGACGGGTGCCCGCGCAATGCCGGTGCCGGCTGTCCGACCGACCACCAGCGACTCCTTCTGTCAGCCCGGCTTACGCCGGGGCAAATCCTTTCAACCTTGCGATGAGGTCAGATCAGTTGTGGTAGGCCGACTCACCGTGCGAGGTGATGTCCAGGCCTTCGCGTTCTTCGTCTTCCGGCACACGCAAGCCCAGCACGATGTCCGCAATCTTGAAGGCGATGAAGGCGACCACACCCGACCACACGAGCGTGGTCACAACGCCCTGGAACTGAATCCAGACCTGCCCGCCGATCGAATAATCCGGCGCCACGGCATTGGCCACGTAGTCGTAGATACCCGTGCCGCCCAGCGACGGGGCAGCGAACACGCCCGTCAGAAGCGCGCCGAGCATACCGCCCACACCGTGCACGCCGAACACGTCGAGCGCGTCGTCCGCCTTGAGCAGACGCTTCAGACCGTTCACGCCCCACAGGCAGATCACACCGGCGAGCAGGCCGAGCACGATCGAGCCCATCGGCCCGACGAAGCCTGCCGCCGGGGTGACGGCCACCAGACCGGCCACAGCCCCCGAGGCGCCACCCAGCATCGACGGCTTGCCCTTGCCGATCCACTCACCGGCCGTCCAGGACAGCGTAGCGGCGGCAGTGGCCAGCAGCGTGTTGACGAAGGCGAGCGCAGCGCCGCCATTGGCTTCCAGACCCGAGCCGGCGTTAAAGCCGAACCAGCCGAACCAGAGCAGCGAGGCGCCGATCATCGTCATGGTGAGCGAGTGCGGCTTGAACGCTTCCTTGCCGAAACCCACACGCTTGCCGACCATGTACGAGCCCACCAGACCGGCAATCGCCGCGTTGATGTGCACCACCGTACCACCGGCGTAATCGAGCGCCCCCTTCTGGAACAACCAGCCGGCGTGTGCGTTGGCGGCGTCGGCAGCAGCGGCGTCGACGTAGGCATCCGGGCCGGCCCAGAACCACACCATGTGGGCCATCGGCAGGTACGAGAACGTGAACCAGATCACCGTGAAGAGCAGCACCGCCGAGAACCGGGCGCGCTCGGCAAAGGCGCCGACGATCAGCGCGCAGGTGATGGCAGCGAAAGCGGCCTGGAACGCCATGTAGGCGTACTCGGGCACATTCACGCCCTTGCTGAAGGTCGCGGCCACCGAGTCCGGCGTCATGCCCTTGAGGAAGATGCGATCGAAGCCGCCGAAGAACGCCCCGCCTTCCGTGAATGCGATGCTATAGCCGTAGATCGCCCAGAGCACGACCACCAGCGAGAAGATGATGAAACACTGCATCAGCACCGAGAGCATGTTCTTCGAGCGCACGAGACCGCCGTAGAACAGACCCAGGCCTGGCAGCGTCATGAGAATGACGAATGCCGTGCAAGTGAGCAGCCACGCCGTGTCGCCCTTGTTCGGCGGCACAGGCGTTGCCGCGGCAGGCGCGGCCGGTGCGGCGGCCTGAGCGGCAGGCGCCGGTGCGGCCGCAGGGGTCGCCGTCGCAGCAGCAGACGCAGGCGCGGCCGTTGCCGAAGCGGCGGCAGGCGCCGAGGCGTCCTGCGCCAGTGCAGCGCTCGAGCCGAGGCCCATGGTGCCCACGACGCCCGCGAAGGCGGCGGCGAGCAAGAGTTTGGCAAGCAGTTTTTTCATGATTATTGTCTCTTTTGTGGGACCTTTACAGCGCGTCTTCGCCGGTCTCTCCAGTACGGATACGGACCACGTGCTCGACGTTGGACACGAAAATCTTGCCGTCGCCGATCTTGCCGGTACGGGCTGCCTGCTCGATGGCGTCGATCGCCTGGTCGAGCAAGGCATCGCCGATTACCGCCTCGATCTTCACCTTCGGCAGAAAGTCGACGACGTACTCTGCGCCCCGGTACAACTCGGTATGGCCCTTCTGACGGCCGAAGCCCTTGACTTCGGTCACCGTAATGCCCGCCACGCCGATGTTCGAGAGGGCTTCGCGCACCTCGTCGAGCTTGAAGGGTTTCACAATTGCGGTAATCAGCTTCATGATGAGTCGCTCCTTAGAATGTCTTCGACAACCCAACGACGACCGTCGCTTTCGAGAGCACCTTGCCGGAATTCGCGGCGGTGTAGTACTTCTCGTCGGCGTTCGTATCGACGTAGGAGACCGACACGCTGAAGTTCTTGCCCAGATCCTTCGTCAGGCCGATCTTCCAGTCGGTGTAGCTTGCGGGGCTGAAGTTGTGCACCCACTGATGACCCACGTGGCCCACGGCCGAGAGGCCCCAGAAGCCGAGGTCATAGGTGCCCGTCAGGTCGAGATAGCCGCTGTTGGACGTATCCTGGCCACCCGGACTCACGAGACCGAAAAGACGGGTCAGTGCGTGCGAGTACTTCAGCGTTACGGTCTTCCAGCCCACTGCGGCATACAGCTCGAACGTATGCGGACGCGGGTAAAAATCACCCGACGGATAAGTGCCCGGGTAGTAGTACTGCAGACCGCCGAAATCGATGGTCCAGTCAGGGATGATTTCCTTCTTCCAGCCACCGTAAAAGTCCATCTCGATGGGCGCGCTCACCTGCGAATTCCCATCCGAAATCCAGCTGATGTTCGAAGCCCACACGCCGGCATACAGACCGGATTCATGCGCGATATCGAAACCGCCCTGCACCGCCGGACGCTTGGCCGTTTGCGAAATACCGCGGAAGCGATAGTCCGAGAACAGGCCGATGTTCGCGGTAATCGTCAGCGGCTCTGCCGCCGCGGCAGCAGCTTCGGTCGGCGCCGCCGCGGGTGCGGCGCCATCGGCGGCCGCCTGCGCGAACGCGCCGCTCGACACTGTCATGGCGCCAAAAACCACAACGCCAGCCACTGCATTGCAAACCGCTGTTGACACTTTTTTCATCACTTTCCCCTAAGTTGATTGTTCGACGTCTTGGTACAGCGTGCGGCAAGTTCCGACATGGGTAGAGCAACTCCCGTGCCAGGTCTTTCGACCGCTTTCGCTGCGAGGCGCACGATACGAATTTCGGGATAAAAAATTGGCAAAATTGCGGGGGAAAGCGACGTTGGCATGCGACAAGCCGACAACAATGAAGCCCGGCGCGCGGTGTCCCGGGCCTGCGTGAGGGCCGCTGGCCGGGCCGCTTGGCTGGCTGGGCGCAAAAAACGGTGTTAGAGTTGCGCCAATCCATGAGGTCCATGCCGGATGCACCACCTTGCACCGGTCAGACCGGCACGGCGAAGCACGTTGACGGTGCAAGCACCACATCGGTGCAAAGATTTGATGAGAGGAAGGCTTATGAAACCGAACGAGATCCTGCAAGACATGCAAGCCAAGGTGAGCGAGATGCTCAAGCAATCGCCCGCGAAGGATATCGAGCGCAACGTCAAGAGCCTGCTCAACCAGGGTTTCACCAAGCTCGATCTGGTGACGCGCGAAGAATTCGACGTGCAGGCCCAGGTGCTCGCCCGTACGCGCGAGAAGCTCGAGGCGCTCGAGAAGCGCGTAGCCGAACTCGAAGGCCTGCGCAGCGAAGCGCAAGACTGACGACTTGCCAGGGGCGCGAAAGCGCCCCTTGTTGCATCCGGCCCCGCCCGAGCGGGCAATGTCGCCGGACTGCCAGGAAATCCACGCCCTTTACGGCCGCCGTCACATCTTTCCCGCGCCGAGGTTCGGTGCACTCCCTTCCGCCTCCTCCGTTCTTCTTCCTCCCCTTTTCCACCCCCGTCTCCGGTTGCGCTTCCCCTATAGCGCGTAGCCTGCGAATTCCCTGTCCACCACTCGGAATTCTCTTATTCACTTCGCAGCGAGTTCCGAACAGGCAATGGCCTCCATCCGAATTCCTGCCCAGCGCCCCACATTTGCGCCGATGAGGCATTGCGCCGCGCCATAGGCCGGAGCGACGATTCCCCATCGAGTCGAACGCCGAGCGCGTTATGAGATCAGGAGGGAAGGGAAGACATGTCATTGGCAGTGGTGAGCAGTCGGGCAATCACAGGAATGGCGGCACGTCCGGTCACGGTCGAAGTGCATTTGGCAAACGGGTTGCCGGGCCTGTCGCTGGTCGGTCTGCCGGATACGGAAGTCAAGGAGAGCCGCGAGCGCGTGCGCTCGGCGTTGCAGAACAGCCGGTTCGAATTTCCGGCGCGACGTATCACGATCAATCTCGCGCCAGCGGATTTGCCCAAGGCGTCGGGCTGCTTCGATCTGCCGATCGCACTGGGCATTCTGGCGGCGAGCGGCCAGTTGCCCGAGACGGGACTGCGCACGCACGAGTTTGCCGGCGAGTTGTCGCTCACCGGCGAGCTGCGCCCGATTCGCGGCGGGTTGGCCATGGCGAGCGCGATGGCGCAAAGCCGGTCTTCACGAGCGCTGGTGCTGCCCGCGAGCAGCGCGCAGGAAGCCGCGCTGGTGGAAGAGGCAACTGTCTATGGCGCGCGGACTTTGCTCGATGTCTGCGCGCATCTTGCCGAACCGGACGTCGCCACGCGACTGCCGCGCGCCACGGTGCCACGCAGCGTGGCCGACGACGCGACGCTTCCGGGACAATCTCAGCAGGCGTTGGCGGGGCCACTTCAGGGGCTGCATCAGAGAACACATCACGAGACACGACAGGGAGCGCACACCGGCGAGATCGCCGACATGCTCGACATCAAAGGACAGGAACACGCCAAACGGGCGCTGGAAGTCGCGGCGGCAGGCGGGCACCACATCCTGTTCCACGGGCCGCCCGGCACCGGCAAATCCATGCTCGCCACACGACTTGCCGGATTGCTGCCCCCATTGAGCAAGGCACAGGCGGTCGAGGCCGCCACGCTCGCGAGTCTCAGTGCACACGGCTTTGACATGCAGCACTGGGGACGGCGCCCGTTTCGCGCGCCGCATCACACGGCGTCGTCGGCGGCGCTGGTGGGCGGAGGCAGCACGCCGCGCCCCGGAGAGATCAGTCTCGCGCATCGGGGTGTGCTTTTTCTCGACGAGTTGCCCGAGTTCCAACGCAGGGTGCTCGAGGTGTTGCGCGAGCCGCTGGAACTCGGCCACGTGACGATCTCCCGTGCCGGGGGACACGCCACGTTCCCCGCCGCCTTCCAACTGGTCGCGGCGATGAATCCCTGCCCCTGCGGTGATCTGGGGCATCCATTGCGAACTTGCCGTTGTACCGGCGACGCAGTGGCGAGATATCGCAACCGGCTTTCCGGCCCGTTGCTCGACCGGATCGACTTGCACGTGGAAGTGCCGGCGCTGAGTGCGGAGACATTTGCCGCCCCCGCATGCGGCGAACGCAGCGCCGAGGTTGCGAAACGCGTGGCGCAGGCGCAGGCGAGGCAGCTATCGCGTCAGGGGCAATTGAATTGCACGCTGTCGAACCGCGCGCTGGAAACCCAATGCCCGTTAAGTCCCGAAGCGAAGGCAGTCCTGCACCGGGCGGTCACCCAGCATCATTGGTCCGCGCGCACCTATCACCGAGTGCTGCGTGTGGCACGCACCATCGCCGACCTTGCGCAGCGCGACGCGATCGACATACCGGAGATCACCGAGGCTGTTCAATATCGCGAGATAACCATGTCCTGAGACGATGTCGCCAGCGCTGCTTTGCCGCTCTTTCCGCTGCCGGAGACGCATGCGGCGCGTCATGCGCTGACACCACACCGAGCCGGTACTCGCCAGAAGGTGTCAGAGTCCCGTCCGCTCGAATGAAGCTCTTCAACGACCCGTAAGCGACATCGTACCTTTCGGCCAGACCCGTCAGCCCGCCCGCGCTCCGGATGCCCGTTCGACCGAGCGCCTGTATTTCGCCCAGGATGTCTTCAGTGACCAGGTTCCGGGGCGGGAACGCCTTTTCCCGAAGCATGCACTTTGCGCGCGAGCTCAAGTTGCCGTCGTCATTGACATACTGACGCAGCGAAGTAAACGGCACGCCGTACGCGTCGGCCAGCGTCCGCAGATCGACCCTGGCACCGCCCGACTGCCGAATGTGCGCATGTATCTGGTGAAGAAGATCGGCGTCGATCGCGCGACGAGGCTTCGCGGACGCAATGAGCCGGGCGTAAGCCCGTGGCGTGAGTTGGCCGTTCGCTTCGAGCCAGTGGTTCAACGTGAGCGGCGAAATATTGAAGATCCTGGCAATCGCCTTGCGCCCCCCGGCTTCGCTGATGCGACGTGGTCCCAGCGCCAGGAGGGTCCGCAAGATGTCGGCCGACATTCTGCCGGCCGTCGCGACGCTTCCAGGCCCGAGCTTGATTTGCCCCGTCACGGACAACGTGCCGTCAACACGTAAATAACGCTTCACCGTCTTGTATGAGACGTGAAAACGCGCTGCCAGCGCGGCTTGCTGCTCGACATCGAGCGTGCCGGCGGGCGCCTCTAGCGCCGCCTGCAAGAATGCGACCACGCCCCGGCCACGCAGCGGCGCAGCCAGCGCCCCTGCCGGTCCGGTGCGCACCACTGCGTCGTCGCGACCGGACGTCTCGGGTGCAGTGAAATGCGACGCATTGCATGAGGCGTTCGACACTCGCACATCTGCACGCTCCTGATGTGGGAGATTGGCATGCGTGCGGCCTGTCGTGACGTCAGCTGCCCCGATGATCTCGCTGGGCGACGTCGTGAGGCTGTCGCTCAACGCGCCTTCAGACGATTGGGATTCGACGGAGTCGGTGAACGCCGCCAGCAAACGCGTTCCCCGCTCGGTCGGATCGGCATTCTCATCGACATGGGCGCGTAACGCCTCGAAGGAAACACGATGATTCGCGGCAATCGCCTCGAGTCCGCCGGACAGACGCACTTGTTCCGCCCCCATGACCATCAGCATGCAAATCAACTCCGCCGTGACGGGTTGCAAGCCGCCCGGCGAGGCGATTGGCGAAAAGGCAGGGCCGAACGTGCGGACCCAACCCGGCGTCGACTCGACACCGTTCCATCGCGACGCGCCAACGTCGTTCAACGACAGCGCGCTTGACGCGCCGGCCTGTCGAACATTGCGAAGGTCGCTGACGAGCCCGCTCGGGCCGCCCGGCGCTTCATTGCCGACCCGCGCCACGTTGGTCATGCCGATGGCCGAAGGTCCCCGGCGACCCGAGTCAGGCTGACCACGGGTCAGCAGCGAGATAAGTTCGTACATGGGCGTCGGCAGGCAGGACACGTCGACGCAAGCCCCGCCGGGTGTCATTGGACGATATAGCGTTGCAAGCGGGTGAAGCGAGGGCTCCGGACATGCTGCAAAACTCGCATGTGTCGGCGTGACCATCTTGCACAGATCGCTCAAATCCGACAGGACGCCCGCGCCGAACAGCCTCCGATATGGGGGCCGCAATGCTGGAGGTCAACTGACACTGACCGGCATCAATCGGCACCCGTCGACACCCGTCGACACCCGTCGACACCCATCGACACCCATCGACGGTATCCGCCTACTCCAGAGTGAACGAGTCGAGAAACTGGTCGACCTGCTCCTTGCCCGGCGCTTTCGTCGCCATGACGACAACCTGATAGACGTGGTTGCCGCGTCCGACGAAACGCGCGAAAACGTACCGCTCGGCCTTGTCGCCCGCGACGCCCTGCGCCGAGACGGCCAATCCGGGAAGCGCGGGGGCGTCGCCGGCCTGACGCACCATCACCTGCGACGGCGTCGCAGCGCGCTCGTTCACGTTGGCGAGTAAGCCGTGCTGCAATTCGTCGACGACGGTCTGGCGCAACGTCGCGTCGTCGCTGGGCAGCGTGACTACGCCGACGGCGAAAAGCGCCGCGTCCACCCGCGCTGCCTGCATGCGCATCGGCAACGGTCCGGCAACGAACTTCACTTCACGCGCGTCCTGCGTCGGTTTGGCGGGATAGGTCACCGCGTACGCCCCGTCCTTGTCATGGACCTCACGCCAGTCGTAGCGGGGCGAACAGGCAGCAAGCACTACCGTTGCGGCGAGCACTGCGCAGATACGGACGACGCGATTCATTGACATAACGAGGACCGGCGGATCGGGGATGGGCAAGCCGCCATTATCCGCCATCGGTTGCAGCACGAAAAACCCGCAATGGAGATGACGACGGTTCCGGAAGTTCGCGCACTTCCCGGTATCATCGGGCGCATGACACCCGCTCTCGCCCATGCAATCTCCCGCCAAGGCCGCGCCCGTACGCGCGCCGCCGTGGCGCTCGCATGGCTCATCGGCGCGAGCGTCCCGGGCGCGACCGTCGGCGCTACCGCATCGGACGCCTCCCACGCAACGGCACGGACGCTTACCGTGGCACAGGCGACCGGCATCACGTATCCGCGCGAGGGCGTCACAGCCGCGCCGCTCGACAGCCGGAGCGCGGCGCGGCCGCAGGCCGCCGTTGCGCTGGCCACGGACTTCGCGGCGCATGCCCGTCGCGCCGCATCGCTCGGTGTCCCGCTGATCGTGCTGGTGTCGCTTCGCGATTGCGTCTATTGCGGTCCGATCCGTGAGCGTGAGCTCGCGCCATTGGTGCGAAGCGGCAAATATGAGGTGCGCGAGATCGGCATGGACAGCGCGACGCCGATACGGGATTTCGACAACTCGACAACGACCGGCGTGGCCTGGGCACGTGCCCACGGCGTCAAGGTTTCGCCGACCGTTTTGTTCCTCGATACTCAGGGACGCCCGGTTGCCGACCCCTTGATCGGCGCCGGCCTGCCCGACTTCTACGGCGCCTATCTCGAGGACGCCATCGCCCGTGGCCGCACGCGTGTGCGGCCGTCCGGCGACGCTACGGCACGCTGAGATTCAGAGTAGAATCGACGTCGACTCGTCATCCTCCCAACCTCACACGGCTGTGTCATGAGCGCTACGACCTCCCGCAAATTTCCTCTGGGCAAGCTCATCGCCATTGCGATCATTGCCGCCGTGGCCATCGCCGCGTATTTCACTTTCGCCGGCCAGAAGCGCGCGCCGGAAGCCACGTTCACCCTGCTCTCGGGTCAAAAACTGGGTCCGGATCAGCTCAAGGGCAAGGTCTATCTGGTCAACTTCTGGGCGACGAGCTGCGTCACGTGCATGAAGGAAATGCCGACGATGGTGAAGACCTACGAGAAATACAAGGGCCAGGGACTGGAATTCGTCGCCGTCGCCATGAGCTACGATCCGCCGATGTATGTGATGAATTACGCGCAGACGCGCCAGTTGCCGTTCAAGGTCGCCATGGATTCGGACGGCAGTGTCGCCAAGCAGTACGGCAACGTTCAGCTCACGCCGACGACCTTCGTCGTGGATCGTAACGGCAAGGTGCTCAAGCAATATGTCGGCGAGCCGGAGTATGCGGAACTGAACAAGCTCATCGAGACGGCGCTGGCGAAGCAGGCCTGATGCCGGACGATCGTGCGCATCGACGGTCCGACGACATCCAATGAAAAAGCGCCCTGCGGGGCGCTATCGCGGCCATCGCGCCTCAACGGCCATCAGCGGCCATCAGCGGCCATCGCTGCCGTCGCCATGCCCGCGCGTATGCAGGCCATAGCGCTTGAGCTTTTCATATAGCGTGGCCTTCGGCACATGGAGCGCTTCGGCCGTCGCCGCCACGTTGCCCTTGCTATGTTCCAGCGCTTCTTGCAGCACGGCACGCTCGAAGCGCTCGACCTGCTCCTTGAGGGGCAATGGCGCAAGCGAATCCCCCTCGGGCGCGCTCGCCACGCCCAGCACCAGCCGGTCCGCCGCGTTGCGTAGTTCGCGCACGTTTCCCGGCCAGTCCGACTGCAACAGCTCCTGACGCATCCGGTCCGAGACCACCGGCGCCGGGCGTCCGTAGCGCACCGCAGCGTCGAGCATGAAGTGCTCGAACAGCGGCAGGATATCTTCGCGACGCTCGCGCAACGGCGGCAACGCCAGTGTGACCACATTGAGCCGGTAATACAGGTCGCGACGGAAAGTCCCCTCGCGCACCAGCGCTTCCATGTCGCCCTTGGCTGCCGCCACCACACGGCAATCCACGCGGATCGACTGGTTCGAACCGAGGCGCTCCAGCACACCGTCCTGCAACACCCGCAGCAGCTTGACCTGCAACGCCGCGGGCATGCTCTCGATCTCGTCGAGAAATAACGTGCCACCCGACGCATGCTCCAGCTTGCCGATCCGACGCTTCGCCGCACCGGTGAACGCGCCGACCTCGTGGCCGAACATTTCGCTCTCGAAAATCGCCTCGGGCAATGCCCCGCAATTCAGGGCGACGAACGGCGCATCGCGCCGACGCGACAACTCGTGCAGGCTTCGCGCGACCAATTCCTTGCCCGTGCCGGTGTCGCCGTTGATGAGCACCGGGGCATCCGTCATGGCCACGTTGGCGATCAGCGTGCGCAGCGTCTCCATCGAGGGGCTGCGTCCGATGATGCGCGAGGCGCGCCCGCCCTGCTCCGCCAGTTCGCGCCGCAGCGCCTGGTTTTCCAGCATGAGCTTGCGGGTTTCGAGGGCGCGCTTGACCGACTCGATCAGGCGATCCGGCGCGAAGGGCTTCTCGATGAAATCGTAAGCGCCGTCGCGAATGGCCTGCACGGCCATGGAGATATCGCCATGACCGGTGACGAGAATCACCGGCACTTCCGGCGCATGCTGACGCAAATGCGCGAGCAATTCGAGCCCGCTCATGCCGATTAACCGGATGTCCGACACGACAATGCCGGCGAAGTCCGGTGTGATGCGCTCACGCGCAGCCTCGGCCGAGGCCAGCCCGAAGGCGTCCAGCCCGGCGAGTTGCAGGCTTTGCAGCGTGGCACGCCGCACGAGTTCGTCGTCTTCGACAAATAGGATCTGGAGGTTCTTGTACATCATGCGTTTGTCGCGCCCGCGGGTTGCACGCGGCGCAGCGTCACGAGAAATTCTGCGCCACCGCCCGGAACGTTGCGAGCGACCAGCTGGCCGCCGTTCTCTTGTGCGATGGATGATGAAATTGCGAGTCCGAGCCCCATGCCCTGACCGCCCTCCTTGGTACTGAAAAACGGCTCGAACAGACGCGGCATATGCGCCTCGGCGATCCCCGGCCCATTGTCGCGCACGTAAATGCGCACCCAAAGGTCGTCCGCATCCACATCGATCCAGATCGACGGCGAGGCCTGCGGGCCAGGCGCTCCGACCACGGCGTCGATGGCGTTACCCACCAGATTGATCAACACCTGCTCCAGGCGCAAGCCCTCGCATGCGACCTGCACATCGTCCAGCCCGTTGGCAAAGGTCGTCGTCACCTGAACACCGGCCAGACGTCCGCGCAGCAGCATCAGCGTGTTGTCGATCGCACGGCGCACCGAGGCGTCCATGTCGCCGCGACGCGCGCGACCGGCGAAGAGCCGCAGTTGCCCCGTGATCTTTCCCATGCGATCGGTGAGCGAGGCAATGGCTTCGAGGTTTTCCTGCGCGGCGTGGTACTCGCGACGCTCGATCAGCACACGTGTGTTGTCCGAGAAGCTGCGCAGCGCCGAGAGCGGCTGATTGAGTTCGTGCGTAATGCCCGCCGCCATTTGCCCCAGCGCCACGAGTTTCGACGCCTGTACGAGTTCGCTCTGCGCCTCGCGCAATTCATGTTCGGTGCGTGCGCGCTCCTGCACTTCGGTTTGCAGACGTTCGTTCGCCGATTGCAGATCCGCCGTACGCTCGGCCACGCGCTCACCAAGTTCTGCGTAGGCCGATTGCAGCAACTCACGGCTCTTGAGCATGTCGCGCACGCGCTGACGCCGCTGATTCCACGCCACGCCCAGCAAACAGGTGAAGGCCGCAAGACACGCTGCGGCCACCGCCGCGATCCGTGCGTTGGCGATCACCTGATCGAGCGGTGCGAAGTACATGAGCGTCCAGTCCGGCTCGCCGAGCTTGCGCTGCACGGCGAGAAAGCGCCGGGTCTTGCCCGTCGCGCGAGCCCCGGCCGCGTCACGCACGGTCACCACTTCGCCATCGGCGTCGAGCCGTTCGTCTTCGCTCCATGCGAGCGGCGTCACATGCTGGTTGTAGTACTGACGCGTGCTGTCGAGCGCCGCCTTCACATCGGGCGTGAGCGGCGTGAGCGAGCGGTACTGCCAGCGCGGCTCGGACGACAGGAAAATCACGCCGTGATCGTCGGCCACCACGACCGGCTCGGCGGCATCGGCGCCGGCGCGCTGGAACCATTCGAGGTTCAGCTTCACCACGACCACGCCATGAATCTGTCCGTCGACGAGAATCGGCTGAGAGACGAAATACCCCGGCTCGCCGGAGGTCGTCCCCACGCCGTAGAAGCGGCCGAAGGCGCCCTTGATGGCATCGATGAAATACGGACGGAAGCGATACTCCTGCCCGACGAACGTGGCCTTTTCGCGCCAGTTGCTTGCCGCGAGCGCGAGTCCGTTGGCGTCGATCACATAGGCCGCGGACGCCTTCGCACGCTGGTTCACGTCGAAAAGATAATCGTTGGCCCGCTGCACTACCGCCTTGTCCTTGGGATTGAGCAGCAGGTCGTGGACGTACGGATGCAGCGAGAGCAGATAAGGCAGAAATTCGTAGCGGTCGACGGTGCTGCGCAGGCTGCCTGCGTAGCGCTCCACACGCGCGCCGGCATTCACGCGCAGGTCGGCCACGCCGCGCTGCCAGCTCAGGGCGTACGTCAACCAGCAGAACAGGACACTCGCCAACAGCATGACGACGATCCATGACCAACGGCGCATCGGGGCAGTCCTCTCGAGATCGATGGGGACTTCGTCGCGCCGGTCGTCCGCAGCGTTCCCGGCGTTCCCGGCTTTCGCAGCCATGGCGGCGCCCGAGGGGGCGGCATGGCGACGGATGCGGGCGCGGATCGTGTTGTCTTGCAGGGTGGCCATTAGGGGCGCAGGGGCTCAAAGGTCCACCGGGCGGCGAAGCTCAGGCGCTATTGTGCCTGTGCCGCGCCGCCCGGTGGCGAACGTCATGTTGACGCGGAGTTGGCAGCGCATGCCGGCGTCGCGTGATCGTGTTCACGCGACGCATCGGACACGGCTGCCGCCGGCCGTCAGGCCAGCTCCGGACCTTGCTTGCCCGACATGGCGTCGGCCAGCTTCTTGCGATCCAGTTCCTTTTCCCAGGCCGACACAACGATGGTGGCCACGCCGTTGCCGCAGATGTTCGTCAGCGCACGGCATTCGCTCATGAAGCGGTCGATACCGAGGATCAGCACCATACCGGCAACCGGGATCGTCGGAATCACGGCGAGCGTGGCGGCCAGCGTGATGAAGCCGGCGCCGGTCACGCCCGAAGCGCCCTTCGAGGTGAGCATCGCCACGGCGAGCAGCGTGAGCTGTTGGCCCCAGGTCAGGTCGATGTTCGTCGCCTGCGCGATGAACAGCACGGCCATCGTCATGTAGATGTTGGTGCCGTCGAGGTTGAACGAGTAACCGGTCGGGATCACGAGACCCACCACCGACTTCGAGCAACCGGCCTTTTCCATCTTTTCCATCAGGTGCGGCAACGCCGCTTCCGACGAGCTCGTGCCCAGCACGATCAGCAGCTCTTCCTTGATGTAGGCGAGGAAGCGGAAGATCGAGAAGCCGGTGAATCGGGCGATCAGGCCCAGCACGACGATCACGAACAGGAACGACGTCAGGTAGAAGGTGCCCATCAGCTTGGCCAGCGGCACCAGCGAGGCAATGCCGTACTTGCCGATGGTGAAGGCCATCGCACCGAACGCGCCCAGCGGCGCGACCTTGGTGATGATATGCACCACGCGAAAGAGCACGCCCGACACGCTGTCGATCCAGCTCGTGACCACGCGACCGCGCTCGCCGATCGCCGCCAGTGCTGCACCGAACAGGATGGCGATCACGAGAATCTGAAGGATTTCACCCTTGGCGAACGCATCGGTGATGGTGTTCGGGATGAGGTGCAACAGGAAGTCGGTGAACGTGTCGCCGTGCGCGGCCTTCTCGGCGTAGCCGGCGATCGCCTTCGGATCGAGCGAATTGATGTCGACGTTGAAGCCCGCGCCCGGCTTGAGCACGTGCGTGGCGATCAGACCGATCACCAGCGCAAGCGTCGAGACGACCTCGAAGTAGATCAGGGCCTTGCCGCCAACGCGGCCGACCTTCTTCATGTCTTCCATGCCGGCGATGCCGGTCACGACCGTACAGAAGATCACCGGACCGATGATCATCTTGATGAGCTTGATGAACGCGTCACCGAGCGGCTTCATCTCGACGGCCAGATCGGGCCTGAAATGCCCGAGCAGAATGCCGACGACGATGGCAAACAGCACCTGCACATACAGGATGCGGTAGAAAGGTTTCTTGGTCTGAGTTTGCATGTTGTTTCCTCTTCAGGCGGCGGGGCAAGCCACCGCCCTTGTTATCAATCCGCGGTGACGCCGCGAATCTCGCTTTGCGCAAAGCGCATTTGCTCCTCCATCACCATCTGGGCCAGCTCCTTCTTCAACTCGTTGAATTCACTGCCTGCCGTGTCGCGCGGACGGGGCAGGTCGATGACCACGTCCCGCTTGACCGTGCCCGGCCGGTACGTCATGACGACGACACGGTCGGCCAGATAGATCGACTCCTCGATGCTGTGTGTGACGAAAATGATCGTCTTCTTGAATTCCTCCCAGATGCGCAGCAGCTCGTCCTGCAACGTACGACGCGTGAGCGCGTCGAGCGCGCCGAACGGTTCGTCCATGAGCATGATCGGACTGTCGAGCGCGAGCACACGGGCAATGGCCACGCGCTGACGCATGCCGCCCGACAGATCGCGCGGAAAGCGATCGCGAAATTCGCGCAGGTTGAGCTTGCCCAGCAGAAGGTCCACGCGCTCGTTGATCTCGGCGCGCTTCATGCCCTTGATTTCCAGACCGAAGGCGATGTTCTGCGCCACTGTCATCCACGGAAAGAGCGCGTACTCCTGGAACACCATGCCGCGATCCGGGCCCGGCTCGGCGGCCGCATCCGCGCGTCCGTCGATACGGATGACGCCCGAGCTCGGCTGCACGAAGCCGGCGAGCGCATTGAGCAACGTCGACTTGCCGCAGCCCGACGGGCCGAGCAGGCAGACGAACTCGCCCGCATCGATGCGCAGGTCGATGTCCTTGAGGGCGTCGACGACACCGCCGGGAACGGGGAACTGTTTGTTGACGTGGTCGATTTGAATCAGCATGTCGCTCGTCTCCTCACTTCGTTTCCAGACCACGGTGCCACTTGAGCAGGTGGTTGTTGAGACGATCCATACCGAGGTCGATTACCAGGCCGAGCAGGCCGATGGTCAGCATGCCGGCGATGATCTTGTCGGACCACATGTATTCGCGGGCTTCCAGAATGCGGTAGCCCAGGCCGTTGTTCACGGCAATCATCTCCGCCACGATCACGACGATGAACGCCGTGCCGATACCGATACGCACGCCCGACAGAATGTAGGGCGTCGCGGCCGGCAGAATCACGCGACGGAAGATGGTCAGCTGACCCGCGCCGAGGTTGCGCGCAGCGCGCAGATAGATACCGTCGACATGGCGCACACCGGCGATCGTGTTCATCAGCACGGGGAAGAATGCACCCAGTGCAATGAGGAAGAACGCGGGCGGATTGCCCAGCCCGAACCACAGGATGGCGAGCGGAATGTATGCGATCGGGGGAATCGGACGCACCACCTGCACCAGCGGATTGAACAGACCGTAGACACGCGTGCTCGTACCCATGAGCAGGCCGAGCGGCAGCGCAATGCCTGCGCCGACGAGAAAGCCCATGACCACGCGGTACAGGCTGTGCGTGGCGTCCATGAGCAATTCGCTCGATTGCAGCCATGCGCTGAAGCCGTCGGCCATCGCCACGGTCGGCTTGAGGTATTGCCACCACTTGACCACGACGGCCAGCGGCGACGGGAGAATGATCGGGTTGATCCAGCCCAGGCCGGTGACGATCTGCCAGATCACCACGACCGCGAGCGGAATCAACACACCGCGCAGCATGCGCGCGGTGCGTGAAGTACCTGACGTACCTGAGGCGCCCGAGGCGCCGGGTTTCGCAATGACAGCGGACATCCGGTCGCCTCGCCTTACTTGATGTTCAGCTTGGTTTTCGCCTTGGCGAGCAGGTCGAGCTTGACCCAGTCGTCAGCCTTGGGCACCGGATCCTGCAACTTGCCCACGCCGTATTTCTTCATCAGGTCGGTCGTGAGTTGCACATGCGAGAGGTTCAGGTCGTAGCTGTACGGCGAGTTGCCGATGGCGTCCGTGAAGTCCTGCTCGGTGATCTGGTTCTTGAACATGTCCTCGCGAACGAACTTCTCGGCCGCCTTCGGATTCTTGATGAAGTAGTCGGTCGCTTCGACGAACGCGTACATCAGGCGTTGTGCGACGTCCGGCTTTTCCTTGTAGAGCTTCTCGGTGATCACGAGCGCACGCACCGGTTCGCCGATCGGCGTGTCGTACGGCTTGAGCACTTCGACGCCGAAGCCCTTGTTGATGGATTGCGAGGCTTGTGGCTCGGACTGGCACATGGCGTCGATGCTGCCGGCGGCGAGCGCCTGATTCAGATCGGCGAAGGCCATGAACATGATCTGCACGTCCTTGCCCGGCTGATCCGACCACGTCAGACCGGCCTTGGCCAGTTCCGCGTACAGAATCAGTTCCTGAGCGCCGCCGCGCGCCACCCCGACCTTCTTGCCCTTGAGATCGGCCACCTTGGTGATCGGAAGTCCCTTCTTGGCCACGAGGCGCACACCGCCCTTGGCAAAGCCGGCCACCGCATAGATCGGCGCGCCCTGCGCACGACCCGCAATCGCGGCATCAAGCGCGCTTGCCGACACGTCGATCTGCCCCGCCACGATTGCCGGCATGATGTCCACGCCCTTGGCAAACATGCGCTCCTCGATCTTCAGGCCATACTTCGGTCCGATCACTTTCATGTACGACACGGCGCCGTAATGGGCGAACTTCAGGTTCCGCAGACGCACCACGTCGTCGGCAAAAGCGTGTAGCGAGGCTGCACACAACGCAGCGGCGGCAAGGCATTGCTTGAACATAAGGTCTCCTCTCTTATTAGAACGGCTTGCTCTGGTTTTCCGGATTCCGGATGGGATTCCGTCCGACACGGCAGCACGCGCGTTAAAAAGCAATACTTATGCCAACAATGCAAGTCGTTGATTTTATTGTGGGAAGCTGTGGAAAACCCGATGATCCGTTATACGAAAAACCGGAAAACAGGCACATAACGATTCTGGATTTCCAGAAAATCAGGCGAAATTGGGAAGTTTCGCGCGCACAATGGGTCGTCGACCCCCTATCCCGCAGAGCGGCTACAACACAACGGCTCGTTGAAAAAACGAACCCTCGATTCGACATGCCTCACCAGCAGCGGGCGATTGTCGAGCGGAGGGTTCGATGACGGCGAGCAATGCGTCTCGCCATCCTTGCCATGCTGCGGGCGCTGGCAGCGCTCAGGCAGACAGCACTTCCGGCACCGGCGTCTGATAACCGAGCGCCGCCGAGATTTCCGCCGCACACGCCGAGAGGCGTGACGAGATGTCCGGCAACAGCGCACGCGTCATGCGCGACGACGGGCCCGAGGCCGACAGCGACGCAATCACTTCACCCGACGCATCGCGAACCGGCACGGCAACGGAGACGGCTTCGGGGGCCAGTTCGCCGAAGCTCACCGCGCAATCCTGACGCCGCACGTTGAGCAGTTCGGCGGCGAGTTCGTCGCGCTCGATGAGCGTGCCCGCCGTGAAGCGCTTGCGCGGACGGCCCAGCACCTGTGCGCGGACGTCGTCCGAAGCGAAGGCCAGCAACACGCGACCCGACGCGCCAACATAAAGAGGACGACGGTTGCCGACCACACCGTGCACGCGCAACTCATGCGTCGATTCGACGCGCGCGACGCACAGCGACTCCAGATCATCGCGCACGCGCAACTGAATGTTCTCGTTGAGCGCGCGATTGAGCGCCTGCAGATGGCGATGCGCGACCTTCACGAGATTGACCTGCTCGTGTCCCGCCACACCGAGCACCAGCGCCTGGGCGCCCAGCACGTACGTGACGGGGCTACCCTCACGGACGACCCAGCGGTGCTGCTCGAGCGTCGCCAACAGACGAAAGGCCCGCGACTTGTTCAACCCGGCGCGCTGCGCCAGTTCCGTCACACCCAGGCCGGGGCACTCCCCGACCAGCGACAACAGCGAAAGCGCCGTGTCGACCGAAGCGACTGTGTAGTCCATCAAACTTCCTCGCTATGTTGTTCGGCATACGCGGCGAGCCTCGCCGCAAATTGGCCAAGTTGCGATTGCAGCGTCGAAAAGCCCGAATGTCTTCCCGGCCTGCCGACGCTCGATTCATCCAGATAAAGCGCCTGATTCAGTTCGATCTGCACACTGTGACGCCCCTCGGCGGGACGTCCGAAGTGGCGCACCAGGTCGCCGCCGCGGTACGGCGTGTTGTAGGCCACGCGAAAGCCCAACCGCGTGAATTCCGCCATCACCCAGCGCGAGAACGCGGGGTCGGCCGTGGTGCCGTCGCCGTCGCTCACGAGCACGTCAGGGCGCGCCATGCCCGCATCGGGGTCCAGCGCACCGCCGCGCGAACGCATCGAGTGACAGTCGAGATGCCAGACGACGCCATGACGCTGCCACGCGGTGTCGAGCGCGTCGCGCAATGCCTGACGGTACGGCCGGTAATAGTCATGAATCCGGCGCTCGACTTCGGGCACCGTCAGACGCCGGTCGTAAAGCGGCACGTTGGGCGCCGCGAACCGGTGCAGCAAGCCGACGCCACGCTCGCTGTACGCTTGTGGACGTGCGTCATGCGGCCACAAGCTCGCAAGCAATTCGGGATCGAGGTCGTGTTCGGCGCGATTCGGGTCGATGTAGGCCCGGGGAAAGAGCGCCGCGACCAGTGTCGCACCGTGCCGGGTGGCCACTGACCAGAGTTCGTCGACATAGGCATCGCCGCAGGCAAGGATCGCTGCCGTCGGGGCAATGGTGTCGAAATCCGGGGGAAGCACATGTCCGCTGTGCGGCACATCGATCACGAGTGGCAAGCGCCTGCCGGCACGCTTCGCGCCGTTCAAGTCACCTTGCGGCGCCTCCACAAAAAATCGACCCTCAGTGACCTGACGGGACATGCTGCCTCCTGGCGTGCATCCGGAACCTCCGCCCGAAATAACCATTTCGGGAACAGTGTTTTGCTACGCAAAACGCCGTTCGAATATTCTGAAACATCGTCAGAAAGGCGACAAGGTGATGCTTGTTACAACATATTTCGAGGCAGCGGGAGAGGCAGGCGCCGGCGGAAATGGAACTTTCGGCGACGATGGGGGCAAATGGCGGTGCGTATCGACCGGTTTCGTCGGTATCTGCGAATGGCGACGACGCGTATCGGCTGTCGAACCGAGCGCGGCTTGTGACGTCTCGTAATCGACATCGGCCCCACGCCGCAGCGTTTGAGCGCCTTACGGGGTATGCCAGGACGGCATTTTTACCGCGCACCACGGCGAAAACGAAAAAACGCGGATCGCCATGAAACGATCCGCGTTTTTACACGTCACCGGGCAAATTCTGATCGTACCGATCAGATGGCGTCGGCAACCCCCGCTTCGTGCGCCTGCACGTCGGCGTGATAACTCGAACGCACCATCGCGCCCACGGCGGCGTGCGTGAAGCCCATCTTGTAGGCCTCTTCCTCGAACATCTTGAAGGTGTCCGGCGTCACGTAGCGGCGCACCGGCAGGTGGTGCTCCGAGGGTTGAAGATACTGACCGATCGTGAGCATGTCGACGTTGTGCGCACGCATGTCGCGCATGACTTGAAGAATTTCCTCGTCCGTCTCGCCCAGCCCGACCATCAGGCCCGACTTCGTCGAGACATCCGGATGCGCCGCCTTGAATTCCTTGAGCAGGTTCAGCGAGTGCTGATAGTCCGAGCCCGGTCGTGCTTCCTTGTACAGACGCGGCACCGTTTCCAGGTTGTGGTTCATCACGTCGGGCGGTGCGGCATTCAGGATGCCCAGCGCGCGATCCAGACGAGCGCGGAAGTCCGGCGTCAGAATTTCAATGCGGGTCGACGGCGAGAGTTCGCGAACGTGACGGATGCAGTCGACGAAGTGCTGCGCACCGCCGTCGCGCAGGTCATCGCGGTCCACGCTCGTGATCACCACGTACTTCAGGCGCATCGCGGCGATGGTCTTCGCCAGATTGAGCGGCTCGTCGGCGTCGAGCGGGTCCGGACGGCCATGGCCGACGTCGCAGAACGGGCAACGACGCGTGCACTTGTCGCCCATGATCATGAACGTGGCCGTGCCCTTGCCGAAGCACTCCCCGATATTCGGGCAGCTCGCCTCTTCGCACACGGTGTGCAGATTGTGCTCGCGCAGGATCTGCTTGATCTCGTAGAAGCGGGAGGTGTGGGTGGCCGCCTTTACGCGAATCCAGTCCGGCTTCTTCAGACGTTCGATCGGCACGACCTTGATCGGAATGCGCGCCGTCTTGGCTTGGGACTTTTGCTTGGCGGTGGCGTCGTATTCGCCGTCGATCGAGCGAACTTCCTTGCTCGTGCTGTCGTTCTGAGTCACGGTGGTCATAGTGGGGGCGTTCCAGGCGTCCAATCAGGCGGCGGCGTTTGCGCTCGTGACCGGATCGTTACCGGCCTGCGGCGCGACATCGGTCGTCGCGGGGTGCTGTTCGAGATGTTGACCGAGTTGCTGCGCCAGTCGCGCGGCCACTTCGTCCCAGCGGGGAGCCACGCCAAGCGTGGCCATATCTACGGTTTGCAAGCCGGCGTATCCGCACGGATTGATCCAGTCGAACGGGCGCAGATCCATGGCGACGTTCAGCGACACGCCGTGATAACTGCATCCGTTGCGGATCTTCAATCCAAGCGCAGCGATCTTCGCGCCGGCATGCGCTGCGGCGCCGTCGCCCGGGCTCACGTAGATGCCCGGCGCGCCGGCCCGGCGCTCAACGTCGAGATTATACGCGCCAAGGGTGTCGATCACCGCCTGCTCGATCAACCGCACCATTTCGCGCACGCCGAGCTTGCGCCGACGCAGGTCGACAAGCAAATAGACCACCACCTGGCCGGGGCCGTGATACGTGATCTGACCGCCGCGATCGACCTTGACGAGCGGGATACCGGTGTTGGCGACGAGCAGGTGAGCGGGATCGCCGGCGAGTCCGAGCGTGTAGACGGGCGGATGCTGGACGATCCAGAGCTGGTCGGGGCCGTTCGGGCCGCGCGTATCCGTGTAGGCGCGCATGGCGTCGAACGATGTGGCGTAGTCTTCCGTGCCGCGCCAGCAAACTTCGATCGGGGATGTCATGGCCGCAATTTTAGCGAAACCGCGCCGGTCTTGCTCGGGGTCCCGCCCCACAAGGCTCAGCGCACAGGTGTTGCCCGGTCGCAACGCTCGCACGAGGCCGCTCGTGCGGTATCGTTCGTCCTTCCGAACCCCGCAGGGAACGCGTTTCGATCCCGCACCTGCCGCAGTGGCCTTGCGCCGCTCACGCGGCCTTTCGGGTCGTCGAAACGCCCATTCCTCGCGCGTACCAGCCCGCCGCCAGCACGATCATCGCGCCGCCAAGCCACTGGGTCGGATGCAAGACGATGTCGAACGCCAGGAAATCGACCGCCACGGCGACGACCGGGTAGACGAAACCGAATACCGCGAGACTTGACGTCGACGCCTTCTGGAACGCGCCATAGAGCAGTAAATACATGAACGTCGTATGGAAAAGCCCCAGCGTGACGATCGCGCCCCACTCGCGCGGCGCCGACGGCAGCTGTCCGAAATCGGCCATCCAGACGAAGACGACCGCGCCGATCACCATGTGCAGTGCGGCAATGTTTTCCGGTCGGATCGTCCCGGCGAGTTTCTTGGTGAAGAGCGTGGTGGCCGCGTAAAGGGTCGCGGCGGCCAGCGCACTCGCCACGCCGAGCAGATAGCCCTGCCCATGCACGCCGCCCGGTTCGGCCAGAATGACCAGACCGGCGAACGCCACGCCAAGGCATCCCATCGTGGCAAGCGACGGTCGCTCACGCGTGACGACGATGCCGGCCAGCACCAGCAGGAATGGCTGCACGTTATAGACGACCGTCGTAATACCCACCGAGGTGAGCTTGTACGCCGTGAACAGGAAGTACCAGTTCGAGACGAGCGTCACCGCCCCTAGCACAACGTTCACCACTTGCCAGCGCGCCATGCGAAAACCGCGCCAATAGCCGCGATACGCGCACCACGCGCACAAACTCAGCGAACCGATCAGGCACCGGAAGAACACCACGTTCAGCGCGGGCTGCCCCGACATCAGGACGAAAAAGCCGATGGTCCCCGAGATCACCATGGCGGCGATCATCAGCAGGCGTCCAAGGCGCTCATCGGCTTGAGGATTCGGTGTGGTGGCTGAAGGCATCGGTGCGGGGGGCGCTGGATTCATCGGGATTGGCTCAGGGGAACGATTACGCTGGTTTCGACGTGTTATCAGGGTATCGACGTTCGATTATTGCGCGCTCTGTTGTGAATTCGATTAACACATCCGGGTGACAGACAGTATCGTCCTCAATCATGAAAACGGCACGCAAAATGAAACACGCGCTCCTCGGCAATCTTTGCCTCGGAGCGCGTGACGAGTCTGTGGAACGATGCCCGGCAGTCCTCAGCTTACGTCAGGCGGCCGCTGTGCACGAATTGGCCTCCCGCGCGGCGCGACGACCGGCCAACCACTTGCGAAGCACGCGCATCAGCGAGAAGCGGTGCGCCACTTCGCGCTCCAGTTCGGCTTCGGCGGTTTCCTCGGAAGACAGCCAGTAGCGGCGTCCCGGCTCGACGGCGAGGCGCTGGCCCGGCGCGAGCCAGTAATCGCGCGGATCGCCCGCTCGCGTGACCCAGACCGACGCGCCGCGCGCGACAAGCGTATGCTCATGGTGCAGGTCGAGCGTGATGACTTCGCCCGGGCGAAGACCGTAGAAGTACTGAACCTTTGTCAAATTGTTTTGCATTTTACGACCCCCACTCAGTGCGAGACAATGACTGAATCATAGGGACTGGCAGGCGCCGCACCAAACGACATATTTTCACGGCCTTGCGAATAAAGCTCACATGGATCTTCGGAGACTTCCCAATCTAAGCGCCTTGCGCGCCTTCGAGGCGGCCGCCCGCCTCGAGAGCTTCTCACGTGCCGCCGAGGAGTTGTTCGTCACGCATGGCGCCATCAGCCATCAGATCCGCGCGCTGGAGCAGGAGTTGGGCACTACGCTCTTCGCCCGCAACGGCAAGCGCATCAGCATCACGCCGGCGGGACGCCAGTACGCGACGTCGATCCGCGCCGCGCTCACCGACATCGCGCAGGCCACGCGCAAGCTTCAGGCGGGCACGCGCAGCGAGCGCCGACTGGTACTCACAACCATGCCATCGTTCGCCAGTCGCTGGCTCACGCCGCGCATTGGCCGGTTCATCGACCGGCACCCGGAACTGGAAGTCGAACTGCGATGCAGCGCCCAGTTGAGCGACTTCGAACGCGACGACGTCGACGTTGCCCTGCGCATGGGCAAAGGCAACTGGCCCGGACTGCACATCGAGAAAGTGCTTGACGACGTATTCTTCCCCGCGTGCAGCCCGACCTACAACGACGGCAAGCTGCCGCAAACCGCCGAGGAATTCCGTGCCAGCACCCTGCTGCGCTCGCAGGACGAGCCTTGGGCGCCCTGGTTCGCCTCCGCTGGCTTCGACCTGCCCGAGCCGATGCAAGGCATGATGTACGAGGATTCGGGAATGCTGTCGCAGGCGGCCATCGTCGGTCAGGGCGTGGCGCTGGTGCGGCGCTCGCTGGCGGTCGGGGACATCATGGCCGGGCGCCTGGTGCGTCTGTCCGATGTGGATACGCCGTGCGAATGGGATTACTTCTTCGTGTGTCCGCACGCGGTGCTCGAGACGCAGCGCGTTCAGGCGTTCAGGACATGGTTTCTGGAGGAAGTGGCGGCGTTCGATCTGGTCAAGGACACGCGCGCGCGGCCCACACAGCCCAGCCATGCCGCGCTCGCCGCGGGCATGGCTGCGACGGCGGGGGAGATGACGACGCATGCCCAACTGGGGCTCGGCCCCAAGGCGATGCCCGATGACGGGGCGCCGACGAATGCCTGAGCTGGAGCCCGAGCCTGCGCCGACGTCCCTTCACGTCGGTTAAAGCACTACCTTGACCATCGGGTGGCTGGTGAGCTTGCGATAGATGTCGTCGAGATGCGCCTGCGAATGGGCACGAACCGTGACGGTTAGCCCCAGATACTTGCCCGAACTCGACGGACGCATTTCAATCGTGGCTGCGTCGAACTGCGCATCGAACTCACGCAGCAATTCCGCAATCGCCTGCGCAAAACCGTCTTGCGCATGGCCCATCACCTTGATCGGGAAGTCGCACGGAAACTCGATCAGACTCTTCTTCTCTTCCGTCGTCATAGTGCCTCCTTGGCGCGTTGATACGCCGCATAAAGCGCGCGGAAGACCGGGCCCGGCTTACCGTTGCCGACCGGCTTGCCATCGAGCGAGACGACCGCCAGCACTTCCTTCGTCGCCGACGTGATGAGCAGTTCATCGGCGTCGCGCACTTCCGCTTCGCTCACCGCACGCTCCTCGAACGCAATGCCGCATTCCTGCGCCAGCGCTTCGAGCGCGCCGTAGCGAATGCCTTCGAGAATACGATTATCGCGCTGCGGCGCGGCCATTGCACCGTGCTTGATGACCCACACGTTGCTCGACGACGCCTCGGTGAGCAGGCCATCACGGAACTGGATGGTCTCCTGCACGTCGTGATCCGCCGCGTATTGCGCCATCAGCACGTTGCCCAGCAGCGAGGTCGACTTGATGTGGCAGTTCAGCCAGCGGCGGTCCTCATGCGTGACCGCGCCAACGCCCTGCTCCACTTTCTCACGGCTCGGCAGCGTGAGCGGCGTGGCGATGCCGAACACGGTCGGCGTCACATCCTTCGGGAAGGTGTGCGCACGCGGTGCGACACCACGCGTGACCTGCACGTACACGCTGTGCGGATCGGCCGAGCACGTGGACGACAGGCGCGCGAACAGCGCCTCCCATTCGGCACGCGTGTATGGGTTGGCGATGCGGATTTCGGCGAGACTGCGCTCGAGGCGGTCCAGATGCTGCGCGAGACGGAACGGCTTGCCGTGATAAACCGGCACGACTTCGTAGATCCCGTCGCCAAAGAGAAAACCTCGGTCGAGCACGGAAATCTTCGCGTCGGCGAGCGGCACCAGTTCGCCATTGAGCCAGACGGTGGGGTTGTTCATGATGCTGACGTCTTCCGGATTACTTCTTCACGAACATCAGACGCAGGGCGTCCCACGCACGGCCGATGAAGCTGGCCTGTGCCACGTCGCTCAGTGCGACGACCGGGAATTCGGCCAGTTGCTTGCCGTCTGCCATGACCTTGACGGTGCCCACCTGCGCGCCGTTGGCGATCGGTGCGATCAGCGGCTCACGCAGTTCGAGCTGCGGCTTGATCTTGTCGGCCACGCCCTTGGGCACGGTGATGAAAGTGTCCTTCTTCACGCCGATCTTCAGCTCGCTGTCCTTGCCCTTCCAGACCTTGGGCGTGGCAACCACCTGGTTGGCGCCGTACACGCGCAGCGTGTCGAAGTTCTGGTAAGCGTAGTTCAGGGCCGAGAGGCTGTCCTGCACGCGCGCGCGCTCGGTCGGCTCGCCGACGACCACCGACAGCACGCGGCGGTTCACGCCCGGCGCGCCCGGCAGCGGACGCGAGGCGGTCGACACGAGGCAGTAACCGGCTTCCTTCGTGTGTCCCGTCTTCAGACCGTCGACGGTGGGGTCGAGGTACAGCAGACGGTTGCGGTTCGGCTGGCGGATGTTGTTGTACGTAAAGCTCTTCTCCGAATAGACCTTGTAGTACTCGGGGAAGTCCTGAATCATGCGCGTCGAGAGCGTGGCGATATCGGCCACGGTCGTGTAGTGCTGCGGGTCGGTCAGACCGTCGACGTTCGTGTAGTGCGTGTTCTTCAGACCCATGCGCTGCGCGGCACGGTTCATCAGTTCGACGAAGCCCGGCTGCGAGCCGCCGACGAGTTCGGCCAGCGCGATGGAAGCGTCGTTACCCGACTGGATGATCATGCCGTAGACCAGATCGTGCACCGAGACCGGCTTGCCGGCCTCGATGAAGGTGCGCGACTCGTCGCGGCCCACCTTGCGCACCGACTCGCCCGGTATCACGGTCTGCTCCCACGAAATGCGCTTGTCGCGCAGGGCTTCGAAGACCAGATACGTCGTCATGATCTTGGTGAGCGAGGCCGGCTCCACACGGGCGTCCGGGTCGCCGGAGGCCAGCACCTGACCGCTGGTCACGTCGACGATGGCCCACGCCTTGGCCGTCATCGGCGGCGGCGGGATTTGTTGAGCACGAGCGGGAAGCGTAGCGAGCGAGCCACAAGCGACAATCGCCGCGGCGACGGCGGCACGGGACAGCGAAGCGTTGAATTTCATTGGCGATGAAGAAAACGAAGTGAGCGATGTAAGACTCAGGGGCATCTGCGCTTGAAAGAGCGCCGTGCAACCGACGCTTTGGCGAGCGCGGCACGGCGAAGGAGACGGCGGCACCGGAGCGCCGGAGCCATGCCTGTCGGGGACATAGACCCGACACGGCACGACATGGTTCAGAGGCGAATTATACCCGTCGCGATTTCACGTCCCCAGCGAAGCGAGCGCTGGCTGTCGAAATTGCGCGAAATTCTTCGGGGATGTATCAATGACGCCACGCGTCGACCACGATCTGTTTCAGCAGAGGCAACAGGCCGTGGAAGAAATGCTCGCCGCCGGGGATTACCACGACCGGCAAGGTTTGCGGACGCGCCCAGTCGAGCACCGATTGCAGCGGCACCGTGTCGTCTTTTTCGCCGTGGATGACGAGCGTGTCCGCCGGTACCGTCGCCACGTCCCAATTGCTCGCGGCGGTGCCGACGAACACCAGACGTTGCGCGGGCGTGCCCGCCGCCTCCAGCGTTTTGGCGACGTGCGAGAGCACGAACGTGCCGAACGAGAAACCCGCGAGCGCCAGCGGCAGCGTTTCCCAGCCCGGCTGCTGACGCATCCAGGCAATGACCGCGAGCAGATCGTCGCGCTCGCCGATGCCCTTGTCGTGCTCGCCGGCTGTCTTGCCTACGCCGCGGAAGTTCGGGCGCACGACGGCGTAACCGAGCTGGACGAAAGCGCGGGCGAGCGTCTGGGCCACCTTGTTGTCGAGCGTGCCGCCGAACAACGGATGCGGGTGTGCGACGAGCGTGATGCCGCGCGGCGCGCCCGCCGGGCGATCGATGGCGACTTCGATGGCGCCGACCGGGCCGTCGATGGTGAAGCGTTCAGTCTGAGCGTTCATGAGCGATGGTGATCTGAAATGCGGAGCTGCCGAATCCGTCGCGGATCAGTCGATCAGCAGGCGCTCGACGATTTCGCCTTGCGCCAGATGCTTCTCGACGATCTCGTCGATATCGGTTTCGTCGATGTACGTGTACCAGGTCCCCTCGGGATAAATCACCACGACCGGTCCCTGTTCGCAGCGATCCAGGCACCCGGCCTTGTTCACGCGCACCTGACCGGGCCCCGCGAGACCGAGCTGTTTGACCTTCTTCTTGGCGTATTCCTGCATCGACTGCGCATTGCAGTTCGCGCACGACGGGCGGTCGGCGCCCGCTTCGCGCTGATTGAGACAGAAAAACACGTGATGTTTGTAGTACTGCGTGGGGGTAGTCATGTCGGATTTGCGGGGGAATGGGCGACTTAACGACACGCGGCAAGCGTGCGGCTGACGATTGCGAGCCATTCTAACCGACCTTCCCGGCCATTGCGGCACGCCCGGCAGGCCGGCCGGGTGCGGCATCGGAACAGATTGCGAAAATGCGGATTCCGGGACGGACCGCCACGGCGTATCGACGGCGCTCGCCCGGCGCCCGTGCCCGCCCCGACTGTCGAACCGTCCGAAGGGTCCGGCTGGGTCCGGCTGGGTCCGGCTGGGTCCGGTCGGGTCCGGTTGGGATCGGGGGATCAGCGAAGACGCCGTTGTACCGCCATGAACAAGGCGCAGAAACCTGCCAGACAGGCGAAGCCGAAGAACACGTTCACGCACGAGAGCACAAGCGCCTGCTGCGAGGCGAGGCTGCCGACCCATGCAGACGCCATGTGGGCGGCCGTCGTCGGATCGACGCTTGCCGCGAACGTCTGTTGCGCCTGCGAAACTGCGGCGTTGTAGGCGGGGTTAAGCGGCGTCATGGCGGGCGTGAGCTGATGCATGAAGACTGCCTGACGATCCTGCATGAGCACGGCCATCACGGACACCGACATCGAGCTCACCAACTGCCGCACGATGTTCTTCGTCTGGTAGCCGTGCTGGAACACGTATTCGTCCATGCCGCGAAACGTCAACTCGGCGATCGGAATCATGGCGAACACACCGCCCAGGCCGCTCAGCACCATCGGGGCAATCAGCCACGCGCTCGACACGCCCTGATAACTTTGCGAGAGCAGGAACGCGTAGCCCAGCAGACACAGATAGCCGAGCAGTACGAACGGCTTGAGTTGCACGAACTTCGGGCGCGCCAGCGTGTACAGGACTGCGACGACCAGACTCGTGACCGAGGCGACCGCCTGCAGATATCCCGTATGTTCCACACTCCAGTTCAGCCCCTGCTGCATGTAGATCGGGAACAGATACGAGGTCGAGTAGGAGAAGAAGTAATACACGGCGTACCCGCCTAGACCGAGAACATAGACGGGGTTGCGCACCAGCACGCGAAAGTCGATGAGCGGCTTGTGATGCGAATACTGATGCCACATGTAGCCAATCGCACAGACGGCGCCTACCAGACACAGTTCAAGCAGATGCAACGGATTGGAAAAGAAATCGAAGCGCGAGCGCTGCATCATTACTTCGACGAACAGCACGCCCGCGGCAAAGAACACGATGCCACGCATCTCGAACTCGCCTTCGTCACGCAGGCGTTCACGAAAGTCGGGAATGAAGCGCCACGACGCGAAGGCGCCGGCCAGCGCAATCGGCACCATGGCGAAGAACACCGACGACCACAGGAAGTGATCGACGAGATAGCTGGCCAGCAACGGCGCGGAAATCTGCGCGCCGAAAAATCCGTACGTAAAGAAGAGCAGCGCCCGCATGCGCAGTTCGGGCGCGAAGCACAGATTGATGAGAATACGGCTGGCGGTAAACAACGATCCCGCGCCCAGTCCGAGAATGAATCGTGCGACGGCAAGTTGTGTCGGGTTATGGGCCATGCCGCACAACCAGGCGCCGAATGCCATGAGCGTCAGCGCACCGGTCAGGAACCCGCGATACCCGAGGCGCGCCGCGAGCCAGCGCTGCTTGAGAATGACGAGGATGCCGGCCACGGCATAGAGGGTGGAGACGAAGGCGTATTCCTCGGGCGCCGCACCGACGCCGCCCGCGATATGCGACGACGCAAACACGAACATGCCGTTCTCCAGCATTTCGATGCCCGTGGCGGCCGCAATCACGGCCATCAGCACACGCTGCCGTGTCTTGTGCGCAAACACCAATCCCCAGGTGCTCATCTTCCCTCCCAATGAAAACCGCCCGGGATCTGCCTGAGGATGCCGGGCGGTCATGGCACATCAAGTATCAGCGTGCCTTACACAGGAGTTTAGGAGTGGCGCGTCGTCTCACCAATGGATTGCAGGCCAATACGCTATTTCCAAAATGGAAACAATCACAAGGTGAAATCTACCGCCGAGCCCTTGTCTGGCGGGGGTTTCGGCGAAACAGCGCCGGGAAATAGCAGAAATAGCACCGAGGCACGCCCCCGAAGCGTGGGGAACAGCCCGGTGAAAGCGAATGGCGCTCAGCGTCAGCGCTGCTTGCCGACGCTACGTGCAGGCCCGTGATGGCTGGGATCGAACATCGCGAGCAGGTAGATCAGCACAAGATACGGCCAGGTCCAGGCGAGCCAGCGCGCCAGCACGTTGAAGTGCACGTACTGCCCCTGCCGCCATGACTGAAGCGCGGCCTCGTAATACGGGTTGGCGGGCAGAAGATTGACGAAGACCAGCAGCACCACGAGCGCCGCCAGCGCGAGCGCACCGCGAAGCGAGCGAGGCCCGCGCCCGGCCACCGCGAGCACCAGCGCGCCGATGATCAGCCCGTAGATTGCTCCCGCCGTCACCCAGTCGAACGCTTGCGACGGCGAAAACTGCCATGCCGAAGTGATCGCCTTGATCGCGAACGCGCTGATGAACATGGCGCACAACAGCGGCACGCGCGGCGCCGAGCGACGCATCGCCAGCGTCGCGAGCAAGCCGGCCAGTACCGTGCCGCTTGCCGTGACGACCGTTTCCCACAACGCGTGGCTAGCCACCGCGTCGAGCGCCGACAGATAGTCCTGCAGTTCTCCGAGCTTCGGCACCCAATCGAGCACCAGATCGGTGATGTCGGGGTCCTGCCAAAGCCAGATCTGGCGCACGAGATCGCCGTCACCGAAGAGGAATTGCTGGGGATAGGCTTGCGCCCAGGGCCATAGCGCGAGCAACACGAGCAGCAGACTCGCATGCCGTTCGAACCACGCGAAACGCAGGTGCCTGAGCCACCCGCGATCGAGCAGCGGGCTCGTAAGCGGCACAGCAATCGCACCACCGATGAGCGCGCCGAGGGCGTTCGTCGCCAGATCGACGTTCGACGCTACGCGCGTCGGCAGATACGTCTGCAACGCCTCCATGCCGCAAGAGAGCAGTGCGCCAAGCACGAAGGCGGCGAGCACCGCACGCGTACCTCGCCACGCCGGGTGCAGCGCCAGCACCGTCAGCACACCGAGCGGCACGTAGCCCAGCACGTTGGTCACGACGTCGAACATCGTCATCCAGCGCGGAAGCGGCGCGAACAGGTAGTCGAAAGGGCCGACGGCGGCGCGTTGAAATTCGAACGGATAAAGACTCGCGTACGCCACCAGCAGAATCAGACACAGCAGTGCCTGACGCGTGAGCGGAGAAGCGCGTCGTTGCCAGGGTTTGATGTTCTGCTCGGGCATGGGCGAGACAGCCCGCTATCGCGACGGTGCCGCGGCGCGCGCGCCAGTCGAAGGCGGCAACGCTGACGACGTCGCTGCCGGCAATGCGCGCGTTTGCGCCGGTGCGCGAGTCGTGGCCGAGGGGGCGGGCACGCGGCCGGCGAGCCACTGAATCAATTGACGCTGCACGGTGTCGCTTGCCGATGCGAGCGCCTTGGCGCCGCCGGCCGCATCCGCCGTAGCCGCGGGGGCCTGCCCGCGAAGCGTGGTCTGGGCAAGCAGTTTCGGGCCATCGAACAACGTCGCCCGAACCTGCACTACGCCGTGACTTGCCGACGTGCTGTCGAAGTACTGCGCAAACTCCTCGATGTCGACGCGCAGCGCAGGCGCCGCTGCAGGGTCCCCTGCGGCGAGCACGACCCGATCGACCGCCAGGGCAGCGCGCAGACGATCCCCGAACAGCCGTGCGGGCGAAGACAGCCAACGGCTATTTGCATACACGCGCGCCTGGTCGCCCTCGCTGGCAGGCAGACGGTAATAGATCATGTCGGAGTCAAGCCAGCTCGGCGCATTGACGACGACCTTGAGCGGCGAGAGCTGCGGCGTACTGGCAGCGGCGACATCGGATGTCGGCGCATTCACGCCATTCGCACCATTCACGCTGCCCGGAACGCTCGCCCCCTCGCCGCTGCTCTGGCCGTTTGTGCCGACAAGCGCCGACGCAGGAATCGTGGGCGGGCCAAGGTCGAAGCGCGCCAGCGAAGCGGACGGCGCCGGGGCGGCGCAACCGGCCACCAGGACAGCCGTCCCCGTGACCATGCCCAATGCCGTCAGGACCGCCGTAGCCGCGCGCCTGGCAGCGTCACGGACCGAACCGTTGGCTGTGCACTGCGCGACACCGCGCAGCCGTGCGTTGAATCCACGCTTGGGGTTCACCGAATTCCTCGTCGTCGTGTTCAGTTCGTTCACCGTTGTTGCCCCAGTCCCGTCGAACGTGCGGTTCGTGTCGTCAAGCCCGACCGCCCCAGCCCTTGCCATCCATCCGTTCGGTCCACCCATGTCGATATCCCCTTGCATGACGGTGTCGCGCCTCACTGACTTGCCCCGCTCGTCGCGCCCGGCCAAGTGAAACCGGTCTCACCTGGTCCCGGCGGGGGCGGCGTTGTGCCGAACAGCAGCGCGCGCGGATTGCGGTTGATCGTCTCGGCGGCCTGCCCGACTGCCTGCGAGGTGAAGCGCAGATCGTCGGAGAGCCGGTTCAAACGCGGCAGCGCTTCCTGTTGCAGCGAGCCTTCGAACGTCTGCATCGTGCCCTGGAAGGCGGCAAGACTCGACGTCGCCTGATCGGCCGCGCGGCCCACGCTATCCAGATTGCGCACGAGCGGACCTTGCGGATCGGTCAATTGACTCGTCAGGCGATGCGCGCCCGCGAGCGTACCGTTCAACTCGCGCACCGTCTCCGGCAATTGCTTCGTGACGGGCTCCAGTTGCGTGGCCACGCGATTCACGCTCTGGGCGGCCGTCTTCACGCTGTTGATCGAATCCAGAATCGCCTGTCGGTTTTCGGGGGCTAGCAATTTGTTGACCGACGACGTCGCCTCTTCCAGTTGATGCACGAGATTGTTCCCGCGACGCTGGAGTTCGTCGACGAAGCTCGGACGCAACCGCAACTGTGCGACCTGTGTCTCCGAGGACGGCAACAACGTGCGGTCGTGTCCGTCATCGTCGAGTTGCACGAACGCCAGCCCCGTCACCCCCTGGTAGCTCAGCGTGGCGAACGTCGACCGGGTCATCGGCGTGCCTTCGTTCACGAGGATGCGAATCAAAATCTGCCCGGGTTTGCGCCGATCGAATTTGATCGATTCCACCTTGCCGACAGCAAGACCGCGATAGCGCACCGCCGACTCGGGATTGAGGCCTGTCACGTTGGTAGTCGCGACCAGGTCGTAAGGCACCCGCACACGGTTGTCGCGATTGAACCAGTACACCGAAGCGGCAACGGCAGCGAGCAACAGCAGTGTGAACAGGCCCGCCATAAAAGCGTGCGATTTATTTTCCATCGTCGAGTAACTCCGAAATCTTGGCGCGTCGTGCCGCAGGCAAGGCCAGCAAAGCGCGTCTGCCACGCTCACCGAGGAAGAAGGTGTGGATGAACGGATGATCGACACACACCACATCTTCGACCGGCGCATTGACGAGCACCTTACGCTCGGCCAGCACAGCCACGCGGGTAGCGAGCATCATCACCGTATCCAGATCGTGCGTGACCATGACGACGGTCAGGCCGAGCGAGCGATGCAGGCCGCGAATCATGTCGACGAATTCGTCGGACGCCTGCGGGTCGAGACCAGCCGTCGGCTCATCGAGGAAGAGCAGCTCCGGCTCCAGTGCAATGGCGCGCGCAATACCGACACGCTTGATCATGCCTCCCGACAACTCGGACGGCATGCGGTTGGCCATACGCCCCGACAACCCGACCATCTCGAGCTTGTACATCACGACGTCGCGAATCAGGTCTTCCGATAGCGTGTGCAACTCGCGCAAGGGTTGGGCAATGTTGTCGAACACCGTCATCGCCGAGAACAACGCACCACGCTGGAACAGCATGCCCGAGCGACGGCGCAGCAAGTGCGCAGTGCGACGGTCGATCATCGTGATGTCGTGGCCAAACACCCTGATGTGCCCGCTCGTGGGGGCTTCCAGTCCGATGATCTGTCGGATCAGTGTGGTCTTGCCCGACCCCGATCCGCCAACCAGCGCGATGATCTCGCTTTGGCGCACGGTGAGATCCAGATGCTCGTGGATCGTGTGCGTGCCGTAACGCTTGGTGAGGTCGCGAACTTCGATGACCGGTTGCGCTTCACCCGGCAACGTTGAGGACACCGGAGGGCAACTGGCCGATGCACCGAATAACACATCGCCACCCTGCGACGGCACGGCCGCGGAGGCGAGCGAAGGAGATGATGCAGATGAAACGCGCGCAGTGGAATCGCTCATCAGCCGATCCCCACGTTACGGAAAAGAATGGCGAAAACGGCATCCGCCAGAATCACGACCGTAATCGACGTGACGACCGACTGCGTCGTGCCTTCGCCGAGACTCTGGGTATTGGGCTTCACGCGCATGCCGAAGTGGCACGCCACCAGGGCGATCAACATGCCGAAGACAATGCCCTTGCCGAGACCGATCCACAGGTTCGCGATGCGAACGGCGTTGGGCAGCGTAGTGAAGAAGTAATGCAGCCCGATGCCGAGTTCGTACTTTGCCGCGATCGCGCCCCCAAGCAGGGCGACCACGTTCGTCCACATGACGAGAAGCGGCATGGCAATGGCCAGCGCGATGACCTTGGGCAGCACCAGACGCAGGCCATGCGGGATGTCCATCACGCGCATGGCATCGAGTTCCTCGGTCACGCGCATGACACCCAATTGCGCGGTAATCGCCGAACCGGAACGTCCGGCCACGAGAATTGCCGAGAGCACGGGGCCGAGTTCGCGGATCACCGCCAGGCCCAGAATATTCACAATGAATGTACTTGCCCCGTACAACTTCAGTTGCTGGGCGGACAGATAGGACAGCACGATGCCGATAAGAAACGCCACCAGTGCGGTGATCCCCAACGCGCGGGTGCCGGCGCTGTAAATGTTCGCGGACATTTCCAGCCATGGCGCGCGCGCGGGGTGTCGGACGACGCGACCGAGGTCGATCACGAAACGTCCGAACATCGTGATGCCGTCACGCAGATGTTCGCCGAGGGTGAACAGCGAGTAGCCCAGACGGCTGACCGGGTCGACGCGACGCGCAGGCACCGGGCTCTGCCGCGTGCGGTCGAACTCGGCGAGGTGGTCGAACAATGCGCGCTGCGTGGGGGTGAGTGCGATGCGTTGGGGATACTTGCGTTGCCAGTAGCGCCATAGCGCTTGCGCACCGACGTGGTCCAGACGTTCGACACAGGTCAGATCCCACGCCAGTTCGCCGCGAGGCAGGGCGCGAACCAGTCCCAGCAGCGTCTTCTTGCGCTGCGAGAGCGCCAGCGCCGTCCACAGGCCGCGCAGCATGACCACAGGGCCTTGCGCCGAGGTGGTCAGCTCGAGAGTGGGAACGGCATCGAGGTTCAAAACGTTGGATCTCCTGACGACAAACTGGCCGGAATCCGGCATGAATCCAGCAAAACGCGGTCATTGTACGGTACAGGTGCGACCTGTCGATGGCAACCCGGCGCGGGCTGAAAACCCGCCGGAATTGTCCGATGCACGCCCCGGATCATGCCGAAATGCGCGATCCGACGCAGGACAGCCCGGCGCAGCACCAGCCTCGCCGCTACAATAGCAGCCATGAATAACGCCGCATCTTCTACTCCTGACACGCCCGGCGCCGTGACACCTTCCGCCCTGCCGGAAAGCCAGTCCAGCGGAGGGCCGATGTCGTCGATGGCCGCCCCCGCGCGTGAGCTTGACGGCGAGCGCATACGGTCCCGTCTGGTCACGTCGTGCAGGAGCTGGCAGGTCGAAGTCGTCGACGCCACCGGCTCCACCAATCTCGACTTGCTTGCACGGCTGCGCGAAGACGTCTCGTGCGCTCCCATCGTGCGCGCAGCGATGCATCAGACGGCAGGACGTGGTCAGCGCGGACGCGTCTGGCAAAGCCTGCCCGGCGACAGCCTCACCTTTTCACTCGCCTACGTCATGCCCGGTGGACCGGCCGAACTGGCGGGGTTGTCGCTCGCGACAGGGGTTGCCGTCGTCGAGGGGCTCTCCGACCTGCCCTTGTCTGCACCGCAGGCGCTGGGCCTCAAATGGCCTAATGACGTGCTGCTGCGTGGCGGCAAGCTCGCAGGCATTCTGATCGAGACCGTGCCGGCAGGACCAGGCCGCATCGGGGTCGTCATCGGCATCGGGGTCAATCTTCGACACGCGGGCGATGTGGCGACGCGCATCGACAGCGCTGCCGCTGGGGCGAGCGCATCGGCCTCGTCGGGTCTCGGGGCACCCCTCGCGACGCCTGCGGCGTCCGCCCCCTCGGTTGACCGGGCACGCGCCGCTACCGAGACGCTCCCCACCACTCCGACGATTCCCGCCACACCGCCGGCGGCCCTGGAATCGGTGCTCGCGGAACCGGACATGTCATCGGTCCTCATCGCTCTGGTGCAACGTCTGGCCACGATGCTCGAACGGTTCTCGGCGCAACGGTTCGCAGCATTTCGCGAAGACTGGGAAGCCATGCATGCCTACGGAGGATCGTCGATTCGCGTGATCGAACAGGGGCGCGACGTGTTGCACGGTGTCGCGCTTGGCGTCGATTCCCACGGATGTCTGCGGGTAGCGACAGACGAAGGCGAACGCACGATTGCCAGCGGCGAAGTCTCGGTGCGATTGCTCGATCCGTCGTCGGCCGCTGGGGCATCGGGCGCTGGGGGAGTTCGCGAATGAGCCAATCATGGCAGACATCCCCACAACCGACGCTCACGTCGCACGAGACACAGAACACGGGCACGAGCGCCGCCCCCTGGTTGCTCGTCGACGCGGGCAACAGCAGGATCAAGTGGGCACTGGCGCCCGCAACACGGCCCGCGAACTGGCGCGCGGCGGCGCCATCGTTTCTGGCCAGCGGTGCCGTGGACCACGCGCAGTGGCGATTGCTTGCCACGCAGATTCGCGCCGGGTGGGCAACGCTGAGTTCGAACGTCCCGGACGCCTCTGGCGCCGCTGGCGCCTCCCACGACGCTGACGACGCCGACGACGCCGATGCCTCGGGTGTTTCCGCCGCCGATAGGCGCCGAAGCGACCGGCACCCTTTCCCCAATACCGCGCCGCTGGCGCTTGGTCAGGCAGGTCGCAGCACGCAGGACGACGACTTCGTCTGCCCTGCGCCCACTGGCGTGTGGCTGACGAATGTCGCCGGGGAAGCGGCCGAACAGGCCGTGCGCATGACCTTGCAGACCTTGTGGGGCATGGCGTCCGCCGACTGGCTGCAAGTTCTGCAGGCGAGCGAGTCGGGCGCGGGCGTTCGCAACGGTTACCGTGAGCCGTCGCAACTCGGCAGCGACCGATGGGCCAGTCTTATCGGCGCACACGCCGCATGGCCGGACGAACATTTGCTGATTGTCACCCTGGGCACTGCCACCACCGTGGAGGCGCTGCGCAGTGACGGCCAATATCTCGGCGGGCTGATTGCCCCCGGTCCGGCATTGATGCTGCAATCCCTGGCGCAAGGCACCGCACAGTTGCCGACAATAGAGGCGACTACGCCGTCGGGCGGACAAGCCTTCGCGCGCAGCACCGCGGAAGCCATTCTTCGGGGATGCGCCGCTTCGCAGGCCGGTCTCGTGGAGCGCAGCCACGCACAACTGGAATCGCAACTCGGCGCAACGGTGCGCTGTGTGCTGTCGGGCGGCGCACGTCATGCGCTCGCCCATGCATTGACGCTGCCGTTCACCGAACACGATCAACTCGTGACTGCGGGACTTTACGAAGTTGCGCTGCGAGCGGCCGAAGCGTCGCCAGGCGCCGGACCCGCGGCGCGTGACGCCGTCACGCCGTCCGTCAACCCCTCCGCCACATCCCCCGCCACACCTCATGGGGCAGCCAACACGACGGCCGCTACGACAACCCATACGACAACTGATACCCCGGCAAGCAAATCACGCGACGCCGGGCATGCGGACGGAGGCGTCTGAGATGTTGCGCGCATTATTGCTCGTCATGTTTCTTGCTGCGAATGCAGCGTTGGTCGCCGTGCAACTGGGCTGGCTGAAATGGCGTGACGTGCTGCCCGACACCGGTCGCGAACCGGCACGTGTCACGACACAGGTCGACCCCACGCGCGTTCGCCTGACCGGTGCGCAAATCAGTGGCCCGACATCAGCCAGTGCGGCCAGCGCATCCCCCGGGACCTCCGAAGCTCCCGGCGGCGCAAGCGGCACCGAGGCGACGGCCTCGGCAGCATCCGCCGTCGAGGCCGCAGCGAGCCACGCCCTTGCCACAACAGCCCCCGGCGCGGTGTCGAGCGAGCCCGGCGCGTCGCAAGCCGCCGCCGCCGTGACGGCCTCCACCTGCCTCGATGTCGGTCCGTTCGCGGCGGCGGACGCGCAACAAGCGCGGGGCCTGCTTCTCGCGGCACTCCCGGCGGGGCAAGGCGATATTCAGTCGATCTCGGTCGACAAGCGGTACTGGGTGCATCTCGATGCCGTGCCCAACAAGGCCGCTGCCGACAAGCAGGTGGCGCAACTGCGCGCGGCTGGCGTGACGGAGTACTTTCTTGTGAACGACGAGGGCTCAACGCTTGTCGTCTCGCTCGGCCTGTTCAATGACAAGGATCGTGCGACGCGCCTCATGGCGGCGGCGCAAAAGAAGGGCCTCACGCCGCAGTTGAGCGAGAGACCGAATGCCAGGAGCCGAATTATCTATCGCATCGCGGGTATCAATGCGAACGCGGCGACGCAAGTCCGCGGGGTTGTCACCCAGCAATGGTCGGCACAGTTGGTCAAGGCTTGCCCCACACCGGCAGGTAGTCCACCCGCCGGCGTGCATTAGCCGCCTGCCCTGCCCCGCCATCGCAGGTGGTAGGGCTTGGGGGCTGGCGGCTGGCGGCTGGCGGCTGGCGGCTGGCGGCTGGCATCATTCTCGATGTCGTTGCGAATGCCATGCCGCCATAGATGGTCGGTCGTTGGTCGTTGGTCGTTGGTCGTTGGTCGTTGGTCGTTGGTCGTTCGTCGTTCGTCGTTCGTCGTTCGTCGTTCGTCGTTCGTCGTTCGTCGTTCGTCGTTCGTCGTTCGTCGTCGGCCAATACCGGTCAGGACACGCGCCTGAGTTCCACTACTGGGCGCACTACGCCCGTGCGCGTGCCACGCGCGTTCTTGACGACTGGGGCGACCCAGGGGGCCAGACCGGTATCCTCGGGTACGGTCACGAGACCGAGCGCCTTGAGTACCGCAACGGCTGCGGTGTAAAGCGCCCGCATATTGCCGTCGACGACTTTGATCGCAATACCGAGTCCGGCCGAGCGCACGCCAATGGTCTGCACACCGTCTGCGCCGATCTTCGCCACCCAGTCGCCCGGCGCCATGCGCATGAACGCCAGATCGTTGCGCGCCGTGCCGGACACCATCTCGGGTTGCGCTGTCATGGCGGCAAACAGCGTCGAGAGCGCGGCCTCGTCGCTCGCGGCGAGCCGCGCGTACGCCGCTGCCAGCTTGTCGAGCGGCAGCGCGTAATTGGGCGCTGAGCATCCATCGATACCCAGGGGCAACGCACCGCCATCGACACCCACGACATCGCCCACGCGCGCGCGAATCTTCTGCTGCAGCGCATGGTTCGGGTCGAGATAACTGTCGAGCGGCAGGCCATGCTGCACGCAATACGCGAGAAAGCCCGCGTGTTTGCCCGAACAATTGTGGTGCAGCGGCGTCGGCTTCAGATCGGCAGGTGCACGTTTGCCGGTGGCGGAGTAAAACGTCGGCACGTGGCAGCCGCACTGCAAATGGTGCTCATCGCAGCCCGCCTTGTTCAGCAGGCGCTTCACCCCATCCACGTGAAACGATTCGCCGGAATGGCTGGCGCACAGCAATGCCAGTTCCGCCTGCGACAGTCCGAAATGCGCGACGCCGTCCCCTTCCACGAATGGCAGCGCCTGAAATGGCTTGAGCGTGGAGCGAGAGAACGTGAGGAACGAAGGATCACCGGCGGCGTATCGCAGGCGGCCTTGCGCGTCGACAACTGCGACCGAACCGTAGTGCACGCATTCGACCGTATCGACGCCATTCGCGCCGCGCGTGACTTCAACGAGAGGCGCCAGATTCATGATTGTGCCCGCACCTTCTTGAGCAGCGACGTCGTGGAGCGTTGGTGTTCGAACGGAATCGCCAGCGCCCTGCCGCCCCAGCCGCGCACCAGCGCGGACTCGGGAAGCTTGTCCATGTCGTAGTCGCCCCCTTTGACGAGAATGTCGGGCCGCACGGCCGCGATGAGTGCTTCGGGCGTCGTCTCACCGAACGTCACGACGTAGTCGACGCTTTGCAGCGCCGCGAGCAAGGCGGCACGATCGTTCTCGTTGTTGATGGGGCGATCATCGCCCTTACCCAGGGTACGAACCGACGCGTCCGTATTCACCCCGACGACCAGACACGCGCCGAGCGCACGCGCCTGCGCCAGATACGTTACGTGCCCGCGATGCAGAATGTCGAACACACCGTTGGTGAACACGAGCGGACGCGGCAACGTCGGCGCAAGCGCGGCCAACGCTTCGCGCGAAAGAATCTTGGCCTCGAAGTCGGCCTGGGGAATGACTTGGGAAGATGACATGACGATCGATCGAAGTAGGCGCACCTGGCGCTGGAAACGCAGCACGAGCGCTGATGGTCGCTATTGTCCCACGACGCACCAACAAAAAAGGGGCCGAAGCCCCTTTTTCGCTGATACCGCAACGCTCGGCTCGCGCCGACGCCCGTTCAGGCAGATGCCGCCACGGCCGGTGCCGGTGCAGCCACCGCCGCCAGGCGAACGGTGATTTCCTTGCGGTAGCGGTTCAGGTCCTGCGCCGTCGCGAACGTACGCTCGAACAGCAGCGACATGTTGTGCAGAATGCGCTCGACCACCTTCTTTTCCCAGCTGTCGTCGAACTTGATCTGTTCGTCGAGCCAGTGCTCGAGCCACTCCGGCTCCGGCAGACGCGACTGCACCGTGTCGTTCGGGAACAGTTCCTTGTTCACGTGCAGATTGGTCGGGTGCAGCGGCTTTTCAGTGCGGCGCGCCGCAGCCATCAGCACGCCGATCTTCGCGAACGCAGCACGTGCGTTATCGCCGAAGTTCGTCAGCGCCTTCTTCATGTAACGCAGGTAAGCGCCGCCATGACGGGCTTCATCGCGCGAAATGACTTCGTAAATGTGCTTGATGACCGGCTCGGTGTGCCACTCGGCAGCACGGCGATACCAGTGGTTCAAACGGATTTCACCGCAGAAGTGCAGCATCAGCGTCTCGAGCGGCGGCGCCGGATCGAACGGGAAGCGCACGGCGTGCAGTTCTGCCTCGGTCGGTACGAGATCCGGGCGGAAGCGGCGCAGGTACTCCATGAGCACCAACGAATGCTTTTGCTCTTCGAAGAACCAGACGCTCATGAAAGCGGAGAAATCGCTGTCGTCACGGTTGTCGCGCAGGAACATCTCGGTGGCCGGTAGCGCCGCCCATTCCGTGATCGCATTCATCTTGATGGTGCGCGCCTGATCGTCGGTGAGTTGGCTCGCGTCGAACTTGTCCCACGGAATGTCCTTCTCCATGTTCCAACGCACTGCCTCCAGCGACTTGTACAGTTCGGGATACAGCATTTCGGTCATTTCAATTACCCCCAAGGTCGCGAGACCTTACACCAGGACTCAAGATAGTATTGTGAAAGTTTACGCCGAATTTCGACAGACAAAACGGTGAGCGTGTCACGGTCGGCCCCCGCCGTCCGGTTCCACGTCTTGAACCCTGCCGTCGCATAAGGACGGCGATTTCACGCCTGTAATCTGGCCGCATCCTGGCGATATGGCTTAGAGCGACCCTACTAAAATATGGGCAAACTCTTGAATCATAACATAATTCCCCTTCATTACCGTGACGTTTGACACGCACGTGACGGTAATGCGTCGTAATTTTGACGCGAGTCAAATTGTCATGCCAAGCCCCTAAGCTCAAGAGGGCGACGGGCTTTCCCGAACACGTGACGCCCCCCTTGTTGTCGCCCTGTGGAACGACGGTCCGACGCGCTGTCGACGGCGATTCGTACCCTGTACGGCGGCGCAGATCAGGGTATTTCCTTGTGCCTCGGGCCTGCGCGAGTGGCGTCCGATGGTCTACGCTGGAAACATTCTGGCGGCATTCCAGAGACATTGGTTACGCGTTTGCGACGCCCTATCCGGCACTGATCCGCCTGTTTTGAGGATAGTTCTCAGTCGCAATTACGCAACACGTATGATGGGCAGACGCCCGGCCGACGCAGCCGGACGTCCCCGACGGGCCCACCGACTCGACTGAATCCTTGCGCGATAAGGAGCCGAGCATGGCACTTCGAGCACATCGGGCAAGCCGGGCGCGCCTGACACATCAGGCATTTCGCCCCGCTTTTGCCGTATGGCTGCGCACCGTCTGCTTTTTGATGGCGGTCGCGGCAGCGCCCGTCGCACAGGCGTTCGACGCCGGCCAGTTGGCCTCGCAGGAGGTTCCCGCCGCCCATCTGGTCGGACAAGGATCGTTCTCGCGAATGGGCTTCCATCTCTACGACGCAGCGCTGTTCGTCGGCGCCGAGCATGTCGGGCCGAACTGGAGCGCCCATCCTCTGGTCCTCGACGTGCGCTACGCACGTAGTTTCAAGTCGCGCACGCTCGTGCAGCGCAGTCTGATCGAGATGAGCAAGTTGCAAGTGGGGACCGAGGCCGAAAGGCAGCGCTGGGCCGACGAGCTCGCCCGCATTCTGCCCGACGTATCGGCAGGACAGCACATCACAGGGGTTTTCCGACCGGGCGACGGCACGCGCTTCTTCTCCGACGGCAAGCTCATTGGCCAGATCGCAGGCGACGCCTTCGGGCGCGCCTTCTTCGCTATCTGGCTGGACCCGCGCACCAGCGCGCCCGACCTTCGCGCGGAATTGATCAGCGACGCCCGCTGACCCGCGCCCGGACTCGTCGCCTATGGATCTATGGAAATCGACCACACGGCAGCGCTCACACGCCTTACACACTACGTCGAGACCCTGACGCGTCAGAGCGTCGACAATCTGGGCGAGTTCTACACGCCCAACGTCTACGTGAAGACACCGCTTCACGAAGTTCGCAGCGCCGCCGAAGTCGCCGGACTGCTCACGCATCTGTTCGAGCGCCTTGACGTGCCGCGCATCGAAGTGACCGCCCAGTTGCTGCAACACAATCAGGCGCTGATCGTGTGGAATCTCCACTTCCACGCCAGGCGTTGGCTCGACGACGAACAAGTCATCCACGGCGCCTCGCATTTGCGCCTTGCCGTGGACGGGCGCGTCGCCTACCAGCGCGACTATTGGGACGCCACGGAAGATCTCTATCTGAAACTGCCCTTGCTTGGCCGCCTGATACGGTGGCTGCGTCATCGACTTTTCCGCTAACTTTTCCCGCGAGATCTGCGCCGACTTGTCCTCCGACGCCGGACACGGCGCCTCGTCGCCACCGTCGATGATCCGAGGGCAGTTTTCTTCAATACGCCGCAGACATCCCCGTCTACAGTCGGAATCCAGCACTGAGCCCCCGCTGCGCACGTGCTTGCAACGAGGATTCCGATGACACTTTTCTATTCGATGGCCGCCTTCGCGCTGGCCGCTTCCATCACCCCTGGTCCCGTCAATGTCGTGGCGCTCGGTTCGGGCGCGCGTTATGGCCTCGTGCCGAGCCTGCGCCATGTGACCGGCGCGACGGTAGGGTTCGTCGTGTTGCTCGTCGCCGTGGGCTTCGGCGTCTACGAACTGCTGCAACGCGTGCCGGCGCTGATGCGGGCGATTCAGTGGTTCGGCGTCGCGTTCTTGCTGTACATGGCGTACAAGCTGGCGGTCGACGACGGCGAACTCGGCGACGCCGACCCGCAACGTGGCCCGTCGATGTCGCACGGCGCCATCATGCAATGGCTCAACCCGAAGGCCTGGCTTGCCGCGCTGGCGGGCATGGGCGCCTACACCGGTGGCGACGCCAGCCGCATCTGGCAATTCGCGGCGATCTACTTCGTCGTGTGCTGGTTGTCGGTGGGATGCTGGGCGGCGGCGGGGGCGATGCTGCGCCATCATATGCGCCACCCCAGGCGCGTGCGCCATCTGAACCGGGTAATGGCCGCGTTACTGGCAGGCAGCGCCGTCTATCTCGTCGCGGCAGGGTGACAGCTCAGGCCGCGCGCGGCTCCCGGTAATGGCCGGGCGTGGCGGCAAGCAACTGTTTGAAGGTGCGCTGGAAGTGCGCCTGATCGGCGAAACCGGCATCGAGCGCCACCGCCGCAATCGCATGTCCCCGACGCAGGCGCGCCCGGGCGTACTGAATCCGCTGATTCATGAGAAAGGCATGCGGCGTGAGGCCATACTGCGCGCGGAACGAACGCGTCAGGTACGACGCCGAGAGCCCCGCCGCCTCACAGATCTGCGCGAGCGTCAGGGCTTCGCGGCAATGCGCACGGATGAACTCCGCCGCGCGGTTGAGCTTTTGTGAATCGTCGCGCATCGGCGTCGGTGCGGGATTCAACCGCTCGTGCACATCGATGAAGAACTGCTGCACGACACCCTCGCGCTCCAGGGTATCGCGCGACGCGTCGGTACACACGTCGTAGAGCCGGTTCAGACCTTCGTACAGCGCAGGATCGTTCGACGACATCGGGTCGAACAGGTGTAGATCGCGCCCATGCGAAAACCCCAGTTCGCGCTGGAGATCGCGCAGCCACGTCGTGTCGACGAACAGCATGCGATACGCCCACGCCTCATCGCCGATGGGGTTGCATGCATGCACCGCGTCCGGGTTCATCACGACGACGCTGCCACGCCCGACCGTCTCGCGCGCGCGGCCGTTCAGATACGTGCTGCGTCCGCCGGTGACCGCGCCGATGGAAAACGTCTCGTGGCTATGCAACGCGTAGCACACGCGACGTCCGTCGAGCACTTCGCGCGCTTCGATGAACGGCAACGACGGATCACGCCAGAACGTGGACGGATAGGGACAAGCGACACTCGACGAGACAGGTTTCGACATGGGTTGGCAAAGCAATGAAAACGCGCGCTCACGCGGCCGGTTTGCCGGTATCCACCGATGCGGCCACGGCGGCGGCAGGATCGACCGACAGCGGCGAGTTCGCCGGGGGCGCAGCGCCGCCGACGGCACCGGCCTCGACGTCGTCGAGCGGGCTCGTGCCGTCCGCTTCGGCGACGAGCCACGCGGCAATCGCGTCGCGCTGTGCGTAAGCGTCCGCCTCTCCCAGCGCGATAAGTTCCTGAGTGTACGCCGATTCGAACAGCAGATAGCTCGCGAATGCCGCGCCGCGCTCGGCGTCGGCGCCGATGGCGCCGAGCATGGTGCGCACCGCACGCGGCAATTGTTTCAGATGGCGCGCGGCAATCGGCTCCAGTCGCTGGCTCGGCGAGATCAGCAGCGTGTCGATGGGACGCCATCCGCTCGACTCGCGCTGCGCTTCGGGCACGTATCGCAGCACATTGTTGATGTGCTGCAATCGCTCCAGATCCGCCGACAATCCGTCGATGAACACGCTCGCGAGCGCCTGCCCGCCAATCTGCGCCAGACTCGGATAGCCCCCGATACGCTCGCCACTGCTGTCGAGTCCGTACTGCCCGTGCGAAGCGCCGATGATGAGCACGCGTGTCGCGCCCAGATGGATCGGCGGACTGAGCGGCGCGATCTGACGCATGGAGCCATCGCCGAAGTATTCGGACTGTCCGTCCAGATCGAGTTCGATCGCCGGAAACAGATACGGAATGGCGCTCGAGGCGAGCAAGTGTTCCACCGTCAGCGGCACATTACGGGCCAGACGCAACGAACGCTTCCACGCCTGAATCGGTTCGGCGCTCTGATAGAACGTCACATGCTTGCCGGACGAATACGAGAGCGCGGTGACCGACAGGGCTTCGAGCGCGCCGCACGCGAACACTTCCGGCAGGCGGTCGAGACGAATCGCCTGACGCAGCATGTCGGCGAGCGGCGACCAGTCGAACAGCGAGCGCGGCGAACGGCGCAATGCCCAGCCCAAAGAAAGGGCAGCGAGCCAGCGTGCGCCGGTGCCCGCCATGCCCAGCGAATCGGCGCGGAACACCTGCCCCGCGTGGAACTGCCGCCAGACGGCGTCGAGCTTCATGACCCCGTGCTGAAAGTCGTCTGCATGTGAAGCAAGCGCGGCCGCGTTGATCGCGCCGGCGGAAGTGCCGCACACCACGGGAAATGGGATCGCCCGCCGCGACGGCAGGACCTCGCGCTGAATCGCGGCAATCGCCGCGAGCACGCCGACCTGATACGCGGCACGTGCGCCGCCGCCCATCAGGACGAGACCGGTACGTTCGCCTGAGATCATGGGGCCTCCCTCCTGCCGTCGTTGTGCTTTTCACCCGGTCAGCGACCGGGGCCTGCGGCCCGATTCACAGACTTCACGGACCCCGGCGCCTCCAGCCTCCGGTTACCACTTCCAGGCGGCTTGCTTGCCCGTCGTGCCTGCGGCTTTGCCGGCCGACTTCACCGCCGCTTTGGGCGACGTCTTGGCGGACGTCTTTGCGGATGTGGCGGACTTGGCGGAAGTCTTGGCAACAGCCGATTTTGCAGGCGTCGTCTTGCTGGCAGGGCGGCGTCCAGCGGACTTGCCCGACTTCGGCGCCGCCTTGCCGGATGTCCCGGTGGCGGTCTTCTTCGCCGCCGTGCGCGCCTTGCTGCCCGTGGCCTTCCCTGCCGACGATGCCTTTGCCGCACCCGCGCTCGCATGCGTGGCCTTGGCCGCAGCCTCCGACATTTGCGCCGCCGCCGCTTCGGTCATCTGCGCAGCCGACACGCCTGCGGCCTGCGCTGCCGCCGCGATCTGATCGAACTGGGCGCGCATCGCGTTAAACCACATCGACGGGTCCAGCGCGCCATACGCGCTGCCGGCCTGTGCGAATGGCGATTCGGAGGCGCCGGCATGCCCGGCGTCGCTCGCGCCCGCTTCCGTGGCGTCATCCGCGTCATCCGCGTCCTGCGCTTGGTGCGCTTCCTGCGCGGGCGGCTCGGGTTCAGTTTCGCTGGCCTGCGACTCGACGTCCTGCGCGGGTTCCTGCGTCGCGAACGGCGAGCGCCAGAAGTGGGACGCACCTGCCTGGCCGGTGGTGTCGGCGGCGTCGGACGCGCCGGTGGCCGCCGTGTCCGACGCCCCCGCCGCGCCGAAGCTCCCCGTGCCGAATGCACGCAGCGTGGCGTAGGTGGCGCGTTGCACTTCGAAGGCCTGAATGGTCGAGCGCAACACGTTCAGATTGAGCGTGAGCCACTGTTCGACGGCGCGCATCTCGGCGATGCGGTTTTCGATTTCGTCGGGATCGAGCAGCGGCGCGGCGCTCTGCATCAACTGCGTTAGCGGCGAGGTGAAAGTCGCGGGCGGACTGAATGCCTCCCACATCTTCTTGAGAATGTCGAAGCCGTTGGGCATGGCACTCGTCGAATCGCTCATTACGATCTCCAGTCACGGTCGGGAACGCACGGCTTGTCGCGCAAGCCAGGCGCACAGGGCGTATGGCTATCGATCATACGCCGAGCGTGCGCCCCTCGTGTGTCAAAACGGCGCGGCGCGGTCGTAAACCCCGATTCGCGTGATGCGGCAGGCGCACGGGAGCAGCGCGCGAGCGAGCCATACGCGACTCAAAAGGGTGCGTCACCGCTGAAGTCGGGTGCACGACGCTCACGCAACGACGCAAGGCCTTCGCGTACGTCCGGCCCCGAAAATCCCATGAATTCGAGCGCCAGCGACGCATCGAACGCCGGTCCGGCGCTGCGCAGCCAATTGTTGAGCGTGTATTTCGTCCAACGAATCGCCGTGGTCGAACCGCGCGCGAGCTTATCGGCCACTTCGAATGCCTTGGGCAGCAGATCCGCTTCGTCGACGGTCAGTGAAACGAGGCCGATGCGCTCGGCTTCTTCTCCTGTGACCGGCTCGCACAACAGCAGGTAGTACTTCGCCTTGGCCATACCGCACAGCAACGGCCACACGATGGCGGCATGGTCGCCCGCTGCGACGCCCAGGCGCGTGTGACCATCGATGATGCGCGCGGTCTTCGCGGCGATCGAAATGTCGGCGAGCAGGCCCGCAACGAGTCCGGCTCCGACCGCCGGACCATGCATTGCAGAGACGATGGGCTTGCTGCAATTGATCACGTTGTAGACGAGATCGCGCGCTTCACGCCATACACGGGCGCGAACGGCGAAGTCATCGGCCATGTCCTCCACGAGCGACAGGTCGCCACCGCCGGAGAACCCCTTGCCTTCGCCGCGAATGACGACGGCGCGCGTGTCGGCGTCCCGATCGATGTCGCGCCACACGTCGGCCAGTTCCTGATGCATGCGATGGTCAGCCGTCGACAGGCCGCTCTTGTTCGCGCCGGCGCCCATGATGAGTTCGAGCACGCCGTTCGGATGCCGCTTGAATTGCAGCGACTGATAGTGTTGATACGGATCTAGCGACATGGATTACCGCTCCGGAAAAAAATATCCCCGCGCAGGCGGGGATGGAACAGCGGCACCGGACATCGGCCGGCACCGCCGACGGTCAACCGTCGATGGCGAGGCCTCTACGGCCTCTCGCCTTCATGTCGTCGCCACAGCGGCGGCGGTCATGATGCGGGTCATTACGGGGCAATCACCCACTTGCCGTTGTCGATCTTGACCATCACGCGCGCGCGCTGGTCGAGGCCGAGGTGATCGGACGGGCTCATGTTCGTCACGCCATTCGACACGTGCACGTCCTTGCTCGTTTCGAGCGCGTCGCGCAGCGCCTTGCGGAATTCCGGCGTGCCCGGCTTGGCGCTCTTGAGCGCAATCGGGATGGCACGTTGGAGCAGAATGCCGGCGTCCCAGGCGTATGAGCCGAACGCCGCCACCTTGCCCGCGCCGTACCTGGCGTCGAACTTCTTGATGTAATCGAGCGCCACGGCCTTGGCGGGGTGATCGTTCGGCAATTGCGACGCCACGAGCACCGGGCTGGCCGGCAGATACGTGTTATTGCAGTCCTTGCCACACACGCGCAGGAAGTCGTTATTCCCCACGCCATGGTTGTGATACACGAGGCCCTTGTAGCCGCGTTCCGCCAGCGCCTTCGGCGGTAGTGCCGCCGGCGTGCCTGCGGCGCCGACGACAACGGCGTCCGGGTTCGTGCCCATGATCTTCAGAATCTGGCCGGTCACGCTCGGGTCCGTGCGGGCAAAGCGCTCGCTCGCGACCATCTTGATCTTGTGAAGGCCGGCGAACTTGGCGACTTCTTCATAGAAGGCTTCGCCCAGCGCGTCGCCCTGACCGATGAAGGCCATCGTCTTCACGCCGTGCTTGCTGGCGTGCTCGGCGATCGCGGAGGCCATCTGTGCGTCGGTCTGCGGGGTCTTGAACATCCAGTAACGCTTTGCATCGACCGGTTCGATGATGCGCGCGGACGACGCGAGCGAGATCGTCGGCGTCGTGCCGGCAGCGATCACGTCGAGCATGGCCAGCGTGTTGGGCGTGATCGACGAGCCGATGATGGCGTCGACGTGATTCTCGGAGATGAGCTTCTTGGTGTTCTGAACGGCGGTCGTGGTGTCGGACGCGTCGTCCAGCACGATGTAGTCGACCTTCTCGCCGCCGATTTCCTTCGGCAGCATGCTGATCGTGTCGCGCGCGGGAAGGCCGAGCGAAGCGGCGGGGCCGGTGAGCGAGATGCTCACACCAATCTTGACCTGAGCGGCAGCGCCGCCGGCCAGCGCCAGCAACATCGCACCCAGCAGGGCAGTGCGCACGGGGTTTCGCATGAAAAATCTCCTGGTCTGGCCTGCGCTGGTTTTTTCTGTCGCGCGGGCACCCCGGGACGGATACCTCGCGCCGCGCCGGCGAAAGTTAGGGCCGATGCGCATACCCGCGAAGGGTGCGCAACGACTCAAGGAGACAAAGAATAGCGGAGCCAGAATTCCCCGCCATATCCGGGTTCACCCTATGCGAGCATCGCCCGACAGGCCGTAAAGCCTTGCCGGGCAAGGCATTCAGGCCGGTTCAATTTCCCGTCCGGGTGGTCGGCCGTTGCCGTCTGCGGCCCCCAGGGACTGACGACGGGAAAGCGACCGGCGATCGCGCGCGCCGGATCACACACGCGACCGATGGCGACGAACGCGGGACGCTTACTCGTCGAGCGGCGCGACCGCCTGATCGATCGCGCCGAAGATCGTCTTGCCCTGCGCATCGAACATCTCGATGCGCACCCGGTCGCCGTATCGCATGAACGCGGTCTCGGGGGCGCCTTTCTCGATGGTTTCGAGCATGCGCTTCTCGGCAATGCACGCACTGCCGCGGCTGCGATCCTTGTTGGAAATCGTGCCCGAGCCGACGATCGTCCCGGCGCGCGCGTTACGGGTCTTGCACACGTGCGCGACCAACTGGCCGAAATCGAACACCATGTCCTCGCCGCACTCCGGCGCACCGAACTTCTTGTCGTTCCACTTCACCGTGAGCGGACGGTGCACGCGTCCGTCGCGCCAGGCGTCGCCCAGTTCGTCCGGTGTGACGGCCACCGGCGAAAAGGCGCTCGCCGGCTTGCTCTGGAAGAAGCCGAAACCCTTGGCCAGTTCGGCCGGAATCAGGTTGCGCAGGCTCACGTCGTTCACGAGCATCAGCAAGCGCACCCCTTCGAGCGCACGCGCCGGGCTTGCGCCCATCGGCACGTCCGAGGTCACGACAGCCACCTCGGCTTCGAAGTCGATGCCGAAGTCTTCCGAGGCGCAGACGATGTCGTCCGTCGGACCGATGAAGTCGTCGCTGCCGCCCTGATACATGAGGGGGTCCGTCCAGAACTCCGGCGGCATTTCCGCGCCGCGCGCCTTTCGTACCAGTTCGACGTGGTTCACGTACGCCGAGCCGTCCGCCCACTGGTAGGCGCGCGGCAACGGGGCCATGCATTCGGCCGCGTCGAACGCGAAGGTATTGCGCGCACGACCATGATTGAGTTCGGTGTACAACGAATGCAATTGCGGGGCGTAGAACGTCCAGTCGTCGAGCACGCGTTGCAGCGTGGGAGCGATGGCGTCGGCGATGCAGGCGCTCGACAGGTCACGCGAGACGACGATCAACTGGCCGTCGCGGGTGCCGTCCTTACGGGTAGCGAGTTTCATGGCAATGGAGTCTGCGAACGGGTTCGGATGTTCAGCGGCAATTCGAACGCCGGGCCGGGGCAATCGTGCATGATGCCGACAGGCATGGAGCAGGACACCGCAGGCCCGATAGAATGACGCTTGAAGCCGAGGATTCTACCTGAGCGCACCACGTGCGCTTGCGGACATCGATCACGAACGATCGCGAATCGAGCGGCCATGACGACAACAAAAGAGACACATGACAGTGCCTGAACACGACAACGACATCGGCCAAGACAGCGAGGGCAACGCCGCCGCCCCCGACGAGGAAAAAACCCGTTCGGGCATTCAGTCCATCGAAGTGGGCTTCCGGCTGATCGAAGTGCTGACCGAAGCGTCGAACGCCATGATGCTGCGCGATCTCGCGCACGCCGCCGGTATGAACCCGGCAAAGGCGCACCGCTACCTCGTAAGCTTCCAGCGACTCGGCCTCATCGTGCAGGATCCGGTAAGCGGGCGCTATGACCTCGGCCCATTCACGCTGCGCATGGGCCTTGCGCATCTCGCGCGTATCGACGCCTTCAAGGCCGCCCGTTTCGCCATGTCCGAACTGCGCGACGCGATCGATCAGACCGTGGGGCTCGCCGTGTGGGGCAATCAGGGGCCGACCGTCGTGCATTGGCTGGACTCGACGTTTCCGATGCGCGTGCCACTGCGACTGGGCGACGTCATGCCCATGCTCGAATCGGCGGCCGGACGGCTGTTCGCCGCCTATCTTCCGGAGCGCCAGACCGCGCCACTCATCGACGCCGCACTCGCGGCCGTGCAGCACGCGTCGCGTCACCGGTTGCCCGCCACGCGCGCCGACTACGACGCCGTGCTCGACGATGTGCGTGCCCATCGGGCCGCGCGTGTGGAGGGCACCGTGCTGCCGTCCGTCAACGCATTCTGCATGCCGGTATTCGACGCGACGGGACAGTTGGTGATGGGACTGATGGCGCTCGGGCCGGAGAGCCGCTTCGACGCACGCTGGGGCGGCCCCATCGACACGGCGCTGCGCACGCTCGCCCAAAAGTTGTCTGCCGATCTCGGCCATGCCCACGCGCCCGGCCGTCCGACGTGACGCACCCACGGCAGTCGAGCGGCACGGCCGGGCGAGCGATGAACGGCCCCGGCCGGCGCGTGTCGAACCAAACTCGTTCCGATATGCGATCCTGACGCTCTGACGTCCCGATTATCGATCCTCGTGTCTTCGCGCCCCTCCCCTCCTAGCGATCCTGCAGGTCATTCGGGTCCTTCCGGCCCCGATCGCCATGACATTCCTGAAGCCCCCGACCTGTCTTCGGCGTCGGACGCTTCGGCGATGGCGATGCCGGCGCCTTCGGCCCAGCGCCCGAAGGGACGGGGAAAACGCCGGGCGCTCTGGGCGGGCGTGCTGATGGCAGTCTTCGTCGCGCACCTGGTCATCGCGCTCTGGGTCGCGCGCCATCGCACGACGCTCGAAGACAAGCCGATCCCCAGCATTCCGATCACCCTGATCCCGCTCAAGCCGGTCGCCCCGCCCGCGCCTCCGGCCTCTCCTGCCCCTCCTGCCCCGCCACCGCCTGCGCCAGCGGCCGCGGTGAAGCCGCCTCCCCCTGCCCCAGCGACCGCCCCGCCCGACTCGCTCGCCGCGCCGGTGACCACCGACACGCCGGGTCCCCAGGCCGCCTCGACGACGGTGGCCGGCACGGGCGACGCCCCCGGCGCAACGGCGTCGGCGCCAACGTCGCCACCGAGCGTGGCCCTCACGGCAGCCGCCGCCAATGGCGACAAGTTCGACCCGCCGCCATCCGTCACGCTGACCTACGACGCGCTCATGAACGGCGTGCGCAATCAGACCGGCCAACTCCACTGGGTCAACGACAACGGGCATTACCGGTTGCGCATCTCGGTGCCGATCCTCTTTTTCGGCACCTTCGAATTCATCAGCGAAGGCGGGTATGACGTCAACGGCATCGCGCCATCCCGCTATGTGGAAAAGCGCGGTCGCCGCGCGGAATATGTGACGGACTTCCGTCGCGAGGCGACGCCCACACTGCAGTTCTCGCGCTCGGGGCAGTCCTTGCCGCTGGCGCCCGGCGCGCAGGACCGTTTCAGCGTGATGATGCAGTTGGCCGGCTACGCCAGAGGCAATCCCGAGCGCTACACCCAAGTGGGTGTCACCCACGAATTCACCGTGGTCGATACGGACAGCAGCGAAGTGTGGCCGGTGCAGTACGTGGGGAGCGAGACGATGACGACGCCGCAGGGTTATCTCGAAACGCGTCACTTCACTCGCCTGCCGCGCAAGGCGGGCGATGAGCGACGCGTGGACATCTGGCTTGCCCCCTCGCTCGACTGGCTGCCGGTGCGGGTCAAGCAAACGGAGCCGTCCGGTACGGAATTCGAGCTCATTTTCACGCAGCGCACGGCCCCGTGACGCATGGCCCATGGCGCAGTCCGGCGCCACGCGTCCATGACCGGCACAGGGTTTTCCGTATCGAAAACCGGCGTGCAAATCCTTAGAATCTCAAGCGATGCCGTGCCCATGCGGGTATGCGGCAAAGTGTTGCCCAACTACGACGAAACGCTCAGCAGAAGTCCGATGTTCCTGACATAATCGGAAACATCCCACCGCATCGACGCCATCGACACTACCTCGCAACGCATCGACGAACCTAGGGGGCCGCACATGAAGGTCAGTGCCAATGGAGCATCGATTCATTACGCGGTCGATGGACACGGTCCGTGGCTCACGCTGGCGCATCCGTTGGGGGCGGACCTCAGCGTATGGGACGATCTGGTCCCCGCGTTGGCGGCGCATTTCCGGGTGCTTCGCTACGACAGCCGGGGTCACGGCAAGAGCGACGTCACGCGCGGCCCGTACTCCGTCGCGCAATTGGCTGCCGATGCCACTGCCTTGCTCAGTTCCCTGGAAATTCCACGCACACACTTCGCCGGCATCTCCATGGGCGGCGCCGTTGCCCAACAGGTCGCGCTGGACGCTCCCGAGCGTATCGCGAGCCTGACCCTGATCGACACCACCGCCGGCTACGATGCCGCCGATGCCGACCTGTTCCTGCAGCGAGCGGCCACGGCGCGCTCGCAGGGGATGAAGGAACTCGCCGCAGGCACCCTCGAACGCTGGCTTGGCGAGCGCTTTCGCAAGCATCATCCGGCCACTAGCGAGCGTATCCGCGCACTGGTGGCGCAGGCCGACCCGGAGGGCTTCGCCGCCGCGTGCGAAGCGCTGGCCGCGTTCGATGTGCGAACACGTCTTGGCGAGATCGAAGCGCCCACGCTGGTGCTCGTCGGGGAAAACGACCCGTCGACGCCCCCGGCGGTGGCCCGGCGCATCGCGAGCGGTATCGCCGGTGCTCAGTTGGAGATCGTGCCCGACGCGGCCCATCTGTCCATCGTCGAACAGAAACAGTTCGTAACGAATGCCCTTGCAACATTTTTGCAAGGGACCGCATCTAACGTATGAACCTGCAAAAAGTGGTTGGAAATGATGGACTTGCGGGACTTGTTGCGGAACCTTTGACAAATGGAGGGCCAAAACCATTGAATTCGTCAGCCGGTGTGCCGATAAGCGAATCATGGGGTACTGCCTCTTGAAATCGCGCCGCGTCGCCCCTATGTGGGTTACCAAGGACCATGCAGGAACACCAGGAGAGTTGCCATGCTCATGATTTACAACAGCCCGAATTACTGTGTCGTTGAGTTTGCCGCGGATAACGGCAATCACTCGCTGTCCGCCGGTGGCTATGAAATCGTGGACAAGACCGCCGGCCGCGAGATTTTCCTCGACGGCTCGCTTGCCCGGCAATTCCGTGAAGAAGTGCAGAAATTGATCGCCAGCGAGCCGTCGGAGGACGAAGTCGATGAGTTCCTCGGGCAGTTCGACAACTTCATGACGAATCCGGTCGTGCTCCACTGACATCCCCGGATGTCGATACGTCGATACCCACGCGGTGCGACCCCACAAAAAACCCTCGCATCGGCGAGGGTTTTTTCATGGACTGAGAATTCGACGTCATTGACGTCATGTCAGACTTTCGCGCCGTCCGACGCGGGTCCGTCTCAACACTGTTGCCACGGCAGCCCATCGAAGCGCCAGCCGTTCAAGGCATTGCGGTGGTGTGTCGCATCGAGATCGCCCTCGAAACCGTGCAGCACCCCATAGACATTCAGAAAGCCCGCCGCCTCCAGCGCCTCGCCGGCGGCCGCGCTGCGATTGCCGCTACGGCAAATCAGCAGAACCGGTCGCTCGCCGCCCGCACCGGCCAGCTTGCGCACGCTTTGCACGAAATGCGGGTTGATCTCCCAGTCCGGACCGTCGTTCCAGGCCACGTGGATCGCGCCGACGGGGTGTCCGACGAACAGGTGTTCCATCTCGCTGCGGCAGTCCACGAACAGCGCGTTGGCATTGGCTTGCAGGAACTTGTGAGCGGCGCTCGGGAGCAGGAATTCCATATTTTCAGCTTCGTCGACAAAACTTCGGGATCAGTGGGCGAGCAAACCCGGTGGCCGCGCGGGGGCGCATTCGATCAGGCGCCGGCACACAGGCGCAAACCGCGAAAACCATTACAATTATAGGTTTTCCGGCCACTTCAAGGCGACGTCCGTCATGACCACCGCAACCCCACCCGCCGCGAACGCTCTGCCCACCGCCTTGCCATACACGCGCGGACAGGCATTGCCCGCGCTGCTCGAACAGCGCATCCTGATTCTGGATGGCGCGATGGGGACGATGATTCAGCGCTACAAGCTGGACGAAGCCCAATACCGCGGCGAACGCTTCGCCGATTTCGCGCACGATGTGAAGGGCAACAACGAGTTGCTCTCGCTCACGCGGCCGGACGTCATCAGCGAGATCCATCGTCAGTATCTCGCTGCCGGCGCGGACATCATCGAGACGAATACCTTCGGGGCAACAACGATCGCCCAGGCCGACTACCACATGGAAGACCTGGCCGACGAGATGAACCGCGAGTCGGCGCGTCTGGCGCGCGAGGCGTGCGCCGCTTTCAGCACACCGGACAAACCCCGGTTCGCCGCCGGCGCCATCGGCCCGACCCCCAAGACCGCCAGCATCAGTCCGGACGTAAACGATCCGGGCGCACGCAACGTCGACTTCGACCAGTTGCGCGACGCTTACTACGCGCAGGCGAAGTCGCTCATGGAAGGGGGCGTGGACCTGTTCCTCGTCGAGACCATCTTCGACACGCTCAACGCCAAAGCGGCGCTCTTTGCCATCGACGAACTGTTCGAGGACACCGGCGAGATTCTGCCGATCATGATCTCGGGCACCGTAACGGACGCCTCCGGGCGCATTCTGTCCGGTCAGACGGTCGAGGCCTTCTGGAATTCGCTGCGTCACGCGCGCCCGCTCACGTTCGGGCTGAACTGTGCGCTCGGTGCGACCCTGATGCGTCCGTACATCGCCGAGTTGGCCAAGCTGTGCAACACCTACGTATCGGTCTACCCGAACGCCGGCCTGCCCAACCCGATGAGCGATACGGGCTTCGACGAAACCCCGGACGTGACCTCGGGCCTGCTCAAGGAATTTGCCCAGGCGGGGCTGGTGAATCTGGCCGGCGGCTGCTGCGGCACCACGCCGGAGCACATCGCCGAGATCGCCAAGGCACTCGCGCAAGTGAAGCCGCGCCGCTGGCCGTCGCAGTATCGCAACGACGCAGAGGCCGACGCCTGAGCCGCGCTGCCCGCCCTTAACAAGACCGATTGCATGAAGCCCCGCGCACCCACACTCTCACCGACCCGGTCGAGCGGATCGACACGAGACGTGCGACACGCGTGCGCCACCACTGAACGGATTGCCCCATGAGTCAAACGCCTTTCGCACCGCAAGTCCCGCCGATGCGCCTGTCCGGCCTCGAGCCCTTCAACATCGGCGCGGGCACACTGTTCGTGAACGTCGGTGAGCGCACCAACGTCACCGGTTCGAAAGCGTTCGCGCGCATGATCCTGAACGGCCAGTTCGACGAAGCGCTCGCGGTGGCCCGCCAGCAGGTCGAAAACGGCGCGCAGGTCATCGACATCAACATGGACGAGGCCATGCTCGATTCGAAGGCCGCGATGGTTCGCTTCATGAACCTGATCGCCTCCGAGCCGGACATCGCGCGCGTGCCGATCATGATCGACTCCTCGAAGTGGGAAGTGATCGAAGCCGGTCTGAAGTGCGTGCAGGGCAAGGCGATCGTCAATTCGATCTCGCTCAAGGAAGGCAAGGAAGCCTTCGTGCATCACGCCCGGCGAATTCGCCGCTACGGCGCCGCCGCCGTGGTCATGGCGTTCGACGAGCAGGGGCAGGCCGACACCTACCAGCGCAAGATCGAGATCTGCGAGCGCAGTTACCGCGTGCTGGTCGACGAAGTGGGCTTCCCGCCCGAAGACATCATTTTCGACCCGAACATCTTCGCGGTCGCCACCGGCATCGAAGAGCACAACAATTACGCCGTCGACTTCATCAACGCCACGCGCTGGATCAAGGAACACCTGCCCGGTGCGAAGATCAGCGGCGGCGTGTCGAACGTGTCGTTCTCGTTCCGCGGCAACGACCTCGTGCGCGAAGCGATTCATACGGTGTTCCTGTACCACGCGATTCAGGCGGGCATGGACATGGGCATCGTCAACGCCGGTCAGCTCGGCGTGTACGAAAACCTCGATCCGGAACTGCGCGAGCGTGTGGAAGACGTGGTGCTCAATCGTCGCGAGGACAGCACCGAGCGTCTGCTGGAAATCGCCGATCGCTTCAAGGGCGGGGCCGCCAAGCGCGAAGAAAATCTCGAGTGGCGCAATCAGCCGGTCGAAGCGCGGCTCGCACATGCGCTGGTGCACGGTATCACGACGTTCATCGTCGAAGACACCGAAGAAGTGCGCCAGAAGATCGCCAGCGCGGGCGGCCGCCCGATCCAGGTGATCGAAGGCCCGCTCATGGACGGCATGAACGTCGTGGGCGATCTGTTCGGTGCGGGCAAGATGTTCCTGCCGCAGGTCGTGAAGAGCGCCCGCGTGATGAAGCAGGCCGTGGCGCATCTGGTGCCGTTCATCGAGGAAGAAAAGGCGCGCATGGCGGCTGCCGGCGAGGATGTCCGCTCCAAGGGCAAGATCGTGATCGCCACCGTCAAGGGCGACGTGCACGACATCGGCAAGAACATCGTCACCGTGGTGCTTCAGTGCAATAACTTCGAAGTCGTCAACATGGGCGTGATGGTGCCGTGCGCCGAGATTCTCGCGAAGGCGAAGGAAGAAGGCGCAGACATCATCGGGCTGTCGGGACTCATTACGCCGAGTCTCGAAGAAATGGCTTACGTTGCCTCGGAAATGCAGCGCGACGACTACTTCCGCCTGCGCAACATTCCGCTGCTCATCGGCGGAGCCACAACGTCGCGCGTGCACACCGCCGTGAAGATCGCGCCGCATTACGACGGGCCGGTGATCTACGTGCCGGACGCCTCGCGCTCGGTCTCCGTCGCCTCGAACCTGCTCTCCGACGAAGCCGCCGCGCGCTACCTCGAAGAAGTGAAGACGGATTACGACCGCGTGCGCGCGCAACACGCGAACCGCAAGGCCACGCCCATGGTCTCGCTCGCTACCGCGCGCGAGAACAAGTTCAAGGTCGACTGGTCGACGTACGTGCCGCCCAAGCCGAAATTCATCGGCCGACGTGTCTTCAAAAACTACGATCTGGCGGAGCTCGCCGAATTCATCGACTGGGGTCCGTTCTTCCAGACGTGGGACCTTGCCGGCCCGTACCCAGCGATTCTCAAGGACGAGATCGTCGGCGAATCGGCGCAGCGCGTATTCGCCGATGGCCGCGCCATGCTCGATCGCCTGATCAAGGGACGCTGGCTCACTGCGAACGGTGTCATCGCCATGCTGCCCGCGAACGTGGTGAACGACGACGACATCGAAATCTACACCGACGAATCGCGCTCGGAAGTCGCGTTCACGTGGCATAACCTGCGCCAGCAGAGCGAGCGTCCCGTGGTGGATGGCGTGCGTCGCCCCAACCGCTCGCTGGCCGACTTTATCGCCCCCAGGGACAGCGGCGTGGCGGATTACATCGGCGTGTTCGCCGTGACGGCAGGTCTTGGCGTCGATGCCAAAGAGGCCGGTTTCCTCGCCGCACATGACGACTACAGCGCCATCATGCTCAAGGCGCTGGCCGACCGTCTGGCCGAAGCCTTCGCCGAGTGCATGCACACGCGGGTGCGGCGCGACTTCTGGGGCTATGCGGCAGACGAGCAACTCGACAACGATGCGCTCATCAAGGAACAGTACGTCGGTATCCGCCCGGCGCCGGGCTATCCGGCTTGCCCGGAGCATTCGGTCAAGGGACCGATGTTCCATTACCTGCAAGCGCACGAAATCGGCATGAGCGTGACGGAATCGCTCGCCATGCTGCCGGCGGCGAGCGTCTCGGGGTTCTATCTGTCGCATCCGGACAGCACGTACTTCAGCGTTGGCAAGATCGGTCCCGATCAGGTCGAAGACTTCATGGAGCGGACCGGCGTGGACGAGGCGACAGCACGTCGCCTGCTCGCGCCGCAACTGTCCTGACGCCGTCACGTACCGGTGCGCCGGGCATGCGTTGCGGCGCTACGCCTTCCGTCCGACACATCCCGGTGCCATAATGCGGCGGCGCAACATTGCCGGATTACGTCGGGACGTCCCATGCAAGCACTGCACAGCTTTCAGAACTTCCATCTCCTGCCGCTGCTCAACACGCTCATCTCGCTGGCCGTCGCCTTTATTCTCGGCACGATCATCGGCGTGGAGCGGCAGGTCCGCCAACGTACGGCCGGGTTGCGCACCAATGTGCTCGTAGCGGTGGGCGCCGCGGCGTTCGTCGACCTGTCGATGCGTCTCATGCCCGGAGATACGCGCGTGATCGCGTATGTCGTGTCGGGGGTGGGTTTCCTCGGCGCGGGCGCGATCATGAAAGACGGCGCCTCGGTGCGCGGTCTCAATACCGCCGCCACGCTATGGGGCTCGGCGGCCGTGGGCGCAGCGGCCGGGGCGAGCCTGATCGTCGAGGCGATCATCGTGGCGCTGTTCGTGCTCGCCGCCAACACGCTGCTGCGTCCGGTCGTCAACCGTATCAACCGCGCGCCGATCAACGAGGCGACGTCCGAAGCCACATACGCGCTGTCCGTCATTTGCGCACGCACGACGCAACGCGAAGTGCTCGACAAAGTCGAAGCCTGGCTCGAAGCCTCCAACTACCCCGTGCGTGCGCTCGATATTCACCCGTTCGGCGAAGCGGAAGTGGAAATCGAGGCGCTACTCCTGCCCACCGCCGTCAAGGCGGGCGAGCTCGACGCCCTCACCGATCACCTGGAAACGCTGCCTGGCGTCAACCAGGTGTTCTGGTCAAGTCGTTCGGACGACTAATCGATATTGACGCACAGTGCGACCTGCATATGGTCTGTGCGTGATCGGATGATGCAGGCCGATGCCGACGATGCCTTGATCGTCGAAAACTTCGGCAGACGTGGAAAATTCCCGCGAAAAAGCCGAATTACATTCGATTACAAACCCTTACAGCACCGCATGCCGCAGCTTCTTAGACTGGAATCTCACTAACGCAAGTGATGCCTGCACGAAAGACGTTCCTTCAATGTGCAGCGCAAAGCAAAGGAGTCCATCTGATGAAGAAGCTGATCATTTCGGTTGCAGCCCTGACCCTCGCCGGCGCCTCGGCACTGAGTTTTGCACAAGGTTCGGCAGGCGGCGGTGCAGCCGGCCCCGGCGGTGGCACGACGACGGATCCGATCACCCCCATGCCCAGTCAGGCGTCGCCCGACGCACGTCAGTCGGCACCGACGCCGGGCGCACAAACGCTGACCCCGTCCGATCCGCAGCCGAATGCCAAGGCCCAGAAGCCGCGTCACAGCACCAAGAAGACGCCGAACAACGGCAATACGGGCAACGGCGCCACCAACGCGCCGGATAACGCCCCGGGCAAGGCGCAGTAACTTTCGATGGCATTGGGCGCTTCGCGCCCACACGGGAACCGGCGCCGCCATTGCTCACGCTTCACTGCCGAGCCCAAGCCCCTCGCCCGGGGGCGGCCCCGGTTCCTTGATGCCCTCCGGTTTTCACGAACACAAAAAAAGCAGGCTCGCATTTGCGGCCTGCTTTTTCGTTTGAACCTGTGTTCGGCGTCGGAGCGCTTAGCGACTGACTTCCCACATCACCGCACCACCCTCGGCGTGAGCTTCCTTGAGCATGTTGAGCAGCGGATAAGCGCGCTGCGACAGACGCAGGCGATTGTCCTCGTCGCGCTCGTCGGACTTCTTGCCCTCGCTTTCCTTGTCTGCCGCCGCCTTGTCTTCGGCAATTGCCGCTTCGAGCCTGGCGATGGCGTCCCCTGTTTCGTCCGATCCGATCGCACCGCGCTCGCCGAGCGTCTTGCCGACGATCCCGAGCAGCAATTGCGCGAGATTCTCGAGCATCTTGATCGTTGGCGACGCATGCGCCTTGAACGTTACCAGCATGGTTGGCTCCCTATTCGAGTTATCACCCACCACCGTCCCTGTCGATGTCACCCAGGGAGGGGTACCGTGACTTCATCATACACCTGTTAAAATCCGGTGCTGACGATTCAATTGCCTGTCCGGACGTGTCCGGACGCACCCGAAACACCCGCCAATGCTACCCGCACAAAAGAATGCTCTCGTCGCGCTGATCGGCGACGTCGTCGCCGGTTTGATGCCTGCGGACGGCACCGCGCCCGCCGCGCCCGTCATCCTGCTCGAACGCCCGAAAGTCGCCGCACATGGCGATCTGGCCTGTAACGTGGCGATGCAGATCGCCAAGCCGTTGCGCGCCAACCCGCGCGAGCTGGCCCAGAAGATCGCCGACGCGATCCTCGCCGACGCCCGCGCCAAGGGCCTCGTCGACGCCGTCGAAATCGCCGGTCCCGGCTTCATCAACCTGCGTCTGGCCAATGCCGCCAAGCAGTCGGTGGCCCGCGCGATCCTGACCGAGGGCGCCGCCTTCGGCCGACGCGCCGCCAGCAACGACGCCGCGCCGGTACTGGTCGAGTTCGTCTCGGCCAACCCGACCGGGCCGCTGCATGTCGGGCATGGCCGTCAGGCTGCACTCGGCGACACGATCTCGGCGCTGCTCGGCACGCAGGGACGTCCGGTCCATCGCGAGTTCTACTACAACGACGCCGGCGTCCAGATCCAGACGCTCGCCACGTCGGTGCAGGCCCGTGCGCGCGGCTTCAAGCCGGGCGACGCCCAGTGGCCCGAGTCGGCCTACAACGGCGACTACATTGGCGACATCGCGCAGGATTTCCTCGCCGGCAAGACCGTGCAGGCGTCCGACGGTGCGCCCGTCACGGGTAGCGGCGACATCGAGGACATCGACTCGATCCGCGCCTTCGCGGTGGCGTATCTGCGCCGCGAGCAGGACATCGACCTGCAAACGTTCGGCGTCATTTTCGATCAGTACTACCTCGAATCCTCTCTGTATGCCGACGGCAGCGTAGCGCGTACGGTGCAGGCGCTCATCGACGCCGGCGTGACGTACGAGCAGGAAGGCGCGCTGTGGCTGCGCACCACCGATTACGGCGACGACAAGGACCGCGTGATGCGCAAGTCCGACGGCACGTACACCTACTTCGTGCCGGACGTTGCCTATCACACGCGCAAATGGGACCGTGGCTTCCACCAGGTCATCAACGTGCAGGGCTCGGACCACCACGGCACCATCGCCCGCGTGCGCGCCGGCCTGCAAGCGCTCGGCATCGGCATTCCGAAGGGCTACCCCGATTACGTGCTGCACAAGATGGTCACCGTCATGCGCAACGGCGAAGAGGTAAAGATCTCCAAGCGCGCAGGCAGCTACGTGACCGTTCGCGATCTGATCGAATGGTCGGGCGGCATTACGGCGGAAACGCCGGTCACGGACCCCGTCGAGCGTGAAGACGCCCTGCGTCGTGGCCGCGACGCCGTGCGTTTCTTCCTAATTTCGCGCAAAGCCGATACCGAATTCGTGTTCGACGTGGACCTCGCGCTCAAGCAGAACGACGAGAACCCGGTGTACTACGTGCAGTACGCTCACGCGCGTATCTGTTCGATCCTCACGCAGTGGGGCGGCGACGAAGCCGCACTGGCGAACGCCGATCTCGCCCCGCTCGACAGCGAACGCGCCCTCGCGCTGCTGCAACTGCTCGCCGAGTACCCGGACATGCTCACGCGTGCCGCCGAGGAACTTGCGCCGCACGCCGTGGCCTTCTATCTGCGGGATCTGGCAGGCGCGTTCCACTCCTTCTACAACTCGGATCGCGTGCTGGTCGACGACGAGACCGTGAAGCATGCGCGTCTGGCATTGCTTGCGGCCACGCGTCAGGTGCTGCGCAACGGGCTTGCCGTGCTGGGCGTGTCGGCCCCGGCCAAGATGTAAGTTACCCACCACTCCGAACGGCAAACCGCATCGGAACTCTGTAAGGACGGAATCGACTCGATGGCAAACACACGTCGACCACCCCGCCAGCGGGGCGGTACTTTTCTGGGCATCGTGCTCGGCCTGATCGTTGGGCTGGCCGTTGCCGTCGTCGTTGCGCTCTACATCACGAAGACACCGACCCCGTTCGTCGAAAAGACGCCGCCGCGCCCCGCCGAGAATTCGCCGGCGGCGCAAGCGCCGGATCCGAACAAGTCGCTCCAGCCGCGTACGCCACTGCCGGGCGCGTCGGCGCCTGCCACACCGGACACCGCGTCGGCCGTCGAGTCGTCGCCGCTCGTGCCCGGGACGCCGGTCACGCCGCCGGCGGCTTCTGCCCCCACGGCACCGGCACAGCCTGCGCAAAAGCCGTCGCCGGCCGACATTCTGAACGGCAAGTCGACGGTGCCGGTCGCCCCGCCGACCACGCCGCCGGCCAGCGCCACGGATAACGCCAGCACGGGTTACTACCTGCAAGTGGGTGCGTTCAAGTCGCAAAGCGACGCGGAACAACTGCGTGCCAAGCTGGCCCTCTCGGGCTTCGAGGCGAAGATCACGCAACGCGACGCCAACGGCCTGACGCTCTTCCGCGTGCGTCTGGGCCCGTACGGCAAGCTCGACGAGATGAATCACGTGCGTCAGCGCCTGCAGGATGGCGGTTACGACACGGCGGTCATCCGTTTCACGAAGCAATGAACGAGAAAGGCGTTGCACCGAAAGGGCAACGCCTTTTGTTCCCCCGGCGTCCCGGTCGGCAAGTCTCGTCAAACACCCGCATCATTAGGTTCGTAGGGCCGGGAAAAGGGAAAAGGGAAAACGAGGAAACGGGGACGTTGAACCCGGCAGCCCATCGCCGGTCATATGCACTGGCTCATTTGCCTGAATTCGGGATATGGTTTCGCTCACACGCTGCCACTCGCTCCTTGCGGGTCCGCGTGTTTGCCTCACTCCTATACAACGATCATGAAAAAACTTCTTGGTGCCTTACTGATTTCTTTCGGTTTCCTCTCTGGCGCCGCTTCGGCCTCGCCTGAAGCACCGGTCGCGGGAACCGACTATCTGACGATTTCGCAGCAACCGTTGACCGCCGGTGCGGGCAAGATCGAAGTAACCGAGTTCTTCTGGTACGGCTGCCCGCATTGCAGCGCGCTCGAGCCGACGCTGGAGAAGTGGGTCAAGGCCCAGGGCAAGGATGTCGTGTTCAAGCGCGTGCCGGTCGCCTTCCAGAGCCGGTTCGAGCCGCATACGCGCATGTTCGTCGCGCTCGCGGCGCTGGGCAAGGAAGCCGAACTCACGCCGAAGGTTTTCAATGAAATCCACGTCAAGCACAACTACCTGCTGACGGCCGATCAGCAGGCCGATTTCCTGGCGACGCTGGGCGTCGACAAGCAAAAGTACCTCGATGCGTACAAGAGCTTCGGCGTCGACAACGGTGTGAAGGTCGCGAACAAGACGTGGCAGGACTACAAGATCGACGGCGTGCCGACGATCGCGATCAACGGCAAGTACCTCGTCTCGCCGGCCACGTCGGGCGACGCGCTGCAAAAGCAGGGCAAGCCGGCCACGACCGAGCAACAGACGTTCGATGCGGCGCTCAAGACGGCCGACTCGATCATCAACCAGATCCGCGCGAAGAAGATGTAAGCTTCGCCGCTCACAAAGCCCGGCCCCGGCCGGGCTTTTGCGTTATATGGCTACTCACACGACATCACCGAAGGTCTTCATCACCGGCGCGTCCAGCGGGCTGGGACAAGCGCTTGCGCGTCACTACGCGGCGCAGGGCGCCATTCTCGGTCTCGTTGGCCGCCGGGGCGACAAGCTCACCGATCTGGCCGCTACGCTCCCCCATCCGCATGCGGTGCATTGTTATGCGCTCGACGTGCGCGATGCGCTGGCGCTGCGCGCCGCGGCCGGGGACTTCATGTCGCGCCATGGCGTGCCTGACATCGTGATCGCCAACGCGGGCATCAGTCACGGCGTGAATACGGAGGACGCCGCGGATCTGCCGCATTTCGCGTCCGTCATGGACACGAACTGGATGGCGATGGTCGCCACCTTCAGCCCGTTCGTCGGCCCCATGCGCGAGCGCAAGCGAGGCACGCTCGTGGGAATCGGCAGCGTAGCAGGCGTGCGCGGGCTGCCGGGACATGGCGCATACAGCGCGTCCAAGGCGGCAGCCATGACGTATCTGGAGAGCCTGCGCGTCGAATTGCGCGCCGACAAGGTGGCCGTCGTGACGATTGCGCCCGGTTACATCCGCACCCCGATGACGGACGGCAATCCGTTTCCCATGCCATTCCTGATGGACGCGGACAAGTTCGCGCGCAAGGCGGCAGCCGCGATCGCGCGTCGCAAGCGCTTTGCCGTGCTGCCGTGGCAGATGGGCATCGTGGCATGCCTCATGCGACGCCTTCCCCGCTGGCTGTACGACGCGCTCTTCGCCCGCGCGCCGCGCAAACCGACGATGGCGCAAAAACAGGCGCGTGACGCTGCCCCGACGGCGAAAGACAAAACCCCCAAACCAGGCGACGACAACCTACCCGGCTGATCTGCGCAGCCCGTCCACCGCACGAAGATGGTCGTCGAGAATCGACTGAAGCATCCGGATGAAGGCGCGTCCGGCATGCGATAGCGGCTCCGCCTGCGAGTAGACGGCGTGCACGCGCAGCTTTCTCGCCGGACGGATTTCGTGAACGTCGATCCGCTGGAACGTCGACGCGTCGATACAAAACGGATCGACGATCGCCACCCCGACGCGCTCCTTGACCAGCACCCGCGCGCTGATCGCCGAGCGCACCTCCACGATGGGCGAGGGCCGGCGATGCCTGCCGAAGATGTCCCCGACGATCGCCCCCAGCGGCGTGTCGTGTCCGTAGTCGATCCACGGATGCGACGGCAGATCGTCCACCTTCACGATGCCCCCCGGCGCGAGCCACCCCGGCGGACTGATGCACATCATCGGCCCGTCGACCAGCGCCTCCATCTTCAGGTTGTTCGAGTTCACCGCGAACATCGATATCCCCAGGTAGTCCTTGCCCAGCAGCACACGAGGAATCAGATTGTTGTGCGTGAGCGGTTCGAAGTGAATCGGCAAGTCCGGATACCGCTGGTTGAACAGCGCAATCGCTCGCGGCACCAGTTCCGCGCCGAGGCTCGGGCTGCACACGATGTTCAGTTTGCCGCTCTTGCCTTCGATGATCGCGCGCACCAGATCGTCCACGCGCAGCACGCCGGCGTATGCCGTCTCCACTTCGCTATAGATGCGCCGGGCCTCGGGCGTAGGGAAAAGACGCCCCTTCGAGCGCTCGAACAGCGCGAAGCCGAGCCGACTCTCCGCCGCCGCAAGAATTCGACTGGCTGAAGGCTGCGTGATGAAGAGCATCTTCGCCGCCTCGGTGATCGAGCCGGTCATCATGACGGCACGAAAGGTCTCGATCTGCCGCAAGCTCATGGCGAGCGGACGCTGTATGGGGGCGGCGGATACCACGTGTGCACCTGTCTGAAGGGGTCTCGATGGTGCAAAAGCTTACCTCAGGCACCCTCGTGGTGCGAACCCATGCATTGAGGCTATAAGGTCCGAAAATCGTTCTATTGGACCCCTCGTCGATGCGGTTGCTATCGTGAATCCGTCACATTTGCCGTGTAACGGGTTCCCTGCATGCCACCTACCCTGCTTGTCCTCAACCCCAACGCCCTTGTCAGCGTGACGCAGAGCATTGCGTCGACGGCCAGTGCCCAGTTTCGCGACAGCCCCGTGCGGCTCACGTACGAAACGCTGACGGACGCCCCGGCGGGCATTGCCACGCAACGCGACGCCGAGCGCGCCGCCGTTCTGGTCGCTAACGCCATCGAGCGCAACTTGCAGAGCGACGACCCCGCAGACGCTTTCGTCCTCGCCTGTTACAGCGACCCGGGCCTGGCCGCCGCGCGCGAAATCACGCGCAAGCCGGTTATCGGCATCGGTCAGGCCGCGTTAGGCGCAGCCTCGGCCCTGGGTGAGCGCATCGGTGTGGTGGCCATCACGTCCGGTAGCATCGCGCGGCATTGGCGCGCCTATCGCGCCCACGGATTCGCACAGAAAATCGTCGGCGAGCGCGCCATCAATCTGAGCGTGGCCGAATCGGGCGACGACACCCTCGCCGTTCCTCGCATTGTCGAGACTGCGCGGGCACTCATCGATCAGGATGGCGCCGATGTCGTCGTGCTCGGCTGCGCGGGCATGGCTGCACTGCGCGCCCGCATCGAACACGCGGTCGGCGTGCCTGTCGTCGAGCCATGCATGACGGCTATCGCACTGGCATCGAACGTGCTCACCGGAGCTGCCCGATGAGCGCCGCCGCCCCCGCCTGTTCACCGATACTCGGTGTGCTCGGCGGCATGGGGCCGCTGGCGACGGCTGACTTCATGCGCAAGCTCGTGCAGAGCACCCCGGCCACGAAGGATCAGGACCACATGCCGGTGTTCGTCCACAGCGTGCCCCAGATTCCCGATCGCAGCGAATCGTTTCTCGCCGGTTCCGACGCCCCCTGGCCATTCCTGCTCTCGGGGCTGCGCGTTCTCGAAACGGCGGGCGTCGGCGCCATCGCAATTCCCTGCAATACCGCACATCTCTGGCATGCGCGTCTGGCGGCAGCCACGGACCTCGAAGTGCTGCATATCGGCAGCGCGGCGTCCGAAGCCGTCGCCTCACATCCGGCAGGACTCACCCGCGTGGGTCTGATGGCCACGTCGGCAACGATCGAGGGACGCATCTACCACGAGGCCCTGCGCGCGGCGGGCATCGACGTCATCGTCCCCTCGGCGCGGGACCAGTCCGAGCACGTCATGGCGGGCATTGCGGCCGTCAAGGCTGGCGGCCTCGACACCGCGACGTCGCTGCTGCAATCGGCCGCAACCCGACTGATCGACGACGGCGCGCAAGGCTTGATTCTCGGATGCACGGAACTGCCGCTGGTCCTCGGCGGCGCATCGCCCGACGAGTGCAACGAATCACGCGCCGTTCCCTTCTTCGACACCACTCAGTTGCTGGTGAAGGCTTGCCTTGCATGGTGGAGCCGGTCAAAGGCAGCCCAACCCCGGAGCGAGAGCTTTTCACAATGAACGACTTCGATCTGATCATTCGCGGCGGCACTGTCGTCAATGCCACGCACACCTGCGAGGCCGACGTCGCGATTCGCGGCGACAAGATCGCCGCCATCGGCACGCATCTGCCGGGCAGCGCAGCACGTGTCATCGACGCGACCGGTCGTCTCGTGATGCCCGGCGGCATCGACACGCACTGCCACGTCGAACAACTGTCCGGCATGGGCAAGATGGGCGCCGACGACTGGTACTCCGCCAGCGTGTCGGCCGCCTTCGGCGGCACGACGATGATCGTGCCCTTCGCGGCGCAGCATCGCGGCAACTCGCTGCGCAAGGTCGCCGACGACTACGCCGAACTCGCGCGGCGCAAGTCCGTGATCGACTACAGCTATCACCTGATTCTCTCGGAGACCGATCCGCAGACGCTGCACACGGATCTGCCCGAACTCATTCGCAGCGGCATCACGTCGTTCAAGGTCTACATGACGTATGACCAACTGAAGATCGACGACTACCAGTTGCTCGACGTGCTCGCCGTCGCCGCACGCGAGCGCGCGCTGGTCATGGTCCATGCCGAGAACAACGACGTCATTCGCTGGGTCTCGCAGCGCCTGCTCGAGCGCGGCTACACCGCGCCGAAGTTCCACGGCGTGAGCCACGTTGCGCTGGCCGAAGCCGAAGCCACCCACCGCGTCATTCAGCTCTCGCGCCTTTTCGATGTGCCGGTCATGATCGTGCACGTCTCGGCCGTCGAAGCGCTCTCGACCATTCAGGCGGCGCGCCAGATCGGCGCACAGGTCTATGGCGAAACATGTCCGCACTACCTCGTGCTCACCGAAGACGACATGGACCTGCCCGGCACCGAAGGGGCCAAATACTGCTGCAGCCCGCCACTGCGCGACGCACAGGCGCAGGCCAGTCTGTGGGAAGGGCTGGCCAACGGCACGCTGCAAACCCTGTCCTCCGATCACGCGCCGTATCGCTACGACGAGAGCGGCAAGATTCCCTACGGCGACAAGACCACCTTCAAGCAGATGGCCAACGGCATGCCCGGCCTCGAAGCGCGGCTGCCCCTGCTGTTCTCCGAGGGCGTTGGCGGCGGGCGTCTGTCCCTGCAGCAGTTCGTGGCGCTGAGCGCAACGAATCACGCAAAGATGTACGGCATCTTTCCGCGCAAGGGCCACATCGCGCAAGGCGCCGATGCAGACATCGCCATCTGGAATCCCGAGCGCGAAGTCACCCTCACCGTCGCCGCGCTGCACGATCAGGTTGGCTACACGCCGTACGAAGGGCGCACGGTCAAGGGGTGGCCGGAGACGGTCGTCAGCGCGGGGCGGGTGATCGTGAGCGACGGCCGTCTCGACGCCGCCCCCGGCAGCGGCCGCTTCATCGCACGCGGCGTGCCCGAACCGCACACCGTCGAGCGCGAGATCTCGCCGCGCGCGACGTTCTTCCGCACGCTGGCCCTGACCCAGGAGAAGCAGAAGAACTATTGATTTTCCGGATGACGGATTGCCTTTTGTTATTTGAAGAGAGTGGATATGAGCAAGAGCAGAAAACTTGGACTGGCCGTCGCACAAATGGGCGCAGTGAACCTGGCGGACGATCGCCGCAGCGTCGTCGCGCGCCTGGTCGAGATGCTGCGTGAAGCGGCCGGACGCGGCGCGAAACTCGTGGTGTTCCCGGAAATGGCCCTCACGACCTTCTTCCCGCGCTACTGGATGCCCGAGGAGGAGGCCGTCGCGCGCTACTTCGAGAAGTCGATGCCCAACGCCGACGTGCAACCGCTGTTCGACACCGCGAAGCAACTCGGCGTCGGTTTCTATCTCGGGTATGCCGAACTCACCCCCGACGGCCGACGTTTCAACACGTGCGTGCTGGTGGGTGCCGACGGCAACATCCTCGGCAAGTACCGCAAGATTCATTTGCCGGGCCACGCGGATCACAAGACCGACGCGCCCTTCCAGCATCTGGAGAAGAAGTTCTTCGAAGTCGGCAACTCCGGCATTCCGGTAATCGAGTCGTTCGGCACGCGCGTGGGCATGTGTCTTTGCAATGACCGCCGCTGGCCCGAGACGTGGCGCGTCATGTCGCTGCAAAGCGCCGAGATTGGACTGGTGGGCTACAACACGCCGTCGATCAACATTCACTGGAACGAGCCGGTGCATCTGCGCATGCACACGCATCTCGTATCGCTACAGGCCGCCGCGTACCAGAACGCGATGTTCATCGCGGCAGCCGCCAAATGCGGTAGCGAAGACGGCCATCACATGATCGGCGGATCGGTCATCGTGGCGCCCACGGCCGAGATCGTGGCGCAGGCCGTTACCGAAGACGACGAAGTCATCGTCGCGTCGGTCGATCTGGCGGTCACCGAGGGCTTCCGCCATCACGTCTTCAACTTCGCAAAGCATCGCCGTCCGGAACATTACCGCCTGATCGTGGAGCGCACGGGCGCCGGCGCCCCGCTGCCGCAGGAAGACATCTGAGACACCTGTCCATATCGCGTGCCGAGCGCACGGAGGAAACATCATGAGTGGCTATGAAACGAACAGCCTGAGTCCCGCGCAAGGGGCTCAAGACCGACCGGGGGTGTCCGCAACACAGGGCACAGGCACGGGCGCGGGCGCAGGACAGCCGGGCAATAGTCCGATGCGGGCGCTGATCGCAGCCGTATCCGGCTATGCCATGGACGGCTTCGACCTTCTCATTCTGGGTTTCATGATGAGCGTGGTCAGCGTCGATCTCGGGCTCAGTGCGACGCAAGGCGGCTCGCTGGTGACGGTCACGCTCATCGGCGGCATCTTCGGTGGCATCGGCTTCGGGATTCTGAGCGACTACTACGGCCGCGTTCGCGTATTGACGTACACAATCCTCGTGTTCGCGCTCTTTACCGGTCTGTGCGCCTTTGCCACGGGCTATTGGGACTTGCTGGTCTATCGATTCCTCGCGGGCCTCGGTCTGGGCGGCGAGTTCGGCATCGGCATGGCGCTGGCCATCGAGGCGTGGCCGGCGGAGAAGCGCGGGCGGGTATCGTCTTATGTCGGCATGGGCTGGCAACTTGGCGTGCTGCTCGCGGCAGTGCTCACGCCGCTGTTGTTGCCGCATATCGGCTGGCGCGGCATGTTCGTCGTGGGTGTGCTGCCGGCGCTCGGCTCGTTCGTGATCCGCAAGGTCATCGGCGAATCGGAGATCTTCCTGAAGTCGGCACGCAAGAAGCGTGAATTTCCCATCAAGACGTTGTTCCGCGACGCCCAGACGACCAAGCGAAGCATCGGCGTCATCATCCTGTGTTCGGTGCAGAACTTCGGCTACTACGGGCTGATCGTGTGGATGCCGGCGTATCTGTCGAAGATGTTCGGTTACAGCCTCGCGAAATCGGCGGTGTGGACCGGCGCGTCGATCATCGGCATGCTCGTGGGCATCTGGATCTTCGGCCAACTGGCCGATCGTATCGGGCGTCGCCCGACGTTCATCGGTTATCAGATCGGGGCGCTGGTGATGGTGTTCGTGTACTCGCAACTGACCACACCGGAAGCGCTGCTCATCGGCGGCGTCGTCATGGGCGTTTTCGTCAACGGCATGATGGGCGGCTACGGTGCGCTGCTCGCCGAACTCTATCCGACGCATGCCCGTGGCACGGCGCAGAACGTGCTGTGGAGCATCGGCCGGGGCTTCGGCGGTCTGAGTCCGCTGGCGATCGGCGTGATCGCGGCGCACTACTCGTTCGAAATCGCGATTGCAGCGCTCGCGGGCATCTACGTCATCGACATTCTTGCCACGGTATTCCTCATCCCTGAACTGAAGGGCGTGGAACTGGAGTAAACCGGAGAAGGCGGGGCGAAGCCGCGCGCCCGCCTTGTCGGCTCCGCCACTGGAGATCGCGTGGAAATCGATTTTGGAGACCTCACGCCTTACGAGCGTTACAAGCTGATGAGCAGCCTGATCGTGCCCCGGCCCATTGCGTTGATCACGACGCTCAGTGCCGACGGCACCGTCAACGCCGCGCCCTTCTCGATGTTCAACATGCTCGGGGAGGACCCGCCCATCGTGATGGTGAGCATCAACCGGCACGACGACGGCGCGCTCAAGGACACCGCCGTCAATATCGCGCGCGCGGGCGAGTTCGTGGTGCATCTGTGCGACGAACGGATTGCCGACAAGATGCACCGATGCGGCGCGCGACTGCCGTCGGACATCAGCGAGCTCGACGCCGCAGGCTTTACCACGGCAGCGAGTGTCGACATTGCGCCACCTCGTATCGCCGAGGCCCCGGTCGCATTCGAATGCACTGTCTGGGAGACGCTGAGTTCCGAGAGTCGTCGGATCTTCATCGGCCGCGTACTGCGCCTGCATGCGCGCGACGGCCTGGTCGATCGTGACACGTGTCGGATCCGTCTGGACGATTACGCTCCCGTCGGGCGACTCGGTGGCGGCTTCTACACGACGACCCGAGATCGCTTCACCCTGTGACGGCCTCCGTCGGCGCGTCGGCGCGTCGGCAACGTCCGCTGCGCCGCGACACCGTCACGACACCCTCCGGCCTGCGCATTCGGCGGCCACGACTCGGACATTCCCCAAATCGCAGGACGAAGCGCAGGCGTGCGGCATTGGGCGGGGTACAGTGCCCCGCCTTCCCAACCCTGCGGTGTCCCCATGAACGCCATCTTCCCGCGAGCGGCGCCCCGCGCTTGTTCCTCATCCAGCGTTGTCCTGCGTCGTCACTCCGGCTTGTTTCTGATGCGACCCGCCGTCGCGCTGTCCGTCGCGCTGCTGGCAGGATGCGCCGCGATGGACCCCGGCAACTGGCAGGTCGTCGGACCGCCATCGTCCTATGTGCGCCCCGCGCCAACCGTCGTCGTCCCTGCGCCGGTCATCGTGCAGCCGGGTCCCGCCATCCTGGCTCCGCCGCCAGTCGTCATCACGCCGGCGCCGGCCATCGTGACACCGGCCCCTGTGATCGTCGGTCCCCGTCCGCCTGCGCCCGTCATCGTCGCGCCCGTGCAGCCTCGCACCTCACGCGACGCCGCCCACTTCCTGCGGGAGCGCTGCTATCTGGAAAAGGGCGGCTGCTACACGTCCGAATCTCGTCAGGGGTACGAATTCAATCCGTACACCGGCGACTGGGACTGGGTGAATCAGACGGATTACCACTGGAAGGGACGGCGCGGACATCGTTGATTTTTGACCCATTGTGGTGCATTCCAAACCTGCGTTAGAGTGTTCGGGTAACTTGAACAGAGGTAAACACGACGTTAATCCGGACTCGCCGCCATAGAGCGGACGCGTGTCGACGACCATTCTGTCGGCTACCGATCCGCCTGCGGCACTCCCAACCAAGCAGGAGAGGCACATGCAGACAACCCCCACCGGTACGCCGGTCATCGATCCGGCGCTGCGTCGCAAAGCGGTGATCGGCTCCACGCTGGGCAATGCGTTCGAATGGTTCGACTTCACGGTCTACGGGCTTTTCGCCGTCGTGATCGCGAAACTCTTCTTCCCTGCCGATAACGATACGACCTCGCTGCTCGCGAGCGTGGCGTCGCTCGGCGTCGCGTTCTTCTTCCGCCCGATCGGCGGCCTGGCCTTCGGTCTGTACGCGGACCATGCAGGCCGCAAGTCGGCGCTGTCGGTGATGGTGCTGTTGATGGCGCTCGGCACGGGCCTCATCGGTATCGCACCGACCTATGCGCAGATCGGCTTTGCTGCACCGTTGCTGATTCTGCTCGCCCGCGTGATTCAGGGCTTCTCGGCGGGTGGCGAGTTCGGTGGCTCGACGGCCATGCTCATCGAGTTCTCTCCGCCGAATCTGCGCGGCTTCTACGGCAGCTTCCAGATGTGTTCGCAAGCACTGGCCGTCGCGCTCGCAGGGTTGTGCGCGTATGCCCTGAACACCGGGCTGACGAAGGAAGCGCTCGAGTCGTGGGGCTGGCGTCTGCCGTTCCTGTTCGGGATTCTGATCGGCCCGGTGGGGTTTTACATTCGTCGCCGCATGACGGAGTCGCCGGAATTTCTCGCCTACGCCGCGGCGCGTGAGCCGGCCCGTCGTACGCCGCTCGCCGATGTGTTCTCGAAGCACTACCGCGCGCTGATCGCGGGCTTCGGTCTGACCGTGGCGGCCACGACGTCGTTCTACGTCACGCTGATCTACACGCCGATCTACGCCGTCAAGCAACTGGGCCTGACGCAAGGCGCTGCGAGCCTGTCGACGTTTACCGCCGCCATGCTGATCGCGTGCCTCTGTCCGCTCACCGGCTGGATCTCGGATCGGGTGGGGCGCAAGCCGCTGATTCTGCTTTTCGTGCTGCTCTACGGGCTGACGTCGTTCTGGATGTTTACGCGGTTGCACGGCGCGCCGTCGATGGGCAATCTGCTGCTCGCGCAGATTCTCCCGGCCATCTGCATGGGCTTCGTGTGGGGGGCATTCCCGACGGCCGTCACGGAAGTGTTTCCGGTCGGCGTGCGCTCGACGGGTGTCTCGATTCTGTACAACATTTCGGTGATGCTGTTTGGCGGCCTCGCCCCGTTCTGGATCACGTATCTGATCAAGATCACGGCGAACCCGCTGGCACCCGCCTATTACATTTTGCTGACGGTGACGATCAGCCTCGTGACCTACGGTCTGCTGGGTCGCGACGGCCGAAACATTCAGGCGTCGCCGCAACACGCCTGACGTCGCACGCCGGAGATCGGCGTAAGCAGGAACGGCGCGCGTGTCGCGCCATGAATAGCGCCCCGCAGATTTCGGTCTGCGGGGCGTTTTGTTTACTGCATCATGAAAGTAAAGCGCTAAGGACGATCAGACCGGCGAGAAGCGCCACACGCCCTTGGTATCGCGCTCGCGTTTGAGTTCGCCCGAGCGCCAGAGCATATGCAGGTGCGCAAGCGCTTCGCCCATGGCGAAGGTGGTTTGATGCGCGTCGAGCTTGCGATGGAACATGATGGGCACGATGTCGCCCGCGCTTTGCGGCGACTTCGCGCATGCCTCGCGCACTTCTTGCAGGCGCGCGGCGTGGTGATCGCGAAGCTGTTGAATTCGCGTGTGCAATCCGGTGAACGGCCGACCATGCGACGGCAGGACAAGGCAGTCGACCGGGAGTTCGAGATAGACGCCGAGCGAGTCGAGGAACAGTTGCAGCGCGTTGGCCTCCGGCTCGATGTCGAAGACGCTGACGTTGGTGGAAATGCGCGGCAGCACCATGTCGCCCGAGATGAGCACGTTATGCTGCTCGGAGTAGAGCGCCATGTGCTCCGGTGAATGACCATACCCGGCGATCAGACGCCAGTCGCTGCCGCCAATGCGCAGCGAGTCGCCATCTCGCAGACGGAAGTAGCGCGACGGCACTTCGGGCACGAGGTCGCTGAAGTACGACTTGCGGTTGCGGATCTGCTCGATCATGGCCTCGTCGACCAGCCCGTGCGCGAGGAAGTGCGCAACGGCGAATTCGCCCCCGGCGTTGGCCGCATTGTTGTTGTCGCCCTCGGACATGAGACGCCCCCAGGCATAGTCGCCCAGCGACATGGCGAGGCGCGCTTGCCAGCGTTGCTTGTCGCCGCCCTTGCAGATCCAGTGTGCGAGGCCGAGGTGATCCGGGTGGAAGTGGGTCACGACCACGCGCAGCACCGGTTCGCCGCCGAGCGCGCTGTCGAACACTTGTTCCCAATACGCCTTGATCTGGGGATGCGTGATGCCGCAGTCGACAACGGTCCATCCCTTGACGCCGTCGATTTCATCGCGCAGCAGCCACAGGTTGATGTGATCGAGCACGAATGGCAACGGCATGCGGACCCAGAAGACGCCGGGGACGACTTCATGCACGGTGCCGCCGTCGGGCAGGAAATCGCCAAGGGGATAGTTCAGTTGTTGTTCGAGGGCATTCACGGGGACCACACTCCAGAGGGACTTGTTCTCTTGTTGTCGGTTGACGCCATCACCGATTGCATACGATGCAAGTTGACGCTAACGTAAACGGCAATTCTATCTGCAATGGTAAGCATTCGCTTAACCCTGTGCTTCACATCGCATAACCCGACCCGATGCTCACATACACGATTACCGACCTCGCCCGCGAGTTCGACATCACCCCCCGCGCGATCCGCTTTTACGAGGATCAGGGTCTGCTCACGCCCGCCCGCGAAGGCCCCGGCGGGCGCCATCGTGTCTATACCGGTCAGGATCGCACACGCCTGAAACTCACCCTGCGCGGCAAACGCCTCGGACTGACCCTATCCGAAATCAAGACGATTCTCGACCTTTACGAGTCGCCGAAAGACACGGTGCCGCAACTGAAAGTCTTCCTCGAAACGCTCGCCCAGCATCGTCAGGTGCTCGAACAGCAACTCGAAGACCTCCACGCCACGCTCGACGAAGTCTCCCAGCACGAGGCCCAATGCCTGTCGCTGCTCGAAGCCGCCGGTGAAGCCGTGCCGCCCATCGCCCGACGCCCCAAGGCTGCGGCGGCCTCTCACTGACAACACCACATCCCGCTTCACTCCCCCTCGCCCTCCGCCCACCCCCAGGGCCGCGGGGACCAGCACTACCCTGACTCCGTTCCACCTGAAAGTCTCTCCGTCAGGGCAGCGCCGGTCCCCGCCCATCCAACGCCCTCACCCCCTCACCCCCTCACCCCCTTACCCCCTTACCCCCTTACCCCCTTACCCCCTCACCCTCTGGAAAGTCCTTACTTTACGTTTACGTAAACGTTAAGTAACATCGGGGCACTCGGCTTCTCACTGCCCTTTCATCGCGACCATGGTCAACGCCCCTGCCCCTCACGCCGCTCCGCTCGACGACGCCGTCGCTGCGAAAATCCGCGCCAGTTTTGACAAACAAGGCGTGATGACCCATTGGGGCGCGCGGCTCACGCATCTGGCCGATGGGTTTTGCGAGATCTCGCTGCCGTTCTCCGACAAGGTCAATCAGCAGCTCGGCTACTTTCACGGTGGCGTGATCGGGGCCATCGCCGATTCGGCAGGGGGCTACGCCGGTTACACGCGCATCTCGCCCGAGCAGGAACTGGTCACCGCAGAGTACAAACTGAATATTCTGGCCCCCGGCAAGGGCGATACACTGGTCGGACGCGGTCAGGTCGTGAAAGCCGGGCGCACCCTGATCGTCGCCACGGCCGAACTGTTCGCCGTCGATCACGGCCAATGGACGCTTTGCGCCCTCATGCAGCAAACGCTCTTCGTGCTGCCCGTCAATTCCGCCACGGCGGCAGGCACGGCACGCTGATCGGTTCGCATCACCGGACGCATCGCAGCAACATCGCTTTAGAAGCCCACTACATCATCGAACATGCGCGCGGGCCGAACGCCACGCGCCACCCTCTGGAGACTGTGTCATGACGACGTTGCCCGGCCTCAATTTCATGCTCGGCGAAGACCTGGACATGCTGCGCGAATCGGTCGCGAACTTCGCATCGAAGGAGATCGCGCCACGCGCGGCGGAAGTGGACCGCACCGACCAGTTCCCGATGGACCTGTGGCGCAAGATGGGCGATCTGGGCGTGCTCGGCATGACAGTCTCGGAAGAGTACGGCGGCGCGAACATGGGCTATCTCGCCCATATGATCGCGATGGAAGAAATCTCGCGCGCCTCCGCTTCGGTCGGCCTGTCGTACGGCGCGCATTCGAACCTGTGCGTGAATCAGATCCATCGCAACGGCACGGCCGCGCAGAAGGCGAAGTATCTGCCCAAGCTGGTGTCGGGCGAACACGTGGGCGCGCTGGCAATGAGCGAGCCGAACGCCGGCTCCGACGTCGTGAGCATGAAGCTTCGTGCCGAGAAGCGCGGCGACCGTTATGTGCTCAACGGCACGAAGATGTGGATCACGAACGGCCCGGACTGCGACACGCTGGTCGTGTACGGCAAGACGGACATCGACGCCGGCGCGCGCGGCATGACGGCATTCCTCGTCGAGAAGGGCATGAAAGGCTTCTCCGTCGCGCAAAAGCTCGACAAGCTCGGCATGCGCGGCTCGCACACGGGCGAACTGGTGTTCGAGAATGTGGAAGTGCCGGAAGAGAACGTGCTCGGGCAGGTCGGCGGCGGCGTGAAGGTGCTGATGAGCGGGCTGGACTATGAGCGCGCCGTGCTCGCCGGCGGCCCGCTGGGCATCATGCAGGCAGCCATGGACGTGGTGGTGCCGTACATCCACGACCGCAAGCAGTTCGGCCAGTCGATCGGGGAATTCCAGCTGATTCAGGGCAAGGTCGCCGACATGTACACGATCCTGCAGGCAAGCCGCGCGTATCTGTACGCGGTGGGCCGTCAGCTCGATTCGCTCGGCAGCGATCACGTGCGTCAGGTGCGCAAGGACTGCGCCGGCGTGATTCTCTATACGGCGGAAAAGGCGACGTGGATGGCGGGCGAGGCGATTCAGATTCTAGGCGGCAACGGCTACATCAACGAATACCCGGTCGGACGTCTGTGGCGCGACGCCAAGCTTTACGAAATCGGCGCCGGCACGTCCGAGATCCGTCGCATGCTGATCGGTCGCGAGCTGTTCGCCGAGACGATGTAAGCGCAGCGACGCACGTCATCACTGTCATTGCCGTCATCGTCATCACCGTCGCCCGGTATGAACCGCTTCCCGAAACTCCTGTCGTCGCAGGTCGCTTTCGATGTCGCCCGCCTGATGCTGGACGGCTTCGACAAGCATTACCGCATCTTCCGCGAGGTATGTGTGGCGGCGCGGGCCTGTTTCGAGGCGGGCGATTTCATGGGCATTCAGAAACTCCAGCGTGACCGCATCGCCTATTACGACGAACGGGTTCGCGAATGCATCGTCACGCTGGAAGACGAGTTCGACGCGCAATCGCTCGACGACGACGTCTGGCAGCAAGTGAAGCTGCACTACATCGGCCTGCTCACCGAGCATCGTCAGCCGGAACTCGCCGAGACGTTCTTCAACTCGGTGTGCTGCAGGATCCTGCACCGCTCGTACTTCAACAATCGCTTTATCTTCGTGCGCCCTGCGGTCGCGACGGAGTACATCGAGAACGACGCGCCGGCGGCCAGACCAACGTACCGCGTCTACTATCCGGCGCAGGACGGCATGGCGGCGACGCTCACGCGCATCGTCACGAACTTCCAGTTGCAGCGTCCGTTCGCCGATCTGTCGCGCGATGTGGGCTACGCGATGCGCGCCATCGAAGAGGCTTTCGGCACGTTCGAGGCCGCGCCCAACTTTCAGATCCACGTGCTCGCGTCGCTGTTCTTTCGCAACAAGGCGGCGTACATCGTCGGACGCATCGTGAACGGGGACGCGACGACGCCGTTCGCCATCCCGATCGTGCATGACGGCAACGGTCATCTCGCACTCGACGCCGTGCTGCTGCGCGGCGAGCACCTGCGCGTCATGTTCAGTTTCTCGCACGCGTATTTCATGGTCGACATGGAAGTCCCGTCGGCCTACGTGCACTTCCTGCGCACCATCATGCCGGGCAAACCGAAGGCGGAGATCTACACGTCGGTCGGCTTGCAAAAGCACGGCAAGAATCTGTTCTACCGCGATTTCCTGCATCACCTGAAGCATTCGAGCGACAAGTTCGTCAGCGCCCCCGGCATCCCCGGGCTGGTGATGCTGGTGTTCACGCTGCCCTCGTATCCGTATGTCTTCAAGCTCATTCGCGAGCGCTTCGCGCCGCCCAAGGAGACGACGCGCGAACAGGTGAAAGCGAAGTATCTGATGGTCAAGCAGCATGATCGCGTGGGACGCATGGCCGACACGCTGGAGTTCTCCAGTGTGGCCTTCCCGCTCTCGCGTTTCGACGACGCCCTGCTCGCCCAGTTGCAAAGCGAAGTGCCCTCGCTGCTGGAGATCGACGGCGACGCGCTCGTCATCCGTCACTGCTATATCGAACGCCGCATGACGCCACTCAATCTGTGGCTGCAAACGGCCTCCGACGCGCAGGTGGATCACGCGATGCGCGAGTACGGCAACGCGGTCAAGGAATTGATGGCGGCGAACGTGTTTCCGGGCGACATGCTGTACAAAAATTTCGGCGTGACCCGTCACGGCCGGGTGGTCTTCTACGATTACGACGAGCTGGAATATCTGACGGATTGCCACATCCGCCGGGTGCCGGAACCCCGTAACGAAGAAGAGGCGATGTCGGGGGAAGTCTGGTACCGTGTAGGCCCGCACGACGTGTTTCCCGAGACGTTCGAGACGTTTCTGACGGGAGACGCGCGCGTGCGGCACTATCTGAGCCAGCATCATCCGGATTTTTTCGACCCCGCCCTGTGGCAAGGCTTTCAGGATCGGGTGCGAGCCGGACAGATGCACGACTTCTATCCGTACGATGTCGCGCTGCGTTTCGTCAATCGCTACGGCGCCGGCCGCCATGCCGACGCCCCGGGTGCGCCGCCGCGCGCGGCGGCTGCCTGAGGCTTGCGCCCTCTGGACGATATCGACGAGACCAGCCAAGGACACGCCCGCCGGATGACACGATCATGACCGAAGACAAAGACCAGCCTCTCATCCATCTGCTCGATAACAACCGCGCCTGGGTCGCCAGCGTGAACGCGGAAGATCCCACGTTTTTCGAGCGACTGGCCAAAATACAGACCCCGGAATACCTCTGGATCGGCTGCTCGGACTCTCGCGTACCCGCCAATCAGATCACGGGGCTGGCCCCGGGTGAGGTGTTCGTCCACCGCAACATCGCGAACGTGGTCGTGCACAGCGATCTGAACTGCCTGTCGGTGTTGCAGTTCGCCATCGAAGTCCTGAAGGTGCGCCACATCATGGTGGTCGGCCACTACGGCTGCGGCGGCGTGGGCGCCGCGCTCGACGGCGCGAAGATGGGCCTCGTCGACAACTGGCTGCGCCACGTACGCGATGTCTACGAGCGCCACGTCGACCAGATCGACGCACTGCCCTCGCGCGACTCGCGCCACGACCGCCTGTGTGAGCTGAATGTCATCGAACAGGTCGTGAACATCTGCCACACGACCGTGTTGCGCGACGCCTGGGCCCGCAACCAGCCAGTCACGGTGCATGGCTGGGTGTACGGCCTGCGCGACGGACTGGTGCGCGATCTGCGCATGTCGGTGAACAGCCTCGAAGCCCTGCCGCGCGTCTATGACCGCTGCGTGGAAGCGATGGCCGAATTGCGTCATCCACGGGCGTAGCGACGCCGTCCGGCATGGCCTCGTGCCGCCGGACACCCCTGAGCCGGTGCGCGCTCGCGTGGACGTGGAAGGACGCAAGCTTTGAATATCCGGGCGTTGGCCGCCCGTCCGAGAGGACAACGGCGCCAGCGCCTTAACCCGTTCAATGCATCAACGAGTCAAGGAGATTGCCATGCAACACGACCCGATCGTCATCGTCTCGGTAGCCCGCACCCCGATGGGCGGCCTGCAAGGGGTTTTCGGCGACGTCGCCGCCCCGCAACTGGGCGCCGCTGCCATTCGCGCCGCCGTCGAGCGCGCCGGCCTCAAGCCGGAACAGGTCGACGAAGTCGTGATGGGCTGCGTGCTGCCCGCAGGCCAGGGACAAGCGCCGGCACGTCAGGCCACGCTGGGCGCCGGCCTGCCGCTCGCCGCCGGCGCCACCACCATCAACAAGATGTGCGGCTCGGGCATGCGCGCCGCCATGTTCGCCCACGACATGCTTGTCGCAGGCAGCGCCGACGTGATCGTTGCGGGCGGCATGGAAAGCATGAGCAACGCCCCCTATCTGTTGCCCAAGGCGCGCGCCGGCATGCGCATGGGGCACGGCCAGGTCATTGACCACATGTTCTTCGACGGTCTGGAAGACGCTTACGACAAAGGCCGCCTGATGGGCACCTTCGCCGAGGAATGCGCCGACCGTTACGCCTTCACCCGCGAAGCGCAGGACGCTTTCGCCATCGCCTCGCTCGAACGCGCGCAAAACGCCACGAAGGACGGCTCGTTCGCCTGGGAAATCACCGCTGTGACGGTGCCGGGCCGCAAGGGCGACACGCTTGTCGAACAAGACGAACAGCCGTTCAAGGCCAATCCCGAGAAGATCCCGACGCTCAAGGCCGCGTTCCGCAAGGACGGCACGGTGACCGCTGCGAACTCGTCGTCGATCTCCGACGGCGCCGCAGCCCTCGTGCTCATGCGCGAATCCACCGCGAAGCGTCTGGGTCTCGCGCCGCTCGCGCGCATCGCCGGACACAGCACGTTCGCACAGCAACCGGGCCTGTTCACGACCGCCCCGGTCGGTGCGATGCGCAAGCTCTTCGAGAAGACCGGCTGGTCGACGACGGACGTCGATCTTTACGAAATCAACGAAGCGTTCGCAGTCGTCACCATGGCCGCGATGCACGAGTTCGATCTGCCGCACGACAAGGTGAATATTCACGGCGGCGCCTGTGCGCTCGGTCACCCGATCGGCGCCTCCGGCGCACGCATTCTGGTCACGCTGATCGGCGCCCTGCGCAAGACCGGCGGCAAACGCGGTGTGGCTAGCCTGTGCATCGGCGGCGGCGAAGCGACGGCCATGGCCATCGAACTCGTCTGACGCCCCCCCGCTCACGGCACTTGTCGCATCGCGCGGCTACCGCCCCGGCTAACAGGACACGTATCTCATGAAAACAGCGCTCATCATCGGCGCCTCACGCGGCATCGGCCTGGAATTCGTACGGCAATATCGCGAGGACGGCTGGCGTGTCTTCGCGAGCGCACGCAGTGACGACGCGCTGGCCGCCCTGCGCGAGTTGGGGGCCGAGGCCCTGAAGCTGGACGTCACGCGTGTGGAATCGCTCTCGGGGCTGTCCTGGCAGCTCGACGGCGTGGAACTCGATGTGGCGATCTACAACGCGGGCGTGAATTCGGTGCGCACGACAGGGCTCGCGCCGATCACGCAACCGGAGTTCGATCGGGTGTTCCACACCAATGTGCTGGGCGCCATGCAGGTCGCACCGCTCGTGCTGCCCTTCGTGGAAGCGGCGGGCGGCGCGTTCGGTTTCCTGTCGAGCCGCATGGGCAGCGTCGCGCTGATGGATTCGAACGGCAGTTGGCTCTATCGCGCAAGCAAGGCCGCCGTGAATTCGGTAGTGAAGGCCGTGTCGCTCGAAGCGCAGCGCGCCACCTGCGTGGCCATGCACCCGGGCTGGGTGCGCACCGACATGGGCGGCGAGAACGCCGACATCGACGTGCGCACAAGCGTGTCCGGCATGCGTGGCGTGCTCGCGCGAGCAACGGGCGAGCGCGCCACGTACAACGGCGCGTTCTACAACTACGACGGCAACGCGCTCACCTGGTAACGCGCGCCGCAAGGACTAGGTCGAACAACGAATAGACGAATCACGTCATTCATAACAAGCTGTTGCCACACCGCCGTATCTTTTGATTCGCGGGCCAGAAACGTCACTCGGAAACACTCGGAAACGGAGCGAACATGACGTCCGCCATCGACTTTTATTTCGACTTCGCATCCCCTTATGGGTATTTTGCGAGCACCTGCATCGACGACATCGCCTCACGCAACGGGCGCGGCGTCGCGTGGCATCCGATTCTGCTGGACATCGTCTACAAGGTGAACGGCACCGGCGCGCCGTTGCAGCATCCGATCAAGACGGAGTATCTGCGCCACGACGTGGAGCGCACGGCCCGCTTTCACGGCATCGACTACCAGCGTCCGACACATTTCCCGATCCCGACACAGGCCGCCGAGCGCGCCGTGCTGTGGGTGCAGGACCATCGGGGCGGCGACCTGTCCGCCGAATACGCGAAGTCGATCTTCCGTGCGCTTTACGTCGACGACGTGAACATCGGCGAGCCGGCCGAACTCGTGCGCCTTGGCGAAGCGCTCGGCATCGACGGCAAGGCCCTCGAAGTCGGCATGAACTCCCCCGCGGCCAAGGATCATCTGAAGGCCGAGATCGATCTGGCGATGGCGCGCGGCGTGTTCGGCTCGCCGTTCGTGATCGTGGATGGCGAACCGTTCTGGGGCTTCGACCGATTCTCGCAGGTCGACGCCTGCCTGAAGCACGGCAAGCTCTGACAACAAGGCAAGACACACCATGGCAAGCCCCCAACCGTCGCAAAACAATGAACACGACGCCTGCCCCTGCGGCGGTCTCTCGTTCGACGCGTGCTGCGCCCGTTATCTCGAGCGCGGCGAGATTGCGCCGACGGCCGAAGCGCTGATGCGTTCGCGCTACACCGCATTCGTTCGTCACGACGCGCCGTATCTGCTCGAGACGTGGGCTGCCCGCACGCGCCCCGCGACACTCGACTTCGACGACGCGCCACAGTGGCTCGGCCTTCAGGTCAAGGCGCATCTGCAACGCGACGACTCGCATGCGGAAGTCGAATTCGTGGCGCGCTACAAAGTCGGTGGACGCGCACACCGCCTGCATGAGCGCAGCCGTTTCGAGCGCACCGACGACGGCCGCTGGCGTTATATCGACGGCGATCTGTTCGACTGACACCGCATTCGCACGCGAGCGTGGTCGTGCGCGACAGCCGCCTGCACAAGCACTCAACGACAACTCACACTCCACCGGATTTCGTCACATGCCGATTCTTGAAAGCAAACTCAACCCGCGCAGCGAAGACTTTGCACGCAATGCGTCCGCCATGCAGACCGTCGTTGACGAACTGCGCGCCCGTATCGCGCAACTGGCCGGCGGCGGCGGTGAGGCGGCACGCAAGAAGCATGTCGGTCGCGGCAAGCTGCTGCCGCGCGATCGCGTGCAGCAACTGCTCGATCCAGGCTCGCCCTTCCTCGAACTGTCGCAACTCGCCGCGACGGGCATGTATCACGACGAGGCGCCGGGCGCGGGCATCATCACCGGCATCGGCCGCGTGTCCGGTCAGGAATGCGTGATCGTGTGCAACGACGCCACGGTCAAGGGCGGCACCTACTACCCCATGACGGTCAAGAAGCACCTGCGCGCCCAGGAGATCGCCGAGCAGAACCATCTGCCGTGCATCTATCTGGTCGACTCGGGCGGCGCCAACCTGCCGAACCAGGACGACGTCTTTCCCGATCGCGACCACTTCGGCCGCATCTTCTACAACCAGGCGCAAATGTCCGCGCAGGGCATTCCGCAGATCGCCGTGGTGATGGGCTCGTGCACGGCCGGTGGCGCGTATGTGCCGGCCATGAGCGACGAGTCGATCATCGTCAAGGAACAAGGCACGATTTTCCTCGGCGGCCCGCCGCTGGTGAAGGCCGCGACGGGCGAGGAGGTCAGTGCCGAAGACCTCGGCGGCGCCGACGTGCACACGCGCCTGTCGGGAGTCGCCGACCACTTCGCGCAGAACGACGCGCATGCGCTGTCCATCGCGCGCAGCATCGCGGCGAACCTGAACCGTCGCAAGCCGGCGACCGTGGCCGTCAGGACACCGGTCGAGCCGAAGTACGACGCGCGCGAACTCTATGGCGTGATCCCCGCCGACACGAAGAAGCCGTTCGACGTGCGCGAAGTCATCGCGCGTCTGGTCGACGGCTCCGAATTCGACGAATTCAAGGCGCGTTACGGCACCACGCTGGTTTGCGGCTTTGCGCACCTGTGGGGCTATCCGGTGGGTATCGTCGCGAACAACGGCATTCTGTTCTCCGAGTCCGCGCAAAAGGGCGCGCACTTCATCGAACTGTGCTGCCAACGCAAGATTCCGCTGATCTTTTTGCAGAACATCACCGGCTTCATGGTCGGTCGCAAATACGAAAACGAAGGGATCGCCAAGCATGGCGCGAAGATGGTGACGGCCGTCGCCACGGCCAACGTGCCGAAGTTCACCGTCATCATCGGCGGCTCGTTCGGCGCTGGTAACTACGGCATGTGCGGTCGCGCCTACTCGCCGCGCTTCCTGTGGATGTGGCCGAATGCGCGCATTTCCGTGATGGGCGGCGAGCAGGCCGCGTCGGTGCTTGCAACCGTCAAACGCGACGGCATCCAGGCAAAGGGCGGTCAGTGGAGCGCGGAGGAAGAAGATGCCTTCAAGCAACCGATCCGCGACCAGTACGAGCGTCAGGGCCATCCGTTCTACGCGAGTGCGCGCCTGTGGGACGACGGCGTGATCGATCCCGCCGACACGCGCACCGTGCTCGGACTCGGGCTGTCCGCAGCGCTCAACGCCCCCATTCCGGAGACACGCTTCGGCCTGTTCCGCATGTAAGCCGTGAGTGGCGCGGGTGGCGTCGGTAATACGCCAATACCACACGCCATACCGCGTCATCGAATCGTCAAGGATTGCCGTCATGAACCTCGCAACGCTCAAGCTCAGTGTCGATGCCCACGTCGCCACCGTCACGCTCAACCGACCGGATGTGCGTAACGCCTTCAACGAAACCGTCATCGAGGAATTGACGGGCACGTTCCGGGCGCTCGCCACGAACGACGACGTGCGCGCCATCGTGCTGGCGGCCGAAGGTGTCGCCTTTTGCGCCGGCGCCGATCTGAACTGGATGAAGAAGATGGCCGGTTACTCGGACACCGAGAACCGCGCCGACGCCATGACGCTCGCCGTCATGCTCAACACGATCTATCGCTGCCCGAAGCCGGTGATCGCGCGGGTGCAGGGCGACACCTATGCCGGTGGCGTGGGACTCGCGGCAGTCGCAGACGTGGTGGTGGCCGTTGACACCGCGCACTTCTGTCTGTCGGAAGCGAAGCTCGGGTTGATTCCCGCCACCATCGGCCCGTACGTGATCCGTGCGCTGGGCGAGCAGGCGTCGCGACGCTACTTCGTGACGGCCGAACGCTTCACGGCGGCCACGGCACAGCGCCTCGGTCTCGTGCACGAAGTCGTGAGCGCAGACGCCCTCGACAGCACGGTCAGCGCGCTGACCAAGGCGCTCGTCGACAACAGCCCGAACGCCGTGAAGGAATGCAAACGTCTGGTGCAGGACTTCGCCGCCCGCGCCATCGACGAGGCCGCCATTGCCGATACGGCCGATCGCATCGCCAGGATCCGTGCCTCCGACGAAGGACGCGAGGGCGTGCGCTCGTTCCTGGAGAAGCGTTCGCCGTCGTGGCGCGACGTTTCCTGATCGAGCGCAGATCGTCGCCGGTCGGCGCCGATCGACGCATGCCGTCGGTTACAAAATTTATTTGCGAGGGGTGGCGGCGGAGATGCCGCAACGTTGACGGCGAGATTTACGAAATTGTCGATAACGTCTCTTTACGGCCAGCAAAACAGCGATTTTTCGCACCAATTCCGCCTATTGCCCTGCCAAATCGCTTTGCCTACCATGCGCCCATCCCCCACCTCCGGCCTCGTGCAACCCAGCGCAGTTTCCTGCGCCGCACCGGCCAGCCGCACGAACGGCGATCGTCGCGACGATCGTTGTTTTGTACGGCCCTCCAAGGAGTCAACGATGGACGCCTCCACGCGCCCCCCCACCGGTCCCGGTGATCTCGCCGCGCGCAGTCTGCGACAGGTCTGGCACCCCTGCACGCAGATGAAGCAACAGGCAAAGCTGCCCCTCGTCGCGCTGTCTCACGGCGAAGGCCCCTGGCTCGTCGATACTGCCGGCGAGCGCTACCTCGATGCGATCAGCTCGTGGTGGGTCAATCTGTTCGGCCATGCCAACCCGCGCATCAACGCGGCGCTCGTCGATCAGCTTGGCCGCCTCGAACACGCCATGCTCGCGGGCTTTACGCATGAACCGGTCGTCTCGCTAGCCGAACGGCTCTCGGCATTGACCGGCGGGGTGCTCGGCCACGCGTTCTTTGCGTCCGACGGCGCGTCCGCTGTCGAGATTGCCCTGAAGATGAGTTTTCATGCGTGGCGCAATCAGGGCCACGGCGACAAGCGCGAGTTCGTGTGCGTGCGCAACGGCTATCACGGCGAGACGCTTGGTGCGCTGGCCGTCACCGACGTGGCGCTGTTTCGCGACGCGTACGATCCGCTGTTGCGTCATGCGCACGTTGTCGCATCGCCCGACGCGCGCAACGCACGCGACGGAGAAACGTCGGTCGATGTGGCGCGCCGCGCTGCCGCCGAACTCGATACGCTGCTCACGCAACGCGAAGGACGCATCGCCGCGGTCATCGTCGAGCCCCTCGTGCAGTGCGCAGCGGGCATGGCGATGCACGATCCCGAGTATCTGCGCCTCGTGCGTGCGCTGTGCGACCGGCACGGCGCTCACATGATCGCGGACGAAATTGCCGTCGGGTGCGGCCGCACCGGCACGTTCTTCGCGAGTGAGCAAGCGGGCATCTGGCCCGATCTGCTTACGCTGTCCAAGAGCATCAGCGGCGGCTATCTGCCGCTCTCGCTCGTGCTCTCGCGCGACGCCATCTACGACGCCTTCTACGACGACGACACCGCCCGTGGCTTCCTGCACTCGCACTCGTACACCGGCAATCCGCTGGCGTGCCGCGCCGCACTGGCCACGCTGGATATCATCGCCGACGACGACGTGCTCGCCGCCAACGCCATGCGGGCGCAACGCCTCACGCGGGGCCTGGCAGCGCTGGCCGACGATCCGCGCGCGAAACACGTGCGTCATCGCGGCATGATCTGGGCGTTCGACGCCGTGCTGCCGCAGGCGCCCGGCGTAGCCGGCGCGTTCGCGAAACGCTTCTACACCGAAGCCCGTGCGCGCGGCGTGTTGCTGCGTCCCATCGGCGCGACCGTGTATCTGATGCCGCCCTACGTGCTGGACGACGACACCATCGACTGGCTCGCCCGGCAAACGCTCGCCGCCTTCGATAACACGATGGGCGCGATGCGCACGACGACATCGCACGAGGAGATGACGGTATGACGAACCATCCCCTGCTCGATCGTCTCGACGCCGGCCTCGCGGAAATCGACCGGCAGCATCTGCGCCGACGCCATCGCGTGGTGTCCACCCCGTGTCAGCCGCACGTGCGCGCGGACGGTCGCGACATTCTCGCCTTCGCCAGCAACGATTACCTCGGACTTGCCGCGCACCCCAAGGTCGTCGAAGCCCTCATCGAAGGTGCACAGCGCTACGGTGCGGGCAGCGGTGCATCGCACCTGATCAGCGGACACTCGCAAGCGCACGCGGCGCTCGAAGACGCCCTCGCCGAGTTCATGTCGCCGCATCTGGTCGACGCTCGCGCGCTGTACTTCTGCACCGGCTACATGGCCAATCTGGCCACGATCTCGGCGCTCGCCGGCAAGGACGCCGAGATCTTTTCCGAAGCGCTCAACCATGCATCGCTGATCGACGGCGCCCGTCTGTCGCGCGCGAAAACGCACGTCTATGCCCATGGCGACGTCGACGCCCTTGCCGCGCTGCTCGACGCGAGCGCCGCGCAGACGAAGCTGATCGTGACCGACGGCGTGTTCTCGATGGACGGCGACATCGCCCCGCTGCCGCAACTGCTCGCGCTCGCCGAGCGCCACAATGCCTGGCTGATCGTCGATGACGCGCACGGCTTCGGCGTCGTGGGCGAGAACGGTCGTGGCGTGTTCGAGCACTTCGACATGTGCTCGCCCAACCTCGTCATCATCGGCACGTTAGGTAAGGCGGCAGGTGTCGGCGGCGCGTTCGTCGCGGCCAACCGCCGCGTCGTCGAATGGCTCATCAACCGGGCGCGTCCTTACATCTTCACGACGGCGGCGGCGCCGTCGCAGGCCCATGCTCTCATCGCCAGCCTGAAGATCATTGCCGGCGATGAAGGGCGCGAGCGGCGCGCCGCATTGCAGGCGCGCATCGCGCAACTGCGTGACTCGCTCGCGCTCACGCACTGGCATCACATGGTCTCGCCCACGGGCGTGCAGCCGATCATCCTCGGCGAGAACGCCGCCGCACTGCACGCGCAGGCGGGGCTCGCCGAGGCCGGTCTGTGGGTACCTGCCATCCGGCCGCCGACGGTGGCGCCCGGAACATCGCGCCTGCGTCTGACGTTGAGCGCAGCGCATACGGTTGCTGATGTCGAGCGTGTGACGCGCGCCATCAATCAACTCGATCGGGACTGGACGGAGCACGCCCATGGCTGAACACACTCTCCCTCTCGCCCTCCAGACGCCGGTCGCACGCATCGCACCGGCGCGTCACGCCTTCTTCGTCACCGGCACGGATACCGAAATCGGCAAGACGCTCGTCTCGTCGGCATTGCTGCATGCGGCGGCACGTCGCGGGTTGGTGTGCGCCGGGCTGAAGTCGGTCGCCGCCGGTGCGTCGGAGCGCAATGGGCGCTTCGTCAACGAAGACGTCGAGCAACTGCATCACGCAAGCAGTCTGAAGTTGCCGGACGACTGGTACTGCCCCTACGTGCTCAAAGACGCGAGCGCGCCGCACATCGCCGCTGCCGCCGAAGGCGTGGCGCTCGATTGCAGCGTGATCCGGGCGGGCTACGCCCGCGTCGCGGCGCGGGCGGATCTGGTGATCGTCGAAGGGGTCGGCGGCTTTCGTGTGCCGCTCGGCCCTGACGCCAGCGCCCCCGACACCGCCGACCTCGCACGCCAGCTCGCCCTGCCGGTGATCCTCGTCGTCGGCCTGCGGCTGGGCTGCATCAGCCATGCACTGTTGACCGCCGAAGCGATCGCCTCGCGAGGCCTGACACTGGCAGGCTGGGTGGCGAATCACGTCGACCCGGACATGCGTCACGTGGACGCCAACATCGAGGCGATCGCCACGCGACTGGACGCACCGTTGCTCGGACGCGTGCCGCATCTGCCGCACCCCGATGCGGCGACCGCCTCCGGATACCTCGACATCGCCCCCCTGGTCGACGCGTCCAGGCATCGTGCAGCGCCCCGAGCGCATGCATGCTGACTGTCGCACCGGCTAACGAAACTACGGAATTCAAGGAATCACACCATGCAAGTTCACGCCCACACCGCCGCTCACGGACACGATGAAGCCCTGCGTCGCAACGACACGCCCTGGACCGTCGCGCAGATCGAAGCGCTGTTCGCGCTGCCGTTCAACGATCTGATCTTCCGCGCCCAGCAGGTGCATCGCGAGCATTTCGACGCCAACGCCGTACAGCTCTCCACGCTGCTGTCGATCAAGACCGGCGGCTGCCCGGAGGACTGCTCGTACTGCCCGCAATCGGCGAAGTACGACACCGGCGTGCAAGCCGAGAAGCTCATGCCGATCGACGAAGTCGTGGCCGCCGCCCAGCGCGCCAAGGACGCAGGCGCCACGCGCTTTTGCATGGGCGCCGCATGGCGCAGCCCGAAGCCGCATCAGGTCGATGCCGTGGGCGAAATGGTGCGCAGCGTGAAGGCGCTCGGCCTGGAGACGTGCGTGACGCTCGGCATGCTGCGCGACGGTCAGGCGCAGCAACTGCGTGACGCGGGCCTCGACTACTACAACCACAATCTCGATACGTCCCCCGAGTTCTATGGCCAGGTCATCACGACGCGCACCTATCAGGATCGTCTGGACACGCTCGCCCGTGTGCGCGACGCGGGCCTGAAGGTCTGCTGCGGCGGGATCGTCGGCCTGGGAGAAACGCGTCGCGAGCGCGCCGGGCTGATCGCTCAACTGGCGAACATGTCGCCGTATCCGGAATCGGTGCCCATCAACAACCTGATGAAAGTGGAAGGCACGCCGCTGGAGCACAACGAGAGCGTGGACCCGTTCGACTTCGTGCGCATGATCGCGGTGGCCCGTATCACGATGCCGCGCGCGATGGTGCGTCTGTCGGCAGGACGCGAGATGATGGACGACGCGCTGCAATCGCTGTGCTTTCTCGCCGGAGCGAACTCGATGTTCTATGGCGAGAAGCTGCTCGTCACGCAAAACCCGCAGGCCGAGCACGACCGCGCACTGCTGGCGCGACTCGGCATGCGCACGTCGACGGAGGAAAAGCTCGGCGCGCAGAACGTCGACGGCGCCGACGCCGCCTTGAGCGCCGATAACGCTGGTGCATGCGACAACCTCAAACCCTGTGCGAAGCATTAAGTGAGCGCGAGGCGAGCGCGCTGGCGCTGAACGAGTGAAGGATTGAAGGCTTGAAGGTATGAAGGGCCGCCGCAGCGGGAAAATCGCACGAGACGATTCGCCGTGGCGGCATCGCTGAATTGCAAAGAGAATGGGGCAAGTGTGAGGGAATGGCGTCACAAGCGACATTTCCCGCGCACAAGCGCCGCCCAAATCGATCATTTTCCGGAGGCAACATGTTCGACAAGATCCTCATCGCCAACCGCGGCGAAATCGCCTGCCGTGTGGCAGCGACGGCCGCCCGTCTGGGCATTCGCACGGTCGCCGTCTACTCCGATGCCGACGCACAGGCCAAGCACGTTGCCGTGTGCGACGAAGCCGTGCATGTGGGGGGCGCCGCCGCACGCGAGAGCTATCTGCGCATCGACGCCATTATCGATGCGGCCAAGGCCACCGGCGCTCAGGCCATCCATCCGGGCTACGGCTTCCTGTCCGAGAACGAAGCGTTCGCCGCCGCATGCCACGACGCCGGCATCGTCTTCATCGGCCCGCCGGTCGGCGCCATCCGTGCCATGGGCAGCAAGAGCGCGGCCAAGACACTGATGGAAGGCGCAGCGGTGCCGCTGGTGCCGGGCTATCACGGCGACAACCAGGACGCGGCGTTTTTGCATGCACGCGCCGACGAGATCGGCTATCCGGTGCTGCTCAAGGCCAGCGCAGGCGGTGGCGGCAAGGGCATGCGCGTGGTCGAGAGCAGCGAAGCGTTCCGCGCCGCGCTCGCCTCGTGCCAGCGCGAAGCCGCCAGCAGCTTCGGTGACGAACGGGTGCTGGTGGAGAAGTATCTGACGCGTCCGCGTCACATCGAAATTCAGGTGTTCGCCGACACGCACGGCAACTGCGTCTACCTGTTCGAGCGCGATTGCTCGGTGCAGCGGCGCCATCAAAAGGTGCTGGAAGAGGCCCCGGCGCCGGGCATGACGCATGAGCGCCGCCGGGCGATGGGCGAGGCCGCATGCAATGCCGCGCGCGCCGTGGGTTACGTGGGCGCAGGTACGGTCGAGTTCATCGCCAACCAGGACGGCTCGTTCTACTTCATGGAGATGAATACGCGCCTGCAGGTCGAGCATCCGGTCACGGAGATGATCACCGGTCTCGATCTGGTCGAATGGCAATTGCGCGTGGCCGCCGGTGAAGTGCTGCCGCGCAAGCAGGAGGAGTTGCGCATTCACGGGCATTCGCTCGAAGCGCGCATTTACGCCGAGAACCCGGACAACAACTTCCTGCCGTCGACCGGCAGGCTCTCGACGTTGCGTGCGCCGGCGGCGGTGCAGTTCGATATCGGCAGCGCGACGTCGCCCGCGGCCGTGCGTATCGATTCGGGCGTGCGCGAAGGCGACACCATCTCCCCGTTCTACGACCCGATGATCGCCAAGCTGATCGTGTGGGGGCAGGATCGCGACGAGGCGCTCGCGCGCATGCGCCGCGCGCTGGGTCAATACCGTGTGGTGGGCGTACAGACGAACATTGCGTTCCTCGGACGCCTCGTGGCGAGCGAGCCCTTCGCCGGCGCCGACCTCGACACGGGTCTCATCGAGCGCCATCGCGACACGCTGTTTCCGGCGGCTGCGCCTGTGCCCGCCACGACGCTGGCGCTTGCCGTGGCTGCCCAGCTCGCTCGCGAGACGGTCGTCGGCTTGCGCAAATATCAGGACAGCATCGACCGTCATTCGCCCTGGCAGCTTGCGACGGGCTGGCGTCTGAACTGCGACTATCAGCGTACGCTGTCGTTCGATCACGGCGAGACACGCCTGGATGCCGTGCTCACGAGCGGCGCGCAGGCCAGCACACTCGCCATCGGCGGGCAGACCTACCCGTACCGCTATGTGCACGAGGCCGGCGTGTACCGCGTGACGCTTGGCGAGCGCCGCGTGCAGGGGCACGTCGACTTCGAGCATGAGACGGCCCATGTCTTCGCCGACGGGCTGTCGTGGACGCTGCGCTGGCATGACCCGCTGGCGCAGGCCGGTGCGCACGAAGGCGGTGAGGGCCGTCTGACGGCCCCCATGCCGGGCAAGGTCATTGCCGTGCTTGCCGCCGCGGGCACGAAGGTCGAGAAAGGCGCGCCGCTGCTGGTGATGGAGGCGATGAAGATGGAGCACACCATCAGCGCACCGGCAGACGGCGAGATCGAGGAAGTGCTTTACGCGGTCGGCGATCAGGTGCCCGAAGGCGCGCAGTTGCTCGCGTTCAAGCGGTAACGTCGATACCGGGCGCAGATGCGGGCGGTGTGTGTGCGGTGTTCGTGCGGTGTTCGTGCGGTGTTCGTGCGGTGTGTGTGCGGTGTGTGTGCGGTGTTGGAGCGAAACCTTCACGTCGCGTCGCGCGCCATCGTACTGAAAATCACCTGACGCCGGAACTGCTCCGGCGTCAGTCCCGACTGGCGCGTGAACATCTCGATGAAGGTCGAAGGCGTGGCGTAACCCAGATCGAACGCGATCGACTTCACCGTGCGCCCCGCCTCCAATGCCTCGATGGCGCGCAAGAAGCGCATGCGCTGGCGCCATTGCCCCAACGTCATCCCCAGCTCCATCAGACAGTGACGCGCCAACGTGCGCTCCGTCATGGAGACGGTCTTCGCCCATTCGTCCACGGTCCGGTTGTCCCCCGGCTCGCTCTGTAATGCATCGAGCACACGGACCAGCGAAGGCGATCTCGCCTGCGGCAGGAAACGCGGTTCGGCGGGGGCGAGCGCAATCTGATCGACCAGTACGTGCGCAAGCCGCTTGTCCGCCTCGGTCTGCGGACACGCCACACCGCGCTCGGCGAAGTCGTTCAGCATCGCGCGCAACAGCCCGCTGATGCGCAACGTCGCCGCCTGCGCCGGTAGCGCGGTGGCAAGCGAAGCGTCGATGTACACGGACCGGTAGACGATGGCTTCGGCGTTGAAGCTCGCGTGCGTGGCCTTCGGCGGCACCCAAACGGCGTACTGTGGCGGCGACAGGAACCGCGCGCCTTCGATCTCCATCTGCATCACGCCACGGGCCACGTAGCTGAACGTTCCCCAGTCGTGGCGATGCGGTACCCATGCGGTCTGCGCGTCGAACTCGTCGTTGCGGAAGTAGACCGGATACGGCAGCGTCTGGAAGGTCGGCCAGTGGTAACGAACGGTCATTGGTGGCTGGGGACAGTCGGTGGGTCGGGCCGCACACGGTGGCAGACAGGGGCCGAGGGTTCGACGACGCCGGAACCTGCCTAAATGAACGCCAAGGTGAACGCCAAGGTGAACGCCATGGGTGTGCAACACGCACGCGCACAAACCCGACAATGGCGAACATCTTACCGGTACGCCCGTCTGCCCTGCGAAAACCCGCGTCCGGTGTCATGCTTTCGATGGGTGCCGGCGCCCCGCGCCCCGCAGGGTGTGTCGATGGACACGTGGGCCCGGCGCTGCGGGCGCCGTCGCCCGCGCGTCAACCTCACCCCAGGCATCAGGAGAAGGTAATGAATATCGGATTTCTCGGACTCGGCACGATGGGTGCCCCCATGGCACGCAATCTACTCGACGCCGGCTTCGCGCTGCGTGTGTGGAACCGCTCGGCCGAGCCCGTCGACACGCTGGCGGCGCACGGCGCATTCGCCGCATCCAGCCCCGCTCAGGCCGCCCTCGGTGTCGACGTCCTTATCGCCATGCTCGCCGACGATGACGCCTCGCGCGACGTGCTCGTCGACGGCGGCGCGCTCGCCGCGCTCACGCCGGGAGCGATCGTCGTGAACATGGCGACCGTCTCGCTGGCATTTGCCCGTGAAATGCGCGCGCATTGCGAGGCGCTCGATCTGCGCTACGTGGCAGCCCCCGTGCTCGGCCGCGTGAATGTTGCGCAAGCCGGCAAGCTCAACATTCTGGCAGCCGGTCAGCCGAACACGCTCGATGCGCTTGCGCCGCTGTTCGACGTACTCGGTCAGCGCACATGGCGTTTTGGCGATGCCCCCGAGAACGCGAACGTGGTGAAGCTCGCCTCGAACTTCATGATCGCCAGCGCCATCGAGTCGATGAGCGAAGCGGCCGCGCTCGCACAGGGACACGGCGTGGCGGGGAGCGATTTCCTCGACATGATCACGACGACGATATTCAACACGCCGGCGTACACCGGATACGGCGCGTCGATTTCGAAGCAGGTGTTCGAACCGGCGGGGTTCAAACTCTCGCTGGGCGCAAAGGACGTGCGTCTCGCCCTGCTCGCAGGAGAAGCCGCCAACGTGCCGATGCCCTTCGCGAGCGTGCTGCGCGACAATCATCTCGACAGCCTCGCACACGGCGAAGGACAACGCGACTGGGCCGCGCTGTCGCGGGTGGCGTTGCGGCGCGCGGGTCTGGCAACGGACGAGACCTGAGGCTATCGCGCGCTACAGGTGTGGCGGAACCCTTCGCAAGGCCGCTTATCGCGGAGTCCTGGCGAGTTTCCTAAGGAGGGTTCCTAGAAAAATTGGCGGCGACACAGAACGATGGTCGCTGCCATGGGGCTTTGCGCGGTTTCGGAATTTTCATAAGGAATCCGAATAGGGGTTCAGAAATATTCTCGGTGTCGATTTCAACCCTGCGCGCCAAGAGCGCCCGACACCATGACCCAACGTCCACACTCGACCACCGGCGTGCGCGCCCTCGCGCTCGCCGCCACGCTTTCGTTGTTCGCGCTGCCCGCGAGCGTCAGCGCCAGCAACGTCACCCTCTACGGCACCATCGACTCCGGCTTCGTGCACGCGAATCACACCGCGCAACCCAATGGCCCCGAGTCGTTCTCGGGCATCACAAGCAACATCATCGGCGGTAGCCGCTGGGGCCTGCGTGGCACCGAGCCGCTCGGTCGCGGCCTTTCCGCCCTGTTCCAGATCGAAAGCGGGTTCAACGCTGTCAACGGCAGCATGGGCAACGGCGGACTCGCGTTCGGCCGGAAGGCCATCGTCGGCCTCAAAAGTGCCGAATGGGGCGAAGTGACGATCGGCCGTCAGTACGATCCTGTCGTCAATCTCGTGCAGGGTCTGACCGCCGACGGTTACTTCGGCGGCTTCTTCGCCACGCCGGGCGATGTCGACAACTACGACAACGGGGCACGCATCAACAACTCGATTCGGTACGCCACGCCGAACTTCGGCGGTCTGCAATTCGAGGGAATGTATGCGACGGGCAACGTCGCGGGGAAGGTAGGCGCGGGCCGCGCGTATGGCCTCGCGGGCGCCTACAGCAATGGGCCGGTTGCCCTCGCCGCAGGCTACTTCTTCGCCGATGGTGGCAGCAATCGCGGACGCTTTGGCGTGAACAGCGACTGGCCTTACCGCGAATGGACCAGTAGCGCCGGCTCGCTGTTCAACTCGCCGATCAACGCCGGATTCCGCACGGCGAGCAAGGTGCGCATTGCCCGCGTTGGCGGCAAGTACGCGATCGGTCCGGCCATTCTGGGCGTGTCGTTCTCGAACGCGCAGTACGCGAGCGATGGCCTGTCGAACTTCTCCGGTACCGCAAAATTCGACACCATCAACGCCTTTGCGACCTATGCGCTCACACCGGCAATCAACACCGGCGTGGGTTACAGCTACACCCGCATGCGCGCGGACGGCACGATCGGTGCGCATTACAACCAGTTCAACGCGGGTGTCACTTACGCGTTGTCCAAGCGTACGTCCACTTACGTCATTGGCGGTTATCAGCAAGCCGTAGGCAAAACGCTGAATCAGGGACGCGCGGTGGAAGCGACGGCTTCCGTCGGATCGTATGGCATCGATGCAGGTGCGCGGACCCAATTGCTGGTGGGTATGGGGTTAAAGCACAGCTTCTGATCGCGAGCTCGTGACCTCTCTCGGCCCGAACGCGTTCACCCATGCGGGTTTGGGCCGGTTTCTTTTGTGAAATCAATCACCGCTCCCTAACGCTCAATCACCCCAGTCATTCAAACGATCGTTTGGAGTTTCGGGATTATTCGTCTAAAAAAATACACTCTTTACAATTTTAAGGGTTTACCCTATTCGGGAATCTATTTAGAATTCACCCCCATTGAAGTGACATGCAGTCGCAACCGGCGGTTACCACGCTTTTTGATTTCCCTATGAATTCGATGCGCACCGGTTTGTTCTGGCGCTGCAAACATCAGGGAGAAACGTTGTGGTGTTCACGAGTTGGTTGTTGATCGCGGCATTTGCGATTTCCGTGTCGGCAGCACGTGTCAGGCAATTGCATCGACGTTCGATGCACACGGCCGCTGCGGCCCACGTTGAACGCGTGCTGCGATATCGCCGGCGTCATCGCGTGACGCCATGTGCTCGCATCCAGTTCAAGGATGCCGCCTAGCGCAGCGATGTCCGCACGGGCGTATTGGACGGAGTAGCAGTAGCAGTAGCAGTAGCAGTAGCAGTAGCAGTAGCAGTAGCAGTAGCAGTAGCAGTAGCAGTTCGGAAGTTTATGGTTGGTGTAGTTCCGTAATTCTGTTTGATCCGCAGTGGCAGTTCAGCAAGTCGCAGCCTCGGAATGTCGATGTCTGCATCGCTGTACACGCATCACCCGCAGTCCTGAAGTTGGAAGGTCTCGCATCACGGCAGTACCCGTAGCTTGCAGCACCCGTCATCGACGTTCGGTGACAATCGTTGTAGTGATCTCTCGCAATACCCGCAGTCGTAGTTTGCAGTACTCATGCTGTATTCCGGCGCCATTATCGTGGCCGGATGGAGAGTCATCCCTCCCTGTTTTTTACGAGGCATCGCTCTCACGCGTTAGTGCCGTACCGCCGCCAATGCTGGACCGAGGCGGCGGATTGCGCGCCCACAGCCTCGTATTGCCCACGCGTTGCAAAAGACAACCCGACGCCACGATCACACATTGCGTGCTTCGTCGGAATCGATATCGCCGTGTCAACGCCGCGATGTCGTTCCTTCGTGGTATCCGCGATGTTCGCCCTTTCGGCCGATCCAGCGTAGTCGGATCCGGCTCGCCCTCGTTCCTGCGGGGGCGTCTGGCATGCGCCTGTCTGCGCGTCATGCCCGAAGTTTTGAAAACGAGAAAATCGAAAGACATGAATACCGACCCAGAGCGCATCACCCTCACCATCTCGCTGCATCCGAGCGATCTCAAACAACTCGATCACGCCTGCAAGCGTGTAGGTATGCGCCGTGAAGATTTCTGCGTATTGGCCACGCATCTGGAAGGCGCCCGCGTGCTCAATGGCGAGGGATTGGCGACACTCGCGCGTCCCTTCAACTTCGCTGCCGCCTTGCCTGCCGCGTTGCGCGGTGCGCTCACACGTCTTTGCGTGCGCTGACCTTCCCGGCCAGCGTAATGGGTTGTCGGCCGATGCCAGGCCGCCTGCCCCATCCACTTCCCGAGATGTCGGCCGACCTGTGTCATGCGTAATCGCGCGTGGCATCTCCTGACGAACCTGCGTGCCCGTCGATGCCGAGGCGCTTGCGTCGAGCACGACCATCCCGTCACGCCCTTCCCGCCTGGCGCGGCATAGCTTGGCACGGCATAACCGCCCGGTCGGCCTGCCGAAGTCGTGCCTGCCGCGTATCCAGTGCGTCCGGGGACGGGGCGAGACAGATACCCACCGTACACGCTGCAAGCGAGACCTGCGGTGCATTGTCATATTGCGCACGTCAAACGCCCTCCCGAGGCATTTCAACGACTCGCGCCCGGCCGCCTCATGCCGTCGTCGCGTCTGAAATTCCGCATCTTTTGTCTGAAATTCGTTATGCAAGAGGTGCTGTTCGGACGGACAATTGGCTCCAGCATTTGCTCTGGTTCGCCTCTCAGCCGGCCGGTCGTCCGACCGGCACACTGCTCCCCATCATGGCCAATTTCATTCTGCCGCTGACCGCTGTGCTCATCTGGTCGGCCAACGTGATCGTCAACAAGCTTGCTGTCGGTCACATCTTTCCTGCCGAAATCGCCTTCCTGCGCTGGTTCGCGGCGGGGCTGATCCTCACGCCACTGGCGCTGCCGCGACTGTGGCGCGAGCGCCAGGCATTTGCACCGCATATGGCGCAATACGCCACGCTCGGCGTGCTCGGCATGGCGCTGTATCAAGGCATCGCGTACTCGGCGGCGCACTACACCAGCGCGACGAACATGGGCATCATTCTGGCGCTGCTGCCGCTCACCACGCTGGGGCTGGCCGTCATGCTTCTCGGCGATGCCCTGAGTGCCGGCGCGCTCGTCGGCGGCCTGCTGTCCATCGGTGGCGTGTTGCTCGTGGTGGGCCACGGTTCGCTGCTGCATCTCGCAGATCAGGGCATCGGGGTGGGCGACGCGATGATGGTCATCGCCATGCTCGCCTACGCCATCTACTGCGTGCTGCTGCGCAAGTGGCGCTTGCCGCTCGCGCCGCTGCCATCGCTTTACGCACAGGTCATGTTCGCGGTCATCGCGCTGCTGCCGTTCTACCTGTTTTCGGAAAAGGCCGGCGTCTCGATGGACAACCTGCCGGCACTCGCCTTTGCCGCCATTCCGGTGTCCGTGATTGCGCCGTTTATCTGGATGGTCGGCGTAGCGCGCATCGGCCCGCGACGCGCGACTGTCGTCATCAATCTTGTGCCGATCTTCACGGCGCTGATCGCCGCCTTCGGCCTGGGTGAACATCTCGCGTTCTACCACCTCGTGGGCGGCGCGTTGATTCTGGCAGGCGTGGCGCTCGGCGAAAACTGGCATCTGCCGATTCGCAAAGCGCGTGAAACGATGTCGCCTACCGTCGATGAGTTGGGAAGCGTCCGATAAATTTTGCGCTATAAAGGTCGACGACTCTTTATAGAGGCCCGCCTGTAACGCATGGGAAGGAGAGCGATATAACGTCGCAGGACGCGGGGGGATTGATTACGCTGTGTGACTCGTCAACGGAGTCTCGCCATGCAAACGAATCCACTCGCGCTGTTCGGAGACCACCTCGCCCGCTTGCGCAAAGCACGCGGCTGGTCGCAGGAGAAGCTTGCGCTCGAGAGCGGTCTGGCACGCTCGTATGTCAGCGGCATCGAGCGTGGCCGACGCAACGTCGCGCTCGTCAACATCTGTGTGCTGGCCGATACGTTGGGTGTGCCAACGTCCGAGATGCTGCGATTTGCGCAGAGCGCGTCGAGCGCCACCGACGCCACCGATGCCGCCATACCCGACGAGCGCACGCCGCTGCCGCAAATCAGTCGCTCCCTGTGCAAGCTCGAAAACCGAGATCAGCTCTGGCTTGCAGAGATCATCCGCAGCCTCAGTTCCCGGTTGAGTCATGCCGCGCCACCGGCCGCAACCGCCGCCTATGCCCAAACCCGCGCCGATGTGCTCGACGACGATGTCGTCGTCGATCAAATTCAAGTTGAGGGGCAATACGAGCAGCGAGATGAGGGAAGCGACGGGGGAAGAGACGAAGCAAAAGACGAAGGCCGCGACGGCATCGAAGACCACGAAGGGAAGGCAGCGAGTGTGACCGGCGACGGCGAGGACTCAAGTGGTGAATTCATCGCGCTGCGTGCGGATGCCGCAGACGGTGCCGACAATGCCGCCCGGACGGGTGAGCACCACGCCCGCTTCGGCGAAACCCCGCCTCGTCTTCCGGTTGACACCGGCGTCGGGCCCGCCTATGCGGCAGGTCACCGACTCGCCGCATCGCGTTCCGGAGATACCGATGCCGACGCAGCGGCGCACAACGCGCCCACCGGCGCATCGCCGATGGTGCGCCCGATCGGCGAACCGGATCGCGAGTCCGTAACCTCGGGCGGTGCGGCCCACGAACCGTCGAGACGCCTGATCGACAGCGACGACTAAGTTGGCGGCCCCATACCGCCCCATGCCGCCCCATACCGACGCATATCGCTGCATTTCGCTGCATTTCGCTGCATTTCGCCGCTAATCGACGGCCAATGGGCCGCTAATGGGCCTCTAATCGGCCACTCATCGACTGCCAATGGCCGCTGATTTCAGCCGACATCGGCAACGGGCCTGCTTAGGACATCGCGCAAAGTCCCCCGGTTCTACCGGGGGCCTCGCACCATGATTCGTCTCGTTGAAGTCACTGTTTAACCTCTTAAAAATAATCCCCCTTACGCCCGTCGCGCGTTTGCGCGATGAATCCACCTCGGCGTCAGGCGGACGCTCACAACGTCAATAACGACAGGAATGCCAGCGGTTCGACGCCTACGCCAATTCCCTACCGCTCGACACAACATCACGCTCTGCTCGTCAACATCGAGTGACATCCCAACGCGGAACCTTTCAGAATCCCCGCTCTATTCCGTCCGGTCAGACCAGTGTCACACTGCGCGGCTCTGGTTGGCGCGAGTGCGGCAAAGGGAAGCGAGCACGCCGGACGCATCGCAGCGCGTGAATTCAACACGTGCCCTATGCGTGTCCCGTACGCGAAATAGCGTCACCAGTGACGTCGGGATGACCGCGCTCGTTGTGCCTTCTCCGAAAGTCCGCGAAAAATCTGCGAGGCGCCCCCGACAGTTCGTGCCTCACAAACGAGGGACACCCGAGGCACCGCCCCCGATGCCGGATTTTTGTTCCAATCTTCTCGTCCCTAACAAGGAAACTTTTTTATGGACACCAATTTATTCCGATTCGGCAGACACCTCGCCGGTTTGCGCAAGAAATACAACTGGGCGCAGGACAAGCTTGCCCTGGAGAGTGGTCTTGCGCGTTCCTATCTGAGTGGTGTCGAGCGTGGCAAACGCAATATCTCGCTGCGCAACATCTGCATTCTGGCTGACACGTTGGGGCTACCGCCGCACGAACTGCTCGCGTTCGATTCGTCTGGCAGCATGGCGGCCGATACCGGTGTCGCGGCACCTTGCGATCCGTATCCGTCACTCAATCGCGCAATGCAAAAACTGTCGGATCGGGATCAGGCGTGGATGGCCGATCTCGTGCGTACGCTGAGCTTGCGTCTGGGCCACGGCGTGTTACGCGACGAATGACGGCGAGGCGAGTGTCCCGCGCGGCACGCTCACGCCCGGTTCGGCAGGACCGTCCGGCGTGTCCAACGCTTGGGACGCATGGGGCGCACGGGTCACATGTGATGCACGTGACGCACGTGATGCATGCGACGCGCGAAACGTGTGGGACGTCAGTCGTTTCCGAGGAAGGCATCCACCGCGCGGTGGAACGCGATCGGATTGGCCAGGTTCATGCCGTGCGATGCGTCCTGAATCAGCATGCGACGCGCCTCCGGCATGGCGTATGCCAGGGCGTTGAGCACATCCGGATAGGGGGCGGGGCTTTGTGCGCCGCCCATGAGCAGCACCGGAGCGTGCAGCGCACCCAACGCGTCGATGGGCAATGGGGTGCGCGGCTCGGCGACCTGTCCGATCAGGGTACGGGCGTTGTCGCGCACCATTTGCTTGAACCACGGCACCATGCGTCGCCATGTGTCCGGACCGCTGACCGTATCGATGAAAATCGCCAGACCGCCATCGACGTCTCCGGCCTCGATGGCGTTCAGCGCCTTCTCACGGAAGTTGCCGCGCTCGCTGTCGAGCGGGATCTGCACCGGCCCGCCGCTGATTTCCACACCGGGGTCGGCCAGAATGAGCGAGCGTACGGTATCGGGCGCGAGCAGTGCGGTGCGCAAGGCGACGTAGCCGCCGCGCGAATGGCCAAGCACGTGGACAGGTCCGACCCCCAGCGCCGTGATGAACGCCGCGAGATCCTCGGCGTGCTGCTCGCCGGAGAACACGCCGTCGTGACCGTTCCACGCTTCGGGGAAATAGTGACGCAGACTGACCGAGATCACGCGCCGGCGTTGCCCGAGCGGGGCCATGTTCGGCTTGAAGTAACGGTAGTCGCAGAGCGAGCCATGAACCAGCACTAGCGGGGCGCCGACAGCGTCGGCAGGTGCGGGAGTTTCGACGTACGCCATCGGATAGCCATTGACGTCGATCGTTTGCGGTGCAGGAACCGGCATGGGGATGCTTCAGGTCAGACGAAGGCGCCAGTATACCGAGCTTGCCAGCGGCTCGCTGCGACACGGCCCCCTGCGCACGCTGGTGTATCCTTGCGACTTTCTTCATTCCTGCGGTTGCCCGCGATTCCCCGGTATGGCACTCAAAGCCACCATTTACAAGGCCGAGGTGCAAATCACCGACCTCGATCGCCACTACTACGCGACCCACAACCTCACGATCGCCCGCCATCCCTCGGAAACCGACGAGCGCATGATGGTGCGCGTGCTGGCCTTCATGCTGTACGCCGGCGAGCGCCTCTCGTTCGGCAAGGGCATCTCCACCGCCGACGAGCCGGACCTCTGGGAGCATGACTTCGGCGGCGACATCGTGCGCTGGATCGACGTCGGCCAGCCGGACGCCCGCCGCCTCGTCAAAGCCGCGGGCCGCGCACAGCATGTCGACGTCATCGCATACGGCGGCAAGCCGGCGGCCGTCTGGTGGCAGACGACGCTCAAGGACGTGAACCGCTTGTCGAACCTCACCGTGCGAATGCTGGACGACGAATCGGCCGAGGCGCTCACCGCGCTCGCGTCGCGCACGATGCGTCTGCAATGCACCCTTCAGGACGGCGAAGTCTGGGTGGCGGACGACAACCATAACTTCGCGGTCAAGCTCGACACGCTGCGAGACGCCGCGCGCGACTGATCCGGCGAGGTGGGAGCGCGGGTTGGGTTGGGGGCAAGGTTTTCACTTTGGCTCAGGCCTCGCCCCAATACGCGACGCCCGGCAAGCTGCGTTACACTTGACGTTAACGTAAATCGAGTGAACGCGACCGCGCCGACGGCACGCGCAATTCATGGACATCCTCATCTATTCCCCCGACGGCAAGACGGCCGCTTACGAGAGCGGTCTCGCCGAGCATTTGCCGCAGGCCAACATTCGCGGCTGGCAGCCGGGCGACACCGCCCCGGCAGACTATCTGGTGTTGTGGAAGCCAAACGCCGAAGTGCTGCAACCCCGTGAGCGTCTGAAGGCGATCTTCAACCTCGGCGCGGGGGTGGACAGCGTGCTCGGCACCGGTGGCGAAGGTGCGCAACGCCTGCCCGCCGGCGTGCCGCTCGTGCGTCTGGAAGACGCCGGCATGGCCGATCAGATGGCGCAGTACGTCAGCGCCGCCGCGCTGCGTTACTTCCGCCGGCTCGACGATTTCGACGCCCAGCAGGCGCAAGCCCAATGGAAATTCCAGAAACCGAACCGTCTGTCGGACTTTCCGATTGCCGTGCTGGGTTACGGCACGCTCGGTGCGCACGTCGCCAAAGCCCTGAAGACGTTCGGCTTTCCGGTGCGCGCATGGAGCCGCAGCGAGCGTCAGGACGACAGCGGCGTCGCGCTGTTTCACGGCGACGCGGGTTTCGACGCCTGTGTCGGCGGCGCGCGCATTCTCGTCAACCTGCTGCCGCTCACGCCACAAACGGTGGACGTGCTCAATGCGAACCTGTTCGCCAAACTGGCGCAGGGCGCGTTCCTGATCAATGTCGCGCGCGGCGCGCATCTGGTCGAAGCGGACCTGCTCGCCGCGCTCGAAAGCGGTCAGATCGCGGGCGCCACGCTCGATGTGTTCCGCACCGAACCGCTGCCGGCCGATCATCCGTTCTGGCATGCGCCACGGATTACCGTCACGCCGCATATCTCGGCACTGACGCTGCGCGACGAGACGGTTGCCCAGATCGCAGGCAAGATCGCGGCCATGGCGCGTGGCGAAGCGATCACCGGCATCGTCGATCTCGCGCGCGGGTACTGAGCCGCCGCCCTGCGTCACGACTGCCATCCCGGACAAACCCAACAGACGCCCCAGACGCCCCAGACGCGTTAGACGAACTCCAGGAGACCGATTCCCATGTCCGCATCTCATCTGCCGCAACGTGTGAAAGTGGTCGAAGTCGGCCCGCGCGACGGTCTGCAAAACGAAAAGCAGCCCGTGCCCACCGACATCAAGATCGCGCTGGTCGACCGGCTTTCGGCCGCCGGCTTTGCCAATATCGAAGCGACCTCCTTCGTGTCGCCGAAGTGGGTGCCGCAGATGGCCGACGGCGCCGAAGTCATGGCCGGTATCACGCGTCGTCCGGGCACAATCTACTCGGTGCTCACGCCCAATATGCGCGGCTTCGAAGGCGCCGTTGCCGCGAAGGCGGACGAAGTGGTCATCTTCGCCGCGGCGAGCGAAGCCTTCTCGCAACGCAATATCAACTGCTCCATCGAAGAGAGCATCACGCGCTTCGAGCCGGTCGCGCGCGCCGCGAAGGACGCCGGTCTGCGTTTGCGCGGCAGCATTTCTTGCGCACTCGGCTGTCCCTACCAGGGCGAAGTGCCCGTCGCGAACGTGGTCGACGTCGTGAAGCGCCTCGCCGCGCTCGGGTGCGACGAAATCGATATTGCCGACACCATCGGCGTCGGCACGCCCTCGCGCACGCGTGAAGTCATGGAAGCTTGCGCAAAGGTGTTCCCCATCGAACGCCTCTCGGGCCATTTTCACGACACCTATGGTCAGGCGACCGCGAACATTTACGCCGCGCTCCTCTCGGGCATCTCGATTTTCCACTCGTCTGTCGCCGGGCTCGGCGGCTGCCCGTACGCCAAGGGGGCGACCGGCAACGTGGCGACGGAAGACGTGCTGTATCTGCTGCAAGGACTGGGCATCGAGACCGGCATCGATCTCGACGCGGTGGTTCACACCGGGGACTTCATCTCGCAGGCCATTGGTCGCCCGAATGCGTCGCGCGTGGGCCGGGCGATGCTTGCCAAGATGAAGGACGCTGCGACGAGCGCCTGACGGGCGCGATGCGTCCTGGGCAGCGGATGCAAGAGACGCGCCGCACGCTACGCGCCTCTGACGCCCCGAACCTCAAGGACACCCGCGTCGCGCGAATCCCTGTCGCACGACGCATTGCCACAAATTCGACGGACCCATCATGAGCGAAACGCCCCAGATCCCTGAATCCGCCAACGAGCACGAGCTTCCCGAAGGCGCGCGGCATGTCGCGCGACTGCTCGCCGGCATGGGCCACGATCAGCCTATCGTGCTGCTGCCCGCCACCGGCAAGACGTCGGCCGAAGCCGCCGCAGGGCTCGGTTGCGAAGTCGCCCAGATTGCCAAATCGATCATCTTTCGCCGCGCGGCGGACGACACGCCGGTGCTGGTCATTGCCAGCGGCGTCAACCGTGTGGACGAGAAGAAGGTCGCCGCGCAGGTCGGTGAACTCGCACGCGCCGACGCGCGCTTCGTCAAGGAAAAGACCGGGTATTCGATTGGCGGCGTGAGCCCGATCGGGCACGTGGTCTCACCGGTGACGCTGATCGACGAAGACCTGCTCAAACTCGCCAGCTTGTGGGCCGCCGCCGGGCATCCGCACGCCGTGTTCAACCTCACACCGCAGCAGTTGGTGGCCATGACGGGCGCGCCGGTCGTCGACGTCGCGCTTCGCAGCTAGACCAGCGGCAATCGTCGCCACGATGGCCGCCCCGGCGAACGAACAAGTCCCTCAAGGAAACCTGCCATGCCAAGCCCCGAACTTGTGCCGGGTCTGACCAGCGCCCATGATGTCGCCCGAGTCGTCGCCTGTGTCGTCGCCTGAGTCGCCGGTGCCGTCGCCCTGCACCAACATCTGCCGCATGAACCCGGCCACGGGCTGGTGCTCGGGCTGCTGGCGCACGCTCGACGAGATCGCGTCGTGGTCGACGATGGAGGAAGACGCCAAACGCCTCGTCTGGTCGCTGCTGCCTGCACGACGCGCCGAACACGAAGCGCCGCCCGTGATGCATCGCCGCGTGGTCGCACGAAGTCGAAACCCGTCCGACGAGGACGACACCTGAGATCGAAGGCGCGCTCGCGCGCGAGCACCACCCCCAACGCTCTGTCATCGCATATGGGAAAAATCGTTGCCGTCGGCGAGACATTCTCCGCCACCCACCATTTCTCGCCGGATTCGATTCGCGAGTTCTCCACCCTCGCTCACGACTTCAACCCCCTGCATCTCGACGCCGAGTACGCCGCTGCCGATCCGCGTTTTGGCGGACTGATCGCGTCGGGCACGCAGCAGATGTCCTACCTCGCCGCGCTGCTCGCCACGCACTACGCCAAAACGGCGCAACCGCTCGGACTAGAGTTCGACATGAAGCTGCGCCGCGCCGTGCACGCGGGCGACGACATCACGGTGCGCTGGACCGTCACCGACAGCCTGTGGAAGGAGAAGCTCGTAGGCGACATCGTTTCGCTCGATGGCGAGGCCGTCAACCAGCGCGGCGAGACCGTGATCGCAGCCACCGCCAAGATTCTCGTGTGCCCCAAACCCTCGTGAGCCGACGCGTTCCTCGTGCGATAGCGCAAACGCTTCCCCCTTTGCCGACCTTGCCTGCCTTGCTCACTTTGCGACCGCAGACCTGACCTGAAATGAGATACGCCCAATGACCTCGCTTTCCCTGCCTGCCGGGTTGCGCGTGTTCGAGCGCGGCTGGCTCTCATCGAACAACGTGCTGTTCCTTGGCGATACGCCGACGCTCATCGACAGCGGCTACGTCAGTCATTCCGCGCAGACGCTGGCGCTCGTCGCGCACGCGTTGCCAGAAGGCCGCCCGCTCGCGCGCCTGATCAACACGCATCTGCACTCGGACCATTGCGGCGGCAACGCCGCCTTGCAGGCCCGATACGGCTGCCGCACGTGGGTACCTGCGGCCGAGGCCGACGCCGTACGTCATTGGGACGAGAAGCGACTGTCGTTCGACGCCACGGGCCAGCAGTGTGCGCGCTTCACGTTCGACGACACGCTCTCGCCCGGCGATACCGTTGCGCTCGGCGACCATGAATGGCTGGTGCTGGGCGCGCCGGGACACGATCCCCACGCGCTCATGCTCTACAACGCCGCCGAAGGCATCCTGATTTCCGGCGACGCCCTGTGGGAGCGCGGCTTCGGCGTGATCTTCCCGGAACTCGACGGCGAGTCCGGGTTCGCCGAGCAGGCCGCCGTACTCGACCTCATCGAGCAGATCGACGTCTCGCTGGTCATTCCCGGCCACGGTAAGCCGTTCGACGACGTCGACGCAGCGCTCGGCGCCGCGCGCTCGCGGCTCGACTATCTGCAAAGCGACCCGGCCCGCAACGCGCGCAATGCGCTCAAGGTGCTAATTGTTTTCCGCCTCATGGCCGAAGTGACGATGACCGGCGCCTCGCTCAAGGCCACGCTCGACACCGCGCGCGCGTGGCGCAATGCGGCCGCGATGCTCGCGCCGCCATCGGAATGGCCTGCGCTTCTCGACCAGCTCGTCGCGGAACTCGCGAAAGCCGGCGCGATTCGGTACGACAGCGAGACGGACGCACTGCACTCGGTGTGAGCGAAGGAGGCTGGGGCGGATGACAGATGGCGCAGCGCTGTCGGGGCATGCCGCACATCAGAGATGCGCGGGGCAAAAAAATAACGCCGCTGGCCAGTCACGGCAAGCGGCGTTTGAGGACGTGACGTGCCGGACGAACGCTGCGGTCGCTAACGCTGCGCTCGTCCTGCGACACGGTGATGCGGGTGTCCCCTGGCACGCGATTTCATCGTAGTCAGCCCGTTCGCCGCGCCCAAGAGGACTTTCCCTGATAGGGACGAAATTGCCCGGTGCGAACTGAGGCTTTCTTCAAGTGAACGCACGTCGGGCAACGTCCGAATCCCCCTATAATCGAACGATCGTTCGCGAATATCGAGACCACCGAATACCGTCCGTCATTGCACACCGTCGCACGCCAATGCCGCGAGTGCCGTCGACCGAACGCCCTGCCTCAGGAGACTCAGGAGACTTCATGGCCCTTCCCAAGATTCTGCAAAATCTCGCGCTGCCCGTGGTGGCGTCGCCCATGTTCATCGTGAGCTACCCGGAGCTGGTGCTCGCGCAGTGCAAGGCCGGCATCGTCGGCTCGTTCCCCGCGCTCAATGCGCGCGAGCCGCAGATTCTCGAGGATTGGCTCGCGCGCATCAACGAAGAGCTAGCGTCGTACAAGGCAGCGAACCCGGAAGCCGTCGTCGGCCCGCTCGCCGTGAATCAGATCGTGCATCAGTCGAATCAGCGACTCGAACACGACGTGCGTGTGTGTGTCGAGCATCGCGTACCGATCTTCATCACGAGCCTGCGGGCACCGCCCAAGGAAGTGCTCGATGCGGTGCACAGCTACGGCGGCATCGTGCTGCACGACGTCATCAACCTGCGTCACGCCAACAAGGCGCTCGAAGCCGGTGTGGATGGCCTCATTCTCGTTGCCGCCGGCGCCGGCGGTCACGCGGGCATGCTCTCGCCGTTCGCGCTGGTCGGCGAGGTGCGCAAGATCTTCGACGGTCCCATCGTGCTCTCCGGCTCGATCGCCAACGGCGGCTCGATTCTCGCCGCGCAGGCGATGGGCGCGGATCTCGCCTATATCGGCACGCGATTCATCGCATCGACCGAAGCCAATGCCAGCGACACCTACAAGCAGGCCATCGTCGATGCGAGCGCGAACGACATCATCTACACGAATCTTTTCACCGGCGTGTCGGGCAATTACATTCGCCAGAGCATTTTGAACGCGGGTCTCGATCCCGAGAATCTGCCCACCGCCGACAAGTCCGCCATGAACTTCTCGAAGGCGAAGGCCTGGAAAGACATCTGGGGCGCAGGTCAGGGCGTGGGGCTGATGGACGATGTACGACCGGCGGCAGACATCATCGCGCGTCTGAAACAGGAGTACGACGACACGCGCAAGCGACTGGCGGGTTGATTCGCCACAGCCGACGCCGGGCCAGTCTCATGGGCGGCGCGAATGCGAGACGGGCGCCGCCAGCGCGCCCCTTCCCTCTCAGCCGACGGTCGCTTCAAGCCATGTGTTTGATGACGAACTTCCGGTGCGCGCCCACCCACGGAACCGCAAAACGATAGTCGTCCCGACCGATACGCAAGCCCGAGGTATTGGGGCGGTGGCAGTCTTCTCATCCCGGGCCACCGATACGTCAGCGACCTCGTCATGCTGTGCGTGATGGCCCTCACTTCGGAAGAGGCCGCCATGCCCTACCGCTCCCATTGCCGCGTCACCCAACCATCGCCGCAGTACGGCATACCTCCCGTCAATCTGCCCACTCGTCAGTCGACTCATCAGCCGCCTCGCATGCGCGCCGACGCAGACGCCGGCCTCGCGCGTTCGTTACGTCGCGCCCGGGTCACTCACGCCGCATGCCGAAACACGGAACGCACAGCGCCGGGCGCGGCATGTCATCCGCAACACGGCGATGTCCCACGACACGCGGGCAAGGCCTGGTCAGCCGCCTTTGCGCTGCTTCTCGTGGCGAACATGATCTCGCCTGTGGCCAGCGGCATTCCGCGCGGGGCAACGCATCGCGCACCGGCGTCGGCGCGCTCCTTGCAAGGACGCGACGAGGACCCGTCGCTCGACGACGCGCAAGCCGTTGCGAGCTCGCCGATGCGCGACGCATCCGATGGCGTTGCCGTTCGTCCCGTCGCGTTCCTGCCCGTCAAGTCCGACTACACGCTCTCCGAATTCCTGGGTGCGGTTGCCGCGTCGAGCGCCCCATTCCAGCACACCGGCGGGGCGCTGCTTCAGATGTACACGCTCGTCACCGGCGACACCGTGGATGCCGGAACGCGCAGAAGCATCGACCAGTGGACCGAAGCCCTCGACTTCGCTACCGGGCTGATTCCGGATGTCGGCTTGTCGCGCATTCCCGGCGAGGCCGCCGGTATCGCGGCCGACGGGATCGACGGGCGCGTGCCCGATGCCGGACGCCTCATGTCGGTGGTGCAATCGGGCGACGCGCGCAACTGGCAAAGTCGCGGCATCGTCCGCGCCCGCCCGGATTTCGCCCGGATGCACCAGGAAAGACGCACCCACGCGGGCCATCGGAGCGATGCGTCGCACAGCGTCGTCGCTGCACGAAGCGGGCCGAATGAGACGCCATCGTCATTGCCCGAGCCAGTCGGCGCTGCGCTGTCGTCCGCCTCCGGCGCGCCACGCTCCGGCAATGGCCGGGCGACGCTCGCGCTGCCCGAGTGGCACATCGAGGGCGAGCAGGAACATCTGCTCGGCTATGCCCAATCGCTGTCTGCGGAGCGCCTGCCCGACGATCGCCGCAGCCGACTGGTGCTGCTCGACGGTCGGCATTACCTTCGCGGAGAAGCCGGTTACTACCACGCCATGCGCGGGCGCAGCGCGGACCACTGGCTCGTGTCGGCCCCACGCGGCAGCGGTCACGTCGCCCAGGTGCCCGTGACGTACGACCCGGCCACCGGCGCATGGCACGCGCAAAGGCCGTTGCGCCTTTGTGGCGGCGGATGCGGGCCGAGCCGCGCGGCGAGCCCCGACAGCATCGCCGTCGACCGGCAAAAGATTTTCGACGCCCTTGCGCACCTGCGCGACGACCACGCGCGCGATGGCATTCGCTACGCGTTCAACGATCTGAGCTTGCTCCATCTCACACGCAGCAACCGCCCCGATCTTCACATGATGCGAGACAACTCGATCATCGATCACCGCGAAGCGCTGCGTGCCTCGATGAAGCGGATCGGGCGCGACTTGCCACTGGTCAGGCAACAGGAGGAAGCGTCCCTGATCACCACGATGCACTACTACTGGAATCGCTACAGCGAGGCCTTCTGTCAGGAGAATTCGGAGATCCTGTTTCACTACCTGCTGGCGAACAGCATTCCGACCGACCGGCTTCGCATGATCACCGTGCAGCCCAAGAACCGGCCGCCGCACGTACTGGTGCTGTACACGGAGTCGGAGCGCCTGATCGACCTGCTCGAATCGGCGACGCCGCAGCCACCGCAGAACCTGGAGCCCGACGGCATCAACGACATGCTGTTCGCGCGCGAAATCTACGAGTCGCGCGATTCGACCGTGCTGCTCGATCCGTGGAGCCGTGCACGCGCGACGTCCTTCGCGAACGCGAACCACGCGGTCGATCTGGTCGACGCACTCGACGCAGCGTTCTCCGATATCGGGCATCGGCCCGGCAACCGGTACCGCGTCTCCATCACGCGCCCCCTTGGCGCGCGGCGTGGCAGCACCGGCCGTCGGGGAAGCATGGGCAGTCAGGGCAGCAGCGGCAGCAACTCGCTCTCCAGCCAATCGACCGGCGCCACGAGCTGGAACAGTGCGACGGGTCCGATTCCTGGGCCGTCACGGCAATCGGTCGATCTGCCACATGCGCAGCCCGTCAGCGTCTGAGTGCCCTCGGTTCGTCCACGCAGCGCATTCTTCGGAGAATTCCCCGTGCCTTTGACCCACCATCCCCGCGCCATCATCACGCCTGCGTGTTACGGCTTACCCCATGCGTCGACGCGCACGCCGCATCGAAGCGGTTTTCCCACAACGTTTCGCCGCGCTCGCACGGTCCGGCCGTCGCGCGACAGCCGTGAGCGATCTGCGCTATCGAGCACGCCCTGCGGGCATGGACACGCCCCTCGGCATCACGGCGCCGCATGGCCCGCGGCACTGGCGATCCTGCTGGTCGCGAACTTCGTCACGCCATCATCGGCAGCCGTGCCGCAACGTTTTCGTTCACCCGATGACCCGGCCCTACCGTCCGCTCCGGATGATGCCGTGGCGCACGGCCCCATCTCGCCCATGCACGATGATGCCAACGCCACGGCGCCCGCATCGGGGGTCATGATCGAGCCGGTCAAACATGCGGCGCTCAAGTCGCAGTACGCCCCCGTCGACTTGCTCAGAGCGCTGGCCGCCGCGCGCACGCCGTTCTCCAGTACCGGCGAGTCGATATCCGACGCCTACACGCTCGTCACCGGCCGGGAAGTGCCCACCGCCGTTCGCAGGACGATCAAGGGCTGGACGGCCGCCATCGACCTGAGCACAAGCTTTCTCCCCGAGGTTCAATTGCTGCGTCTGCCGGCGGAAATCTCGGACGTCGCCGTCGAGCGCATCGACGGCAAGACACCCTCCACCGATCAATTGATCGGGCTGGTGCAATTTGCGTCGCCACGCGGCGTCGGCTCCCCCGCCACGTCCCGGGCCGCGCTACCGCGATCGGGCGCGCCGCGCGAGGCGCCCGCAATGTTTGCGCCGAAGCGCGAGACTCCGTGGCAGATACCGAAAGACGAGCGCGCGGGCATCGTCAGCGCGCCGGACAATCTATCGACCCGCGACCGGAGCGCGAGCCGCTTCGCCATCAAGGGCGAATTCGATCATCTCGACGGGTATGAACAGCGCTTCACCGAAGCCGAGCTACCGTCGGACAAGGCGGCACGGCTGGTCGTCGTGGGCGGAAATCGCTATCTTCGCGGTGAGGCAGGCTACTACCGGGCCACACAAGGCATCAGCGCCGATCACTGGTTCGTCGACGCCCCGCGACGCACCCGCGCGCAAGTGCCCGTCACCTACGATCGCGCGACCGGGCAATGGCAGGCGCACGAACCGTTGCGCCTGTGTGGGGGCGGCTGCGGGTCCAGCCGCCCGATGACACCGGACAGCATCGCCGGCAGCTTCGAAGACATCTTCTCCGCGACGCGCCATTTGCCCGACGAATCGGCACAGGAAGCCATTCAAAACGCGTTCGCCGATCTCAGCCAACTGCATCTCGTGCGGTCCAATCGTCCAGACTTACGCGCGATGCGGGACAACTCGATCATCGATCATCGTGCGTCCCTGCGCACCGCGATGAAAGGCATCGACCGTCGGCTCCCGCTGATCAAGCAGCAATGCGAGGCCGCAGAGGTGACTGCGCGGTACTACTACGCGCATCCGTTCACCGAAGCCTTCTGTCAGGAGAATGCCGAGATCCTGTTTTTCTTTTTGCTTCAGGACGGCATCGACGTCGACAACCTTCGCATGATTACCGTGCAACCGAAGAACCGGCCGCCGCACGTCATGGTGCTCTACTCGGAGTCGACCCGACTGGTCGACATTCTGGACGCCTCGACACCGCATCCGCGCGTGAGCCTGCATCAGGACGGCATCTCGTCCGCACAATTCGCCTGGGCCGCCTATATGACACGCGACACCACGCTGCTGCTCGACCCATGGAGCCGCAGCAAGGCGGTCTCGTTCGCACACGCCGACACACCGCAAGACGCCGTGGACATTCTCGACGTGGCGTTCTCCGACATCGGCCATCGCACAGGCAGTCCCTACACCGTGTCGATCACTCGCCCGCTGACGTCGCGCAAGGGGTTGCTGAGCAGCCAGAGCAGCTTCGGCAGTGTCGGCAGCGCGGCGAGTTCGGGCGCGATTTCGGGAAACTCGGGGACTTCCGCGACGTCGGGGACATCGTTGCTGTCAGCATCCGCGTCGGCATCGAGCGCGGCCTTCGAGCTGGGGCCCGACGCGCATCGTCCATCGGTCGCCGGTGCGCTCGGCAAGCCGCCACGCACGGCGCCGCAAACGCCCCATTCACCGGATGCACCGGACGCACCGGACAGGCCGGAATCCCCGCAAACGCGGTGAACGGTGGAGCGCACCGCGCCTGCGTCACGCGGATCGCAAGCCGGCGCGCCTTGCGCGCGCCGTTTCGACTTATCTCAGTACGTTCGGTACGCTCAGTACGTGTAGACGCCACGTCCCGTCTTGCGCCCCAGATAGCCTGCGGCCACCATCTCCTTGAGCAACGGGCAAGGGCGATACTTCGAGTCGGCAAATTCCTCGTAGTAGACATTCATTACCGACAGGCAGACGTCCAGACCGATCATGTCGGCCAGCGCCAGCGGACCGATCGGGTGGTTGCAGCCGAGCTTCATGCCTTCGTCGATCTCTTCGGGCGACGCCAGATTCTCCGCCAGCACGAAGAAGGCCTCGTTGATCATCGGCACCAGAATCCGGTTGACGACGAAGCCCGGCGCATTCTTCACCGTAATCGGGGACTTGCCGAGCGAACGCGCGAGGGCGTCGACACGCGCATGCGTCTCATCGCTCGTTTGCAGGCCGCGAATGATCTCCACGAGCGCCATGAGCGGCACCGGGTTGAAGAAGTGCATGCCGATGAACTGCGCGGGCTTCGCGACGACGGCCGCAAGCTTGGTGATCGAAATCGACGACGTATTGGAGGCAAGAATTGCCCCTTCGCCGACCACGCCTTCGAGCTGCTTGAGGATCTTCACCTTCAGATCGAAGTTCTCCGTGGCAGCTTCGATCACGATGTCGGCGCTCGCGAGCGCCGCGTAGTCGGTCGACGTCTTGATACGCGCGAGTGCAGCCTCCTTGTCGGCGGCGGTGAGCTTGTCCTTCTTGATGAGGCGATCGAGGCTGCCGGCAATCGTCGCCACGCCTTTTTGCACCGCCGCGTCGCTGATGTCGACCATCGTCACCGGCAATCCGGCCACTGCACAGGCCTGTGCAATGCCGTTACCCATCGTGCCTGCGCCAATGATGCCTACGTGTTGAATCGTCATGTCGTCTCTGCTCCGTTGATGTGGGATTGATGCCGGATCTGCCAAAGGGTTGGGGGGCCCCGTCTTGCGCGGTGCGCAAATCATAGCGCGGACCCGCCGTATCGGTGACACGCGGGACCGCTGTGCGAAACACCACGACGCCATGCGCGATCCTCGATGTCACCGAGCCGCGCGGACAATGAAAAAAGGGCAGACAACGATGTCTGCCCCCTTTCCGAACTTGGCAAGTTCGGCGACTTTGGCAAGTCGCTACGGCACGCGCGTCCGGCGCGTGCGCAATCGTGCCTCAGAACTTCATGCGAATGCCGCCGCCGAAGGTGTCGCCGCCCGAGAGCGTGCTCACCTTGTCGTTCATGTACGCGGCATAAATGTCGGTACGCTTGGACAGGTTGTAGTCGTAGCCGAGCGCCCAGGTCTTGCGGTTTACGTTGCTCGCACCCGAGCTCTTCGTGTACGCATACGAGGCGAGCACCTTGCCGTTACCCAGCGGCACCGACACGCCCAGCTGGCCGCCGTTTTCCGACACGCCGCCGCCGGTGACGTTGTTGCGGATGTACTGGTACTGACCGAAGAGCTTCACGACCTGAAGGTCGTACGTCGCACCCAGTTGCACGGCTTGCTGGCTACGGAAGCCCGTCATGCCGGCGAGGTCGTCCGGTACGGCGTCGAACTTGACTTGCTGATAAGCGAGCGTCGCGGCGAACGGACCGTTGAAGTACAGCGCCGATGCGCTCCACTTGTTCTGGCCGGCCTCACCCGCCTTATTGCCGAACGCGTAGGACACGCTGCCCGACAGGCCCTTGAAGTTCGGCGTGGTGTACATCACGGCGTTGCTCCAGCCGGAGTCGCCCACGATGCCCTGACCGGCCTGACCGATGAAGGTGTGGAACACCATCGGGCTGAACGTGTACGAGTCGACGAACGGGTTGAACAGGATCGTCGAGACGAAGTACGACGTGGTCAGTCGACCCATCGTGACCGTACCGGCCGTATCCGATTGCAGGCCGACGTAGGCGTTACGCGAGAACATCGAATCGCCCTGGAAACGGCCATACTGACCGTTCTGCGGACGGAAGAAGTCTTCGAGCACGAACACGGCCTTCAGGCCGCCGCCGAGATCTTCGCTACCTTTCATGCCCCAGTACGACGTGGACATACCGCCGCCGCCCTGCGTCCAGGCGCGATCGCCGCCCGGATTTTTGACCGCGCCCACCCAGGCGTCGACCTGACCGTACAACGTGACGTTCGATTGCGCGAAGGCCGGTGCACTCATGCACGCGCCCAAAACGATCGCCCCGCCAATTCCCTTGGCCATGCTGCGCTTCATTCACTTCTCCTTGCTTTATGTATTTTGTGTGCCTGTTCCCGCCTTGCACGGGACCTGCCGGCGCCCATTCGAGAAGCGCCTCCCTGTTAAACGGCCGTGATTCTCGCATAGCCGCCCCCCGCTCAGAAAGGTCGGAACGGCCGGAAAAATGCACCACACGAAGTGGCTGGGAAATGGTGGAGAGACAAAAATCGGAGGACCATCCGCGCCGCAGTTAATCTCGGTATAACGAGATCGATATAACCCGCATATTGCGGGGTTAGCGATCACTCACATTCGCCGTGATGTCCACGGATAATGGGCGTCGCGCAAGGCCGACCGACAGCCGACTTTGACGCTGGGCGAACGCATCTAATGTTGCACATGTGCAACATTCGGTGCAGTCGAAGTCTCACGCAGGAAAGCATTCGGGCCGCGTCGCGGTTACCGCAGTCGCGGGTGCGCGGGCGGGGAGAGGGGGAGGGAAAGGGAAATGCGGGATGAGGCGATAACGCCCGGCAGGGCCAGCGACCGTGCTCAGCGGTTGCGGCGGCCGCCCTCGCCGCGCTGACCACGCGGTTCGCCTTGCGGCGTGTACTGGCGCTCGCGCGGTTCTGCCGGTGCAGCCCAGTTCGGATAGGCCGCCTGGCCACGACCGCGATCCGCGTTGAAACGGCTGATGTCTTCGCGCAGCGACGCCTTGTTGAGGTCCAGCATTTCGCGACCCCGCCCGCCGTCAGCCCAGGCGGGGAAGGCACACACCAGCAATAACAGGAAGCAGCAACGCAGTCGGACACTCATTTCGGTTTAGCCACATCAGCCGGCCACGAAGGTGGGGCCGGTTGGCACGAGACGCGGTTTGCACGTGTGGATGACACATACGCCATACGCCTCACGAATGACTTTACCGGGTCAGCCGAATGAGCGTCGACCGAAAAGATGTTAATGCGCAGAGCGGTCTGCAACCGTTTGTAACTGCTGTGCGTCCGGCGCAAACCGCGGCGCCCGAACGGGCTCGCCAAGCGCCGCACCGCCTTGTCGGGCAAGGCCAGGCAGGGTGCCACCGCCGGCCCTGAGCAGCGCCGTCTTACTTGTCCACCTGCTTCTCGACCGACAACGAAATCTCGCGCATCCGTTCGCCGCGCGGCGTCACCAGATCCTGCGCGGTAATGGTGAAGTTGACCGGACGCGCGAATTTCCGGCTCGCGCTTTGCCATTCGGCAGGCAGTCCGGCGGGATTCGTCGTCGTCGTGCGCATGGTCGTCACGCCGCGGGTACAACGCGACACGTCGGTGGCGAACTTCTGCGCCTGACGGCGCAAGTCCATCGGCGTGATCTTCTGGTAATCCCAGATGCATTCGTAGGTCGGCGCGAGGCCTGTCGCGCGGAACACCTTGCAGTCGCCGCCCGGCACCGAATAGGTCGCCTGATAGCTCTCGCCCAGTTCGTTCTTGGCCACGAGCGGGCCCGTCACGTCTTCAAAGCCGGTTTGTGCGCTCTTGGCGAGCATGAGGATGCCCTCGCACTGGTCGGCGGCGAACGCCGTCTGTGCCGCGCAAAGGCACGCCAGCAAGGCCCATCGTTGTAGAGGTTTCGTTGACATTGTTGGAATGTTCGACTGAGGTGCGGCGGCGCAGCTGCCGTGCGTGCTTTCGCGCCTTTGCCGGTTCACGTATCGCCTGGAATGGTGCCATTAGAACGCAAAGTTCGCGCGGACGAAACCACAGTCATGAGGGAAATCGTGCGTCAATTCGAGTGCGTCCTCTTCCGATTGTTCTCGGCGGGACCACGCGCCGATCTCATCCGAAAAGCCAATTGGCGAGTGGCGTCGGCGTCCTATACTCCAATGGCAGCGAAGCTGCATGGGCACGGCCGGGAACCCTGCGGGGTTCATCCGCTTCACGGCAATGCCCTCTGGCGCCAAGTCTCCTTGGCCCATACCATGCCGCGCCGGTACACGCGGCTGGCGATGCCCCGATGGGGCCTCAACCGGCGGCTTAGTCCGCCGGTTTCCATTTGTGCGTCGCGTGCCCGCCCCAGGGTCCATGCACTGCGTGCGCTCACGGTGCGCCCGCCCCACTCATGCCGACGGACTAAGCGAAAGTGCGGATTTCGCGGGCGGCGCCTGTCTGCAACTATCGAATCACAAGACCAATATTTACCGGGCACTCACCTTCGGGAAGTCAACGGAGCGTTTGTGTACACCAACGGGTACGGCACGTCGCACCTGATCGACTTCGTTCGCGGTCATGGCGGCACGCTGGCGCATGTGCTTGGCGCGCTCGGTCGGTTTCGCCTCCGGCACGGCCATTGGCCGTCCCGCGTCTTTCTCTATCCCGAGACCCTCGCCGCGCTCGTCCAGGACCTCACGCCGCAGGGCTTCTACCGCGTTCAACAGCGCCTCGACGTCGTGGCCGATCTGGAGCGCGATCTGTTCTGCTCGGACGACTGCGGCAACGTCGCCGTGTATCGCATTCAGGCCCCTTCGAATCCCGCGAGCGTCGACGCTGCAGCCGTCTGGCTCGGCCTTGCATTGCCCATGGTCGCCGCCGGGCGGGAGACGTCCGCCGAGCCGGAGACCGATGCACAGCCGCGCCCGTCCGCCACGCCATCACCGCCGCGCTGACGTCGGCACGCCGCCGACCGGCCGGTGTCACAGCCCCATCGTTTGACTCGGCTAGTCTGGCATGGCGCTGACGACAATGCTCGCGTCGGCCCGTGTCCCCATGGAATGGAATTGCCGCACCGCCGCCCCCGTCGCTTTGCATGGGGCGCTATCCCCTCCGCACTTCATCCGCCGGAGAGATGACATGAACCGACTCGCAATCGTTCTCGATGGTCTGATGCTGCTCTACCTCGCTGCGGCGACGGTGGTCGGCGTGCAATCGAGCGCTGCCGACGGCCACGAACTGCTCGCCAGCGTGCTGGGCGTGTTGCTCGCGCTTTGCGTGCTCGCCGTGATCGCCGCGCCGTTCTATGTCTCGCTCGTGGTACTGGTCGCACAGTCCGAGCGATATCTGCGGCTGGCCGCATGGTTGCATCGCGTGATGCTCACGCTGATGGTGTTGCTGAGCGCCTTCTCGCTGCTTGCCCGCGACACGGTGGAAGTGTCGGCCCCGTTGTTCGTGCTCGTCGCGCTCGTGTGCGTCGTCAATCTCGTGGCGCTGTCCAGACGACGCACTCATTTCGAGACGTTCCATCTGTTCGAACATTGACGGGGGTGTCCGGGGTGCCGACGCTGCCCATGCGTTGTGGGCAATGCTCCCCATCGTGCGCCGCACGTCGATTTGCGAGCGGCGCTCAGGCGGTGCTAGACTGCGCGGCATGAATCGCTGGCGCAAACTCCTCGTGCTGTTGCTGTTGTGCGTAACCATGCCGTTACAGGCCATGGCTGCGCTGCGCACGCATTGCGCGCCCGGCACGCCTGCGACGTCGACGCAAGCTGTCGCTGCGAAGGCAACCGAGACCGCCACGATGGCCCGGCATCTCGCGATGATGTCCGGCGGCGTAGCGGTGGACGACAGCGCGATGCCAGGGGCACACCATCACGGTGACGACGGCGTGGTCGCCTCCGGCGACGCCCTCGCTTCATCGAACGACTTGCCCGACTCGCATGATTCGCACGACTCGCGAGGCGCGCACAGTCTTCACGCCAGTTGCTCCGCGTGTGCGGCATGCGTCGTGTGCACGGCGCTGCCGCAAAGCGTGGCACTACGCGTGCCGGACGCCCAGCCGTCCGCCGCCATTCCTTTCCTGCGAACGTCCGCCGCCAGTGCTGTCGTCGCAGTGCCCGAACGCCCTCCCAAACCGCTCGCCGTCTGACGACACTGCGCCGGCTCGACGGCGGTTGCCACAGCACCCTACTGTGCCACGCACGCGCGCGCCGAATGCACGTCGTCTTCCTTCCCCGTCGGACCGACTTATGCCGTAGTGCGCGCCTGGCCCCTGCCCGCTCGTTGGCCACGCTGCGCCCGCCCTAAGTCCGTCCGTCCCATGAATGTGTGATGCGCGACGACGTTCAGGCCCCTGGGCCGATCGCGTCGTCTGCGGCATCGACAGATCGACGAGTCCTTTCGATGATGTTTCTTCTCTTACGACGGCACGCCTGGCGCGTGCCGGTCGCGCTAACGCTGTGGGGCGCCGGATCGGTAACCGCCACCGGCGCCGAAAGCGCGGCCCCGCCGGTCGTGATTCGCGACCCGGCTTCACCGAACGCACCGACAGGTCCCATGCCGGCAAGCGTACTCGGCGACTTCACCCCGCCGGCGTTGTCGGTGGCCACCGATGACTGGCGCACGGTCAACGCCAGCGTGTCTGGCAACGCCGGCATGCCGGGCGGCCGCCACGATATGCCCCATCAAGGCAGCAGCCGCGCAAGCGCGCCGACGGGTCATGCGGCACACGGCATGTCGAGCGCACCTGCACCGATGGACCATGGGGCGATGGGTCACACCATGCCGATGGCCCCCGCCCCCGGCGCAACGCCATCTGCGCCGCCGCATCATGAAGCGATGGGTCACACGACGCCGCTGGCGCCAGCCCCCGGTTCGACGGGATCTGCGCCATTGCATGACGCGACGGGCGACGTCGTGCCGCCCACGCCGACGCCCTCCACGCATGGCGGCCACATCCCGCAAGGGGACTCGCAATGAGGCACGCGACTTCTTTCCCCTCGACATTGCGGGTCGCCACCGGCGCCCCGTCACGTGCCGCACCATTGCAACGGAAACCTTCCCGGCGAATGCCGCTCGTCCTTGGCGCACTCGCCACGCTCGCGACGCTCGCCCTCTCGGGCTGCGCCACGTTCAGCGATGACGGCGGTTTCTCTGCCGTCGCGCAAGCCACGCAAAAGCGTCTCGGCGCCTCCGCCGTCTGGGCGCGGGACGACGCCACCGCGCAGGCGCTCGCCGAGGCCCGCGACGACTTGCTCAAACGACCGCTCGACATCGACGCCGCCGTTCGTGTCACGCTGCTCAACCATCGCGGCTTGCAGGCGACCTATGCGGAACTCGGTATCGCCGAGGCGTCGCTCGTACAGGCCGGACGGTTGCCTAATCCGCGCTTCTCGTTCCAGCGCGTGCAAGGCGGAGGCGATGTCAGCATCGAACGCACATGGGGCATCGACTTCGTGCGCGTGCTGACGATGCCGCTGGCCGCGCGCATCGAAGCGCGTCGCTTCGCGCAAGTGCAGGCGCAGGTAACGCAAGCCATTGTCGAACAGGCCACGCTCACGCGCCGTGCCTGGATCGACGCCGTTGCCGCGCAGGAGCGCGTGGCGATCCTCGAGCAGACCCGTCTCGCCACGCAGGCCGCGAGCGAACTCGCCGACGGCATGACCCGCGCGGGCAACTTCAGCGCGATGCGGCGCACGCAAGCGAATCTCGTCTACGCGGACACGGCGGCACGGCTTGCGCGCGCACGCGAGCAGGCCAACTCGGCGCGCGAACATCTCGCGCGTCAGATGGGACTATGGGGGCAACAACTGCACTTCACGTTGCCCTCGCGCTTGCCCGACTTGCCGCGCGAGCGCCCCACCTGGCCGGACGCGCAAGCTCAGGCCCTGCGCGAGCGCGCCGACATTCGCGCCGCGCGCGCAGCACTCGACGCCACAGCCAGCGACCTCGGCCTCACGCGCGTCACGCGTGTCGTCAACGTGCTCGACATGGCATACCGCAACAACAGTGAGACGGGCAAACCCAGCGAACAGGGCTACGAAATTTCGCTGGAGATTCCCCTTTTCGACTGGGGCTCGGCGCGCGTTGCCGGCGCCGAAGCGCGCTATCGCCAGAGGGTCGACCGTCTGGCCGACACCGCAGTGGCCGCGCGTGCCGACGTTCGTACGCGACGCGCGCAGGCGCTTGCCGCATGGGACATCGCCGAGCATTACCGCACGACGATCCTGCCGATGCGCCAACGCATCTCGGACGAATGGTTGCTGCGATACAACGGCATGCTCGCGAGCGTGTTCGACCTGCTCACCGATGCCCGCGAGCAACGTGACACGATACTCGGCGACATCGATGCGCGAGCCGACTATTGGCTTGCCGACGCCGCGTTTCGGGAAAGCGTCGGCGGCGGAGAACCGGACGTCGCAAGCGCACTGCCGAACGCACCCCCTGACGCGGGTGGCGGGCCTCCATCGGACAGCGCCGCCCCGAGCGTCGCAGCGCCAACGCCAACATCCTCGCAACCCTCACAATCCCATCGACATGGAGGTGGCGCATGACCTCGCGCCGACGATTCCTGCGCAACGCCAGCCTTGCCGTCATGGGCGCGGCTGCCGTCGAACGCACCAGCCTCGCCGCGCTGCCGGACGCCGCCACGCGCAACGATGCCAGCACCGCCAAACCGCTCACGCCACCGAACGGGCGGCCCTATCGCCCCGTCGTCACGCTCAACGGCTGGACCCTGCCGTGGCGCATGCGCAACGGCGTCAAGGAGTTCCATCTGGTCGCAGAACCTGTCGTGCGGGAAATGGCGCCCGGCATGCAGGCGAACCTGTGGGGCTACAACGGCCAGAGCCCGGGACCGACCATCGAAGTCGTCGAAGGTGACCGTGTCCGCCTTTACGTGACGAACAAGTTGCCCGAAGCGACGAGCGTGCACTGGCACGGCCAGCGGCTGCCCAACGGGATGGACGGCGTTGCCGGCCTCAATCAGCGCGCGATCGCGCCCGGCCAGACATACGTCTACGAGTTCGAGGCTAAACGTCCGGGCACCTTCATGTATCACCCGCACGCGGACGAGATGATGCAAATGGCGATGGGCCTCATGGGGTTCTGGGTCACGCATCCGAAAGACCCGTCGTTCATGCCGGTCGATCGCGACTACGTCTTCCTCATCAACGCGTATGCCATCGACCCCGGTACGCGCACGCCGCGCGTGAACGAGATGACGGACTTCAACCTGTGGACGTGGAACAGTCGCGCCTTTCCCGGCATCGATCCGCTGCTCGCGCGTCAGGGCGACCGGGTGCGAATTCGCATCGGCAACCTGACCATGACGAATCACCCGATTCACCTGCATGGGCACGAATTCAAGGTCACGGGCACCGATGGCGGCTGGGTGCCGCCATCGGCGCAGTGGCCGGAAGTGACCACGGATGTCGCCGTCGGGCAAATGCGCGCTATCGAGTTCGACGCCACCGAACCCGGCGACTGGGCGTTTCACTGTCACAAGTCGCACCACACGATGAACCCGATGGGGCACGACGTGCCCACCATGCTCGGCGTGAACCAACGCGAGATTGCCGCGAAGATCACCCGCATCATTCCCGACTACATGGCCATGGGTGAGACCGGGGCATCGATGAACGGCATGGATATGCCGTTGCCCGAAAACACGCTGCCGATGATGACGGGCACCGGCCCTTACGGCCCTATCGAAATGGGCGGCATGTTCACCACCCTGAAAGTACGGCAGGACTTGCCGCGCGACAGTTATCGCGATCCCGGCTGGTATCGCGCGCCGCGAGGCTCCGTCGCGAGTCCATGGCAAGGCAGCACTTCAGCGTTACCCTCTACCCATCGCCAGCCGGCAAAGGCAGGCAAAACCGGAGTCAAATCATGATTCGCACGCCCCTCGGTTCACGCCACGATTCAAGCCTCGGTTCGCTTTTTGGTTCGCTTCTCGGTTCGCCCGTCAGTTCGCCCCTCGGGTCGGACACCGCCCTGCATACCGCCGGGCAAAGCCGCTTGCAACGTGCGGCGCGACGCCTGCGCTTCGTGAGCGTTCCGTTACTGAGTGCGGCCATGCTCGGGCTTACCACGCCCGCGTTCGCCGACGATTCACACGCCATGCACATGCAGCACAGCCATGGCGGCGAAGCGGCCGCCATCGGCGAGCCGGGCGACGAGGCGAAGGCCACGCGCACCGTCGACGTCGATATGCGCGACACCATGCGTTTCTCGCCTGCCACGCTGACGGTCAAGCGTGGCGACACGGTGCGCTTCGTGGTGGCGAACCACGGCAAGATTCGTCATGAGCTCACGCTGGGCACCGCCGCGTCGCTCGCCGAGCACGCCAAAATGATGCAGCAGATGCCGGGCATGACGCATACCGAAGCCAATGCCGCGACGGTCGAACCCGGTCAGAAGAAAACGCTCGTGTGGCACTTCACGCAAGCCGGCACCGTGGACTTTGCCTGTCTGGAGCCCGGCCACTTCGAAGCCGGCATGCGCGGAGTGATCAACGTGCGATAGGGTGGAGGTAAGGTCAAGCTCGGGTGAAACCTGGGTCAAATTCGGGTCGAGTTCGAGCCAAGCTCGGGTCGAGATGGCGTCGACAACGCCCGAACACCTCAGTCGTTACATCGTTCGAGGCCACCGCTCAGCGCTTGCGTTGCGGCGGCTTCGAACGCCTCCACGTCACGCGCCTTCATTCGCAAGCGCAGGGTAACGGCGTCGTCATAAGCGACATCGAGCACGTCTGCGGCGTGACGCTCCGCCAGCCGGCGCAGCGTCGCTTCATGCGCGAAAGCGCAGCGATACCGCGGCTGCGCCATCGGCTCGACGGCGGTAAGCGTGGCGAGCTTGAGCGCCTCGCTTACCGCCTGTCCGTACGCACGTGTCAGCCCGCCGGCACCGAGCTTGATACCGCCGTAGTAGCGCACCACCACCGCGAACACGTTCATCAGCCCCTTGTGCATGAGTACGTTGTACATCGGCTTCGCGGCGGTGCCGCCCGGCTCGCCGTCGTCGTCGAAACCCGACGCACCATCGCACAACAACACCCAGCAGTAATGCGTGGCGTTCGGAAAGCGCACGCGCAACGCATCCAGTTCGCGCATGGCCGATTCACGCGACGCGATGGGCATGACGATGCCGATAAACCGGCTCTTTCTGATGTCCAGCTCGGTTTCGACCGGTGCTGCCAATGCGTACATACGACTGTCGTTCCCTGACGTTTCCCTGTGCCTTACAGGCTCACTTCGCCGCGTGCGATCTCGATGACGTTACCGCCCACCCGAATCTCGCGCTTTTCGGTGACTTCGAGCGTCAGGCGGCACGGACGCTCGATCGCGTCGCCCTGCGACACGCGTGCACGCACCGGCAACGGATAGTCCTGCCCGATCAGCCATCCGCCGAGGTTGGCGCACGCCGAGCCCGTGCCCGGGTCTTCGCTGACACCGCCGCCCTGCGTGGTGAAGAAATAGCGTGCCGTCACCTGCAATTCGTTACCCGTCTGGTCGTCGATGGAGAACACGTACCCGGTCTTGCGCTCCAGGCTCGAGAGCGGCCAACGCTCCAGCTTCGCGCTGTCGGGTTGTGCACGGGCAACGGCTTCGGCGTTGCGCACCGGAATCAGCAACTGGTCGGCCCCCGTGTCGACCCACTGCGGCGATTGCGCGAGATCGTCGCGGCTCAGGCGCACGAGCGCCGCGATGTCCGCGTCCGCCTCGGACGCCTTCTCGATCTTCGGCTCCCCCGACGACGGCGCCGTCAACGTCCAGTGATCGCCCCTGGCCTCGACCGGCACCAGACCCGCTGCGAACTGCAAGGTCACGTTATCGCCCAGGTCGCGCATGGCCCGCAGCACATGCGCCGTGCCGAGCGTCGGATGGCCCGCGAAGCGCATTTCGTAGCCGGGGGTGAAGATTCGCACATGCGCATCGGCCGTCTCCGACGGCAGGATGAAAGTCGTCTCGGACAGATTGAACTGACGTGCCAGCGAACGCATCTCGTCGTCGCTCAACCCCCGCGCGTCTTCGAACACGCACAACGGATTGCCGCCGAAGGTGGATTCGGCGAAGACATTGACGATGCGGAATGCGTAACTGCGGCTCATGGCGATGCTCCAGTAGAGAGTGATCGGACAGGGTGACAGCCCCCCACCCTGTGAGTGCGGGCGACCGCCGGTCGGCGGGCCTTGCCGTCCGATTCGAAGGGCGGTCGGCTGACCTTTCAAATGAAGGCTCGTAGTCTCGCACATCAGCCCCCGGCACGCGCGCCAATGCAGGCGCTTTCGGCATTTTGTACCCCACCCCTTAAGAAACTTCTGCCCCGTTGCTGGAAAAACGGCCGAAATCGGCTCGCCCCCATTGTCAATTCATGCGAGACAATAATTCTCAATTCAGATAGATTGTAGTTCTCCGTGGGGACCCTAAAATGTCATTCATCGAGGCCAAGCAAGCCTCTTAACGAAACGATGAAGACACAGGAGCCCATCATGCTGGACATCAGAAAAGCTACCGACCGAGGCGTTGCCGACCATGGCTGGCTGAGCTCGCGCCACACGTTCTCGTTCGCCAACTACTACGATCCGAAGCAAGTCGGCTTCTCCGACCTGCTGGTGATCAACGACGACCGCGTGGCGCCGGCACAGGGCTTCGGCAAGCACCCGCACCGCGACATGGAGATCTTTTCGTATGTGCTCGAAGGAGCGCTCGAACACAAGGACACCATGGGCACGGGATCGGTGATCGAGCCGGGCGACGTGCAACTGATGAGCGCGGGACGCGGCGTGGCGCACAGCGAGTTCAATCACTCGAAGACGTCGCCGGTGCACTTCCTGCAAATCTGGATCGTGCCGAACCAGGCAGGCATCGCCCCGGAATATCAGCAACAACGTTTTACGCCGGAAGAAAAGCGCGGCCAGTTGCGCAAGATCATCTCGCCGGACGGCAGCGACAACTCGCTGCACATCCATCAGGATGCGCGCGTGTATGCCGGGCTGTTCGACGGGGATGAATCGGCCACCCTGACGCTCGCACCGAACCGCTACGCCTATGTGCATGTCGCACGCGGCAGCGTCAGTGTGAACGGGGTGGCGCTGGGCGAGGGAGATGGGGTGCGCGTGCGCGATGAAACCGCGCTCACGATCGCCAACGGCAACGATGCCGAAGTGCTGGTCTTCGATCTGCGCCCGGTGGAAACGCCCGACTTCTAAGGCGCACCGAAGCGCATAGGGTGATGGCGCCGTACGGACACACTTCCCGCCGTGCGACGCCTCTCGGACACCGCCTTCCCTCGGTGTCCACGCGGCCGGTACCTCACGGTGCCGGCCGCATCTCTTTTGCTGCGGACGTTAGCGTGGCACGGTTTGCGCAAGTGACGTTCTCTCGTGGATCGCTCGTGGATAACTGATGGATCATGCACCGATCACGCAGCACGGCACAGCACCGCACGCACCTCGCGTCATGCATCGCGCATGGAAAGCGAACAGGCGTCACCGCGCGCGTCGCGGCCGACCGTCACGCGCGACAGGCCGACCAACTGCGGCGCCAGCGCGCGCCAGATGAACACACACAGGTTTTCCAGGGTGGCGGGCCCGAGTCCGGCCACGTCGTCGAGCAAACGATGATCGAGCCGATTGCTGACCTGCGAGAGCACGCCGTCGAGCCGTGCGAGGTCGATCACCATGCCCGACTCGCCCGTCGGCACGCCGGTGATTTCCACCGTGGCGCGATAGCTGTGCCCGTGAATACGACGGCTGGCGTCCATGCTCGGCGGATCGATGTCGCGCCGGACCAGCGTGTGCGCCGCTTCGAACACGAAGCTGCGCGAGAGCGTGAACTGCGCACGTGTCTCGCCCAGCGCATGCTCACGCGTGCTGCGCGACGTCGTTCGCTCCGTCGGTAGCTTCATCGACGGCTCACCCGCCAGTTCCGATTTGTGTCGACGCTCGCCGCTCATGCGCCAACGTCGGCCGCTTCCGGCATTTCCAATGGCAGGGCATGCGCCGCGTCGCGCCACGCGGCATCGCCCTGGGCGAGTTCGGCCACGCTCAGGCGACACGCCCGAAACGCCTTTTCGATGGCGTCGCGCTCCAGCGCCCGACCGATGAACACGACTTCGTTGATACGGTCGCCCCAGGGGGCTTCCCAGTTCGATTCGATCGCCGTGCGTTGCGGATCGCCTTCCGGCGGCCAGTGCTCGGGGTCTGCCGCCGCCCACCATTGCCCCACGCCTTCGAGCGTTGCCGTGTTGCCGGCGCGCGAGTAAGCCAGCGCCCACGCCGGACGGTTTGCCGCCCATACGTAGCCCTTCGCGCGAATCAGACCCTCGAACGGCATCGACATGAATGACGCAAAGCGCGCCGGGTGCATCGGCTCGCGCTGACGTAGCACGAAGCTCGTCACCCCGAAGGTATCGGCTTCGGACGCATGATCGCCGGCAAGCGCCTGCGCCCAACCCGCCATTTGCTCCGCACGATCCGGATCGAACCGGCCGGTGCCCAGGACTTCGTTCAGAGGCACTTGTCCGCGCTCGCCGAGCACGATCCTGGCCGACGGATTCAGACCGGTGATCAGTGCCCTGACAGCGTCGAGCTGCAGCGCGTCGACGCAATCCACCTTGCTCACCACCACGACGTCGGCGAATTCGATCTGCTCGGTCAGCAATTCCGCCAGACGGCGCTCATCTTCCTCGCCCGCGACCTCGCCGCGTTCGGCGAGCGTATCGAGACCGTTGAAATCCTGAAGCACGTGAAGCGCATCGACGACCGTCACCATGGTGTCGAGGCGCGCGACATCGGCCAGCGACTGCCCGGCCTCGTCGCGGAATTCGAAGGTCGCCGCCACCGGCATCGGCTCGGCAATCCCCGTGGACTCGATGAGCAGATAGTCGAAGCGGCCGTCCTGCGCGAGTTCGCGCACGGCGATCAGCAGGTCTTCGCGCAGCGTGCAGCAGATACACCCATTGCTCATCTCGACCAGACGCTCTTCGGTGCGCGAGAGCGCCGCCCCGGCGTTGATCGCCCCGCGCTCGACGAACGAAGCATCGATGTTGACTTCGCTCATGTCGTTCACGAGCACGGCCACGCGCAAGCCTTCGCGATTGCGCAACACGTGGTTGAGCAGCGTGGTTTTGCCGGCACCGAGAAAACCAGAGAGCACGGTGACGGGCAGACGGCGGTCGTCGGTATTGGTGGTATCGACGACGGCAGATTTCGATAATGGATGCGTCATGACAGCTAAGTCCTGTGTTTCGGGGGCAGCAATTCGCCCGAAGGATGCGCGCCGACGTCGCCCGCACCGAGGCGGGTTCCGCGGTACCGGGGCCTGGGATAACCGGCACGGCGGACCGTAACGCCGTCAGTGCGCGCCGTCGGGGGGACCGGCGCGATACCACGCCACGGGCTGGCGCGTCAGCGCGCATTCGTGGCGATGCCGGCGGTTCACCGGACATCGCATGGCGAGTGCCGAACGTCACCGCCGGGATCGGGGACGCATCGAGGAAGCCGGGGGGCTTCCATCGCGCTGTCACCGCCAGCATCGTTTGCAAACGCGTAATGCAACCAAGTTGCAATAATGCACGATGATACGGTGACCACTCTGAATTTGCAACTCAGTTGCACATTCCCGACAAGTTTCCCGGCATTCCCCTCCTTTTGCGTCCGTAGCGCCCTCCTCCCAGAGCGCATTTGCTCGCCGCAGCGCGAGCGAACAGCCGCGACGGTTTGCCGCGCGCGTTGCGAGCCCGGGAACTGGCGCGCGGCTGCGCCGGTCTGCAAGGTCTGCGATACTTCACGGGCGGCGCGACTCGCGTGAACAATGGCATCGTCGGATGTCCCGCTTCACGGGTGAGCGACAGGTTTTTCGCCCTTGTTTCCCGGCGTTCGGTTGATGACGCCGCATCGATATCCCAGTTTTCCTTAGTCGAATCCGATATGCGCACTCCCAAGAAAGCCTTCCATGACGCCCACGCGTCGCGTGCCAACGGTCTGCTGCGTCGCGCGACGCAAGGCCTTGCCGTGGCGACTGCCATCGGCCTGACCTGCCTTTCGCAAGGGGCCTGGGCGCACGCACACGTGGCGTCGAGCGAGCCGGCCGCCCAAGCCACGGTCGAAGCGCCCAAGGCGGTGCGCGTGACGTTCGACTCGGTGCTCGAAGGCGCACTCTCGAAGCTCACCGTGGTCGATGCGAAAGGCAAGCCGGTCACCGGCGCCAAGCCCGAACTCGACGCGGCTCGCAAGACCCTGACCCTGACCGTCCCTGCGTTGGCCGCCGGCGACTATCAGGCGAACTGGGTCGCCGTGGCCAGCGACGGCCACCGCACCCAAGGCAGCTTCAAGTTCACCGTGAAGTGATGTCCGCCGACCTGGCGGCCGGGACGTGGCAGCCTGCAACGGCAGGCCTGCTGAATCTCGCGCTGGCGCTCGCGCTCGGCGTGTTGCTGCTTCGCAGCCCGCACGCGGTCAAGCGCGGCCTCACGCTGCGTGTCCTTCCCGCATTTGCGGCGGGACTGGCGGTGCTCGCATGGCTCGCTTACGTGCTGGCGAGCACGGAAGCCATGACCGGCGGCGACTGGGAAACCTCGTCCGCGATGGCCGCCGACGTGTGGCTGGTGCTCACGCAAACCCATTACGGGCGTGCACAGTGGGTGGCCGGCCTCGGTGCGGTCTTGCTGTGTGCGGGTGCATGGGCGTGGTACGACGCACGGCGGCGCCTGCGCACGGTCATGCCCATCGCCGACGATCCCCGTGACCGGCATCATCGTCGTGAGCATCTTCAGGAACGATACGCCCGGGGGGTCTATGCGGCCGGCGCACTGGTTCTGGCGCTGGGACGGGCGAGCACCGGCCACGCCGCCGATGCCGCCATGCCGTGGCTCGCCATCGGCGTGCATACGCTTCACGTCGCCGCAGCGGCATCGTGGACCGGCGCGCTACTGGTGGCCGGATGCGCGATTCCCGGATGGCGTCACTGGCCGGTCGGCGCGCGCGCCGCTTACGGCGAGCGGCTGTCGTCCGTCGCGACGCTGGCCATGGTCGTCGCCCTCGTCACCGGAGCGTTCAACGCCTGGCGCACGCTCGGCGAGAACGCATCGCTATGGTTTTCGGCGCAAAATGCCCCTTATCTGGCCTGGCTCGTAACGAAGCTCGTGCTCGTGGCCTGTGCCGCCGTACTGGGCGCGTGGAACCGCTGGCACTTTCTGCCGCGGCTCGCGCTCGATACCGGTGAGACGCCGCTCGACACGTCGGCATTCGCGCGTGTCGTCGCCATCGAAGCGCTGGTGCTGGTCATGGTGATGAGCCTCGCGGCGAAGCTCGGCACGACCATACCGCCGGGCGTCTGACTCATGGCGCTCGCGCATGTGAGCCACGCTCGCCACCGACGTCGAATTCGATAGCAAGAAACGGAGCGCAGTGTCACGACGCTCTCCCTAGACTGAAAGCCAGTCATCAGCCATCGGGAGACCTTCGTGATGCCATCCCAAAACATGACCGCCAAACGTGCGTCCACGCAGCGCAGCGACATCGCCGACCCGCATCGGGAGACGATGCACGCGCCTGTGCAGGGGCCGTCGCCTTCTCACGCCTGCGACGCATCGTATCCGTCTCATCTGTCGCACTCGGCCAACTCACGTTACGCCAGCGACGACGCCAAATGGGCCGCCGTCGCCGCGCGCGACAAGCAGGCGGACGGCGAATTCTTCTACTCCGTGCGCACAACCGGCGTGTACTGCCGCCCGTCGTGCGGGGCCAGACTTGCGCGACGTGAAAACGTCGCGTTCCATGCGGACATGGCGGCTGCCGAGCGCGCGGGCTTTCGCCCCTGCAAGCGTTGCAAGCCGGATGAGGGCGCGCAAGGTGCGCGTCATGCCGCGTTGGTGACGGCGGCGTGTCGCCGTATCGAGGCGGCCGACGTGCCGCCGACGCTGGAAACCCTCGCGAACGAAGCCGGCCTGAGCCCGCATTACTTCCACCGGCTGTTCCGGGCGGTGACGGGCGTGACCCCGCGCGCCTATGCGAACGCCCGCCGTGCCGAGCGCGTGCGCGATGCGTTACCGGCAGCGTCCAGCGTCACGTCCGCTTATTACGACGCCGGCTTCAACTCCAACGGACGCTTCTACGCCAAGTCGGACGCCCTGCTGGGCATGAAGCCCGCGGCGTTCCGTGCAGGCGGCAAGGCCGAATCGATCCGTTTCGCCGTTGCGCAATGTTCGCTCGGCGCGCTGCTGGTCGCGGCCACGTCGCGCGGCCTGTGCGCGATTTCGCTGGGCGACGATCCGGACACGCTCGTGCGCGAGTTGCAGGACCGCTTCCCACAGGCCGAACTCGTCGGCGCCGACACCGGGTTCGAGCGCTGGGTCGCCCAGGTGGTCGGTTTCGTCGAGTCGCCGCGAATCGGTTTGTCGCTGCCGCTGGACGTGCGCGGCACGGCGTTCCAGCAACGCGTCTGGCAAGCGTTGCGCGACGTTCCCGCCGGCGAGACGGCGAGCTACGCGCAGATCGCCGAGCGCATCGGCGCACCGCGCGCCGTGCGGGCCGTTGCGCAGGCGTGTGCCTCGAACACGTTGGCGGTGGCCATTCCTTGCCACCGGATCGTGCGCAACGACGGCGCCGTCTCGGGCTACCGCTGGGGTGTCGAGCGAAAACGCGCGCTGCTCTCGCAGGAGCGGGAAGCCCAAGAAGCTCGAGAGGCCCCGGCACCCGGCGACACCGTGACGAAGGGGAAGCGATGAACGCGCGCATGCCCGCAACGGTTGCGTCTCGCGTTGCCTCGCTGGATTGGGCTGCGCTCGAAGACGACCTCAACGGCTTCGGGGCCGCGCGGATTCCCCGATTGCTCGACGCCGCAGAGTGCGCCGCGCTTCGCGAGATGTACGACGATGGGCTAACAACGCAGAGCGGGACGGAGACGGGGACGGAAGCGGGAACGGAAGCGGGAACGGAGACCGGACGCGGCGGCGCCACGCCGGCATCCGAGCGCTTTCGCAGCCGGATCGTGATGGCGCGTTACGGCTTCGGACAGGGGGAATACCAGTACTTCGCCTACCCGCTGCCGCCGCTCGTGGCCGACCTGCGCGAAGCCCTCTACGCGCCGTTGCGCGACATCGCACACCGCTGGCACAAGGCGATGGGCGTCGCGACGCAATACCCGTCGACGCATCGTGCCTATCTCGCACAGTGTCACGACGCCGGCCAGCGCCGCCCGACCCCGCTGCTGTTGCGCTACGAAGCGGGTGATTACAATTGCCTGCATCAGGACCTCTATGGGGAACACGTCTTCCCGTTGCAGGTCGCGGTTCTGCTTTCGCAACCCGGTGAGGACTTCACGGGCGGCGAGTTCGTACTGACCGAGCAGCGCCCCCGGATGCAGTCGCGCGCCGAAGTGGTGCCGCTCACGCGCGGCGACGCCGTGGTGTTCGCGGTGCATCATCGTCCGGTGAACGGCATGCGCGGCGTGTACCGTGTCAACATGCGGCACGGCGTGAGCCGCGTGCGCAGCGGCCTTCGGCATACGCTCGGCGTGATCCTGCACGACGCGACGTGACCTGTGCTCCGGAGGTCGCCACCCACGTAACCCCTATGACGCTCGACCTCTTCGGCAATCACACCACTGACGACATCGCGAACCCGCACGCCGACACGCTGGGTCCGGGCGCGTCCGTACTGCGCGGCTTCGCGCGTTCGCGTCTGGCCGTGTTGCAAGCCGATATCGACGCGGTGATCGCGCAAGCGCCGTTACGGCACTGGCTGACGCCGGGCGGCAAGCGCATGTCCGTCGCGATGACCAATTGCGGGGAGGTGGGATGGATCAGCGACAGGATGGGCTATCGCTACGGCACGCACGATCCGCTTTCGAAGCAGCCCTGGCCGGCCATGCCGGCGTCGTTCGTGGCGCTGGCACGCGAAGCATCGGAAGCGGTCGGTTACCGCAACTTCGCGCCGGATGCCTGCCTCATCAACCGCTATACGCTCGACGCGCGACTGACGTTGCATCAGGACCGCGACGAACGCGAGCTGGGCGCGCCTATCGTGTCGGTGTCGCTGGGATTGCCCGCGACCTTCCTGTGGGGCGGTTTGCAACGCGGCGATCGCACGCGCCGTGTGCGGCTGGAGCCGGGCGACGTGGTCGTGTGGGGCGGGCCGTCTCGACTCGTCTACCACGGCATTGCGAGCGTCGAAGGCAGCTTCGACGCTCAGGCCGTGCGATACAACCTCACGTTCCGGCAGGCGCGCTGATCACGAGCGGTACGGCGAGCACGCTGCGAACCAACGCGCCTGCGCCACGCGCGGTACTCAATAGCCGACCGTGAAGCGCGCTCGCGGATGCTGGTTCTTCTCGAGTTCGTCGACCAGCGCGATCGCGAAGTCTTCCATCGAAATCCAGCTTTTGCCGTTGGCGTCCACGAGCAGGCCGTCGGCACCGATGCGGAACTTGCCGGTGCGCTCGCCCGGCTCGAACAGGGCCGACGGCGACAGGAACGTCCAGTTCAGCGGCGAGTCTTTCGGCTGCGCGCGCAGGACATCCAGGAACACGCGACCCGCGCTCGCTTCCGGCTTATAGGCGTGCGGAAACTCCGGCGTGTCGATGAGGGCCTTGCCCGGCGCGACCTCCAGACTTCCCGCCCCACCCACGACCAGCAGACGCGGCACGCCCGCGCGCTCGACGGCGTCGATCAGCTTGGCGGCATCCATCGAGACGAAGCGGCCCGCACTGATGACCGCATCGTGACCGGCGAGCAGCGGCGCGAGCGACGACGGATCGGACGCGTCGCCCTTGACGACCGCGAGCCCTTGCTCGGCTTCGACGCGCTCGGGATTGCGAGCGATGCCGGTCACGGTGTGACCACGTTGGAGCAGTTCTTCGGCAACGCGCGTACCCACGCGGCCGGTAATTCCAATCAATGCGACGTTCATCAGGACTCTCCTGAGGGTGAGGGGGAAGACTAAGGTTCGGGTTCGGAAAACGGCGGATATCGGATATCGCGGAGACCAGATGCCGGACAGCGCGACTCAGATCGCGCAGCCGTCGGGGCCGCACTGCGGCAGCGCAGCGCCGCCTGCGGCATCGGCGGACCGGGCCGCGAGCAAACGCGCGCGAAGCATGTCGCGCCAGGCATCGGGCTGGCCAAGGTATCGTCCCGGTTCGAGCCGTTCGAGTTCGCCGTCGATGTCCAGCACGAACGTCGGGAAGCCGCTGCCGCCTACACGCGCGAGCCAGTTGCGGCTGTCGCGGAAGTGCTGCATGAGCGCGGCCGCGTCTTGCGCATCGAGTGCCGTGGAAAACGCGTCGCGATCCAGCCCGAGGTCCGCAGCGAGGCTAACCAGCACGTCGCGGTCCGCAATGCGCTTGCCGTCGACGTAGTGAGCGCGTTGCACGGCGGCGAACATGTCGAGCCCGCGTGCGGCCAGCGCTTCGGCTGCCAGCACGGCGGCGGTCGGGGGCGCGGAGTCGAAGACGGCCGTGCCATCGCGCAGCAATCCGTCGAAGTAGGCGTCGCCGAACGGCTGCCCCGTCAGCTCCGCGATCCGGTGATCGTGCGGCATGACGTAGTTACGAAGTTGCGGTGTTACCGGCTGAACGTTCGGGCCGGCCATCATGCCGCCGCCGTGAAACGCCACGCCGAGCCCGGCCACGTCGCGCGCTGCGCGCACGAGGGGCGCGGCGGCGTAGCACCAGCCGCACAACGGGTCGGCAATGTAATGCAGGGTGGCTTGGGTCATGTCGGGTGTCCTTGGGTGTTGCAGCGCGCGCAGGAGGCGTTCGACGCTTGTCATGCATGCCATCGTAGTCGCGCTACTCGCGCAAAAAAAGCCCATAATGACGATCACTTTGTTGCACGGATCGAGCAAATCATGGACCGTCTGACGGCAATGCGGGTCTTCACGGAAGTGGCGGAGCGCGGCTCGCTCACGGCGGCGGCGCAGCGTCTCGACATGTCGCGCGCGATGGTCTCGCGCTATCTGGCGGAACTCGAAGCGTGGCTCGGCACGCGGTTGCTGCACCGAACCACGCGCGCGGTGAGCCTGACCGACGCGGGTAACGACGCCCTGCCGCGCTGTCGCGAAATGCTCGGTATCGCAGACGACCTCGCGTGCGCGTCGAACGCCGACAGCACGCCACGCGGCCTGTTGCGCGTCGCGTGCAGCACCTCGCTCGGCCAGGCATTCCTGGCCGCAGCGGTGACGCGCTTCATCGTGCGGCATCCGGGGGTGGCCGTCGATCTCGTGGTGGCGGACCGCACCGTCGATCTGGTCGACGAGCGTATCGATCTGGCGATTCGCGTGACGACCGACCCTTCGCCCGGGCTTATCGCGCGCAAGCTAGCGACGTGCCACTCGGTCGTGTGCGCAGCGCCTGCCTATCTGGAGCGCCACGGCACGCCCGAACGTGCCGAGGATCTCGCGCTTCACAACTGCCTGACGTACACCTACTTCGGCAAGAGCCTTTGGCAGTTCACGCACAACGGCGCGCCGCTCGGCGTACCCGTGGGCGGCAATCTGTCGGCCAACGAAGTGAATGTGGTGTTCGCGGCAACGCTGGCGGGCGCGGGTATCTCGATGCAGCCGGTCTACTCGGCACTTCCGCATCTGCGCGACGGCACGTTGCGCTCGCTGTTGCCCGACTACATACCGCGCGAGATGACCGTGTACGGGGTGTACATCTCGCGCAAGCAGATGCCCAGCGCACTGCGCGCGCTGCTGGACGATCTCGTCGTGCAATTCCGCACGGGGTTGTTCGAAGACACCGGATATCCGGGGCGTGCAGCCACGCCACCCGGCTGACCGGCATCGCAAATCCGAAATCGGGAAAGCGCCGCCCCCAGCCACGTTTCACTCTGCGTGACGTGCCGACGATGTCACCGAAATGTCACATTCCCCGCGTAAAAACGTCGCTTGCCTCGCCCGCCCGGGCAAGCTGACGACGTAGCGCAACCGCAATCCTCCTGCGGCATCTTCCCGTCAGTCCTTGCCGACCGGTCGCGGGCGCTCGCGCGCGCCCCACTGCCCGACACGTCAACCAAGGACATCATGACGCACGACACCACGCCTCAGCCGCACGATCCGGCACTCGATACCGATCTCTCGCACGACGACGATCCGACGAATCCGTCGCGCCGCCGGGTGCTTCAGGGCCTGGCCGCCATCGGCGCGGCAGGCGCCGCAGGCGCCACGCTCGGTGGGTGCGCGACCGAGGGCGGTGCGGGTGCGCCGAGCGCCGTCCCCGCCGGCGGCACGTTCGACGCGCAGCTCAAGGCGAACGTCAAAACGGTCGTGGTGATCTATCTGGAAAACCGCAGCTTCAACAACCTGTTCGCCGATTTCCCCGGTCTCGAGAAGCCGCTGTCGAAGGTCCCGGCCTCGGCCTACACGCAGCTCGACCGCGACGGCAAGACACCGATGCCGCTGCTGCCCCCGATCTTCGACGGTCTGGTGCCGCGCGCCCAGATGATCGGCGGAAAGAAGTACCACATCACCGAGAAAGACATCGCCCGCCAGCCGAACGCGCCGTTCATGCTCAAGGACGCCGAAGGGAAGTTGCTGCCCGAGTCCGTCATCACGCGCGATCTGTGGCATCTGTTCTGGCAGAACCAGATGCAGATCAACGACGGCGCGAACAATCAGTTCGCCGCATGGGCCGACTCGGGCGGTCTGGTCATGGGCTACTACGGCGAGACGGCCAAGACGCTCGACCTGTACAAGATCGCGCAGCAGTACACGATGTGCGACAACTTCTTCATGGCGGCTTTCGGTGGCTCGTTCCTGAACCATCAATTCCTCGTGACGGCGCGCCCGCCGGTGTATCCGAACGCGGCGCAAAGCCCGGCAAAAGACAAGATCGCGGTGCTGGCCGACGGCCCGCAAGGCGTGCGCCTGGCCATCGCGCCGGACTCGCCCGCCTCGGCCGCCGACGGCAAGCCGAAGTTCGTGCGCGACGGGGCGATCACGCCTGACAACTACGCCGTGAACACCATGATGCCGGCTTACCAGCCGTCGCCGGTCAAGCCCGCGGCGTCGGGCGACAAGCGTCTCGCGGACCCTTCACACCCGACGACGCTGCCCCCGCAGAACTACGCCACCATCGGCGATCTGCTCTCGAACAAGGGCGTGTCATGGGCCTGGTATGCGGGCGCCTGGCAGTCGGCGCTCGACCACAAGGGCGGGGCGGACAAGCCGAACTTCCAGTATCACCATCAGCCCTTCAACTATTTCGCGCAATTCGCGCCCGGCACGTCGGCACGCGAGACCCATTTGCGCGATGGCGGAGAAGGGGACAGCCCGATCTCGAACAAATTCATCGCCGACGCGATCGCCGGCAAGTTGCCGGCCGTCACGTTCTACAAGCCGCAGGGCAACCTGAACCAGCACGCCGGCTATTCGGATGTGGAGTCCGGCGACCAGCACGTGGCGAACGTGCTCGCCCATCTGATGAAGTCACCGCAGTGGAACAACATGGTCGTGGTCATCACGTATGACGAGAACGGCGGCTGGTGGGATCACGTCGCGCCGCCGAAGGGCGATCGCTGGGGCCCCGGTTCGCGCATTCCCGCGATCGTGGTCTCGCCGTTTGCCAAGCGCGGCACCGTCGATCACACGTTCTACGACACCACGTCGATTCTGCGCTTCGTCACGCGCCTGCATGACCTGCCGACGCTCGAAGGCATCGCCTATCGCAACGCTGCCTTCGCAGCACGCGGTGCGAACCCGCCGGGCGACTTGACGAAGGCGCTGACGTTTGCGTAATCAGGTTTGGTTTGTCTTCATGCGCCATGCCGGGACATGGCGCTCACTTCTTGCGTCACGCCTGCTCGTCCAATTCGTCCGAGCGTAGCAGCAGCTTGTCCAGCAGGCGTTCGTACACGCGCATCTCGTCGTCGGTCAACGCTTCGAACAATTGCTCGTAGTGCGAGCGCGCGGCGTCGATCACTACGCGCCAGACCCGCTCGCCTTCGGGCGTCAAGGTCACCTTCACGGCACGGCCGTCATGCTCGTCCGGGGCGCGGCGCACCAGCCCGCGCGCGACCAGTCCGTCCGCCCCGCGGCTCGCCTGACTCTTGTCCAGATTCGCGCGACGCGCCAACTCCGAATTCGACAACGCCCCCGCCGTTCCCACCGCCGCCAGCACGCGCGATTCCGCAAGACTCAACTGGGCGCCGTGCGCGTACGACTGCGAAACGCGCCTGTCGTGCTGCTTCATCAGGCGGTGCATCTTGTACGTCAGGAACTGGTCGAGCGATTTGTGGGATGGCCGCATTTCAGTGTTTTCCCCTAGACGAAATGGGTCGATATTTGGTTGCGGACGCAACATTAGCACACTAGAATTGTTGCGTTAGCAACTAAATGCTCGATGACGTTTCACGTCGATCGCGCGTGGTGCAGGCGCGGTCTCCCCGCTGACACGAGACCCGCTGTGCGCGCGCCGAGCCGCTTTTCGGGTGCCGCATCGCCATGCACAAACCAGAGACCACCCCACGCGCGTCGCTCTATCACGCGTACCGTGTTTATCCGTACTTTTCTCCGCAGTGCGCGCATCGAAGCGAACACCGCGACATCCCCGTCACGGTCGTCGGCGGCGGTCCGATCGGCATGGTCACGGCGCTCGCGCTCGCACGCCATGGTGTGCGCTGCGTCGTGTTGCAAGCCGAGCAGCAAGTCTCGGAGGGCAGCCGCGCCATCGTCTTCACGCGCCGCTCGCAGGAAATTCTGCAAGCCGTGGGCGTGTCGGACGCCGTTGTCGCCAACGGTCTGCCGTGGACCTGCGGCAATTCGTACTATCGCGGTCAGCGCGTGTTTCGCATGGAGTCGCCGGTCGACGAAGACGACCGCTTCGCGCCGCTCATCAACCTGCAACAGAACGTGCTCGAGAGCTATCTGGTGGACGCCATCGAGCGCGAACCGCTCGTCGAGATTCGCTGGGGCAACAAGCTCGTGGGCGTGACGCAGGACGACGAAGGCGTAGCGCTGCAAATCGACACGCCCGAAGGCGAGTACTCGCAACGCACCGGCTGGCTCGTGGCGGCCGACGGCGCGCGCTCGACGGTGCGCACCGCGCTCGGCCTTCGCTTCGAAGGGGCGAGCTACGAGGGACGCTTCGTCATCGCGGATATCCGCATCGATCTCGATCTGCCGACCGAACGACTCGCCTACTTTGCACCCGACTGGAACCCCGGCAATACCGTGCTCATGCACCGCGAGCCGGGCGGCATCTGGCGCGTGGACTATCAATTGCCGGTCGAGGAAACGTCGGAACATGCGCTGCAACCGGACACGATCCGCGAGCGCATCGACGCGCAGCTCGACATGATGGGGCTGGGCGGCAAGCCCTGGGAACTCGACTGGTGCTCCGTCTATTCGGCGCGCGCGCTCACCTTGCCCGACTACGTGCACGGTCGCATTCTCTTCGCGGGCGACGCCGCGCACCTGCTGCCGATCTTCGGCGTGCGCGGCGCGAACACCGGCTTTCAGGATGCGATCGATCTGTCGTGGAAACTCGCGGCGGTCGTCAAAGGCGCGGCGCCGGCGCCGCTGCTCGCCTCCTACACGCACGACCGCGTAGGCGCAGCACGCGAGATCATCGCCGAAGCGGGCAAGAGCACGCGCTTCATGACGCCGCCGTCGCACGGTTTTCGCGTGCTGCGCGACGCCGTGCTCGATCTCTCGCTCGATCACGAATTCGTGCGTCCGCTGTTCCACTGGCGCACGTCGCGCGCGCACGACTACCGCGACTCCCCGCTCAACTGCCCGGGCGACGAAAACACGTCGATGACCGCAGGTCCGGGCGTCGGGGCGCCGACACCGAACGTGAAGCTCGGCGAGAACGACTACCTCTACGACCACCTCGGCGCGGCCTTTCATTTGCTGACGTTTGGCGACGCCCCGGTGAGCGACGCGCTGCGCGAGGAAATCGTCGCGTGGCGTGAGCGCGGCGTACCGGTCAGGGTTGTCGCATTCGCGGCGTGCGCAGACACCGTAGCCGGGGCGGACGTCACCCTGCCCGACCCGACGGGCCACGCCGCCGCGAAGTATCACGCACAGGACGGCACCGCCTATCTCGTGCGTCCCGACCATCACATTTGCGCGCGCTGGCAGCGGCTCGATGCCGGGCGTCTTGCCGAAGCCCTCTCGCACGCGACGGCACGCGCCTGAATGCTGACGCCTCGGCCCCCAAGGAACTCATCATGACCGCCCACCAAACCGCCATCGCCGGCCTCGAAGACATTTACGACACGCTCGCGCTCGCCATCGACGCAGCCCCCGAAGACAAACGCGAGTTGCTGCTCGCCAAAATCGTGCTGCTGCTCGCGAACGACGTCGGCGATCCGAAGCGCGTGATCGAACGCATTCAACAAGCGGCCGATAGTGCGTAATGACACGCGAGGACACGCAAGGACACGCAATGAGCCGCAATAGCACGCGGTGACGGGCGCCAGCGAACTGCGTTCGCCGTAAGCGGCTTCGGCGAGCCATCAGCCAAGCCGCCCTTACCGTTCCTTTTTTGGCGCGTGCCCTCGACGGCGCGCCCGCATACCTAACACCGCCACACATTCAACAAGGCGGGGAGCGTCGGAGAAGACACCCATCATGAGCCGTATCACGCCCGCCACCGGTCTTGCCGGCGGCATTCCCTCGCCCGTGCCCGGCGACAGCGGCGCCACCGTCCATCGCATTGCCAGCGAAGCGATGGAACGCGCCGTCGTGCGCAAGGTCTCGCGCCGCTTGCTCGGCTTCCTGTTCGTGCTGTTCCTGTTCTCGTTCCTCGACCGCATCAACGTCGGCTTCGCCGCGCTCACGATGAGTCAGGATCTCGGGCTCACGAGCACGATGTTCGGCATGGCGTCGACCGTCTTCTATCTGACGTACGTGCTTTGCGGCGTGCCGAGCAATCTCATGCTCGTGAAGTTCGGCGCACGTCGCTGGATCGGCGCGATTCTGATCGCATGGGGCCTCGCGTCGAGCGCGACGATGTTCGCCCACGACGCCACGAGCCTCTATCTGATTCGCGCCATCGTCGGCATTACCGAAGCCGGGTTCCTGCCGGGCATGCTGCTCTACATGGGCGACTGGTTCCCCTCGGCGGCGCGGGCACGCGCGAACGCGTGGTTCATGATCGCCATGCCGGTGACGTCCGCGCTCGGCGCGGCAGCATCGGGGTATCTGCTGCGACTCGATGGCGTAGGCGGCCTTGCGGGATGGCAGTGGCTGTTCGTACTCGAAGGACTGCCGACGGTGCTGCTCGGCGCCGTCACGTGGTGGTATCTCGACGACAAGCCGGCGGATGCGCGCTGGCTGAACGCTGCCGAGAAGCAGACCCTCGCCGCGATGATCGAGCGCGACCGCGCTGCGGCGCTCGCCAGACTCGCGGGCACGGCATCCGGCAAACCCGTTGGCATGTGGCGTGCGATTCTCACACCGAGCGTCGCCCGGTTTGCGCTCGGCTACTTCTGCCTCGTCAATACGCTCTCGCTCGCCTCGCTCTGGATTCCGCAGATCGTGAAGAGCTTCGGCACGACCAGCAGCAACGTCACGATCGGCCTGCTCGCGGCCATTCCGTCGGTGTGCACGATTGCGGGCATGATCTGGTGGGGACGCCGCTCCGACCGGCTGCAAGAGCGTCGCTGGCATCTGGTGTTGCCCATGCTGTTCTCCGCCGCCGGCTGGGGCGTGACGTGCTTCGCACCGGACCCGTCGCTGCGTCTTGCCGGGGTGGCGATGGCCTCTACCGGCGCGTACACCGCGATGGCGATCTTCTGGACAGTGCCGGACCGCACGCTGGCGCCGCATACGCGCGCCCTCGGGCTGGCGGTCATCAACGCCGTCGGCAACCTCGGCTCGGCGCTCAGTCCGATTGTCGTCGGCGTGCTCAAGGACTGGACGCACTCGTTCACCTCGGGGCTGATGTTCGCCGCCGCGAGTCTGCTCGTGGGTATCGGCGTGCTGTGGTTCGCGCCGCTGGGGCAACGCCGCGCCGGCTGAGCACAGGCGCACATCGGAACCGTGCATGGCATGGCGGTCACGGTTCCGGGCCATAATGCGGTCTTTTCCCGAACGTCTTCGCATGACGTTGCATCGCTTCGCATCGATATGCGGCAGTGCTCACGTTAAAGGAACCCCGCCATGCCAGTTGCAACGCCAGTGGCCGCCCAGGGCCCCACGCTCGTCGTACTGATCGACGCCGATAACGCCGCCCCCGCCATCGTGGAGGGATTGCTCACCGAAGTCGCCAAGTACGGGGTGGCGAGCGTGAAGCGCATCTACGGCGACTGGACGAAACCGAACCTCGACGGCTGGAAGAAGTGTCTGCTCGAGTATTCGATTCAGCCGATCCAGCAATTTCGCTACACCGTCGGCAAAAATGCCACCGACAGCGCCATGATCATCGACGCGATGGATCTGCTCTACACCGGGCGATTCGACGGCTTCTGCCTCGTGTCCAGCGATAGCGACTTCACACGACTGGCGTCGCGCATCCGTGAGCAGGGATTGATCGTGTACGGTTTCGGCGAGCGCAAAACCCCGCAGCCCTTCGTCACGGCGTGCGACAAGTTCATCTACACGGAATTGCTGCGCCAGGACGACGAGCCCGACGACGATGAAGCGCCCACGCCGCGCAAGCGCCGCAGCGCGTCAGAACTCAAGCGCGACACCCGCCTCGTGCGACTGCTACGCAACGCCGTGACCGGCGTATCGGACGAAGACGGCTGGGCAAGTCTCGGGGCGATCGGCAGCCACATTGCGAAGCAGGCGCCCGACTTCGACGCGCGCAACTACGGCTTCGGCAAGCTGAGCGACCTGGTCGCGACCGTCGGGCTGTTCGACGTGGAGCAGCGCTCGGGGAGCGGCGGCAACAAGGGCATCTGGGTGCGATTGAAACCGAAGCGCGGCGCGTCCGGTAGCGCAGAAGGCGGTGCAGCAGGAAGTGCAGTAGGAAGTGCCGCAGGAAGCTCAGAAAGCGCAGCAGAAAGCGCAGCAAAAAGCGCAAGCGCACCGTCGTCGTCGAAGACGAAGCGCGGCAAATGAGCGTGCTGCGCGCTTTTTTGCGAAAAATTTTCGACAACCGCTTGCCAGCCTCGAAAATTCACCCTATACTCGCGGTCTTTCTAGGCTCGTAGCTCAGTTGGTTAGAGCACCACCTTGACATGGTGGGGGTCGTTGGTTCGAATCCAATCGAGCCTACCAACGAACAAAAAAACAAAAAGGCGTCCGCGTTTTCGCGTGACGCCTTTTTGTTTTGCCTTTTGTTTTTCGTCCTCCGCATTTTCGGCTTCCGCTGCATCTTCCGCTTTGCCCGGAAACCCTTTTCCTTCGCTTTCCCCTCGCATGCCCCCTGCCGAATGCCACCTCGACGTGCGCAGAGTCCCGGCGTCCACACGCGTTACAAAACGACACATCCCGAACACACTCGTAGCACCTGACATGCGGGGCCATCGCTAGACTTGCATCAACGGTTCGACGAAGGTCTTGTGCCCACAGCAGCTTCAGGGCCTCTCGCGACACCGATCCGACTCACTGGCTTTTTGCCGACGCGCACGCTATGCGCTGCATTCCGCAACGACGGCGAGCGCTCATGGAGGACACCATGAAACGTATTCTGATCATCGCTGCCCTCGGCGCCGCCGCTGCGGCGGCATCGACCGCCGCATCGGCTCACGTGGATGTCGGCCTCTATCTGGGCGTGCCCGCGCCGGTGGTTGTCGCGCCGCAGCCGGTCTACGTCGCGCCGGAACCCGTGTATGTGGCGCCGCGCCCGGTATATCGCGCACCGCAACCCGTGGTGTACTACGGCCGTGACCGCTGGGACGACTGGCGCGAGCGTCGCTGGGAAGAACGACGCCACGACCGCGGCTGGCACCGTGGGTGGTACAAGGGCGACCGCGATTGACCTGACGGCGTCCGGACAACGAACGAAGCGGCCCGCCGGTTGGCGTCGGCGGGCTTTTTAAGCGGGAAGCGGCTCCGTCGCTTTCCGCGTTCTTTTGTCCGAAATCCGTCGCGTTAAATCCGCGCGACAAAGCGAACACGACAGAATTAGCGCAAAAAGTCGGCGCGCCTTACGTCATCGCCACATCACGCAGTTCTCGCTTCATCCACTCGACGAACGCCCGCGTGCGCGAAGGCAACAGCCTGGCATGCGGATACACGATGTTCACCGGCCGCGCTGGTCCCTCAAAGTCTTTGAGCACACGCACGAGCCGTCCGTCGGCCAATGCGCCCGCCACCTGATACGACAGAAAACAGCCGTAGCCAACGCCACCGATACACGCCTCGACTGCCGTCATCCCGTGACTGATTTCGAGATTGCCGTCCACGTCGACGACGTATTCCTTTCCGCCCTCCCAGAAGCGCCAGTGCCCGTAGCCACCCCCGTGCGAGATGATGCAATTCTTGCCGATCAGCTCGCGCGGATGCGTCACCGCTCCCTGCTCGGCGATACATGCGGGACTTGCGACCACGACACGACGGATCGCGCCAATGCCTTGCGCCACGAGCGTCGAATCGTCCAGCGGTGAGATGCGGATGCCGACATCGATGCCCTCCTCCCAGAGGTTCACGACGCGGTCGTTGAGCATGAGCCTGCATTTGACGGCCGGATACGCCCGCAAGAACCGATAAAGCGCGGGTGCAACGTGCAGTTGTCCGAACAGCACCGGCGCGGTGACGACCAGCGTGCCGGTCGGCGCTTCGTGACGTGCGGCGAGCCGTGCCTCCGCCTCATGCAACTCGCTCAGAATCTGACGACAGGTGTCGAGATACGTGCGCCCTTCCTCCGTGAGGGCAATGCGGCGCGTGGTGCGATTGAGCAGGCGCACGTCGAGCGACGTTTCCAGCGCCGCGAGCGTGCGCACCACCGCCGGAAGCGACGAGTCGAGCGATCGGGCCGCCGCGCTCAGGCTGCCCTGATCGACGATGGCGACGAATGTCTGCATTGCGCGGAGTTTGTCCATGCGGCGCATGATTACTCCGATTTTCGGAGTAGTCAAATCAGCTCAACGCCATTTATCCGGAAATCGGCAGGATGGACAATTGCCGCATTGAATGACCGCGCCACGTTCCGGCGCACACCGGTCGCTTCTGTTCCGCTCCCGTTCCGCTCTTGTTCCTTTGCTCGACTCGTTCTCCGGAGATGCCTGATGCCCCAATCCACTGCTGCCACTGCTCCCCACGCTGACCTCCCTACCCGCCCTGCGCGCCCGATCAAGCTGTATCGCCTTGCGCTCTCGGGTCACTGTCACCGCGTCGAGCTGATGCTCAATCTGCTGGATTTGCCCTACGAGAACGTCGACATCGATCTGGGGAGGGGCGAGCACAAGCAACCGGCGTATCTCGCCATCAATCCGTTTGGACAGGTCCCGGCCATCGACGACGATGGTGTGGTGCTTGCCGACTCGAACGCGATCCTGGTGTATCTCGCGACGCGCTACGACGCACAGCACAGCTGGCTGCCGCGCGACGCCGTCGCCGCCGCTCACGTACAGCGCTGGCTGTCGGTGGCGGCGGGCGATCTGGCGTTCGGCGCGGCGGCCGCGCGCGTCGCCGTGCTGTTCGGTCGCGATGTCGACACGACCGCAATGATCGAGCGCGGCGTGCTGCTGCTCTCGCGTCTGGAAGCGCATTTCACGGCACCGAACGCCGCGCCGTTCGTCACGGCCGCCACGCCAACGATTGCCGATATTGCGCTGTACACCTATCTGGCACACGCGCCCGAAGGGAACGTGTCGCTTGCGCCGTACCCGGCCGTGCGGGCGTGGCTCGCGCGCATCGAAGCGCTGCCGCGCTTCATCCCGATGGCGTCCACGCCCTGCGGCCTGAACGCTGTTGCGGCATGAGCCGTGTCCGCGTGGCCGGATGATCCGATGGGTTCCCGTCACTTGCTGCACTCGCGCCGATCGCGCCGCCACAAACACCGTCTGACTCGAAGGAGACCATGATGAACGCCCCGACACCATCGCCACCCGACATGGCGTCCCCGTTTCATGCCGGTGAAATGTACGTGCAGACGCTCGCCGGTTCGCGAGAGGCGATAGCGGAAGTCGGGAGCCGCGTCATTCGTCTCGCCATGCCGGATCAGCATCGTCAGTTCTTCGCCCAGTTGCCGTTTCTCGTGATGGGCGCGCTGGATGCCCACGACCAACCCTGGGCCACGCTGCTCAGTGGTGCGCCGGGCTTCGCCCACTCGCCCGACCCGACACTGCTGCGCGTGAACGCGTTTGCCCCGACCACCGATCCGCTGCACGGCGCCGTGAGGCCGGGCGCGCCGATCGGTTTGCTCGGCATCGAGCCGTCCACACGTCGTCGCAATCGCGTGAATGGCCCGGTCGCGGAGACGGATGCGCAGGGTTTTACGATGCGCGTCGCGCAGAGCTTCGGCAACTGCCCGCAGTACATCCGCAAGCGGGAGATCGGGCCGCACACCCACGACGCGCCGCCGGTGGCCGAGCCGTCGCAATCCTCGCTCGACGACGACGCGCAATGGCAAATCGCGAGCGCCGATACGTTCTTCGTTGCCACGCACTACGCCGGAGACGGCGCCACCGAGCGCAGCGCAGGCACGGATGTCTCGCATCGCGGCGGCAAGGCGGGCTTCGTGCGGGTCGAGGACGCCAATACGCTCGTATGGCCGGACTTTCGCGGCAATGCCTTCTACAACACCCTTGGCAATCTGCAGATGAACCCGCGTGCGGGGCTCGTATTCGTCGACTTCGCCTCGGGCGACTTCCTGCATCTCGCGGGCGACGCCGAAGTGCTCTGGCAGGATGCGACCCAAAGCGGCTTCGAAGGCGCCTTGCGACTCGTGCGTCTTCACATACGTGAAGTGCGGCGGGTTCGCGGCGCATTGCCGCACGCATGGCGCGAAGGCGAGGCATCGCCCAGCGTCGATCGTACAGGCGCCTGGCCGACTGCCTGAGGCCGGGCGGCGCCCTTGCCTGCATCAAACGCTGCGTGTACAGTGTGTCAACGCCTGTCGAGTGACGGGCGTCTCCTTCTCTTCCTCGATCCATGACTGCTGATTCGTTCGCCCGTCTCGCTGTATCGCCGCCGCCATGCGGCGCAGGCGCTCGGCCGCGGGCGCGCTTTGCAGCCGTCGCCCCTCCTCCTCCTGCTCGCGGCGTGGCACCGCCCGCCGTGGTCGTCGCCGACGTTAGCAACGCTGTGGTGGCTTTCGTAGCCTGACCTCAAGGGCTGACGCACGGCACGCCGGGTGTTCGTCGCCCGGCACCTACCCACACGACTTTTTCATTCGAATTTCAGTTTCGTTCTGCCTGTCTGCGCGTTGCGCGGCGTTGGCCGACGCGGTGTCGCGCTGCGGCTGATCGCGTGAGCGTGCGACGCCATGGCCGTTGCCCGCAACGACAAGCCATGATCCGGCGGGCCGGACGAACTGCACAGGGGAAGATCGATGCACTCAGAGAGTCTCGCGTGGCGCCGGCACGGCGCAACGCTCATGTTCGTTCTGCTATGGAGTGGCGGCGCACTGGCCGCCAAATGGGGGCTGGCGCATGCGTCGGCGTTTGCATTCCTGGTGATCCGACTCGGCGTGGCGTTCGCCGCGCTTGCGCTCATCGCAATGACGAGGCGTCAGTGGTGGCCAGCGCCCGGCACGCGATGGCAGGTCGCAGGCACTGGCGTATTGCTCGTCGGCGGGTATCAGACGGCGTATCTGCTCGCCCTCGCGAACGGCATCACGCCCGGCGCGCTGGCCACCGTGTTGGGTGTGCAGCCGATTCTGACGCTCGTGGCGCTGGAGCGGGCACATAGCGCGCAACGTCTGCTGGGGCTGGCGCTCGCCCTCGCGGGACTTGCGCTCGTCGTAGCGCAAAGTCTGCTCTCGGCACGCCTGTCGGTGGCAGGCTCGGCGTGGGCGCTCACCGCGCTCGCCTGCATGACGCTCGGCACGATTGCGCAGAAAGGCTCGCGACAGACGCCGCTCGACGTCCTGCCCCTGCAGTACGCCGTCGGGCTAGCGATGGCGCTGCTGATTGCGCCGACGCAGCAGTTGCAATTCGATGGCACGCTCGGGTTCTGGCTTCCGATGCTCTATATGGGCCTCGTGATCTCCGTGGGCGCAACGCTGCTGCTCTATCGCATGATCGCCTCCGGCAATCTCGTGACGGTCACCAGCCTGTTCTATCTGGTGCCGGTGGTGACGGCGTTGCTCGACTGGGGCATCTTCGGGCATCGTCCGACAGCGCTTGCCGTGGCGGGAACGGGTGCGATCCTGTTAGGCCTTCGGTTGGCGTTGCGGTAGGCCGCAGGCTCGGGAGGGCGGCAGGGCGACCGGCGGCGGCGTAAAACGGCACGCCATCTCGGCTAAGATTGTCGGCCTCCGGGTGACAATGACGGCATGTATCCGTTTGTTGTCACCCGCCAACTTTTGAAAACGGGATCTTGTCGATGGACCTGCTCGACGACATGCGCATTTTCGTCACGGCCGTGGACGCCATGAGTTTTACCGGTGCGGCGGCGAAACTCGGACTGTCCAAGCAGTTCGTCAGCCGCCGTATCTCGTCGCTGGAGCAGTCGCTGGGCGTACGCCTGTTATTGCGGACCACGCGGCGGCTATCGGTGACCGACCTCGGGCGTGTCTATTACGAGCGCGCCAGGCGCATTCTCGAAGACGTCGAAGCCGCGAACCTGGCGGTGAGCAGCCAGGGCGAGCGCCCGCGCGGCAATCTGCGCGTGTCCGCGCCGATGTCTTTCGGCACGATGTTCCTCAGCGCCGTGATCCCGTCGTTTCTCACCACGTATCCGGACGTGAGCATCGAACTGGAGCTCAACGACCGCACCGTCGACATCATCGGCGAAGGCTACGACGTGGCGGTACGCATTGGCGCGCTGGCCGATTCGTCGCTGATCGCGCGCACAATCGCGCCCATGCGAATGGTCACCTGCGCCAGCCCCCGCTATCTGGAAACGCACGGTGTGCCGCACACGCCAGAGGACCTGCGCGATCACACGCTGCTGCCTTACGGCCATAGCCAGCGCGTGAGCTGGCATTACGCGCGCGACGGGCAACCGCTGGAGATTCCGGTTGCCGGACGGCTTCGCGTGAACAACGGCGAATTGGCGCGCGACGCCGCCGTGGCGGGACTCGGGGTGACCTGGCTACCGGTGTTCATCCTTGCGCCCGCCTTGCTGGGCGGGCGTCTGGTAACGGTGCTCGACGATTTCGAGCCCGCGCCGTCGTCGATATATGTCGTCTACCCGCAGCATCGTCAGGCATCGCTCGTGATTCGGGCCTTCTCGGATTTTCTGGCGTCGGCATGCAGTGTGGCAGGCACCCAGTGGTGACTCGCCATAGGATGACATCGCAGGAACGTTGTCCCGACCTATGGGAATGCGGGCGAGTCCGGGGGTTTTCGGGGAAATTCAGGCCGAATTTGCGGCACACGGGCACGAAACCTGTGCGCCGATCGTTGGGCGATCGCCCGTCAGACTTGACCATCCATAGCCCGGACGAGGATACTTGACAGGTTAAAAACCCAGCTTTTGCACGCCGATGACCACGATTCTGCAACACATCCCCACGGGACAACGGGTCGGTATCGCCTTTTCGGGCGGTCTCGACACCAGCGCTGCGCTGCTTTGGATGCGCCAGAAGGGCGCGATTCCTTACGCATACACGGCCAATCTGGGTCAGCCGGACGAACCCGACTACGAAGACATTCCGCGCCGCGCCATGGGCTATGGCGCCGAGAACGCCCGCCTGATCGACTGCCGCGCACAACTCGTGGCCGAAGGTATCGCCGCCCTGCAGTCGGGCGCGTTCCACATCTCGACCGCCGGCGTCACGTACTTCAACACCACCCCGATCGGCCGCGCCGTCACCGGCACGATGCTCGTTGCCGCCATGAAGGAAGATGGCGTCAATATCTGGGGCGATGGCAGCACGTACAAGGGCAATGACATCGAGCGCTTCTACCGCTACGGTCTGCTCACCAACCCGGGCCTGCAAATCTACAAGCCGTGGCTGGACCAGACGTTCATCGACGAGCTCGGTGGCCGCAAGGAAATGTCGGAATTCCTGATCGCCAACGGCTTCGATTACAAGATGTCGGTCGAGAAGGCTTATTCGACGGACTCGAACATGCTTGGCGCCACGCACGAAGCCAAGGATCTGGAACACCTGAATTCGGGTATCAAGATCGTTCAGCCGATCATGGGCGTGCCGTTCTGGCGCGACGATTGCGCCATCAAGGCCGAGGAAGTCACCGTCCGTTTCGAAGAAGGTCAGCCGGTGGCCCTCAACGGCAAGACGTTCGCCAACGCCGTCGAGTTGTTCGAAGAAGCCAACCGCATCGGCGGTCGCCACGGTCTGGGCATGAGCGATCAGATCGAGAACCGCATTATCGAAGCCAAGAGCCGCGGCATCTACGAAGCCCCGGGCCTGGCGCTGCTGTTCATCGCTTACGAGCGTCTCGTGACCGGCATCCACAACGAAGACACCATCGAGCAGTACCGTGAGAACGGCCGCCGCCTCGGTCGTCTGTTGTATCAGGGTCGCTGGTTCGACCCGCAGGCCATCATGCTGCGCGAGACGGCACAACGCTGGGTGGCACGCGCGGTGACCGGCGAAGTGACCATCGAGTTGCGTCGCGGCAACGATTATTCGCTGCTGAACACGACGTCGCCGAACCTGACGTACAAGCCGGAACGTCTCACGATGGAAAAGGGCGACTCGGTCTTCACGCCGCTCGACCGTATCGGTCAGCTCACGATGCGCACGCTCGACATCGTCGACACGCGCGAGAAGCTGATGACGTATGCCAAGGCCGGTCTGCTGAGCGCGACGAGCGACGACGCTCTGCCGCAGCTCGAAGGCAAGAAGGACTAAGTCGGTGATCCGAGGCGCGGCACCTCCGACGAGGTGCGAAGCGCCCGTGTTGTCTGCCGCAACAGGCGGCGCGCCCCGAAAGGAGCGCGCCGCCTTTGTTTTTGGCCTGTCACGGATGACGCGATAAGATATCGCCACAAAGACGCCGCAAGTAGCGGCGAAAAATTAGGCCGCATTCCAAATTAGTCCAAACCCTCCCGCTTTCGGGGTGTGTGTTATTCCCGGTCGCCGGGGAACGCGCATGCGATGGAGACTCTGCGTTGGTACGTCTGATTCTGTTGTTGCTCGGCGTGAACTACTTGCGTCGCCGGGCCCGCGCGCTGATCTGGATCGGCGTCATTTTCTTCGCGTTCGGTCTGGCGCTGATCGTCGACGCACTCGACGGCGTGGTGCACTTCCCCCTCAAGGTCTTCGCGTGGCTGCTGTTGCTCGAAGGACTCGCCACGCTGGCCATCGCCACGATCGGCGTGGGCGGACAGCGGCTCGTGCGCGGACTCAAGGGCGGCACCTTCGCGGTCGCGGCATTGCTCGTGCTCCTGTTCGATCAGCACAACGGCAACTTCTGGCTCTCGATGCTGTTCGGTACGCTGTTCCTTGCTGACGGCCTCCTGCAATGCGTGGCGGCCTACGTGGTGCGTTATCCGCGCTGGATATGGGCCATGGTCGGGGGCCTGCTGGAGATCGGCGTCGCCGTCTTCTTCTATCAACCGTATCCCACGCACTACAAGGGCACCTTGCCTTATGCCATCGGTCTGGGGCTCGTCTTCACCGGGTGGAACGTGCTGGTGCTCGCCATGCGCGCACGTCGCATGCGTGGCGACTTCCGTGTCGAACAGATTCTGGGCAGCCCGGAAGACAAGCGCCGCTTGTGGCGCGAACGCCCCCGCGCCCCGCGCTGGGATGGCCCGCCCACCGACTCCGAGCCCGCACTGACGGTGCATGTGTGGACGCCGTCGGGCTCCGCCAAGGCCCCGGCACGCCGACATCCGGTCATCGATCGCTACATCGCTGCCGTCGACAAGAATGGCGTGATCTCGACCGGCCACGCGGCGCTGGAAAGTCACGAAGGCGTGTATGTGAGTCTTTACCCCGCAAAGGAAATCGACCGTTCACCGGATCAGTTCGGCCAGCTTCTGCGTGCCACACGCGAGAACGATGTACCCGGCACGTTCCAGCCCGATTACGCCACCGAGTCGAAGGCGTGGTGCCCGTCCACGGTCAAGGTGCGCATTCGCAACTACTCCCCTCAACAATTGGCCGCTTTCTGGCAGACGTACCAGCAGGACACCACGTATAACCTCACGCACCGCAACTGCTCGAGCAGTGTGGCCCAGGCACTCGAAGCCGCTATCGAGGGGCGGGTCGGGCAATTACCGAACGGCGTGGACGCCGGCTGGTGGACGTTCGTGCGTTTGTGGCTGACGCCGGAGTTGTGGGTCGCGGCGCAACTTCGCAAGCGTGCCAAGACCATGGCGTGGACGCCCGGGCTGGTGCTCGATTACGCGCGGGCCGTGAGCATGCTGGTCGATCCGCGGCCCTTCGGATGGATCACGATGTCGTCGCTGGCGTTGCGCCGCATGCGCCGCTCGCGTCGCGCGTGGCGCGAGGCCGAACAGGCGGCCGCCGCACAGGCGCAGGGTAATCAGACATCGCACGGTTGACGCCCGTCTGGGTAAGATCGGGCAAGATAGTGGCAACGCTTGAGGACGCATCGATTCGGCACGATTGAGTCACTCACAGGGCGACGGCATAACGTCACCCGTATTGGCCCCGCAACCGCAGCAGGCATCCGGGCAACGTGCAAGCGCTGCCTGCCCGAGCTTCAAGAGCATCACCAATACGAGGACAGTCCAGCATGTTCAACCGCCTCTGGCGCTACGTGAGCGCCGCCCTGTTCGCCAGTCTGGTCATCGGCCGCGCCGCTCACGCGATCACCGCGGAAGCCGCGCCCATCACCATTCCTCACGGCGCCATCGTCGAGCGCCACCCGCTCAAGGCGGACTACGGACTGGCCGAAGCCGGCGAGCAATTCCATATTCGGTACAGCTCCATCGACGGTGTCGGCGGCATCGAAGCCCGCGAAGATACGGGCGCCGTCTTCCTGCCCAAAGGGCCAACGCCACCCGGCGGTTGGCCCGTGGTGGTGTGGGCCCATGGCACGGTCGGCATCGCGAGCGCATGCGCGCCGTCGCTCAACGTGCGCAGCCCACGTGACATTCAGTATCTCGACACCTGGCTCTCGCTGGGATTTGCCGTCGTGGCGCCCGATTACGCCGGGCTCGGGTCGCCGGGGCTGCACCACTATCTGAACGCCCGCGCCGAAGCGTATAGCGTACTCGACAGTCTGCTGGCCGCGCGTAGCGCTTTTCCGTTGCGGAATCGCGTGGTGCTCATAGGTCAATCACAAGGCGCCCACGCGGCCTTTGCCGCCGCGGGCTATCAGCCCGAATACGCGCCGGGCGTCAAAGTCGTAGCCACCGTGCTGACCGGAACCCCGTACTTCAACGCGCAGACGTCGGCCGGCACGCTGTTCGCGAGCCAGCCCGATCCCGGGGCGCCGGACCCGAAGATTCCGTATGTCATGTACATGTTCCTGTCGGCCGCGGAGCGCGATCCGTCGTTGAACCCGGCGAAGTACTTCTCTCCGCAGGCGCTGCCGGTGCTCAACGAAGCCCGCGCGCTATGCATCGATACGCTGACCGATCACGCCACGGCCGCCGGACTCAATGCGGGCAACAGCGTCCGCCCGGACATTCAGAAGCTGCTCGACAGCCAAACGCCATCACTGCGCTACCCCACTCTGCACGTCAGGCATCCGGTGTTTATCGGAATGGGCTCGGAGGACATCGACGTGCCGCTCATCATGCAACAGGCTTTCGCTCAGGACGTGACGAAAGCCGGAACGAAGACCCTCGTGCGCATTTACAAAGGGCTGGATCACGATGCAACGGTCAATCCTTCGCTGCGTGACTCCGTGCCGTTCATTCTCGATCTGATGGCGACGAAAAAGCGTGCGCGCGCACAATAACTAGAGGGTTGATTCGAGATTTGAACGAAGGGATCGAGGGAAGGTTCTTGGCGCCAGAAAATAACCCCTTGATTTAGTTGAATTTATTCCCCGTTGCATGAACGCAACATGCGGACACTTACGTAAAAATACATATGGTGCATCGCAACACGTCGTCCTATACTGAACTCGTCTCCTCCATGTCTCCTCCTGATATGGATTAAGCCCGCAACGCGCGGGCTTTCTTTTTTTCTGCGATCAGTCGATTGCCGCAGCGCAGGCGTCCGTCGGTGTTGCCAGCACGCCCCCGACTCCCGGAATGATCTTCAGCCCCGCCGAAGTGACCCGGCATGGGGCCGCCAGCAATCCACATCCCGCCACCGAGGTCACGAACGGCAGAATCGCGAATACGGCCCACCAGCGACGCCAATGGCGCGACGCGGGCGTCGAGACAGACTGTGCACCATCCTCCGTGCGATGGTGCGTGCGCGGGTCGTGTTCATCGGTCGGCACAGCATCAGCGGCGTGCGCAGTGGCGATGGCCTTACGGCGCATCGGGGAAAGTGTATTCATTGGGGGCGTCCTAGTTGCAAATTTGCGCACGTCCTCGCGTCGTCATCGGTTCGTCTGATCCTGTCGAGTGCCCTGGCGCGGCACGGTAAGGCCGACCGACTTCGCAAGGGGCGTCGGCGAGATTCCCGAAGCGCCCCGGAACGGTTCGTCGAGATTCACGATCAGCGCGATCACCATGCCGATCGCGCCCATGTGAATGGCGATGATGAAATTACTTTTCCATGAGCCCGGATAGCGCCCATTCATCGCCATCGCCGCCAGCATGAAAAGTGAGATGACCCACCAGAAAACGCCGGGCACGGTCTTCGTCGAGTTCTCGAAGCGGCCTTGGCGCGCTTCCTCAAGACGATCGAGCAGCGTGCGAATCGAACTGGCGCTGTCCTCGTGGCGCGCGACCACTCGCCGCGTAGCGCTCACAAACGCCGTCAGCGCCGCCTCGGTCCTGGGCGACAGATCGGGATCCGCGGTACTCAACGTCTTCCATTCGTCGGTGACGGCCGATGTCACGTAACCGCGCAGCAACACACGTGCCGACTGCGCGTCGTCGTCGCCGACCGCTTTCAGTTCGCGATCGAGTCGTCGCACGACCGAGGCTTCATGCAGCGCCTGATCGTCGGCGTGGCCGAGATTGGCTCGCACGTCGGTCAACACGTGAGCCAGTACGAACACGATAAAGGCGAGCAAGCTGCCGTGGACCACGTCCGCGACCGTGCCCCGCATCTCCGAGGGATCCCCCAGCCGATCGAACAACGAGACGCGCGCGAGCCAGGCGACGAAAACGGCGAGCACCGCCGTCCCAAGCGCCATGCAGACGAGCAACACGCCCGTCGGCAGCAACGTCATCTGATCAACCAGCCACTGCATGCCCGTCTCCCTGCGTTCGTCTTCGATGCGACTGTCGGCGCTTGCCGTACGCCGTACCCCGTACCTATCGCACCAACCTCACCTACCGCACTTGCCTCGCTCGTCGTTCCCCACCGCAACGGGTCGCGAATCTACGGGCGTCTTCGGAATCTATCGACGCCTTCGCGCCTTTCCCGGCAGCGCATATGCCACGCCTCGCCGCCGATGCGGCGACTATACCTGATGCGTAAAAGACAGCAACTTTAGAAGATTTCGGGGCCTGACAGCGGAAACGTGCCGAAAGATTGCGCGCCCGACGCAGGCGTCAGAGCGCTTTGGTGAGCAATACGGTCGTCAAGCCGCTGTCCCATGCCTCGTCGGGGTATGTCGCCACCTCGGCATAGCCATTGCGAACGTAGAACGCACGGCTTTGCGTGTTGAACGTGTCGGTCTCCAGACGCGCGAGACGATGGCCCGCCGCGCGCATCTGCGTCTCCGCGTGGGCGAGCAGCAACATCCCGATGCCCTGGCGTTGGCGCGACGGCGAAACATGCAGCGCGTCGATAAAGTCGCCGATGACGTGGACCATGCCCACGACCTCGTCCTCGTACGTGGCGTTGCATTCGCCTGCGGTCTCGCTCGGGGTCGCGCTCGGGGTCTCGCTCGGGGTCTCGCTCGGGGTCTCGCTCGAGGTCTCGGTTGGGGGCGCGGATGAGGTCGCAGTCGGGGTGCTTGCGGTCTCGCCTGCCGGTCGACTTTGGAGGCCACTTGCGGACGTCCCCGATACCGCGACAATGAACTCGCGCCAGTGCGCGCGCACATATGCGCGCGTCCGCTCGCCCGAGGCGAACGTTGCTGCGACGTCGGGACGCAACATCGGCGCCCACGTCGTGTGATACGTCTGCATGAGAAGCGCCGTCACCGCTTCGACGTCCGACACGCGCGCCATGCGCAACGCGATGTCAGGACCACGCATTGCGAAGCTTCCTTGCCACATCGATATGCACCGCGACGTCGCCAACCGGCCCGCGCGGCGCATCATCCTCGCGCGGCTTTGGAAAAATGTCGTACAGCGGCAGCATCGCGTCCGGGACGAATCGGCTACGAGTGCCATACACGTGACGATCGCCCATGCCGGTTTGCTGATGGACATAGAACCGCTGCGGCACGATCAGTTGCAACGACTCCTTCGCACGCGTCATGGCGACGTACAGCAACCGCCGCTCCTCCTCGATATCCTCATCATCCCCGGTGCTCATGTCGGAGGGAATGCACCCGTCGACAACATTGAGCACATACACCGAATGCCACTCCTGCCCCTTCGCGCTGTGGATGGTCGACAGGATCAGGTAATCCTCGTCGAGCAACGGTGGCCCGGACTGGGCGCTGGTCGCGTCCGGAGGATCGAGCGTAAGTTCGGTCAGGAACTGCTCGCGCGAACCGTAAGTGTTTGCAATGCGTGCGAGTTGTTCGAGATCGGCTTGCCGCACGGCGGCGTCGTCAAAGCGTTGCGCGAGCAACGGCGAATACCAGCGCAGTGCCAGATCGACGTCCGCCGGCCACGCGAGACGCGTGTCGTGCAACACCATGAAGACCTCGACGAACGCGCGCCACTCCGTCGTGGCGGCCGCGGGAGGTTTGAACGCTGCCAGCACCTGGGCGGGCGTTGCAGATTGCGCCATCGCATCGAGCAGCCGTGTCGCGCTCACCGGGCCGATACCCGGAATCAACTGTGCGACGCGAAACCCCGACAGGCGGCTCGCCGGGTTGTGCGCCCAGCGCAGAATCGACAGCATGTCCTTCACATGCGCTGCTTCGAGAAACTTCAACCCACCGAATTTCACGAACGGAATATTGCGACGCGTGAGTTCGAGCTCCAGCGCGGCGCTATGGCTGCCGGTACGAAACAACACCGCCTGCTGCGTGAGCCGGGTGCCCGTCTCGCGCTGGGCCAGCACCTGATCGGCGACCCAGCGCGCCTGCCCCGATTCATCGCTCACGTTCACGAGCTGCGGCAGACGTGACGATGGCCGGTCCGTCCACAGCGCCTTGGCATAGCGCTCGCTCGACTCGGCGATGACGGCATTGGACGCATCGAGAATCGGTTGCGTCGAACGATAGTTGCGCTCCAGCGTGACCACATGCGCCGGCTCGGCGAACTGCCCGGGAAAGTCGAGGATGTTGCGGATTGTTGCCGCACGGAAGGCGTAAATCGATTGCGCGTCATCACCCACCACCGTGAGACCGCGCCCTTGCGGCTTCATCGACAACAGAATCTGCGCCTGCAAGCGGTTCGTATCCTGGTATTCGTCGACGAGTACGTGATCGAAACGCGCGTCGAGTTCGCGCGCAAGTTCCGGTGCCCCCATCGTCTCCGCCCAGTACAACAGCAGATCGTCGTAATCGAGCACATGCTGCGCCTGCTTCGCGTCGACATACGCCCCGAAGAGCTGCTTGAGTTGGCCTTCCCACTGCGCGCACCACGGAAAATGCTTCGCCAGGACGTCTCCAAGCGGGGCCTGACTGTTCACCACGCGCGAATAGATCGTCAGGCAAGTGCCCTTGAGCGGAAAGCGCGACTGCGTGGCCGAAAATCCCAGTTCGTGACGCACCAGACCGAGCAGATCTTCGGCATCGCTGCGGTCATGAATGGTGAACGCCTCCGACAGGCCGATGCGCGGTGCAAAGTCGCGCAACAACCGTGCGCCGATCGCGTGAAACGTTCCCGCCCAAGGCAGCGACGGCGGCTGCGTCGATGACAGCCCCAGCACCTTTTGCAGCACCGCGCCCACACGTCGCTCCATTTCGTTCGCCGCACGGCGCGAGAACGTCAGAAGCAGAATGCGGTTCGGATCGGCGCCGCGCACGATCAGGTTGGCAACGCGGTGGGCGAGCGTACTCGTCTTGCCCGACCCCGCCCCGGCAATGACGAGCAGCGGGCCGCCCGGCGTGCCATCGTCGCCCACGCCATAGTCGACCGCTTCGCGCTGGCGGTCATTCAGTTCGGCCCATGGGTCGCGGGCGGTAGCGCTCGGCTGTTCGGACATGCAAGTTAGCGAAAGAACCACGGAAATACGCACATAAGCAGACGAAACGTGCCGCTTCTGTACGAGGACGCCTTAAGAATACTGTATATTTATACATTATAACGATGGGTTTGACGCCCATCGAGCCTCCCGCGAATTTAAGACGAATCCTCTCCGCTTCTTCCTATTTCTCCATTGCGGCCCCTGATGACGATTCGCATCGGTACATCGTCCTGGACCGATCCCACGCTCATCGCGTGCGGACGGTTCTATCCGCCCGGCGTCTCTACGCCGGAAGCACGCTTGCGCCATTACGCATCGACGTTCGATCTGGTGGAGGTCGACAGCAGCTATTACCGCCTGCCCGATGCCGGCGTCGCATGGCGATGGGCACAACGCACCCCCTCGTCGTTTCGCTTTCACATCAAGGCGTTTCGGGCCTTCACCGGCCACACCACCGCACTGAATGCGTTTCCGAAGGACATCGCGCGGGCGCTGGGCGCAAGCGCGTCGGACGCGTCGGAGGATTCCCCCGCGACGCAGGGCATTCAAATCGCAGCCAGCGACATTCCGTCCGAGCTGCGAGACGAGTTGTGGCGTCGCTATCTGAGCGCCGTCGAGCCGCTGCGCCAGAGCGGGAAACTGAGCGCGATTCACTTTCAGTTTTCACCACGCGTGCAAAACGATCCGGCCGGGCGCGCCCTTGTCTTCGAGACGGCACGGCGACTGGATGGCGAGCGTCACGTCGTCGAATTTCGCCATCGCAGCTGGTTCGATAGCCCGTCGCGCGAAACCGCGACGCTGGCAATGCTTCGCGAGACGGGCGCAGCGCACACCATCGTCGACAGCCCGGTCGGGTTCGACAATACGGTGCCCGCCGTGTGGGCGACCACACGCGACGATCTCTGCGTGGTCCGCCTGCATGGGCGCAACGCCGCCGCGTGGAATCGCCAGGGCATCACGGCGTCGTCAGGTCGCTTCGTCTACGAGTACAGCGCGAGTGAGCTGATCGACATCTCCGCACGAGTCGAACGAATCGCCGCGCTCGCCGATGACACCCACGTGCTCTTCAATACCAACCACGAAGACCAGGGCATGAAGAACGCCTCGGCGTTTCAGCGGGCGCTGGCCGATCTGGCCCGCCCCGGACATTAGGCGAGACGCCCGGTGTCAGGCCGACATCCCGCTGCACGAAGCGCGCACACTCACAACGCGTGACGTTTTTCCGCCGAAATCGAGACAAAAAGCCGAACCGCATCGGCCAATTCCGATAAATCGGCCGCTTGCCGTTTCCCAGCCATTTGCGCCTCTAGAATCGCCCTGAGATTCACGGAGAACGGCATGGTCGCAGACAGGGAATACATCGAACGCGTGAGAGGGTATGGGTGGAAGGATGTCGACGGATTATGGCGCGACGTCAAGCAATGCTCGACACCGGGTTGGGATGCGGGCAAGGCGCTGGAATATCTGGTGCTGAAGGGGTTCGAGCTTAGCGGGGCCAAGGTCCGATGGCCATTCAGGGTGTTGCACGAGGACCGAAAGGTCATCGAGCAGGTCGACGGCATGATTTATTCCGAAGGCATCGCGGCCATTGTCGAATGCAAGGACTATTCAAAGCCGGCCACACGTACGAAACGAGCCGCCAGCAAGGAGCCCATCGCGACCTTGCTCGCGCATCTGATGCGACGCCCTTCGTCGCTAATCGGTTGCCTGTTCGTGAGCGGCAACTATTCGGACACAGCACAGAACCTGGTCAATTCCATCAAACCTGCCACGATCCTCTGCTGGAGCGGGAGCGACATCGAGTACTGCCTCGAACGGCGGGATTTCGCGTTGGGACTTAAGCGCAAGTACCGGGCGTGCATGGAGGAAGGCGCGCACTGCATGAGTTGCGCAGACTAAGGAGAGTCACATGGAAATACTTCGAAGCATCGTTTGCCCGTCCGAGGACGCGATTGCATTTCTTCAGGCGTGGATGCCCGGAGCGCTCGTGAAATCGTCACGCTTTTATTGCCCCACGACATTGAGCGACGTCCCGACGACCGCTCGCGACGTCATCTATCTGCGAGAGCTCCAGACGCTCGTGATTCACGACGTCCGCTCGACGCATCCGAGCGTCATCGATGATCAAGAAGATCGCACCAAGGACCTGCTGACGATTAACGCATCAAGCGAGCAGTTCGAAATCGTCGTCGTTGCACCTACGCTCTTCATCATGCTTTTCGAAACGCAGGAGGTATTCCAGACGGTATTCGGACATCGCGCCAACGAATATCTGAATTTAATGGGAAGCTACGATCCGGAGCGCGCCATTCGGGAAGCCGGCACGAGCGTGCGCGAAATCATCGCGAACTTCGATAGCGCCACACTCGACAGATTGCGTAACACCATCACGGCGAAACGGATTCTGCAGGGCATCGCCATACTGGATGCCAAGCCATTCGCCGCGGTAAATGGCGGCGACTATGTCGTGCATCGTCGCCCGCCGCAATTTCGGCATTGGGACTAGCGCGCCGATGTCGGCGCGCTAGTCGATCACGTCGCTTTACTGCGCGAGTTTCACGCTACTTCTTCGCGTCCTTCACTGCCTTCTCGATACGTGCGCCGACGTCCGGATCGATTTTCTTCCAGTAGTCGAACGCGCGCTCCAGCACCGGACTGCGCACGCCGCCAAGCAGCGCCCCGGCCACGGTTTCGACGAGACGCGCTCGTGATGCGTCGTCGAACACGTTGCGAACGAGATCGCCGGGTTGCGAGAAATCGTCGTCGTCCTTGTGCAGCGTGTAGGCACTGCGGACCATGTCGCCATCCGATTCCCAGCCGTCTTCGGCCGCACCGGTCTGATCGGCGTACGGGCGTCCGGCGCTGTTCGGCACGTACACCGGCGCGTTGCCAGTGTGCTCGAACGTCATGTGGCCGTCGAACATGTAGGTATTCACCGGCACCTTCGGGCGGTTCACCGGCAACTGATGGAAGTTCGTGCCGATACGGTTGCGCTGTGCGTCGTTATAGGCGAATGCACGGCCAAGCAACATCTTGTCCGGCGACAGGCCAATGCCCGGCACCGTATTGCCCGGCGAGAATGCCGCCTGCTCGATCTGCGCGAAGAAGTTCTCCGGATTGCGGTTGAGCGTCATCTTGCCCACCTTGATCAGCGGATAGTCCTTGTGCGACCACGTTTTGGTCAGATCGAACGGATTGAAGCGATACTGCTTCGCTTGCGCATACGGCATGACCTGGACCGACAGGATCCAACTCGGATGTTCGCCTCGCGCGATGGCGTCGAACAGGTCGCGGCGATGGAAGTCGGCGTCCTGACCCGACATCGTGGCCGCTTCGGCGTTGGAGAAGAACGCCATGCCCTGCTCGGTGTGGAAGTGATACTTGACCCAGAACTTCTCGCCCTGCGCGTTCACCCACATGTAGGTGTGCGAACCATAGCCATTCATGTGACGCCAGGTACGCGGCAAGCCACGGTCGCCCATCAGATACGTGACCTGGTGCGCCGACTCCGGATTGTTCGTCCAGAAGTCCCACTGCATGTGGTTATCGCGCAAGCCCGAGTCCGGCAGGCGCTTCTGGCTGCGGATGAAGTGCGGGAACTTCATCGGGTCGCGCACGAAGAAAACGGGGGTGTTGTTGCCGACGAGATCGTAGTTGCCTTCGTCGGTATAGAACTTGAGCGAGAAGCCTCGCACGTCGCGCCAGGTGTCCGGGCTGCCTGCTTCGCCCGCGACGGTGGAGAAGCGCGCGAGCATGTCGACCTTGGCGCCCTTCTTGAACAGTGAAGCCTTGGTGAACCGGCTCACATCTTCGGTGGTTTCGAAAATGCCGAAGGCGCCCGCGCCCTTGGCATGGGGCTGACGCTCGGGGACCTTCTCCCGATTGAAGTGCGCCATCTGCTCGAGGAAGTGAACGTCGTGCAGCAGAAGCGGCCCGTCCGCGCCGACCGACAGTGTGTTCCGGTCGCTTGCCGCCGGTGCACCCGCACCGGTCGTCGAACCAGTGCCCGGACGTTCGTTCTCTTTGCTCATACATACCTCCGACAAGAAGGTGGGTGGGGAGAGGAAGAGGGAGAGAATAGGAGTCAGCGATGTCGCAAGTGGTTCAAAGCATAATACAAGTCGATGAAACGCATCCACCGGCACATCCACCGGCAAATGGCGCGCTGAATATCCGTCACTTGCGAACGACCTGCTGCGACGCGCGCGAACCGCTTGGCGCAATGCGGCACAAGCATTGGTAATGCATATTGATATGGGTATGGACGTGGGCGCGGATGCGCGGACTGCTGCGGATCGTAGCGCACGTACTGACGGGAGGGGCTGCGACAGGTACGGTTACTGACGCTGCGGCGCACCATCCAGGGCGACTACGATGACTAGGCGACGACGAGACTAAGCGACAAAGAGACCCGGCGGCGAAGGCAAACCTTCGACGACCACGCGACGACGATCAACCGACGATGACTAACAGGAAGTTGCCGAGCGCCTCGGCGCGAGACGCTCGGTTCTGGCCGCCGTGCGGCCAATGCTCAAGACATCAAGACATGAAGACCTCAAGACCGTCGGACGGTCAGGCGGCCAGCGCCCGACACTGACAGACCACACGCTCGAAGCACGCAATCGCAAAGTCGACGGACGCCTCGGACGTAAAGCGCCCGAGACTCACGCGCACCGTACGACTCGCAGCCTCGCTGTCGAGCCCGATGGCGCTCAGCACATGCGACGGTTGCCCGGAGGCCGAATTGCATGCCGACGTGGACGATACCGCCAGATTGCCGTTGAGCATGAACGTGAAGAAACCCGAATGCCCGATGGTCAGGCTCAGCGTATGCGCAATGCGTTGCGCATCCGCCGCGTTGTGCACCACGCCGTCGAGCGACAGCACCCCCTCGAGCAGACGACGGCTCAGCCGGGCGATGCGTTCGTTATCCGCCGTCATGTGCTGACGGGCCAACTCGCAAGCCGTTCCCATCCCCACGATCTGATGTGTTGCCAACGTGCCGGAACGCAGTCCGCGCTCGTGACCGCCGCCATGCATCTGCGGGGCAATGCACGCCATCACGTCCTTGTTCACGTACAACGCGCCGATGCCCTTCGGCCCGTAGACCTTGTGCGCCGACATCGACAGCATGTCTATGCCCATGGCCTTCACGTCGATGGGAGTCTTGCCCAGCGCCTGAGCGGCATCCACATGTAGCAGTGCGCCCGCGTCATGCACGACTTTGGAGATGGCGGCGACGTCGGTCAGCGTGCCGAGTTCGTTATTGACGAGCATGACGGACACCAGCCCGGTGTCGGGACGCAGCGCCGCCGCGACGGCTTCCGCCGTGATCTCTCCCTTGGGGGAAGGCTTCAGGTAAGTGACCGATGCACCGCGCGTTTCCAGATACGCCATGGTGTCGAGAATCGCCTTGTGCTCAAGAACGCTCGTCATCAGGTGCGCACGCGCGTGCCCCAGCTCGGCGTACCCCTTGAGCGCGAGGTTGTTGGACTCGGTAGCGCCGGACGTCCAGATGATTTCCGCCGCATCGGCGCCAATGAGCGCGGCAACCTGCGAACGCGAGCGCTCCACGAGACGGCGGGCGCTCACCCCGGCCGGGTGCGAGCTGGACGCCGGGTTCCCGAACACGCCATCGACGCCGAGACAGTCGGCCATGGCGGCAATCACCTCGGCATCCGCCGGTGTCGTTGCTGCGTAATCGAAATAGTGAAGTGTGTCGCTCTCGCGCATGATCGGCCCCCGCCCAGAAATTTGTGCATTGATCGTACGCGCCGAAACTGAGAAAAGGCTTGCGGAATTACCCGAGATAATGGCGTTTTAGAGAAAATTCACCCGGCAATCTCGCAATTTCCGAAAAATTCATCCAGACCACCCTCACACTCTCTCACACGTCCTCATGCCCCGGGAATCGCACGGTGACTTCCAGCCCGCCGCCGACGGCTTCGTCGAGCGCGACCTGTGCGCGATGTTTGCGCGCGATTTCCTTGACGATGGCCAGTCCAAGGCCCGAGCCATCCGCGGGCTGGGTGCCCGTGTGGCTTTGCTCGCTACGATAAAAGCGCTCGAACACCGCGTCGCGCTCGTTCGCCGCAATGCCGGGGCCGTCATCGAGCACCTGAAGCACAGGCACCGTGCCGTCGAGCCGCGTCCGCACGGTGATGATCGCGCCGTCTCCGGCATAACGGATGGCGTTATCGATCAGGTTGCCGCATAGCTCGGCGAGCAACTCGCGCTGCGCGATCACCTGCACCGGCCCGTCCTGCTCGAACCCGAGGTCGATGTGCCGCGCGCGCGCGACCGGGGACCAGTCGAGCGTTACGCTGCGAGCCACTTCGTCCAGTCGCAACGGCACCATCGCCACGGGCGGCCCGCCCTCGGCCTCGAGACGCGACAACGACAGCAACTGCCGCACGCTTTTCGCCGCCTGCTTCACAGCCTGGTTGAGCCGCTCGACACGCTCGCGCGCCTGAGCGCTCAGCGACTCGCGCAACGTCAGTTCCGACTCCGCCTGAATAATGGCGAGCGGCGTCTTCAACTGATGCGCCGCATCGGCAAAGAAGCGCTGGCGGGACGCCTGCATCCGCCCGACGCGCCCCACGTATTGATTGATGGACTCGACGAGCGGTTTGACTTCGGTGGGCAAATCGACGTTATCGAGCGGCGTCGTATCGTCTTCGCCCCGCGCAGCCACCTTGGCAGACAGCCGATTGAGCGGACGCAGGCCGCGCGTCACGCCCAGCCACACGATGGCAAGCGCGAGCACCACCAGCAGCACCTCCTGCTGAAGCGAACCGGTGAGGATCTGGCGCGCGAGTTCGTGGCGCGCCTCGGTCGTCTCGCCGACCACGATCCAGACGACACGCGTCCTGGCGTTCGGCACATCGTGCACCGGCAGTTGCAGCGCGCCCATACGCAGCGTCTCGCCGCGATATTCGGCGTCATAGAACGCCGTGTGATAGGGCTCCGGCCTGAGCCGGCCGGGCGGTAACGGAAGGTCGTGATACCCCGTCACCGCACGTCCGTCGTTGCCGCCGCCCTGCGCGCCGTCGCCCCCTTCACGGATCACGTAGTAGATTTTGCCGCCACGATCGGACTCGAACATTTCCAGTGCGAGATACGGCAGATTGACCTGGACTTCGTCATCAATGAGCTGCGTGCCTTCGCGGATCGACTTGATCGAGAACTCCAGCGAACGATCGAACGCCGAGTTGGCCGCGCTCATCGCACGCTCATAGGTGAGCCACGTGTCGAGCGCGAGCAATCCGAGCAAGGGGAACAGCAGCCAGAGCGCGAGTTGACGTCGAAGATTCGGTTGCGGCATACGTGGCGAGATAGCGAGGCTTGAACGACGAAGGTGTGGCAAAGGCGTCTGAGTCGCGGCCACGGCACGGCTATGGCATGGCTGAGTCTCGGCTGAGCCACGGCTGAAGCGCTGTAACGACGCGACAACGACGCTCCACGCCGAACGAGTGACATCGACGGGCGCAGAACGCCCGCGCGCATCACCCGGCCGGCGGCGCAACGTCCGCTTTCTCCTCGAGCAGATAACCAAGGCCGCGCAGTGTCACGATAGCGACACGGCTGCCTTCGAGCTTCTTGCGCAGACGGTGGACGTAGATTTCGATGGCGTCCGGGCGGACGGACTCATCGATACCGAACAGCTTCTCCGACAGCGCTTCCTTGTTGATGGCGCGCCCGCCCCGCAAGATCAGAACTTCGAGCACGGCGCGCTCGCGCTTGGTCAGCGCCAGCAATTCGCCATCGAGCCGAAAGCTGCGCTCGACACCGTCGAACACCAGCGGTCCGCACACCACGTCGGCGCTCTCGTGATGCTGCGATCGACGAATCAGCGCACGGGCGCGCGCCTCCAGTTCATCGAGTTCGAACGGTTTGGAAAGATAGTCGTCGGCCCCGAGATTGAGGCCCTTCACGCGATCCTCCAGCGAACCGTGCGCCGTGAGAATCAGCACCGGCACGCGGTTGCGCCGCGCGCGCAATCTGCGCAGGATCTCGAGACCATCGAGGCGCGGCAGTCCGAGATCGAGAATCACGAGCGAATACTCCTGCGTGCGCAATACGTGGTCGGCCGCTTCGCCGTCATGCATGCAGTCGACGGCAAAGTTCGCCTGCGTCAACGCCTCGGACAGCGATTTGGCCAGGCTCGGGTTGTCTTCGACAAGCAGAATGCGCATGAGTGCAGGAATGACAGGAGACGGAAAGGCGCCCTCACGGCGCCGATGCATACGATTCCGGTCATGCGTCACGCACCGAACGGCCGAAGCGACACATGACGACACTAGGGAAATCCATGACCCCAAAAATAGGCGTCAGGCGGGATTCGACAGGAAATCGAAAGCGAATTGAAAGTTTCGGCAAATTAACATGCGCCACGCGAAAACGACAAATCCCTCTCAAGGGATCCTCCGGAGGATGACATGAAGCAAACGACAACGCGCGGCGCCGTGACGGCAACAGCCACGTCCCTCGCGCTCTCGCTCCTGGCAACGGTTGCCGCCGTGCCCGCAGCGCACGCACAGGTGCCGGCCGGCTATCCGGCGAATTACCAGACGACCATCGACGCCGCGAAGAAGGAGGGCAAGCTGATCGTGTACTCGGTGACCGACACTGCGCTCGTGCGTCCGCTCATCAAGGACTTCGAGTCGATGTACGGCGTCAAGGTCGAGTACAACGACATGAACAGCACCGAGCTGTACAACCGCTACATCAGCGAATACGCCGCGAACAGCACCAGCGCCGACGTGCTCTGGAGCTCGGCCATGGATCTCCAGGTCAAACTGGTGAACGACGGCACGATGGCCAGTTACGAGTCGCCCGAGGCCGCCCACATTCCTCAATGGGCCCAGTACCAGAAACAGGCCTACGGCACGACGTACGAACCGCTCGCCATCGTCTACAACAAGCGTCTGCTGCCCGCGAACGAAGTGCCGCAAACGCGCATGGAACTCATCAAGCTGTTGCAGGCGAACCCGGCCAGATTCAAGGGCAAGGTCACGACGTACGACATCGAGAAATCCGGCGTTGGCTTTAACTACCTGACGCAGGACGCCCGAGTGAACCCGGAGGTCACCTGGGAACTGGTCGGCGCGATGGGCGCCCTCAACCCCAAGCTGCAATCGAGCACGGGCGCGATGATGGAGCGCATCTCGTCCGGTGAAAACCTGATCGGCTACAACATCCTCGGCTCGTACGCATTCGCCAAGGCGAAGAAGGATCCGTCCATCGGCTACGTCTACCCGCGTGATTACACGCAAGTGGTGAGCCGTCTCGTGACGATCTCCAAGAAGGCGAAGAACCCGAACGCCGCGAAGCTCTGGATCGATTACCTGCTCTCCAAACGCGGCCAGACACTGCTCGCCAACCAGGCCAACCTGTTCTCGATTCGTGCCGACGTGGACGGCGAGACGTCGATGGCCGGCCTGACGCAACAACTCGGCTCGGCACTCAAGCCGATTCCGATCGGCGCAGGCCTGCTCGTCTATCTGGATCAGTCCAAGCGTCTCGAATTCCTCAAGCGCTGGCAGCAGTCGATCAAGCGTTGATCCCACGGTAATCGGGTTTCGCCCCGGACCTCCACGCCCTAGACCGGCGGTCGCGCCCTGGTGTCAATCGCCAGTGCGCGCCGCCTCTCCCCAGGCCTTTCTCGACATGCACCCCGCGGGGTGCAGGGAGACCCTCATGCTGTCGTCTTCTACCGCCAACCGCGCTGCGGCTTCGAACGGGCGTTCGCCTGCGAGCGCCGCGCCCCATGTGGCGCCCCCCTGGCGTGCGCTGGCCGCCACCTCGCGCTGGCTCGTCATCGCCGTGCTGACGATCGCGGTGCTGTTGCCGCTGTCGTTCATCGTGCTGCAAAGCCTGCTCTCCGCACCGTTTTTCGACGCCAGCCGCACGTTCGGCATCGACGGCTATCGTTTCATCTTCACCGATCCCGACTTCTGGTCGGCCGCGAAGAACTCTTTCATCATCGCGTTCGGGATGTTGTTCATCTCGATCCCGTTCGGCGGCATTCTCGCTTTCCTGATGGTGCGCACCGACTTGCCCGGTCGCCGCTGGCTCGAACCGCTGCTGCTCACGCCGGTGTTCGTCTCGCCGATGGTGCTGGCGTTCGGCTACGTGGTGGCCGCCGGCCCCGTGGGCTTCTATTCGGTGTGGTTCCGCGAACTCACGGGTCTCGATGCCCCATGGTCGGTGTACTCCGTGCTCGCCATCACCCTCATCGTCGGCCTCACGCACGTGCCGCACGTCTACCTGTACTCGTCGGCGGCCTTGCGCAATCTCGGCTCCGATGTCGAAGAAGCGGCCCGCGTCGCCGGTGCCCGCCCGTTCCGGGTGGCGCTCGACGTCAGCCTGCCGATGACCATGCCCGCTCTGCTCTTCGCCGGCGTACTCGTATTTTTCCTCGGCTTCGAAGTCTTCGGTCTGCCACTCGTTCTGGGCGACCCCGAGGGCCACCTCGTGCTCGCCACGTATCTCTACAAGCTGACCAACAAGCTCGGCGTGCCGTCGTATCACCTGATGGCCGCCGTGGCGATGTGCATCGTTGCGATCACGTTTCCGCTCGTGCTGTTGCAACGTCACCTGCTCAAGCGCGCCAACAAGTTCGTCACGGTCAAGGGCAAGGCGGGACGCCAGACGGTGCTGCCGCTGGGCGTCTGGCGCTGGGTTGCGCTCGCCATCGTCGCTGCGTGGCTGATCGTGACGGTCTTCGTGCCCATCTCGGGCATCGTGCTGCGCTCGTTCGTCACGCATTGGGGAGAAGGCGTAGCGCTTGCCGACGTGCTCACGATCGGAAACTTCACCGAGCTTTTCGAACAAGACAACCTCGTTCGCGCCATTCTCAACACGCTGGGTATCGGCGTCATTGGCGGGGCGCTGGCCGTTGGCTTTTACTCGCTCGTGGCCTTCGCCGGCCACCGCCGCAACGACTGGGCCGCCAGGCTGCTCGACTACCTCGTGCTGCTGCCGCGCGCCGTGCCGGGATTGCTGGCAGGGCTCGCTTTCCTGTGGATCTTCCTCTTCGTGCCGGGACTGCGCGAGATGAAGAACTCGATGTGGAGCATCTGGGTGGCGTACACGGTGGTGTGGCTCGCCTACGGCATGCGCCTCATTCAGAGCGCCCTGCTGCAAGTCGGCCACGAACTGGAAGAAGCGGGACGCAGCGTCGGCGCCACGCGCAGCCGTGTGAGCCTCGACGTCACGCTGCCGCTCGTGCGCTTCGGTCTGCTCGCCGCATGGCTGCTGATTTTCATGATCTTCGAGCGCGAATACTCGACCGCCGTCTACCTGCTGTCCCCCGGCACGGAAGTCATCGGCTCGCTGCTCGTGTCGCTGTGGGCGACCGGCGCAGTCGATCAGGTCGCCGCGCTCTCTGTCATCAACATCGCGATGGTCGGCGCCGGTCTGGGCGTGGCGTTGCGCTTCGGAGTCAAATTGCATGGATAAGCTCATCGTCGACAATCTCTTCCTGAGCTACGGCGCCAACCCGATTCTCAAGGGGGTGTCGTTCGAACTCAAGGCCGGCGAAGTCGTGTGTCTGCTCGGGGCGTCGGGCAGCGGCAAGACCACGCTGCTGCGTGCCGTGGCCGGTCTCGAACAACCGTCTGACGGACGCATTGCGCTCGACGATCAGGTCTTCTTCGACGGCGCCAGGCACATCGACTGCCCGGTCGAACAGCGTTCGCTGGGACTCGTTTTCCAGTCGTACGCCCTGTGGCCGCATCGCACCGTTGCGGACAACGTGGGTTACGGCCTGAAGCTGCGCAAAGTGGGCGCGGCCGAGCGGCGTGAGCGTGTGCAGAACGCGCTTGACCAGCTCGGTCTCGGCCATCTCGCCGAGCGCTTCCCGTTTCAGCTCTCCGGCGGTCAGCAGCAGCGCGTGGCGATTGCCCGCGCGCTGGTCTACAACCCGCCGGTCATCCTGCTCGACGAACCGCTCTCGAACCTGGACGCCAAGCTGCGCGAAGAAGCTCGTGCGTGGCTGCGCGAGCTGATCGTCTCGCTGGGGCTCTCGGCACTGTGCGTGACACACGATCAGACCGAAGCGATGGCGATGTCGGATCGCATTCTGCTGCTGCGCAACGGTCGCATCGAGCAGGAAGGCACGCCGGCCGAACTCTATGGCTCGCCGCGCTCGCTCTATACGGCGGAGTTCATGGGCAGCAACAACCGGATCGACGCCACGGTGAGCGCCGTCGACGGCGAAATCGTCACGCTCTCGGGCGAGGGCTTCGCGTTGCAGGCGCGCGCCCGCGACCCGCTTGCTCCCGGTCAGCACGCACAGGCCGTGATCCGTCTCGAACGTGTGCAGGTAGCCGACGGCCCGGGCCACAACCGGGTGAACGCGCAACTCGTCACCTCGATGTATCTCGGCGACCGCTGGGAGTACCTCTTCCATTGCGGCGCGCTGCGCTTTCGCGCGTTCGGTCACGTACCGCGCGAGCCGGGTCATCACTGGGTGGAGTTTCCGGCCAACGACTGCTGGGCGTTCGCGCAATCGAACGCCTGAGGCGACGGCGCGCCCCCCACCCCGCATTTTCATGCGACGCGCGGGCGCTCTCCCGCGCAAACACCACGAGAATCAAAACAGAGGAGACAACAATGAAACGAAGCAGTATCGCGCTGGCCGCGACGGTGGCCATCACGACCGCGGGCACGCTGGTCGGCCAGGCCCACGCGCAGTCGAACGTGACGATTTACGGGATCATCGACGCGGGGGTCGAGTACGTGAACCACGCCAGCGACAATGGCGGCGCAGTGCGCGCCATCTCGGGCGGCAAGAACACATCGCGCTTTGGCTTCAAGGGCACGGAAGACCTGGGTGGCGATCTCAAGGCGGTGTTCAACCTCGAGAGCGGCATCAACATGGTCAACGGACAGTTCGACGACGGCCCCGGTGCGATCTTCGACCGCCGCGCGACGGTCGGCCTGACGCACAAGACCTGGGGACAGTTCACGCTCGGGCGCACGTTCACCACGACGTACGACTACATGCTCCCGTTCGACCCGATGGGCTACGCGCCGAACTATTCGTGGGCGACCAGCGCCACGGCCACGGGGGGGCGCAAGGACGGATTGTTCTCGCGCTCGTCGAACGTCGTGCGCTACGACGGCGACTACAACGGTCTGAAGTTCGGCGCAATGTACGGCTTTGGCAATGTGGCCGACAGCATGAAAACGTCGTCGAAGTACGACTTCGCGCTCGGCTACGAGAACGGCCCGTTCGCCATCGTCGCCACGTACGACCGTCAGAATGGCGCAGGCAGCAGCGTGACGCCGACAGACACGACGGACTACATTCAGGGCATTCACGCCGGTGCGAGCTACCGCTTCGGCAGCGCCAAGATCATGGCCGGTTACCGCAATTACAAGAAGACGTTCGTGACGGCAGGCGCCGCCGCGCTGCGCAGCGATATGTACTGGCTGGGCGGTTCGTACGACTTCACGCCGGCGTTCACGTTGTACGGCGCGATCTACCATCAGAACATCAAGGACGCGGGCGACGCCGATCCGACGCTCATCTCGCTGCGCGCGCAATACGCGATGTCCAAGCGCACGGCCCTGTATCTGTCCGGCGGATACGCCTTCGCGAAGCACGGCCAGAAAGTCAGTCTCTCGCGTGATCTGACGGGGGCGGCCGACACGCAACTCGGCGTCACGGCCGGTATCCAGCACCGCTTCTGATCCGCTTTCGGCGCCTCGCCTGAACCGGTTTCCTCAACGACGGCCCGGCGGTGCGGGGGTGCACCGCGTGCCGGGTCGTCGTGTTTTTTTGCGCGAGGACCGAGGCGAGTCAGGACAGCGATTCGATATGCGTGGAGTGCGCGTAGACCTGCCCGAAGCGATTCGCAAGAAAATCGGGCAGCGCGATCTGCTCCTGGCGCACGAATCCGCGTTGCGGCAATTGCTGCGCGAAGAACATGTCGACGGCCGCGCAGATCGCCGATGCCGTGGTGATCTGGATCGCACTGGCACTGTGCCCGTTGTTACGCTCGGCAAAGATCTTCCGAGCGAACACTTCCTGCGTGAGCACACCGCCGCGCAGACCGTTCACCACCACGAAGATCAGCACCACGTCCTGCAAGGTGCTCGGTATCGCGCGCTTGAGAATCGTCTTGATCGTTTCCTGATCGTCCTTCAGACGCAATTCGTTGAGCAGGACTTTCATCAGCGCACCGTGCCCCGGATAACGCACCGACTTGTAGTCGAGATCGCGCACGCGTCCCGCCAGCGTCTCGCATAACGTTCCCAATCCGCCCGACGTGTTGAACGCCTCGTATTCCACACCGTCAAGCGAGAAGTGCTCCAGATCTTCCAGCGGCTGCACGGTGAGCCGCGCACCGTCGCGAATGGCTTCGCAAGGCTGACAGTACTCGTTGATCAGTCCGTCGACACTCCACGTCAGGTTGTATTTCAGCGAGTTGGTCGGAAATGCGGGAAGCGCGCCGACGCGCATCTTCACGGAATCGACTTGATCGAACGCGGCAGCGAGGTGATGGGCGGCAATGGCAATGAATCCCGGCGCCAGTCCGCATTGCGGCATGAGCGCCGTCGAGGCGCCCTGCGCGAGTTGCGCAATCGCGTGCGTGGCGGCCACGTCCTCCGTCAGATCGAAGTAGTGACATCCGGCGGCGACGGACGCCGTCGCCGCGCTCGTCGCCATGGTGTAGGGCAGCGCATTCACGACAGCGTCGAAGCCCGTGACAGCGCGTTGGAGCGACCCGGTATCGTGATGCGACAGTTCGACGAAGGCGTGCGCATATTCGCGCACCGCGCCGCGCGATTGCGCGTTGCGGTCGAAGACCGTCACCTGGTAATCGCCACTGCCATGTAACAGACGCGCAATGGTCTGGCCGATGTGTCCCGCACCCAGCAAGGCAATCTTCTTCATGTTTCCCCCCCAATCAGGAACGTCGGTCAATGCGCGGCCGGTCTCGCCGTCAACGCGCCAGTCCTTCAATTCTAGGGAGGGGCGACGATGAAATGTAGCGTTAAATCGTCGATAAACATGCTTCGTTTGACGAAATGACTATTTTCGACGACGTTTTGTCACTTCTCAGACGCAGCACTGCACGGGACACGGAGACGAGCGCGCCCACCGTGCCGCACCGGTTAGCGAGTCTGGCGCGCTTCCGAGCGAATTTCGGAAGCGCGCATCGTGCGGTGGCCCCAAGCTTGCGTTGCGACTTCGACGGACGCCGAGACCGCGTCGCGCGCACGGGAGATCGAAACGTCAGAATTTATCGTCTACGGCTTTCAGCCGCTATGAACCTATGTGGCTGCTTATGCATCGCCTGCGCATGGGTGGCATGCGTGTATTCGGGGTGGTGGCCATTTCAGCCATCGGCTTACTGCATGCGTCGCGCGCGGGCGCCGACTGCTGGGACGTGGCCGCTGAGCGCTATCAGCTCGATCCGCTACTGCTCTACGCCATCGCGCAAGTCGAGTCGAATCTCGACATGAACGCACGCAATACCAATCGCAATGGCACCTACGACATTGGCCTGATGCAGATCAACAGCATTCACCTTCCCAAGCTGGCGCAGTATGGCGTGACGGAGCGGCATCTGCGCGAGGACGCGTGCGCGTCGATCCTCACCGGTGCATGGATCCTCGCCGGGTTCGTGCGTCAGTATGGCTATGGATGGGAAGCCGTGGGCGCCTACAACGCCGGCACAGGCGAGGCCCGCGCGCCCCTGCGAAAACGCTATGCCGACAAGGTGCGCAAGCGCTACGCACGGCTTGTCGCGGAACGCACGCGGCGCATGGCCTTGAGTGCGTGCGACGCGCCAGACGAGTTCGGCGCCTGCCAGAACGCGACAGCGTCACAACCGTAACGCCAGCGCCTTCCCGTTGCTTTGATGATCGGTGGACTTTGCGCGCATTCCCTTGATACGGCGTTCATGTGTCATGGAAATGAATTTACGCACATTCGCCGACAGCGGATGCGTTGCGTTGCAACGGCAAGACATCTCATGCGCATTTTCGTTAATACACCTATTGAATTGCGAATTCGTTCGCTATAGTTCGCCCCGAACCCACGGGGCGCCCCTCCACAGGCGAAGGGTTCGCATTGACCATAAGTTATCGATAGAGGATTCGACCGATGAAAAAGACGCAATTGACCGCCGCACTGTGTGGCGTTATCGCAGCGGCCACCACCGGTGCTGCACACGCACAGAGCAACGTCGCGCTGTACGGCATTCTCGACGGCGGTCTGGCCTACGTGAGCAATGTCGGCGGCAGCAAGAACTTCACGACGGCCGACGGCCTGCAATCGGGCAACCGCTGGGGCCTGAAGGGGTCGGAGGATCTGGGCGGCGGCACGTCGGCCATCTTCACGCTGGAAAACGGCTTCAACCTCACGAACGGCGCGCTGGGCCAGGGCAGCCGCGAGTTCGGCCGTCAGGCATTCGTCGGTTTGTCGAACAAGTCGTTCGGTAGCGTGACGATCGGTCGCCAGTACGACTCCGTGGTCGACTTCGTGAGCGGCCTGACGTCTGCCAAGCAGTTTGCGACGAAGCTCGGCGCCCACGTCGGCGATGTCGACAACCTGTACAACTCGTTCCGCATCAACAACTCGATCAAGTACACGAGCGCCAATTACGGCGGCTTCTCGTTCGGTGGCCTGTATGGCTTCTCGAACCAGCCGAGCAGCAGCACGCCGGGCAACGGCTTCGCCAACAACCGCGCATGGAGCGTGGGTGCGAGCTACGCGAACGGCCCGGTCAAGTTCGGCATCGGTTACCTGGAGGTCGGCACGCCGAATGGCAGCAACACCGGCGGCGCAGTGTCCGGCGACTACAGCGGCGATTTCTACTCGGCCCGAATCGGCACGACAACGGTCGGTGTGGACAAGCAACGCGTGTTCGCCACGGGCGGCAGCTACAAGTTTGGCCCGGCCAACGTTGGCTTCGTGTACAGCAACACGCAACTGCGTTACGTCGGCGGTACGGGCGCACGCGTGTCGAACTACGAACTGAACGGCACGTACAACCTGACGCCGTCGCTGTTGCTCGGCCTGTCGTACACGTACACCGATGCCAGCACCCGCAGCGCCGCGCTCGCCGACCTGAGCCCGAAGTACCACCAGGTCAATGCCGCCGTGGACTACCTGCTCTCGAAGCGTACCGACGTGTATCTGGTCGGCCTCTATCAAAAGGCCGCAGGCGACGCGACGGCCGCCTCGATTAACGGCGCCGGCGGTGCGTCGAGCACGAAGACGCAGGCGGCTGTGATCTCGGGCCTGCGTCACAAGTTCTGAGCCAACGGCTTCGCGAGAGGTTTTTGTCGTTGGTTCGAGTGCTCCAGCCGTTTGGGGGAGTCCTGAAGGGGACTCCCCTTTTTGTTTGGAGATTCCGGGTCGTACGAGGCGCACTCCATCCAACTCAGAAGATCAGCGAGTTGACTGGTCAAAACGCCTTGTATTAGTATTTGCGCTGAAAACTACGTACAAGCGGGTGAAAAAAACGTAGCGCCGCCCGGCATGCCGGGTCCCACCTGGAGTGGGAATTCTACTTGTGTAGATAGAGAATCCCGCCTGCAACGGCCACCTCATGGTGGCCGTTGGTCTTTCCGATATGGGCTATGCCCGTATCGCGGTGCCTTCGTGAACCTTTCGCAGCAACGTCGCCAGCGCAATTTTCTTCGCCTCGCGTTGACGCCTCGTTAGACCACCTTCCAAGACATATGCGGACTGGACACGTAACACCAGTCGATTGCGCATCTTGTCTTTTTCGACTTCAAAAAAACGGCGTAAAGCCCCATCTTTCCGTTTTCGTCGACATGCTCACGTGTGACGAAATTGGGCCGTCTGTCGTCCGCCAACGTTATCCTTCGAAACCCCAAACTCAAAACGATGCCTCGCAAAAACTTGCGGGAGAGACGGTACCGAACCGGGCAAAGAATTCTGCGTTCGCGTGCATCCGAGTAAATCTCGCTTCGAGGAATGGACACTAAAGGACGGTCGTCCCACTTGAAACTCTTCGTAAAGCAGTGGCACGAAAAGAGCACGATCACCGATACGTCACAGTGCTCGCGCACCCGTGCCCTGAACGCGAACGGCGACAAGTGGCTTAGATCCCACGGCGTTCCGCGAAATTCGACCGTACCGAATGGTGGCCGCAATGTCTTGGCCACATCTGCCGCGAGCGGTTCCACCAACAACATGTGAACATGATCGGAGGATTATCAGACCGGTCATTTTAGGAACTCGCGAGTCCGAACGGTCGATATCTCAAGAAACTCGGAAATGTCCTGACGCTTATACGGTTAGTAGTGCAAATCGTTGTTTACTTGTAGCCATCTCTTTCGTCGTGACAAATTTCACCTTGTATCTCACTCAAGTTCGAGTACACTCGACACTGTACAAAAACACAGCATTCAGACAAGGAGAGCAACCGTGAATTTCTCGGCAAAAGGGCCTTTCGAGGTGCAACTCGGGCCGCAGGAATTGAGTGCTGTGGCGCAGAGCACCGGACTCGGACGCCTGTCGCTCGACAAGACGTACCACGGCGATCTGAATGCCGCCAGCCAGGGGGAAATGCTCTCCTTTCGCAGCGGCACGGCGGGCTCTGCCGGGTATGTCGCGATGGAAACGGTGCGCGGCACGCTGCACGGACGAAGTGGCACGTTCGTGTTGCAGCATAGTTGCACGATGGCGCGTGGGGTACCAACGCAGTCCATCACGGTCGTTCCCGACTCCGGCACAGAAGCGCTCGTCGGCCTTGCCGGCCAGCTCGTCATCGACATCACGGAAGGCAAACACGCTTATCACTTCAGCTACACGCTGCCGGACGCGCAACCATCGAACGGAGAGCAGGCATGAGCCAACGAGGCACCGATCGCCAGATCGACAACATCGAATTCAACGTCGCCGACATCGCGCGTAGCAAAGCCTTCTATGGCAGCGTGTTCGGCTGGACATTTACCGATTATGGTCCGACCTATACGGAATTCAGCGACGGGCGTCTGACGGGAGGTTTCACGACCGGTGAAGCCGTTCGTCCGGGCGGGCCGCTCGTGATCCTTTATGCCGATGATCTGGCGCAGACGCAGCGTCGCGTCGAATCCGCTGGCGCCAGGATCAGTCGGGCAGTGTTTTCCTTTCCCGGCGGTCGACGGTTCCACTTCCTCGACCCGGACGGATACGAACTCGCCGTGTGGTCGGCGGCAGCCTGAGCCGCGGCATGAGATTGGCGCGTACCGTCGCGCCACGTGGCGCGCGTCGCTAGACGCACGACGCACAAACGCGCCAATAGAATACACACCTAATACACATCGAATGCGCAAACAAAAGGCCGGCACGCTAACAGCGCCACCGGCCTTTTTCGCAGCCCGGGGAACAAGCTCCCCAGCTTCACCACCTCACTCCACGGTTACCGACTTGGCGAGGTTACGCGGCTTGTCGACGTCGGTGCCGCGTGCGCACGCCGTGTGGTACGCGAGCAACTGCAACGGCACCACGTGCAGGATCGGCGAGAGCTGGCCGTAGTGTTCCGGCATACGGATCACGTGCAGGCCCTCGGCGTTGGCGATCTCGGTGTCCGAGTCCGCGAAGACGTACAACTGGCCGCCGCGCGCGCGCACTTCCTGCATGTTCGACTTCAGCTTCTCGACCAGGGCGTCGCGCGGCGCCACCGTGACGACCGGCATTTGCTCGGTCACCAGCGCCAGCGGACCGTGCTTCAACTCGCCCGCCGGATAGGCCTCGGCGTGGATGTACGAGATTTCCTTGAGCTTGAGCGCGCCCTCAAGGGCAATCGGATAATGCAGACCGCGACCGAGGAACAGCGCATTCTCGCGGCGGGCAAACTCTTCCGCCCACGCGATGATCTGCGGCTCCAGCGCCAGCACGCTATTGAGCGCCGCCGGCAGGTGGCGCAGTTGCGTGAGATATTCAGCCTCCTGCGCCGCCGACAAGCGACCACGCAGCTTGGCAATCGTCAGCGTGAGCAGGAACAGTGCAGTGAGTTGCGTGGTGAACGCCTTCGTCGACGCGACACCGATTTCCGTGCCGGCTCGCGTGAGGTAGTGCAATGCCGTCTGACGCACCATTGCACTCGTGCCCACGTTGCAGATGGCCAGCGTGTTCGTCATGCCCAGGGACTGCGCGTGTTGCAGCGCCGCCATCGTGTCGGCCGTCTCTCCCGACTGGGAAATCGTCACGACCAGCGTCTTCGGATTCGGCACGCTGTCGCGATAGCGATACTCGCTCGCCACTTCGACCTGCGTCGGAATCTGCGCCAGCGACTCGAGCCAGTACTTCGCCGTCATGCCCGAGTAGTAACTCGTGCCACATGCCAGAATCAGGATCGAGTCAACGCTGCCAAGCGTCGCCTCGGCACCCTCGCCGAACAGCGTCGGCGAAATGCCCTCGACACCTTCCATCGTGTCGCCGATCGCGCGCGGCTGCTCGAAGATTTCCTTCTGCATGTAGTGACGATACGGTCCGAGCTCCACGGCGCCCGTATAGGCCTGTACCGTGCGCACTTCGCGCTCGACGGCGACGTCGTTGCGATCCACGATCGTCACGCCATCGAGCGTGAGTTCGACGACATCGCCTTCTTCCAGATAAATGAACTGATCGGTCGTGCCGGCCAACGCCAGCGCGTCCGAGGCGAGGAAGTTCTCGCCCTCGCCAACGCCGACTACCAGCGGCGAGCCCGCACGCGCGCCCACGACACGATGCGGCTCCTGCTTGCGGAACACGGCGATGGCATACGCGCCATGCAAACGGCGCGTGGCCAGACGCACCGCTTGATACAGATCGCCAGCCGCGCCGTTCGACAGAATGTGATGGATCAGATGCGCGATGACTTCCGTGTCCGTCTGCGACACGAACTCGTAACCCAGACCGCGCAATTCGTCGCGCAGGCTCTCATGGTTTTCGATGATGCCGTTGTGCACCAGCGCCACTTCGTCGCGCGAGAAAATGGGGTGCGCGTTGTTCGTGACCGGCGCACCATGGGTCGCCCAGCGGGTATGGGCAATGCCCGTCTCGCCCGCCAATTGCGTCTGCGTGAGCTGCTCGTCGAGATCGGCCACGCGTGAGACGCTGCGCGCGCGTTGCGGCACACCGTCCTTGAGCACGGCCACGCCGCACGAGTCGTAGCCGCGATACTCCAGACGGCGCAGCCCTTCGACCAACACCGGTACTACATTACGTCGCGCTACCGCGCCGACAATGCCGCACATATTCGCTTCCTTGAGGGCCGGATCGTCTCCGGCGCATTCGAACGGATGAGATCCGCTTTAACTCCCCGGCGCACGTCTGTCTCTCGTGCGCCGGCACATAACCGCGATTTTACTGCTTCTGCTTGCGCGGGCGGACATAACCCGCCTTCGCTTCCTGCGTCTTGCCATTGAGCACCAGCGAATCTTCCGGCGTGTCCTTCCAGACGGTCGTGCCCGCAGCAATGGTCGTGCCGCGACGCACCGTCACCGGCGCGACGAGCTGCGTGTCCGAACCGATGAACACGTCGTCCTCGATGACCGTGCGGTGCTTGTTCGCACCATCGTAATTGCACGTGATCGTGCCAGCGCCGATGTTCACGCGCGCGCCCACGGTCGAATCGCCGACATACGCCAGATGATTGGCCTTCGAGCCCTTCGCCAGGGAGGCGTTTTTCACCTCCACGAAGTTGCCGATGTGCACTTCGTCCGCGAGATCCGCCCCCGGACGCAGTCGCGCGTAAGGCCCGATATGCGCGTCCACGCCGACAGCCGCACCGTCCAGATGGCTGAATGCCTCGATGCGGGTGCCCGCGCCGATGGTCGTGTTCCGAATGACGCAGTTCGCACCGATCGACACGCCATCGCCGATCGTCACCTTGCCTTCGAACACACAGTTCACATCGATGGACACATCGGTGCCGCACGCGATCTCGCCGCGCAGGTCGAACCGCGCCGGATCGATCAGCGTGACGCCAGCGGCCAGCAGTGCACCCGCTGCATTGCGTTGATAGTCGCGCTCCAGCTCGGCCAGTTGCGCTTTGTCGTTCACACCATTCGGCTCCCACGCGAAGGCTGGCTGCGTGGTGACGACGGACACGCCGTCCGCCACCGCGCACGCGATCACGTCGGTCAGGTAGTACTCGCCCTGTGCGTTCTGGTTCTTCAGTCCGCCAAGCCACTCCTTGAGGGCACGCGTGGGCGCCACCAGAATGCCGGTGTTGATTTCACGGATCGCCAATTCGGCTTCGTTGGCGTCCTTTTGCTCGACGATGCGCTGCACGTTGCCCGCCGCGTCTCGCACGATTCGGCCATAACCGGTCGGATTGTCGAGATCGACCGTCAGTACGCCCAGCTTGTCCTTGCCGGCGGCGTCGATCAGACCCTTGAGCGTCTCGGCGCGCGTGAGCGGCACATCGCCGTAGAGCACGAGCGTCGAGGCCGATTCATCGAGCAACGACACGGCTTGTTGCACGGCGTGCCCCGTGCCCAACTGTTGCGCTTGCTCGGCAAACAGGACACCGTCACCGGCAACGGCCTCACGCACGGCATCGCCGCCGTGTCCGATCACAACGATCAGTTTGCCGGGTTCGAGTTTGCGCGCCGTCGCGATCACGTGCGACAGGAGCGGGCGACCGGCCAACGGTTGCAAGACCTTGGGCAACTTCGAGCGCATGCGCTTACCCATGCCTGCGGCGAGAATCACAATATTCATGGCGTCGTGACGATTCGAAAATAGGAAGGCTTGATTCGGGATTTCGCGCCCCGCCCGCGCACGCAAGGGTGGCGGGCGAGGCACGTTCGTGTCGATGGCTGGCGACGGATTCGGAGCAGACTCAGTCGTCGAACTGCGTGATGCGAATGATGCCCGCATCGTCCTCGTCGCCACAGGGCGCCTCGTCGAACGCAATGTCGCCGAGCGGATCGGGTTGCCCCGTTGCACGCAAGTTCTTGAAGTCGTGCAGATTCGTGTCCATCAGGTGCGACGGCACCACGTTGGACAACGCGCTGAAAATCGACTTGATGCGCCCCGGGTGCTGCTTCTCCCACAGGCGAATGAGCGACTTCATTTCCGCACGCTTCAGGTTGGGCTGGCTGCCGCACAACGTGCACGGAATGATCGGGAACTGTTTGTACTCGGCGTAACGCTCCAGATCCGGTTCCCGCACATAGGCCAGCGGCCGGATCACGACATTCTTGCCGTCGTCCGATTGCAGCTTCGGCGGCATGCCCTTGAGCTTGCCACCATAGAAGATATTCAGGAACAGCGTCTCGATGATGTCGTCGCGATGATGGCCCAGCGCGATCTTCGTCGCCCCGAGCTCGCCCGCCACGCGATAGAGAATGCCGCGACGCAGACGCGAGCACAGCGAACACGTGGTCTTGCCCTCGGGCACCACGCGCTTCACGATGGAATACGTGTCCTGATTCTCGATGTGGAAATCTACACCGATGGAGCGGAAGTAATCGGGCAGCACATGCTCCGGGAATCCCGGTTGCTTCTGATCGAGGTTGACGGCGACGATCGAGAAGTCGATCGGCGCACGCTCGCGCAGTTTGAGCAGGATATCGAGCATGGCATAGCTGTCCTTGCCGCCGGACATGCACACCATCACGCGATCGCCCTGCTCGATCATGTTGTAGTCGCCGATGGCCTGCCCCGTCAGACGGAACAGACGCTTTTCGAGCTTGTTGTTCTCGAACGCCAGCTTCTGCGCCTTCTTCACGCTGTCGGCGGTGGCATTGCCGGTCGCGGCCATCGGCGCGCCGGTCTCGGGCATGACGGCACTCATGTCAGGCATCCTTCATCTGGAACACTTCGATGCCGACCGAGTGGCAATCGGGATAAACGTCGGGCTTCTCGGTCGACACGCCCACGGCTCGCACGCGCGGATGCGCCAGCAGCGCACGCGCGACGTCGTCGCAAAGGGTTTCCTGCAAATGGATATGGCCTTGCCCCACGCGTTTGGCGATGGTCTCGCGCATGAAGTCATAGTCGACGACTTCGTCGAGCTTGTCTTCCGTGGGCGTGCTGTCGGCCAGCGGCACAAACAATTGCACGTTGATGAGCACGCGCTGCTCGCCACGCTTTTCGTGATCGTGCACGCCGATATTGATGAACACCTCATAGTCGCGCAGGAACATGCGACGGCAGTCCATCAGGCGGGGGTGGGAAAGAGCGCTATGCATTTTCAAGACTCGTAATGACAATCAACGAGACCGGTCGGCGTCGGCCGGCTCGGTCAGAAATTTCACGTCTCGCGATGAACTCGCGAGATGTTGCCCGCCGTCGACATACAGCACCGTGCCGGTCACGGCAGGCGCCTCAGCCAGATACGCGACGGCCTGAGCAATGTCCTCCGGGGTCGAAGACGCACCCAATGGCGTTGACGCATGGGCCGCAGCGAATCCCGCCGGCGTCTGATCCACGGACAGGAGCGTGACGCCCGGCGCGACGCCGACCACACGCAAGCGCGGCGCAAACGCCTGTGCCAGCAGCGTGGTCGCGACATCGAGGGCCGCCTTCGACAGCGTGTACGACAGGTAATCGGGATTCGGATTCGCCAGCTTCTGATCGAGCAGATTGACGACCACCCCGCGCCCCGTTTCCCCGAGCGCTGCGTGCATCTCGCGGGCGAGCACGAGCGGCGCGCCCGCGTTCACACGCATGTGACGCTCCAGCGCCTGGTAACCGAAATCGTCGGCGCTATCGTATTCGAAGCGCGACGCATTGTTCACGAGGCATCGCACGACACCAAGCGATTCGCGGCAACGAGCGATCAAACCGGCGGTCGCGGCCTCGTCCGCCAAGGATGCCTGCAGTGCGCACGCACGGCGCCCCAGCGCCTCGATGGCGGCCACCGTCTCGAGCGCTTCGTCGTGCGAGCGCTCGTAGTGAACGGCGACGTCCCATCCCGAGCTCGCCAGCGTCAAGGCAATGGCCCGCCCGATGCGGCGCGCGCCGCCGGTCACGAGCGCCACGCGCGACACGTCGGACGTGCTGGCGTTGTCGCTGGCGGCGGAAGCGGGGCGTGGCGTCGATGCAACGGTCATGCGGCGAATTCCTGTCGAATGCCTCTCAGGGGCAGATTGGGGGACGATTTTCGGGCGGCTCGCGGCGACACAGGCAGCCGCACATGACTGGCGGCACACGTTGCTCGCCCCGAGAACGCGGTGGCAGACATTGCGAAAACAGGTGAAAAACTCGCAAAAAGCATCGAAAACCGGCAAAAATCGGCGCAAAAGTCAGCGATTTTGCCCGCAGACGCGCTTATCTCAACCATCGCAGCCAGTCTGCATCGTCTCCGTTACAATGCCCGCATGAATCAGGCCGCACCGAAACCCCATAGTTTACCCGTTCCGGAGACGGACGCGCTCGAACACTCGCGCCGCCTCACGGCTTACCTTGCCGACGCCATCGCCGCAAGCGGCGGCTGGCTGCCATTCGATCGCTTCATGGAGTTGGCGTTGTACGCGCCCGGCCTCGGCTACTACGCCGCCGGCGCGGCCAAGTTCGGGCGTCTCGCCGCCGACGGCAGCGACTTCGTCACCGCGCCGGAGCTCACGCCTTTCTTTGCCCGTACGCTGGCTCGCCAGCTCGGCGAGATCTTCGAGCAGACCGGCGACGCCCGCGTGCTGGAGTTCGGTGCGGGGTCAGGGCGGCTCGCCGCCGATCTTCTGCTCGCGCTCGAGACCGAAGGCACGCCATGCGAGCAGTACTCGATCATGGAACTCTCCGGCGAGCTTCGCGCACGCCAGCGCGACACCATCGGCAAGGCGGCGCCGCATCTGCTCGATCGCGTCACGTGGCTCGACCAGTTGCCCGACGCCTTTCACGGCGTGATGCTCGGCAACGAAGTGCTCGACGCCATGCCAGTGCGCCTATGGGCGCGCCGTCCCGATGAAAAGGGTGGAAAGGGCCAGCCGCAATGGTTCGAGCGCGGCGTCGTTCTCACGCAGGACGGCTTCGCATGGGAGGAACGTCTTTACACCGGGCCGCTGCCCGACGCCCTCACCGCGCTCCACGACCTGCCGCCGACGCAGGAATACCTGACAGAAACCCACGAAGCGGGCGCCGCATTCGTGCGCAGTGTGGCGCCGTTGCTCGCGCGCGGTGTGCTGCTGCTGATCGATTACGGCTTTCCCGCGCGTGAGTATTACCATGCCCAACGCGCGGGCGGCACGCTCATGTGCCATTACCGTCACCATGCGCACGACGACCCGTTTTACTACCCGGGCTTGCAGGACATCACCGCGCACGTCGAATTTTCGGGCATTGCCGACGCGGGCGTGGAAGCCGGCCTCGATCTGCTCGGCTTCACCTCGCAAGCCCGCTTCCTCATGAACGCGGGCATCGTCGATCTGATGAGTGCGCTCGATCCGACCGATCCGAAGACGTTCCTGCCGGCGGCTGCCGCCGCACAGAAGCTGCTATCCGAGGCGGAGATGGGCGAATTGTTCAAGGTCATCGCCTTCGGGCGGGGCATGGACGAATGGGCCGGACTCATCGGCTTCGCCAACGGCGACCGCAGCCACGCACTTTGATTTCCCGACCCACACGCCCGATCACCGAGAGGCCGCCGATGTTTCGCTGGATGTTCACCATCTTCTTCGCGATCTGCGTCCTCTCGGCAGCCGCGCCGTGGCTCACCAAACTCGGCATCGGCCGTCTGCCGGGCGACGTACGTCTGCGCTGGCGAGGCAAGGAGATGGTCTTTCCCTTCGCCTCGACCGTGTTGCTTTCGCTCGTTTTCAACTTGCTGATCCGCCTGCTGTAAGCCCGTCCCCTGGTTGTGCCCGCCGCCGCGTCGCAACACCTGTTGCAGTATGAGCGGCCGCAGCGCGCGGCCGCCACATCGCCTCCGATTCCCCCGCCTTTAGTGCCTTTAGCGCCATTGAGTGCCATTGCTCGCCAGCCCCCGGACCACCGGCGCTCGTCAGGCAGGGCGCACGCCGTCACCTCTGCTCATCGGTTCCGGGGCGTCCCGTTTTTCAGGGTTAACAACGATTTGATCATTTGTTGCAAAAAAATTACCATGAAACAAATGATTCAGAAGTGAATCACGAGAAGACCATTTTCAGGAGCAGGACATGATCAAGATGCGATTGACCGGGGTGATGCGTGGCGTACTGGGTGTAGCAATGACGTTGGCCGCAGGCGCGGCGCTGGCTCAAGGCGCATCGGAGACGCTGCAAAAGATCGACAGCAGCGGCGTGATCTCGATCGGCCATCGCGAAACGTCGATTCCGTTCTCGTACTACGACAACAACCAGAAAGTCGTCGGTTACTCGCAGGACCTGTGCAACAAGGTCGTCGACGCCGTGAAGACCCGCCTGAAGAAGCCCGACCTGCAAGTGCGCTTCATTCCGGTCACTTCGCAAAACCGTATCGCCCTGGTGCAGAACGGCACGGTGGACATCGAATGCGGCGTGACGACGAACCTCAAGGCGCGTCAGGCGCAGGTCAACTTCTCGAACACGTTCTTCGTGGCCGGCACACGCCTGCTCGTGAACAAGAACGGCGCTGTGAAAGACTTCCCCGATCTCGCGGGCAAGTCCGTGGTGACGAACGCGGGCACGACCTCGGAGCGCATCCTGAGCAAGATGAACAACGAGAAGAAGATGAACATGAACGTGATCTCGGGCAAGGACTACGGCGAATCGTTCGTCATGCTCCAGAGCGGACGCGTGCAGGCGTTCATGATGGACGACGTGCTGCTCGCCGGCGCCCGCACCATGGGCCGCAATCCGGATGACTGGGTCGTGACCGGTACGCCGCAATCGTTCGAAGCCTACGGTTTCATGATGAAACACGGCGACGCCGAGTTCAAAAAGCTCGTGGACGACACGCTCGCCGGCGTGATGAAGAGCGGCGAGATCAACGCGATGTACAAGAAGTGGTTCGAGACGCCGGTGCCGCCGAAGAACATCAACTTCAACTTCCCGATGAGCGAGCAGCTCAAGCAGCTTTACGCCAATCCGAACGACAAGGCGTTCGAATAAGGCTGCCGAACCACCGGCCACCGGGCGCATGCCCGGTGTACCGGCGACGGAAAACGCGAGGGGCGTGCGCAGATCTGAGAATCTCGCACGCCCCTTGGCCTTTCGGACAGGCGCATGGTCGTCGGTTACGCGTCCTCGCCCCGCAGACCGGCGGCTTCGACCGCATCGATTCTTGCCGCTTGTACGGCGTCCCGAATCTTCGCGGGCTGGTCGGCATACTGACGCGCCACCGCCCCCGCGTCGATGCTTCGCGCCGCATCGAGCGCCGCCATCAGGCGTTCGCGCTGCGGATACGGGGCCGTGGCGAACTCACCGCCTCGCCCGCGCGCATCGGCCTCGCAGGCTTGCAACACTTCGACGAAGCGCTCGGGTTTGCGCAAGGCATCGCAGCGCTCCAGCAGACGCACCAGAGCACTGGCACCGAACTTCAGGCACGCATGAATATTGCCGTGCTCGCGAGCCACGACCTGCGCCAGTTCGCGACAGTCGACCGGCACGCGCAGGCGCGCGCATAGCGGGCCGAGCAATCCGACGCTGCGCCCCTCATGTCCGATGTGACGCGGCAGTACATCCTCCGGTGTCGTGCCCTTGCCGAGATCGTGCGTGAGCGCCGCGAAGCGCACCGGCAGCGAAAAGCCCTGCGTCGCGGCGTAATCGAGCACCATCATCACATGCACGCCGGTGTCCACTTCCGGATGATAGTCGGGACGTTGCGGCACGCCCCACAGCCGGGCGACCTCCGGCAAGATGCGCGCGAGCGCGCCTGCGGCACGCAATACCTCAAACATGCGCGATGGCCGATGCTCCATCAGACCTCGCGAAATCTCCTGCCAGACGCGCTCGGGTACCAGGGCGTCCACCTCGCCGTTGGCTGTCATCGCCTGCATGAGCGCCAGCGTCTGCGGGGCGACGTGAAAGTCGGTGAAGCGCGCGGCGAAGCGCCCGCACCGCAGGATCCGCACGGGATCTTCCGCGAATGCCTCCCCGACATGGCGGAACAATCTGGCTTCCAGATCGCGCTTGCCGCCATAAGGGTCGACAAGGACATCGGACAGACTGTCGTCCGGCAGCACTTCGCGCGCCATCGCATTGATCGTGAAATCGCGCCGGATCAGATCCTCTTCGAGCGTGACTTCCGGTGCGAAATAGAACGAGAAGCCGTGATAGCCGCGCGCGGTCTTGCGTTCGGTACGCGCGAGGGCGTACTCGGCCTGGGTTTTCGGATGGAGGAACACGGGAAAGTCGCGGCCGACCGGACGAAAGCCTTTCGCGACCATCTCCTCAGGGGTCGCCCCGACCACGACATAGTCCCGGTCCTTGACGGGCAGCCCCAGCATCTCGTCCCGAATGGCGCCTCCAACGGCGTAGATCTTCATGGACGCACGTCGTAGAAGGGGATGCTTTGCGTCTCGGCGCGCCCACCAGCCACCCATGCCTGCACCGCCGGCACTTCGCGAATGCGATCGGCATAGGCCTGCGCGTGAGCGGACAGCGTCGGCTCGAACGTCGCGAATCGCATCACGACCGGCGCATAGAATGCGTCGGCAATCGAGAAATCCCCAAACAGGAACGGGCCTTCGTAGCGCGCGAGGCAATCCTCCCAGATCGCCTCGATGCGCCGCACGTCCGCGAGCACTTCCGGCGTGGCGCTCGCGCCCGGCCAGTGCGCGGCCACGTTCATCCACATGTTCGTGCGCAACGCCGTGAAGCCGCTATGCATCTCGGCGCAGACGCTGCGGGCATGGGCACGCTTGCCGAGCGATTTCGGCCAAAGGGGAAGGTGCGCATAGGCATCGGCCAGATACTCGCAGATGGCGAGCGAGTCCCACACGGTGATGCCGTTGTCGATCAGGCAGGGAACCTTGCCGGTGGGCGAATACCGCAAGATCTGCTCGCGCGAGTCCTGCTGCGCGAGCCACACGTTCTTTTCTTCGAAGGCGATGCCGAAATGCTTGAGCAGCACCCACGGGCGCATCGACCAGGAGGAGTATTTTTTGTTGGCGATGATGAGTTGCATGAGGACTTTCCTTGCTCGCGCTGCACCGGGGTGTCGCGCGTTTCCATTGATTTATCGACAGGGACTGCACATGGCGACGGCGATGGTGACGATGGTGGCGGGGATCGCGCAATCAGCGACCGGCGAAACGCCGATAGTCCGCCATCCGCTTTTCCCAATTGCCGCCGTTGAGATAGTCGACGGCGATCTCCAGGCCGTTCGGCGTGAGACCCAGTTCCGGCGCCAGCGGGCCGGTCATGACGTTATCGACGCTCATCGAGTCGAGGTTGTCGCGCGTGATGATCGGCTCGCCGGGCAGCTTCTCGAAGATCATGGCCTGAAGTCGTGCCGTGCTGTCCGGTAGCGGCAGAATCGGTCGCTCGCAACCGCAGGCGGCGCCGGCGAAGCGCACCAGTTCCTCCAGCGTATAGACGTCCGGCCCGCCAAGCTCGTAGGTCTTGCCGACGGTCGCATCGTTGTCGAGCGACTGAGCGAACGCCTGCGCGACATCCATGACGTACACCGGCTGAAACCGCGCCTTGGCGCTCGCCAGCGGCACGATGGGCAAACGGCGCTGCAGCTTCGCAAACGTGTTCAGGAAGTTGTCGCCAGGGCCGAATACGACGGACGGGCGGAAGATCGTAGCGGCAATGCCCGTCTCCCGAATCGCCACTTCGCCATCGCCTTTCGAGCGCTGATACATGCTCGGACCGTTCGAATCGGCGCCGAGCGCGCTCATATGAAGCACTCGCGCGATACCGAGATCCGAGCAGGCCTGAGCAATTTTGCGCGGCAGCTCGACGTGCGCACGCGCAAAGGCGCGACCGTAGGGCGTGCCGCGGTCGCCATGCAGAATGCCGACGAGATTGATGACGGCGTCGCTGCCGGCGATCACCCGCTCCAGCGCGCGTGGATCGTGCACGTCGCATTCGACGAGTTCCACGCCGGGCAGTACGGCGAGCGCCTTGGCCGCTTCGACACGCCGTGTCGGTAACCGCACGACATGTCCCATCGTCACCAGCCTCGCTACCAGATGGCTACCGATGAAGCCGGTGCCGCCGACGACACAAACGTTATAGCGCATGCGTCACCTCCGCGTTTGACTGTGGATTCGCGGCCCCGACCGCTGCCCCCGTCACTGGGGCAGGATTACGCCGAGCCGCTCCTTGAGCGATTGCGGACGGCCCGTAATGATGGCCGAGTAATACGTCGTGTTCGACAACACGTTCTCGACATACTGACGCGTCTCGTTGAACGGAATCGTCTCGGCGAAAATCGCGCCCTCGACCGGACGGTCGAGCGTGGAGCGCCACGTACGCGGACGCCCCGGACCTGCGTTGTACCCGGCAGACGCCAGCACGGCCGATCCGTCGAACTGATTGTAAATACCCGACAGATAGCTCGTGCCCAGACGGATGTTGGTGTCGATGTCGTGCATCATGCCCGGGCTGTAGTCCATGCCGATCTGCTTGGCGACCATCTTGGCCGTCGCCGGCATGACCTGCATCAGACCGCCGGCGCCGGCCGACGAGCGAGCATTGATGATGAAACGCGACTCCTGGCGAATCAGCCCGTACGCCCACGCTTCGTCCAGATCGACGCTCTTGGAGAAGCGGTCGACCTTGTCGCGAAACGGCATCAGATAGCGCAGCGTGAAGTCATGCTCCACCTTCGTGCGATCGGCCGTGTTCACGGCGCGGTCGAACAGTTCGATGCCGTTGGCGTACTGCGCGGCGGCGATCAGCTGACGGTCCGTCATGTTGCGCAATTCCCAGTTCCACTCGCGGTTGCCTTCGAAACGCAGGCCCAGGTCGTAGAACTTCGCCGCGCGCAGGAAACCGGGGTTGGAACGGTTGGCGTCGATCTCGGCCTGCGTGACGGTGGTGCGCGGCGGCAGTGCCGTCTTGTTACCGAGTTCTTCGTTCGCGAGTTGCCCGTAGAAATTCGGTTGCGAGGCAATTTTCTGGAACTGGGCACGGGCGGCATCCGCCTGTCCCGCTTCGCGCAGCGCACGGCCGTACCAGTAAGTCCACACGCCGTCGTCGCGCAATGCGGCGGGCATTGCTTCGATACCGGTGCGCACGAGATTCCAGTCGCCTGCGCGCAGCGCTGCACGGATCTTCCACTCCTGCGCCGTGTTCGAGAGCTTGGCGTTGCCTGCCTGGCGATACCAGTTGATCGCCATCGGGTTCTGAGACAGCGCGCCACGCATGCCGATTGCGCCCCAACCGATGGCGCGCTCGTCCTGCGAGAGACTGCCCGCGATGCTGCCGAAATTGCTGGCGGCCAGCATGGCGTCCGAGCGGGCCATGCGAACGGTGGCGAGCAGCGCCAGCTGACGCGACGCCTCCGAACCATCCACCCCGCGCGCGAGAATCTGTGCCGGGCGCGTGGCCGCCATATCGAGCAGGCTGTCGTCCGGACGCGCGGCGCCCAGCGCATCGGCAATCTGCTTGCCCAGCGAGGTGTAGTTCTCCTCATAGGCCAGGCGAATCTGATGCCAGACTTCCTTGCGCGGCAACTGACCGCTCGCGGCCAGCGTATTGATCATGTCGACGCAACCGTCGCCGTAGTACTTGGGCGTGGTCAGCAAATCGGTGGCCGCCTGCGTGACGTTCTCGCCACGCGAGGCGCGCGACATCAGCGCATAGCACTTGACCTGGGTATCGTCGTCGAGCACGAACTTCGGATACTGCGCGTCGAACGTTTGCCAGTCGTGCCGCTTGCCCAGCGAGAGCAGCCAGTCGTTGCGCATGCGATCGGCGATGGCCTGACCGTCGTACGTGCGCAGGAAGGCGCGAATTTCATCGTCCGGCGTATCGATCAGCGCCTTGCCGGAGCGATCGAACATGCGCGACTTGATCTGGAAGTACTGGACGTACGACGGCACGTCGTAGTCGGAGAGCATGGCGGCGAGCGCGGCGACACGCGGCGTGTCGTTGCTGCGCGCAGCGTCACGCAACTGGACGAAGATGTCATCCGGCGAGCGCTGCGAAAGCGCATCGGCAGACGTTGCCGAGCGGCTTGCCGCCGCCTGCGCCTTGGGACGGCCAGTCGCCTCGGTCGTGCTGCATGCCACCAGCGTCACGGCAGTCAGGGCAAGCGCGGCGGCGCGATATACTCGGGTCAAACGTTCGGACATCTTCGGGAGCGTCGGGTAAAAAGTGAATTCAAGCATAGCACGGGACCCCGCCCAATCGGCGGCCCAGACGTCGGGAAATGAGGCGGAGGCAACGCCCGCGAAAGCCCGGCTGCGCAAGGCGTTGCTCGAAGCTCGCAGCACCCTCGAAGGGCGCGCCGCGCGCGACGCCGCGCTCGCCCTGCGGCTCGCCGACGAACTGGCTCGCCGCGCGCCGCGCTGCGTCGGCTTCTACTGGCCGATCCAGGGGGAATTCGACGCTCGCGCCGTCGTCGCCGACTGGCTCGCACAGGCCCCGGCCGGTGGGATGACGGCGGCTCGGTTGGCCGCCCTGCCCGTCGTCACCGCGCCAGCCACACCGCTCGTCTTTCACCGCTGGACGCCGGACACCCCCATGATGGAAGGCCGTTATCGCATTCCCGTGCCGCGCGCGACCGAAGTGCTGGTGCCCGACCTGCTGCTGGTGCCGTGTGTGGGCTTCACGCGCGAAGGCCTGCGGCTTGGCTACGGTGGCGGCTTTTACGACCGCACGCTCCATTCCATGGCGCCCGCACCGCAAACCCTCGGCATCGCGTACGATGTCCTCGAAGTCGAACACCTCAGCGCCGAAGCCCATGATCTGGCGCTCGACGCCATCGTGACGGAGTCTGCCACCTTCGCGCGCCAACCGGCAGGCGCCTGCCGCAATCCACGCTAATCCATGACAACGCTCAAGATTCTGCCGCTCGGCGACAGTGCGCTCGTGTGCGAAGCGGGCACCAGTTCCACGTCGGCCACGCTTGCCACACAACGTCGCGTCTGGCACGTCGCGGCGCTCGCCCGTGACTGGCCCGACGTGCGCGAGGTCGTGCCCGGCATGAACAACCTCACGCTGCTCTTCGACCCGCTTGCCACCGATATCGAGGTGCTGGGCGCGCGCCTGCGCGACGCGTGGCAAACCCAGCCTGCGGCAGGCGAAATCGGACGCGACATCGAGATCCCGGTGCATTACGGCGGCAAGCACGGCCCCGACCTCGCGGACGTCGCCAAACACGCGCATCTGCAACCGAAGACGGTCGTGCAGCGCCACACCGCGCCGGAATACATCGTCTACTTCCTGGGGTTCCAGCCGGGCTTCGCCTATCTGGGCGGCCTCGACGATTCGATTGCCGCGCCGCGCCGCGCCGAACCACGGCTATCGGTGCCCGCCGGGTCCGTCGGCATCGGCGGCAATCAGACGGGCATCTACCCACTCAATTCGCCCGGCGGCTGGCAGATCATCGGCCACGCCACGAGCGCCCTGTTCGACCCCGCCGCGAACCCGCCCGCCCTCCTGGCGCCGGGCGACCGCGTGCGCTTCACCATCGCGAGTCTCGACCTGTGATCGATATCCAGCGTGCCGGCCTGCTTACCACCGTGCAGGATCTGGGCCGACCCCGTCAGCGCGAATTCGGCGTTGCCAGTGGCGGCGCCCTCGATCCGCTCGCCTGTGCCGTCGCCAACCGTCTCGTCGGCAACGACCTGAACGCCGCCGCCCTCGAAATCACGATGGGCACGTGCGTGATGCGCTTCACGTCCGCCACGCTCGTCGCGCTGACCGGCGCAGACTGTCATGCGGATCTGGACGGCACGCCCGTGTGGTCGTGGTGGCGGTTTCCCGTCGCACGCGGCCAGACCTTGACGCTGCGCCCCTCGCGCTTCGGCATGCGCACCTACCTTGCCGTGGCAGGCGGCATCGATGTGCCCGAGACGCTCGGCTCCCGCAGCACGGACCTGAGCGCCGCGTTCGGCGGCTTCGAGGGACGCGCACTGCGCGACGCTGACCGCGTCGCCATCGGGCATCCGAGCGCCGCCGCGCGCAACGCCGAAGCGCTGGGCGTTCGTCCGCCGCTCTGGTTGTCCGACCCGCTGGCGCATCGCGTGCGCGTGCTGCCCGGCCCAGAGTACGACGATTTCACCGCCGCGACGCACAAGAGCTTCTGGGAAAATCCCTGGCAGGTCACGCCCAACAGCAACCGCATGGGCTACCGCCTCTCGGGTCCGGAACCGCTCACGCGCAAGAAGAACCGCCTGCACGACCTGCTCTCGCACGGTGTGCTGCCCGGCGTGATTCAGGTGCCGCCGTCGGGGCAGCCCATCATCTTGCTGGCCGATGCGCAAACGACAGGCGGGTACCCGAAGATCGGCGTGGTGATCAGTGCGGATTTGTGGCGTCTGGGACAGGCGCGGCTCGGCAGTACGCTCTACTTTTCGGAATGCACCCCTGCCGAAGCCCGCGAAGCGCTGCGCGAGCAACTGCGCTATCTTGACCAGATCGAGCGCGCGCTCGCCTGGCACGACCGCGGCATTCTTCACTCGCCGAAGATCCCGGCCGTCACGCGCCAACGTGCGTGAGCCGGCGTCGGCAGATACGGCGGTCCCCGCAGGAGAATTCATGACGAAGATTGACCTGAATGTCGACCTCGGAGAAGGTTGCGATTACGACGAAGCGCTGCTCGCGCTCGTGAGCTCGGCGAATGTGGCGTGCGGCTGGCACGCGGGCGACGCAGGCACGATGCAACAGGTGGTGCGCTGGGCACTGGAGAACGATGTCGCCATTGGCGCGCATCCCAGCTTCCCCGATCGCGAGAATTTTGGGCGCACCGAAATGCAACTCCCGCTCGACGAGATTCGTGCGGGCATGCTGTATCAGATCGGCGCCCTCGCCGCGCTGGTGCGCGCGCAGGGCGGCTGGCTCTCCCACGTCAAGCCGCACGGTGCGCTATATAACCAGGCTGCGCGCGACCCGGCGCTGGCTGAAACGCTGGTCGAAGCCATTCGCGCGTTCGACACCGATCTCGCCATCTTCGGGTTGGCGGGCGGCGAAATGGTGAAGGCGGCCCGCGCGGCCGGCATGACGGCCGTCGAGGAAGTGTTCGCCGACCGTGGATACAACCCCGACGGCTCGCTCGTCAAACGCGGCACGCCGGGTGCGCTGATCGAACGGGAAGAAGAGGCGCTGGCGCAAACGTTGATGATGGTCAGGGAGCAGCGTGTTCGCGCCATCGACGGCACGTTCGTCCCGATTCAGGCACAAACCGTGTGCCTGCACGGCGACGGCGAACACGCGCTCGAATTCGCGCGGCGCATTCGCAGCTTCCTGCTCAATGAGGGCATTGAGATCGCGCCGGTGCGATAGCTCGCATCGGGTCGCGTGGGCAAACAGGCCGCACCAACGAAAAACGCCGTCCGGGGATTTCCCGGACGGCGTTTTCGCATGACGTCATCGCGATGGCGCCGATGCCGTTGCTTATGCCATTGCTTATGCCGTCTCGCGAATGGCTTGCGCCACGATGCCGAACAGTTCGTCGATCTGCGCTTCGCTGATGATAAGCGGCGGCGAGAACGCCAGGATATCGCCCGTGTAGCGGATGAGTGCGCCCTTCTCGAAGCACTTCACGAAAATCTCGTGCGCCCGTGCGCCCGGCTTGCCGTCTCGCGTTGCCAGCTCGATGCCGCCGACCATCCCCAGATTGCGAATGTCGAGCACGTTCGGCAGGTCGCGCAGCCCGTGAATCGTCTTCTCGAAATGCGGCGCGAGCTTGGCAGCGCGCTCGAACAGCCCCTCGCTCTTGTAAAGGTCGAGCGCCGCGCACGCCGCAGCGGCAGCCAGGGGATGGCCCGAGTAGGTATAGCCGTGGAAGAATTCGATCGCGCCCGTGTTCCCGGCGTCGACGATCGTGTCGTGCACGCTCGTCTTCACGGCCACGGCGCCCATCGGCACGGCGGCGTTGTTCACGCCCTTGGCCATCGTGATGATGTCCGGCGTCACATTGAAATATTGCGCCGCGAACGGCTTGCCCAGGCGACCGAGCCCCGTAATCACTTCGTCGAAAATCAGCAGGATGCCGTGCTTGTCGCAGATCTCGCGCAGCTTTTGCAGATAGCCTTGCGGCGGCACCAGCACGCCGGTGGACCCGGCAAGCGGTTCCACGATCACGGCGGCGATGGTCGAGGCGTCGTGCAGCGTGACGAGACGCTCCAGTTCGTCGGCCAGGTGTGCGCCCCACGCAGGTTGTCCCTTGGTGAAGGCGGCTTCCTTGATATTGAGGGTGTGCGGCAGATGGTCGACGGCGGGTAGCAACTGGCCCGAATACGCCTTGCGGTTCGGCGAGATGCCGCCCACGGAGATGCCGCCGAAGCCCACGCCGTGATAGCCGCGCTCGCGACCGATCAGGCGCGTGCGCTGGCCTTCACCACGGGCGCGATGATAGGCGAGCGCGATCTTCAGCGCGGTGTCGACCGACTCCGATCCCGAGTTCGTGAAGAAGATGCGGTCGAGCCCTTGCGGCGTAATCTCGGCGATCTTGGCCGCCGCCTCGAACGCCTTCGGATGGCCCATCTGGAACGTCGGCGCGAAGTCCATTTCCCCCGCTTGCTGACGAATCGCCTCGACGATTTCCGTGCGGCAGTGCCCGGCGTTCACGCACCACAGACCTGCGGTGCCGTCGAGGATCTGTCGATTGTCCGACGACGTGTAGTACATGCCTTCGGCGCGGGTCAACAGGCGCGGCGAGCTCTTGAACTGACGGTTGTTGGTGAACGGCATCCAGAACGCCGTCATGTCGAGATTGAGCGCTTTCATCATGTTCATCGCAGGTCTCCCCAAGGCTGGGTAGGGTTGGGCTGAGTTCAGTCAGGTTGTCCCGGCGACGAACGCCGTCACACCGGTAGATGGAACGATGCTACGAGAGGGCGACCGATACAGACATGTACAGTAACGCGGAATATGGTTATTCTGTATCGGTCAATCACCCAAACTGTATTGGCAACAGCCGATGTAGCGGACACCCGGCAATGCCGCGCCCCTCGGGCGCGCACGTGTGTGCCGCACGCTCGGGATTTACCCGTACACCGTACGCTGTCTGTACTGTTTCGGATGCTGTCCCCCTCAAACTGCCCATGGTCCAGCCGCTCGCCTTCTCCCTGAACCGCGCCCAGCCCGAAGCGCTCGTCGACCAGATCGTGCGGGAGGTCGAACGTGCGCTCCAGCGTCAGACGCTGCACGCCGGCATGCGCATGCCGTCGATCCGCGCATTGGCGAAAGCGCATGGCATCAGCACGTTCACGGTGGTCGAGGCATACGACCGGCTCGTCGCGCGTGGCACGCTGATCGCCCGGCGCGGCGCGGGGTTTTTCGTGGCCGGTGCGGCGGAAGGGCGCGACACACGCACCGCGCATCCTGGCGGAACGCTCGCGATGGGACCGGCCGCGGCCGAGGTCACCAACGCGTGGCTGCTCTCGGAGATCTTCGCCGACGACTCGATCGCCGTGAAGAGCGGTTGCGGCTGGCTACCCGACAGTTGGCTGGACGAAGACGGTCTGCACGGGGCGTTGCGCTCGCTCTCGAAAGGGCCCGGTGCACATCTCGCGCATTACGGCCATCCGCACGGGTACGGGCCCTTGCGTCAGTGGCTCACGCGTCGGCTCGGCGAGTTGTCCATCGATGCGCCGCCCGAGCAGATCGTGCTCACTCAGGGCGCCACGCAGGCCCTCGACCTGATCGTGCGGACCCTACTCAAGCCGGGCGACACGGTGCTGGTCGAAGCGCCCGCGTATTGCAACTTGCTGGCGGTATTGCGCCTCGCAGGATTGAACGTCATCGGCATTGCCCGCACGGAAGCGGGGCTGGATCTCGCCGCGCTGGAGCAGGCGGCGCAGATGCATCGCCCGCGAGCGCTGTTCGTCAACCCCGCGCTGCAGAATCCACTGGGCACATCGCTGACGCCGGCCTCGGCGCATCGCATTCTGCAATGCGCCGAGCAGCACGATTTCTGGATTGTCGAAGACGACATCTATCGCGAGCTAGCGCCGGCGGGCACGCCGTCGCTGGCGGCCATGGACGGGTTGTCGCGCGTGATCTACGTGTCGAGTTTTTCGAAGACGATTTCGCCGTCGGTGCGTGTGGGATATCTTGCGTGCTCGCGTGAGATGGCGCATGAAATTGCACGCAGCAAGATGGTGGCGGGCCTCACGTCCTCGGAGATCAATGAGCGTATCGTGCATGCGATCCTCACCGAAGGCCGTCATCGCAAACACATCGAACGCCTGTCGGATCGGTTGACGCGCTCGCGCGCGCGATTGATCTCGCAACTGCAGTCGCACGGCGTCACATTGCTCGCGCAGCCCGAGGGCGGCATGTTCGTCTGCGGCAGCTTGCCCGACACCGCGCAGCCCGCCCGTGAACTGGCGGAAGCCGCACTGCTCGAGAGCATCATGCTCGCCCCGGGCGAGTTCTTTCTCGCGCACACCGAACCCTGCCACTGGTTCCGCTTCAACGTCGCCTATTCGGATGACGCAAGGCTATTCCGGTTTCTGGAAAAGGCGGCAGCCGGGAAGTGGGCAGCGTGAGGCGAATCGGCGCCGTTATGGCTTTGTGCCGTCATGCCCTCATTCACGCCGCAACGCCAAACCGCTCCCGATACGCCACAGGCGTCACCCCGTACTGACGTTGAAAGGCGCGTCGCAGGTTCTGCTCGTCGCCGAATCCGACGCGGGCGGCAATGCGTTTGAGCGGCGCGTCGGAATCGAGCAGCGCGAATCGCGCGGCTTCCAGGCGCATGCGCTCCACCGCCTTCGCCGGGGTCGATCCGGTGCGTGCGAGATAGCTGCGTGCGAATGTCCTCGGGCTCATGTTCGCCTGCTCCGCCAGACGCATCACCGACAAGTCGCCGTCGAGCCGCTGCGACATCCACGCATGCAGGTCGCCGAAAGGCGCGCCCGCCGCCACCTGCTCCTGCAACGGCGGACTGAACTGCGACTGCCCGCCCGCACGCTTGAGGAACACCACCAGCCGACGCGCCGCCTGTAACGCGACATCCACACCGCAATCGTCCTCGATCAACGCCAGCCCGAGATCGATACCCGCCGTGATCCCGGCAGACGTCCACACCGGGTCCTGACGCACGTAAATCGGATCGGACTCGACGATTGCCGCCGGATAGCACTGTTGCAGCATCGCCGTGTCGAGCCAGTGCGTGGTCGCACGGCGTCCGTCCAGCAGCCCCGCCGAACCGAGAATGAACGCGCCCACACACACCGAACATACGCGCCGCACGCTCGGCGCATAGCCGCGCAACCAGTCGCCCACCGGCCCCGGCACCGCAGGACGATGCGCCACCGCGCCACCGACGGCGATCAGCGTGTCGACGACCATGTCGTCGAGCGCATGCATCGGCTCCGTGTGCAGCGTGATGCCGGATCCGGTCTCCACCGGACCGCCATGCTCGGATACGACCACGGTCTTGTACGGCCCCTCCAGCCCCCGCTCCGTGAAGTTGCGAATGACGGCGTGAAATGCGTCGAGCGGCCCCGCCAGATCCAGCAACACGAACGGCGGCACGATTAGAAATGCGACGAGACGGGGTTGGCTCATGGGGATAGCGATATGCGAATGAAATGCCGTTTCTCCGTGCCGGACACTAGGCGGCGGCCTGCGTCGGTCGACGCTTCGCGTCGAGCGCGTACCACACGGTGGCCAGCGCCGCGATGAGCAGCAACGGGAATGTCGCCTGATTGATCGTCGACCAGCCGAAGCGCGCGAGCAGTTGTCCGGCGAACAGACTGGCGAGCGCCGTCCCGGCGAAGGTGATGAATTCGTTGGCCGCCTGGGCGCGCGCACGCTCCGCAGGGCGATACGACATCGTGAGCAAGGTCGTGCCGCCCACGAACATGAAGTTCCAGCCCACGCCGAGAAAGGCCAGCGCGGCGTAGAAGTACGCCAGACTCGTCGACATCAGCGCGAGCACGCCGCACAGCGCCGACATCGCAATGCCCAGCAGCAACACCGGCACCACGCCCCAGCGCTTGACCAGATGTCCCGAGAAGAACGACGGCGCATACATCCCGACCAGATGCCATTCGATGATGTGCGCACCATCGTCGATACTGTGGCCGCATGCGACTGCCGCAATCGGTGTGGCCGTCATCACGAACATCATCACCATGAAGCCGATCAGATTGTTCGCCAGCGCTGCCACGTATATCGGCTGACGCATGATCTCGCCCAGCGGACGTGCGGGCAACTCGGCCGCGCTCCCCGTCGCACCGACCGCCGAATGCACAGGCAGATCGCGCAGAAAGCCTGCTAGCAAGATCAACGAAATGCCCGACAGTATCGTGACGACGAGATACGACCCGGCGAACGTCACCGGCGCGAGCCAGTCCTTGCTCCCCGCCGCCAGGGCCGGGCCGACCACGGCAGCCAGCACGCCGCCCGTGAGCACGATGGAGATGGCGCGCGGTTTGTCTTCCACGGGCACCACGTCGGCCGCCGCCAGGCGGTAGTACCGTGCGAACGCCTGGAATACCCCCACACACGCCGTGCCTGCACAGAACATCGCGAAGTGGCGCTCATAGATCGCCAGCACCGACACCAGACCGCCGACGGTGCCGAACAACGCGCCCAGCGCGAAGCCGATACGCTGGCCGAAGCGCTGGATCAACATCGACGCGAAGATCGTCGTAATGGCCGATGCCACCGTGATCAGCGAGAACGGCAACGTCGCATAGCCCTTGTCGGACGCCAGCATGTAGCCCACCAGCCCCGTGAGCGTCAGATCGACGGAAAGCGCTGCCGTATAGAGCGCCTGACAGGCGGCGAGCACGGCGGCATAGCGTCGGCCCAGCCGACGGCGTTGCTGCTGAGCAGGATCGGTAGGTGGCGCGGCGCGCCCGGCAACGGTATCGGTCATGGGGGGGTTATCCGGCAAGTCGGGAATCGTCAGCAATCCTTGATAGCCCCCATCTTGCCCTCGGCGGGTTTGGCATGAATGCCAATCATGCATCAAAAAATGCCATGCGTGGCCGACGTCGAATGTCCGCAGTTCGTTCCCCAGGGGGCGACGCCACAATGCCCCGACACCCTGACGCACCGCTAAATCCGGCGGCCCAGCCCGGCGACGGTGCACGATGCACAACCGTGACCCATCCCCTGTGTCGCGCCAAATCGGTGCGCACCAACTCAGCGCACGTCGCACCATGGTGCCGCTCGCCCCCTCGGCTGAATGACCGATGACCGCCGAAAACGCACGCCGCGATCCCCCGGGTCGCGCCGTCGGGAAGCCGGATCGCGCCGGGCGCGCAGTAGAGTCCGGCCATCCCGCCGACAGCCTCCGGGGCTTCGGTTACCCCTGCAAACCGGCGCATGCCGACGCATTCCGCTTACGCTGGCACAGCCCTTGCGTATATCTCCCCGACACCGGATCTACCGGTCTAACCAGGAAAGGGGAAGACGTACCATGAAACGACGCACGCTACTCCAGATGGCGGCCCTCTCGGGCGCCGCATCACTTACCGGCATGGCGCCGAATCTGTTCGCGCAAAGCAAGCAGCCCATCAAGGTCGGTATCCTGCACTCGCTCTCGGGCACGATGGCCATCTCGGAGACGTCGCTCAAGGATGTCGCGCTCATGACCATCGCGGACATCAACGCCAAGGGCGGTGTCATGGGTCGTCCGCTCGAAGCCGTGGTGGTCGATCCGGCGTCGAACTGGCCGCTCTTCGCCGAGAAGGCGCGTCAGTTGCTCACCAAGGACAAAGTCGCCGCCGTGTTCGGCTGCTGGACCTCGGTGTCGCGCAAGTCGGTGCTGCCGGTCTTCGAAGAACTCAACGGTCTGCTGTACTACCCGGTGCAGTACGAAGGCGAAGAGATGTCGAAGAACGTCTTCTACACCGGCGCCGCGCCGAACCAGCAGGCCATTCCCGCCGTGGAATATCTGATGGGCAAGGAAGGCGGCAGCGCCAAGCGCTTCTTCCTGCTGGGTACCGACTACGTCTACCCGCGCACGACGAACAAGATCCTGCGCGCGTTCCTGCATTCGAAGGGCGTGGCCGACAAGGATATTCAGGAGGTCTACACGCCGTTCGGTCACAGCGACTATCAGACCATCGTCGCCAACATCAAACAGTTCGCGCAAGGCGGCAAGACGACGGTCATCTCGACCATCAACGGCGACTCGAACGTGCCGTTCTACAAGGAACTCGGCAATCAGGGCCTGAAGGCGACCGACGTGCCGGTCGTGGCGTTCTCCGTGGGTGAGGAAGAACTGCGCGGCATCGATACGAAGCCGCTCGTGGGCCACCTCGCTGCATGGAACTACTTCATGTCGGTCAAGAACCCGACCAACGACGCATTCAAGAAGGAGTGGTTCACGTATGTGAAGGCCAAGGGCCTGCCCGGCGGCGACAAGCGCGTGACGAACGACCCGATGGAAGCGACGTACGTCGGCATGCACATGTGGAAGCAGGCCGTGGAGAAGGCGGCGAGCACCGACGTGGACAAGGTGCGCACCGCGATGATCGGCCAGTCCTTCAAGTCGCCGGACGGCTTCGACATGGTCATGGACGGCAACCACCACCTGCACAAGCCGGTGATGATCGGCGAGATCCGTCCGGACGGCCAGTTCAATGTCGTGTGGAAGACGAAGGCGCCGGTGCGCGCCCAACCGTGGAGCCCGTTCATCGCGGGTAACGAAGGCAAACCCGACAAGGTCTGATCTTCCTTCCATTCCTTGCGCCGGGGCCTCACGAGAAGGCTTTGGCGCATGCAGAGGTTTCACATGATAACGATAAGACGCTGGACCGCTGCCGCCCTTGTCCTGATGTCACTGGGCGCTGCGCTGACGATGTCCTCCCAGGCCGTTGCGGCCGCCTCCACCGGCTCCACCATCACCCAAGACGATTTGCACGCGCTCGCCGGCGACGACTTCGACGCCAAAGCGCAAGCCATCGACCACCTCGCGGCCGACGGTTCTCCACAAGCGGCCGCGCTGCTCAAGGCGCTTGCCGACGATACGGCCGTGACGGTGGGCGACAGCCTGGCGATTCAGAAGGACGACAAGTACCTCGACCCGATCACGGGCGCACCGGTCAAGGGGGAGGACGCCGGAGCGCTCACGCTCAACAACGTGCTGCGCGCGAAGGTGGCTACGGCTGCTGCCGCCGGCGCACTGCTCTCGCCGGACCACGACGCGCGTGCGCAAGCCATCGACACGATGCTGCAAAACCCATCGCCGGCGTTCAAGACGCTCATCGAACAGGCGCGCCAGAAGGAGACGGACGCCGCGCTGCGCAAGCGTCTCGACCAGCTCTGGGCGCAGTCGGCGCTGCATGACGCCGATCCGACCAAGCGCAAGGAAGCCATCGATCTGATCGCCGCAGCAGGCGACCCGCAGATGCGCGATCTGCTGCTGCCCATCATCGCCAAACAAGCCGACGGCGCCTTCGCCGAGCCGGACGCCACGGTGCGCAGCGCCGCCGACATTGCGCTCACGCAACTGGCCGCAGCACAGCGTCGCAGCGAATTCTTCGGGACCGTGTTCGCCGGTCTGTCGCTCGGCAGCGTGCTGCTGCTCGCCGCGCTGGGACTGGCGATTACCTATGGTCTGATCGGCGTGATCAACATGGCGCACGGCGAATTCCTGATGATCGGTGCTTACGCCACCTATGCGGTCCAGACCCTGTTCCAGCGATTCCTGCCGGGGGCGTTCGACTTCTATCTCGTCGCCGCCGTGCCGAGTGCGTTCGTCGTGGCCGCTGCCGTGGGTTTCGTGCTGGAGCGCACCGTGATCAAGCATCTGTACGGAAGACCGCTGGAGACGCTGCTCACGACCTTCGGTATCAGCCTGCTGCTGATTCAGGCGGTGCGCACGTTGTTCGGCGCGCAGAACGTCGAAGTCATCAACCCGTCGTGGATGAGCGGCGGCATCGCCGTGCTGCCCAATCTGATGCTGCCCTACAACCGCATCGTGATTCTCGTATTCGCGCTGGTGGTCGTCGCGCTCACCTGGTCGGTGCTCAATCTCACCCGTCTGGGCCTGTTCATTCGCGCCGTGACGCAAAACCGGTCGATGGCCGCCTGCGTGGGCGTCAAGACGGGGCGCGTCGACAGCTATGCGTTCGCGTTTGGTGCAGGCATTGCCGGTCTCGGCGGCTGCGCACTCTCGCAGATCGGTAACGTCGGCCCCGACCTCGGGCAGAGCTACATCATCGACTCGTTCATGGCCGTAGTGCTGGGTGGCGTGGGTCAGCTCGCGGGGACCATCGTCGGCGCGTTCGGGCTGGGCATTGCCAACAAGCTGCTCGAACCGGTATGGGGCGCCGTGCTCGCCAAGATCGCCGTGTTGATCCTGATCGTGCTGTTCATCCAGAAACGCCCGCAGGGCATGTTTGCGCTCAAAGGGCGCAGCGCGGAGGCCTGAATGCAGACGTCGAACTTTCTTCCCGAAGGCGTCACGCCAACGATGTCGCTCGATGTCCCGGCGCGCGCGCGCCTGCTGCCCAGGCATGTCGCGCCGGTGCTGCTCGCATTCGTGCTGGCCGTGATGGTCATCGTGCCGGTATGTGCGCTGGTCCTGCCGGCCACGCACCCGTTGCATCTCTCGGCGTACGCAATGACGCTGGTGGGCAAGATCATGTGCTACGCCATTGCGGCGCTCGCGCTCGATCTGGTGTGGGGCTACTGCGGCATCCTGAGCCTCGGTCACGGCCTGTTTTTTGCGCTGGGCGGCTATGCCATGGGGATGTACCTCATGCGCGGCATCGGGCGCGACGGCGTGTACCACAGCGACCTGCCTGACTTCATGGTGTTCCTCGACTGGAAGGCATTGCCCTGGTACTGGACCGGCACGGAACATTTCGCCTGGGCCATGTTTCTTGTCGTGGCGTTGCCCGGTGTGGTGGCGTGGCTCTTCGGCTATCTGGCCTTCCGCTCGCGCGTGAAGGGCGTGTATCTGTCGATCATCACGCAGGCGCTCACGTTCGCCGCCATGCTGCTGTTCTATCGCAACGAAACGGGCTTCGGCGGCAACAACGGCTTCACCGACTTCAAGCGCATTCTCGGCTACTCGATTACGTCGGCGAACACGCGCACCGTGCTGTTCCTCATCACGTTCGCGGTGCTCATCGGTGCGTTCCTGTTGTGCCGCGCGCTGGTCGTCTCGAAGTTCGGCCGCGTCGTCACCGCCATTCGCGACGGCGAGTCGCGCGCCATGTTCCTCGGCTACCGACCGCTGAGCTACAAGCTTTTCGTGTGGACGCTGTCCGCCATGCTGTGCGGTGTCGCCGGGGCGCTGTATGTGCCGCAGGTCGGCATCATCAACCCGAGCGAGATGGCGCCGGTCAACTCCATCGAGATGGCGATCTGGGTGGCCATCGGCGGGCGTGGCTCGCTCGTGGGCGCGATTGCCGGGGCGTTCATCGTCAACGGTGCGAAGAGCTTCTTCACGGCGTATTTCGCCGAGTACTGGCTGTTCTTCCTTGGCGCGATGTTCGTGCTGGTGCCGCTGCTGCTGCCGCAAGGGGTGATCGGTCTGGTCGCGCAATTCTCGCGCAAGCGCGGGCAACATGCGCCGACCGAGGCCGTCGGCGACGTTCCCCATCGTGCTTCCCCCGCTTCATCCGCCTCCGGAGACCGCGCATGAGACCCGATTACGATATCCGCTGGCAGCAGGCCGATGCGCCCGAGGCGTCGGTCACCGTCAGCGGCGACGCCACCGGCATGTCGCACCTCGTGGTGCCTGGAGAAATCGATACGTCGCACGGCCTGATTCTCTATCTGGAGAACATCAGCGTCTCGTTCGACGGCTTTCGTGCCCTGAACGATCTTTCGCTGTCGATCAAGACCGACGAACTGCGCTGCATCATCGGACCGAACGGCGCGGGCAAGACGACGATGATGGACGTGATTACCGGCAAGACGCGTGCCGATTCGGGCCGCGCCTTTCTCGGACAGACGCTCGATCTGTCGCGTCTGGATGAACCGGCCATCGCGCAGGCCGGCGTGGGACGCAAGTTTCAGAAGCCGACCGTCTTCGAGCATCACAGCGTGTGGGAAAACCTCGAACTCGCGTGTGCGGGCGACAAGCGCTGGTTCCGTGCACTGTGGGCCGTGCTCACGCCGACCATGCGCCGTCGTATCGAAGAGGTGCTCGCGCTCACGCATCTGGAGCATCAGGCCCACGTGCGCGCGGGTCAGCTCTCACACGGCCAGAAGCAGCGACTGGAGATCGGTATGTTGCTGATGCAGCAGCCGCAATTGCTCCTGCTAGACGAACCTGCGGCCGGCATGACCGACGAGGAGACGGCGCAACTGGCCGAATTGCTCAACCGTCTGCGCGGCCATTGTTCGATGATGGTGGTCGAGCACGACATGGCGTTTGTCGCCGCGCTCGCGGGCGATTCGGGAACAGTGACGGTCATGGCCGAAGGCCGGGTACTCGCCGAAGGCACGCTCGACGCGGTGCAACGCGACGAGCGGGTGATCGAATCGTATCTGGGACGCTGACCATGCTCGAAATTCACGCACTCAATCAGTACTACAGCGGCAGCCACATCCTGCGCAATGTCGAATTCACGGTGCCCGATGCACAACTCACCGTGCTGCTCGGACGCAACGGCGTGGGCAAGACCACGTTGCTCAAATGCCTCATGGGCGTGGTGCCGGTGAAGTCGGGCAGCATCGCCTGGCGTGGCCAGACGATCACGTCGGCCCCGTCGTATGCACGCGTGTCGGGCGGTCTGGCGTATGTGCCGCAGGGACGCGAAATCTTCCCGCGTCTCACCGTCGAGGAGAATCTCCTGATCGGTGCGGCGAGCCGTCCGTCGCGCGACGCCAAGCGCGGCGTGCCCGACCACATCTACGAACTGTTCCCCGTGCTGCGCGACATGAAGCAGCGTCGCGGCGGCGATCTGTCCGGTGGGCAGCAACAGCAACTCGCTATCGGACGGGCGCTCATGAGCGAGCCGCAACTCCTGATTCTCGACGAACCGACCGAAGGTATTCAGCCATCGATCATCAAGGACATCGGGCGTACCTTGCGACGTCTTGTCGACGAGCGCGGCATGACGGTGCTCCTCGTCGAGCAGTACTATGACTTCGCCCTCGAACTCGCCGATCACTACCGTGTGATGAGTCGCGGGGCCATCGTAGCCAGCGGCCTCGGCAAGGACATGGAGGCCGACGGGGTGCGGCACATGGTGGCGGTGTAAGGCATCGAACGTACGGGCGCCGGCCGATGTCGGACCGGGCCTGCGGCACCGGCGCGTGCTAGATTCGCCGCATGCGCTGTGGCATGCTTCGCCTCGGCGATGCGGCTGTCGGTTCGCTCCCCGGTTTGCATCCCCTCCGCGCTCCTTTGCCTCCCATTCACCGGCTTTCATGAACACCTCGCCAGTCCCCTCCGATACTGCGGCACCCGGTGGCAGCGCCGCCGCACCGAACGCACCCGCCGGCTGGCATGCCGAGTTGACGCTCGGCTTCGTGCGCCAGGACGCGCGCACCGTGCTCGCCACGCGCCGCCACAAGGGACCGCTCGTCGTACAGAAGTCGCTGCACCCGGAAGGCCCCGGCATCTGCCATGCGGTGGTCGTGCATCCGCCGGGCGGTATCGCTGGCGGCGATGCGTTATCCATCGATATCGGCGTGGGCGAGAAGGCTCATGCGGTGCTGACGACGCCCGGCGCGACCAAGTGGTACAAGTCGCAGGGCCGCTTCGGCATGCAGGACATCACGCTCACGGTGCAAGCCGGGGCAAAGCTCGACTGGCTGCCGCTGGAGAACATCGTGTTCGAACAGGCGGATGCGCGTCAGCGCATTACGGTGCGACTGGGTGAGAACGCCACCGTCATCGGCTGGGACGCCACGCTGCTTGGCCGTCAGGCAGCCGGCGAGCAGTGGACGCAAGGAAGCTGGCGCGCCAACTTCGAATTGCGCGACGCGCAGGATCGTTTGTTGTGGGCCGAACAGGCAGTGCTCGGCGCGGATGACGCGCAGCGCACCGGCGCGACCGGCCTCGCAGGCTTCCCGGTCTTCGCCACGCTATGGGCCGTGGGTCCGGCGTGCACGCGCGAGTTGGCGGAGTCGCTGGCCGAAGGCTTGCCGTTCGACGACAAGCTTCGCGCGGGTATCACTTGCCTGCCGGGCAACGTGCTCGTGCTGCGCGTGCTAAGTCACGACATGGAAACGGCACGTGGACTACTGATCGCGCACTGGCTCAAGCTGCGGCCGCTGGTTCACGGCGCACCCGCGCAGCCCCTGCGGATCTGGGCGACCTGAGAGGCGACCTCAAGCGTGGCAAAGGGCGGCCCGCGACCGCCGCCCCGCCTTCCAGCCTCCTGCCTCCCACAAGCGCAGCTGACGGGCTGAGAGGAACGAGAGAAACGAAGGGCATGACGTGAACCACGCAAGCGCGAACGCTTTGCGGATGGCATGCCGGCATCTCCGGGGATCCGAGCGTCAGACGAGATTGAGCTCGACGTCGATGTTGTTGCGGGTGGCCTTGGAGTAGGGGCAGGTCTGATGCGCGGCCTCGACAAGCGAGCGTGCGACATCGCGCTCCAGCCCCGGCAGGCTGACGTTCAGACGCGCCCGAAGGAAGTAGGCGCCATCGGCGTTCGCGAGATCGACTTCGGCGTCGACGGCAGTGTCGGCGGGCAGCACGATCTTCAGCTTGGCGGCGGCCAACCCCATTGCCCCGATGAAACAGGCGGACCAGCCGGCGGCGAACAATTGCTCGGGGTTCGTACCCGCCCCCGGCGTGCCGGGGGCAGACAACCGGATGTCGAGTTTGCCGTCGGCGCTGCGTGCTGCGCCATCGCGCCCGCCTGTGGTGTGAGTCTTGCCGGTATAGAGCACTTTGCCAGTCATGATGATTTCCTCTGAGGTTGCGTGATCTCGTCACATTAATCGAATGCGATTACATCGCATCCGATGTATATTGCGCGCATCGATCTGCGAAGTCAATACCATGCGATTAAATCGCATGCGATCTAATGAGAGGATGTCTCCGCCTGACAGCCAGTCACGAACGGCGACGCTTACGCGCGATCCGGGCGATCGGTCCACTCGTTGCGCACCATTGCGGTGACGCCGACGCGCCTGCCCTAGGCGCCCGCCGCCTTTGCGCACCGATACGCACCAACATCGTGCATATGCGTCTTGCATCCGGCGCGGCTCGCCGCCGACGTTTCATTGCCCGACGCGCCCCTTAGCCTTGTCCTTCAGGCTGAGGCAGCGGATGGCGCGGTCTGGGCACGATTCCTGCTACCTCACTGTATCGACCGGTCAGACCAGATGAGCCGGCCGCCGGAACACTCCCGTTGCCGGAACGCTTCGCCCCCGATTTACGAGGTTGTCGACATGCTGCCGTTCATCCGCTCCGCCGTCTCTCACGACACCATCGCCGCCACGCTCGGCGCGCGCGCCCGCGCCCGCCGCGTTTTCGCCACGCTCATGCTGAGCGTGAGCGCGGTTGCCGCCTTCGCGGTGGCCATGCCGCGCGCCGCCCATGCCGACGGTCTCGACGACATCGTCAAGCGCGGCACCCTGCGCGTGGCCGTGCCGCAGGACTTCCCGCCGTTCGGCTCCATCGGCCCGGACATGAAGCCGGCCGGTTACGACATCGACACCGCCGCGCTGCTGGCCAGGGGCATGGGCGTGAAGCTCGAACTCGTGCCGGTCACGAGCGCCAACCGCGTGCCGTATCTCACGACGAACAAGGCGGACCTCGTGATCTCCAGCCTCGGCAAGAACGCCGAGCGTGAAAAGGTCATCGACTTCTCCGACGCCTATGCACCGTTCTACAACGGCGTGTTCGGCCCCAAGGACATCGCCGTGTCGAAACCGGCCGACCTGTCGGGTAAAACCATCGGCGTGACGCGCGGCGCAGTGGAAGACCTCGAACTCTCGAAGGTCGCGCCGGCGGACGTCACGATCAAGCGCTTCGAAGACAACAACGGCACTATCTCGGCATTCCTCTCGGGCCAGGTGCAACTCGTCGCCACGGGCAACGTCGTGGCCGCCGCGATTGTCGCCAAGCATCCGCCGAAACTGCCGGAACCGAAGTTCCTCATCAAGAACTCGCCCTGCTTCGTCGGCCTGAACAAGAACGAGCCGCGACTGCTCGCCAAGGTCAACGAGATCATTGCGACCTCGAAAAAGGACGGCTCGCTGGGCAAGGTCTCGCAGAAATGGCTCGGCATGCCGCTGCCGACCGATCTGTGATCGCGCATCCTCGCCCCAACCGATGCGTCTGACACGCTGAGCGCCTGACTGCCCCCTCATGCACTACGTCCTCGACTTTGCCGATCTGCGGCAATACTTCATGCTGTTCGTGCGCGGCGCCGCGCTGACGATCGCGCTCACGGCCGTTTCCACGGTCATTGGCGTGATCATCGGTGCGCTGTGCGCCATTGCACGCGAGGAAGGCTCGAACGTGTCCCGGCTGTTTGCCGGGCTTTACGTCGAACTCATCCGCAACACGCCGTTCATCGTTCAGCTGTTTTTCATCTTCTTCGGTCTGCCCAGTCTCGGCATTCATATCGGCGAGACGTCCGCCGCCGTCATCGCCATGAGTCTCAATCTCGGCGCCTATGCAACCGAGATCATTCGTGCGGGCATGCGCGCCGTGCCGCGTGGATTGTCGGAAGCCGGACTGTCGCTTGCCATGACGCGCGCGCAGATCCTGCGTCATGTGATCCTGCCCCAAGCGTTCGCCAAGGTGTTTCCGGCGCTCGCCAGTCAGATCGTGATCGTGATGCTCGGCTCGGCGGTCGTCTCGCAGATCTCCGTGCCGGATCTGTCGTATGCCGCCAACTTCGTGCAGTCGCGCACGTTCCGCGCCTTCGAGAGCTATCTGATCGTGACGGCGTTGTATCTCGTGCTCGCCATCGCGCTGCGTCGTGTCCTCATGCGTTGCGCGCGACGTCTTTTCCGCGGCATGGTCAAGGTCGCGGGAGGCGCGCGATGATCGAATTTTCGCTATGGGACATGCTGCGCGGGCTCGTGCTCGCCGGGCGCTGGACGCTCGCGCTGTCGGCCATCGCCTTCGTGTGCGGCGGACTCGTCGCGCTCGTGCTGCTGGTGATTCGCGTCGGGCGCGTGCAATGGGCCGCGCGCGCCGTCGCGCTGTACATCGAGGTGTTTCAGGGCACGCCGCTGCTCATGCAGTTGTTCCTGGTGTTCTTCGGCCTGCCGTTGCTGGGGTTCGAAGTATCGCCGTGGGTGGCGGCCGCCGTCTGTCTTACGCTTTATACGAGCGCCTACCTCACGGAAATCTGGCGCGGCTGTGTCGACGCCATTCCGCACGGTCAGTGGGAGGCGTCGTCGAGTCTGGCCATGCGTTATGGCGAACAACTGCGTCACGTGATCCTGCCGCAGGCACTGCGCATCGCCATCGCGCCGACGGTCGGCTTCTCGGTGCAGGTGGTCAAAAGCACCGCGCTCGCGTCGATCATCGGCTTCGACGAACTCACCAAGACCGGCACCATGCTGACCAACGCCACGTTCCAGCCGTTCACGGTGTACGGCCTCGTCGCGCTGCTTTACTTCGCCGCCTGCTATCCGCTGTCGTTGTGGGCGCGCCATCTCGAAAGGAAACTCCATGTCGCTAATTAAAGTCAGGGGCATGCAAAAGCGCTTCGGCGAGAACCCCGTGCTGCGAGGCATCGACATGGACGTCGAGCGCGGTCAGGTCGTGTCGATCATCGGCAAGAGCGGTTCGGGCAAAAGCACGCTGCTGCGCACCCTCAACGGCCTGGAGCGCTTCGATGCGGGCAGCGTAGATGTCGATGGCGTACTCGTCGGCGCGCGCGACACCGATCTGCGGGCGTTGCGCCTGAAGGTCGGCATGGTGTTCCAGCAGTACAACCTGTTTCCGCATCTGACGGCGGGCGAGAACGTGATGCTCGCGCAGAAGGTCGTCAAGAAGACGTCCGGCGCGCAGGCACGTGAGCTCGCTCGCACGATGCTCGCGAAGGTCGGGCTGGCCGACAAGTTCGACAGCTATCCGTCGCAACTCTCCGGGGGGCAGCAACAGCGCGTGGCGATCGCACGCTCGCTGGCCATGCAGCCCGCCGTGCTGCTGTGCGACGAAATCACGTCGGCACTCGATCCGGAACTGGTGGCGGAAGTGCTCAAGGTACTCGAAGACCTCGCCGCCGAGGGCATGACGCTGATTCTCGTCACGCACGAGATGCGCTTTGCTCGCCACGTGTCGGATCGCGTCGTATTCATGCATCAGGGAAAGATCTGGGAGTCCGGGGATCCGGAACAACTCTTCACGCAACCGTCGACGCCCGAATTGCAGCGGTTCATCTGCCAATGAAAGCGGGTTGGGACCGACGTTCGGCGCTGGCTGTGTTTTGTCAGTCGAAATGACGCTATCGGCTTGCTTGACTGGCTGACTTTCCAGCATGAGATTCGCACTATTGAGGTGCGTTTTGCGTCGTTTTCAGAAGCTTGTGGCGCGGCATTGGCGTCGTGCTTATGATGGGTGGCAGCAGCGTCCATCCCATGAACCTTTGGCATTGAAATTCACCTGTCACGATGAAGCTCACTCCGCGCGAAAAAGACAAGTTGCTTATCTTCACTGCCGCCCTGCTCGCCGAACGGCGTCGTGCGCGCGGACTGAAACTGAACTACCCGGAGGCGGTGGCGTTCATCAGCGCGGCGCTCATGGAAGCGGCGCGCGACGGACGTACCGTCGCCGACCTCATGCACTACGGCACGACGTTGCTCACCCGTGACGACGTCATGGAAGGCGTGCCGGAAATGATCCCGGACATTCAGGTGGAAGCGACCTTCCCGGACGGCACCAAGCTCGTCACGGTGCATCACCCGATTCCCTGAACGCAACGCCGGTGTGGGCGTCGCGAGCCGCATGTGCGGCGCGACGCCGCGTATTGCCCTACGAAACCAGACCTTAGCAACCGATCGAGGACGCTCCGATATGCCCCGCAACGACAACCTTCACGACGCCAGTGATATGACGCCTGTCCCCTCCTCCCTCACGGGCCGCCGCACGGTGCGCATGGCGAGCGTGGCCACCGGCCTCGCACTGCTTGCGAGCTCGGGGGTTGCACTCGCTCACCCCGGCCACCCCGGGCATGACGCCGCGAGCAGCTTTGCCGCGGGTTTCCTGCACCCGCTCACGGGCGCCGACCATCTGTGCGCAATGGTCGTCGTGGGACTGTGGAGCTCGCTCACGTCCAAACGCGTGTGGGCGGCGCCGCTCGCATTCGTGGCAATGCTCGCCGCTGGCGGCCTGCTGGGCATGTCGCACTGGTTCGCCCTGCCGGGCGTGGAGCCGATGATTGCCGTCTCGCTGCTCGTGCTCGGCCTGATGCTGGCCACGCGCACGCAGCTGCCGGGCTGGGCGGGCGCGACAATCGTGGGCGCATTCGCCGTCTTCCACGGCTTTGCGCACGGCGCCGAGTTGCCCGACGAGGCAAGCGCCATGCATTACATGGCCGGCTTCCTCGTGGCAACCGGCATGCTGCACTGCATTGGCCTCGGCGCGGGTGTGGCCCTGCGTCACCGCACGATCTGGGTGCCGCGCGTGCTCGGCGCCGGTGTGCTGGCCTACGGCGCGACGTTGCTTGCCGCGGCGAGCTGATGTCGACACCTTCTTCCCGACCGCCCCTATCCCGGAGACACGCATGATTCCCGGAGAACTGCTCCCCGCCGATGGCGAGATCACGCTCAACGAAGGGCGTGCGACGCTCAGCGTGACGGTTGCGAATACTGGCGACCGCCCGATTCAGATCGGCTCGCATTTCCACTTTTATGAAGTCAACGATGCCCTGCAATTCGACCGGGAAGCCGCCCGCGGGTATCGCCTGAACATTGCGGCGGGGACTGCCGTGCGCTTCGAGCCGGGGCAGCAACGCACGGTCGAGCTGGTCGCGCTTGCGGGCGATCGCCGTGTCTATGGTTTCGCAGGTCGCGTCATGGGGGCGCTATGAAGATCTCTCGCCGCGCCTATGCGGAAATGTTCGGCCCGACGACGGGCGACCGGCTGCGTCTGGCCGACACGGAACTCATCATCGAGATCGAACGCGATTACACGATCTACGGCGAGGAGGTGAAGTTCGGCGGCGGCAAGGTGATTCGCGACGGCATGGGACAGTCCCAACGCACGCGCGCCGACGTGGTCGACACCGTCATCACGAACGCCGTCATCATCGATCACTGGGGCATCGTCAAGGCGGATATCGGCCTGAAGGACGGCCGTATCTGGGGCATCGGCAAGGCCGGGAATCCGGACATCCAGCCCGGCGTGACGATTCCGCTGGGCGGTGCGACGGAGGTCATTGCGGGCGAAGGCATGATCGTTACCGCCGGCGGTATCGATTCGCACATCCATTTCATCTGTCCGCAGCAAATCGAAGAGGCGCTCTCGTCCGGCGTGACGACGTTGCTTGGCGGCGGCACGGGACCGGCAACGGGCACCAACGCCACGACCTGCACGCCCGGACCATGGCATATGGAGCGCATGCTTCAGGCGGCCGACGGCTGGCCGATCAACCTCGGTTTCCTGGGTAAGGGCAACGTGAGTCAGCCCGCACCGCTCATGGAGCAGATCGAAGCCGGCGCCATCGGGCTGAAGCTCCACGAAGACTGGGGCTCGACACCCGCGGCCATCGATGCCTGCCTGTCCGTAGCCGACCTCACCGACACGCAGGTCGCGATTCACACGGACACGCTCAACGAAGGCGGCTTCGTCGAGGCAACGGTCGCCGCGATCAAGGGCCGCACGATTCACACGTATCACACCGAGGGCGCCGGCGGCGGCCACGCACCGGACATCCTCAAGGTGTGCGGTGAGGCGAACGTGTTGCCGTCGTCCACGAATCCTACGCGCCCCTACACCATCAACACGCTCGACGAACACCTCGACATGCTGATGGTCTGCCATCACCTCGACCCTGCGATTGCGGAAGACATCGCTTTCGCCGAATCGCGCATTCGTCGCGAGACGATTGCCGCCGAAGACATCCTGCATGACCTCGGCGCGCTGTCGATGATCTCGTCGGACTCGCAGGCGATGGGCCGCGTTGGGGAAGTCGTCATGCGCACCTGGCAGACGGCGCACAAGATGAAGGTGCAACGCGGCGCACTCGGCACGGACTCGTCGCAATCGGACAACTTCCGCGTCAAGCGTTACGTTGCGAAATACACCATCAACCCGGCGATCACTCACGGCATGGCGCACGAGATCGGATCGGTCGAGGTGGGCAAGTGGGCGGATCTGGTGCTGTGGGAACCCGCCTTCTTCGGTGTGAAGCCGTCGCTGATTCTCAAGGGCGGCATGATCACGTCGGCGCTGATGGGCGATCCCAACGCGTCGATCCCCACGCCGCAACCGGTGCACTACCGCGAGATGTTCGGCGCACGGGCCGGTGCGCTCGCACGCACCTCGCTGACCTTCGTGTCGCAAGCAGCGTACGATGGCGACGTGGCCGGCCGTTTCGGCCTGACCAAGCGCATCGTGCCGGTGCGCGATATCCGGCAGGTGACCAAAGCCAACATGATCAACAACGACTGGCTGCCGCAGATCAGTGTCGACCCCGAGACCTATCAGGTCATCGCCGACGGCCAACTGCTGACCTGCGAGCCCGCGACCGTGTTGCCCATGGCGCAACGCTATTTCCTTTTCTGACCTATGTCGCAAGATTCCGAATCGCCCGCTGCGGCCGATCCCTCATCGTCGTCGGCCCTGCGTCGCGTCGAAAAACGCTTCGAAGCCGGACGCATCGCGGCAACGCTCGCGCGACGCGCGCCCGCGCTCGTGCTGCCCTTCGACGCGCGCAGCAAGAGCCGTCTGCGGGCCACGCTGGACACCGGCGAGGACGTCGCCCTGTTTCTGCCACGCGGCACCGTGCTACGCGGCGGCGACGTGCTCGTTGCCGACGATGGCGGCTTCATTCGCGTGGAGGCCGCACCGGAGACGGTGCTGCTCGTCACGGCGACTACGGCGCTTGGCCTCACCCGAGCGGCCTATCACCTCGGCAACCGTCATACGCCGGTCGAAGTCGGTGACGGCTATCTGAAGCTCGAATACGACCCGGTGCTGCGCGACATGTTGCTGCGTCTCGATGTCGATGTCGCCGAGGCGCTGATGCCGTTCGAGCCGGAAGCTGGCGCTTATGGCGGTGGTCACAAGCATGGCCACGATGCGACGTTCGCCGAAGACTTCGCCCTCGCGCAGCAGGTGTTTCACGAGCACCATGGGCACTCGCATGACCATGATCACGATCACGGACACATTCACGGCCCCGGATGCGGGCACGATCATGGGCACTCGCATTCGCATTCGCACGGTCACGACTCGGGTCATGTGCATGGCCCGGGGTGTGCACACGATCACGGGCACTCGCACGTCCATAAAGCCGGTCACGTGCATGGCCCCGGCTGCGGGCACGATCATGCGACCGACGCGAACGCCGATTCCACGACTGTGAGTCCGAGCGATGACGGCAAGTCTGGCCAGCCCGCTCACTGAGCCGGTCGCCGCGGCGTCGTTGCAGTCGCTCGCGGCGCTGCTGCATCTCGCGTCGCCCGCATTGCCCATCGGTGCGTTCAGCTATTCGCAAGGACTCGAAGCGGCGGTCGAACACGGCATCATCCACGACGCGCCCAGCGCCGAGCAATGGATCGCCAGCCAACTCGATGGCGTTTTTACGACGGGGGAGATGGCGTTGCTCGCGCGACAGTGGCGACATTGGCAAGCGCGAGACCTCGCGGCGCTCAGGCATGTGAATGACTGGCTGCTCGCCACACGCGAGGCGGCCGAATTGCGCGCCGAAACCGAGCAAATGGGCTGGTCGCTCACGCAACTCGCCGTGTCGCTCGAATGGGGTGACGCCGAGCAGCGGGCACACCTGGCGTCGATCAAGCCGATTGCGCTGCCCACGGCCTTTGCGTTCGCTGCGCTCGCGCATGGCGCACCGCTGGCCGATACGCTCGTCGCCTACGCGTTCAGTTGGCTGGAGAATCAGGTGGCCGGCGCCCTCAAGGCGGTGCCGCTAGGGCAGCTTGCCGCACAGCGCGTGATCGTGGCGCTGCGGCCTCGCGTGGTCGACGCGGCCCATCGCGCGGCGTCGTTGCCAGACGACCGGATCAACACGTTTTCGCCGGCGCTTGCCATTCTCGCGTCGCGCCACGAGACACAATATTCACGGCTATTCCGTTCCTAGGATGCGGCGCATCGCGTCCTTTTTCATCGATATTTCACCGCCACCACGACATTCGCCATGACGACATCCGCCAACGCCCGTCGTACCAAGAAGAATCCGCCGCTGCGTGTCGGCATCGGAGGCCCGGTCGGCTCCGGCAAGACCACGTTGACCGAAATGCTGTGCAAGGCCATGCGTGAGCGCTATGACCTCGTCGTCATCACCAACGACATCTACACGAAGGAAGACCAGCGTTTGCTCACGGTGGCCGGTGCGCTGGAGCCCGAGCGCATTCTGGGCGTGGAGACCGGGGGTTGCCCGCACACCGCGATTCGCGAGGACGCTTCGATCAACCTCGAAGCCGTCGAGCGCATGCTGGATCGTTTCCCCGATGCGGACGTCGTGTTCATCGAGTCCGGCGGTGACAACCTGGCGGCGACCTTCAGCCCGGAGTTGTCGGACCTGACGATTTACGTGATCGACGTGGCCGGCGGCGAGAAGATTCCGCGCAAGGGCGGCCCGGGCATCACCAAGTCGGACCTGCTGGTGATCAACAAGACGGATCTCGCTCCCTACGTTGGCGCGTCGCTCGACATCATGCGCTCCGACACACAGAAGATGCGGGGCATGCGCCCGTTCGTGATGGGAAACATGAAAGAAGGCAAAGGCCTTCAGGAGATCATTCGCTTCATTGAAGCACGGGGGATGTTGGCGTGAGGTGAAATTCCTGCACGACGTCACAACGCACCACCGTCAACCGAGGCATCGGGCGACGCAATAAAGTCGCCGATGACCTCGGCCGTGCGCTCGGTTTGACCATTTCCTTACCGCTGCGAGACGGAAAACCCATGTTCTCGCAACAGTTGCAGCACGCCGCGCGGGCCGCCGAGATGCAAGGTGCCGACCGCGACGAAGACCGGCTTGCCCGGGTCCGCGAGGAACAGCATGCGCGCCAGAAAGCGGCGGTTGCGCGAATAGAGAATGCGCTCGTCGATGGCGTCCGCCAACGCGACATTGCGTCGTACCTGCGCCGCCTTGGCCTGCGACCAGTCGAAGACCAGTTCCGCATCGCCCGCCCGCCACAAACGGTGCAACGCTTCGACCTGCGCCGTTGCCTTTTTCGGCGTGAGCACTAACTCCTGCGCGAGCAATTCGTTTTGCTGCGGGCCCGTCAGTCCGGTGAAAGCCTCCATCTGCTCGGCCAGCGATTCGAGACCGACGATGCGACCGCGATAGATGTTCTCCAGCTGGTTTTCCGTGCCGTACTCCGTTTGCAGGTCCGCCCCCATCGAATCCAGCGTCTCGACAAGCAGCGCCGCCAGCCACGGTCGCATATGGCGAATCTCGGCCAGCATGGCCGGATTGCCCTTGAGACGATCGCGCAACGTGCGCCACATCGGCGCCGGAATCAGCCTCGGCAAACAGGCTCGGGGACACATGCCGTACTTCTGCACGTCGTCCTGCGACATGGTGAGATCGTCGGGCGAGAGCTCGAACGCCACCACGCTCGATACGCGCAGCGCATCGACCACGACTTTGCGGAACGGGTAATCGTCGGGCTTGCCAACGTGCAGCGTGCCCATCACGTAGATGGTCATGTCGCCCTTGCGGGCTTCATAGAATGGGAGATTGGCGCCCGGCGGCGGCTCGCCGGGCTCCGGCACGACCAGCGGAAAGGCTCGCGGCGCCACCGCGCGCGGGACGGCAGTCGACGCCGCGTCCAGCGTGAGGGCAAGCGTCATCAGCAAGCAACCCAGCAGCCAGCCGGTCCATGCAACGCCCCGGCGAACATGCGTCGCGCGTGGTGGTCCACCCAATCTCGTTATCCCTCTATGTCTTCAACCCGATGGCACGCCACCAGACGGCCATCAAGCTCGCGCAATTGCGGCACTTCCCCACGGCAACGGTCTATCGCGTACGGACAGCGCGGCGCAAACGCACACCCGGGCGGCGGGCGCAGCGGCGATGGCAACTCGCCGATCAGCGGTATTTTCACCCGCCGCTCGGATGCCTTGATCGCCGGCGTCGCCGACATCAACGCCTTGGTGTACGGATGCAGCGGCTTGCCGAACACGGTGGCCTTGGGACCGTGTTCGACCGCGCGGCCGAGGTACATCACCATGACGTCGTCGGCCACATGCTCGACCACCGCGAGATTATGCGACACGAATACGTAACTCGTCGCGTATCGGTCCTGCAAATCCATGAAAAGATTCAGGATTTGTGCCTGAATTGAGACATCCAGGGCGGAAACGGGCTCATCGGCCACCACGATGGCGGGCGACAGGATCATCGCCCGGGCAATCGCCACGCGTTGACGCTGCCCGCCCGAGAACATGTGTGGATACCGCGCCACATGCTCGGGACGCAGTCCGACGGTGCGCATCATCGCGGCAATCTTCTCGCCGCGCTCGGCGCGGCTCAGCGATGTGTTGATGGCCAGCGGCTCGTCGAGCGCCTGTCCGACCGTCTTGCGCGGGTTGAGCGACGCGTACGGATTCTGAAACACCATCTGGACCCGCGTGCGCAGCGGCGCCAGCTGGCCCGCCGACGCCGTCGTCGTCTCGGTCGCATCGACGAAGAGTCTGCCGGACGTCGGCGCCTCGATCAACGTCAGCACCCGGGCCAGCGTCGATTTGCCGCACCCCGACTCGCCAACCACCGCGAGTGTGCGCCCGGCCGTCAGATCGAACGACACGCCCGCCAGCGCCTTGACGCTCGCCTGACCACGGAACAACCCGCGATTGACGGTATAAAAGCGCGTCAGATTTTGCGCGGCCAATACCACGCGCCCGTCCGAAGCGCTCGCCTGCGGCGTTCCCGGAGGCGTCGCGATCACCGTTTCACTCATTGCGAACCTCCCATCGACCGGTCACCCGACGACACGCCCGCCACCTCATGCGGCAGGGGCTTGAAACACCGCACCAGCGGCGTACCCACCGCGCTCGGCCCAACGTAGGGCGTAAGCGTGGGTTGCACCTCGCGGCAATGATCGTCGGCGTACGGGCAGCGTGGTGAGAGTAGACAGCCTGCCGGGCGGTCGTCGCGCCCCGGCACCACCCCCGGCAGAGTACGCAACCGGCGTACTCCTCGGTTGTGCTCGGGAATCGCTGAGAGCAACGCTTCCGTGTAGGGATGATGCGGCGCATCGAACAGCGCCGGCACTCGCTGGACTTCGATCACCTGTCCGGCGTACATCACGGCCACCTTGTGTGCGACCTCGGCCACGACCGCCAGATCGTGCGAAATCAGCACAAGCGACATCCCGTAGTCCTTTTGCAGCTGGAGCAGCAGCGCCATGATCTGCGCCTGAATGGTCACGTCGAGCGCCGTCGTCGGCTCGTCCGCAATCAGGAGTTTCGGACGGCACGCAATCGCCATGGCAATCATGACGCGCTGGTTCATCCCGCCGGAGAGCTGATGCGGATACGCGCCCAGCCGGTTCGCAGCGTCCGGAATTTCGACCTGCTCCAGCAATGCGACGATACGCTCGCGCAACGCGCGGCCGCGCAGACCCATGTGACGGCGCAGGACCTCACCGATCTGATACCCGATGGTGTAGCTGGGGTTCAGGCTGGTGAGGGCGTCCTGAAAGATCATCGAGACGTCGCGCCCGACGATGTTGCGACGCTCCCGCCGGGACGCATGCAACAGGTCTTTCCCGTCGAAGCGCACCTCGTCTGCCGTCACGCGCCCGGGCGCATCGATGAGGCCCATGAGCGCGAGCATCGTCACGCTCTTGCCGGAGCCCGATTCGCCGACTACGCCGAGAATCTCGCTCTGGCCGACGTCGAGGTCGATGGCGTCGACAGCGCGGGCACCGTCGAAGTCGACCGATAGATTTCGTATGGAGAGCAGGCTCATGCGATTCGCTTCAGTTTGGGGTCGAGCGCATCGCGCAGGCCGTCGCCGACCAGGTTGATGGCAAGGACCGAGATGACGATCGCAAGGCCCGGCAGTGTCACGATCCACCAGGCACTTTCCATGTAGTCGCGGGCGGACGCGAGCATCGACCCCCACTCCGCGAGCGGCGGCTGCACGCCGAGGCCGAGGAAGCCGAGCGCCGCCGCATCGAGAATGGCCACCGAGAAGCTCAGCGTCGCCTGCACGATGAGCGGTGCGGCGCAGTTCGGCAGCACTGTAGAGAACATCAGGCGCAGCGTGCCCGCCCCGGCCATGCGCGACGCCACCACATACTCGCGCTGCAATTCACCGATCGCCGCCGCGCGTGTCAGACGCACGTAGGCAGGCAACGTCACGATCGCGATGGCGATGGTCGTATTCGCCAGACCCGGACCGATCACGGCCACCACGGCCACGGCCAGCAGCAGCGAGGGCAGCGCCATCATCATGTCCATCAGACGCATGATCGGCGTGTCGAGCCAGCGCGGGAAGAAAGCGGCGAGCAATCCGAGCAGAATGCCCGGAATGAGCGACAGCACCACCGACGACAGGCCAATCCAGAACGACAGGCGCGCGCCGTAGATCAGACGCGAAAGCATGTCGCGCCCGGCTTCGTCGGTGCCGAGCAGGAACTTCGCGTTGCCGCCCTCGAACCACGCAGGCGGGATTTTCACGAAGTCGCGATATTGCTCGATGGGGCTGTGCGGCGAGATCACCGGCGCGAGAAGCGCAGCCGCGAACATCAGCAACAGAATAATGGCCGCCACCGTGGCGCCACGGTTGGCGGTAAAGCTGCGCAGAAATTCCCGGACCAGACGCGCACGAGGTGTCGCGGTCACAGCGGCGGGAGGCGGCAGCGTAGCAGGCGTGTCACTCATCAGAGACCTCCTCAGTGCCGGATGCGCGGGTTGACGACGCCGTAGAGCACGTCGACCAGCAGGTTGACCAGAATGACGCCCGTCGCAATGAGCAGAATGCCGCCCTGCACCACCGGATAGTCGCGTCGCAGAATGGCGTCGATCAGCCATTTGCCGATGCCGGGCCAGGAGAAGACGTTCTCGGTCAGCACCGCGCCCGCAAGCAGCGTGCCTACCTGCAACCCGATCACCGTGATCACCGGAATCAGCGCGTTACGCAGCGCATGCACGACGATCACACGCCAGGGCGACAGGCCCTTCGCCCGTGCGGTGCGGATGTAGTCTTCGCGCAGCACCTCCAGCATGGCCGAGCGCGTCATGCGGGCAATCACCGCGAGCGGCACCGTGCCAAGCACGATGGTCGGCAAGATCAGATGGCTGAACGCCGATGCGAAGGCGCCTTCGTCGCCCGAGAGCAGCGTGTCGATGAGCATGAAGCCGGTGACGTGAGGCACGTCGAACTCCACCCCGATCCGCCCGGATACGGGCGTCCATTGCAGATCGACGGAGAACAGCATGATGAGCAGCAGGCCCCACCAGAAGATCGGCATCGAATAGCCGGTGAGCGCCGCCCCCATGGTGGTGTGGTCAAGCATCTTGCCGCGCCGCAACGAGGCCGCCACGCCGGCCGGCAAGCCGACGACCAGCGCAAAGATCATCGCGCACAGGGCCAGTTCGAGGGTGGCCGGAAAGCGGGCGAAGAACTCGTGGAGCACGCCTTCGTTGGTCACGATGGAGCGACCGAGGTCGCCTTGCGCGGCGTGCTTGAGATAGACGAAATACTGCGTGGTGAGCGGCTGATCGAGTCCCAGCCGCTTCATCGCTTCGGCGTGCATGACGGGATCGAGATTTCGCTCGCCCACCAGCACTTCGATCGGATCGCCGGGAATGAGGTGAATGAGCGCGAACGCGAGGACAGTGATACCGATGAAGGTCGGGATCACCATGCCTAGTCGTCTCAGGACGAATCTCAGCATAGGAAGGTTCCGTGGGGGCTTCGCGCGCCGTCCGCCCCCGGCAGGGACGGGTGACGCTTTGCCGCGTTAGTCGATCTGGTCAGTCTTGGACGGCATGCCGTTCGCATGCTGCGAACCGGCTGCAAACTGGCTCGGGCGCGGCGGCCGGGCCAGTCCGCTTTCTTGCTTGTTGCCACCGGTTCGAGCCGTGTCCAGATCGTCCGAACCGGTGTCGTACAGCGCCAGCGAACTTAGTCGAGCGACACGCCAGCGAAGCTGTTACGGCTGAACGGGCTGAGCTTGAAGCCCTTGACGTTCGTCGCCATCGGCTTGTATTGCGTAGAGTGCGCAATCGGCGAGAACGGCAGTTGCTGCGCGAAAATCTGCTGCGCTTGCGTGTAAAGCCGGGTGCGCTCCTTCACGTCCGTGGTCTGACGCGCCTGCTTGATGAGGTCGTCGAACGGCTTGTCGCACCACTTCGAGAAGTTGTTGCCGTTCATCGAATCGCAGCCGAGCAGCACGCCGAGCCAGTTGTCCGGATCGCCGTTGTCGCCCGTCCAGCCGATGAGCATCGCGTCATGCTCGCCCGCCTTCGCACGCTTGATGTACTCGCCCCATTCGTACGTGACGATGTTGGCCTTCACGCCGATCTTCGCCCAGTCGGCCTGGATCATTTCGGCCATGAGCTTGCCGTTCGGGTTGTACGGACGTTGCACCGGCATGGCCCACAGCGTGATCTCCACGCCCTTCACCCCGGCCTTGTCGAGCAACGCCTTGGCCTTCTCAGGATCGTAGCTGGCCGACTTGATGTTCTTGTCGTAGGACCATTGCGTCGGCGGCATCGGCGCGCCGTTCGACAGCTGACCGGCCGAACCGTACACCGACTGAAGGATCGCCTTCTTGTTGATCGCCATGTCGAGCGCCTGACGCACCTCCACGCGATCGAGCGGGGCCTTCTTGACGTTGTACGCCACATAACCGAGGTTGAAGCCAACCTGATCCGGCATCTTCAGCTTCGCCGCCTTGCCCTGTGCCTCGATCTCCGCCTTGAGCGCATCGACGTCCGCCGGCCGCGGATACGTCACGACCTGGCACTCGTTGCGCTTGAGTTTCTGGATCCGCACGTTGGCGTCCGTCGTGATGGCGAACACGAGCTTGCCCACCTTCGGCGGCAGGTTCGTATTCCAGTACTCCTTGTTGCCGTCCATGCGCAGCGTGGCGTCCTTCGTGTAGCTGCGGAAGATGAACGGACCGGTGCCGACCGGCTTGAGCGCGATGTCACGCGGGTTGTTCGCCGCGAGCAGCTTGTCCGCGTACTCCTTCGAGAGGATCGACGCAAACGACATGGCCAGATTCTGAATGAACGGCGCGTCGACCTTCTTCAGCACGAAGCGCACCGTGTACGGATCGACGATCTCGATGCGCTCGATGTCGGCCTGCAGGCCCATGTCGACGTAGTACGGGAATTCCGCCGGATAAGCCTTGCGGAACGGCATCTCGCGATCGCCCATGCGCTCGAACGTGAATTTCACGTCTTCGGCATTGAAGTCACGCGTGGGCTTGAAATACTCGGTGGTGTGGAACTTCACACCCTTGCGCAGATGGAACGTGTAGACCTTGTTGTCCGGCGAGATGTCCCACTTCTCGGCCAGCGACGGCATCACGCCGGTCTCGCCCGGAACGAAGGCAATGAGACGGTTGTAGATGGCGTCGGCGGGATCGAAGTCGGTGCCGGTGGTCAGCTGCCCCGGATCGAAACCGGCGGGGCTGCCCTCGGAGCAGTACACGAGGGTCTTGTTCGGGAGCTCGACGGCTGCCGCGGGCGGGATCACTGCCGCGCCGGCGAGCACCGTTGCAGCCAAAAGCAAACGCAGGGTGTGAGTCTGTTTCATAGGCTCCTCGGGTTCTGAGTAGGCGCCCGGCAGCGATCCGCCGCCGAGCCCACGAGGGATATTACTGAAGCTTCACCTGCGTAACAACACGCCAGATCCCTAGCAAACCGCCTATTTGTGGTGTTTTTGAATAGGAAATTGCTTAATTGTGATCGGGATTGACTTCCATCGGTCCGATGGGTAGCAAACCATTGCGCGCGCGCCGTCCCGATCCCGGCTCACCCTGACATCACGCGCGCACCACCGCCGGGCTTACAACCCGAGGCGCTGCCACATGGCCTTGGTCGCCGATGCGGCGTTGAGCGTGTAGAAGTGCAGGCCCGGCGCGCCTTCCTTGAGCAGGCGTTCGCAAAGCGCCGACACCACGTCCAGCCCAAAGGCGCGGATCGACTCGCGGTCGTCGCCGAACCCTTCGAGACGCTTCGCGATCCAGCGCGGCACTTCGGCGCCGCACATTTCCGAGAACCGCATCATCTGCGAGTAGTTCGTGATCGGCATGATGCCCGGCACGATCGGCACGTTCACGCCCAGACGCGAGACGTCGTCGATGAAACGGAAGTACGCGTCCGCGTTGAAGAAATACTGCGTGATCGCGGCATTGGCCCCCGCTTTCACCTTGTGGGCGAAGTGCTCGAGATCGAGGCGCGGCGACTTCGCTTGCGGGTGGTATTCGGGGTATGCCGCCACTTCGATGTGGAACCAGTCACCGGTTTCCGCACGAATGAATTCGACCAATTCCGAGGCGTAACGAAATTCGCCGATCTCACCCATGCCGGACGGCAGATCGCCGCGCAGCGCGACGATGTGGCGGATGCCGTTGTCGCGGTACGTTTTGAGAATGTCGCGAATGTTGTCCCGGGTCGAGCCTACGCACGAGAGGTGCGGGGCGGCGTCCACGCCTTCACGCTGGATTTCGATGACCGTATCGAGCGTGCCTTGTTGGGTCGAGCCGCCGGCGCCGAACGTCACCGAGACGAACTTGGGGCCAAGCGGGAACAGTTGCTGACGCGTGGCGCGCAGCTTCTCCGCGCCATCGGCCGTCTTGGGCGGAAAGAATTCGAAACTGAAGGATGGTTGCGTCATGATCGTCTATTGATCGAGAGAGCCGCTCATGCCACACGCCTGGCGTGCACGAAGAACTCCCGGTTGCCGTCACCGCCGGCGATCGGACTGTCGAGCCACGCGGCCACGGTGAGTCCAAGCGCTTCGCAAGCGGTGCGGATCTTTGTCTCTACTTGCGCGTACTGCGCGACATCTTTCACGAGGCCACCGCGCGCGATGTGCTCTCGTCCCACTTCGAATTGCGGCTTCACCAGCATGAGCAGATCGCCGTGCTCGCTCAGCAAGGGCGCGAGTGCGGGCAGCACCAGCGTGAGCGAAATGAACGACACGTCGCCGACGATCAGATCGAAACCCGCTTCCGGCACGGCATCCGGTGCGCCGTGTGTGGTGCCATCAGAGGCAACATCGGAGGCAACATCGGAAGCAAGCGTCGCCGCCTCGGCCAGACGTTCGTCGAGCATCTCACGCGTCAGGTGCCGCGCGTTGATCCCTTCGAGCGATACGAGCCGCGCCTCGCCTGTCAAACGCTGATGCAGTTGCCCATGCCCCACGTCTACGCCGATGACCCGAGCCACGCCCGCCTGCAAGAGGCAGTCCGCGAAGCCACCGGTCGACAGACCGACGTCGAGCGCCACGCGGCCCGTCACATCGAGGCCCGTGTGCGCGAGCGCGCCGGCCAGCTTCAGGCCGCCGCGCGAGACATAACGGTCTTCGCCCGGCACCCCGTCAGCCGCCGCGCGCACTTCCAACGCCTCGTCGCTCGCCACGGGCTGGCTGGCCTTTTTGAGCGCCGTGTCGGTGCCGGCGTAATACACGCGTCCGGCATCGATCAGACGTTGAGCGACGGTGCGCGATGCCGCGAGCCCTCGGGAAACAAGGGCCTGATCGGCGCGAAGCGCTTGTGACATGAGTTACGAACTTCCTGCGAAATGTTGCCGACGCGGTGACGTCGGCCCTTAAACGTTGGTGGCGCGATCGCCGAACACCAGTGCCGACAGAATCCACGAAATCAGGCTGTACAGCAGCGAGCCGAATAGCGCCGCCCAGAAGCCCGAGACCTCGAAGCCTTTGACCACATGCGAGGCCAGCCAGAACAGCAAGGCGTTGATGACGAAAATGAACAGCCCCAGCGTCACGACCGTCACCGGCAGCGTGAGCACGACGAGCAACGGGCGCAGGAACGCGTTGATCAGGCCGAGCACGACGGCCACGATCAGTGCCGTGCCAATGCCCTTGAGCTGAACGCCCGACACGATGTAAGGCAAAACGAGAAGTGCGATGGCATTGATGAGCCAAATCAGCAGCAAACGCATGGCGAGCTCCGGAGAACGTGCCGGCGCCGGTTGTCATGCCGGCACCGGCCATGGGAAACGCAACAAGGGGCAACGAAAAACTTCCGGCGCGAAGGCAACTGACGCCCCCGCGCTGTCCCAACGTCCGCATGCCCGATTGCACCGATTGCATGGGTCGCGCCGGCCGTCGGCTGCCGGAACCTCGCACCCCTCCGAATGCGATATCCCGGCAGAGCGACGGCCGATCAGGCGACGGACGTCAAAGCATCAATAGCGGTAGTGCGCCGGCTTGAACGGGCCGTTCTTGTCGACGCTGATGTATTTCGCCTGATCGTCGGTCAACACGGTCAGCTCGGCACCGATGCGGCCCAGGTGCAGTCGCGCCACCTTCTCGTCCAGATGCTTCGGCAGCACGTACACGCTGTTCTTGTACTTGGCGCCATGCACGAACAGTTCGATCTGTGCGAGCGTCTGGTTCGTGAACGAGTTGCTCATCACGAACGACGGGTGGCCCGTCGCGCAACCCAGGTTCACGAGGCGGCCTTCCGCGAGCAGAATGATGCGCTTGCCGTCCGGAAAGATGATGTGATCGACCTGCGGCTTGATGTTTTCCCACTGGTACTTGCGGGTCGACGCCACGTTGATTTCCGAGTCGAAGTGACCGATGTTGCACACGATGGCCTGGTGCTTCATGGCGGCCATGTGGTCGTGATCGATCACGTGGAAGTTGCCGGTGGCCGTCACGAAGATGTCGGCCTTGTCGGCCGCGTAGTCCATCGTCACGACACGGTAGCCTTCCATCGCGGCTTGCAGCGCGCAGATCGGATCGATTTCCGTGACCCACACCGTAGCGCCCAGACCGCGCAGGCTCTGGGCGCAGCCCTTGCCCACGTCACCGTAGCCCGCCACGAGGGCGATCTTGCCGGCGATCATCACGTCGGTGGCGCGCTTGATGCCGTCGACCAGCGACTCGCGGCAGCCGTACAGGTTGTCGAACTTCGACTTGGTGACCGAGTCGTTCACGTTGATGGCGGGGAACGGCAGCGTGCCGTCCTTTTCCATCTGATACAGACGGTGCACGCCGGTGGTGGTCTCTTCGGTCACGCCCTTGATCTGCGACAGACGCTTGCTGTACCACTGCGGATCGACTTGCAGGTGACGCTTGATCGATGCATACAGCGCGACTTCTTCTTCGTTGGTCGGGTTGCCCACGACCGAAATGTCCTTCTCGGCCTTGCTGCCGAGAATCAGCAGCAGGGTGGCGTCGCCGCCGTCATCGAGAATCATGTTGGCGAACTCGCCGTTCGGCCATTCGAAGATACGGTGGCTGTATTCCCAGTACTCGTCGAGCGACTCGCCCTTGAAGGCGAACACGGGAATGCCGGCGGCCGCAATGGCGGCGGCGGCATGGTCCTGCGTCGAGAAGATGTTGCACGAGGCCCAGCGCACTTCGGCGCCCAGCGCGACCAGCGTCTCGATGAGCACGCCCGTCTGGATGGTCATATGCAGCGAACCGGCGATACGTGCGCCCTTGAGCGGCTGGGTCGCCTTGAACTCGGCGCGCGTGGCCATCAGACCCGGCATTTCGCTCTCGGCGATGGTCAGCTCTTTGCGGCCCCAATCGGCCAGCTTGATATCGGCAACGTGGAAATCGGAGAATTTCGAATCGACTACGGCGTTCATCACGCCTCCTTTCTCTAAAGTCTAGATAGTTGGGACGTGAGCGCCGTTCTTGGGGCCCACTCGCCAACGATCCGGGGGTAACCGGCGGCCGGCGGGGCCAATAGGAAGGATCTTGAGCCTGGCAGCACTTCGGCTGTCGCAACGCTCCTCAAGACCCCGGCATTGTAGCAAAACTGATGCGCGACGTAGCGCCCGGGGCGACGCCCGAAGGGTTATTTTTTACGAAGCGGCACACGACGAGCAAGGCGAACACGCTGTCGATATGGGAGACGAACGACGGGAAGCCCGCCGCGCCAGCGATGCGCGCGGCGGCGGAACGCGAAAACCTCAGTCAGAGCGGCAGATGGGCGATCAACGGAGCGGCGAGCACCATGAGCACGCCGTTGATCATCATGACCAGACTGGCGACCACGCCTTCCTCGCCGCCGATCTGGCGCGCCTTGGCCGTGCCGAAGCCGTGTGCGCCTGCGCCGAACGGCGCGCCGCGCGCCATGCGCGTGCGCAGCGGCAGCCAGGAGAGCAGCGCCTCGCCGAGCAGCATCCCGATCAAGCCCGTAATGATGACGAAAAGCCCGACCAGATCGCGCGAGCCGCCGAGTTGATCGGAGACGGCCAGCGCGAACGGTGTCGAGATGGAGCGGGCCAGCAGGCTGCGCGCCATCTCCGGCGGCAACTGGAAGAGGCGAGCCAACACGTAGGAGCTGCCGACAGCCACGACCATGGCGACGAGCACGCCGAACGTCAGCGCAAAGGCATGACGGCGGATGATGCCGCGATGCTCGTAGATTGGCACCGCGAACGCGATCGTCGTCGGTCCGAGCAGCCAGACGAGCCAGCGAGAGTCGGCGATGTACGTCGTATACGAGATGTCGCCGCCGATCATCACGCCGATGACCAGCATCGGCGCGAGAATCGCCGGCCCCAGCCACACCTTGCCGAAGCGCGCATAAAGACGCTTCGAGACGTAATAGAAGAAGATCGTGAGAACGAGCAGCAGGAGCGCCGTATGATTCATGACTGGACCCCGAAGGCGCGATTCACGCGAAAGAGAACCTGGGTCGGTTCAGTGCATCGGCGGGCATCACCGGGCATCGTGCGCGTGCGCGCGCCGCGCCGGAATGCGAACCAGTGCGCGCTTCAGACGACGCTCGGCGCGGCAGCCAAAATCAACCGCCAGCGCGGTGGAGACCATCACGAGCACGGTGCCCACGCCAATCACGGCGAGCAGTTGCAAACCTTCCTGGCGCAGCAGATCGGTGTATTGCATGACGGCGGCGACCAGCGGCACAAAGAAAAGGATCATCTCGGCCAGGAACCAGTCGGCCCCGCGCTTGATTTTCTCCGTCTTGAGCACACCGCTCATGAGCAGCGCCACGACCACCAGCAGACCCAGCACGCCACCCGGCAGGGGCAGATGAAAATGACGCGATGCAGCATCCGCTGCCAGATAGATGCCCATCAGGAGCGCAATCTGCCAAAGCACAGCGATAATGGCCTTGCTGCGGCCATACACACGGCGGGCGATCATCTTGGTCATGGCGGACTCCCTAGGGGTTTTCACGAATATGGAGCCAAGTATAGGAAGCACTGCAACATAAATATAATGAATTAGTCGTATTAAATCGATTCCAAATTGGAATATTTTAAGTATTAACCCTAATAGTGCATAGGAAAGCCTTACGGGGCGGGCTTCTTCACCAAAATGCACTGACTTGGTGCTACCGAGAGAACCAAAATGGAACTGCGTGCATTGCGAGGATTTGTGGAAGTTGTGCGACAGCAGAGCTTCACAGCGGCGGCCGAGGCCCTATTTGTTACGCAGCCTACGGTGAGCAAGATGGTCAAGGCGCTGGAGGACGAACTGGGTACGCCCTTGATGTTGCGTGAGGAGCGCGGCATGGGGCGGCGGCTTCAATTGACCGATGCCGGACGCGTCGTGTTCGAGCGAGGGCAGGACGTGCTTGCCGCCTACGCCCGCTTGCAACAGGAGCTCGCCGACCTCGAGACGGTCTCGCGCGGCGAACTGTCGATCGGCATTCCGCCGCTGGGCGGCGACCTGTTCATCCCGGTGATCGGCGCGTTCCATCAGCACTATCCGGACATCGAGATGAAGTTGTTCGAGACGGGCTCCCGGGCGATCGAACAGGCGCTATTGGCCGGCGAAATCGAGCTGGGCGCCGTGTTGTTGCCGGTGGATCCCACGGTTCTTGACGTGCTGCCGGTGTGCCACTACCAGTTGCGACTGATCGCGCCGCGCGAATCGCGTTGGGAAGGACGCGCCTCCGTTGGCCTCGGCGAATTGCGCGATGAGCCGTTCGTCTTCTACGGCGAGGGGTTCGCACTGTCGGAGTTCGTGATTGCCGCGTGCCGACGTGCGGGCTTTACGCCGAAGATCGCCGGGCGCTCCAGCCAGTGGGACTTCATCGCGTCGATGGTGGACAACGGCGTGGGCATCGCGCTGCTGCCCGAGCCGTTTTGCGCGCGCCTCGATCCAAAGCGCTTCGTGATCACGGACGTGCGCGACCCGGCCATTCCATGGGACCTCGCCATGGCGTGGCGGCGCGATTCCTATTTGTCGCACGCGGCGCGGCGCTGGCTCGCGCTGGCGCGCGACCTCCTCGGCCCGGGGGGCGATGGCGAAGCCAAGGCCGCGATTGCCGGTGCGGCACGGCGCACATGAGCGCCACACGCTCGCGACGGCGGTCCGAACGCCGAACGCCGAACACTGACCGCCGACCGCCGAACACTGACCGCCGACCGCCGATACGAAACACCTTCATCCAACACGATTCGGCGATTGCGGTATCCTTGCCGCTGATAAATTCCCCCCCCAAGCGATCGCGCCAGATGTCCCAGGCGCGATGCATCGATACCCATGCGCATCATTACCGCGAATCTCAACGGCGTGCGATCGGCCGCCAAGAAAGGCTTCTTCGAGTGGTTCGGCAATCAGGAAGCCGACATCCTGTGCGTGCAGGAGATCAAGGCTCAGTTGCCTGACATGACGCCCGACTTTCTCAAGCCGCACGACTATCAGGGTTACTTTCATTACGCCGAGAAGAAGGGATACAGCGGGGCGGGCGTGTACGTTCGCCGCGAGCCGGACGACATCGTCATCGGCTGGAACAATGCGGAATTCGATGCCGAGGGCCGCTACGTCGAAGTGCGTTACGGCAATCTGTCGGTGATCTCCGTCTACATCCCGTCGGGATCGAGCGGCGAAGAGCGCCAGGCGGCCAAATTCCGTTTCATGGCGGACTTCATGCCGCACCTGCTGGCGCTCAAGGCCGAGGGACGCGAAGTCGTGCTGTGCGGCGACGTGAACATCGCGCACAAGGAAATCGACATCAAGAACTGGAAGGGCAATCTGAAGAACTCGGGTTTCTTGCCCGAAGAACGCGCGTGGCTCACGCAGTTGTTCGACGATCACGGTTATGTGGATGTCTTCCGTACGCTCGATCCGCGTCCGGAGCAGTACACATGGTGGAGCAATCGCGGTCAGGCGTACGCGAAGAACGTCGGCTGGCGCATCGATTACCAGATCGCCACGCCCGGTATCGCCGGCAAGGCGAAAACGACCTCCGTGTTCCGCGACATCAAGTTCAGCGACCACGCGCCGCTGACGGTCGACTACGATCACGCGCTCTGAGCTTACGCTGTCGAGCGCATCATGAAGACCCTTTTGTTTTGCACGAGCTACATCCGCGATGCCGACGCCTGGCACACGCGGTATCAACGCTGGCTGGATTTCTACGGTAACGGGCCGATCCACGCCGACAAGACCGTCATGATCGACGACGGGTCACCCTATCTGCCGCCGGCCGAGATCATTCCGACGATCCCCGCGAGCCGCGATATCCGGGAGCACGACCCTGCCCTCGGCATCGTTCGTTTCGATGAGAATCTCGGACGGCGAAGCATGAGCGACTATCCGGGCTGGTGGCGCAGTTTCCTGCACGCGCACACCATCGCCACGGCCATGGGGGCGGACAAGATCGTCCACATCGAATCCGATGCCTATGTGCTGAGTCAGGCGCTCGTGGATTTCGTCAACGAGACCCGCACCGGATGGCATGTCATGTGGGCGCAGCGCTACGAGCTTCCCGAGACCGCCATTCAGGTCATTTGCCGGGACCAGTTCGACGCGCTCGAAGCCTTCAAAAACGCGCACGCCGACATGCATTTCACGGATATCGCGGAACGCATGCTGCCGTTCACGTCGGTCAACCGGCAATTCAAAGGCGATCGGTATAGCGAGTTCAAACGCAACCGGGGTATTTTCCGGTCGCGCAAATTCAACTTCATTCCGATCTTCCAGCACGACTTTTTCTGGGAACCGATTCCGTCCGATGCGGACTTTGCCACCCAGGTCGTCAAACGTCAGAAGCTCGTGGTACGTCACACCGGCCAGTCAGGCATAACCTCTCGATGAACGGTGGCGGGCGATGCGGCAGGCGCTCGGCAAGTGCCTTCGGCTCTGATTGCCCTCACCTCCTTACAACACCTCACGTCCGGCTGGCGGCGGGCACACCATCGCCGCCGTCGTCATCGGCGCCCCACGGGGCCACTTTCGGCAACAGCAGCATGCCCGGCAAGGCGAGCGCCGTGCAGATCAGGAAAAAGGTCAGCCAGCCCACGCCGTCCACGATGTAGCCCGTGCCTGCATTTGCGAACGTGCGCGGGACCGACGCCAGACTCGTGAACAGGGCGAACTGCGTTGCCGTGTAGCGCGGGTCCGTGGTCCGGGCGATGTACGCGGTGAACGCCGCCGTGCCCAAGCCTGCGGTGAACGCTTCGAACGCGATCACCACGCCCAGCCCCGCCACCACCGGCCCGGCTTCGGCGAGCCAGGCAAAGCCGAGCACCGACACCAGTTGCAACACACCGAACACCCAGAGCCCCCGGTTGATACCGAGCTTGATCAACCAGACCCCGCCGATGATGCCGCCGGCCACGCTGGCCCAGAGGCTCGTCGCTTTGGCCACCACGCCGATCTGCGTCTTCGTGAACCCCAGATCCAGATAGAACGACGTGGCAAGCGACGTCGCCATCGAATCGCCCAGCTTGTAAAGAAAGATGAACGCCAGCACCAGCAGCGCCTGCGACCAGCCGCCACGGGTCACGAACTCGTGGAACGGTTCGACCACCGCTTCGCGCAATGTCTTGGGCGGCGTGCCACGAATCTCCGGCTCCTTCACCACCAGTGTCATCACGATGCCCGGCAGCATGAATGCCGCCGTCGCGAAAAAGACCTGCGACCACGGCAGGTGATCCGCCATGATCAGCGCCAGCGAGCCCGGCACCAGACCGGCGACCTTGTAGGCGTTCACATGCATCGCCGTGCCCAGCCCCTGCTCGCGGTCGGACAGCAACTCACGTCGATAGGCGTCCAGACAAATGTCGAGACTCGCACTGAAGAACGCCAGCGCCGCCGCCAACGCGGCAATCGTCATCAGATCGCGCTGCGGCGAATAGGTCCCCATGACCGCGACTGCACCCGCGACCAGCAATTGCGTGACGAACATCCAGCCGCGACGCCGTCCCGGCTTCCAGCCCAGCAAATTGGGCGCGAAGCGATCCATGAGCGGCGCCCACAGGAACTTCCATGTATAGGGAAACTGGATCAGCGCAAACAGGCCGATCGACTTGAGATCGACGTGCTCGCTGCGCAACCATGCCTGCACCAGATTGAGCAGGATGAACAGCGGCAGACCGGAGGTGAAACCCAGAATCACGCAGATGAGCATCCGCGTGGGGTGAAAAACGCGCCCGTCGTCGGGCCGCAGCGAATCGATCATGGAAAAGACAGTTGGGGCCAGCCGCTTGCGGTGCACGGCGCCCAGCCCCTTGTCTGCTCGTCACGGGGCCTGGCGCAGCGCTGCCCCGCGAGCTGCCGTCGGTTCAGGAACGCTTGACGCGATAGACCGCAAGACTACCACGCCAGTTCGCGCCCACCGACACGAGTCGTCCGTTGTGCAACACCGCGCGATCGAGAATCTTCACCCCGACGTCCGGCGCCAGCGCCTCGAAGTCCCGGATCGTCAACACACGCACGTTCGGCGTGTTGTGCCACTGGAACGGCAAACTCTTCGACACCGGCATACGGCCCTGCAACACGGAGAGCCGGTGCGGCCAGTAACCGAAGTTTGGGAAGGAGACGATGGCCTCGCGACCCACCCGTACCGTCTCGCGAAGAATATCCGCCGTGCGATGGATGGTCTGCAACGTTTGCGACAGGATGACGGTATCGAAGCTCTGGTCTTCGAACAGCTTCAGCCCGTCTTCCATGTTTTGCTGAATCACGTTGATGCCGCGCTGCGCGGACGCGAGCACGCCCGCGTCGTCGATCTCGATGCCGTAGCCGCTCACATCCAGTTCGTCGATGAGCAAACGCAGCAACGAGCCGTCGCTGCACCCGAGGTCGAGCACCTGCGACGACGGCTCGATCCATCGTGCGATGACACGAAAGTCGGGACGCTCCGCAAGCGAGGCCGAAATGCGATGGCGCGACGCCGCCAGTTGCGCGGCCTGCGCGCTGGTGGACGGGTTCGTGGAATGACTCATACCCCGGCCTCCTGGGCGATACGTTCGTAGTAGGCGCGCACCAGATTGTGATAGCGCGAATCGGTGAGCAGGAAGGCGTCGTGACCGTGCGGCGCATCGATCTCGGCGTAGCTCACGGTGCGGCGCGTATCGAGCAACGCCTTGACGATCTCGCGTGAGCGCGACGGCGCAAACCGCCAGTCGGTCGTGAACGACACGATCAGATATTTGGCGGACGTGTGCGACAGCGCCTTCGCCAGATCGCCGCCCACGGTGCGCGCCGGATCGAAGTAATCGAGCGCGCGCGTGATCAGCAAATAGGTGTTGGCGTCGAAGTACTCGGCGAACTTGTCGCCCTGATAGCGCAGATAGGACTCGACTTCGAATTCGACGTCGAAGCTGAACCGGTAGCCATCGTCCTGGCCGTTCCCGTTCCCATTTCCGCTACCGTGACCACCAGCGCCCGCCTTCACCCCGTCGACCAGCGCTTCGGCGCGACGCAACGCCCGCCCGAACTTGGTCGCCATGTCCTCGTCGGACAGATACGTGATGTGGCCGATCATGCGCGCCACGCGCAGACCGCGACGCGGCACGACACCGTGCGCGTAATAGTCGCCGCCATGGAAATCGGGATCGGAGAGGATGGCCGAGCGCGCCACTTCGTTGAAGGCAATGTTCTGCGCGGAGAGCTTCGGCGTGGAGGCGATCACCAGACAATGCCCCACGCGCTCGGGATACATGATGCTCCACGCGAGCGCCTGCATGCCGCCGAGGCTGCCGCCCATCACGGCGGCGAACTTGCGAATGCCGAAGGCGTCCGCCACGCGTGCCTGGGCGTTGACCCAGTCTTCGACCGTCACCACCGGAAAGCGCGCACCGTAAGGCGTGCCTGTGGCTTCGTCGAGACTCATCGGCCCGGTCGAGCCGAAGCACGACCCGAGGTTGTTCACGCCGATGACGAAAAAGCGGTTGGTGTCGAGCGGCTTGCCCGGCCCGACCATGTTGTCCCACCAGCCGATGTCCTTGGGGTTGTCGGCGGCAATGCCCGCCACATGGTGCGACGCATTGAGCGCATGACACACCAGCACGGCGTTGCTCCGGTCAGCGTTCAGCTCGCCATAGGTCTCGACCATGAGGTCGTAACCGGCAAGGGTGCTGCCGTTTTGCAGTGCCAGCGGCTCAGCGAAATGCATCCGCTGCGGCGTGACGATTCCGATTGAAGATTCCATAAATCCCTGTCCGAAACATGCCGGAGGCCAGCGTCTTCATCGATTCGTAATGACTCGTAATGACGAATGACGAATCGAAGGACGATGTCCAGAAGTGTTCTGTGCGGGAAAAGGGGTCGACGGAAAAACGGCGGGGTGCGCGAACGACCTCTTTAGCCGCATTTTTAGTGAATGTCCCAACCGAAGCGTCTCCGGCAGAGTCATTCGCGCGCCCGCAAGCGAGTCACCAAATCGGCGCGCCAATGATCGCGGCAAGACCGGTGAACCTGGCACAGGCCCCGTCGCGAGTTGCAAAAGTATAACGTAATCTGCGCACCGGGCGCAGACCACCGCCTTAGCGCAGCAAGGCTGCGACTTGCGGCTCGGCGCCTTCGGCCGGCGAGCGCTTGAAGCCGCTCTTGGCAAAACGGTGCCAGCGGCCGAGCACGTAGGATACGAGCAGATTGGCGCGCGAGTTCGCGTCGAACGTTTCGGGCAGCGTGCCCTGCGCGGCAGCCAGACGCAGTACCTGGCGCAGCGACGCCTCGATCCGGTCGAGCAGTTGGTTCATGCGCTCTTGCAGGCGTTCGTGTTCGCCGACCAGCGCTTCGCCCGTGAGCACACGCGTCATGCCGGGGTTCTTCTCGGCGAAGCCGAGCAGCATCAGCACGATGGCGCGCGCTTGCGACACGCCATCCTGATCCTGAGCGGAGATCTGGTTGATCAGACCGAAGATGGTCTGTTCGATGAATTCGATCAGGCCTTCGAACATCTGGGCCTTGCTCGCGAAGTGGCGATAGAGCGCCGCTTCCGAGACGTCGAGCCGCGCAGCAAGCGCGGCCGTGGTGATCTTTTCGCCTTTGGGCGTTTCAAGCATGGCGGCAAGGGTCTGCAACACTTGCACGCGGCGCTCGCCCGGCTTCGGGCGGGTGGTCTTCACCGGCGCTGGCGCGGCCTCCAGCGCATCGGCGGTGCCGTAACCGGCGCCGTTCGAAGAATTTTCCTGCTGCATCGTCTGGTCGTTATCAGTTGGGATTTGATTGTCGGGCTGCCCGGGCCACGCGTTTTGCGCCTTCCCCGGTCGCTAGGCTCGCCCGTAACTCGCGCAGAGATTGTACTTTGATATCCACGTAGTGTGGGCGGCCACTTCGCGGCATAACCTTGCCAAGACTGTTTCTGATCGGCAGATGCCCCGTGATCCAGACCGTCTTGATGCCGAAATGCCGCAGGTGCTTGAGGTGTGAGCGCGTGTCTTCGACGAGCCACGTGCGCGCCGGCGCCAACCCCTCGCGCACGAGCAGACGGCGCAGCATCGTGGCATCGGGTTTAGCCCGCCATGCCCGGCGATCCGCCATGTCTTCGATACTCACGCATCGCTCGAAATGACGGCGAATGCCAAGCGCTTCGACGATGGGCATGGCGTAATGGGCCGGTGCATTCGTGAGCAGGATCTTGCGCCCGGGCAACCCGGCGACCAGCCGGGCGATGCCGCGCTCGGCGCGCAGCACGTCGGCCAGCGGCGGCAATTCGTGCACCTGCGCGAGGAATTCGTGGGGATCGATGGCGTGGTGTCGGATCAACCCGAGCAGCACCGCCCCGTAGCGCTCCGTATACAAAGCGCGCATCAGATTCGCCTCGTCGTGCGCCACCCCGAGCTTCTCGACGATATAGGCGGTCATCGCGCGGTTGATGCGCGGAAAGATCGCGTGAGACGCGCGGTGCAGTGTGTTGTCCAGATCGAACAGCCAGACTGGACCGCGCGTGCCGTGCTCGCTACGGGCGCGGTGCACCCGGCGTCGCCGGCTCAGAACATGAGAAGAAGGCACGGAGATAGCGGATTGTTGCGAGGAGATACGAGAACATGACCGGCGTCGCCCGACGACACCCCCTCAAGCCGGAGGGAGCGACCCGGTCACAGCAAGGCAAGATGCTATCGCGCGATGTCCGCTTTGACAAATCGGCCGGGCCAGCCTCGCGGCCAGGCGCCTGCGAACACGGGTCCAACACACGTCCAACGTCGACCGCCGGCATTTCACATACATCCGCCCATACAAGCCGCACATCTCCGGGCATTACGCGCCCCGCGCTTTCGCCCTCACGCGCAGCAGACTAACGCAGCCACCGAGCGCCGCCAGCAGGGTTGCGCCCACCATGGCCGCGCGCGCACCGTCGTCGCCGTACACGTCGAAGAGCAACGCCACGACCGCCGCGCCGAGCGTCATGCCGACGGTACGGGAGATCGTCATCAGACCGCTGGCCGCGCCGCTGCGCTCGCGCGGCGCGCCCATCATGATGATGCGGTTGTTCGGCGTCTGAAAAAAGCCGAAGCCCACGCCGCATACGAGCATTCGCCAGGCAATGCCCCAGTCGGTAGCGTGCGCCGGCAACGCAGCCAGCAGCGCGAGTCCTACCGCAAACACGGCCAGCCCCAGCGCGCTCATGCGCGCGCTGTCGAAGCGATCCGACAACCGCCCCGCCAGCGGCGCAATGAACACGATCACCAGCGGCCACGGCGTAATCAGCAGGCCCGTCGCGGCTTCACTGCGTGCGAACGTGTGCTGCAACAGAAACGGCATGCCGACGTAAGCCAGTGTCTGCGCCATATAGCACGCCACCGAGGTCAGCGACGACAACGCCAGCACCGGTACGCGCAGCAGATCCAGCGGCAACAACGGCGCCGGTCGACTGCGCTGATGGCGCACCAGCACGACCGCAACGATCAGTCCGAGCGCGATCTGCGACGCGGCCACGCCGTGATATCCCGGCTCGCCCACATGCCCCAGTCCAATGATGATGAGCGCGAGCGCGACAGCGTTGAGCAATGCGCCGGGCACGTCGATGCGACGCGGCGCGCCCGGCGTGCGAGGCAGAAACCGGGCCGACGCCAACAACGCGATCAGCCCGATCGGAAGATTGATGGCGAACAGCCAGCGCCAGTCGCCAAGCGACAGGATCGCCGCGGCGACACTCGGCCCGGCCGCCGTCGACAGCGCGACGGTCAACGCCAGCAACGAGATGGCGCGCCCGCCCATCTGCGGCGGGAACACCATGCGCAGCAACGCCGGGACGATGGTCGACATGCACGCGCCGCACAGCCCCTGCGCGACTCGCGCGGCGACCAGCCACGACAACGTCGGCGCCAGCGCACAGCCGAGCGAGGCCAGCGTGAACCCCGCAACGCCGAAGAGAAACACGCGCCGGTAGCCAAGCTTCTCGCCCAGGGCGGCGAGCGGCAGCACGGCCATCGTGAAGATGAGTTGATAAGCATTGACGACCCACACCGTCGATGCCGGATCGGCCACGAGATCGCGCGCAATGGTCGGCAGCGCCACGTTGGCGATGGAGGCGTCGAGATTGCCGAGGAAGGTGCCCAGCAGAATGGACGGAACGGCGATGCGACGTGCGCTCGCGCCAAGCCCTTCGGCAAGCGGTGCGCTGGGTGTCATCGATGGCTTCATGGGTCGAACGGCGCCGCGAAGCGCGCGGCAAACCAGATGGCGAATCTCTTGAAAAAATCACGGCCCGGGGAATCGCTTCTCGCTAGCCTGTGCCTACGTCGGCATCATAGCCCGGGCCGGGCAGGAAAATCGTGCGCAATGGTGCAGCTCGGGGAATGTTCGGCTGCACACGGTGACGCCGCACGACGTCTGCCGGATCACTCGCGCATGATGCGCGGCACGCCACCACGACGCTCGCCGCACAACAGGGAGTGACGCAGCACCGCGTCACGGGTGAATCGCCCCCCCGGACGCCTCACACGTGCTCGCTACGCGGTGCCGCGTGCCTGATGAACCCGATCAGAACGTGTGCTGAATCCCCAGCATCGTGCCGAACTGGTTGCCACCGGTGACGACCGAACCGCCGGCGGCAATCGCCACCGCGCCGTTCTGGCTGTTCGCCACCCAGCCGGCCATGCCATACAGCGACGTACGCTTCGAGAGCGAATACGTGGCGCGGCCAATGAGCATCGTGGCGTTGGCGCGGCTCTTCAACTGATAACGGATCGCCTGCGCGTCGAACGCCCAGGTAATCGTCGGCAGGTACGTGAAGCCGAGGAAGTAGATGTCCGAGCGCAGCGATGCGGCGTCGGCGCTCACGTTGCGGTGAATCCAGCCCCCGCCCACGCGCCCCGTCGACCACTTGTAGTACGCGTTGATGACCGAGTGCGAATCGGTGTAGTTCGAGCTGGTGAGCGGCGCAGCGGCGCCGGTGTTGCCGCGCATCTGGTCGTACGACGCCGAAATACCGAAGTTCTCGTAGTCATAGCCGAGCAAGCCGGTGAACTGCTTGCACGCCTGATAGTTGCCGGCAACGTTGCCCGCGCAGTTCGTGGCCGAGGGACCGCCTGCGGCCGATGCGTCGCGACCGAAGCTGTACGTCGCACCGACGGTCACGCCGGAGAACTTGCCCATGTACCCGATGGCGCTGTCGCTGCGGGCGTTGGCGATGTACGGGTCGATACTCGCGAGCGAGAAGATCGACGGTCCGATCACATCGGCGTTGCCCGTCACGTAGAACGTCATGTTGTTCTGACGGCCGATGAGCAACGTACCCCACGAGCTCGACAGACCGACGTTGGCCTGACGGCCGAACAGACGTCCGCCGTAGTTCAGGCCGCCGGTGCCCGGCTGGAAGCCGTTTTCCAGTGTGAAGACGGCCTTGAGGCCACCGCCCAGATCCTCGACACCCTTGAAGCCGAAGCGCGACGGCACCTTACCGGTCAGGGTCGGTTCGCCGACGAAGCTGCCGCCATTGGCGGCGTTGTTGTAATAAGCGATGCCGGTATCGATGATCCCGTACACCTGCACGTTGCTTTGCGCGTGCGCCAGGCCTGCACCCAGCAGCAGGCCAGCGGCCAATGCGTATTTCACTTTCACTTCTGTCCCCTTGTTTTTGAATGCACAGCTACTCCAAACCACAACCTCCAAGCCGCTGGCAACGCCATCAGCCCAGCCTTTTGGGACGGCGCTGCGGCCGCCTCCGGTACTGCCTTCTTGCGCATGCCGGGTGATCGATGCCGCCTCCTGTGCCGCCTTTCGGCATCGATCCCCGTTGTTTGTCAGCGCGACGCAAGGTGCTGTTTTTACCTCAGGCCTCGCGTACGAAAGTGAATCGTGCTTCGCGGCGCGCGATACGCCATCCCTGCGCCGTGCGCACGAACGTGTCTTCGAATTCACCCATGACCTGACGCCCCTGTGCCGGACGTCCGAACGGCCCCGGCGTGTCCTGCGCCGAGCCGCTCCAGACCAGCACTGCACTGCTGCCGATGGCGCTCGTGGCCGACGTCACGTCGATCAGCACATTGCCCACGAGGTGCTGGGTCAGGCGATCCGCCGGACGATCCGCATACGCCGCCGCGATCGCCGGCTGACCGACGAGCGTTTCGCCGTTCGGGCGCACCAGCACGCCGTTGTGCGCAAACAGCGCGGCAAGCCCTTGCGAATCGCGACGGTCGTTGCACATCACGAAGCGCATCACGAGGTCGTAACACGCCTGCTTGGCGTGCAACACGTCGAGACTTTGCGGGTCGATGGCATCGGCGCCTTGCACGGCCTGTGTGGCTTGTGCGGCTTGTGCGGCTTGTGTGTCCTGCATCGGTGCGCCTTCGTTTGGAATGTCCTGCGTCATGACAACGCTCCCTGCGTCGACGATGATTGCGACGAGCGCGCCAGCCACGCCCGCATGGCGTCGGCCACGGCTTCGGGGCGCTCCATCGGACTCATGTGGCCGCTATGCTCGACGATGCTCAGCACAGCACCGGGAATCAGCCCGGCCATGACTTCGTGTCGGGCGAGCGGACTCCATGTGTCCTGACGGCCGCAAAGCACGAGCGTCGGACATTGGATGTCCCGCAGTTGCGACGTCGCGTCGGGACGCTCCAGCAGCGCATGAATCTGCGCGGCGAACTGATCGGGATGACTGCGCTCGATCATGTCGAGAATCGCGTCGAAGAGGGGCGTGCCGATCCGGTCCGGATGCACCATCCCGGTCGCCCAGACAGCGCCCATCGCACGCATGCCCTCGTCACGCGAGCGCGCGAGCAATGCGGCGCGGCCGCTACGCTCTTTGTCTGCCGCCTCGCCTTCCGGCAGGGCCTGATATCCCGTGTCGAGCAATGCCAGATGGCTCACGCGATGTGGCGCACGACGCACCACTTCCAGCGCCACGCGGCCGCCCATCGAATGGCCGGCGAGCGCGAAACGCGGCTCGGGCGTCGTCGCCAGAACGTGCTCGGCCATCGCGCCGATGGTGTCGAGCGATCCCCAGGCGGGGACGCGGCAATCGAACTCGGGCAGCAGCGCTGCCGTGGCAGCCCACGCCACCTGATCGCACAGCAAGCCGGGCAACATGAGCAACGCAGGACGTTCGACGCTCATGGTTTCCCTCCTTGCGCCCAGATGTGTTTCGGGATGCATACCTCGCCGTCGAACAACCAGCGCGCCGTTCGCAGCAGGCCCGCACCGGTGACGTCCGGCGCGCCCTCGGCATCGCGACCGAGCGCCAGGCGAACGGTGAATTCTCCCGTCGGATGCTCGATGCAAAGCAGCGGGGCGTCGCCATGCGGCACCACCGCCATCTCGTGGCAGACGGTGCCCGGCAATGCCGCCGCCGTCGCCACGCTGACCGCCGCCAGCACACCGATGGACGAATGACAGCGATGCGGAATGAAGCAGCGCGTAGCGAGCGCGCCACCGGCCTGCGGCGGCGCGACGAGGCACATCTTCGGCACGGTGCGCGAGCGCACGTCGCCCAGATTCATGCGCGGACCGACCGCCAGGCGAATTGCCTCGATGGTCTCGCGCATCGCCTGAAACCGGTCATCCGATTCGAGTTGCTCCCACGTCTCCGTGCCGGTGCATCCGAGATCCGCCGCGCGCATGAGCACGAGCGGCATGCCGTTGTCGATGCACGTCACCGTGACACCCTGCACGACCTCCTGACGTTGTCCGGTCGGAAACAGCGCGCCGCACGACGCGCCGGCGGTGTCGCGAAACATGAGCGGAATCGGCGCCGCCGTGCCGGGCACACCGTCGATGGCCACGTCGCCGTCATACTTCGCCGTGCCGCCCGGCGTCTGCACGGTGGCGACCGCCACCTGCCCCGTGTTGACCATGTGAATGCCGACCTCCGTCACGTCGGCGGTCGCGGCCACGAGGCCTCGCTCGATGGCAAACGGGCCGACGCCCGCGAGGAGATTGCCGCAGTTCTGGCCGTAGTCCACGCGTGCCTCGTCGACGACGACCTGCGCAAAGAGATAGTCGACGTCGGCGTCCGCCCGCGTGGCGCGAGAGACGATCGCGACCTTGCTCGTGAGCGGGTTCGCCCCGCCCATGCCGTCGATCTGACGCGCATCGGGCGAGCCCATCGCGGCGAGCAGCACGGCGTCGCGCGTGGCGGCGTCCGCCGGCAAGTCCTCGGCGAGGAAGTACAGCCCCTTCGAGGTGCCTCCGCGCATGACAGCGGCGCGAATGCGCGTTTGGGAATGCGTCATGGCGCGCTCGTCACTTGCCTTGCAGTTCGTCGAGCGAATCGACATAACGCAGGCCCTTCTGCGCCAGACGCTCGCGCATCTTGTAATAGTCGAGTCCGAGCGTGCCGCCCGCCAGCACACCGCGCTTGTACGCTTCGTCGGCAGCGCGCGCCGCAGCCGCCTTGGCCACGACCTGGGCGACGGCGAACGGCACGACGACCACACCGTCGTCGTCGGCCACGATCACGTCGCCCGGGTTCACGATCTGGTTGGCGCAGACGACCGGCACATTGACCGAGCCGAGCGTTTCCTTGACCGTACCCTGCGACGAAATAGCTTTGGACCACACCGGGAATTGCATCTCGGTGAGCGTGCCGATATCGCGGCAACCGGCGTCGATGACGAGCCCGGCGACGCCGCGCGCCTTCATCGACGTGGCGAGCAGATCGCCGAAATAGCCGTCCTCGCACGGCGAGGTCACGCCGACCACCACGATGTCGCCCGGCTGCGCCTGCTCGACCGCCACGTGCAGCATCCAGTTGTCGGAGGGCGGTGCGAGCACCGTCACCGCGCTGCCCGCCACCGTGGCGCCTGCATAGATCGGGCGCAGATAGGTCGCCATCAGGCCGAGGCGGCTTTGCGCTTCGTGGACCGTGGCGCTACCGGCGCTACGCAAAACGTCGAGCGTAGCGGCATCGACCCGGGGAATTTGACGCACGACGACGCCGCGAATCATGACAGTTGCTCCGTGACCACGGGCGTGAGGCGCATCAACCCTTCCGCATACTTGATGTCGCGCGAGGCCGTGATACCGATGTTGCGCTTGGCCTGCACACCGCGTTGCAGCGCCACACGCGTGTAGTAATCCCAGAGATGTTCCTGACCGGCCATGCATTCGATGGCGGCGCGCTTCTTCTCCCACACCGGCGTGATGTCCACGAACGTGTTGGGAATCCATTCACATTGCTCGGTCTGGTGCGGCTCGAACGCCAGCACCGCCGGTGCGCCGATGATCTTCTCGCCCGGCTTGTGGCCTTCGGCCTGTGCGATCACGCGCGCTTCCTGCGTGACGTGCATCGCCAGCGGGTGGTCGAAGTTGTACGGGTCCTTCTCCGAATGGCTCAGCACGAACGACGGCTGCAATTCGCGATAGATGTCCACGAGCCTGAAGAGCGTCTCGTCCGACACGCGCATCGGGTAATCGCCGATGTCGAGAAATTCGATTTCCGCGCCGAGAATGTCGGCCGCACGCTGTGCCTCTTCGCGGCGCGCCGTCTTGACCTTCGCCTCCGTCATCTCCGCGCCCTTGCGCCAGAGCTTGGCCGACTCGCCGCGCTCACCGAACGACAGGCACACGACCTTCATGCGGTAGCCCTGCGCCACGTGCGTTGCGATCGTGCCCGCCGCACGCCAGACGAAATCCGCCGAATGGGCGCTGACCACGAGACCCGAGAGTCCCGCGCTGTTGCTGTTCTGTGTTGTGCTCATGTGATTGACTCTGATACGTGTTGCACTATGTGCGCGATGCCGTTCAGGCGCTCGGGCGCTCAGGCACTTTCCAGGCCGACGAGCGTGCCGAGCAATTCCGGCGACGCCGCCAGATCGGCGCTGCGCCCCGCCCAGACCTGACGGCCCCGGTCGAGCACCAGCGCACGGTCGGTGAGTTCCAGCCCCAATTCCGCGTGCTGCTCCACGAGCACCACGCCCATGCCGCCGTCGGCACGCAGCTTCCAGAAGGCGTCGACCAGTTGATCGACGATCACGGGCGCCAGCCCCTCGAATGGCTCGTCGAACAGAATCACGCGCGGGTTGCCGATCAGCGCGCGGCCGATGGCGAGCATTTGCTGCTCGCCGCCCGAGAGCTGATTGCCAAGATTGCGACGGCGCTCCTTGAGTCGCGGAAACAGGTCGTACACCCGTTCGAGTGTCCAGACCTTGCCGTCGGCGCTCGCGTTAGCCATCTCGGCCATTGCGGAGACTTGCAGGTTTTCCTCGACGGAGAGCGACTTGAAGATCTCGCGCTCCTGCGGCACCAGCGCCAGACCGGCGCGCGCACGGCGAAAGGCGGGCCATGCGGTGATGTCGTCGTCGCGATAGCGCAGCACGCCGCCATGTCGCGTGGTGAGTCCCAGCAGGCTGAGCAGCAACGTGCTCTTGCCCACGCCGTTGCGCCCGAGAATGGCAACGGCTTCACCGGCGCCGACGCGCAGGCTCAGATCTTCGAGCACGATGGTCTCGCCATACCCGGCACTGAGCCCGCCGGCTTCGAGCAGAATGTCAGTCATGATGGCGACGCCCCAGATAGATATCGCGCACGCGCGGATCGCTGCGCACTTCGTCCTTCTCGCCTTCCATGAGCACCGCGCCCTCGACCAGCACCGTAATGCGGCGCGCGAAGCGGAAGACCAGATCCATGTCGTGTTCGATGACCATCACCGCCACGTCTTCCGGCAGACGCTCCAGCAATTCGAACAACTTGCGCCCCTGCCCCGACGGCACGCCCGCCACGGGCTCATCGAGCAACAGCACCTTCGGGTCGAGCGCGAGACCGAGCGCGATTTCCACCTGGCGACGCTGTCCGTAAGCGAGTTCGTTGATGCGCCGCCCGGCGAGCTCGATCATGCCGAGTTCGCGCAAGCGTTCGGCCGCTTCCTCCACGACGGCGGGACGACTCGCCAGCGGCTTGCCGATACGCCCGTCGAGACCACGACGCGAGGTAATGGCGAGCGCCACGTTCTCCGCGACCGTGAGCGTATCGAACAGCGTGTTCAGTTGGAACGTTCGCGCCAGCCCCAGCTTGACGCGCTTGTGCGACGACATGGAGGTGACATCCGTCCCCCCCACACACACCACGCCGGCATTTGGCTTGAGCACGCCCGTGAGCAGGTTCATCAACGTGCTCTTGCCCGCGCCGTTCGGCCCGATGAGCGCATGACGCGCACCGACCGGGAGCGAGAGACTGACGTTGCGGGTCACGTCCAGCTGGCCGAAGCGCTTGGACAGTCCCTGAATTTCGAGTGCAGCGCTCACGGCGTCACCTCCTTGTCCGTGGTCGTTGCCTGGGAGTTACCGGTTTCGTTCGGCGCGACCGCCGGGGCCGGACGACGAACGCGCGCCGTGAGGCGATCGACAACACCGATGAGGCCATCCGGGGCGAAGCGCACCACGACGATCAGCAGCACGCCGAGCGCCGCAAGCCAGTTCGTCGGATCGATGGCCGCGATCCGGTCGGAGAGCACCATGAAGACGACGGCGCCGAGCACGGCGCCATACAGGCGTCCCGTGCCACCGAGCGCGAGCATCACCAGCACGTTGGCGGAGAGCGTGAACGACAGCGTATCGAGCGCAACGATGTTGTTGACCTGGGCCGAGAGCGCACCCGCGACCCCCGCCACCGCCGCAGCAATCGTGTACAGCATCAGCCGGCGCAGGCCGACGCGAACGCCGAGCAGCGACATACGCATGGCGTTCTCGCGAATGCCCTGGACCGTCAGCCCGAACGGGGAGTTCACGAGGAACTGCGTGAACAGATAGACGACGAGCAGCACGGCGAGCGCATACAGATAGGCGGTATGGCCGTAGATGTCGAACTCGAACATGCCGAGCACAGGCGCGATGGTGTAGCCCGTCAGGCCGTCGTCACCCATCGTGATGGACTTGGCGATGTTGCCCGCTTCATAAAGCAGCGTGGCGCACGCGAGCGTGAGCATGATCTGCGTGAGGCCGTTCACGCGCAGCACCACCACGCCGGTGATCAGTCCTACGACGCCCGCCACCAGCGCGCCGACCGCGAGACCCAGCAGGGGATTCGGCGAGACATGCAGCGCGAACAGCCCGGCGGCATAGGCCCCGCTGCCGAAGAACGCGGCATGTCCCAGCGTCTCGATACCGCAGTAGCCCTGCACGAGATCGAGCGAGAGCGCGAAGACGATCATGATCAGCACGCTCGTGGCGAGCGCCAGATACAGATCCGCGAAGAAGTACGTGGCAATGGCAGCCAGGAGCAGTAGCGCGTCGAGCATGCCGAGGCGCTTGCGACGCAGCGCCGGTGCGACTTGTTTCATACCGTTGACCGACGGCGAAGGATTCGTTCGGGACATCGTCATCCTCCGCTCAGGCGCGACCGACCAACCCTTGCGGGCGGATCAGCAGAATGGCCAGCACGGCCAGATAGATCATGAAGGCGCCGAGCGCAGGCACGTAATAACGGCCCAGCGTATCGATCAGCCCCAGCAGCAGGCCGGCATACAACGAGCCGCGCAAGCTGCCCAGGCCGCCGGCGGCCACCACGATCAGCACCAGCACCAGATACTTGAGGCCGTAGTACGGCTCCAGCGGCAGGATCTGGCTCGACAGCGCGCCGCCCAATCCGGACAGCCCGCAGCCGATGGCAAATGTGATCGAGAACACGACCGGCACATTGATGCCAACGCAACGCGCCATGCGCGGATTGTCGACAGCGGCGCGCAGCTTCGCACCGAACGACGTCCGTTCGAGGCCCAGCCAGATGCCGAAGGCGACGACCGCGCTGCACACCAGCGCGAAGATGCGATACACGGAAACGGAGAACGCACCGAAATCCCACGTGCCGCGCAGTCCCTGCGGCACCGGAATCGTCTGCAGTTCGGTACCGGCGAGATGCTTGGCAATCGCGCAGATGATGAACGCGAGGCCGATCGTCATGAGCAACTGCCCCAGACCGTTGGCGGTGTAGACCCAGCGGTACAGCGTGCGCTCGAGCACCGCGCCGAGCAGCATGGTGCCGATCACGCCCACGAGCAGGGCGACGAAGAAGTCGAGCCCGGCGCGCTGCATGGCCCACAAGGTGAAATAACCGCCGATCATGGCGAAGGCGGAGTGCGCGAGATTGACCACGCGCATGACGCCGAGTGTGACCGTGAGGCCCACGGAGATGAGGAACAGCAACATCCCGTAGGCCACACCGTCGATCGACAACGACAGGAAAGTGGCAAGCGATTGCGTCATGACGAAGTACCGGAACCTAACGATCAGAGCGAACTTTGGGGGGTGTTGTCGCTCGCGTTACTTCGCGGCCACTTGCGGGTGGCCGATGTGCCACGGCTCTACCACCGACTTGTAGGTGTCGATCGGCTTGTTGCCGAGCTTGCCGTCGATGTTTTCCACGCGGCGGATGTACACGTTCTGCACGATTTCACGCGTCTTGGGATCGATCGACACCGGACCGCGTGCGCTCACCCACGCGTACCCCTTCACGGCGGCGATGGCCTTCTCGGCGTCCTTCTTTCCCTTGGTCGCCTTGATCATCTGCGCGATGAGCGTCATCGAGTCGTAGGCCGACACCGAAGCGATCGACGGCAGCGCGCCCGGTCCGTACTTGGCCTTGTAGGCTTTCACGAACGCGGTGTTCTCCGGCGTCGTGAGGAACGGCGAGTAGTGCAATGCGGTGATGGTGCCCAGCGCGCTGTCGCCAATGGCGGGCAGGTCCGACTCCATCGTCTCGGTCGTGGCGAAGAGCTGAATGCCCGCCTTGTCGAGTTCGCGTTCCTTGAACGCCTTCACGAAGCCTGCCGACATCGGGCCGACCGGCATGAACATGAAGACGGCGTCCGGCTTGGCATCGCGCACGCGTTGCAGGTAGCTGGAGAAGTCCGTGGTGCCCAGCGGGACCTTCACTTCGACCGCGACCTTGCCGCCGGCCTTCTTGAACGTTTCGCTATAGGCGTCGATGGCGTCGTAGCCGGTGGCGAAATCGGCGACCACGATGGCGGCGTTCTTCACGCCTTTCTTCGCGGCGTACTCGACGAGCGGCACGCTCACGGTCCATTGCGTAAAGCCGGTGCGCACGAAGTAGGGCGACTTCAGCGTCACGCTGGACGTGCCCGAGTTACCGATCACGAGCGGCGTCTTGGTCTGATTCACGACGTCGGCCATGGCCAGCACGTTCGGCGTGAACGAGCCGCCAAACAGGTACTGCACCTGGTCGCGCACCACGAGTTCCTGCGCGAGCTGACGCGTGCGTTGCGGGTTCACGCCGCCTTCGTCGCGCTCCAGGATCACGAGCGTGTCGTCGCCGACCTTGTTCTTGTTCTGTTCGAGCCACAGGTTGATACCGCGACGGTATTCCGTGCCCCACCACGACGCCGAGCCCGAGAACAGGCCCAGCACGCCGATCTTGATTTCCTCGGCGCGGGCGGCCGAAACGGCAGTGAATTGGCAAACGCTCGCGAGTGCAACTGCGAGCCAGAGATGGCGCTTCATCATGGTGTCGTCTCCTCGTCGGTGTCGTTGCACCGAGCCGTTTTCTGATGAGGTCGCGCCGGGGGTTGGCGCGCCTTTTCTATGTGTCCGGAACAGCTTAGGCAGACGAAATGTGAACGTCGAACGACCTTCTCGCGTCGAGCGTTGCGTTTTTCGTATATCCCCGAGATTTCCCCTACGTTTCGAGATGGATTTTTCGAGGGGAATTTCGCGCTGCGGGACGCCGGGCGTTCCGTGGGTGGAACGCCCGCCGCACAAGGCGCGGCAGGCAGTCGTCAGTGGGCGCGCCGCACCGAGCGAACCGAGGGCAGGCGAAGATAGCGAGACATGCAACTCATGGCGAATCCGGCGATTTTCGCCGCGCTCGCAGTGCGTATCGCGAACACGATTCGCGTTTTATGTCGGATGCTGCATCGTCGGCGCAAGCGCGCGCAATTCGTCGAGCAATTGCTCGGCGGCGGGCGAGAGCAAACCGTCGCGGCGCGTCGCCACACCAATCGAGCGGCGCGCATGTTGCAGCGTCACCGGCACGACGGCCAGCTCCCCCGTGCGCAGCTCGGACGTGATCTGCACCGGCGAGAGCAGCGCGAGGCGGTCGCTCGACGACAACAATCCCCGCACCACGGGTGAGCTGCTCGCGTGCACCTGCGTCTGCGGCAGCGCCAGCCCTTCGGCATGAAACACGCGCTCGAATACGCCGCGCGCCGGCGTGCAGGGCAACGGACTCACCCAGCCGTAACCGGCAAGCTCGGTGAGTGTCGGCACCCTGCCCGATGTCAGGCACGGATGATCCGAGCGCGCGACGACCGACAGGTGGTCCTCGAAAAGCGCCTCCTGCCGAATGTCCGGCGGCACGTCGTTCGCCCGCAGCGCGCCGACGATCATGTCGACGTCCGCCTGACGCAACTGCCGCACGAGCGCTTCATACGTGCCGTCGACCACGGTCACGGTGAGATACGGCGACTTGTGCAGCAGGCTGTCGATGGCCTTGGGCAACAGGAAACCGCTCGAGAGCGGCAGCGCAGCGACGATGACCGTACCTTGCTGACGGCCGCCGAACGGGGCGAGTTCGTCTTCGGCAATCGCCAGTTCGGCCAGTGCGCGCTTGACGGGCCCCAGCAGCGCCAGCGCCTCGTCGGTCAGACGTGTGCCGCGCGGCGTGCGCCGGAACAGCTTGATGCCGATGAGGTCTTCGAGCTGATCGAGATTGCGCTGAATCGTTGGCTGCGAACACTGAAGACGGCTCGCGGCGAGCGGTCCGCTGCCCAGTTCCGCCACGGCAATGAAACTGGTGAGTTGCTGCGGCGCGACCACGGCCGCGAACCGGCTCGCGGCGCGCGCGCCGCCGTCGGCCTGCGAGGCCGTCGCCGCGAACGCTTCGCGATAACCGTTCGCCAATTCCGCGAGCGCCCGCGTGGCGCGCACGCCGAGGCGCTGTCCGGCAGCATTCGGGATCAGCCCGCGCGCGCTGCGATGGAATAGCGGAAAACCCAGTTCGGCTTCGATATCCGAGATCGACCGTGCAACGGCCGACTGCGACAGATGGAGCATGCGCGCCGCGCGCGCCACCGAGTCGCATTCGAGTACCGCCACCATCGCGCGAAGGCCGCGCAGCTTGCGCACCAGCAGCGTGGCGTCGTTGCTTTGCGGCGCGCGGCTCCACGTGCCGCGCTCGTGGCACGCGAGCCGGGGCGCCGCCGGCGCGTTGGTGAGACTGACGGCAGTGTCGATCGCCATGTCAGCGCATGGTCGGCACGCGGCGCGTGGCCATGAACTCGTCGAGCGTCTCGCCGCGCATGAGCGCATAGACTTCCAGGTTGGTCTTGCGCACCACGCGGGCGAACTTCTCCAGCACGAAGAAATTCACGCCGTGGCGCACGAGGCCCAGCCAGTCCTGCGCCTGCACCAGCGCCTGTTCCTCGGGCGTCAGACCGGCAGCGGTCATCGCCGCGACGGGATCGCTCAGATACGTCTCGCGATTTTCCGCGCGGATCATGTGCCAGAAGAAGCGGTTGAGCTTGAGGGTGCGATTGCTCACGCGCAGGTCGAACGCGTAGGTCCCGGTGATCGCTTCGATACCTTCGAGTTGCGGGTTCATGCGGCGTCCTCCTCGTAAAGTGCCACGGTCATGGCGGTGGTCGTCGCGAGGTAGTAGTTCAGGTGCAGACGCTTGATGCGCGGGCCCATTGCGCCGCGCATCGACAGCCACATGATTTGTTCGACGCTCTCGGCGCCGCCGCGCGCCACGTAGTCGACATGCTTGAGTTCCGTGAGCTTTTCCGGCTGATGCTCCAGCAAGTCGAGGAATTCGCGGTCCCACGCTTCGTCGTTGTACCCGGTGCGCTCGCCGTGGATCTGATGCGAGAGGCCGCCCGTGCCGACGACCACCACGCGCAAATCTTCCGGATACGACTCGATGGCGCGACGCACGGCCTGACCGAGGCGATAGCAGCGACGCCCGGTGGGCAGCGGATATTGCAGCACGTTGATGGCGATCGGCACGACCGTGCCGGGCCAGTCCGGCTTGTGCGGCCAGAGCAGCGGCAGCGGCGACGCGCAGCCGTGATCGATGGGTTTGTCCTGGAAGACGGTGATGTCGAACTCGTCGTTCACCAGCGACTCGGCGATATGCGCCTGCAAGGCAACGTCACCGCGAATCGGCGGCAGCGGACGCAACCCCGCGCCCTCGTCGGCAATCGGGAACGACTCGCCCACGCCCAGCGCGAACGTCGGGTACATGTCGAAAAAGAAGGTGGTAGCGTGGTCGTTGTAGAAGAACACGAGCACGTCGGCCTGCTTCTCGGCCAGCCACTTCGCCACGGGCTCGTAGCCCTGAAACAGCGGCGCCCACGCGGGATCCTGTTGCTTGCCCTTGTCGTACGCCACACCGATGGTCGGCACGTGCGACGTGCCGATCCCCCCAATGATCTTTGCCACGCTGAAAGTCTCCGTCTCTTGTTTTGTCATGCCCGGGCAGCAAAATGAAACCGCCCGCATTTATGCAGCGCCGAGTCTATCCGGGATCCCGTATGTCCATAAACAAGGGTATTTACCGATGCGTTTACGAATTACGGGATCCCATAATGAAAAAAAGTCGATGCCATCAAGCCCAGCTTGGCGGCACGCATGAAAGGAAATGAAAGGAGACGCATGCTGCATCCCACCCCGACCACGGTTCAACTGCGCGAAATGATCCTCAAGGGCGAGCTCGCGCCCGGCGAGCGGCTGGCCGAAGCCAAGCTCGCGGAGCAACTGGGCGTGTCGCGCATGCCGGTACGCCAGGCGCTGCCGGTGCTTGCGGAGGAAGGGCTGGTGGTGCGCGCGGGACAGCGCGGCTACGCCGTGCGGGCGCACACGCGTGAGGAGAGCGTCGAAGCGTTGCATCTGCGGGGCACGCTCGAAGGCTATGCCGCGCGGCTGCTCGCCGAGAAGGGCGCCAGCGCCGAACTGCTCGGGCAACTGCGCGCGTTGCTGGCCGAGGGCGACGCGCTGCTCGCCGATCACACCATGACGCCCGAAGTGCAGATCGGCTATGCGTCGCTCAACGCCCGCTTTCACGACCTGCTCATCACCGGCGCGCGCAATCCGCTGCTCGAAGGTTTCATCGCGCGCTGCAATCTGGTGCCGTTCGTTGCGCCGCGCACGGTCGCTTTCGGACATGAAGACCGACGCCAGTACGCGGACATCATCGCTTACGCGCATCGTCAGCACCACGCGATCGTCGAGGCGATTGCGGCACGTCAGCCCGACCGCGCGGAGTTCATGTGCCGCGAACACATCGTCACGCAGGAGCACAGCATGGGGGCGCAGTTGCTCTGACGCGCCCCTGACATTCACGTATTCGACCGCCTCGATCCCATCGACCCCGTCGACCTATAACCCGCTTTCACCGCAACAAGAGCGCGCCACATTCCCCGTCGAGGCGCGCCAAGGAGACAAACGATCATGTTCCTCAAAAATACCTGGTACGTCGCCTGCACGCCGGACGAATTCGCCGAGAAGCCCCTCGGTCGCAAGATCTGTAACGAAGCGATGGTGTTCTTCCGCGACGGCAACGGCAACGTGGCTGCGCTCGAAGACTTCTGCCCGCATCGCGGCGCCGCGCTCTCGCTCGGCTTCGTGAAAGACGGTCATCTCGTTTGCGGCTATCACGGCCTCACGGTCGATGGCGGCGGTAAGTGCACGAAGATGGTGGGCCAGCGTGTGGGCGGTTTCCCGAAGACGCGCGCCTTCCCGTGCGTGGAGCGGTATGGGTTCGTGTGGGTCTGGCCGGGCGACGCCGCGCTGGCCAATCCCGACGAGATCCCGCACCTGGAATGGGCGGTGAGCGACAAATGGGCGTATGGCGGCGGCCTGTACCACATCAAGTGCGACTATCGCCTCATGATCGACAACCTGATGGATCTGACGCACGAGACGTACGTGCACGCCACCAGCATCGGTCAGGAAGAGATTGAGGAGGCGCCGCCGAAGACGACCGTGGAAGGCGACGTGGTCATCACGGCGCGTCACATGGAGAACATCAAGGCGCCGCCGTTCTGGGCAAGCGCGCTGCGCGCGAACGGTCTGGACGACCAGGTGCCGTGCGATCGCTGGCAGATCTGCCGCTTCACGCCGCCGAGCCACGTCATGATCGAAGTGGGTGTCGCGCATGCGGGCCATGGCGGCTACGACGCCCCGGCGGACAAGAAGGCGGGCAGCATCGTCGTCGATTTCATCACGCCCGAGACCGACGAGTCGATCTGGTACTTCTGGGGCATGGCGCGCAACTTCAAGCCGCAGGATGCCGAACTGACGGCGGCGATCAAGCGCGGCCAGGGCGGCATCTTCGCCGAAGACCAGGAAGTGCTCGAAGCGCAGCAGCGCAACCTGTCCGCTTACCCCGAAAAGAAGATTCTGAAGCTCAATATCGACGCTGGCGGCGTGCAGTCGCGCAAGGTGCTGGACCGCCTCATCGAAGCGGAGCGCGCGGGCGCGACCTCCGCTGGCGCGGAGAACGCAGCATGAAAGTCCGACTGGCGAACAAACGCGATGTCGCAACGGACATCTGCGAATTCGAACTGGTGAGTGTCGACGGCAGCGCGCTGCCGCCGTTCACTGCGGGCGCGCACATCGACGTGCACGTGGCCGACGGCGTCATTCGCCAGTACTCGCTGTGCAACGCGCCGGGAGAGACGCATCGCTATTGCCTGGGCGTGCTGCGCGACCCGCAATCGCGCGGCGGTTCCGTGGGCATGCACGCGTTGACGGTCGGCGCCGAGATCGACATCAGCGCCCCTCGCAATCACTTCCCGCTCAACGAGCAAGCGACGCACAGCATCCTGCTCGCCGGCGGGATCGGCGTCACGCCGATTCTGTGCATGGCCGAGGCGCTGGCCGCCAGCGGCGCGTCGTTCGAAGTGCATTACTGCACGCGCGAGCCCGCGCGCACGGCGTTTCGCGAGCGCTTCGCGCGTGAGGACATCGCCGCGAAAACGCATGTGTACTACGACAGCGAAGGCGCGCGCGCCGACCTCGACGCGATCCTTGCGCAACCGTCCGGCGGCAAGCACCTGTATGTGTGCGGTCCGGCAGGCTTCATCGAGGCGGTGCTCGCCCGTGCCGAAGCGGCGCAATGGCCGGAAGGGAATGTGCATCGCGAGTACTTCGCCGCGCCCGCGCAGGCAAGCACGGATAGCGATGGCGACAAGCCGTTCCAGGTGAAGCTGCATTCGAGCGGCCGCGTGATCGACGTGAAGGCCGGCGAGACCATCGTGGCGGCACTGGCCGCGCAGGGGGTCGAAGTGCAGATGTCGTGCGAGCAGGGCGTGTGCGGCACTTGCCTGACCCGTGTCGTCGACGGCACGCCCGATCACCGCGACGTCTACCTCACCGACGACGAACGCGCCGCCAACGATCAGATTCTGCCGTGCTGCTCGCGCAGCAAGTCGGCCATGCTGGTGCTCGATCTCTGACGTAGACGCCGGCACTACTGCCTCAAGCAAACAGCCCCGCTTCGCGACGCGAGCGGGGCTGTTCGTTTTCATCGACGTCCCGTGGCCGAGACGATCCACGTGCGTCACACGTTACATCGTGCGGTGTCGGGTCTCCCGCACCAGCAGTGTCGAGATCAGCGCCATCGCCGCCAACACGAGGAAGTACACGATCACCGGCCAGATCTGACCGTGGCTCCACGCGAGCAGACTCGCGGCAATCATCGGTGCGAGGCCACCGCCCATCACCGTGCCCACCTGTTTGCCGAGCGACACGCCGGAAAAGCGCACGCGCGTGTCGAACAGTTCCGAGAAGAAGCTGCCCTCGGGACCAAACATCATCGGATGAATCACGCCCGCCCCGATCACGATGGCCAGTACGACCAGCGCCGTCTCCTTGCTGCCCATCATCAGGAAGAAGGGATAGATGAAGAGCGCCGTGGCGGCGAGTCCCATCAGGAACATCGGGCGACGTCCCAGCTTGTCGGAGAGCATGCCGAACGCGGGGATCGTGAGCATGGCGAGAATATTGGCGTACAGCACGCCGTCGGCCATCACGTTACGCGGCAGACCGAGCGTCTTGGTGCCGTACGACAACGAGAAAATCGCCACCAGATAGAAGAAGCTCGTCTCCGCCAGACAGATGAAGAAGGTGACAAGCGTCGGGCGCCAGTAGTTCGTCAGCACTTCGGCCACCGGCACTTTCGCGATGTCGCGGTGCTGCTCAGCCGCCTTGAAGCTCGGCGACTCCTCCACCTTCAGCCGTACGTACGTGCCGAGCGCGACGAGCAGCAGGCTCACGAGAAACGGCAGACGCCAGCCCCACGACAGCAGATCGTCTTCCGGCAAGCGCGTGACGAGCACGATGGCGAGCGACGCGCCGACGATCGAGGTCGGCCCGGCCGCCTGAATCAGCCCCCCGAACAGACCGCGCAAATGCGCCGGCGCGCCTTCGACCGTCATGAGCAGCCCGCCGACGGATTCGCCACCGAGCGCGAAGCCCTGGATAAAGCGTAGCGTCACGAGCATGATCGGCGCCCACACGCCGACCATGGCGTAGGTCGGCAGCAGACCGATGAGCGTGGTCGCCACGCCCATCAGAATCAGCGTGAACAGCAGAATCGACTTGCGCCCGATGCGGTCGCCGAAGTGTCCGAAGACGATGCCGCCGATGGGGCGTGCAAGAAAGCCCACGGCGAACGTCGCGAATACGGCGATCATGCCCGTCATCGAATCGAGTTGCGGGAAGAACAACCGGTCGAAAACGATGGGGGCAAGAAAGCCGTAGACGAAAAAGTCGTACCACTCGATGGCCGTGCCGAAGCAACTGGCCGCGACGACGCGGCCGAAGTTCGGCGCGGCAGCGGCAGGCGCTTCCGTGGCGTTGGACGAGGCGCCGGGCGCGCCCGATGATGCAGCACGCGCGGCCGCAGGGGCAGTTTCAAACGGTTGTGACACGGTTGTCTCCTCCGGCCGTCTATTCCGGTGTCCGGCTGCGGCGGTATGGTGGATGTAGAGTGAAAAAGGTCATCGAAAGCGGCTAAGGACCGCTTCCGCTCAGAACGGGTAATGACGCGGCGTGGTCTGCACCGTCATCCAGCGCAACTCGGTGAACTCGTGCACGCCGGCCTTGCCGCCAAAGCGTCCCCAGCCGCTCGCCTTCACGCCGCCGAACGGCATCTGCGCTTCGTCGTGCACGGTGGGCCCGTTGATATGGCAGATACCCGACTCGATGCGCTTCGCCACCCCCATCGCACGTGCGATATCGCGGCTGAACACGGCCGCCGACAGGCCGTACGCGTTGTCGTTGGCGCAGGCGATGGCGGCTTCGTCGTCCTTCACGCGCACGATGCCCTTGACCGGGCCGAACGACTCCTCGGTGTAGATCTGCATCTCGGGGGTGACATGATCGAGCAGCGTGGCGGGCATCAGCGTGGTCTCGGCACGGCCACCGCACAGCAGCTTTGCGCCTTTGGCGAGCGCGTCGTCGATGAGCGCATTGCAGCGCTCGACCGTCGACATGTCGATCACCGAACCGAGCACGACCGGGCCGTTGCGGGGGTCGCCCAGCGGGAGCGCACGCGCCTTCGCCGCGAGCTTTTCGACGAACGCGTCCGCAATCGCTTCCGCCACGACGATGCGCTCCGTCGACATGCAGATCTGGCCCGAGTTGGCGAACGCGCCGAACGCCACGCCGTTCACGGCGTCGTCAAGATCGGCATCATCGAGCACGAGGCACGGGGCCTTGCCTCCGAGTTCGAGCACCGCGGGCTTGAGATGCGTCGCGCACAACGCCGCGATGATCTGCCCCACGCGCGTGGAGCCGGTGAAATTCACGCGCCGCACGGCCGGCTCGGCAATCAGGGCTTCGACGACGGCGCCGGCGTCTTTCGGTGCGTTGGTAATGAAATTCACCACGCCCGGCGGCAGACCGGCTTCGTCCAGCGCGTCGGCAATCAGGCCGTGCGTCGCCGGACACAACTCGGAGCCCTTGAAGACAACGGTATTGCCACACGCAAGCGGCAACGCCAGCGCGCGCACGCCAAGAATCACCGGCGCATTCCACGGGGCAATGCCAAGCACGACACCCGCCGCCTGACGCACGCCCATGGCGAGGCTGCCGGGCACGTCCGAGGGAATGATTTCACCGGCGATCTGCGTCGTCATGGCGGCGGCTTCGCGCAGTCCCTGTGCGGCGAGATGGACATTGAATCCGGCCCACAGGCCGGACGCCCCGGTCTCCGCGGCCATCGCGGCCTGAAACTGTTCCACCCGCGCTTCGAGCCTGTCGGCCGCCTTCATCAACAGCGCACGGCGCTCGCCCGGGCCGGTGTTCGACCATGCAGGGAACGCGTCGCGTGCGGCATGCACGGCGGCGCGCGCATCGACGGCCGTCGCCGCAGGGGCACGCGAGGCCACGTCGCCGTCGAGCGGATTGCGTCGCTCGAACGTCGCGCCGTTGGTGGCGCCGACGCGCCGACCGGCGATGAGCATCGTGAGGGCTTTGGGGTCTTGAACGGACATGGGATTACGTCTCCTGGTTCTGAAGGGCGACTCGCGAGGACATGGATGTCTGAAATGCGTCGGGCATCATGCCACTACCAGCTCGACGAGACATGTCTCGCCGCAGGCGATGGCCTGCGACAGCACGTCGTGCAACTCGCTGCCCTGCGTCACGCGCTGCGCCTTCACGCCCATGCCCTGCGCCAGTTGCACGAAATCGAGATCCGGCAGATCGGTGCCCTGCACCGGGTCCTTCGGGCCGAAGCCGAACGACGGCGCGAAGTCCTGCAAGGCGGCGTAGCGACGGTTATTCAGGATAACGAATGTTATTGGCAAACGCGCCTGCGCCGCGCTCCACAGCGCCTGAATCGAATACATCGCCGAGCCGTCGCCGATCAGGCCGACGACACGCCGCTCCGGATTCGCCATCGCCACACCGACTGCGGCAGGCATGGAATAACCCAGACCGCCGCTGTTCATCGTGTAGAACGTGCCAGCTTGCGTGAACGGCAGGTATTGCTGCATGACAGGGCGCGCACTCGGCGCTTCCTCCACGACGATGTCCTGCGCATCGCGCACCTGCGCCAGCGTTTGCAGTGCGAACGCCGTGGTCATCGGCGCGCCCGGCGGGTTGGGCAGCGCCACGGGCGGCACGGCACGCACCGGCGGCATGTCCCGCTCGTGCGGGACATCGCGCGCGAGCAGCGCCTCTACGCCAAGACGCACATTGCCGACGACCGAGGCGCCGACCGGTGTCCATGCCGCAACGCCCGGATCTTCGATCAGCTGGAACAACGATGCGCCTTCAGGCACATGCGGCCCCGCGCCTTCCACGTGATAGGTGAAGGCCGGCGCCCCGATCACGAGAATGAGGTCGTGGCCGCCGAGCAGCCCGACGATCTTCTCGCGCATCGGCGGCAGGAAACCGGCGAACAGCCGATGGTCTTCGGGGAAGGCACAGCGCGCGCACATCGGCGCGGTGAAAACACGCGCACGATGGCGCTCGGCCAGGGCCACCACGGCGTCGAACGCGCCGGCGCGATCGATCGACGAACCGACGACGAAGGCCGGACGCTCGCACGCGTCGAGCGCCGCCGCCAGTTGGGCGAGCGCCACGGGGTCGGCCTGCACGCGCGTGCTCACCTGACGTGGCGGCACCGGCTCGGCGGGGCGATCCCAGTCATCCACCGGAATCGACACGAAGACCGGGCCCTTCGGTTCCTGCATGGCGAGGTGATAGGCCCGGGCGAGCGCGAGCGGCACGTCTTCGGCGCGCGCGGGTTCGAGGCTGAACTTGACGTACGGCTGCGGCAGTTCGGTCGCGCGAACCGAGGCAAGGAAAGGATCGAACGGGAGAATCGAGCGGGCCTGCTGTCCGGCGGTGACGATCAGCGGCGTCTGATTTTTGTACGCGGTGAAGATGTTGCCCATCGCGTTGCCCACGCCGGCAGCGGAATGCAGGTTGATGAACGCCGCATTGCCGGTGGCCTGCGCATAGCCGTCCGCCATGCCGACGACGACGGCTTCCTGCAATCCCAGCACGTATTCGAAGTCTTCGGGGAAATCGCGAAACAGGGGCAACTCGGTCGACCCGGGATTGGCGAACACCTTCGTCATGCCGTGGCGACGCATCAGATCGATGACCGCCTCGCGCACGGTGAGGCTCTGGGGAGCGCCGGCGCTTTGCCCGGCACGCAGTTCTCGACTGTCTTTCATGGATGCGGATTGTCTACGGTTGTCTCTCGCCGCCATCGACGCGCAGGACGTGGCGGCATGGTTTTTATATCGGCCCGGTGGCTCGACCGACGGGCGTCGGTCCAGCGATCAGGCAAGTATAGGCAGCCGATATATGCATCGGAATTGCTTTTACGTGCCGAAGTCATTACGCTTTTGCATGACTTTGCCATGCGCCGTCGCCACCCTTCGTGATCGGCGTCTTCGCACCTTCGGGAGTTCCGTCGTCCGCCATGAGCCTCAATCTCCAGCAACTGCGCGCCTTCACGACGATCGTCGCGACCGGTAGCCTGGGGCGCGCCGCCACCGAATTGCATCTCACCCAGCCCGCGCTCAGCCGTACGATCAAACGTCTCGAGACGGATCTGGGCGCGCCGCTGTTCGAGCGTCACAGCAAGGGCATGGAGCTGACGGCGTTCGGACAGGCGCTGCTGCCGCACGCGATGCTGCTTGCGCGTGAGGCGGAGCATGCACGCGAGGAAATCGATGCGTTGCGCGGACTCGCAAAAGGCACGATCAAGGTCGGCGCGGTAGGCGCCATCGCCAGTCATGTGCTGCCGCTTGCCGTCGATCGCGTGCTCACCCGATGGCCGAATCTGCGCGTGGAGATCATCGAGGGCGTGTGGGACCGGCTCGCGCAGGGACTGATGCGCCACGAGATCGATCTGGCGCTCTCGACCGTCGCCCCGGATACCGAAGACATCGTCGCCATCGCCGATTGCCATTGGCAAGACGACAGCTACGTGGTGGCGAGGTGCGATCATCCCCTGCGCCAGCGCAAGACGATTACGCTGGCCGACACGCTCGGCGAACGCTGGGCGATTCCGCCGCGCGGCACGGCGCCGTACGCCCACATGCAGGACGTATTCGCAGCCCATGGACTGGGACTGCCCAATATCGTCGTGGAAACGCGCTCGGTGCCGGTGCTCAAGAGCATGGTCGCGCGCTGCGGCTTTCTGACGTGGATGCCCGAGCCGATGTACGACGTCGAGGCCGCCGCACGCGTGATGGATACGCTGCCGATCGCGACCGTGCGTGCGACACGCACGCTCACGGCGTTCCGCCGTCGCCAGGGAATACTGCCAAGCCCTGCCGCGAAATTGCTCGACGAATTGCGTCGGCTCACGGCGCCGGCTTGAGGGTTCGGCGCTCGTTCAGTGGTCGTTCAGCCGTCATTTCACGGACATCGGTGCCGCCCAAATGCAAAACGGACCCCGAAGGGTCCGTTGTCTGAAACTTCACAGGCTTGCGCACGCCGTCATACTGGGGTCGCGCGTCGCTCGCCGAGATCGCGCTCAGTGCGAGCGGATCATCGTGCCGAACGGCTGCTCGGTGAGAATCTCCAGCAGCACCGAATGCTCGATGCGGCCATCGACGATGTGCACCGACTTCACGCCGCTCTTGGCAGCGTCGAGCGCCGAGGAGATCTTCGGCAGCATGCCGCCCGAGATCGTGCCGTCTGCGAAGAGTTCGTCGATCTCGCGCGCCGACAGATCGGTCAGCAGATTGCCGTCCTTGTCCATCACGCCCGGGATGTTCGTCATCATCACCAGCTTCTCGGCGCCCAGCACCGTGGCGAGCTTGCCCGCCACGAGATCGGCGTTGATGTTGTACGCCTGACCGTCTTCGCCCACGCCGATCGGCGAGATGACGGGGATGAACGCGTCGTCCTGCAGCGCGCGCACCACGGCCGGATTGATCGAGTCGACTTCACCGACGTAGCCGATGTCGAGGAACTGACCGGCGTTCTCGCGATCCGGCATCATCATCTTGCGGGCGTTGATGAGGCCGCCATCCTTGCCGGTGAGGCCCACGGCCTGACCGCCGTACTGGTTGATCAGCATGACGATGTCCTGCTGGACTTCGCCGCCGAGCACCCACTCGACCACTTCCATCGTCTCTTCGTCCGTCACGCGCATGCCCTGGATGAACGTGCCCTGCTTGCCGATCTTCTTGAGCGCCTGATCGATTTGCGGGCCGCCACCGTGCACGACCACCGGGTTGATGCCGACGAGCTTGAGCAAAATGACGTCGCGCGCGAAGCCACGCTTCAATCGCTCTTCGGTCATGGCGTTACCGCCGTATTTGATCACCACGGTCTTGCCGTGGTACTTGCGGATGTACGGCATCGCCTCGGCCAGAATTTCGGCCTTGAGAGCGGGTGCGATGTCGTCGATGGAGTTCAGTAGCTGATCGGACATGGCGGGAAGGTTCGGAAGGTAAAGCGGGTGGACCGGGAAACAGGGCGAATTGTACAGCCAAGAAGTCTTGCCGTGCGGGGCGTTGAAGGCTTTCGGCGGGTTTCGACAGGTCCCGGGGCTTGCCTCGGCCCATGCCTGTGGCTACGCTTCGTCACGGGTATGGCGGCAAGCGCAAAAGCGGCGATTCTCGCCCCGTCAGCGGCACAGGCACGCGTGTGCGTATCACCCCTTTCACTTGCCAAAGAACGCCCGTGAGTGGCCGATTTTTACCTTGTTCTCTCTCATCGCCCGATTGCACCCCGCATGTGCCCGGCGAGCGACGCTCGACATGCTGTTGCACCTGCGCAACTCGGTCGACTTGGGCCACTCGGCGGACGAGACATCCGGCAGCCTGTCTCTCACGAGACGAAAATCAGTGAGCGAGTTCGGGTAATGGACAGCAAGCCGACGACAAACGACGCATCCGATCCCTCGCGCTGTCCGCAGTGCGGGGCCGAGGTCGTCTGCGGGGCCGTGCTCGGCGCGCAAGCGCCTGGTGGGGAAATGCGCTGTTGGTGCCTCGATTGGCCGCGCCTGCCTGTCTCGGCAAGATCCGGTGCTGCGACTTGCCTGTGTGCGGCCTGTTTGCGCGCGGCGCTTCGCGCCGCCGGGGTGGAGACCGACGGCGCCGGCACCGCCCCCGGCAAGGCGAGTTGAGCGACCGGATCCCGCCGCCCCGTCACGCCTGACCACGCGGGCAAGGCGCGCCGGAACCGACATCGGGCCGAACATCACATCCGGTCACATCACTTATGTGCACCGTGCGCCATGCCCGCCATGCCATCCCCCGCCGGTGCCGCCGCGCTCAGGTCGCGCACCGTGGCCTGCACCTGCTGCTCGGTGGTCTTGTGATCGGCGGTCTCGAACTTCAGCGTCACCGGCACGGTGTCGCCCGTCTTGAGCGGCGCCTTCAGATCCGTGAGCATGATGTGATAGCTACCCGGCTTGAGCTCCACCGGCTTGTCCGCCGCGAGCGGGAGTCCCTTGGGCAGCGCGCGCATTTTCATGACCGTGCCTTCGAGCTTCATTTCATGCACTTCGGCATTGGCCGCCGCCGGGGTGCTTACGCTGAGCAGTGTCGTGGGCTGATGTGCCTGCAACGTCATATAGATGGCAGACGAGGTCTGGCCGGGAACCGTGCTGCGCGCCCAGGCGCCGGACACGTCCACCGCGTTTTGTGCGAAGGCCGTGACCGAGGCCATGCCGAGACCGAATGCGACCGCCGCCAAAAGCTTGTGCTTCATGCAAACTCCTCATTGTTGTCGACGGGCCGACTCTCGCCGCTCGTCAGGGGTCTACGTCTGTCGGTTCGACGAAGACATCGCGCGACTTTATGCCGCGCAAAACGCGAATGATCATTGTAGTCGCGCGCCGTCGAATGCATGTGCAGGCTACGGAATACCGAACCTCAGGGCGATGCGGCAGAGTGTCGCAGCGGCTCGCTGCGCCCGATGGCGCGGGACGCGGACTTGGTACACTTGTCGTATGACTCATTTTCCCATCGAGCGGACCAACGTCGTCCAGCTCTTCTGGTTGCGCTGCCTGGCGATCGTCGGCCAGCTGGCGACCATTGGCGTGGCGCAACTCTGGCTTGGCGTGCGCTTGCCGCTCGAGCCGATGCTCACCATCGTCGCACTGGAAGTGCTGTTCAACGTGCTCACGTGGATACGGGCGCGACGCGGCATCGAACGCGCCAAGCGGCGCACCGATCTCGATCTGATGGGGCAGTTGCTCGTCGATCTGGCCGCACTCACGGCGCTGCTGTTCTTCTCCGGCGGCGCGACCAATCCCTTCGTTTCGCTCTTCCTTCCCGGACTGGCGATTGCCGCTGCCGTACTGCCGTGGCGTAACGCATCGCAACTCGCGCTGCTTTCGCTCGTCGCTTACGGCGCGCTCAACTTCCAGTACGTGCCGCTCGATCTCGCCGATCCGGGCAACCTGCTGCGCCTGCATCTTGCAGGGATGTGGGTGAACTTCGTGGTCAGCGTGCTGGTGATCGCCTGGTTCGTCTCGCGCATGTCGCGCGCGCTTCGTGCACGTGACGCCCAACTCGCCCGCGCCGAGCAGCGTCTGTTGCGTGACGAACGGATGGCGGCCCTGGGCGCCCAGGCAGCGAGCGTCGCGCACGAACTCGGCACGCCGCTCTCCACGATGGCGGTGGTCGTCGGCGAACTGCGCAGCGAGAGTGTGGGCAATAGTGCATTGAAACCGTTCGAGCCGGACCTCCAGACGCTGGAGCAGCAGATCGCGCTGTGCAAGAGCGCCATCGGTCACGTGCAGATGCGTGCGGCCGCGCCGGTGCGTCAGCCGCTTGCCGAATGGTTGCCCGCCTTCACCACCCAATGGCGGTTGCGCCATCCACAGGTGCAGTTCCAGTTGCACATGCCGCCCAAGCTGGCCGCGCGTATCGAGGACACCGTGCAGGTCGGCCAGATCCTGACGATCCTGCTCGACAACGCGGCTTACTTCAGCCCGGCGTCGGTCACGCTCGACGTGGCCGTGGCCCCGAACGACGTGTGCTTTACCGTTTGCGACGAAGGCCCGGGCATGAACGCCGAGCTTCGCGCCCGTCTGGGCAATTCGCCCGTCATGAGCACGCACGGCGGCCATGGCATGGGGCTGTATCTGGCGTTCGCCAGTGCACAGCGCCTTGGCGGCGACATCGCCCTTACCCCCAACACGCCGCAAGGCACACGCGCCGAGTTGCGCCTGCCGCTGGCGACCTTCTTCTTCGGTTCGCGGAGTCAGACATGAACGCCTCCCACTTTCTTCTTATCGACGACGATGTCGTGTTCGCCGAGACGCTGGCCCGGGCGCTGACCCGGCGCGGCTACGACGTGCAGATCGCCGCCGACAGCGCTGCGGCCTTACTTGCCGCACGCACGCGTCAGTTCGATCTGATTTCGGTCGACCTGCATCTGGGACACGACTCGGGCCTGCCGCTCATCGCGCCGCTGCGCGCGCTGCAACCGAAAGCGCGCATGCTGGTGCTCACCGGATATGCCAGCATTGCCACCGCCGTGCAGGCCGTCAAGGACGGCGCCGACAACTATCTGGCCAAGCCCGCCAATGCGGACACCATCCTGGCGTCGCTGCGCAGCGACGCGAGTGAAACGCAGGCCGACGAAGCCATCGAGAACCCCTCGCCGCTGTCGGTCGCGCGACTGGAGTGGGAGCACATTCAACGCGTGCTGGCCGAACACAACGGCAACATCTCCGCCACGGCCCGTGCGTTGAACATGCATCGACGTACGCTGCAACGCAAGCTGCTCAAGCGTCCCGTCAAGCAGTAAGCACGACAACGCGACGCAATCGCCGAAGCCATTCCGTGAACGAAAAAAGGCCCCTTGCGGGGCCTTTTCGTTTGACCGTCGGCGTGACGCCGTTACAGCACGTAGCGCGACAGATCTTCGTTCTGCGCCACTTCTTCCAGGAAGCGATTCACGTATTCCGTGTTGATCGTGACCACTTCGCCGGACTGCTTGCCTGCGCTGTACGAAATGTCTTCGAGCAGCTTCTCGATAACCGTGTACAGTCGACGCGCACCGATGTTCTCCGTCTTTTCGTTGACCGAGAACGCGATCTCCGCGAGACGCTTGATACCGTCCGGCGCGAATTCGAGCTTCACGTCTTCGGTGGCGAGCAACGCCTGATATTGCTTCACGAGGCTGGCGTCCGTCTGCGTGAGAATCGCTTCGAAGTCTTCGACCGACAGCGATTCGAGTTCGACGCGAATCGGGAAGCGGCCTTGCAGCTCCGGAATCAGATCGCTCGGCTTGGCCAGATGGAACGCACCGCTCGCAATGAACAGGATGTGGTCCGTCTTGATCATGCCGAACTTCGTGCTCACGGTCGTGCCTTCGACCAGCGGCAGCAAGTCGCGCTGCACGCCCTGACGCGACACGTCGCCCCCGCCCACTTCGCTGCGCGTGGCGATCTTGTCGATCTCATCGAGAAACACGATGCCGTTCTGCTCGACGTTGCGCAGGGCCAGTTGCTTGACCTCCTCGTCGTTGAGCATCTTCGACGCCTCTTCGTCCGTGAGGATCTTGAGCGCGTCCTTGATCTTGAGCTTCTGACGCTTCTTCTTCTGGTTGCCCAGATTCGCGAACATGCCCTTGATCTGCTCGGTCATCTCTTCCATTCCCGGCGGGCCCATGATTTCCATGCCCTGTGCCGGAATTTCGACTTCGAGTTCGATTTCCTTGTCGTCGAGCGCACCTTCACGCAAACGCTTGCGGAAGGTCTGACGCGTGGCGTTGTCTTCGCCGCTCGGATCGCTGTCATGCGCGGCCGAACCGAAGCGAATGTCGCGCGACGATTCGCGCCCGGTCGGCAACAGCAGATCGAGAATGCGATCCTCGGCGCGGTCTTCGGCCTTGGTGCGCACCTTCTTCATCTCGGCTTCGCGCGTCTGCTTGATTGCGATTTCCGCGAGATCTCGCACGATGCTGTCCACGTCGCGGCCCACATAGCCAACTTCCGTGAACTTGGTCGCCTCGACCTTGATGAACGGCGCGTCCGCCAGCTTGGCCAGACGTCGCGCGATTTCGGTCTTGCCGACACCGGTCGGGCCGATCATCAGAATGTTCTTCGGCGTGATTTCCTGACGCAGGGGCTCGGCCACCTGCTGACGGCGCCAGCGGTTGCGCAACGCGACCGCGACGGCTTTCTTGGCCTTGTGCTGGCCGATGATGTGTTTGTCGAGTTCCGAAACGATCTCGGAGGGGGTCATATGGGTCATGACGTTCGCCAGTGTAGGGGTTCGCAAAGCAGGTGACGCCCGGCCCGGCGGCGAAACGTTCAGGGATCTGTCGATTCGCCACCGGCCGGCAAGTCGCGCCGCAGGAGTCCACCCGCTGCGACGCGTGCGTCGTCCGACGTTACTTCGCTGCCTTCGGCGGCAGCGATTCGATGATGTGATTGCCGTTGGTGTAGATGCACATTTCGCCCGCGATCGTCAGCGCTTTCTTGACGATGTCCGCCGGCGTGAGGTCGGTGTTCTCGACCAGCGCGCGTGCGGCAGCCTGTGCGTAGGACCCGCCCGAACCGATGGCCGCCACGCCGCCTTCCGGGTCGAGCACGTCGCCGTTGCCGGTGATGACCAGGGTGGTCTCGGCGTCCGCGACGATCATCATCGCCTCGAGACGTCGCAGCATGCGATCCGTACGCCAGTCCTTGGCGAGCTCGACGGCCGAGCGCGTGAGATGGCCCTGATGCTTCTGAAGCTTCGCTTCGAAGCGGTCGAGCAGCGAGAAGGCGTCTGCGGTAGCGCCCGCGAAGCCGACCATGACCTTGCCGTCATAGATCGTGCGGACCTTGCGCGCCGTACCCTTCATCACGATGTTGCCGAGCGTGACCTGTCCGTCACCGCCGAGCGCGACCTGATCGCCGCGCCGAACGGAGACGATGGTGGTGCCGTGATATTGCTCCATGCCTGTTCCTTTTCGGGGGGCGACATGCGCCCCGTAACGATTGGCCCGGCGGCCGCGCGCATGCCGTCCGTGGACGGTGACGACGCGCCCGGTGGGCGAGACGTCACTGTAGTTTAGGGCAATCGAAAGAATATCAAGAGGCGTCGACGGCATCCGGCAAGGCATGCCATCGACGACAAGCCGATGCCCGGGAGGCGGCATGGATCGTGGCGTTGGCGCGGCATTGCGCCGCGCGAGCCTGGGGATGCGAGGCAATTTCTCGGAAATTGCCTCGATTATGCGGTGAGGCGCAGCAGACTGCGGCGCCGTCCAGAGCGTTGCAGGGGCAACGCGTTCAGAACGTGGTGCGCAATCCCACGCGAACCGCACGACCGCCCTGCGGTGCAATGTCGCGCAGCACCGAACTGGCCAGACGCACTTCCTGATTGGTCAGGTTCTCGCCCTTCAGATAGGCCAGCCACTGTGCGCCGCCGGCCTTGAACTGGTAGGTGAGCGCAGCGCCCAGTGTGGTGTAGCCGCTGGTCGTCAGATCGTTGGCCGGTACACGCCCCTGATTGCTCGCGTGGACCATCTCCAGGCGTGCGCCCCAGTGACCCAGCCCGTACACGAGCGCCGCCGTCAGACGCAACGGTGCAATGCGCGGCAGCGGTTCACCCGTGTCGCGATTGCGGCCGATCGTGTAATCGCCGCGAAGTTCGACGTCGAGATTGCCGTAACCCTGCCAGACACGGGCGCGGCCTTCGGCTTCGAAGCCATAGAGGTCGGCAGGCACCCCGGCGTACTGATAGACCGGCAGCGGGTTCTCGTCCCCCTCAACCGTGCGGCCCGTGTTGTTCAGCGCAATGAAGTTGGTGAAGCGGCTGTAGAACACCCCCACGCTGCCCTTGTTCGGACCGTTTTCATAGCGCAGCGACAAATCCGTGGAGAACGCCTTTTCAAGCTTGGCCTGCGGATCGCCGATTTCGTACACTCCGGTCGCGAGGTGCGGGCCGTTGGCATACAGCTCGTAGAAGGTCGGTGCACGTTCGGTGTAGGCGGTATTGAGGGCCACGGACCACGCCGGCGCCAGCGCGAACACCGCCCCGGCCGACACGCTGCCCGGCGTGAAGTTGCGCGACGGCAGGTTATCGAAGCGCTCGTTGCCCCCGGCGCTCGGCTTCACGCTGGAGTGCTCGACGCGCGCACCGAACGAGAGCTTCACTGCCTGATTGACAGCCCACTCTTCGAGCGCAAACAGCGCCACGTTGGTCGTGTCGCTCTTGGGCACGAACGCTTCTTCGCCCAGGGCGGAGAACGTGTTCTGCGAGAACTGCACGCCCACGGCGCCTTCGAGCGGCCCGATCTTCGCGTGACGCGCCTCGATGCGTCCCTCATAGCCGTGATTCTTGAAGGTCGTGCCCGTCTGCCCGTTCTCGATTTCCTTGTGCTCGTAATCGGTGTAACCGAAATCGAACTTGAACGCCGTGAAGGGGCCGCTGAGGTTGCGCACTTCACTGGCCAGCGCAAGACGCTGCTGACGCAAGCGGATGCGCGTGTTTTGCTCGGCAACGGTGCCGTAGTCGGAGTCGTACCCGGAGTACGAGAGGCCCGCGTAACCGTCGGCCCATGTCCACGAGGCGCCGGCGGCCGCGCCGCTCGTCTGCCCGTCGCTGTTAGGCAAGGTGCCGGAGGGCTGCGCCACATCTTCGTCGTCGCGCGCGCGTTGTTGCGCCGAACGGGCGAAGCCCGGAATGCGCAGGTCGGCGCTCTTGCGCGCGAAACCGTCGACATGGAAGGCGAACTGGCCGTTGCCGAATTCGAGTTGTGCAGCGCCGGCACGCTCCCGGTTGGCGCCGCCATAGCTGACGTCCGTGGCCCCCGAGATGCCATTGAGGGCTTCACGCGGAATGCGGTTGTCGATGGTGTTGACCACGCCGCCCACGGCGTTGCCGCCGTACAGTAGCGCCGCCGGACCTCGCACGATCTCCACGCGCTCGATGCTCAGCGGGTCCTGCGCCACGGCGTGATCGTAGGACAGCGAGGAGGCGTCGAGCGACGCCGTGCCGTTTTGCAGGACGCGGATGCGATCGCCATCGAGGCCGCGAATGATCGGACGGCTGACGTTCGGGCCATACGACGTGGCCGACACGCCCGGCAGGCCATCCAGCGTCTCGCCAAGCGTGGCGGCGCGACGCAGCGCGAGCGCCTTGCCGTCCAGTTCGGTGATCGGGGCGGCCAGATCGGCGGCGGCGCGACCGAGCGGGTTGCCCGTGACGAATGTGGCGGGCAGCGCCGCTTCCGGGGTCGCGCTCGTCACCGGCGCGCTTGTGGTGGCGGCTGGGCCCGACGATGCGTCGGCGGCGTGCGCCGAGACGCTGGTCATTGCGAAGGCGCTGAACGTGAGCGCTGCGGCGAGCGGCAGCGGCGCGAGCGTCGGGCGCGCGCGGCGGCGCGCTCCGGCGTCGTGTGCAAGCGGGAGGGCGGCGGCACGTTCACGTGCGACGCGGGAAGACGGCGTTGAAGCAATGGAGGGCGTTGCCATATCGGTCGGGTGTTAATCGGTCTGGTACTGATCGGTCTGAGGGCAGCGAGTGCATTCGCCGTAGGACGGCGCTGCACGTGTCCCGTGATTCGGCACGAACACGCGCGCAATGCGCCGACGTCGCCGACCGTGAGGCGGCGTGCATCGGCACCGTGCTGGCGAGAATTCGTGGAAAACCTCGAAGACGTGATCGACGACGTGATCGCAGACGTTGTCGAAGACGTCCGGGCGTCAGACCGCGACCGGTGGCGCGCGGGAATCGAACGGCAGGAGGACGGCGCTCGCGTGGCTTCGTCCATGGGGGCGCAATGGGGCCTGCGCCGTGTGGGCAGCGCCCGACCACTGGAGCACCGCCACGGCCATGGCCATGGCGAGGGTCGCGCCCTCGAAAAGATGGCAATGGTGGTGATGGGTGCCGAAACTTGCGTGCGACGCAGGTATCGATTGCGCAGCCTCGTTGGCAGCGCCACGCCCCATGGTGGGGACTAAACTGTCATCGCCATCGTCGCCACCCGCGCCGGCCGAGACGAGGACATCGCTCGCGGCATGGGTGGCGCTTGCGAGCGTCGAGAAGGCCTTCGCAGCAACCGGGCCGCCACCCGGCAACCCCGGCAACACGCCGGACAACTCGCGGGCATGCACGATCTCATGCTGCAAGCCCCACATCTGCACGCAAAGCAACGCGACGATCAGCCACGCGATCCAGCCGCTGCGCCCACGCCCGAGCGGCGTACGCGAGCGCGCACGCCATTGGCGGAAGACGGAATCGATGGAAGGCATGGAAAGGCTAGAATTGCAACTGAGTTGCAATTCTGCCATAAAGCGATGTCAGCCGCGAGTCCGGCGTGACGTTGCGCGCAGGCCACACGCCGAGGCGTAGGCGTGCGCCCCGGGCGCGCGTGCGTCCCTGGTCGACCGGTCGGGATCGAAAGCCCAACAAAAAAGGCATGCCGTGAAGACATGCCTTCGATCGAGCGCGGTACCCGTTCACCGCCACCGCGCGGGATCGGGACCGGTCATGCGTGCATCAGTCGCCGAACAGCTTCTGGCGCAGTTCGCGGCGCTCCTGCGCTTCGAGCGAGAGCGTTGCGGTCGGACGTGCGAGCAGACGCGGCACGCCGATCGGCTCACCGGTCTCTTCGCACCAGCCGTACTCACCCGACTCGATGCGAGCGAGCGATTGCTGGACCTTCTTCAGAAGCTTGCGCTCGCGATCGCGAGTGCGCAGTTCCAGCGCGTGCTCTTCCTCAATCGTGGCGCGGTCGGCCGGATCCGGAACCAGGATGGTTTCCCGCAGATTCTCGGTCGTCTGGCCAGCGTTACGCAGAATTTCGGCTTGCAGCTCTTCGAGACGATTCTTGAAGAAGTCGAGTTGAGCCTGATTCATATAGTCCTTGTCGGACATCTTCAGAATTTCGGCTTCGGTCAAAAGTCGTTGCTTGCTCATGGGTTTCTGTGGCGTCTCTTTCGGATGATCCGGCGATGCCCCTGTAGCGGGTGGCACGTCTTGCTTACCGGCAATGCCGCGGGCGGCTTCTTGGGTTACTTTCCTGCCGGACGATTTGGGTGGCCCCTTCTTGGCGGCGGCCTCTTCGCCCGTCTTCGATTTGCCTGCTGGAGCACGCTTGGCGCCCGCTCCCGGCGCCGGTTCTGACTGGCGCGTGGGGCGTGCGGTGGCAGTCTTGCGAGAGGCGGTGGCCATGACGGTGCTCCCCTGCCTACCCTCCGGAGCGCCGCGTCGATTCGCTGGCGGCAGCCCCAGTGGGCAGGTATTGTAACCGAATCGTCCGACAGCCCCGATTAAGGGCTTTCCCGTCACCGGATTCGGCAATTCCGCTCAGACCAGACAGCGTTCCAGCCCTTGCAGGATGATGTCTTTCGGCAGTTCCGCGCCAATGAACACCATCTTGGTGTTCGGCGTCTCCCCGGGTTGCCACTTCGCGCCCACGTCGCTACCCATCATCTGGTGAACGCCCTGGAACACGACCCGGCGGTCGATGCCGCGCATGTTTAATACGCCTTTATAACGCAATAAGCGTTCGCCGTACACCTGTAGGATGCTCCCGAGGAAATCCTCCAGCTTGGCCGGGTCGAACGGCTTCTCGCTGCGGAAGACGAACGACTTGATGGCGTCGTCGTGATGGGCGTGATGAGGATGGTGGTGGCCGTGGTCGTGACCTTCGTGGTCGCACTTGCCGTGGTCGTGATCGCAATGCGAATGATCGTGATCATGGTCGTGGTCGTGACCGTGGTCGTGCGCATGCGCGTCGGCGGCAAGGAAGTCCGGGTCGATGTCGAGCTTGTCGTTCAGGTTGAAGCCGTGAATATCGAAGATCTGCTTCAGGTCGGCCTGACCGAAGTCGACCACGAGTTGCGGCGCACGCGGATTCATGTGCGCGAGACGATGCTTCAGATCGTGCAGGGCGTCGGGCGTCACGAGGTCGGCCTTGGTAATGAACAGCCGGTCGGCGAAACCGACCTGACGCTGCACCACTTCGTGCTGATCGAGCTGCTGCTGGCCATGCTTGGCGTCGACCAGCGTGATGATGGCATCCAGGCGGTAGGTATCGGCCACTTCATCGTCGATGAAGAACGTTTGCGCCACCGGCCCGGGGTTGGCCAGGCCGGTCGTCTCGATGACCACGCGGTCGAACTGGATCTTGCCTTCGTCGCGCTGCGTATTCAGGTCGGAGAGCGCCTGCACCAGATCGCCACGGATCGTGCAGCAAATGCAGCCGTTGCTCATCTGTACGATCTGCTCGGCGTTGTCCTGCACGAGGATGTCGTTGTCGATGTTCTCTTCGCCGAATTCGTTTTCGATGACGGCGATCTTCATGCCGTGCGCTTCGGTCAGGATGCGCTTGAGCAGCGTGGTCTTACCGCTGCCGAGAAAGCCGGTCAGGATGGTGACGGGAGTCATGAATGCAATGTCCTGTGGTGGTACTGCGCGAGGGTCGCGTCAGTTGGTAGCCCCGGCGCACTGGGCGCAGGTGCCATGAATCAGAAGCTCGACCTGTTCGCCGACAAACCCCTTGGGCAGGCGCTTGAGTTCGCGCTCGCTTAATTGGGGATGCTGCGGCCAATCGTCAAGACAGAAAGTGCGGTGGCAGCGTACACAGCGGAAATGACCATGCTGCGTATGCGGACGCGGCGCGTTGGCACGTTCGGGATCGACGTGCTCGGCCATGACAAAGCGGAAGATGCGGTCGTCGCCCGCCTGCTTGATGGCCCAGCCTTGCGCGACCAGCCAGTCGAGCACGCGGTAGGCCGTCACACGGTCAAGCGGGTCGGCGTCGGTGGCCAGATCGGCCAGCACTTCCTGATGGGTGAGCGGCCGGCCCGCCTTGAGCAGCAATGCCAGCACACGTACGCGCCCCGAGGTCACGCGGCCCGATTGCTCCTGCAAGCTCGCGCGGGCCGCTTCCAGATACGGTTGTAGTTGAGTAAGGCTCATGAATCGATTTAAGCACAGCCCCGCCAGCGCTGCAACCGAGTTGCAAAAGTGGGGATAACCGCAAGGTTTTGCGGGACGACGCGGGATCCTGGCAAGCCATTCACGTCCAATTGCGCGATTTTAGCGATGGCTGGCCTGCCGCCCCCCAACCCCATCCTGATTGCCCCGTGGTCGCCGGCGATGCGTCATACAATGGACACAAAAAAACGTCCTTCGTCATGTCGCTCACCGCCCTCGCCCTTGTCGTTACCGCTGCTTTCCTGCACGCCACCTGGAACTTCGTCGCCAAACGGATCGACACCCGTGAGGGTGGCGGTCCGCAGCTCGTCTTTCTTTACGCACTGCTCACGGTCGTCCTCTACACGCCGCTCGCCCTCTATTTCCTGACGGGCACGCAAGCCAGTTGGCCCTCGCCGCTGGGGTGGGGCGTGATTGCTCTGAGCGCCCTGCTGCACTACGGCTACACGCTGGTCCTGCAGCGTGGCTATCGCGTGGGCGATCTGTCGGTGGTATATCCGCTCGCGCGGGGCACCGGGCCGCTGCTCTCGTCGCTGGGCGCCATCGTGTTGCTGGGGGAGCGTCCCGGCTGGCTCGCCCTCGTCGGCATCGGACTGGTGGTTTGCGGTGTGCTCGTGATCGCCGGCGGCGAACGTCTCTTTCGGCGCGGCAGCATGCACGCGGGCGCCGGCTGGGGCGTACTGACCGGCGGGTTCATCGCCGCCTATACGCTGGCGGACGCCTACGCCATTCGCACCCTGATGCTCGCGCCGCTCGTCTATTACTACCTGGAAAATGTGCTTCGGGTGGCGCTCTCGGCACCCACGGCCTTCTCGCGTCCCGCGCGTATCAAGATGCTCTGGCAGGCCAACTGGCGCAAGATTCTGGTGATTTCGACGATCTCGCCGATGTCCTACTTTCTGATTCTCACCGCGCTCAGGTATGCACCGGTGTCCCACGTCGCCCCGGCGCGCGAGATGTCGATGATGGTCGCCGCGTTACTCGGCGTTCGGGTGCTGGGCGAAGGCGAGATGCACCGCCGCGTGGGCGGCGCCGTGCTGATCGCGCTGGGCGTCGCGGGCCTGACGTTGGGTTGATGCGCCGGTGACGCCAGGGTGCCGGGGGATGTTGGGGTCACGCCCCCCGGCGAAGCGATGGCTCACATGCGTTGCAACCAAAGCCCCTTGAGGTATTCGCCTTCCGGGAATTGCGTGAGCATCGGGTGATCCATGCCTGCCGACAGCCGTCGCAGGATACGCGCGTCGACACCGGCGTCCACCGCAGCGCCCGCCACGATCTTCTGGAACAGATCGGCGTCGATGGCCCCGGAGCACGAGTAGGTCAGCAACTGGCCGCCCGGACGCAGCAGCTTGAAGCCAGCCATGTTGATGTCCTTGTAAGCCCGTGCAGCGCGGTCGACGTGATGCGCCGAGGGTGCGAACTTCGGCGGATCGAGCACGATCATGTCGAAGGTCCGACCTTCTTCGCGCAAGGCGCGCAACGTTTTGAACACGTCGGCATCGCGCCATTGCGCACGGGCGGGGTCGAAACCATTGAGCTCGACGTTGCGGGCGCCAATGGCCAGCGCCTCGCCCGACGAATCGATGGAAAGCACGCTCTGCGCGCCCCCAGCCAGCGCCGCCAGCGAAAAACCACCGGTGTAGCAGAAGCAGTTCAGCACATCGCGGCCCCGGGCCTGTTGCTGAACGAGCAGGCGATTATCGCGCTGGTCGACGTAGAAGCCGGTCTTGTGGCCGTGGCGCACGTCGACGTAATACTTCACGCCGTTCTCATGGGTCGTCAGCAACTCGGGCGCTTCGGGCGGCTCCGCGCCCGCCAGCACGCCGGTGAGGCTCGGCAGGCCTTCGCGCTCACGCACGGCGGCGTCCGAGCGTTCGTAGACATTCGGGCAACCGGTGGCGCCGACCAGCGCCTTCGTGATGGCGTCTTTCCAGGCCTCCACGCCCGCCGCCATGAACTGGCATACGAGCTGGTCGTTCGCCGGTTGCCCCGGCGCGGATTGATAGCGGTCGACGATCAGGCCCGGCAACCCGTCGGCCTCGCCGAAGATCAGACGCGTGGCGCCGGTGTCCCGCACCATGGCCTCGCGATAGGCGAGCGCCGCCGACACGCGGCGCTTGAAGAATGCATGATCGACCGGCTCGTTCTCCGCGAACGTCCACACGCGCGCGCGAATGGCCGAGACCGGGCTGAATGCGGCGCGCGCAAGAAAGCGGCCATCGGCGGCACGCACCACGACCGTCGCGCCGGATGCCGGATTGCCGTCCACACGGGCCACGGCGGTCGCGTAAATCCAGGGATGGCGGCGCAGCAAGGACTTTTCTTTGCCGGGCTTGAGGGTCAAGGTATTCATGCGGGACGGACCAACGGTTGCCTACGGTTGCATACGGGGGTGACGGCAAGTCTCGCGGCGCGGCGCCTGGCACCAGACGCGATGCGGCGGGCGCGGCGCATGCACGGCATAGGTGACATGCGGGACTTGCTGGAAAGGACGCGATTCTACACCGACTCGCGTTGCCGACCGTCGGATCGGTCGGGACGGTTCGGAAAGCCGCGAAACGTGCCGGCACCGCAGGGCGAGCGCTCCGGCAATCGCTCAGGGCTTCTTGCGCGAGCGCGGGTGCGCCTGGTCGTAGACCTTCGCCAGATGCTGGAAGTCGAGCTTGGTGTAGATCTGCGTGGTCGAGATATTGCTGTGGCCGAGCATTTCCTGCACGGCGCGCAGATCGCCCGACGATTGCAGCACGTGCGTGGCGAACGAGTGGCGCAGCATGTGCGGATGAACGTGGGTTGGCAGGCCCGCGGCGAGCGCGTGACGCGCCAGCCCCTGCTGCACGGCCCGCGCGCCGATGCGCTGGCCGCGCGAGGAAAGAAATAGGGCATGAGGCTCGGCCGACGCCAGCGCCGCGCGCATCTCCAGCCACTGCGCCAGCGCCTGCGCGGCCTTCTCGCCGACCGGCACGCGGCGCCGCTTGTTCCCCTTGCCGGTCACCACGACTTCGCGCTCGGCCAGGTCCAGCCAGCTCGCGGAGCGGTAGCCGTCGGCCTCCACATAACGATGATCGAGCCCCGTGAGCTCCGACAAGCGCAGCCCGGACGAATACAGCAGTTCGAACATCGCCCGGTTGCGCACGGCTTCGGCAGACGTGCCCGTCTCGAACTCGACGAGCGCCGAGGCCTGATCGGGCGAGAGCGCCTTGGGCAGCGGTTTGGGTTGTTTGGGTGCGCGCACGCCCTCGACGGGATTGGCCGCCAGCGTCGTGCGCTGGGCCAGCCACGCGAAGTAGCCGCGCCAGACGGAGAGCTTGCGGGCGATGGAGCGACCGACCAGTCCCTCGCCGTGCATCTTCATGACGAAGCGGCGAATGTCGCCGTGCTGCAACGATTCGAGCGGACGATCGTTGGCGAGACGCTGCAACTGACGCAGGTCCCGCGTGTAGTTTTCCAGCGTGAGCGTGGCGAGCTTGCGCTCGCTGGCCAGCGATGTGAGGTAAGTGCGGATGCCCGGCTGGAGCGGGGTCTGGTCGGACGTATCGTCCTCGACCGGGAATCCGGACGACATCTCAGTCGTCGGCGCGCAGCTTGCCGAGCGCAGCGCCGGCCAACTCGCCGATCTGCGTCAGGAAGTCGGTTGCCATGCCTTCGTGGAAACGGCGGGCGTCGTCCGAGCCCATGACGAGCAGGCCGAAGACCGGGCCGTCAACCACTTGCGGGTCGCGCAGTGCGAGCAACGCGACGGAGGCCGGATCGCTCGGCGCGCCCAGCCACGTCACGGCTTCGAAACCGGTATTCGCGCCGCAATACGGCGTGGCGAGGCTCGCCGCAAAGATCTTCACCTCTTCGCTCACGCTGCGCGCGAACTCCGCCGGTTGATACGGGGCGGCGACATTCCACAGACGCACGGCGGCGAACGGCACGCTGAAGACGTCGCGCAGACCGCGGGCGATGGCCTCGGGCAGTGCGTGCGGATCGCGCTCGCCCAGCAGGCCGAGGGTCCAGCGGTGCAATTTTCCCGAGATATCGTCGTTTTCGTGGCCGTAGCGCATCAGTTCGGCGAGGCGTCGCTCGATCTGCTTGGTCTTCTCGCGCTGCATCTCGATCTGACGTTCCTGCAGCGACACGGCACGCTGGCCGTGCGGGCTCGTGAGCCGTACACCCGCGAGCAACTCGGCGTGGCGTTCGAAGAAGTCAGGATGCGCGATCAGGTATTCGGCAATATCTCGGTCGTTCATGAATGTCCGTCTGCTATTCGTCAACTGCCGCCCGCCGCCCCGTGGTGTCATTCACAAGGAAGGCGAGCGGCTGCCAGGGTCGCTAAATCAGAATCCTCGGATCCGTCTCTTACCAGTGACTTTACTGCGTGGGCCATGCTGATTCGGCCGTGCTGATTCAGCCGTACTGCATCAGGCAACCAATTAAATCTCGATGGTGCCCTCGAAGACCGTGGCCGCCGGCCCCGTCATGATGACCGGGCCGCTTGCGCCGTCCCAATCGATGGTGAGCGTGCCGCCGTGCGTCTCGATGGCGACCGGCGCCTTGAGCAGCCCCCGACGGATCCCCGCCACGGCGGCCGCACAGGCGCCGGTGCCGCAGGCGAGCGTCTCACCCGCGCCGCGCTCGAACACGCGCAGACGGGCTTCGTGCGGCGACACCACTTGCAGGAACCCGGCGTTCACGCGGCGCGGGAAGCGCCGGTGACGCTCGACGAGCGGGCCATCCGTCTCGACGGGCGCCGTGTCGACGTTATCGACCACCTGCACGGCATGCGGGTTGCCCATGGAGACGACGGAAATCCAGGTCGTCCTGCCGCCCACATCCAGCGGCCAGAGTGTGTCGTCGCCCTCGCGACGGCCCTCCAGGCCGGCGGCATCGAACGGTACGTCCGACGGCGTGAGAATCGGTGCGCCCATATCCACGCTGACCTGACCGTCTTCGCGCATCGTGAGCGTGATCACGCCCTGCTGCACCTCGACACGCACCGTGCGCTTGTCCGTGAGCCCCGTGTCGCGCACGAATTTGACGAAGCAGCGCGCCCCATTGCCGCAATGCTCGACCTCGCCACCGTCCGCGTTGAAGATGCGATAGCGGAAGTCCACGCCGGGCAAGCCCGAGCGCTCCACGAGCAACAACTGGTCCGCGCCGACGCCGAAATGGCGATCGGCGAGCGCACGCCACTGTTCGGGCGTGAAATCGATGGTCTGCGAGATGCCGTCGATCACGACAAAGTCGTTCCCGGCGCCCTGCATCTTGGTGAATTTGAGCTTCATGCCGCTATTGTAGTGGAGAAGGTCGACGCGCATCCGGTGTCGTCAATAGACGCCCGGCTCGCCCGGGGGGCGCGTCTTGAAGCGCTTGTGGACCCAGTAATACTGCTCCGGCATCTTGAGGATCTGCGCTTCCAGGAATTCGTTCATGCGGCGGGCATCGGCGTCCGGGTCGCCGCTCGGGTAATTCTCCCAAATGGGGAACACCTTGAGCCGATAGCCCTTGAAATTCGGCAGCACCTCGCCGATGAACGGCAGGATCTGCGCCCGGCCGACTTCGGCCAGTCGCGACACGGAGGTCAGCGTGCAGGCCTGCATCCCGAAAAACGGCACGAACGTGGAGTTTCGCGCGCCATAGTCCATGTCGGCCGCGAGCATGACGGGCTTCTTCTTCCGGAACATGCGCAATACGTCGCGGGCGCTGTCGCCGCGCGGGATCATCTCGGCGTCGAAGCGACCGCGCTGCTCGCGGGCCATGGCGTCGAACGCCGGGTTCGACATCGGCGTGTAGAGCGACGCGCAGGGCCGGCGCAGGGCGTGATTGATGAAAACCGAGGCCGCCTCGATCCCGACGAAGTGAAAGCCCAGCAAAATCGTCGGCGGCATGTCCGGCGCAAGCAGATCCACGGCCGAATCGACTTCGATGAGCCGCTCCAGCTTTTCGGCGCTACCGAACCACTGGACGCTGCGCTCGGCATAGCTGCGGATCGCGTGGACGAAGGACGCCTTGGCCACGCGCTCGCGGGTGGCGTCGTCCCAATGGGGGAAACACAGGCGCAAATTGGTATGGACCACCCGTTTGCGGGAGCTCGGGATCCGGTACAGCACATGCCCGATACCCGCGCCAAAGCGCGCGACCCAGCTATAGGGCAGCAGGTTGAGTCCGCGCAGCAGACCCACGCTCAGGTAATACCCGAGGGATTTCTTGGGAGTGGTTGACATGTCGCAAGCAGGATTTCTTCAGGGGCGTATAATAAGCGACATCGCCGAGTTAACTGACAACTTGCGGGGCGATTCGGATGTGCCACCCTATCGAGGCAGCGCATTCGACCAATTTTCCGCTAAAGCGTCGCCGCTTCCCCTCCGATGACGGCAACGTGAGTCGCCAAATTACGTTAGAGGAGCCAGAAGTGGCGAACGACTATCTCTTTACCTCCGAATCCGTCTCCGAAGGCCACCCGGACAAGGTCGCCGACCAGATTTCCGACGCGGTTCTCGATGCCATCCTGACCCAGGACAAGTACGCGCGTGTCGCTGCGGAAACGCTCTGCAACACGGGTCTCGTCGTGCTCGCGGGGGAAATCACCACGACAGCCACGGTCGACTACCAGCAAGTGGCGCGCGAAACGATCCGCCGCATCGGTTATGACAACACCGACTACGGGATCGACTACAAGGGCTGCGCCGTGCTGGTCGCCTACGACCGCCAGTCGCCGGACATCGCCCAGGGCGTGGATCGCGCGCATGACGACAACCTCGATCAGGGCGCTGGCGATCAGGGCCTGATGTTCGGTTACGCCTGCGACGAAACGCCGGAACTCATGCCGCTGCCGATCTACCTGTCGCACCGTCTGGTCGAGCGCCAGTCGCAAGTGCGTCGCGACGGCCGTCTGCCGTGGCTGCGCCCGGACGCCAAGTCCCAGGTCACGATCAAGTACGAAAACGGTCGTCCGCACAGCATCGACACCGTCGTGCTGTCGACGCAGCACCATCCGGACATCGGTCTGGAAGCGCTGCGCGAAGCCGTCATCGAGGAAGTCATCAAGCCGGTGCTGCCGGCCGACCTCATCAAGGGCGACATCAAGTTCCTGGTGAACCCGACCGGCCGTTTCGTGATCGGTGGCCCGCAGGGCGACGCCGGCCTCACGGGCCGCAAGATCATCGTCGACACGTACGGCGGTGCCGCACCGCACGGCGGCGGCGCCTTCTCGGGCAAGGACCCGTCCAAGGTCGACCGCTCGGCAGCCTACGCTGGCCGTTACGTCGCGAAGAACATCGTGGCTGCCGGTCTGGCCTCGAAGTGCGTGATTCAGGTCTCGTACGCCATCGGCGTGGCGCGCCCGACGTCGGTCATGGTCAACACGTTCGGTACGGGCAAGATCAGCGATCAGCGCATTGCCGAACTGGTCGAGAAGCACTTCGACCTGCGTCCGAAGGGCATCATCCAGATGCTCGACCTGCTGCGTCCGATCTATGAGAAGACCGCTGCTTACGGCCACTTCGGCCGCGAAGAGCCGGAATTCTCGTGGGAAGCCACCGATCGTGCCGACGCCCTGCTGGCCGACGCCGGTCTGCGCGCAGTCGCCTGATTCGACGCCACGCCTGATGGGCGATGCCGGTGCAAACCGGCGTCTGTCCCGCCAAAACCCCCGCTCGGGTCACACCGGCGGGGGTTTTGTTTGGTTCATCGTGGAAAACCGTGGAGGTTTTCAAGGCAATTGATAATCTGACGCCAATAGAGACGGTGTTCGGAGGAGCAATTGCTAGATCGAAAAGCGCTGGAAGCCCTCGGTTGCTGGACGGGATACCGAGTTGAGCGAGTGGAGTGGCCTTCGCAGGACAGTCGGACACTGTCGTTGTATCTGAAGCCATTAAGCCGAGTGATGCTGTGCGAGCAATGCGGCAAGCGTTGCTCGCAGATCCACGAGACGACGGTGCGCCGGGTTCGGGATCTTCCCTTGTTTGAATATCGAGTGGTGCTGCATGTGCCGCGTCGTCGGCTTTGGTGCGAGCACTGTGGTGGCCCGAGGCTGGAGAAATTGGACTGGCTCGGGCGCTACCAACGGGTCACAGCGCGCTTTGCCAAGGCCTGTGAAATTCTGCTCAAGTCGACCAATGTCCAGGCCGTTGCAGCGTTCTACGGTTTGGATTGGCATACCGTTAAAGCGATCGACAAAGCGAGTTTGCGAGCAAGCATCGCCGAGCCGGATTGGACACAGGTTCGATATTTGGCGATGGACGAATTCGCTCTGCACAAGGGCCACCGTTACGCCACGGTGGTGGTCGAGCCGCTCAGTCGGCAGGTGCTATGGATTGGGAATGGCCGTTCGCGTGAAACTGCCCGAGCCTTCTTTGACCAGCTTCCCGAGGGCGTTGCAGAGCATATCGAGGCTGTTGCCATCGATATGACAACGGCCTACGAGTTGGAAATCAAGGCGAACTGCCCGCAAGCCGAAATCGTCTACGACTTGTTCCATGTCGTTGCCAAATACGGACGCGAAGTGATCGACCGGGTCCGAGTCGATCAGGCCAACCGACTCCGAGATGACCGGCCAGCACGCAAAGTCCTCAAATCAAGCCGCTGGCTGCTCTTACGCAATCAAAAGAATCTACGGCCGGAACAGTCCGTGCACCTGAGTGAGCTGCTGCAAGCCAACCAGCCTCTGTTGTGCGTCTATTTGCTACGAGACGAACTCAAGCGACTGTGGTTCTACCGAAAGCCAGCTTGGGCGCAAAAGGCATGGGAGCAGTGGATTACTCAAGCCAACGACAGCGGTATCGCTGCGCTGAAACTATTTGCGCAGCGCCTGCAAGGCTATTGGCACGGCATCCTGGCCCGCTGCCGACACCCACTTAACACCAGCGTCGTTGAAGGCATCAACAACACCATCAAGGTCATCAAGCGCCGGGCATACGGCTACCGTGACGAGGAATATTTCTTCCTCAAAATCCGCGCAGCTTTCCCCGGCAATCCACGATGAACCTTTTGTTTTGGGGAGATGGCCGACGGTCGCCGCACGCTCACCGGCGTTCACGCGGCAGGGCATTCACCGGATCAATTGCCGGATCATCGCGGCGAACACCTTGCCGTAGGGCGGGTTGAGCAATCCGGCGCCGTTCCAGCGCGCCTGACGGAAGATGGGCTTCTCCTTGGAGAACGTGCGAAAGCCCGCTTCGCCGTGATATCCCCCCATCCCTGACGGCCCCACGCCGCCAAAGGGCAGCGAATGTTCGGCAACGTGCAACAGCGTGTCGTTGATGGTCACGCCCCCCGAAATCGTGCCGTTCACCACCCTGTCGATGCGCGTGCTATCGGTATCGAACACGTACAACGCGAGCGGTCGCGGCCGCTCGTTCACGTAGGCAATGGCGGCCTCCAGATCGTCGTAGGGCACCACCGGCAACAGCGGCCCGAAGATCTCCTCGCGCATCACACGCATGCCATCGTGCACGCCCGTGAGCACGACCGGCGGCAAGCGCCTGCGCGAGGCCTGCGGCGCAGCGTCGAAAAGCGCATGCGACGTTGCCCCCTGCGCAGCCGCCTCGCTCGCCAGTCCAGTCAGACGCTCGAAGTGCCGCGCCGACACGATGCTCGTGTACTGCGGATTGTTCACGGCATCGGGGTACATTCGCGCCGCCACCCGGCGCGCAGTCGCGACGAAACTGTCGAGCTTCTCACGAGGCACGAGCACGTAATCGGGGGCGACGCATGTCTGCCCGGCGTTGAGCAGCTTGCCGAGCATGATGCGCTCCACCGCATGCTCCCAGCGCGCGCCCGGGCCGATGATGGCGGGCGACTTGCCGCCCAGCTCCAGCGTCACCGGCGTGAGATGCTCGCTCGCCGCACGCATCACGTGATGCCCGATGGACGTCGCGCCCGTGAACAGCAGATGGTCGAACGGCAGCGTCGAGAAAGCGCGTGCGACCTGTGCGTCGCCAGTGACCACCGTCACCCACTCCGGCGCAAACGTTTCAGCAACGGCCGAGGCAAAGACTTCCGCGAAACGCGGTGTGACCTCGGACACTTTGATCATGACGCGATTGCCCGCAGCCAACGCATCCGTCAATGGACCGACCGCAAGAAACAGCGGGTAATTCCAGGGCACGATGACGCCGACGACACCCAAGGGCTGCGGCACCACAGCCTGACGCGCAGGCAACAGCCATAGATTCGCCCAGCCTTGCGAGCCACGCATCCAGCCACGCGTATGAGATAGCGCATGCTTCAGATTTCCCAGCGACGGGAACAGTTCGAGCATGTCCGTTTCCTGTATCGAGCGTCCGCTGAAGTCGGCGTCGATGGCCTTCGCCAATGGCTCGCGATACTTGTGCAGCATCGCTTGCAACGCCTTCAGGTGGCGCTTTCGCGTCGGCCAGTCGACGTGCGGCGCGGCGTTGTGCGCATGCCGCATCGCTTCGAAGCGCGGCAGCAGCATCGCACGCGCCAGGTCGTCGTCGGTGGAGACGTCCAGTGTCGACGCCGGATGCCGTTCACCCGTCGGCCCGCCCGGCTCATCCTTGTGTCCCATGCGTATCCTCCCTGCCGCTGTCGAAGTCTTGTGATGATGTGACGCGATGTGAATCGTGAATTGTGAATTGAACATTGAGCATTGCGAGATACGCATGCGCAGCACCCGCGTCATCCGGGAAACGCCCGGTCGAGCCATGCGCGCTGCACACCGGCGGCGAGCGTATCGGGCATCACGCCGTACACGCGCCCGCCGAGGTTAGAAAACCGGCTCTCGATGAAACCATGCGCCAAATCGGTCGGCGCATGCTCCAGCAGCAGCGCAGCCTGTGCGAGCAACACGATCTGTTGCGCAATGGCCCGCGCGCGCACTGCATGCGTTGCCGGGTCCGCCGCGAGCCAGCCATGCAACTGTGCGAGCGCGGCACGCAGCGCGGGGTGCGACCCTGTGCGCTCGGCGAGCCAGTGGAACCAGCTTTGCGCCACGTCCGGCTCGCGGCTCATGGCCCGCAATACGTCCAGACACATCACATTGCCCGAGCCTTCCCAGATTGAATTGACGGGCGCCTCGCGATACAGCCGCGCGAGCGGGCCCGTCTCCACATACCCGTTGCCGCCCCACACTTCCATGCATTCACCGGCCAGTTCCAGCGCGCGCTTGCACACCCAGAACTTCGCCGCCGGCAACACGACGCGGCGCCACGCACGTTGCAGCGGGGAATCGTCGTCGACGGCCCCCGCATCGAACGCCTGTGCGAGGCGCATCGCCAGCCAGGTCGCGGCTTCGGATTCCAGCGCGAGATCCGCGAGCACCGTGGTCATCAGATCCTGATCGACGAGCTTCGCGCCGAATGCCACGCGGTGGCGCGCGTGATGCGTTGCCTGCACCACGCCCGTGCGCATCATCGCCGCACTGCCGATCACACAGTCGAGCCGCGTGTACGTCGCCATTTCGATGATGGTGGGGATGCCGCGTCCCGGCGCACCGACACGCACGCCGTAAGCATCCTGAAATTCGACCTCGCTGCTCGCATTCGACCGGTTCCCCAACTTGTCTTTGAGACGCTGGATTTGTACGGCGTTCTTGCCGCCATCGGGCGTGTAACGCGGCACGAAGAAGCACGACAGCGCGTCGCTGTCGTGCTCACGCGCGAGAACGAGATGGGCGTCGCACTGCGGTGCGGAGAAGAACCACTTGTGCCCGACGAGCGAGAACGTGCCGTCGCCGCGATCAGCGGCGAGCGTCGTGTTGGTGCGCACGTCCGAGCCGCCCTGCTTTTCCGTCATGCCCATGCCGATGAGGATGGCGTGCTTCTGCGCAAGCGGCACATCGCGCGGATCGTGCTGCGGCGCAAGCAACTTGTCCTTGAGGCTCGCGAAAAGCGCAGGTTCGCGGGCGAGCACGGGAATGCTCGCGAAGGTCATCGTGGTCGGGCATAGCGAGCCGGCTTCGTTCTGCGCGTGCAGGAAATACGACGCCGTGCGCGCCGCCATCGCCCCGCCACGCGGCTGCGCCCATGGCAGCGACTGCAACTGCGCCCCGCGCAACAGTCCCATGAGCGAATGCCACGCCGGATGGAACTCGACTCGGTCGATCCGATTGCCTTGCGAATCGAAGGATTGCAGTTCCGGGGCGTGGCGATTGGCGTCGTGCGCCCATTGCTGCACCTCAGCCTCGCCCAGACGCGCGCCCTGACGATGCAGTTCCCTCGCATGCCAGTCGGCGTCGAACGCGGCCACAGCGCCTTGCAGCGCCGCGTCGGTGGCGTACAGGTTGTAATCCGTGAGCGGCGGCACCTGATTGGTGACGTCGTGCGTCTGCCAGAGCTCGGTCATCGGTGTCTCCTCTGTCTCCCATGCCGGCCTCGGTGCTGTCCCTCACGTCGTCTATCCGTGCTCGGTATGCCAACCATGGGACGGTCACCGCAAGTCGATCATTTCATCATAGCGCTCATGCTCCCGAGTTCCCTCAAATTAGAGGAATGCTTCACTTCGCCCCCGGGCGGCCCCGTTGTCTGCCTACAATGGGTGCCACCGCAAAGTGACAACGGGTAGCGTCCGCACAGAACACAACCGTCACTTACCTCGCGGGACAGCAGCAACGTGCAGCGCAACGACGCACGCCACGGCATCGCAAAAATATACGAGAAGCAAAAGCAGCGAACGCATTCAACACTGCCGTTGAAGCAATGCCATCCAAGGGAGGATGACCGCATGGACTACGACTACGTCATTGTCGGCGGCGGTTCGGCCGGCTGCGCCCTGGCCGCACGACTGGCGGACGGTCTGCCCGAGCGCACGATCGCGCTCGTGGAGGCGGGCCCGCCCGATAACAGCTTCCTTGTGCGCCTGCCGCTCGGTCTCGCCGCGCTGGTGCCGTTTGCGTCGCGCCGCAACTACGGTTATCGCACGACGCCGCAGGCCGGGCTGGGAGGACGCCAGGGCTACCAGCCGCGAGGACGCGGCCTCGGCGGCTCCAGTTCGATCAACGCGATGATCTACACGCGCGGTCATCCCGACGACTACAACGACTGGGCGGCCGCCGGTTGTACCGGGTGGGCGTGGGACGACGTGCTGCCTTACTTCCGTCGCAACGAGAACAACGAGCGCGGCGCCAATGCGTGGCATGGCGTCGGCGGCCCGCTCAACGTCGCCGATCTGCAGACCGTCAATCCATTCTCCCGACACTATGTCGACGCCGCGCGAGAAGCCGGATTCCCCGTGAGCGAAGACTTCAACGGCGAGCATTACGAAGGCGCGGGCATCTACCAGGTCACGCAGAAAGGCGGCCAACGATGGAACGCCGCGCGCGCCTATCTGCACGGCAAGGCGCGCGCGAATCTGCACGTGATCACCGACGCGCTCGTGCAGCGCATCGTCTTCGACGGCAAGCGCGCCGTCGGCATCAAGCTGCAACGCCACGGCGCGGTGCAGACCCTTCGTGCACGTGCGGAAGTCGTGCTGAGCGCCGGGGCATTCAACTCGCCGCAATTGCTGATGTGCTCGGGCATCGGTCCTGCCGAGCAACTTCGCGCGCATGGGGTGGAGGTGCGTGTCGACGCGCCCGGGGTCGGCGAGAACTTGCAGGACCACATCGACTTCATCATCAACAAGTACGTCGCGCATCCCGAGCTCGTCGGCTACACGCCCGCCGGCCTGTGGCATCTGTTCACACAGGGATTGCAGTATCTGCGCGACCGGCGTGGCCTGTTCGCGAGCAATGTCGCCGAGGCGGGCGGATTTCTCAAGAGCGATCCGTCACTTACGCGACCCGACTTGCAGATGCACTTTCTCGTGGGCATCTGCGACAACCATAACCGGCGGCCACACCTGCGGCGCGGCATGTCGCTGCACGCCTGCGTGCTTCGCCCGAAGAGCCGCGGACGCGTCACGCTCGCCTCCGCCGACATGCGCGACGCCCCGCTGATCGACCCCGCATTCCTGAGCGCGCAGGAAGACGTCGACACGTTGCTGCGCGGCGCGCGCGTCATCCGGCGCATTCTCGCCGCGCCGTCGCTCGCCAGGTTCGGCGGCGAAGAGTTGCATAGCCGGGGCGTGGAATCCGACGAAGCCCTCACCGCGCTGATTCGCGCGCGGGCGGACACGATCTATCATCCGGTCGGCACGTGTCGGATGGGCGCTGACGCGCATTCGGTCGTGGACACCGAACTGCGCGTGCGCGGCGTCGAAGGACTGCGGGTGGTGGACGCCTCGATCATGCCGACGCTCATCGGCGGCAACACGAACGCGCCGTCGATGATGATCGGCGAGAAGGCCGCGGATCTGATGCTGGCGAGCGCAGCCGCAAGCCGTGTGACTGCGCCGGCTGCCAGCGAGACGCCGCATGCGCCTGCCACACAGGCTGTCGCCGCGCTGGCCGAAACGATCCACTCAGGCGTGCGTGTGCAGCCACAGGTTTAGAAAACGCTCGCCCCACAGCGCACTCGCCAACGCGCCCAGCACCAGCCACGGACCGAACGGCAGCGGCTCGCGCAACACGCGCCCGCGCACGAGCCCGAATGCCGCGAAGGCGAGCGTTGCCGCGGTGGCGCCGAACGCCAGCATTGGCGGAATGCCGATCCACCCGAGCCATGCGCCGCAGGCGGCAACGAGCTTCGCATCGCCGCCGCCCAGGCCGTCCTGATGCGTGAGCGCCCGGTAGACAGACTCGATCAGGCGCATCACGCCATACCCCAACGCCGCCCCGAGCACGGCCTCGTCAAGGGGTAATGTCAGCCCCGCCACCGCGCACAGCAGACCGGCCCACAGCAGCGGCAACGTCAGCGCATCCGGCAGCAGACGCGTGTCCATGTCGATGAGGGCAAGCGCAAGCGCCGTCGCGCCGAAACCGCACCACGCGAGCATTGCACCGTATTGGCTCATCGGCACGAATGTCCACGCGAGGACTGCGAACAGCGCGCCGACCGACAGTTCCACCAGCGCATAACGGGCAGCGATGCGAGCGCCGCAGGCGGCGCATCGCCCGCGCAACGCCAGGTAGCTGAGGACCGGCAGGTTATGACGCACCGCAATCGGTGTCTCGCAACATGGGCAGCGCGAGGGCGGCCACGCGAGATTGAACGTTGGCGTCACGGGCGGCGTCTGCCCCGACCATGCCGCGATTTCCCGCGCCCATCGCGTCTCCAGCATGTGCGGCAGGCGATGCACGACGACGTTCAGGAAACTCCCGACGAACAGTCCCAGCGTCGCCATGACGGCGACCACCCCTTCACGCGGCAGGTTGCGAAAAGCCTCCAAGGCTTCCGAGGCACCCCATAGGCAATCGATGAAAGCGGCCATCAGAACATTGACTGCGCGTACTCGCCCGCCGCATGGCCGATTTGCAGCATGCCGCCGACGGTGAAGATGATCGTCAGGCCCACCAGGGCGAGCAGCACCGAGCGCAGCGTCGCCGAGCGCGCCTTGATGCGCTCGGCAACTTCCTCGATGGTCATGAGCCCGATCTTGCGAATGCCGGCGTCGAAATTGGTGCGACCGGCATACTCCACGAGACGGTCGAACACTTCCTCATTGAAGAGGCCGGTGTCCATCGCCTTGATCATGCTGCGCTCGCTTCTGAGCGACGCGCGCATGCGCAGCAAATGCCAGCGCAGCCACGGCGATGCCCGCGCGAGCAACAGCGAGACAGCGTCGAACACCGAGGTCTTGGCGCTCGTGAGCGCCGCGAGCGCCACAAGGAATTCGCCGGCACGAACGTCGCGATACACCGCGTACGGGCCAAAATCGTCGAAGCGCCGACGCAGGGGCCCCGTCCAGCGGCTAAACGACAACGACATGCCCACCACGAGCGCGACGGGCACGCCATAGAGAAGCGGCCACCATGCCGCAACGAAGCCCGACATCGCGTAAAGCCCTGCGCCGACGAGCGGAAACTTCTCAGGCGGCATAATCTCCGTCATGATCGGCATCATGCCGTAGGCCACCCCCAGTTGAATGGCCGCGAGCAGCACCGACATGAAGATCGGCAGCGCCACCGCCCCGGCGATGGCCGCGCGGGTTTGCTGTTGCAGGATCACCACGCGTGCGAGAAAGCGCAACGTGCCGGGCAGGTCGCCTTTTTCACCCGCCGCAATCACCACGAGGTCTTCGTCGGGAATCGTGCCGGCCCACGATTTTTGCAGATTCTTCGAGCTGGCCCGATCACGCCAGACCGCATACAGCGGCGCCATCGGATTGCGCCGCTCTTTCGCCCGCGCATGGCGTCGGGAAAACAGTTCGAACGGATTCGCGCCGTCTTCGATGGCATCCGCGAAATCGCTGTAGAACTTGGCGCGCGTCTTGCGAAAGCGGCGCTTGGCCTTCGTCAAACCGGGATAGGGGTCGCGGGCGGGGGTGAGGTTGGCGAGCAGACGCTTGGCGGCTTCGATCATGGCAGGGAAGGCTGGGAAGGCAAGAAAGGCAAGGAAGGCAGCGACGGTAGACGCGCGTGAGCGTCACGTCACATCACGTCACACGCTGGCAAGCCGCCTCGCTGACGGCGCACTCAACGACGCGGACTGACGAAAAGAGAATTTCTTGAGCTTGCAGAACGCGGCTTCCACGTCGCGGGGATCAACGAGCCCCTGCGACATCTTGTACATGGCGTGCTCCATGGCAGACTTGCCGGTCATGTTCGCGCTGGTGAGATCGCCATCGTGGCATGCACGCCAGTGGCGCTCGGCTTCCCAGAAGTGCCCTTCGCGCAGCAGGTCGAGCAACGCGTCGGACAATTCGCAGACTTCGGCAACGACGGTCTGCCCGCGGGTGCCGCGCCCGTTGCACCGCTCGCAGCCCGGCCCTTCGACGCAAACCTTCGACGTATCGATGCCGAGTGCGCCGATCACCGAGAGCGTGGCGTCGTCGAGCGCCTCGGAGGCAGGCCGCTTGCAGTGGGTGCACAGCACGGGAATCAGTTTCTGGTAGACGATGGCCGTCAGGAAGTTCGGTGACGTGACGGCGGCGAGCGGCATACCGATCTCGTCGCTGACCAGCCGCGTGACGATCCCGAACGCGCTCGAAGCGTGCACCGTCGACAACACCTGATGGCCAGTCTCCGTCATCGACTTGGCGAACGACCCGGTCTCCACGTCGCGGATCTCGCCGGGCATGAGTTTGTCGGGATCGCCTCGCAGCAGGACTTTAGCGGCAGCGCCAAAAGGGGATTCGCCGGGACTGTCCTCCGCGCGACGCTGAATCGGGATCTGCGTCATGTGCGGCTGAATGTATTCGACCGGGTCCTCGATGGAGAAAAATTTCTTGCCGGCGTCGCGCTCGTACGTCATGAGCGTGCGCAACGTCGTGGACTTTCCCGAGCCGGTTTCGCCGGCGATGATCGTGAGGCCGGGGCTGCGATGCACCGCATCTTCGAGAATGTCGACCTGATCGTCGGAATAGCCCAGTTGCGACAACGTGAGCACGTCGCCATCGGTCGCTTCGTTGACCAGCAGGCGCAACACCACGTCCACACCCCGATTCTCCTTCACGCTCTGAAACCGCAACTGATACTTGCGCTGGCGGATCGTCAGCGGAATCGAACAGCTTTGGTGCTGGGCCTCGTCAAAGTGATTGTGGCTGCGGCTGCTCGGATCGGCGCGGGAGTTGTACGCGGCGGACACCGCATCGAGCATGGCGTGATAGTCGCGTGCCAGACGGTCGCTTTCGGCGGCGGTGCGCAACTTGCCGTGAATGCGCATGCGCACGTTCACCTGCCGTCCGTCGCGAAATTCGAAGTGAATGTCCGACGCACCGGCGTCGACCGCGCGCTCGATGATGAGATCGAAATTTCGATACGCTCCCGTGCGTTGCTCGCCGGTCTGGGCGCTGTCGTCGCCCGGTTGTTGCAGCCGGGACTGCATCAGCAGAATCTCTTCGGTGGTGCCGACGTAGATGCCCTCGAGATCGAGGCGATGCTTGGCGCGCACAGCGCGGTCGAAGCGCTCGAGCAAGTCCGACCCTTGCGTGCGCACGAAGGTGGTGTGTTCGAGCAGCATGAGATAGAGACGCGGCTTCATCGCCACGAGCACCAGTGAGCCGTGCTCCGCGCCCGGGAGCGTGATGCCCAGGTCCTGGCGCCAGCCAAGCGTCTGAATGTCGGACTCGCGCAGATCGGTGATGGGATGAACGACAGCGCGCGTTCTGGCACGCGGTCCAAAACGCGCCATCGCGGCGCGAATCCGCTCAGAAATCGTTGCCATGCGAGTGCTCCGGGTCACGGTGACTCGTTTGCACGCTCGACGACGACGCCTCCCCGAAAGCATTGGGTAACAGCAGGCGCTTCTGGCGCGCGCCGTGCCGCATATCGACGTAGTCGTCGCCGATGTTGACGATCTGCCACTCGCCGACCTTGTCGCCCTTGACGACGTTGCGGCCAAAGCGGCCGTCCACGCGCAGATAGGCCACCACGGCGTTCTCGACACCGTAGATGAAGAGCAACTCCGGCGCCACATCGGGACGCGCCGATGTCGCGGAGGCAGGCGCCTTGACATTGCCTGAACCGGCGGCTTCGGCTTGCGCCTGGCGGGCGTCCTGCGCTTCCTGAGAGGCTTTGAGATGGGCACGTGCGAAGGCGTCTATCGTCTCCTCGGCGTGGGCGCTCGCGGGCAACATCACCGAAAGGGTCAGCACGGCGCCCCGAAAAAACTTAATGGACATAGTAGGTTCCTTGTGCGGAGAAGACGGGTTTGCCATCGTCGATCACGATCTTCAGTTCGCCGAGCGACATGTTGCCCGCGCGCATCATCAATCCCGCAACCGAATCGAAGAACGCCAGATGCCCGGCCATCTTCCATTGCCCTTTGGAGATCGGTGGCGGCACGTCGCGACGTGCGGCGACGCCGGGCGGCGCCGGCACCAGCGGCACCGGCATCGTCAGCGCAATGTCCATGCCGTAATCGCCGAGCGCTTGCAATCGCGCCCCGGCAGTGCGAAGGAACTGATTGCGCGGTATCGGGGTCACGCGTGCATCGCCGTCGTCCTCGGCGAAGTCCTCCGTGGCCTGCGTCTTCGCTTTCGTGTGGGCCGTCGCTTCGATGACGGTTTCGTGATTCGGTGACGACTCGCCCTTCGCTGCGCCCGTTTGCGTCGAGTCGGCTGACTCGGGAGGCAACGCGACGATCTCTTTCGCGTGATCCAAATCGACGATCCGGGCATTCGGCCGATGCGAGAGCAGCAAATCGAACGTCCCGCCCTCCTGTCGGCGCCACTCGATGGCGCATTCCCGCCCCTTGCAGTCGATGCTGGCAGGCCGCCATCCGCCCGCATTTGCCGGCAGGTGCTGGATCGCGTACTGCAAATGTCGCGCATACGACGCGCCCGTCGTGAACGGCTCGGCCGCCAGCGCCCGACTTAACGCCGCCTTGTACGCGTCGACCGGATCGACGCGATTGGCAGCGGCGAGCTTTTCGCGCTGCATCGCCTCGTACCACGTCCAACCCCAGTAAGCCGCCCCGCCAATGACGACGAGCGCCGCCATCGTCACGGCAGCGACCCCGATCCGCCGGGCGGGCAATGCCTTGCGCACGGGCTTGAACCGGGCCTGCGCCGGGCCGTCGCGGAGTGCAGCGGCGGCAATGTCGTCGAGCGTGAGCACGACGTCCGCATGCGGAAGGTCCATGCGCGTGACGCCGGCCACGCTCACCGGACCTTCGACTTCGGCAGACCATTGATCGAGACGTTGCCTGAGTTCCGACGCCGGCACCTCCAGATCGAGCTCGGGACGCCGGTCGCGCAGTGTCACGAAAACCGCCTTGGCGGGATCGTCCGGATCGGGGTGGAGGAAGGCGACGTTCGGTCCGTCGACCAGCGTGCCGAGCACGGCGGCCAGCGCGTAGGCCTGCACGGCAGCTTCGGCTTGCGGGCCGTCCGCCATGGAGATCAGGCCGACGGTGCGCGTGCCAGCCCCGTCGTCGGCCACGGCAAAGTGGGAGGCATCGCGGCTGCGCGCGAGGCTGCGGATCTCGGTCATCTCCTTTTCAAGACCGATCAGCGTTTCCCACTGTGCGCCGACGACGAGGCGATTGGACAGGGCGCGCGCCATCTCACACGCCCTCGGTCAGTTCCGGCGAGATCAGAATCACGACCTCGTTGACCCGTTGGCGCGCTTCTTTCGTGCCGCCCTCATAGTGATAGATGCCGTCCCGATCCGTGGTGTCGTCCTTGCGACGGAATCCGCTGAGCACGAGCGTGTCGCCCGACTTGAGCGACGCGCGCTGCATCGTCTGCACCGACGCCGTAAGCGGAAGCTGCATGAACGTGCCGACGCCGAGTCCATCGTCGCCCCGACTACGTCCATCGCCCCGGTCACCTCTGTCGCCGAGCGTCACGCTCGTGCCCGCGCCGCCGTCACCGATGTTTGCCTTGATCTGCGCGCCGCCTGCGCCGCCACCGCTGTCGGATGCCTTGCCGGTGCGCAAATTGATCTTCTCCAGCTTCTTCAGATCGGACATGTCGATCTGCACCTGCAACATCACGCTGCGGTTATCCATGAGCGTTGGCAACAGATTCATGACGAACCCCGTCGTGAGCACCGACTGCTCGGCGGTCACCACCGCCTGTCCGCCATAGCTGCCCGGCGACATCTTGGTTTGCGCCACGAACCCCTGATTCTGGGTAACGGCCACCGGCGCAGGCTGATTGTTCAGCGTGACGACCGTCGTATCGATCACCGTACTCACACGCCCCTGTTGACTGAGCGCACGCAGGAATGCCGTGGAACCCGCCAACCTGCCGTTCGGAATCTTGCTGACGTTGAAACCGCCCTGGCGCGCCATCAGCATGCCGCTGGTGGCCGGCCCACCGAGAGACGCCACGAGACCGCTCGCCGACTGATAGACCAGTGTCCAGTCGATACCCGCCGCCGAATTCTCTTCGAGGCTCACGGAGTACACCTGAACCCGCAGCTTGACTTGACGGCCGAGCACCGCGTTTTCGGCATCGACGAATTGCGCCACACGCGAAATCACGTCCGACGTATCGGTCACGACCAGCGAACTGGTGACGACGGACGGCGTCACGCGACCGCCGGGCGACAGCATGTCGGTGACGGTCTTCACCAGGTCCGTCCAGTAGTCGAGTTCCGACTCGACGGTGACGTTCGCGTCCGCGTTGAAGCTCAGATCGACGCCGCCCGTCGATGCGCCGCCACCGCCGCCACCGCCGCCCGAGGCGCCGCGATCGGCCTTCATTTTCGACGCCTTGCCAACCGACGCCGTGTACGACGAGCTGCCCGGCATCATCTTGATCTGGAAAGTGCGCGTGACATATCGTGCGAATTGCACCACGCCATCGCGATAGGTCCAGTGGGTCCCCGAGCGATGCGCAATGGTGTCGAGCAGGCCTGAGAGCGAGCCGCGATATTGCAACGGTACGGCCGGTTCGCCGCTCTCGGTGCAGTTGATCTGAAAGCGCTTCAGGACACTGCCGCCCCGGTCGCGCACGCCATTTCCCGCCCCGCCGGCATTCGCCTCGCAGGCGACATCGGAGGCGACGCGGATCGTCAGGCCATTGCCTCGCGCGACTTGCGCGAGCAACACGGAGATGGGCAACGCCGCCCCCGTGGAGAAACGCACTTCGCGCTTGAAGAACTCAGGTAACGCGACCGTGGCGTTGACGGCAACGGACTTTCGGGAAAGCCATGCGCCATCCACACGCTCGATGGCGCTGATCGGCGGCGCCGTGTGTGTGTCGAGTGCCGCGCGCGCGTCGTTGCGCGAGCGGGTAATGTTCTCGTCGGTTTGCGACAGCATGCCCGGCGTGCCGCACGCTGTCAGTAACGTGATGGCGCACAACACGCCGAGTCGCATTCTCATGGATGACCGCTTCCGAGGTAGTTCGCCGTGCGCACGGCACGACGCGGATTATTGTGTGGCGTGAACGACGCGCAGCACGCGGTTGGCCTCATAGACCTTCACGCGTATCGGCGCATCGGTGTTCTGGAGCGAGCGCACGATCTGCTCGACGACGCCAAGGAAATCGCCACGAAACGTGGCCGGATACTCGATGGGGAAATCCCGGTCGATTTCCCACGCCAGTTGCCAGCCGTGGCGCTCGGCGTAACGCCGCACGGCCTGCGAGACACGGCCATCCGACGGTCGCATGGCAAGCTCGAACCCGGCTTGCGGCACAGGCGCTGGTGTGGCCTCGGCAAGCGCGGGGGCAGCCACCGGCGCCACTTGGCGCGGCGCGTCGTCCAGCACTTGCCGAGGCAGTCCGCCGACCGGTTCCGCGTCGGGCACGGGCCCCGCGCTGGCGATGCTGCCGACGGACTGCAGCAGAGGCTTGTGGCTCGCGAACATCCACCTGACGTCGGGTTGGGGCGATGCGTCGAACGCGAGCGCCGTACACGGCGCACCGCCGAACATCAACGCGATCAACGCAACACGCATGCGTGAATGAGTCATGTCTTGTCCGCCTTCAAGTCAGATCCCCGTGAACGCCTCTCATCCGGCGATGGTGAATTCGATTTCGGACTGCGTGACGTTGTCCTTGCCGTTGGACTTGCAGTAATCGTTGATCTTGTTGAGTTCGATCTTCGTTCCCGACTTCACTTCCTGCTTGTTGATCGTGAGCGTCGAGAAAAGACCGTTCATCTTGCTGGCGAATTCTTCGCACTGCGCACTCGGGTAACCCACCGACGTCACGGAAACGCCGCTGGACGGATATCCGGTCCCGGGTACCGGCGTGATCGTGATCGCGCCACCAAAACGATTCAGGATTTGCGTGCCGCCTTCGGGACGGTTGAACGGCTCGGCGATCGCCATGTTGCGAATGACGTCGGGCGTTGTCGCCGGCGTCAGCGTGCCGGAGGCCACGGCGTTCTGCACGGCCAATGCCGACATCTGCCAGTCCTTCATTTCCTGCGACAGCTTCACGCTGTTCATCAGGCGGGGTACCCCGACCATGGCCCCTGCCATGATCAGCCCCATGACGGCGACGGCGACCGAGAGTTCGACCAGCGTCACCCCCCGCTGCCGACGCTTGTTCAGGGGTTGCGTCGACAGGGTCTTCAGTTGCGCGATTGCGCTCGCGTCTGTGCGTACGTTCATCTTTGAGTCCGGTTTTTTTGAAGGAATAGAAAGAAATGACGCCACGATCCGAGAGACGTGCTCGTGACGACAGGGGCGATTTATGCCCGAATTTGCGTCGCCGCGTTGTCGCGTGCAGCACGCGTCTTTCGCAAATTGACATTCGGTGCAAGCAAGAAATCGCCCATTGGCGTGTCGTTTCCGATACCTCTGGACGCGCCTCGACAATCGCGAAATTCGTCGCGAAATGCGAGGAAAAACAAGACGGGGGCGGGAGACCGGCCAACAGGACGTCGGCCGCTACATCAAGGTGAAAATAGGAATGCGACTAAACGCAAAACAAGGGCCTTCGACGGCGTGCGCGAAGATTAGGAATCAGCCATTTCACAAGCGAAGTGGTGTGGTTTTTTCGATGTTTTGCGTGACATGTGCGATCGCGTCATGTCGTGCGGACGAGATTCGAAGGCGCGCACCCGGCATGCGCGCATGATGCGCGCCAACGCCGGGAGCATGGACGGCGTCGGTGGCGTCGGCGACACCAGGTTCACCGACGCCGACCGTCTTGCTCAATGCACATGACCGGCCGTGAATCCCTCCACGGGCTCGGCACGCTGTGCGCCTTGAGAATCGTGCGCGTCGTGAGCGCCATCGGCGCCCCTGCCGCCATCGTTCGCTGCCTTGTCGCCGGGCAGCACCAGCGGGCCGTTACCGGCGAAGCGATCGAGATAGAGATAGATGACCGGCGTGATGTAGAGCGTAATCACCTGCGAGAACAGCAGACCGCCCACCACGGCCAGACCGAGCGGCTGACGCAACTCCGCCCCGGCCCCGAGTCCGAGCGCGATCGGCAACGCGCCCATGAGCGCCGCGAGCGTGGTCATCATGATCGGACGGAAGCGCAACGCACACGCCTGACGAATGGCCTGTGTCGGTGTCATGCCCCCGTTTCGCTGCGCGTCGAGCGCGAAGTCGATCATCATGATGGCGTTCTTCTTCACGATACCGATCAGCATCAGAATGCCGATCACCGCGATGAGCGACAGGTCCATTCCGAACAGGCGCAAGGTGATCAGCGCGCCAACGGCGGCCGACGGCAGCCCCGCCAGAATCGTGAGCGGGTGAATGTAGCTCTCATAGAGCACCCCTAGCAGCACATAGATCACCAGCAAGGCGCCCACGAGCAGCACGACCTGACTCGACTGAGACTTCTGGAATGCCGCCGCGTCGCCGCCCCAGCTCGTGATGATGCTTGGCGGAAAGCCGAGCTGCTGCTGGAAGCCGACGATCTTCTGCGAGGCGTCGCCCAGCGCTGCGCCCGGCGCAAGGTTGAACGACAGCGTCACGGCCTGCAACTGGCCCTGATGGTTCACCGACACCGGCCCCATCCTGCGCTCGACGGTCGCAACGGCCGAGAGCGGCACCAGCGCACCGCCCTTGCCGCGAACATAGATCTTGTCGAACGCCCCTTCGTCGCGACGGTCGTTGTCGTCCGCTTGCAGAATCACCTGATAGCTGTCGCTCGGCGTATAGATCGTGGAGACCTGGCGCTCCCCGAACGCGCTGTAAAGCGCACTGCGAATATCGCCGATGGCCACGCCCAGCGTGTTCGCCTTGTCGCGATCGATCGTGAGCTGCGCTTGCAGGCCCTTCATCTGTGCGTCGGTCGTCACGTCGCGAAAGATCGGATCGGCGCGCATCAGGTTCATCAGCCGGTCGGACCACGACTGCATTTCGCCTGGCTTCACGCTCTGCATCACGTACTGATAGCGGCTCTTGCTTTGCTTGCCGCCCAGTTGCAGGTTCTGCACCGGGTTGAAGTACACGTTCAGTCCCGGCACCTGTTTCACATCGCGCCGCAACGCTTCGAGCACCTCGCTCATGTGCGCACGTTCGCCATGTGGCTTGAGGTTGATGAACATGCGCCCCTGATTGCTGTCGTTGGCCGACACGATGACCGTCTCGACGGCAGGATTGGCGCGGATGATGTCGCCCGCCTGCCGCAGCAGTGCCGACATGGCCGCGAACGAAATGTCCTGCGCGCCCTCGGCCGTCACCTGTACCTGCCCGATGTCTTCGCTCGGGAAGAAACCCTTCGGAATGGTCGCGAACAGCACGCCGGTCGCGATGAATGTCGCGCCCGCCGCGCCCATCACCCATTTGCGGTGTGCGAGACACCAGTCGACGCTGCGCACATAGGCGTTCTGCACCCACACGAAGCCGTCCTCGAACCACTGCGTTGCCCGCAGCCCCAGCCCTTCGTCCTGTTCGTGCTTGAGATAGCGGCTGCACAGCATCGGAATCAGCGTGAGCGACACGGCAGCCGACACGAGAATCGCCAGCGACACCACCACGGCGAACTCGTGAAACATCAGCCCGATTACCCCCGGCATGAAGAAGATGGGGATGAACACGGCCACCAGCGAAATGGAAATCGAGAGAATCGTGAAACCCATCTCGCGCGAGCCGACGAGGGCTGCACGCAGCGGCGGCACACCGTTCTCGATGTGGCGCACGATGTTCTCCAGCATCACGATGGCGTCGTCCACGACCAGACCGACCGCGAGCGTAATGCCGAGCAGCGAAATGTTGTCGATGGAGTAACCCATGCCCTTCATCAGCGCCACCGTGCCGATGAGCGACACTGGCAGCGACATCACGGGAATGAGTGTGGCGGCCAGCCGGCGCAGGAACAGGAAGATCACCAGCGTGACGAGAATCACTGTGAGCGCGAGTGTGAACTGCACGTCGTCGATCGACTCGCGGATCGAGACGGAACGGTCGTTGAGCAGCTTGACCTGAATCGACTGCGGCATTTGCTCGGCCAGACGCGGCAGCGCCGCCTTGACCTGATCGACCGTCGCCACCGTGTTGGCATTGGGCTGGCGCAACACCGCGAGCACGATCGAGCGCTCGCCGTTGACCCAGCTTCCCGTCTTCACCGATTCCACGCTGTCCTGCACGTCGGCCACGTCGCGCAGATACACCGGATTGCCGTTCACGCTGGCGATGATGAGATTGGCGAACTGCTCGGCCTTCGTCATCTGCCGGTTGGCTTCGATGGTCAGCGTCTGACGGCTGCCGTCGAGCGTGCCCACGGGGCTGTTGGCGTTGGCCGAGGCCAGTGCGCGCGCCACGTCGTCGAGCGTGAGCTTGCGCGCGGCCAGCGCGTCGGGGCGTGCCTTGACCCGCACCGCAAAACGCTTCTGTCCGAAGATGAGCACCTGCGCCACGCCGGGCAGCGTGGAGAGCGTGGGGGAGACGAGGTTTTCCGCATAGTCGTCGAGTTCGGCCAGCGACATCGACGGCGAGTTCATCGCGAGGAACAGGATCGGTGCGTCGGCCGGATTGACCTTGCGGTACGACGGCGGCGTGGTCATCTCCACCGGCAGCTTGCGCTGCGCGCGAAACAGTGCCGCCTGCACGTCGACAGCCGCCGCGTCGATATCGCGGTCGCTGTCGAATTCGATGATGATCGAGGTGGTGCCCTGCGTGTTGGTCGAACTGATGACCGCGACGCCCGCAATCGTCGAGAACTGCTTTTCCATCGGCGCCGCCACCGACGCCGCCATCGTTTCCGGACTGGCGCCGGGCAGCGTGGCGGTGACCTGAATGACCGGAGAGTTGTAGCTGGGCAGGGCGGAAATGGGGATCTGGCCGTACGCGATCAGCCCGGCCACGACCGCCGCCACGCACAGCAGAATCGTCATGACCGGGCGGCGGATGCAGAGTTCCGAGAGGTTCATGGCGCTTTCCCTGCGCCTGCGGCGCCACCTTCGCGCGACGCGACGACCGTCACCTTGTTGCCCGGGCGCAGGTTTTCCGCGCCCTCCTGCACGACCTTCGTGCCGCCGGGCACGCCGTCGACCACGGCGAGCTTCGCTTCCACATAGCCGACCTTTACCGCTTTGGCGCTCACCTTGCCGTCCTCGCCGATCACATAGACGAACTTGCCGTCCGGACCGGTTTGCACCGCCTGCGGCGGCACCACGCTCGCCTGCCTGAGTACGCGGCCAATCACGGCGACGTTCAGGTACATGCCGGGCCACAGCTTCGCGTCGCGATTGTCGTAGGCCGCTTTCAGACGGATCGTGCCCGTCTGCGAATCCACGGCGTTATCGATGAAGCTGAGCTGACCGGTGGCCGTCACTCCCGTGGTGCCGAGCGTGGCCGTCACCGACACGGGGCCACCTGCACGCGCGGCCTGAAGTTCGGCCAGCGCGCCTTCAGGCAGCGTGAAACTGATGTCGATCGGATCGAGTTGCGTGATGCTCACGAGCGCCGCCCCGCCCGGCGTCACGAGACTGCCCGGATGCACGTTGATCGCGCCGGTGCGACCGTCGATGCCTGCGCGAATCTGGTTGTAGTCGACCGCCACCTGACTGGCGGCAATCGCGGCACGATCGGCGGCAACCTGCGCGGTGAGGCTGTCCACGCTGCTTTGCGCCGTATCGAGCGCGCTTTGCGAGACGAAATGCTCCGCGATCAGTTGCCGCGTCCGCGCGAGCGAGCGACGCGCGTTGGCGAGATCGGCTTCGTCCTTGGCGAGTTGCGCCTGCACCTTCTTGAGGTTCGCCTCGTCCATACGGGCATCGAGCGAGAACAGCAACTGTCCCGCTTTGACGAAATCGCCTTCCTTGATGTGGACCTGACGGATCGTGCTGGAGATTTGCGGACGAACGTCGATCGTCTGGCGTGCCGTGACCGTGCCGTTGGCGATGAGCCGCACCGGCACATCGCGCACCTCGACCGTCGCGACCGTCACCGAAGGCGCAACGGCTGTCTTGACCGGCTTCTCCGCGCCGCGCGAGCGCAGCCAGAGCGCGCCACCCGCCACCAGCACCACTGCGAGCAGGCCGACGCCCCAGCGCCGCGCCGCGGGCTTGCTTGTCCTATCCGGTTGACCCGGCTTATCCGTCCCCGCCTGCCCCCGGGCAGCCGCCTCCCCCGGCAACGGCCGGCGGGCGTTCTCGTCACTCATCTTCTTCCCCGTTTCCCCATGCGACGCCCTCTTGCCGGTCAGGCCCCCGCCTGTCCGGTTGCGTCTGTTTCTAGTGATAAAACCATCGCGTACGCGCACTGCTATTCAGAGCATTGCGCTGCTTCATTTTTTGTCTTGCGACTGCCCATGCTGCGCTGCGTCATTCCACCTTCATGCCCGTCAATTCGGGCCGGGCCGGCGGATAAGTCAGCTTCAGCTCGCTCAATACGTGCACCAGCAACTCTGCCACCATCAGATTACGGTGACGTTTCGAGTCGGAAGGCACGATATACCACGGCGCATGTTCCGTCGACGTTGCCGATAACGCGGCTTCGTAGGCCTTTGTGTATTGCGGCCAGAAGCTGCGTTCCTTGAGGTCGCCCAGCTCGAATTTCCAATGCTTGTTCGGGTCGTCGATGCGCTCCTGCAATCGCTTGCGCTGCTCCTCCGACGAGATATGCAAAAAGCACTTGATGATGTGCGTGTTGTTGTCGATGAGCAGTTGTTCGAAGTTGTTGATGTGCGTATAGCGACGCTTGCACTCGTCCGCATCGATCCAGTCGTGCACGCGCGTAATGAGCACGTCTTCGTAATGACTGCGGTTGAAAATGGTCAGCTCGCCGGCGGCGGGGACCACGGCGTGAACGCGCCACAGAAAGTCACGCGCCAGTTCGATCGGCGTGGGCGACTTGAAGTTGGCGACGCGAATCCCCAGCGGATCGACGTTCTGGAATACCGCGCGGATGGTTCCGTCCTTGCCGCTCGTGTCCATGCCCTGAAGGACGAGCAGGACCCGGTGCCTGCTGTTGGCGTGCAGAATCGTCTGCAACTCGTCGAGCTTGAGCGCCAACTCGGCCATACGCACCTTGTCGTCATCCTTGTTCGCGCTGGAAAAGGGTTTGTCGGCCGGGTCGAAGGCCGACAGGTCCAGCTTCTTGCCGAGCGGTACGCGGTATTTCTCGAACATCGCCAACTCCTGCCGTTTCAGTTAGCTGGGAGTATGGCGCAATTTGCGGGGGGTCCAAAAAAGTCCCGGCATAAGGGAAGTCAGGTGGACGATAAGCCAATAGGCGAATAGGAGAATCGGCGCGTCGCCATGCCCGAAGGGCAAAACAAAAGGCGCGGCGCCGAATCTCGGCTACCGCGCCCTTCGTTCATCACGTTTTACCGGTGTCTGTTGCCGCCGGTAACGCGTCATCGACCTTCGTCAGGCACCCAGCTTCTTCTTGAGCAGTTCGTTGACCTGTGCCGGATTGGCCTTGCCCTTCGTGGCCTTCATCGCCTGACCGACCAGCGCATTGAACGCCTTTTCCTTGCCCGCGCGGAACTCTTCGACGGACTTGGCATTGGCGGCCAGCACTTCGTCGATGATCTTCTCGATCGCGCCCGTGTCGGTAATCTGCTTGAGCCCCTTCGCCTCGATGAGGCGATCGGCCGCGCCGTCGTCGGTCGCACGCGCCTCCCACATCAGCTGGAAGACTTCCTTGGCGATCTTGTTCGAGATCGTGTTGTCGGCGATACGGGCGAGCAAACCGGCAAGCTGTGCGCTCGACACCGGGCTCGCGTCGATGCTCAGGTCTTCGCGATTGAGCATCGACGACAATTCGCCCATGATCCAGTTCGCGGCGGGCTTGGCGTTCGCCTTGCCGGCCTTCGCCACCACGGCTTCGAAGTACGCGGCTTGCGCCTTCGACTGCGTGAGCACGGCGGCGTCGTAATCGGACAAGCCATACGACTCGACGAAGCGAGCCTGCATGCCTGCGGGCAGCTCCGGCAGCGCGGCGCGCACGCGCTCGATCCATTCGCTGTCGATCACGAGCGGCATCAGGTCCGGGTCCGGGAAGTAACGGTAGTCGTGCGCGTCTTCCTTGCTGCGCATCGAACGCGTTTCCTTCTTGTCCGGGTCGTAAAGACGCGTTTCCTGCACCACCGTGCCGCCGTCTTCGATCAGTTCGATCTGACGACGCACTTCGTACTGAATTGCCTCTTCAAGGAAGCGGAACGAGTTCAGGTTCTTGATTTCGGCGCGCGTGCCGAATTCCTTCTGGCCGAGCGGACGCACGGACACGTTGGCGTCGCAGCGGAACGAGCCTTCCTGCATGTTGCCGTCACAAATGCCGAGCCAGACGACCAGGCCATGAAGCGCCTTGGCGTATGCCACGGCTTCGGCCGCGCTGCGCATTTCCGGCTCCGTCACGATTTCCAGCAGCGGCGTGCCGGCACGGTTCAGGTCGATGCCGGTCATGCCGGCAAAGTCTTCGTGAAGCGACTTGCCTGCATCCTCTTCGAGGTGAGCGCGCGTGAGCGTGACCACCTTTTCGTAGGCTTCGCGACCGGTGCGGGCATCGGCTTCGACCTGAATCTTCAGCGAGCCGCCCTGCACCACCGGGATTTCGTACTGGCTGATCTGATAGCCCTTGGGCAGGTCCGGGTAGAAGTAATTCTTGCGCGCGAAGATGCTGCGCGGCGCAATCGTCGCGCCGATGGCCAGACCGAATTCGATGGCACGCTCAACCGCGCCGCGATTGAGCACCGGCAGCACGCCCGGCAACGCCAGATCCACCGGACATGCCTGCGTGTTGGGAGCCGCGCCGAACTGCGTCGATGCGCCCGAGAAAATCTTGGAAGCGGTGGAGAGCTGTGCATGCGTCTCCAGACCAATAACGACTTCCCATTGCATAAGGTTCACCCTTGTCTCAACTTGTGGGCACGGCGCGTGTCGCCCTGCCTTTGCTGCCGGTCGGCCCCGGGTTCATCCCCGGAGGCGACCGGCCTGTTCCTGTTCGTCGCCGCTAATCGGCGCTTACTGGTACTCACTGGCACCTACCGTCGCTCACCGGCGCGTGCCGCGTGCGCAGATGCCCGACTGCGGATCGAAGCTCACTGGCCACGCCGTCTCGTAGACGCCCGGCGTGCAATATGCCTCGCAGTTCGCGTGGCCGATGGTCACATTGCCCGGGTCCTGCCAGATCAACAGCTTGCAACTGCCGCGGTTGGCGCGCAGCTCGATGCTCGGGCGCCACTGCGTCTGGTGAAAATCCGCCAGATTGAAATGGCAACTGCCGCGATTGCCGACCCAAAGACGCCAGTCGAGGGACTGCACCTGATTGCCCTGAACCTTGAGCGTTGCCTGTTCGCGAAAACCGTCTTCGTCGGTCTGCGCGCAGTAGCCCGACAGATTGATTTCGCGATAGGCGATCGGCGTGGGACGCGAGAACGGCAACGAGCACGACGCGAGCGTGAGCACCATGGCCGCAAGCATCAGGCCACGCGCGAACAGCCCGCGCGCGGCCGGCGCGACGATCATCGGACCGGCGGCGAGAGATGTCATGTCGTCGTGTTGCATACGCGGGCCGCTCATGATCAGACGCCAGCCGGGGCGCGCTTGTGCCAGTCGGTCGCACGCTGGAACGCGTCGGCCACTTGCAGCAGGCGGGCTTCGTCGAAGTAGTTGCCGATCATTTGCAGACCGACCGGGCGCGCGTCACGCCCCGGCCCGACCGGCAGGCTCATGCCCGGCAGGCCCGCGAGGCTCACCGACAGCGTGTAGATGTCGGCCAGATACATCTGCACCGGATCGGCGCTCTTCTCGCCCAGGTTCCACGCCACCGACGGGGCGACCGGCCCCATGATGACGTCGCACTGCGCGAACGCGTTCTGGAAGTCCTGCGCGATCAGGCGGCGAATCTTCTGCGCCTGAAGGTAGTAGGCGTCGTAGTAACCGTGCGAGAGCACGTAGGTGCCCACGAGAATGCGGCGCTTGACCTCCGTGCCAAAGCCTTCGGCGCGCGACTTCTTGTACATGTCTAGCAGATCGCGGTACTCGTCGGCACGATGGCCGAAGCGCACGCCATCGAAACGCGACAGGTTCGACGAGGCTTCCGCCGGGGCGAGCACGTAGTACACCGGAATCGAGAGCTCCGTCTTCGGCAGCGATACCGGCACGCGCACGGCGCCGAGCTTCTCGAATTCGGCCAGCGCGTCGTCGATGGAGGCGCGCACGTCGGCGTCGAGCCCTTCACCGAAGTATTCGGCCGGCAGACCGATGCGCAGACCCGCGAGCGGCTTGTCGGCCGTCGCGCCATCGAGCGGCTTGCCCAGTCCACGGGCGAAGTCTTCGTCCGCACGTTCCAGACTGGTCGAATCGCGGGCGTCGAAACCGGCCATGCCATTAAGCAGCCACGCACAATCCGCGGCGCTGTGCCCGAACGGGCCGCCCTGGTCGAGCGACGAGGCGAAGGCGATCATGCCGTAGCGCGAGACGCGGCCGTACGTCGGCTTGATGCCGGTCACGCCGCAAAATGCGGCCGGCTGGCGGATCGAACCGCCGGTGTCGGTGCCCGTGGCGGCCGGCGCGAGACGTGCGGCCACCGCCGCGGCCGAGCCGCCCGAGGAGCCGCCGGGCACGGCGAGCTTGTCCCAGGGGTTCTTCACCGGGCCGTAGTAGGAGTTTTCGTTGGACGACCCCATGGCGAACTCGTCCATGTTGGTCTTGCCCAGCGTGACCATGCCGGCGTCCGACAGACGCTCCACGACCGCGGCGTCGAACGGGCTTTGATAGCCCTTGAGCATGCGCGAGCCGGCAGTGCTGTGCCAGCCGCGCGTGACGAACACGTCCTTGTGTGCGACGGGAATGCCCAGCAGCGGCTGGTTCGCGCCATCCCCTGCGGCGATACGGGCATCGGCCGCACGTGCCTGCGTGAGACTGGCTTCGGCGTCGACGTGAACGAAGGCGTTCAGATCGGCGGCAGCGGCGATGCGCGCCAGATAGTGCTGCGTGAGCTCGACGCTCGAGACGCGCTTGGCGTCGAGCGCGGCGCGCAAATCCTGCAAGTGAATCAGATCTTGTTCCATGATGGCTGCTGTGCTGGGTAGCGCATGAAAGCTGCGTAAATTTGCGGCAGTGTGTGTGCGGCAGTGTGAGCGTCGGTAGGGAGCGACAGTGACTAGCGGCGGTGGCAAGCGGCAGTGAAGCCCGCAGCGCGACGGCCTCCGGCCTCACTCGATGACCTTCGGGACCAGGTAAAGACCATCCTGGACGGCGGGCGCCGGACGCTGATTCGCATCGCGATCGACGAACTCGGTCACGACATCGGTGCGCAAACGCTGAGCGACTTTCTGAATTTGTTCGATCGGGTGCGCAAGCGGGGCGACGTCCGTCGTGTCGACCGACTGCATCTGTTCGACGAGCGCGAAGAAGCCGTTGAGCTCCTTTTCCATGTGTGCCGCCTCGTCATCGGCCAGCTCGAGACGCGCGAGATGGGCAATGCGTTTGACGTCTGAGAGATTCAAAGCCATGAAGAAATCCCGAAAAAATGCGCATTGGAGAGCAGCTGAATGCATGTCTGACGCCAAAATTAGGGCCAGAATGCGGAGATTCTGCGAACGAGTCGGAACCCGGCCTCTGTTTGACTCCGTGCATCGCGCTGCGCAGGAGGGCTGACACGCCGTGCCGCAAGGCTCCCGGGCGAAACTGCCGCGGGGGTCGAATGTGGCGTCAACGTGCTCGTTTTTCCTGCAAAACCTGCGAAATTATAAGGTATCATTGCGCATTAAATTTGCGTCGGAGCGTGTTTTTGCACCCTCCGCCGCTGTCGCGCAGGTGGGCCACGGCCAGTCCGGGGGGCGCGACAGACGATCGCGCAGTCCATTGGAAGACCCTGACGCGACGGATTTTTGACGGCAGCCCCGCCTCCTGCCCAGTACAGCATTCCTCGGTTTGTCCGCATGTTTCGCGAGCCGCCGCGTGGCGCCTGGCGATTTTTTTGCGAACAGGCCGGAACCCAGACGACAGGCAGCCGTCCCAGTCAAGTTCATTGGGCGGCCTCACGCAAACACAGGATTTTGCATGTTCGGTTTTCTTCGCAGCTATTTCTCCAACGACCTGGCCATCGACCTGGGCACGGCCAACACCCTGATCTACATGCGCGGCAAGGGCGTCGTTCTCGACGAACCCTCGGTTGTCGCCATTCGTCAGGAAGGCGGCCCGAGCGGCAAGAAGACGATTCAAGCCGTCGGTAAGGAAGCCAAGCAGATGCTCGGCAAGGTTCCGGGCAACATCGAAGCCATTCGTCCGATGAAGGACGGCGTGATCGCCGACTTCACCGTGACCGAGCAGATGATCAAGCAGTTCATCAAGATGGCTCACGAGTCGCGCCTGTTCTCGCCCTCGCCGCGCATCATCATCTGCGTGCCGTGCGGTTCGACCCAGGTCGAGCGTCGCGCCATCAAGGAAGCCGCGCACGGCGCCGGCGCCTCGCAGGTGTATCTGATCGAAGAGCCGATGGCCGCTGCCATCGGCGCCGGGCTTCCGGTCTCGGAAGCCACGGGCTCGATGGTCGTCGACATCGGCGGCGGCACGACCGAGGTGGGCGTGATCTCGCTGGGCGGTATCGTCTACAAGGGTTCGGTGCGCGTGGGCGGCGACAAGTTCGACGAAGCGATCGTCAACTACATCCGCCGCAACTACGGCATGCTGATCGGCGAACAGACCGCCGAAGCCATCAAGAAGGAAATCGGCTCGGCCTTCCCGGGCTCGGAAGTCAAGGAAATGGAAGTCAAGGGCCGCAACCTCTCGGAAGGGATTCCGCGCGCCTTCACCATCTCCAGCAACGAAATCCTCGAAGCCCTGACCGATCCGCTCAACCAGATCGTGTCCTCGGTGAAGATCGCACTCGAACAAACGCCGCCGGAACTGGGCGCCGACATCGCCGAGCGCGGCATGATGCTCACGGGCGGTGGCGCGTTGCTGCGCGATCTGGACCGTCTGCTCGCCGAAGAAACCGGCCTGCCCGTGCTCGTCGCCGAAGACCCGCTCACCTGCGTGGTGCGTGGCTCGGGCATGGCGCTCGAGCGCATGGACAAGCTCGGCAGCATCTTCTCCTACGAGTAAGCCAACGTGCGTGGTTCGTCGTCCGGCGCGGTGGGGCAATCCCTTCCCCCCCTCGCCCGGCACGACCGGCCACGCAGCAAGACCTCGCGCGCGGAGTCAGGCGTCACGCCGCTGCGTCGCGCCCGACTGACACTACTCGCGCACCGCAGCGTCTCGCTGCGCGTGCTTCCCTGAAGGGCCCACCATGCAGTACAGTCCGCCGCCACTGTTCAAACAGGGACCGTCGGCGTTGGCCCGGCTGATCTGTTTCGTCGCGCTCGCCATCGGCCTGCTCGTGGTCGACTCGCACTACAACACGCTGGAGCGGGTGCGAACCGTCGTCGGCACCGCGCTCTACCCCGTGCAACGCATGATGCTGTTGCCGCGCGACGCGATTCTGGGCGTCGCGGGATTCTTCTCGACCGAATCGCAGCTCACCACCGAGAACGGCAAGCTTCGCGAGCGCAATCTCGAACTCTCCGTGCAGGCCCAGCGCAACAACCAACTCGTGGCCGAGAACGAACACCTGCGTCAGATGCTGGCCCTGCGCGAGCGTCTGCCCGTGCCGAGCATCCCCGCGGAAATCGAATACGACACGCGCGACCCGTTCACGCAGCGTGTCGTGATCGACCGCGGCACGAAACATGGCGTCAAGCTCGGTGCCCCGGTAGTCACCGAGCAGGGCCTGCTCGGTCAGGTCTCGCGCGTCTTCCTGATGCAAAGCGAGGTGACGCTGCTCACCGACAAGGAACAGGCCGTACCGGTGCAGGTGACCCGGAGCGGCGTGCACAGCGTGATCTACGGCGGGCTGCGCGGCGACGTGCTCGATCTGCGTTTCATTCCGCTTTCGGCAGACGTCAAGGTCGGCGACGAGATCGCCACCAGCGGGCTGGACGGCGTCTACCCCGCCGGCCTGCCGGTCGCGCGCATCACCAAGGTCGACCGGGTGTCCGACACCGCGTTCGCCCGCATTCTGTGTCAGCCGGTGGCCAACCTGCGCAGCCAGCGTCAGGTACTGGTGTTGCAATACACCACGCCGCTGCCGCTGCATCCGGACGCCGCCGCCGATCTCGCGCGCGCCTCGGATCCGTCCGCCAGCGGCGGCAAGCCCGCCCCGAAGGGCGGCACGCGCGCAGACCCGAAACTCGCGCCGGGCGCCCGCAAGGGTCACTAAGGAATTCACATGTCACGACCGCAATACATCCTGCTGCCGGTCAATCCGTACTTCATCGCGCTCAGCCTCGTGGTGGCGTTTCTGGTGAACCTGATGCCGTGGGGGCATGCCCCCGCCATGCCCGACTTCGTCGCGCTGGTGCTCATGTTCTGGAACATCCACCAGCCACGCAAGGTCGGCATGGGCGTAGCGTTTCTCGTCGGGTTGCTCATGGACGTGCACAACGCCGGGCTGCTGGGCGAGCATGCCCTTGCCTATACGCTGCTGTCGTATGGCGCGATCATGATTCACCGCCGCGTCCTGTTCTTCACATTGCTGGGTCAAGCGCTTACGGTGCTGCCGCTGCTGCTGCTGGCGCACGTGGTGCCGTTCATCATCCGTCTGGCGACCGGCGCTGCGTTCCCCGGCTGGTGGCCGCTGGCTGCGAGCTTCGTGGAAGCGGTGCTGTGGCCGGTGATCAGCATTTTGCTGCTGGCGCCTCAGAAACGCGCCGTCGACCGCGACGATACGCGTCCGATCTGACGGGCGCCGCCCGTCACATCGCACTCACGAGTCCCGCCGAGCCCCGCCAAGCATGACCGAGTTCAAGAATCCCCAGCAACAACTGCAGACCTTCCACGTGCGGGTCACGGCGGCCGCGCTTTTCGTGCTGATCTGCTTTAGCTTGCTCGCAGTACGCTTCGTCTACCTCCAGGTCTTCCGCCACAACCAGTACGCGCTGCAAGCCGACGAAAACCGCGTCTCGCTCGCACCCATCGTGCCCAATCGCGGCGTGATCATGGATCGCAACGGTGTGGTGCTGGCGCGCAACTATTCCGCTTACACGCTGGAAATCACGCCGTCGAAGATTGGCCGCCCGCTCGAAGACCTGGTGACGGATCTGTCGGATGTGATCGAAATCACCCCGCGCGACCGCGCCCGCTTCAAAAAGCTCATGGACGACAGCAAGAGCTTCGAGAGCCTGCCGATCCGCACGCGACTGACCGACGAGGAAGTGGCGCGCTTCACCGCACAGCGTTTCCGCTTTCCCGGCGTGGACGTGCACGCGCGCCTGTTCCGGCAATATCCGCTCGGTGAGACGGCCGCTCACGTGATCGGCTACATCGGCCGAATCTCGCAGCGCGACCGTCAGCGTATCGACGCGATGAGCGAAGAGAACGACAGCGACAGCGCGAAGTACGACATTCGCCGCGACGCGAACAATTACAAGGGCACCGACTACATTGGCAAGATCGGTGTCGAGCAAAGCTACGAGACGCAGTTGCACGGCATCACCGGTTTCGAGGAAATCGAAGTGACGGCGGGCGGGCGGCCGGTGCGCACGATCTCGCGCACGCCGGCCACGCCGGGCGACAACCTCGTGCTGTCCATCGACATCAAGCTTCAGCAGGTCGCCGAGCAGGCCTTCGCGGGACGCCGTGGCGCGGTTGTCGCCATCGAACCGAAGTCGGGCGACGTGCTCGCCTTCGTCTCCGCGCCGAGCTTCGATCCGAACCTGTTCGTCGAGGGCATCGACCAGCAAAACTGGGACGCCCTGAACAACTCGCCCGACCGGCCGCTGCTCAATCGTCCGTTGCGCGGCACCTATCCGATCGGCTCGACGTATAAACCTTTCATGGCCCTCGCCGCCCTCGAACTCGGCAAACGCACACCGAACTGGGGTTTTCAGGACACGGGCTCGTTCACGCTGGGCAACCACACGTTCCGCAACGACGTGCGTAACGGTCAGGGCTGGATCGACATGTATCGCTCGATCGTGGTCTCGAACGACACGTATTACTACATGCTCGCGCATGACCTCGGCGTGAACGCCATCCACGACTTCATGGCCCCGCTCGGCTTCGGGCAGTTGACGGGGATCGACATCGAAGGCGAAGCGCGCGGGATCCTGCCGTCCACCGAGTGGAAGCGCAAGGCCTACAAGAAGCCCGCGCAACAGAAGTGGTACGACGGCGAGACGATCAGTCTGGGCATCGGTCAGGGTTATAACTCCTTCACGATCCTGCAACTCGCGCACGCCACTGCCACGCTCGCCAACAACGGCGTGGTGATGAAGCCTCACCTCGTGAAGGCCGTCGAAGATCCGGTCTCGCATTCGCGCCAGCTCACCGTGCCGCATGAAAGCGCGCGCCTGCCCTACAAACAGGCCGACGTCGACTTCGTCAAGCGTGCAATGGTTGGTGTGATCAAGGAAGGCACGGGACGTCAGGCCTTTGCCGGCGCCCCATACGACGCAGGGGGCAAGACTGGCACGGCGCAGGTGTACTCCCTCGGCAAGAACGAGAAGTACAACCACAACGCGATTCCGGAGTTCAAGCGCGACCACGCGCTGTTTATCGCCTTCGCACCGGCGGACGATCCCAAGATCGCGATCGCGCTGATCGTCGAGAACGCCGGTTGGGGGGGCGCACAGGCCGGTCCGGTGGCGCGCAGTCTGCTGGACTACTACCTCATCACCGAGCCGAAGGAACGTGCCGCCGAGGCGGCTGCGTTGCAGGCAGCGGCGTCGGGCGCCGTTGCGGCCTCGTCGGTTTCCGCGGCGCCGGATGCGCCGCCTGCCAGCGCCGCCGAACTCGACCGCGCCGTCATGACGGGTTCGACGACGGTATCGCGCGTGGCCCCGGGCGGCTCGGCAGCAAGCGCGGCCGCGGCACCCGCCTCGCGTGCGCCGACCGCCAAGGCATCGGCCCCAGCCGCCGCAGCCGACGCGCCGAAGCCCGCACCGCAAACGCCGCCTGGCAAACCGGCCATCAGCCCGACCGTCGCCGACGAAGCGCGTCATCGCGCCGCCATCCGTGCCCAGGGGCAAGGAACGCGCAACGCCAAGGGCGCGCAAGGAGAAACGCCATGATGGCGCTCGACAAACGTACGTGGAAAGAACAGGTGAAGCGCCTGTTCGCCGCCTTCGACAAGCCGCTTGCGCTGATCGTCTTCCTCCTGCTGTGCGTTGGACTGGTCACGCTCTATAGCGCCAGCATCGACGTGCCGGGGCGCGTGGAAGACCAGATCCGCAACATCGTGCTCACGTTCATGCTGATGTGGGTGCTGGCGATGCTGCCCACGCAAACGCTGATGAAGTTTGCAGTACCGCTCTACACGGCGGGCGTGGCGTTGCTCATTGCGGTGGCGATGTTCGGTCTGACGAAGAAGGGCGCGAAGCGCTGGCTCAACGTCGGTATGGTGATCCAGCCGTCCGAAATCATGAAGATCGCCATGCCGCTGATGCTGGCGTGGTACTTCCAGAAGCGCGAGGGCAATATCCGCTGGTTCGACTATCTGGCCGCTCTCGCGTTGCTCGGCGTGCCCGTCGGGCTCATCGCGAAGCAGCCCGACCTCGGCACCGGCCTGCTCGTGGCCGCCGCCGGCCTCTACGTGATCTATCTGGCCGGGTTGTCGTGGAAGCTGATTCTGCCGGTGCTGATTGCCGGCGTCGTCGGCATCGGCACCATCCTCGCGCTCGAAGACAAGATCTGTCAGCCGGACGTGGAATGGCACATCCTTCACGACTATCAAAAGCACCGTGTGTGCACATTGCTCGACCCGACCTCCGACCCGCTCGGCAAGGGCTTCCACACGATCCAGTCGGTGATCGCCATCGGCTCGGGGGGCGCCACGGGCAAGGGCTGGCTCAAAGGCACGCAGGCGCACCTCGAGTTCATCCCGGAAAAGCACACCGATTTCATCTTTGCGGTATTCGCCGAGGAATTCGGTCTGATCGGCGAGGGCGTGCTGATCCTGCTGTATCTGCTGCTCGTCGCCCGCGGACTGATGATTGCCGCGAGCGGAGCCACCTTGTTCGGGCGCCTGCTCGCCGGCGCGGTCACCATGATCTTCTTCACCTACGCCTTCGTGAACATGGGCATGGTGAGCGGCATTCTGCCGGTCGTCGGCGTACCACTGCCGTTCATGAGTTACGGCGGCACGGCACTGGTGACGCTCGGACTCGGCGTCGGCATTCTCATGAGCGTCGCGCGCGAGAAACGTCTCATGCAGAGCTAGCGGACAGTGACCGCTGCACGGGACCGCCAACAGAACGGCAGGGCCATCGCCCTGCCGTTTTTGCATTCGACTGAAGCTTTCGTCCATTCTGATGAGCGAAACTTGGGATTCAGCCTAGGCCCGATCCTATAAAAACGAGGTTCACATTCGACAACACACGTGCATTCGCCGAGTTTGCGGCTTGCCTCGACACATGTAGTCCGGCAGGCGTCATGCACATAACCGAAGGAGACGCTTCGCGATGAGCATGAGTACCTCGCTGCAATCCGTAGCCAACAATTCGCGCGCCAGACTCGAGAGCTTGAGTGCGCCGAGCGTCGACGCGTCGCTCAAAGGGGGACGCATCGGCATCAACAAGCGCAACGAACTCGTCGTCTTCAAAGGCGCACGCTTCGTTCTGCATTTCCGCGAATGTCGTCGTGCGGAGAAGTTCATGAAGGCGCAGGGCGTTTCGGGCGAGACGAAAGCGTCGCGCCTGTCATCGCTCAAGTTCGGCAATCTCAAGGTTGGCAAGCCATCCGTCGTCGAACTGGTGACGAAACTGAAAGCGGCGAATGCGGGCACGGACGCAGGCATCGGCGCCGCGACGATCGCGCGGGAAGCGAACGCGTCCATGTCCCTCGCGAAACGCGCGTCATCACCGCGCGCATTCTCGAGGCTTGTCATGGCAGCCTGCATTTCGCAATCCCGCGACGATGCCAAGGGTTTCTCCAGCCCCACATCGGCGATCGGCCATGGACACATCCCGACCGACCCCTCGGAAGCCAGGGCGCTCTACGCCCGCATTCAGGACAAGGCAGCGAAGCTGTGGGAAGAACGTTTCGCCGACACCTCCGCCCCAAGCGCGAACCCCTTCCAGTCGGCGACAGATGAGGCGCTACCGCCCCCGCTTTCACCAAAACGAAATCCGACCGAGTTGAAAAGAAGTGTCAGTCTCGAACGACTGGCGCATGGCGATCCGACGCCGGTCTACGGTTCGTGCGGATCGGAAGTCGGGTTTTCCGGGTGGCCCGAGCCGGATACGTCGATGCGCGAAAGGATAGTGAAAGTGACCAACCGGCCCGGGACTTCCCAGCGAGCGCGCACTTTCGGGCTCACCCGCACCGAACTGCTCCAGCAGTTGGCCGCCATACCGAAATCCGAAGGGCATCCGGTCTGATGCCGACAACGAAAGGAGGAGCTTTGCGATGAGCACAAGTATCTCGCTGAATTCGGTGGCGTTGAATTCCCGCGCCAAGCTCGACGCGCTAGATGCCGTGGGGCAGCCCAAAGAAGGCGCGGCCATCACGAACGGACGCATCGGCGTCAACAGCAAGGACCAGCTCGTCATCTTCAAGGGCAAGACGTTTCTCTTGCATCTCGGGCAATGTCGCCGCGCGGACAAGCTGATTCGCAAGAGTGACTTGACCACACGGCCCGCGACGTCCCTTTTTTCGAAGCTCAAGTTCAAGGATCTGAGACTCGGCAAGCCGTCGGTCACCGCGCTCGTGAAAAAAATGAAGGACGCCAATGCGCAGTCGGCCATGACCGGTGCTCCCGCGATATCGATCTCGAAGACATCCCCCTTCAAGAGCATCATCACGGAAGCGGTAGCGAAATGGAGGCTCAGATCGGATCCGCCGAGCGCGCGCGTGCGCATTACGACGCAGCCCCCCATGTCGCTCAGCGAAGTCCGCGTCGAGAAACCCGCAGCCAACGACGTGGATTCCGCCGCCGAGCCGAAGCCCCGAACGGCGCCGCCCAAGCCGCTACGAAGCTTCACTTCACCGCTTTCACCGAAGCTGCCCGCGGGTAGTCAGTCACCCGCGGCGATATCGTCGCATTCGTTCGAGTTCCTTCCGGGAACGCCGCCACAAAGCCCAACGAGTCCGACGCCCGCGTCGGCCTCCGGCACGCCATTGACGCACACCCCACCGGCGTCGGGCGAGCACACGCATTCTGCCTTCCTGGACGATCGGGCGCGAAACGGTTTCGTGAACGCCGTCCTGCTGAACAACGTGCTGAATAGTCGAGAGCGGTAGTCCCCTCCGGATGCGGTCCGCGTGTCCTGCACGCGGTCTCTTGCGTCGCACGGTCCTCTTCACCGTCCGACGTCGCCCCGCGCGCCCGCCGAATGTCCGCACAGGCCGTCGACCGATTGCGTTGGCGGCCCGGCGAGCCAAACGTGGAAGCCTGCGCGCGCCGCTCGCACGACCATTCATGCCTACGAACGGTCTGCGATGTTACGTTTGCCCCCACTCGCCAGCCTGCCCGGCGCCAGGCGAAGTGCATTCGCGGAATTCGGGAAATCCGTCGACAGAGGCATTCCTGTGCGCGACAGGCATTCAGGCGAAGGAGAAACGTTGCGATGAGCACGAACATCACGCTGCAAGAAGTAGCGCTGGCATCCGCCCCAACGCTTTACACACTTTACGGCTGGAAGAGTCAGTACCCCACGCAAGACAAGCGCATCGGCATCAACGAGCGGGGGGCGATCGTCATCTTCAAAGGCAACCGCTATCGGCTTCATCCGGACCAATGTCGGCGCGCCTGGGATCTGATGGTGCGGGAAAATCTGACTGCCGAGCCGAAAGCGGCGGTCACGACCTGGTCCAAAAACAAGGGACTGCGAATGGGCAGCGCCCCCGTCGTGCGGCTGCTCAATCAGCTCAAACCGCACATGCCGACCGACGACGGCAAAGTCTCGTGCTTCACGAGCATTCTCGATTCGGCGTCCGAACCCGTGCCGGCACCGGCGCAGCAGAAGTGCGGGCCCCGGAAGTCCGCGTTTCGGTCGGCCATCGCGAGTCTCACGCCGACACGGCAGCGCGATTCCTACCAACGGCTGTACACCTCCGACGACGACAACACCGAATCCAACGCCTGGTTCGAAGCGCGAACGAAGACACTGCAAGCCCTGACCGAACAATTGCGACGTGAGTATCTGGCATCGAGAAACGGCGACGACCATGACCTCCCCGACACTTGCAAAGCGGCAATGGACGCCTGTCGAAAACCATCGCTGTCGCCCAAGAAAGATCGGGACACGCTCATCAGGAACGTCGGCAAGCTTCAATTTTCATGGCTCAATGAGGTGAGGAAGAGTCTGACGCTGGGGCACGATGTCGTGCCTGACAAACGACCGCTTCTGCCCCCGCCTCCCAAACCGCCCCGCAAGTTCCCCCCTGTCCAGGCGCAGCGCCCATCCGACGCGTCGGCGCTCGTGCGCGGCAAATAAGTCCATCGGCGTGCGTCGCTGTCCCAGTGCCGCAATAGCCCAACGCATCCAAAGGCCTTCGGATATCGCCCGGCCGCGATGCGCCCGGGGAGCGCGGCCCGCCGGGTGCCGTGGCGTATACGATGAGCCAAACCTGCAAGCGGCTTCCTGCGGTGGACCCGACCATTGCCTCTCGAACGTTCCGGAATCGGGAGGCATTTCCACGCATGGCATCGATCCACACCCAGATCAACGCCGCCACCATGACGAACCAGGAAGCCGAACAGCTCCACCGTCTGATCTGCCGGCATGCGCTCGACCCTGCCCGCACCACGGTCGGTGTCACTCGTGACGGCTTTCTCGTTCTGCTCATTGGATGGAGCGCCTACCGGCACCCGCACCTGTGGCGTCGTGCACGTGATCTGGCGCTCGCCTCTCATCCGAACGTGCCCGCCAGAGCGCCGGAGTCGTCACGGCCCGGCGTGCGCTCCATGCGACTCGATCAACCCTTCGTGATTGTCTGGCTGTTGCGCAACGCCACCCCCTATGTCAAGAACCGGGTGCTTCAGGGGATCAAGCGTCAACTCGATTGGCGCGGCAACCCCGAAGTCTGCGCCATCGACCTCTTCGAGCGCAGCCGCCCGGAAGATGCGTTGCATGAGCTCAAACATCGCATGGGTTCCGCGCAGAACGTGGTCGGGCACTACAAGCTGATCACGGAGCGCAACGCTTCCTATCGCGATCACTATCATCGCGACCTGGCGACAAGTCGGGACCGCAAGCTCTGGGTTGCGCGCCAGACGGCGTTGCGCAGTCACGACGGCGCGTTGCTTCCCGCCAGCGTCGTTCACGTTGCCCGCCAACCGCTCGCAGTGGTTTGTCAGACACCCCAACACGGCGCCATCGAAGCGTTCCTCACACTGCTCATGCGACTGCGTCCCGCTGTCGTAGTGCACGTCACACCGCAGTGCGAGCCGCACGGTGCCGAGCGTCACGACGGCGCCATCCGCGTGAGCCGGCGTCACATCACCACCAGTACGGCAGCGGCCTTCGTCACGGACTTCAGCGTGTATGCCACAACGCTTCGATCCTCGCAGAGCGAAGTGACGTTTTCGGTACTGCATGCGCCCTACCGCCAGGCGCCCGACATTGCGTCGGACCGGCTCTACGTCACGCAAACGTTGCAGTTTATCGAGAACGCCCTGCGCCATATCTCGCTGCCGGAAGACGCCGGCGCAAAGCGCAACGCGGGCACGGGCGACGCTGCAGGGACGAACGGCACGTCCGCCCTCGGCTGCCCGGTCATCGTCTTCGACGACCCCGAAGGCATCGCGGGCGTGCTCGTCACCGCCCTCGCCATGTCGCGCGGCAATCACGAACATCTCAGCGTGGAGGAGATCGTGACGGATATCCGGCTCACCAGCGCGCCGCAACTCGTTGGCACCCATCATCAGCTCGACGTCATCTGCGCCTTCGCCGACGACCTGCGACGGCCCTTGTTGATGCACCGTTAGTCGAGAGGCGCCATGCGGTATCGCATCGCCTGCACCTCCGTTCCTCACCTCACGACGCAATCGCATACAGGAGATCTGCCATGTCGTCCCCGGTCAACGTGATTCCCGCCTCCGGACGCGCCACGACGATGGCTGCGCGGCGCTGCGCGCGAGACGCCCGCGCGGCGTCGGCACGCGACACCGAAACCATTGCGGCATCGGGCGATCGGTCGGGAGATAAGTCGCCTCGGGATTCGCAAATGCTCTCGCACGCGAAGCGCACGCTCGCCGTGCGGCGCGAACCGCCGCGCGCACCCGATATCGAGCGATATTTGCGACGCTGGCTGGTCGCCCCGCCATCGGTACTCATCACCCTGGCCTCGGACGACGAACTCCTCGCGCGCAACGCGTCGTATCCGCTGTTGTCGTCGACGCGCCGGCGCTTCGGCGATATTGGATTCGCCTCCTACCTACTCACCCAGAGCGAGTGCGGCTATCGCGGCACTCACCTGCGCACTTGCATCGTCTCGATGACTCAGGGAGCCAACGTCGTGACCTTTCCGGCGCTACAGGCATGGGCGGACGACGGCGAGACGATCGTTCGCGCCGACGCCCTCTCGCATCTTCATCAGGCCGCGGAACGCCTGAAAGCGACTACGCCCGCGCAGCACATGCGCCGCCAGGATTTCTATCACACAGAAATGCTGTCCCCGCCACCGCATCCGGCCGTCGTGCAATCGACACACCGCACGGCGCGACTGGGCATGTGGCTGGCGGCAACCGCCTTGCTGGAGCGCGGCAGCGCAACGCTCGATAGCGTGCTGCGCGACATTCGTATCGGATCGACGAAATTCGACCCGACCTTTCGTCAACATCAGGAGCTCGCACGCCTGGCTCGCGCGCGCAATCGCCGCAACATCGCGCGGCCGGCGCACGACACCGATCCCGCAACCGCGCCTGCCGCTGCGCCAACGCCGGCCTCCGATGCGCTGAACGCCCACGACAGCGGGATGGGCGCCTCTCCCTTATCAAGGACCTTCCACGATGCAAGACCTGCACACTTTTCACAACGTTGTCGGTGAACTACTGCACCACATCGGATTTTTCGCCTTTGAGCCGGCGCCGGATCAGGAAGTCGTGAGTCTGGACGTCGAGGACCGCATGTCGGTGCACTTCGGCGCCATCGATCACGCTTCGTGGTTCATGCTCGCCGAGTTCAACGAGACGCCCTCGACGGACTCGCTGATGGCCGCGCTGGCGGCCAATCATCTACGTGCCGATTTTTGTCAGCCGGTGTTCTCGCTCAACGACAACGGAACGCTCAACTGCTGGATGAAGATGCCGCTTGCCGGACAGGATCGCGCCACGCTCGCCGACGCGTTCGGTGAATTGCTCGACGTCGCCCAGGCATTGCCGTCGGCGAATTAGGACCGCGTTGCCGGCCACGGGAGATTTCAATGTCCAAGATCGTTTTCGCGAGTACGGTGGTGGCCCCTTCCACCCTTTCCATGAACCATCCAGAGCGCACCAACATTGCCCACGCCAGGCCCAACGAGCATGTTTCGTATGGCGGCCAGAGCATCACGCTCGTGCCGGTCGACGGCTTGCGGGCGCAACAGTTCGTTCGTACGAACGACAGTCAACCTCCGCCGAAGCCGAAGCCCTGGGCCACCATCGTCACGCGACTTCGGGCGACGCTCACCAGTGTGAAACTGTCGCGGCTGATCCGAAACCTGGGAACCTGCCCGAGCGCGTCGCTCGGACGCACCGCTTCCAGTGCTTCCACCGCTTCCACCGCTTCGCTCGACTCACTGTGTCCGTCCCCTGCGCAGTCGTCACCGCTGCCGCAGTCCCATCAACGTCGTCTGTCGTTCTTCAACTTCCAGCCCCACGAAGTTGTGGACCGACAGATCGATGCGGCGAAAGCACGGATTCTGGCGATCTACGAGAGGGACGCCGCCGAACCGGCGCATGCGCCAGCCCCGGCGGCCAGTCCGACACGCCATCTGTCCGTCCCGGCGCCGATACCGGCGCGGCGCGATGATCAGGCGCTGCAACCGACATCGGGCGCAGGCAATCTGGCGACGACGCATGCACCGCTGGCCCCGCAATTTCCAGCCGGTGCGTCGCGGGTCGCCGCCAACACGCCCATTCTCGTTGACCGACCTGCGCTGCTGAACCCACGAACCAGCTCGCCGAAAGCGGCCATCGTCAACACGGACATCGGCATTCCCCCGATTCTGATTCCCCCAAAACCTCCGAAGCCGAACCCCGACGGCGGTACCGGACCCAAGTAACCCACTCGCGTTGCCCGCGGAGGGCGCGGTGTACCCGCGCCTTCCTTTTTCATCGGACGGTTCAGGCAGCCATCGCTTCACGGGCCGTCGTGCCGGTGGAAGTCAGGGGCGCCGCCGGGACCGGTAGCGCGATGCGTTTCCCGTTCACGGTCGGTTGCCACTTGGCGGACACCTTGTCCTTGTAGCCGCCTTTGACATAAGCCATCAGAAACTCCGCCATCGCGTCATGGGCGACCGCCCGGTTCTGCGGTGTGGTCTCGTCTGCGAATTGCGCAGCGGCGTCCCTGAGTGCGTTCAATAGCGGCCGCGTGGCAGGCATCTCACGAACGACCCGCTCGAGATCGGCTTCGAGCGTGGTATTCGGCACGGCATCGGCGATCTTGAAGTACATCTCGTCGAGTTCTTCCTTGTGCAGCACCGTAAAGTCATTCCACCACGCTTCGCCGCCGAATCGTGGATTGGCATAGCGCATGCGCATCATCGGCAGCAGCAAATCCAGGCAATCGCTACCGATCGTCAACTTGTCCGCCGTGTTGCTGTTCCACATCAGTCCCGCGAGTACGGCAACCGGCGTGGGAAGCTTGCGGTCGAATCCTAGCGTGCTCGTGATACCCCTGACCGAGTGCATCAGCGCCACGCCGTCTTCCTTGAGCTTGAAGCGCATCGAGGTCATGATGCCGGCGCTGTAGTCGAAATCGACGTTCCTGAGCGCCGTCTGTATTTCCGCAACGCCCCATCCCCCACCGGCGGATACGCCTGCGGCTTCGAGCGCGCCGGTCACGGCGCCCGAGACCGCAACGATGCCGGCGACATTGATGTTCACGAAATGACCGCAGTAGTGCGGGTCTTCATCCTCCGTGACGTGCTCATAGGTCACACTGGCGTTGACCCCGTTGGGAAACACCAGCGGTACACCGGCGACGGCGGCCATCTCGGCCTGCCACCTGGTCTGACGACAGCTGAGCTCATGGGTCGCCAACGCCGCCGGACGGAGAATGCGCTCGCGCTCCTTGAACAGGTCCATCAGAATCGCCTCGACTTCCGGATTCAATCCGCCTTCGAGCTTGAGCAGCGCGAACTGCTCGAGCAGAAACTGCGCCCGCTCCTCCATGTCCCGTACGGCGGTGCCGGCTTTTTTCGACATGAACTCGGCCGTAATCTCGGTGCTCGATGTCTTGACGTGCGAACGCACGGCTTCGAGCAGCGTCAGCGGACTGCACACGCGTTGCTTCTTGGCGAGCAATTGTCGCGCCCATTCGGGGCGCGCGTCGGCGATGGCCAGAATATCGTGATGAGTGCGCTTGGCGGTCACCAACCGGCGTCCCGCCGCATTGACGTTTGCCGTGATGCCGATGTCGACCGACGCCGTGCCCTTCACTTCGCCTGCCAGCGTATCGTGCCGCTCGATCGGCAGTGCCCTTGGCCCGTGCTGCCGAATGTCGATACTCTTGCCGCAAAGCTCGATCAGGTTCGCTTCGAGACAATCGCGACTGAAGTCGGCGCGCGCCCGCCCGGACTCGTAGGACGACGAGATCATGAACAAATGCCGGATCTTGGCAATGAGCGCGATCGGCCCTTGTTTGACCCATGTGGTGAACTTGTGGCTCTCGCTGGTCACATAGTCCGACAAGGAGCCGTAAATGTCGGCACGCGATGACGATGCCGACAGCGACAGCTCCGTCTTGACGAAGTCGAGCACGTCCGCGCCGGCCGACAGGGTGACCTTCTTGCCCGTCGCATCCACCAGCCACTCGGTGGGCGTGATCGACAGGCTCGAATCCTGCGTCACGCTGGCGCCCACGCCCACGCCCGGCACCACGTCGACACCCGCGCCCCCTTTCACGCTGAAAGACGTCGCCGAGCCCGGCTTCATGTCGGCCAGACGCTTCGTCAGCGCTCGATCGAGCTTCTGCTTCACGCATTCGTCGGCGCTGGCCTTGAACTGCCACTCCAGGCATAGACCGGTGTCCACGGCGAGCTGGAAATGCTTGACGTTCTTGCCTTTCGGATTCTCGTGATGCTTCAGACCGCGCGCCAACTTGCCGAACAGGTTCTTCGCCTGCACCATGTCGTTGCGTTTCACCCCGGCATTGGCCGGCCGCTTGAGAAAACGCTCGACGTCCTTCCTGAGATCCTCGTACTGCCTGCCTTTGTCGGGCAACCCCATAGCGGTACGGCTCTGTTGAAAGACGTTCCATAGGGCGGCGACCGCCGAGCGAGCGTCCTGTTGCGTGAGCGGTGGAGGAATCGCGTCGCGCTTCGTTCTCGTGACGCTCAGCTCGTCGCTATCGTTACTCGCCTGGAACAGGCTATCGTCGTTTGCAATTCGAGAGTCGAATTCGTTTTGCGAAATATCGACTGGCATCGAGGTCGCCGTCGCGCGCGCATTCTGTACGCCCGGACTCGACTGAATCACTGCTGCCATAGGATTTTGTCCCCTTCAATTTTCGACACTGCCACTCCCCGGAAACGGGAGCCGGTCTCCCGCCGGCCTCCCTGCGATTCAATGCGATTCAATGGGCCAATGCCCGATGCAAGAACAGTTCGACGCAAGCGACGATGTCCGCGCGAGTCCCGCGAACGGCGCTGCCGTACATCAGCAACACGCGACGCGATTCGAACAGTGCGGGACTGCACATCCAGAATTCGCACACTGGCGTACGCTCGCCGAAATGCACCTCGGGCAGCGTCGCGCCGCCGCTCGCGACCATGAACGTCAGATGGCCGTGCGAGTATTCGAGCAGCCAGAACGGCTCGAATCCCGCCGACGAGCGCGCCTGTACAAACGTGCTCACCGTCTCCGGAAGCGATGCGCGAAGCATCGCCACGATGGCGTGACTCATGTCGCCATCACCGCGCGCTTGATGCGCTCCGAGACCACGAAGAACTCGCGCACCGCCGCCATGCATGTCTCGAAGCTCTCCCACGGCGCGACGTACCGGTGCAGGACCAGCGCGCTACGCCTCACGCCGAAGGCGAACCCCTGCCGGCATAACGAGAGGTTCATCGCCAGCGCACGGGCCGCGGCCGCGTCGTCGGCCCCCGCCATGCGCCGCTCGATGTGTGTGCCCGTCGTCTGACGAATCAGACACGTGTCGAGGTCGCGCGCCTCGAAAAAGAGGGTTTCGCGACGCAGCGTCACGTCGATGTCCCAGCGCTCGCGCATCTCGGTGCAAATTCGTGCTAGCGACGGCGCGTCCGCGAGCGCCGTCGCCACGTTGTCATGTCCGCGTGAAGCTGCGTGTCTCCGAAGCTCTGCCGACGAAATCGAACTGCCAAATACGAGGGCTCCGTCCATGATTTCTTATAGGGTGGGGACTTTCAGGAACATGTCTTGCTTGCGGCCATCATCCCGGTCTTATCCTGGGAGTGCATTTCATCTTTCGCCCAAGCGCGGGAGATCCATATGGGCCACCGACGCAAATTGACAGGGAATCGGCCCAATTATTTATGTTCATCCCCCCAGAAACGTTAGTTCCTCGCATAGTCTCCTCGCTTTGAGGAACATGATTTCGCCGGAGCCCCCCGCGGCGATGATTCAGCGCACGTATGTCTCACACGTCTTCGGTTTGCGACGGGGCAAACCGGCAGTCGTCGTCGCTCGCGTCGAGCAGGGCTTGCTGGCAGGAGACTCGGCACGTGAATCAGATCAGCTCGACGCAGAACGGAAAGATCTATCTGTTCGACGATTTCTCGTTGGACGCCAACGGCATTCTCAAGCAGGGAGACCGGCAGATCAGCCTGCCGCCCAAGGAAGTCGCGGTGCTGCGCACGCTCCTCGACGCGGCTGGCGAGAACGTCAGCAAGGACAAGTTGCTCTCGCTGGTGTGGCCGCATCAGGACGTCAGCGAAGAGTCGCTCACGCGCTGCATTTATGCGATCCGGCGTGTGCTCAGAGAGAAGAAGTCCGATCGCATCGTGGAGACGGTTTACGGCACCGGTTACCGGATTCGTCGCTCGGTCGCCATCGTGTCGGGCGCCACGCGCGCGGCCGCGTTATGCACGCTCGCCATCATGCCGTTCCGCCTACCGAGTTCAGCGCAAACGCTCATGCTGCACGACCGGCTGGTGACGCGTTTTTTCGAGTACACCGCCTACGGTCTGCGTGTCTTGCCCGCGTCGATCACACGCACGGTGCTCGAATGTCACGACATCGCCACGTTCGTCGAGCGCTTCGCGCCGGACTTCTATGTCACCGGTCATGCGATCGAGCGCGACCGGCTGCGCATCGAACTGGTCAGCTCGGATGGGCACCAGTTGCTGTTCAGCGAAGACTTCGTACTGACCGACTCCGACAACACGCTCCCCATCGAAATCCGCATCACGGACATCGTCACGAAGCACGTGCCCGGCCTTACGGCTTCGGTGCACCTCTCGCATTCCTTCGACTCCTTCGACTCCGCCACGACCTTCCTTCACGCGCGCTTCAAACTCCAGCAGCACACACCGTCGAGCCTGCGACAGTCGTTGCAGTTGTTCCATCAATGCGTGGGAGAAGGGGCATCGCGCACCGCGCCGTATTGCGGGCAGGCCGAGTGCTATCTGGCGCTCGCGCATCTCGGCCTGTTCGACCAGAAAGCGGCATTGCACGGCGCGCGTGCCGCCGTGGAGGCCGCGCTCGCGCTGGCGCCGCGAGATCCGCATGCCGTGAGCCTGCTCGCGATCCTGCACAGCATGAAGTTCGAGTCCAGCGTGGCGAACATCCTGTTCGACCGTGCGTTGTGGTCCGCCCCGTCGAATCCGTACGTTCGGTATCACCACGCCTGGCACTGCATTCTCAAGGGAGAATCGAAAGCGGCGGAGATGGCGCTCGATATCGCACTGGAACACGACCCGAGCTTCATCGCTGCGGCCATTCTGAAGACCTGGGCGATGTTCTTCGACCGGCGCACGGACGAAGCCATTGCCGTGGCGCGAGAAAATCTGCAACGGTTCGGGCAGCATCATCCCGTGCTCACCAGTGCGTTGGCGATCATGCTGTCGTACCAATGTCGTCATGCCGAAGCGGAGGCGCTCGTGCGCGCCGTGCGGGAAACTGGAGACGATGCCGGGCTGTTGCGCGTCAACCGGCATTACGTCGAACTGGCGCGCGGGGGAATGCCGGCCAAGCGCGCCGCCGAGCAACTGCTTGCCGAGATCGACTCGCGCCAGGTGCGCGCGGGCCTGCTGCCGTTGATTCTGCACACCCACGGTATCTGGGCGGCACGCGAAGCCTGGCGTCGCATGCGCACCGACTGGTATCCGTGGCAGCGGCTGTACCGTCACGATCCGCGTCTGGAAGTGCTGTTCTCCATCTGAGCGCGCAATGAAAAAAGCCCCGCCGGATTCGGCGGGGCTAACGCTTCGAAGCGTCGCGTCATTGCAGCACAGGAGGTGCGGATGAGGACGGTTGCGTGAACAAACCGAGCCCGGCGAGCATCGCCGCGACGAGCGGATTGCGCCGTACTTCATGCGCCGGCGCAAAGTCGCGCAGACAGAGTTGCGCGGCGAAGTCGCGTAGCGCCTCACGCTGGGGGTGATCGGCCAGTAGCGTGATGAGCAGGCCCAGCGTGTCGCCGAGCGGTCTGGCCTCGCCGCGCTCGAAGCGCTCCAGAATGGCGCGCTGACGCATGGCGTCACGCGGCAAAATCGCATCGCGCATCGCATTGCATTGACGCCGCAGCGAAATGTCCGGCAATGCGGACGGATCGAAAGCGTCGCGCACCACCATCAGCAGCGCGACGCCGAGCGCGCGCGCGTCGCCCGTGGAAAGCAGCGCCGACAAATACGCCTGAGACGGCAGATTGCGCAACGGGCCGGGGCGAAAGCGGGCACAGGGCAGCATTTCCCGTGTGAGGCTCGGCACCCGGCGCGATCGGGCCGCATGAAGAAGAATGCCTTCGGCGCGCATTACCGGAAGAACCCCTTGTTGGATTCGCTCATCGCGAGAATCGCACCGCTGAGCAACTTCACCAGATTCTCGTTCGTGGCGTTGGCCGTGGCAAAACGCTGGGACAATCCCTGCACCTGCGTCTTGACGACACTTTCCTGCCCCATGAAACCGGTACGCCAGATTTCGAGTTGCTGGGTCGTCATCCGGGCTTTGCCGTTCTCGCCTTTGGGCAGCGACGTGATCATTGAGTCGATCGTGCCCGTATCGACCACGACAACGTAGTTGTCACTGCCCTCCGGCTGGGCTTTCACGCTGCCTTCCGGCAGGCCCAGATCCTTCGCCCACTTCTCGGCGTCTTCCTTGCTTCCGCCCTTGATATCACCGTCGCCATCTTCCTGCTTGGGCCAAAGCACGGCGTTCTTGCTCGGCAGCGAGTATTTCTCCTTGAGGGCCTGGAGCGCCTCCTCCAATTTACCGACGTCCAGATCGACTTCCTTGCCGTCCTTCTTGTTCTCGATCCATCCCGACAACTTCGAGATGATGTCGGCAAGCTCCTTGCTGAAGTCCAGATACTTCTTGGCCGCGTCGGCGAAGATCTTGAGGAACTCCTCCTTCATGTGGCCGATCACTTCGACGAGTTTGTCCCAAATCTGTCCGTCGGTTGGGGGCACATAGTCGTCGTCGCCCTTTGTTTTGTCGTCGTCTGCGTCGTCCTCCTTATTTTCGGGCGCGTCATTGTTATTGACGCCGGTCTTCGGCGCATCGTCCGCCGACTTTGTGCCTAACCCATCCGGATCGTTGCCCTTGCCAGCGCCGGGACGCTCGGTGAAGCGATCGACCAGCTGCTCCTTTAGCGCGTCCGGCACGGGAATATCGCTGCCTGCCAACCCTTTCAGGCGCGATCCCAGGTCGAGCGCGGCGATGCGCGCATCGTCTAGCGTCTCGTCGAGCGCAGCGGCAAGCACCCGGCCCTGTTTCAGATCGCTCATCGAATCGTCGACGCTTCGCAGCGCCGCACCCAACCGGTCCGCACTCTTGACGACCCCGGCGAGCAGGGACGCCATCGGCGACAGGTCATCGCTGGATTGCTGGCCCGGCGCATTGTTCTCCTTGCGGCCTTCCACGCCCGGGTCCTTGACGCTCGCCTCCTGGAACATGAGCCAGGGGACGAAACGGTCGCTCACACTTTCGGTCATTCATCCGTCCTTTGAGAATTGCCCTGTTTCAGGCACGCACGTTGCCCGCGATGGCGGATCCGGTGCCGGTCTTCGCTTGCGACACGGCGTCGCACACCTTGAGCATTTCTCGCGAGAGCGTGAGATCGATGTTCGCCTGCTCCTGCGAGTTGGTCGTGCCGTCACGGCTAAGCTGTGCGCCACTGTCGGCCAGCTTCTGATTCTGCTGCTCGAGCGCTGCGGCATATTGCGCAGTCCCGTTCATCATGTTGGCCAGCGGTCCTGCGACCATCGAGAAGATGCCGCCGACGGCGGCGTCGCTTCGTGCATTCAGATTCAACGCGTCAGGACCCGGTCCGTCCGGGATATCCGGCGGGGTCGCATTGCCGGATGTCGGCGATGGCGGAACACCGGGGGTATCGGGAACATCGTCGGACGCGTTCACGCGCGGCGGCGGCGCGGTGTCGAGGATATCGTCGGCGTCCATGCCCGGCGCACGCGTGCCCGGCAGTTGCCCGTCCGGCGTATTGGCTGTCGACGGCGCATCGGGCGAGGGTGTGACGGGCGGCGATGCTGGCGGCGTATCCGGCTTCGGCGACTGCATCTTCAGCGCGCTGCGCTCCTTGGACACCGCCGAGAAGTTCTTGAAGGCGCCAAAGCCGCCGAGCAGGCCCTGCGTGAGACCGGAGGAAATGCCCCCCCACATTTGCGCCTTGCCGGCCTCCTTGATGGCGTCGCTTCCCGCGATCACCGACTTCAAATTCACGTCCGCCATCTTGTTGCGCAATTCGATGCCGTTCTGGAACGACTTCTGGAAGAACTCGAAGAACTTGCCGAGCAGCACCACGTCCGCAGAAATCAGGCTGCCGTACTGCGACCCTCCGTCCTGGTTACCGGGTTTGTCCTTGGCATCGAGGCCCCTGAGCCAGTCGAGCGCACCGTCTCGGTCGGCATCGAGCGGTGGACTCAGCAACGATGGGCGGTATCCGCCGTCATCGTCCTCTTCGTCATCGAGGTATGGCGTGAAAACGTTGTGCAGCAGCGCCGGCGGTGGTGCGTCCTTCGCGTCAAGCGAGTCCAGCGGCGGTACGACGGGCTTGTGACTGACTTCGAGAATGTTCATGAGAGGGCTCCTTAAACGACAGCGCGCACGTTGTTCATCACGAAGCGCTGCGATTCCTGTGCGACGCGGCCCGCATCGGACATCTGAGTCACGAGATTCATGACAACGTCCTGTGTCGCCGCGAACTTGTCCGCCGACTGCTTCACCGAATCCGTGATCTTTTCCAGTGTGTCTTGCGACACCATCATGTCGGCAGCCGCATCCGACGCGTTTTTCGCATAGATGCCGGTGACCGTGCTGCCCGTGGCCTGCACCGTGGCGTTCGTCAGTTCTCCGGCCGTTACGATCTGGCGAAGGACGTTGGCGAGCATCTGGGCATTGCCTTCCTTCACGCCCAGCTTGGCGGCGGCCGCCGTCAGGTTCTGCGTCAGATACTTGCTGCCGGCCTTGCCGGCTTCGCGCAGCAAATCGGGCACGAGTTTCTTGACGACATCGCCCACCATCTGGCCGAGCATCTTGCCCATGTTGGTGGCAGCGGCCGCGCCTCCCACGGCGACCGTGACGGCAACGGCGGCAACCACCACGACCGCCGCGGCCACGACACCCACGATGTTGCCGATCAACTCGGCCGTATCCTTGGCGACGCCGAGTTCTTCGAGCATCGATCCGACGAAGCTGCCGATCTTTTCCGCCAGTGGCTGCACGACATGCGTCATCACCGGTTTGATCGCTTCACCGACCAAAGAGAAGCCGGTCGCAGCCCCCATGATCGAGTCCGCCATCAACCCGACGCCAATCACGGTCAGCGTGGTACTCATGCCGCCGGTGAACACTGCGCCGACCACGCCAACGACCGCCAGCACGGCGCCGAGAATCTTGCCGAAGATGCCGAAGATCTTGTTCATCTTCTCGGCCTTCTTCACTTGCTCCTCGTACTCCTCGTTCTTCTTGATCATGTCGGCTTCGCGCGCCTTGCGAATCTTCTCGAAGAACTTCATGTCCTCCTGGATGGCATCGTTCGCGGAATCGCCGAGCAACTTTGCAAGTTGCGCCATCAGGTAGATGAGGTTGGTCGTATTGTCGAGATGGTCTTTGCCGGAATTCTGGTTGAGCTGCCCGAACGGATGCTCGCTCAGGAATTTGTCGAGCAAGTCGTCGGCCTTCTTTACCGCGTCTTTTGCCGCGTCGTTCGCTTTGAGCGCATCCTGCTTTGCCGCGTCGTACTTGCCCTTGGCCGTGTCGTATTCGGACTGCGCCTTGTCGTACGCCTGCTTGGCCGCATCGTGCTCCGGTGTGCCGGGCGTGGTCGCATCGAGTGCGGCTTTCGCGGCGGCAAGCTTGTCTCTGGCGCTATCGAGCGATTTTTGCGCCTTGTCCAGGTTATCGGCTGCGGCCTCGTAGGCGGCGAGCGCGTCGTTCGCGTCGGCAACGGCGTCGTCGAACGCCTTCTGGCTCTCCTCGGCCAACGCCTGCTGCGCGGCGGCTCTCGCCTCGAGTTCCTTGAGACGGCCCTGAAGATCGGCCAGCGATGACTCGCCGAACAATGCCGTGATGCGACTGAGCAGATAGGTCAGCGTCACCCGTGTGTCCGTCGGTGGCGGCTTCAGGTCCGGGACATCGTCTAGCTTGTCGGACGTCCCGTCGCCTTTCCATGCCATGTTCTCGACAATTTTCTTGATCACCGAACCGAAGTCGAACTTTTCGACAACCGGCGGCTTGCCGGTACCGTCCGGACCGTTCGGACCCACGTCCCCTTCGGGCCCCGGCGCGGGCGGCGTGAGACCGTATTGCGAAACCGTCGACGTGTTCATGCTGCCTCCTTGTCGTCAGGTGTCCCTCCACTGCCTGAAGGGTCGGGCGAATCGCCGGCGCCCGATGCCTTCCGGTCATCGTCGCCAGGGCCGATCGCGTCGAGATACGCACGGGCTTTGGTGCGCAGGTCCGCATCGCAACTGCTCTCGCACACGAGCGAGAAACACTCGCGCGCCAGCGGCAGATTGCGCATCATCATCTGGCACTGCCCTGCGTAAAAGACCGGTCGATAATCATTCTTGCCGACAGCGAACGCCATCGCATAAAGATCGACCGCTTTTTGATACTCCTCCTTGAGCTGGCACACCGCCGCGAGTCCCACGATGTACTCGGGGTTGTAGAAGTCATAGATGCACAGGAAGCGGAAGAACGCTTCGGCCTGCGCCAACTGACCGTTGGTGTAGAAGTCGTAGGCATGCGCGTAAAGGCCGTCCATGGTTTCGCTCGGAATGCCATGAATAACCTTGAGACTCGCGCCGGCGATTACGGCATTCCAGATTGCGTTGGTGACGCGACCTTCGTCCGTGTCTGATTGCGTTGCCGCTTGTGTCATCGAATTACCTCCTTCCGATACCCGAAAACGGGTCAATCTTCTGTTTGCCAGCCGGGTGACTGGAATGAATGCGAGCCGGGACACCGCAGCACGACGGCACCCGTTCGCCGGACGTCCCCAGAAGGCCCGGTGCTCGCCCCGGGTGTGGTTGCCGGGACGGTTGCCCCTGGACGAAACCGCGCGCGCCTGCGAAAAGTCGGGCAGCCACGCCAGATGCCGAATCCACGGCTCCACGCTGCTCTCGCGCAGGCGCCGATATCCCTGATCGGCCAGGGTCGCCGCGTCCCGCGCCTCGGCAAGGGCCGCGTGGCGCTTGCGGCTCGCCCGCGCGTATTGCGGGTCGTTCGGAGAGAGGATCTCGAGCACCACCTGAATCTCGGTGAGCACCGCGTCGGCCTGCATCGCTCGCGCCTGACTGCGCTCGAACGCCGCCCGCGCGCGAGCGTGGGAGGCGAGCGAAACGCGGGCAGCGTCGCTAAGTCGCATACGGGCGATACGACGGCCGACACCGCACGACATACCGGTCGACAAGCGTTGCAACAAGCGCGGCGTCGACGGATCGGGAAACAGCTCGCGCTCGGCGGGAAGCGCGACGCCCTCGAGCGACGCGCGCTTCACGAGCTCCGCATATACCTCCTGCGCCATGACGCGCAGACATGCCCGCGCCGGCACGGCGTCGTCGCTGCCGGTCTCGTTCGCAGGCATGCCGACGTGATTTCCGGTCTCGTTGCCAACGGTATGCAGCCGCCAGAGATGGCGCATGTCCTCACGTTCCATCGTTCCTCCCGGGGGACTCTTCAAAGTGGGGACTGCGCCGTGTTGCTCGTCGTCATTGCCGGCATCCCGATAACTAGCATTTAAGCAACGCGTCCTTTGGGAGACTTCCAAAAAGCGTTCTATCGAATGTGGTCACCAATGCCGGGTTTCGTCCGTTCCTCACCCTGTGATTCCTGATGGGGGGCGATGACGCGTGAGGCCCCGTACGGCGGGCCTTGCGCGTTACCTTCGGCGTCGAAGCGCATGTCGCGCGCCATTTGCGCCGTTTCCTTTTCCATTCCCATGACGCCGTCGTTGTCTTTGTTCACGCCTTCATCTGTGCTAGGCGGACGATCGGCCTGCGTCGCGTCGACCGGCTCGCCCCATATTTCGGTGTCGGCGGTGTCGGCGGTGTCGGCGGTGTCGGCGGTGTCGCTGGCGTCGCTGGCGTCGCCGGCTTCGGCAGCATCGCCGACGTCGTGCATCCCTGCCCTTTCCACGTCTTCGAGCCAGACGAGCAGGCGCATGATGGCGTCGATCTCGTCGATGGACACGAACGTGTACCGACGGTGCGTGGCATACAGACGACGCGCGAGCGCCACGTCGCCGATCACCGGCACACCTTGCGACTCCGCGTAGCGGCGCACGGCGAGCGCCCGTGCGTTGGTCTCCATCACGGAGATGAATGGCATGACGACGAGGTCGGGCCGGAAGTAGATGCCCACGGCGATGTGGGTCGGATTGGCAATAATCAGCCGGGAGTCCCGAATGTCGGATTTCACGCCTTCGGAGAGCAACTCCGTGTGCATGGCGCGACGCCGTTGCTTGATCTCGGGGTTGCCGTCCGAGTCTTTGTGCTCGCGTTTGACTTCGTGTCGTTCCATGCGCTGCTCCCGTATGAACAGCCAGAACTCGACCATGGCGTCGAGCACCGCAATGGGGACCACGCAAACCAGCGCAATCCATACCAGCTTCGCCGTCAACGCAATCCAGGCGGCGGCCACGCCCGCCGGACTCATGTGAATCTGCGCGAACAGCAAGCCTTTGCCAGTGCTCCACAACGCCACGGTGATCGCGCCGAAGCTGAGCAGATAGAGCACCGACTTGAGCGCGTCCTTGAGCGTTCGCAGGCTGAAGATGCGCTTCATGCCCTGCAACGGATTGACCGCGCCGAGATTGAGCTTGAGCGCCTGACTCGCCCAGAGAAATCCGGTCTGAAGCAACGTGGGCAGCACCGCCGCCACGATGCACACGAGCAACACCGGCATGAACGCTTCGAGCCCGTGCTTGAACAACCTCACGGCAAACGCTTGAGGATTGGCGAACTGTCCGTCGGCCAGCACCTGGCGATACTCCTGCATCAGCCACAACAGTGGATCGGTCGAGAGCACGAAGAGCAGTCCGCCGAACACGAGCGTGACCATCGTCAATTCCTTGCTCTTGAACGACTGTCCCTTTTTTGCGGCATCGCGCAGCCGCTTTTGTGTCGGCTTCTCTGTTTTCTCCCCCATCGCGCCTAGGCTCCGGGTACGGAAGGGGAGAGCCAGCGAACCACGTCGTCCGGGCGCATGAAGAGCGCAACGATGGCGTCGGGCAGGGTGGCGGCGAAATAGATCAGCAGGATCGTGAAACCGATGAGACTCTTGATCGTCAGCGATAGCGCGAACGCATTGACCTGAGGCGCGAACCGCGAGAGCAGCCCCAATATGACTTCGGACAGGAACAGCGCGCCCACGACCGGCGCCGAGAGCGCAATGGCGTGTCCGACCAGCACGTCGAGGAACGCATGCACACGCGCCGCCGATAACGTGCACGCGCCGAACGGCGCACATACGCGGTAGCTTCGGGCGAGCACTTCGAGCAACAGCGTCATGCCGCCCAAGTGCAGATAGATCACCGCACCGAACCACTGAAAGAAGCCGGCCAGTTCCGACGTGTCGACACCGTTGGCCGGGTCGATCACGCTGCTGAGCGTGGCGCCGCGCTGGTTGTCGATGTACGCGCCCAGGGCGTGGAACACCCAGAACGGAAAGGCGACGGCCACCGCGATGACCAGTCCGATGGCGGCCTCGCGCAGCAACACGACCCAGACCGGCGCATCGAGCGCCAGCGGGGCGCCGTACGCGTATGGCCAGACACCGATCGCCATCCACATGGAGACCACCGTACGTACCACGCCGGCGAGCACATTGCCGTTGAGAATCGGCAGCAGGAACACCGACGGGGCCACGCGCGCGTATGCAATGGCGGTGGCCATGACGCCGTCGTGGTGCGCAAATACCAGCGACAGGTCCATCTCAGGCTTTGCCTGCCATGGCCAGCCGCATCATTTCCGCACCGAACGCCACGAGTGTCTCGCCGTACCAGTCGGCCAGCAGGAACAGACTCATGGACACCGCGAGCAACTTCAGACCGAACGGCAACGTCTGCTCCTGCACCTGTGTCACGGTCTGGAGCAGACCGATGGCGACGCCCACGAGCGTGGCCACCGCCACCGGCCCGGCCGAGAGAATCAGCACGAGGTAGAGCGCACGATTGCCCGCGAAAATCAGGTTATCCAGCACGACAGGTCCTCACGGCAGGTACTGGCGAACCAGCCCCTGCGACAGCAGCGACCACCCGTCCATCGCAACAAAGAGAATTAACTTGATCGGCACCGAGATCGTGACCGGGCTCATCATCATCATCCCGAGCGAGAGCAGCACGCTCGAGACCACCAGATCCACCACCACAAACGGCAAATAGAGGTAGAAGCCGATGGTGAACGCATTCTTGATCTCGGTGAGTGCGTACGCCGGGAGCAACGCGAAGATCGACGGCGCCGACGCGTCGACCGGCATGTCCGCGCTGTCGCGCGCCAGCTCCTGACGGGCGAAGAACTGCGTGAGTTGCGGGTCGGCGTACTTCACCAGATAGTCGCGGTACGGAGACAGCCCGTCGTCGAGAAAGCGTCGCACCGAATTCGGATCGGCAAAGTTGACGGGGCTCGCATGATAAGCGTCGAGGACAGCGGTCGCGATCGGCAACATCACGAATATCGAGATCAGCAGCGCAGCGCCGTTGAGCGTCATGTTGCTGGGCACTTGTTGCAAGCCCAGCGCATTACGCACCATCACGAACACGATGGAGAACTTGACGAAGCAGGTGCCCGACGCCACCAGAAAAGGCAGCAGCGTGAAGAAGCTCAGTATGCCGATGACCGGCATGTCACTCCACATGATCGGGCTCCTGCGCGCCTCGCGCGAGCGTCGCCTCAAGCAGCCACTCGGAGACTTCCACCCCGAGCCTGCCGTCGAGCTGAACGAGTTCGCCGCGTGCGAGCAACGTGTCGTTCACCCGCACTTCCACACGCTGCTCCGCACCGGCATGCAGCGGCAGCACGCGCGTGCGCCCCATTTGCTGCAATTCGGCGAGTGTCATCCGTTCGCGTTGCAGCACGAAGACGAGCTCCACGGGGAGCCGCTCGAAGGGCATCGTCATCGCCTGCGGAGCGGGTTCGCCGTAGCCTTCGCTGCGTGCGCCTCGCGCGGCGTGCTCGTAGCCGTCGTCCGGCAATGTATCGTCGACGTCGTCATGCAAATAGGTTTCCAGCATCGCATTCCCTTCTTCATGTTGATAAGCGCCGATCACCTGTCCGGCAACGCTCAACGTGCGTCGCAGGTCGCGCACGATCAGCACATCGCCTCGCCTGACGGTGCGTAGCGTCGCCAGACGCGCACGGCTGCGCCCGAGCTCCACGTTCATCCAGAAGCGCACGCCATGCAGATCGAGCGGCAAGTGGCTACGCACGTCCGGCACGCGTGTGAGCCACACGGGGCATTCGGCAGCGCGCACCTTGAGCAACATCGTTTCCGGCAGCGCGGCCCCGTCCACCGGGGCACTGACATCGAGTACGTCGTAACGCAGCTCCGGCATCGGCAAATGCAGCGGGTTGGCGGTGACCGCGAACAGGCGGGCGGCCAGTTGCTCGGAGTCGGCACTGCAAGCGAGCGACGCGAGTTCGTGCGCCACGCCTTCGAGCCACATCCCCGGCTCCACCCACCCTTGCCAGGTGTGCGCCGTGTCCTGCACCAGCATCCACGACCCCATGCGCGGCAAATATTCCAGCGACGCGTGCCAGCCACGCGCGCGCCAGGCCTGGGCCGCCGCATCCAGACGCGTCAGGTCATCATCGATACGACGCAGTTTGAGCATCACGACGCCTCGTCGGCGTTCTCACCCATCGATTCGATCGCCTTGACGGCATGCGGATCCATGCCCTGCGGCCCCCTTGGCAACGAGACACCGTCCGCCGCGCCCGGCAATGCCGCCGACAGACGTCGCTGCACGACGAGGTCCGACGCACCGAGCACAAAGCTACGGCGGCCGTCCGTCTGCACGACCTGAACGTTGACGAAATGCCCTCGTCCCCAACTGCCGAACGCGTAGCGCAGGCTCTCTCCCGCGCCCGGGGTCCGCGTAGCGCCTTCGTCTCTCGGCAGCAGCAGGTGTGCCGGCGACTGCGCACCCCGAGGCAGGCGTGGGGGCGCGCTTTGCGCCGGCCGATGCAGGGCGGGTCGTTGCGCGTTGGGCAGCGCAAGTCCGGGCATGCCGGACGGGCCCGGTTCGGCCATGCCATGGCGGCGTGGCCTGGACGCCTCGCTCTCCGGCATCGCCTGCGCGCTCCGTGCAGCGTCGGTCGCGGACGGGACCGTTTGTGCCTCCTTCGCGTTTGCCACGGCCTGCTCACCCGCGTGCGCCGCTGCGGACGGATCCGCCGTACCTCCGCCGGCGTCTCCGGGTCCTGACGGCGCCCCCGCTGCGTGTGCGTCCCCCGTGCGCGCCAGCGGGGGCGGCGATTCGCTCGCCTTCGCCGCGCGTCGCTCGGCGGCAATGCCCGCCTCGTCGCGCAAACGGCGCTCAATGCGCTCAACGCGCTCGGCTCGCTCAGCGTCTTCAGCAGCGCGCTTGCGCGACGAAGCCTCGCTGTCGTTGTCCGTTCGTGGCGCACCACGCCGCTCGTCGAACGACAGGGGCGCCGCGCGCTCCTGCGGCACGTGCATTAACCAGACGAGCGCTGCGTCGAGCGGCGTCTCGTGCTCACGGCGATCGGAATCGTGCTGGCGTCGGGCTTCGTCAACCCGATCGCGCATCGATTTTTCGTCGGACTGCTGCAAACCCGGCGCCGTCGGTCCGACCGACGCCGCTACCGTGACTGCTTCGCTCATGGGCCCCATGACTGACGCTCCTCAAGTTCACCACTCTCAACGAATGCCTGACGTTTGTGCGCTTCGCTGCGCAGCAGCTTCGCCAGACGTGTGTACTTCGTCTCCTTCCTCCACCAGCGGCGCCATTCGTTTTCCGCCAGATCCCGGTCGGTTGCGAGTTGCTCGCGCGACTCCGCCAGTGTCGTCAGCGTGACTTCGATGTCCCGCACCTGCTGTCGCAGCATCGACGTCGTGCGCATGCCGCCGCGCAGCCCCGCCATATCCGATTCGCACTGCGACGGCTTCGAAGACGCGATCAGTGCGAGGATCGCGTCGCGTTGCGACGCCAGCGCGGCATACCGGTCGGCGAGCGCCGTGTCCTGCACCGCGATGCTTTGCAATTCCCGCTCCTGCAATCGCTTCATCTGTGAGGACCCACGGCATAGACGTCTCGCCTCAACCCACGATTTCATAAAGCCTCTCCAGCGTTCGCTCCGCCGACGACCACTCCCCTCTCGCTTGCCGCAAGAAGGCGTCGATATGCGGCTTCGCTTCCATCGCGCGGTCGTCCTGCGCATTCGCGCCCGGGCGGTATTCGCCCAGATCCACGAGCGTCTGCAACGACTCGAGCCGCGCCAGACAAGCCCGTAACGCACCGGCGGCGCGCAGATGCTCCTCGCTCGAGACACGCGTTGCGACCCGGCTCACACTGCGCAGTACATCGATGGCCGGGTAGTGGTTGCGGTGAGCGAGTTGCGCGCTCAGATGAATGTGGCCATCGAGAATGGAGCGGATCTCTTCGGCCATCGGGTCGGGCATCTCCTCGTCTTCCATGAGCACGGTGTAGAAGGCCGTGATGCTGCCGTGCCTGGACGCACCGGCGCGCTCGAGCAATTGCGGCAGACTGGTGTAGACGGAGGCGGGCACGCCGGCGCGCATTGGCAACTCGCCGGTCGCGAGGGCGAGATCGCGACACGCGCGCACATAACGCGTGAGAGAATCGACGAAGAGCGCCACGCGGTGCCCCTGATCGCGGAAATGTTCGGCGACCGTGGTGGCGAGCAACGCGGCGTTGCGACGCGTGACCGCTGGCGCATCCGAGGTCGCGAAGATCACGACACAGCGGTGCGCGCCCGGCGACGCACGCAATTCGTCGACGATTTCCACCACTTCACGACCGCGCTCGCCGATCAGCGCGATGACGGTCGTGTCCACTTCCACGCCGGCCATCAGCGCACTCAGGAACGACGTCTTGCCGCACCCCGCCGGCGCGAAGATGCCCACACGCTGACCGATGCCACAGGGCATGAGCGCATCGATGGCACGCAAACCGGTATGCAGGCCCGTATCGACGCCGACACGGTTGTCGTAGGGCAATGCGGGGGCGAGCAGCACCCGCTCCGGCGTCGATGCACGCAATGGCGTCCGAGGTCGGCCGTCGATGCGGTCCACCACGCCGCCCCCCGCATCGAGCACCGCACCGCGCCATTCGTCGTGGGGACGACAGGTCGCCTGACGCCCCGTGGGCATCAGCGCCGAATCGCAGGACAATCCCTGCGTAGCGGCAAACAGACTGAGCACTGCACGGTCGTCGTGCACGGCGATGACTTGCGCCTGCCCGACGATGTGCGCGTCGCGCCACGTCCGGCGAATCTCGCAGATCTCGCCTATCGTCACGCCCGGAATGCACGCTTCCGCCGTATGCCCTGCGATACGCGAGATGAGCGACAGCTGCCGCACGAGCCGCGGTGGGCGCTTCAATGACTCCATGGCGTGTTCTTCCATATGGCTGCTTTCGGCGATGTCGGCGATGTCGATGTCTTCACCGTTCAGATCGTGCTGATGACGTTGACGGACACGCCGTCGACCAGTTCGCCGAACGACAGCACTTCCAGATCGCGGAACCGTGTCTCGGCCAGCTTCTTCACGAAGCGACGCACGTCCACCGAGGCGAGCAACACCACATCCTTGTGCGGACGTCCCGACCCGTCGAGCGCCAGCGCCACACGGTCGAGCAGCGACTCGGCATCCTTCGGGTCCATGTTCACGAACGCGCCGCCCGCCGTCTGACGAATCGAGCGGCGCACGCTCTCCTCGATCTCCGCGGACAACATGACGACGCGCAGTTCCCCGTTGCGCAGAAACTTGTTGCAGATGTAGCGGCCAAGCGCACCGCGCACGTGCTCGACAAGATTGAGCACGTCCTTTTCGCGGGGCGCCCACATGGCGAGCACTTCCATCACGAGTTTCATGTTGCGTACGGAAATGCGCTCCATGACCAGTCGCTGGAGGATTTCCGACACGCGCTGCAAGGCCACGTGACGCAGCACCTCCTTGACCAGATCGGGGTAGTGCTGCTCCACGAGATCGAGTAGCTTCTTCGTTTCCTGGATCCCAAAGAACTCGTTGACGTGGCGGGTGAGCAATACCGCCAGGCTCTGATACAACTCGTCGGCGGGCGCATGCGTCAGGTGACGCATTGCGGCGAGCGTCTCTCCCTGTTCCGGCGTCACCCACGCGCATCGGCCACGCTCCGGCCCCGAGAAGACGGGCTCGAAACCCAAAGACGCGATTTCACCGGTGTAGGCGTCGACACGCACGCGGTCGTAGAAGATGACGAACTCGTCGGCACGAACCTCGTTGATGTACACCGCCGCTCGCGAAGCGTTGAGCGCGGGCGATCCCTGCAACAACACTTCCGGCAGGTGCACGCCGAAGTCGGTGAAGAACTGACTGCGTACGCGCTGTGGGAAGTTCGCACCTTCGAACGCCGGCACCTGAGCCGAGGGAATCACGACCGCGAGCGGCGCGGTCGACGGCGCCACGTTGTCGAGATTGTCGATGGACGCCAGCGAGCTCTGGGCCTGCGGCCCGGCGCCGGGCTTCTTCCCCTTGCCGGAGGCGTCTGCGGCAGCACCGGCCTTGCTCGTTCTGCCATGCGATGCCGGCGCGGATTTGGCGAAGTAGCACGCCAGCGCCAGCAGACAGGACAGCAGCGTAAACGTGACGAACGGAAAACCCGGCAACGTGCCGATGATCAGCGTGAGCAGTGCGGTCGCACCGAGCACGAAGCGGTTGCCCATCAACTGGCTGATGATGGTGCGCCCCATGTTGTCGGCCTCGCCATTCACACGGGTGACGACGAAGCCCGCCGCGACCGAGATCAGCAGCGCGGGAATCTGGGCGACGAGGCCGTCGCCGATGGTGAGCGTCGTGTACGTCGTGAGTGCACCGCTGAGTTCCATGCCGCGCTGCGTCATGCCCACGATGATGCCGCCGATCAGATTGACGAAGATGATGACGATGCCCGCAATGGCATCGCCCTTGACGAACTTCATCGCGCCGTCGAATGAGCCGTACAACTGACTTTCTCGCTCCAGCACGCTGCGCCGCTCTCGCGCGCCGTCGTTGTCGAGCGTGCCGGCCTTCACGTCGGCATCGATGCTCATCTGCTTGCCCGGCATGCCGTCGAGCGAGAAACGCGCCGCGACTTCCGCCACACGCTCCGAACCCTTCGCAATCACGATGAACTGCACGATCGTGACGATGGCGAACACCACGAACCCGACCGCCAGACTGTCGCCTATCACGAACTGCCCGAACGAATCGATGATCTTGCCCGCGTCGGCGTCGATGAGAATGAGGCGCGTCGTACTGATCGACAAAGCCAGCCGGAACAGCGTGGTGATCAGCAGCATCGACGGGAACGACGAGAAGTTCAGGATCTTCTCGATGTGAAACGCCCCCAGAAACAGGAGTACGGAAATCGCGATGTTGATGCCGATGAGAAAGTCGACCAGATACGTCGGCAGCGGGATCACCAGCATGGCGATCACGCATGACATGAGAATCAGGATGACGATCTCGGGACGCCCCCGCAGATCGTTGAGCAACGCTGCGGGCATTACACGCTCCGACGATGCCGCGAAACGGGATCGGCTGCCGCAGCGCTGCTTTCTCGGGCATAGGCAGCCGTGCCCAGCTCGCGAAGTCCGGTGATGATGGCATCGCGATCCTCCTGGCTCTGCAATGGCTCGCCGGGCAACTTCTGACACGCGAACAGCAAGAGATTGAGTAGCTGGCTGTGTTCGCGAATCTCGCGCGTAATCGCGCCCACGCCCATGGTGTAGCGCAGCGATTCGTCCAGTGCCGTGGGGTCGGTCAGAACGACGAGCAGGAAATGCAGCCAGTCCTTCTCTTGCGAATTGAACGGCGCCGCCAGCGCACTGCCGCTCACGAGCAGCACGAAGCCATGTTCGAGCGTGCGCAGGCTGCGCAATGTCGTGAGACGCCCGAGCGACGACGCGAATTGCCCCGGCGTGCTGCTGGGGTCGTCGGCACGCATGTCGTCGACGATGGCCCCTTCCATGAAGTCGAGCACCTGTTCGCGCCGCTCGAAGCCGAAGCCCGAGATCCATGTCTGATAGATCTCGATATCCGGCGCTTCGGCCGTGAGAAAGCTTCGGTACGCCGCGCGCAGCAGATTCGGCGCAAATTCGAGCGTCATGGCGTGGCCGTAGAGTCGCGCCTTGATGGCGCAGTGCACGCCCGCCTTGCGCGCGCGAATCTCCTCGGGCGGGGCTGCCTCGGCCTGCGCGATGACGGTTTCGAGGGCAAGTTGCTGCGCGACACTGAGCAGGTGACGCTGCGTGTCGAGCGCCTGCAGGGCGAGCCAGCGGTCGCTGACGTCGTCAAACGCCTTGTGCAACAAACGCGTCAGTTCCTCGGGGGATACCCACGCCGCGCCGAGGATCTCGCGAATCTTGTTCGGGGCGTCCTCTTCGAGAATGTAGTCATAGCTCTGCGCCATGCCCCGGTTCTCTTCCTTGCGATTGGCGCGCAGACGGAATTGGGCCATGGCGGACGACATTTCGTCGCTCGACTCCGACGCGCGTCGAATATCGGCGACAGGCCCGCCGGTGATCAGGCGCTGCGGACCGTCGTCGTCGTCCGACGTTCGCGTGGCGCGCTGGCGGCCCGAATAGGTTTTGGCGGAGGCGTCGGAATATGACGATGGCGAGGGCCGGTGGACATTAAGATCTGGCACGGTCGACTCCCGTGTAGTGAGGGGTGGCATCGCCGGGGGCGAGCAACTCGGTGCCGGCTCCCGTCGACAACTGTGAGGGTTGTGCCTCGGCAGGCGCGTGCGCCGGCAGCGGGTCCGGCGCCTGGGCAGACGCATCGGGGGACACGTGGGACGGTGCCTGAGGGGGCGCTGCGGCCGCACCGGCGGCGGACACGTCCGAGGCCGGGTCGGCGACACGGTTCGTCGCGCCGTGCGTATCCAGCCCGGTAATGCGCCGCAGATCTTTCGGTACGTCCTGCGTCGGATAAGGCAGCGTCGCCAGGGTGTCGGCAGCGATATCGCTCGCATCGCGCATGAGCGGACCGTCGATCTCGCGTGGCTGAATCAGAAAGACGCGCACGTTGTTGTTCTGCGACGTGCTGTTGTAGCGAAAGACGCGTCCCAGCCAGGGAATGTCGCCGAGCAGCGGAATCTTCTTCTCGACCGTATCGCCGCTGTCGCGCGTATAACCGCCGATCAGCAGACTCTTGCCCTGCGGCACGCGTGCGATGGTGCTGATTCGTGTGCGCGACACCGTCGGCAGCACCGTGTACTTGCTGCTGTCGCCATCGGACTCCTTACCCGGCGCGCTCGTCCCGTCTTCGATGTTGAGCGTCATCTCGATTTCGTCGTGACCGGCAAAGCGCGGCCACACGCTGATCATGGTCCCGTACGTCACGCTGCGCAGGTCCGTCGTGCGCTCGCCTTCGAGCGGCACATAGAACGTCTGACTGCCGTCGAACAGCGCGGGAATGTTCTCTTGCGTGAGAATCACGGGACGCGATACGACCGTCGCCTGCCCGGTCGAGGCCATCGCCTGGATTTTGGCAAGGAAGCGCACGCCATCGAGCGTGCTGACGGGCGCGGTTGCATTGAGCAACACACCGAACTTCGAACCGATGCCGACGCCACCCGACCAGTCCACGCCCAGGGCATCGAGCGCTTCTTTGCGCACATCGATGATCCAGAGCGAGAGCTCGATGTGACGGCGCGGCGCATCGAGCCGGGACACGAGACGTCCCACCCGCTCGACCTGCTCGGCCGTGCCGCGCACGAGCAGGCTGTTGCCTGCGGTGTAGGGCTGCACGATGACCTGTCCGTGCCCCGGCGCCCGCTCCCCGGGCACGCCCGGCGACGTGGCAGGATTGAGCGCCGCCGGCGCACCCAGCCCCGGAATCGGCGGCGGCAATGCGCCGGCGTTGGGATTGGCAGCATGACGCGTGTCTTGCGGCGAGAGCGGCAGTTGCGTCGCGGGCGGTGTCACGCTGCCGGCACCGGCGCGCGACGATTGCACCAGTTGCGTAATGACCGACGCCATGCCGGGAATGACGATTTTCTCGTCGCGCATCTGATAGGTGCGATCGGACACGAATGCGTTATCCATGCGCACCACGCCGATCTGATCGGGGCCTGCCGCCGGAATATCGCTGACCATGACACGGTCGATCGAGCGCGACGCGGCGAGCACCAGGTCGACGAATACGGGCGGTCCCGAGACATAAAACACTTTGCTGCCGGACTCTCCGCGGATCGGATAGCGGCGGTCGTACAGCCCCGCGCTGCGCAGATACGACTCCAGATCGCCGAGCGACGAGTAGTTCATCGAGACGGTGGCATTGCGAATCTCGGAGGCGTCGTAGACGAAGATCGACTGGCCGTCGTGGTACCAGATCAGGCCCAGCTTCGTTGCCATCGATTCGAGTAGCGTGCGGGCATTGGACAGATCGAAGTCGCCCGAGACCTGTTTCTTCGCGGCAAGGTTGCTGACGATCACCGGACGACCCAGATAAGGCGACAGCGCCGCGAAGAACTCGCGCAGATTGTCGTTGCGCGCAACGTAGCCGCCACGCCCGGACTCGCCGGCCGGCAGCACGTTCGACGGCGCCTTTGGCGCTTTGGCCGGCGCCGCTGTCGGCACCGGCGTCGGTGCTGTTGGCGTGGGCGCCCGGACCTGAGGCGTGATCTGAGGCGGGACCTGCGGCGCAGGCGCGCTCGTGCCCGTGTTCGCCGGGTCCGCGCCCATGGGCCGTCCTTCGAGCGCCCCTGCCGACGACAGCGCCATGGCCCAGGACGCGACGGCGGCCTTCGACACGCCTGCTGCCGCCAGGGCGCAGGCGACGTAATACGCCCTGTTCATCGAGCCAGCGTTCGCAACGCACCGGCGGCACTGGTCGGCGACATGCCGATCAGTTCCTTGATTTCGGTGGAGAAGTGCGACGACGACGCGTAGCCGTTGCGCAGCGCGATCTCCGTAAAGCTGTCGTTGCCCTGGGCAACTTCCAGCATGGAACGCGCCATGCGCCAGTCGCGCAACGCGATTTTGGCGGATTCGCCGAGCGCGCCTCGGCACAGTCGCCGGAAGTGCGAATAGGACACACCGTATTTGGTGCACATGTGCCGCAACGTGCCACCGGTCGGTGCGCGTGTGAGCAAGAATCGGATCAGGTCGTAGGATTCGCAACGGCGCAGCATGTCGAGCATCGTGCGAAATCCCTCTCCGGGCGCAGCGATCTGGTTGAGGAACCACAATTCGCACTGGCGGCGGTCCGACCACGGCTCACGCACGGGCACCCGATGCAACGCAGGCACCGCAGTGCGTCGATAGTTGTCGTGCGGGTCCGTTCCCGTCGCATTCGCTTCGTCCATGAACGCCAGCAGCTTGACGAGCACATCGCAATGGATCCGGTGATAGTGCAGCGTACCGCCTCTGACGAGCAGATTGCCTTTGCTGACCATCAGCAAGCCGCAGTAGTTCGGTGGCAACTCCAGTCGCGCGGCGCTCGCGTTGCCGGTCGGTTGGAGTTCAAGCAAAAGACTTCGGGCAGACGGCGGCGAGCAGACGAACCACACGCCATCGCACGCCAATGCTCTCGCCTCGTTCGCGCCCAACGCCTGCGCGTCTTCCATGATTTGCATACTTCTCATCGCCACCTCGCTTCCCGCCGGCACCCGACGGCTCATCTGTTTCGCCACTGTGTGACGCCTGCACCCGACGCGGCTAACGCCGACTTCTCCGACATCGATCGACTTCCCGCCCAAGTTGGCCCTTGCAGGCGCCACGCATGCCCCACCAACCGTTCACTACACGCTCATTCGCCGTTGTCGACCATCTCTTGTGCGCGTTCCATCCATCCGTCGAACCACTCCAGCGTCAGGATCTTGTTGAAGAACTCGGGCCACTCCATGGGTTCGTCGTCACCCCGCTTGCCGCTGTCGTCGGGCTCCGGCGACGGGAATAGCGATGACGGCGGCGGGGGCGACGGAGTCGTCAGTGGATCGATGTCCAGCGCCGATGCCTCGTCCGACGGCATCTCCCTCACCCGCTGCGCCAGCGTCACGTATGGCATCCCTTCGTCGATGGCGTCGGGCAATCTCGTGGTGGGTCCCTCAATCGCGGTCGTCATCCTCACTCTCCGTTGCGAAATGGCTCGTCTTGCGGTGCGAGCGCGTCACCCGGCATTTCGGCTTGCCCCATGGCGCGCCCACCGGCGCTCACCTCATGCGCTTGCGTGTGCGAGCACCCGCTCAGTTCGTTCACGCGCTCGGTCAGCGACGACAACGACGCCGCGAGCAGATCGCGCAGGTCCTGCCTGGGTGCGCGCGGGTCGATATCGAGCGCGGCCTCGGCCCGCGCGACGTAATCCTGTGGGTCGTACTCGATGACGGCGTCGCCCCGCATCACCGAAATGCGCGCGTCTCTCGCCCGGAATTCGAGCGTCACCGGCATCTGTGCGACGGCGCTCACGCGCGCCAGAATTTCCTCGCGACGTGGCTTGAGCCGCAGCGGCAAGACGATAGTGATCGAGGTCGCGCTGCGCGGACCTGCAAGTGTCTGCACCGCATCGTCGAGCGCGGCGAGCAGCGCGTGCGGATGTTGCGATGCCGACGTCAGCACCTCGCGCACCTGCTCCGTCATGTCGCTGCGCCACTTGTCGCACAGGTGTTCGGTGCGCATCAGATGCGCCACCACATCTTCCAGCGCGGCTGCCAGGCCGTCCCGATACCCTTCGCGCATCGCCTGCAGGCGTTGCGCGTCCAGCACGCGCTGCGACTCGACGACGCGGCGCTTCGCCCAATGACGAATGTCGTCGTCGACACGTGCATGCATCACGCCGCGAACCAGTTGGGCCTGCGGAACGATCACCCCGTCAATGACCGGTGTCCGGGGGGGAATGGGGATGCTTCTTGGCATATTGCAGCGCGGTCACGAACAGTCGCACGTCGCGCGTATCGGGCACGTCTGCGGCGTACGAATCAATGGGAGGAAACAGCAAGGGCAAGCGCTGGCGCAGTGGCTCGCGCAGCGATGCCCCCAGCGCCATCAGACGCACGTACCCCTCGGCGAGCAGGTCCGCATGCGACGGTGGCACATCGGTGACCGACGGCTTGGCGTCGAGCACCGGCAGTTGGGTATAGGCGTATGCCCACGCGGGAAGCCGCAGCAACGCGGCACGTCGGCACAGACTCGCCTTGCGTGCCTGACATCCCATCAGATAGGCCACCTGTGGCAGTCGTCGCCAGTTCAGCACCCACGGGCGCTCCACGATCCCGATCTGATCGAGGGGCCAGTGACTGTCGAGCCGGAAGCCTTCCAGAAGCATCTCGTTGATGACCGCACGCTGGCGGGGCGACGAGAATTGCGCCGGGTAGACGAAGCGGGCCGCATGGATATAGGACGCCGGGTCGAACATCATCGTGCGCCAGCCCACCGCGATGGCGCTTTGCGACTCGTGCAGGCCGGGGGGGAGCTTCATCGACATGGTCAGCGCTCCTTGCCGTCGGACATGCCGGACATTGCAGATACGCCGGCGGGCCCGGACGCGCCAGCGGTATCGCCCCTACCGACGGTCCTGCCCGACCAGCCCGACGCGCGCACCTTCATGCCCACGCCGACGGCCGCGACGAAGCACGCGAATACGCCGATCACGACAAATGGCCAGATCGCGACGCCACTGTCCTCGGGCCGGGCGAGCGGCATCGGCGCTTGTGCCCCGAGCATGGCTGGCTGCTGCGACAACACGACAGAGATATTCTCGTAGCGCAGGTCCTCGACGCTGTTCTTCAGGAATCGCCGGATATCGTTGATGAGTTCGGTGCCGTTCGCACCACTCTGATAGACGACCACTGCCGAGATGTGCGGACTGCGCTTCGCAGGTTCGCCGTTTTGCCCATCGACGTCGTAGCTCACATGCACCCGCGCGGCAAGCACGCCCTGCATCAGGCGCACCGATTGCTCCAGACGCTGCTCGATCGCCGAATACAGGCGCGCGCGCTCGGCCCGGGGGGAGGCAACGAGCGAATCGGGCGGAAACATCTGCGCAATCTCCATGCGCGGGCGCGGCGGCAGATCGTAGGTCTTGAGCCAGTCGACCGCCTGCGGAAAATCCGCCGCATCTACCGTGATCGTGTAGCCCGCCTTCCCCCCGTCGATTTTCTCGGCCGCAATGTTGTGGCGCAGCAGTACGGCGGCCACTTCGTTGGCCTGCTGCTGGTCGAGCGCGCTTAGCAGCGTCTCGGCCTTGCGGCAGCCCGTCAGAAGCAGCACCACGACGAAGGGGAAGACGAAGCGCGACATCACCGCAGCAATGCCTCCACGGCGCCCACCGTTTTACGCGCTACGGTGGCCACGAACTGCACCCCGATACCGTAGTCGGCAAGTTTCGTCTGCAACTCGACGGCGCTGCCGACGTCGGTGACGTCGAAGTTGGCGGTGACGTTCGCGATGTCGGCACGCTGTGCCTCGAACCCGGCAGACATGGTGGACAGCGCGTTCACGACGCGCGACTCCAGCGACTGCCCGGCGCCGGGGTCGGCGGCAAGCACCGGTTCCGATGATTTGTACATCGCGGAGATCGACGACAACGAAGGATCAAATGACATGGCAACCTCGTTCGGAAACGCTCGATAACATTCGATAACGTTCGGTGTTGGGTAGCAAGCGACGGCGACGACGCAGGCCTCGTCAGTATTTGGAGACGACGCCCTGGACAGCGTCCTTGAGCGACTTGACGGTCCCGGACTGGGCGGCGCGCAATGAGGTATAAGCGGCCATGGCGGATTGGAATGTCGCCATCGAAGCAGAATCGGTCGGATCGTTCTTGACCGCTTCCAATGCGTCTTCCATGCGCTTTTTGAGCGTGTTGACGGGCTCGTTGAAGCCATACGAGATGAACTCGAGAAGCGTTGCGTCGTCCGGCAGGGGCGGCGGGGTATAGGGGGGCGGGGTCGACATGTGCGTCTGGTCTCCTGTCTTACTGTCGATTGATGAAGCGCCACTGGTGTGGCCCGTCTTTCACATACGCTGCTGTGCCGTACGCATACGATTGCTGGGCGGTCCAGTCGTCGCGCAGGTCGATGTTGAAATGCACCAGGCGTTTTCCCCAGCGCTTCTCGAACGTCTGCATGAAGCCGTAGAGCCGGCGTAGTTGAACGTCGTCGAGCTCGGTACTGATATGGAACGTCACGCCTTCGGGCGTATCGGTGCGAAGGAATGGCACCATCTGCCGCCTGAGCGCGTCTTCAGCCTCACCACTCGCTTCGCTCTCGTCGTGCAACGTGATGCTCACGCGCCTGGCGTAGGGAATCTTCTCCAGCAGCGACTCGCGAAACCGCGCCATGTCCGCTTCGGACAGGCCGTTCTTCTTGCGGTTGATCCACAACTCCGGGGACGCGGGGTCCTCCAGAGACAGCTTGAAATACAGCACGTCGGTGCGCGATGCGTCGATCCACTGGGTGATGCGTGCGTTCTCTTCGTCGAGCGCCATGAGCACCAGCCGTTCACGCTTGATGACCTCGGTGCCGAGCGCACGTGCGAGCGCATTGCGCTCCTCGCGGTTTTCGCTGAGGACATAGATGTGGCCGTCGTTGCCCGGCAGCACCGTGGCGCGCCCGCCGAGCGATTCGAGATAGTCGGCAACGCTTTGGGCCTGCCGCTGCGGGCCGGCTTGCCAGTAGTAGTACGCGCCGCCCACCAGCAGCATGAGGACCGTGCACGACACGAGCGTTCGCGTCCAGCGGCGTTGCCGTGCCGCGGGGCGGGTCACGTCGTCCAGTCGCGCATCGGCACACAGGCTGCGCTGCACGTCGTCCGACCAGGGTTCGTCGATACGCTTCACGCCGACCCGCACGTCGCCCATGCGGGCGATCTGCGACGCATCGATGGCGACCTCCGCTCCCGCCCCTTCATTGAGCACGCGAACGAAAAGTCCCTCACGTCCTCCCTCGTCGACGAGCACTTCGAAGTTGTCGCCGCCGTCGCCGTCCATCGGCACATAGATGGCGTTGGGCGGCATCTCGGTTTGCCAGCCACGATCGAAGGTCGGGTCGCTCGGGCCGACGACGAACAACGTCACACCGGGCGAGAGCGAGAATTCGCAGCCGCGCATCGGCCCGGTCAGCAGACGCAATACCGCGCCTGGGGGATGGCTGTCGATCTCTGCGGGTCGGGTGTCTGATTCCATCATCTCTTCGCGAGCGTGCGACGCCGGCCAGTCGTCAGACTCCGGCGTGGGTCGTCGTTCGCGCTCCTCAACAATGAATTCGTTGAGGTTGAGAATACCGACCGTCGATCAGCGATTCATGATGGGATTCTTCGCAACCGGATTGAGACCGATCAAGATTTGCGAATCACGTTGCGCTATCTCGCGGCGGGCGTTGGCGGCGTTGCGCCCGCCGTCGGCGCCGCCTGTCGGGCGAGCTCGCGATTCATCGCGTCGAGCTTGCCCTGTGCGGCCACGTCGCCCTGCGCGGCGGCCTTGCCGTACCACAACCGTGCGCGTTCGAGATCGGGGGTGACGACACCGTAACCACGTTCGTAATAACTCGCGACGATGTATTGCGACGGGAGGTCGCCACCGCGTGCCGCCTTCTCGTACCAGGTGAAGGCGGTCTTGTAGTCTCTGGGGACACCGCGTCCGATGAAGTACTCGTTCGCAATGGCGGCCTGCGCTTGCACATGGCCTTGTCGAGCCGCCTTTTCGTACCAGAGGTTTGCCTGAGGGATGGATTTGCCGACAACATAGCCGTCGTCGAACATCTTGGCGTAGACGTATTGCGCCTGCGTCATGCCCGCGCTCGCTGCACGTTCGAGCCAGTGCACCGCGCCGTCCGGATCCGCGTCTGCCCCCTCGCCGTTGAGCAGCATCATGGCGTAATCGAACTGTGCAAGTCGATTGCCTTGCTCGGCGGCGCGGCGGAATTCTTCGCGCGCTTGCGTCTGTTGCCCCGCTTCGTAGTGATGCACGGCCTGATCGGTGAGCGCCTGTGCAGGCGCCTGCGCGGCGGCAACGGCGTAGGGAATCGGCGCGCACGCCACGCCGCTGAGCACAAGCACGCTGCCGGCGAGCAAGCGGCGCACAGCGGGCGTCGTCGGAACGGGACTTCTCATGGGGCACCTCCGGGGGCGGACGTGCGCCTATTGTGCGCCAAATAAAAAGGCTCTGCCCTCAGGGCTGCCGGCGACGTGTCGCGCACGCCCGTCGATGGTCGTTCTCCCCAAAACGTTCCGCAGACAGACAAAAACCCCGGCGCGAGGCCGGGGCGTCTTCGTCTGTGTGCAGAATGGCTTACGGCTTAATGTACGCGTAGCCCTTTTGCTGCAAGCGCGTGAGCTCGACCACGCCGGACGGGGTGAAGTCCGCATCGAGCACGAACTGGTCCTTCTTCAGATTACGTTGCTTGAGCGTGATCTCGCACACCTCGAATTTCACGCCGCGCGCATGCAGCGCGGAGATCAGCGGGCCCACGGTGGCGGCGTCCTTGTAGCTCTCCATCAGAAAGTCGACACCCTGCGAATGTGCGACGACCACGACCTTGGTGTCCGGCGCGGTATCGAGCTGATTGCGAACGTTGCGCAATCCGGCAAGTGCCTGATGCTCCGCATCGTTGATGTGATACACGACCTTGTCTTCTGCGAATGCCGATGTCGCCGGCACGGCAAAAACGGTGAACAGAAATGCGGTCATCAGGCCGCGCAGCAGTGTCTTCATGTTGGAGTCCCCCTCTCGTTATTTCGGGTTTCGTGCCGGGTTTCGTGTCGGGTTAAGGTGTGCCAGCCGCATCATAGCGCGACGCGCGCTCTCACGCGCTGTTCGGCAGGACGCACGATCGATCGCCGCAGCCAGTTGCGTATTGATGCGTGGCGAGTCGTATCGTTGGGTGTCGATTCGTCCCTATTCGTCCCTATCGTCCCTGTTCGTCCCTGTTCTTGCCGATTCGGCACGCGATGCCTCAGACATCGGCGCGCGGATAGCCCTGCCGCAAATACCAGTCGAGCGAGGGACGCGCGTAGGCCGGCGGTAGGTCGGGCAGCATCGGGCCGCTCACGAGCATCGCCTCGTGCGACATGTATGGCGGCGGTGCGCACGGAGGCAATGCCGGGGGGATGTCTCCCGGCGGCGCATACGGCGGCGGCGGATCGCCCCACGCGGGCCCGGACTGCCCCTGCGTCACATGCATCGCAGGCGCGGGTGCGCCGGCCGGGGGCGCGCTGGGCGCAACGATTGCCACGCGCGCCCGAGCGCCACCGTGACATTCACAACGACGCAATCGCCTCACAGCAGCGATTTCCCGGTGAAATTCCCCATCGTGGACGCCCACGCGATACGGTATCTCCGTCGCGGCGGCACACGCCTCCCGGCGATTGGCGACGTGGTCCAACGAAAGCAGGCTCTCTCGCGATCCGACACGGCGCACGGCGCAAAGCCGGACGCCGGTCGGCAGATCGTGGGCCACTACTGCGGACGCTGAAATTCTTGTCATGACTTCTCCGAAAAATAAAAAACCCGCCAGATGCCTGATCTGGCGGGTTTGCACTTTCGGACATGCGGTCCGCGCACGCCGCCGCGATTGCGGCCAAAGTATCGAATCCGTCTCCTCTCGGGTTTCGTCCCAAGGCAATGGCACGGGCGCCGACACGGGCACGCGGGACTGCCGGCGCTCAGGCCGTGACTTCGGACCAGCAGTTCGGCGTCTCGTACAGACGCAGACGCACGAGGCGCAGGTCACGGCCGTAATGGGCGTCGAACACGTGGCTCAGTTTGTCGAACGCCGCCGCCGCGAGGTTTTCGACGGTCGGCACGCGATCGAACACCACGGTCTTGTGATCCGGCATCGTCTCGAGGAAGTTGCGCACGGCGGTGTCGCCCTCGTACACGAGAAACGCGTGGTCCCATACGGAGACAAGGTGCTCGTTCGCAAGCGCCTTGACGTCGGCGAAATCCATGACCATGCCGTTATCGGACGCGCCGCTCTCTCGGCTGACTTCGCCCGCGAGCGTAATTTCCAGCACATAGCGATGCCCATGCAGATTGCGGCACTGGCTTCGGTGATCGGGAATGCGGTGGCCCGCATCGAATTCGAGTTTCCGGGTAATCGTAATCACGGCAACGGCTCAGGGAATATTCAGGTATTTGTGCGTCTGCATCGACAGCGACCAGCGCGGATGCGACTTGCAGTAGTCGATCGCCAGCTTCGTATTGGTGTCCCGCAACGGGCCATCCATCGGCTGAAGATAGAAGTGCGTGAAGTCGAGGGTTTCGTAATCGGCCAGACGCTGACGATCCTGCGGCACCACGACTTTCAATTCGTCCCCGCGCTTGACGATCATCTCGGCATCGGCCTTGGGGCTCACGCACACCCAGTCGATCCCCTCGGGAATGACCTGCGTGCCGTTGGTTTCCACGGCGATGCGAAACCCCTCGGCATGCAGCGCGTCGATGAGCGGCGCATCGAGCTGGAGCAGCGGCTCGCCGCCCGTGCACACGACGAAGCGGTGCGCGCGATCGCTCTGCGGCCACAGCGCCGCGATCTGGGCGACCAGATCGGCCGGCGTGCGGTATTTGCCGCCGTTCTCGCCATCGGTGCCGACGAAATCCGTGTCGCAAAACTGGCACACGGCCCCAGCACGGTCCTCTTCGCGTCCCGTCCACAGGTTGCAGCCTGCAAACCGGCAAAACACGGCCGGGCGGCCAGCGTTCGCGCCCTCGCCCTGCAATGTGTAGAAGATTTCCTTTACCGCGTACGTCATGATGTTCTCGACTCTCTTGATGATGCTCTCGGCTGCGACGCCGGGCGACAGGATCAGACGGCGCCGCCCGTGCCACCTGCGCCGCCTGCGCCGTCATTGCCGCGCGCACGCCACTGCTCGTAGCCACGCTGACGCAACTGGCATGCCGGGCACTCGCCACACCCGTAGCCCCACGCATGCAGCACGCTGCGCTCGCCCAGATAGCATGTGTGCGTATCTTCGCGCACCGTCTCCACGAGCACGTCGCCCCCCAGATCCTGTGCCATCTGCCAGGTATCGGCCTTGTCGATCCACATCAGCGGCGTCTCGATGATGAAGCGCTGGTCCATGCCCAGATTGAGCGCCACCTGGAGCGCCTTCATCGTGTCGTCGCGGCAATCGGGATAGCCCGAAAAGTCCGTCTCGCACATGCCGCCGACCAGCACGCGCAGACCGCGACGATAGGCAATGGTCGCACCAATCGTCAGAAACAGCAGATTCCGGCCCGGCACGAACGTGTTCGGCAACTGGTTGGCCGCCATCGCGATCGTGGTTTCACGCGTGAGCGACGTCTCACTGATCTGGCCGAGAATCGACAAATCGATCATATGATCGTCGCCCAGGCGCGGCGCCCACTGCGCGAACCGTTCGCGCAGCTTGGCCAGCACATCGGTGCGGCACTCCAGCTCAACGCTGTGGCGCTGGCCGTAGTCGAAACCCAGCGTCTCGACGCGCGCATAGCGCGAGAGCGCCCATGCGAGGCAGGTAGTCGAATCCTGTCCACCGGAGAACAGAACCAGAGCGGAATCGGTGCTTGTCGTCATGATCATGCGCTAGCAGTATCGCCTTTGCCGTCAGGGCATTGAGCCATCAGGACGACAAGGGCCAGGGCACGCGCTTGCGGCTGCCGTCGGATACCAAGCGATTCGGGCCTGTCGGGCCCTCCGGGGCAACCCGCGTGCGGGATATGTCACGCGATTTTGAACCGCGTTGCCCCGCGTCGCTATCGCCGGGCCGTTATACCCATCATCGGGCAGCGTTTTCGTTCAAACGCAAAAAGGGCTTGCGATATGCGCAAGCCCTTCGAATTTGGTGGCCTGGGTCGGAATCGAACCAACGACACGCGGATTTTCAATCCGCTGCTCTACCAACTGAGCTACCGGGCCAAGAGAAAAGCGATTATAGAGACTGAATACGCTTTGCGCAAGCCCTTAATCGAAAAAATCTGCATGAAACGGTATGAATCAGCATCAACGTCGACATTCATGCGGCGCAGCGACGCGCCGTCGCGCGCCACACGTCCACGCCGTCAGGTCTTGCTCTTGGACAATTCCACGCCCAGTTGCTTGAGCTTGCGATACAAGTGCGTGCGCTCCAGCCCGGTCTTCTCGGCCACGCGCGTCATGCTGCCGTGCTCCTTGGCCAGATGGTAGGCGAAATAGGCACGCTCGAAGGCGTCGCGCGCTTCGCGCAACGGCACATCGAACGAAATGTCGGCCGACATGCCCGTGCCGGTCGCACCGCTCACGCCGTCTGCATCATTACCTCCGAGCGGCACATGATGTGAAGCCGCACCGTTGAGTCCCGTGCCCGGGTGGCGTGTTTCGCTCTCGCCGAACACGCCGGTATCGAGCGCCTCGTCGTCGCCATCGAAGGTGCTCGCCGCACCGCCGGACGCCTCGCGTTTTCCTCGCGCCAGCCCCTGCTCCACCGCCTGCAGCAGTTTTTGCAGGGCGATGGGCTTCTCCAGGAAGTTGAGCGCGCCGATCTTCGTGGCTTCCACGGCCGTATCGATCGTGGCGTGCCCCGACATCATGATCACAGGCATGGTCAGCAATTGCTGAGCCGCCCATTCCTTGAGCAAGGTCACGCCGTCGGTATCGGGCATCCAGATATCGAGCAGCACGAGATCGGGCGTGTGTGCGGCACGGAAGGCGCGCGCTTCCTGCGCGTTCTCCGCCACCTCCACGACATGCCCTTCGTCGCTCAGAATCTCCGAGAGCAGCTCCCGGATCCCCATTTCGTCATCCACCACCAAAATGGTTGCCATTTACGCTACCTTCGTGTGTTCTGCCGGCTTTGTGCGCGGCAGTTCCTGGTCGTCAGCCAATTGAGTAAACAAGATCGAAATCTGGGCACCTGCACTGCCTTCGCCCTCGGGCAAGGACCGATTGCGAATATCAATGCGCGCCTGATGCTCGTCGATGATCTTCTTGACCATCGCCAATCCGAGTCCGGTGCCCTTCGACTTGGTCGTCACGTACGGTTCGAAGGCGCGAGTCAGAATGCGTGCCGGGAAACCCGGCCCATTGTCCGTGATCGTCAGACGCACTGCCGTGCGCTTCGGTTCACCGGGCTGAACATCCGTTCCTGCGTATTCTACTGTCTTCGTTTCCACCGTGATAAGAGGGTTTTCGGTTCCGCCAACCGCATCTTGAGCATTCTGAAGCAGATTATGGATAACCTGACGCAATTGCGTCGAGTCTCCGCGAATCTCCGGCAGATCGGTATCGAGATAAGGCCGGATGGCGCCACGCCCTTCGTCCACCCCGTATAGCGTCAGCACTTCGCCGATCAATTCATTGAGTTGCAGCGGATGCATGATCGCCGGGGGCAGGCGCGCGTAGTCTCTGAAATCGTCGACCATGCGCTTCATCGCCGCCACTTGATTGACGATGGTCGTCGCGCCTTTTCGCAGCACCTCGGCCTCGGCCGGCGGCAACTTGTCCGAGAGCTTCATCTGCAAGCGCTCCGCCGAGAGCTGAATCGGCGTGAGCGGATTCTTGATCTCGTGCGCCAGACGCCGCGCCACTTCGGCCCACGCCACCGAGCGCTGCGCCGAAATGACATCGCTGATGTCGTCGAACACCACGACATAGCCACCGCCCGCGCGGGTCGGCACACCCGCTACAGCGACCATCGGCTCGGGCAGGTGCGAGCCGCGCACCAGCAACGTGACACCGTCCGTTTCGCCCGGCAGCGTCAGACCGATCTGCTGCTGCCAGTGGCCGCCCGGCCCGAGATCGGCATTCGCATCGCGATCGGCGAACGCGCGACGCAGCGTCTCACCGAACTCTACCAGCGCCGGAATATGGGCGGGGGAACGGTTGAGCTCTTGCTGAAAACTCTGCTTGAAGATGCGCTCGGCGCCGGCGTTGGCGGTCGTGAGCCGGAAGTCGCGATCGAACACGAACACGCCGGCCGTCAGACTCGACAGAATACTTTCCAGGTGGGCCTTCGAGCTTTCCAGCGCCAGTCGATTGCGCTCGACGTTGGCGCGCGCGTCGGACAATTGACGCGTCATCGCATTGAACGCCTGCGTAAGGAAGCCAAGTTCGTCGTTGGTGCGCACCTCGCCCTTGGGCGACAAGTCTCCCGCTGCCACTTCCTGCGTGCCGCGCGCGAGCAAAAACAGGGGGCGGGCGAGCTGACTGCCGAGCGCGAGCGCGAGCATCATCGCCACGAACGTTGCGAGGAACAGCGACAGCGTCAGCGTGCCGATGTACATCTTGCGCAACCCGGTGCGGCCGAGCGCCTTTTCCTGATATTCACGATACGCGTTCTGCACGGCTTCGGCGTTCTGCGCCAGATTCGCGGGCACCAGTTGCGTGACTTGCAGAAAGCGTTCGTCGTCCTGCAACGACGACGAATAGGTCGACGGAATCCGTATCACCACGCGCCAGCGCAGCTGATCGTGCCCCTCGTTCTTGTCGTAGCCTTCGCTGCCGCCTTCGATCGCGGTATAACCACGCGATTGCGTGCGTGCCTGACGCAACATGAGCGGCGTGGGCAAGTCCGGCACCAGCGCGTTGAAGTTGCCGGACGCGGACGCTAGCACACGACCGTTGCCGTCGACGATGGTCGCGTCCTGCAACCCGAACTGATCGCGCATGCGAAGCAGCGTAAGCGTGCCGCCCTTCTCACCGCTGGACGCAAGGTTATCGGCGACCAGTTGCGCCTTTGCGCTCAGATCCGACAGACCGTTGTTCAGAATGGCGCGGCCAAGTTCGAGGCCCGAATCCAGCGCGGTTTCCACGCGCACGTCGAACCATGACTCGATACTGCGCGAGACGAACTGCAACGACACGAGATAGATGATGCCGCCCGGCAGCACACCGACGAGCGCAAAGAAAATGGCGAGCTTTGCCAGCAGGCGCGTGCCGAAGCGCCGCTGACGCAACCGGACCAGAATGATCCAGACGAGCGCGCCAACGATGAACACGAAGATAATCGCCACGGCAATGTTCGCCGTGTAGAGCAGCGAATAGTAGCGATCGAAGAATTCGGTATTGGCCGACGCAAGCGCGAGCAGGCCGAACAGCCCGATGGCGACCAGCGCCATCGTGACGATCAACGTGCGAATGACGATGTGTTTGAGCAGGCCGCCGCCATTATTTGACACGGGCAGCTCCGGGCGGCACCGCCGCATTGAAGGCGAGCGGCAGCTTGCCGGGCGTTCGCGACGCGTCAGGCGACGCCGTTGCCGCCGCCGTGAGGCCCGCCAGACCGATGCCGAACGTCGAGCCCGGTGGCGCAATCGTCATGGACGCGGCAGCGCCCGACGATGCGGAAGCTGCTGAGGCAGCGGCCGACGCGGATGAAGCGGACGTAGCGGACGAAGCGGATGCGCCCGCCAGCGAGGTCGTCGGCAGATTCGCGGCAGCCGCCGGCTGAGACGGCGAGAAGAGGAAGCGCGCCCAGTCGGAGCTCAGGTTCCAGTCGCGATTGTTCACCGCGTCGATCTGGAACGGCTTGGGCATGAGCGCATTGTCCAGCCGCATCCGCACGGACGCCTGATACTGCGTGCCAGGCTTCACGACGCCCTTTTCGATCACGCGCCATCCGCTCACATTGCGCACGAGCGCCAGCGCATCGCGCAGTGAACCGAAGCCGAGTTGCAGCCCACCGCTGTTGCTGTTGCCGTTATTGCTCGAGACACGATACTGACGCGTGAGCGGCTGGAACCACAGCCGCACGCTTTGAGACGTATTCACGACCTTCTCGTCGAACCAGTACCAGCGCGAGCGCGTGAGTTCGAAGTCGGTCGTGAAATAAAGAGAGACGCCCCGATTGACGGCGTCCTCGAGACTGCTATTGAGCTCGAATGCAAAGCGCGCGTCGAGCGACCAACCGCCATCGGACGGTTCCAGCCGGGCTTCGCGCACCTGGATTTCGTTGTCGGCACGCGCGGGTGCCGCATAGCCGAGCGCAAGCGCGCACAGCAGCGGCAGCAGGCAGGCCAGTAGCCGTTGGGAGAAGGTCACCGTTTCTGGAAGCGAGCGTAGTAGAAACCGTCATGGGCGCCGCCAGGGGTCATTAGCAATTGCCCGGGAGCGTCCAATCGTACCGCATCTGGGCAAACACGTTCAAACCATTGCGCCTGCTGTTCGTTTTCCGATGGAAAGACGGAGCATGTCGCATAGATCAGCTCGCCGCCCACGGCCAGCGTGTCCCAGAGCGCGAGCAGGATTCGGCGCTGCTCTTCGACCAGCGCCGCGATGTCGGCCTCGCGACGCAACCAGCGAATGTCCGGATGACGGCGCACGATACCGGCTGCCGAGCACGGCACGTCCGCCAGAATGCGATCGAACGGCACGCCGTCCCAGCCGCCACCCGACCATTTCGACGGGTTGCCTGCATCGCCGATACGCACGTCCGCTTCGAGCCCCAGACGTTCGAGGTTTTCGTAGATGCGCGGCACTCGCGTGCGATCCGACTCCAGCGCCGTGACCTGAACGTCGGCCATCTCCAGCAGATGGCCGGTCTTGCCGCCCGGGGCTGCGCAGGCGTCGAGCACGCGCATGCCCGCGCGCGGATGTTCGCCGAGCACCAGCGGCGCGGCGAGCTGCGCACCCGCGTCCTGCACCGAGACCCAACCGTCTGCGAAGCCGGGCAGACGCTCCACCGGCACCGCCTGCTCGAGCCGCAGCGCCACCGGGCCAATCACCTCGGACGCCATGCCCGCTTGCGCCAGACTCGCCTGCATTGCCGCCACGCTGGTGCGACGGGTGTTCACACGCAGCGTCATCGGCCCGCGGCTGTCGCCCGCGGCAAGCAACGTCTCCCATTGGTCGGGATATGCCTCGCGCACGGCGTCGATCCACCAGACGGGATAATTCCAGCGCGCCTCGGGCTGTTTGGCGATCTGCGCCATCAGGTCCTGACGCTCGCGCAGGAAGCGGCGCAGCACCGCATTGGCAAGTCCCTTGGCGGCAGCCGTGCGGCGTTGCGCGGCAATCGCTTCGACCGCCTGATCGACGACGGTAAATTCGGTATAGGCCGCCCCTTCGGGGTCATCTTGCAGCAGCGCGAGCGCACACAGCAGAATGTCGCGCACGCGCGCTTGCAGGGCGGTTTTGACGAGCAGCGCGAGCAACGCACGGCTGCTGCCCAGACGCCGCACCGCGCGGTACGCGAGATCTTGTGAGGCAGCCCGCACGGTCGGAGCGCATTGTGTGGTGGCCTGCGCGAGCGCCTGTGGCAACGCAGTGCCCTTCTGAACGGACTCGAGGGCCTGCGCGGCGCGCTGAAGCGCGTAGGCCAGGGATTCGGTGGGCAGACTCGGTTGCGGCATGGGCTTCTACAAACAAACATGCCCGCACGACGGCGGGCATGGGAGGCTATCGGACGATCGTCGGGCCACAGGATAGCAGACTGACGACCCGGCTTTGCGAGCGTGGCTCGCTCGGTCGGCGAGCGTTGGCTTCGCAAGGAAGTCCGGTGACGCCAGTCCTGTTCAGGGCTTACTCGTAGCGCCCGGTGCGCGCCATTTCCATGAGGCGGGCGATACGCTCCTCGGTCGCCGGGTGGGTGCTGAAGAGATTCTGCAACCCGCCGGCGCGCAGCGGATTCATGATCATCATCTGCGCCGTGGCCGGGTGTTGCTCCGCCGTGTCGAACGGAATGCCCTGCGCGTAACGGTGAATCTTGTCGAGCGCCGCCGCGAGCGCCTGCGGATCGCCGGAGATTTGCGCACCGCCGCGATCCGCCTCGAACTCACGGGCACGCGAGATCGCCATCTGAATCAGCGATGCAGCCAGCGGCGCCAGAATCGCCACGGCAATGCTGGCGATCGGATTGGCCGGACGGCCGTTCTCGTCACGTCCGCCGAAGAACATGGCGAAGTTGGCGAGCGCCGAAATCGCACCGGCCATCGTGGCGGAAATCGTCGAAATCAGAATGTCACGGTGCTTCACATGCGCCAGTTCGTGCGCCATCACCCCGCGCAACTCGCGATCCGAGAGCACACGCAGGATACCGGTCGTTGCCGCGACGGCGGCATTTTCCGGATTGCGGCCGGTCGCGAAGGCGTTCGGGGCGTCCTCGTTGATCAGATACACCTTCGGCATGGGCAGCCCGGCACGCTGCGACAGCTCGCGCACCACGTTGTAGAACTGCGGCGCGCTGGTTTCGTCCACTTGCTGCGCGTTATACATGCGCAGCACCATCTTGTCCGAGAACCAGTACGAAAAGAAATTCATCGCGAGCGCAAACGCCAGCGCGAGCATCATGCCCTGCTTGCCGCCGATCATGCCGCCCACCACCATGAACAACGCGGTGATGGCCGCCATCAGCAGGGTGGTCTTCATCCAATTGAACATGGTGTTCTCCTCTGCAAAATCTTGATGACCTCAGGGAATCACGCACTTTGCGTGTCCTCGGGCGTTAGATGGCGTCGCATGGTGAAAATTCAACGTCCGCGGACTTCGGATTGGACTTTTTTCCGACGTTCAGCGCGATTCCATACGACTTCGATGGCGTTTTACGACATTTTCGCGCTGTTTTGGTGCCCGGAACCTGCATTTCCCAGCGCATTCACCCTGCCGCGCCGGACGTGAATACGTCGCCCTGTGCGAGCGCGAAGCCCGCGAGGAACTCACGCACCGGCAGGCGCTTGCCGCCCGGCTTCTGGCATTCGGTCACGCGTAGTGCGCCGTCACCGCATGCGATCACGATGGCGTCAGCGCTCACTTCCAGCACCGTGCCCGGGGCACTCCCGGGCCGACCGGCGACGGCGCTCGCGCGCCAGAGCTTCACGGGCGTGTCGTGGACGGTGCCCAGTGCCCCGGGGAACGGATCGAACGCCCGAACCTGTCGCGCCAGCGTTTGCGCCGGCTTGCCCCAGTCGAGCACCGCTTCGTGCTTGGCGATCTTTTCGGCGTACGTCACGCCGGCTTCCGGTTGTGCAACGCTCGGCAGATGGCCGTCGCGCGCCAGTTGGCGCAGCGCGTCGACGATCAGCTTGCCGCCCAGCGCCGCCATGCGGTCGTGTAGCGTCGACGTCGTATCTTCCGGGCCGATGGGCTGCGCTTCACGCAGGATCATCGCGCCGGTATCGAGGCCTGCGTCCATCTGCATGATGGTAATGCCGGTCTGCGCATCGCCGGCCTCGATGGCGCGATGGATCGGTGCAGCGCCACGCCAGCGCGGCAACAGCGAGCCGTGGATGTTGAGGCAGCCGTAACGCGGCAGATCGAGCACTTCCTGCGGCAGGATCAGGCCGTAGGCAGCCACGACCATGACATCGGGGGCCAACGCCCGCAGTTGCTCGATGGCCGCGGCGGCGTCTTCCGGATACTTGCCGTTCCGACGCAGCGACGGCGGCTGTGCGACCGGCATGCCGTGCGCCAGTGCGTAGCGCTTGACCGGGCTGGCCTGCAATTTCATGCCGCGTCCGGCAGGACGATCGGGTTGAGTGAGCACCAACTCAACAGAAAAGCCGGCGGCATCGATGGCGGCGAGCGCGGTTTGCGCGAATTCCGGCGTACCGGCAAAAACGATGCGAAGCGTCATGACGAACTTCCTCCTGCTGAACGCTTTAACTTATTTGACGGCAGACGGCACGAATGCGCGGAAGCGCTCGTTCGTATCGCCCGCACGGCCCCCCTGCCAGATCGGGTCCCAACCTTCGGGCACGGTAATCCGTGCATTGGCCTTGTCTAGCACGAGCAGCACGCCGCAGCGCGAGGCGTCCGCCAGACTCGGCAACTGCACCGGGCGGACGTCGATGAAATAGTCGAGCATGCCCCGCTCCGACTCACCCACATTGAACGAGCCGATGCAAGCGCTCGCTGCGGGGGAAGTTGCGCGCGGCACCTTCGCCAGCGCGTCGTGCAGCGCGGCAAACGGCGTGCGGTAGCTGCGCGCTTCGTTGATCCACGGCAACAGCAATGTCGACAGCGTGCCCCAGACGAACATCAGTCCGGCAAAGCCGAAAACGAGCGCGCCGAGCTCCCGGCGACGCACGATGGCGCCGACCCACAATCCTGCAATGACGACTGCGGCGAGCACCAGCCCGGGCGAGAACGGCAGCACGTAATCGAGCGGCAGCCATTTGCCGATCGGCCCGGCCGCGACATGTCCGTTACCCGTCAGCTGCAGGCCCCAGCGCACCCACAGGAACAGGCCGAGCACGCTCATGAGCACGAGCGCCACGCCCGACCATGCCTTCTCAAGCCATGACGGCAAACGCACGCCAGCGCCGAGCACGGCAATGGCGGGGAACAGCGACAACATATAGATATCGCGAATCGCCGACGAGACGACCAGCGTCAACACGAACAGCGCCACGTAGAGCCACAGCATGGCGAGTTCGGGCCGCTCGGTCACGAAGCGTCGCCCCCCGGCTTGCCGCCACTGCGCAACCATGGCGCCGAGCGCCAGCCATCCCGCAGGGAAGGTCAGTCCGAGCAGGCTCGTCACGTCGTTCCAGTACGACTTGCGCTCGCCGCCCAGATGCACGAAGCCAAAAAAGCGGCCGAAGTTGTTATCCCAGAACCATTCGATGAACAGCGGCTGCGACGCGTGCCAGAACAGCACCGGCCAGACGATCAGCCACGGCAGCGCGGCCAGCATCGCCCAGCCCAGCGCCGCCGCGTAGCGGCGCGTGCGGTACGCGGGCAGCATCAGCACGGCCAGCGCCGTGAGCGCCAGCACGCCAGGCACGAGAAGCCCCTTGCTCAGGAACGCGATACCGGCGCCCGTGCCGAACAGCAGCCCCCATTTGCGCGCGCAATTTTCGGATTTGGCCAGACGCGCCAGCGCCGCCAGGGCGAGCGCCGCCCCCGCGAGTTGAGGTATGTCCGCCGTCAGTTTGTGGATGTTCTCGATGGCCCCGAAGCTGCCGACCATGAGCATTGGGGCGAGCCAGTTGAAGGTGTCCCTGCCGTACAGGCGCTGGGCGAGACGGCCGACACAGAGGATCGCGACCACAAGCCACGCCAGCACGGCCAGTTGCGCACCCTGGAAGACGGGCAGCACGCCGGCAGTCAGTCGCGCGAAGATCGCGCCCGACCAATACATGACGGGCGGTTTCTCGACGAACGGGTCAGCGGCCACGCGCGGCACGATCAGATCGTTGCCGCGGAAAAAGTTGAGCACCATGCCGACGGAATACGGCTCGTCGGCTTTCCAGGGATCACGGTCGAACAGACCCGCGAGCACGAACGCGAAAAGCAGTGCGGCGCTCAGCCAGAAGAGCGTGCGGGTGCGAACCGACGACGAGGAGGACGAAGACGACGAAGTGGTGGCGATGGACATCTCGGCAGACAGTCGGGAGTTTGGCCCGACGGCAGACGTTCGAGACGCCCCGTCGCAGCGGCAGAAGGCGGGCCGTGGCCCGCGAGCGCTGCAAGTATAGAGGACTTTACCGGGCGCGCCCAAGCGTGGGCGTCCCCCCGCAGATCAGGCGCGTTCGGCCTGCTTCTTCATCTTCGCCTTGATGCGGTTGCGCTTGAGCGGCGAGAGGTACTCGACGAACACGCGGCCCTTGAGGTGATCCATCTCGTGCTGAATGCACACTGCGAGCAACTCGTCGGCGTCGATGACGAACTTCTCGCCGTTCTCGTTCAACGCTTCGACGCGCACACGATCGGCCCGCTCGACTTCGTCATAGATGCCGGGCACGGAGAGACAACCCTCTTCGTAGACCTTTTGCTCGTCACTGCGCCAGACGATCTTCGGGTTGATGAAGACGCGCAGTTCGTCGCGCGTTTCCGAGAGATCCATCACGATGACTTGCTCGTGGACGTCGACCTGCGTGGCTGCGAGGCCGATGCCGGGGGCGTCGTACATGGTCTCGGCCATGTCCTTGACGAGTTGACGGATCCGGTCGTCGACTTCGGCGACCGGTTTGGCCACTTTGTGCAGACGGGGATCGGGGTACTGAAGAATGGGTAGTAATGCCATGATGAAAACGGGAATTCGCCGCATTGCCTCCTGGGCGCACGCCACCGCACAATCTTGCGATGGCTGATGGGCACGGCGACGATCTCGCCACGTGCACGGCCTGCTCTGGCCCCCCGGTCAATGCTTACCGGATGATGAAAAATTTTAGCATAGCGCTCCCGCCCATGCTGGCGGCGCAAACCCCGCGGCGCACGCCTGACGCCCGTGCTGCGGGTGCCGCAGCCATCTCACCGGCGTCGACCGACGCGAACGAACCGGCCGCGCCGCATGAATCCACACGCCCGGACAGGCCGATCGGCGCATCTCCCGACGAGATCAGGGACTGGCTGCGGTTATGTCATGCGCCGGGAGTGCCGCCTGCGGCCGTGAGACGCCTGCTCGCAACGCTCGGGCCGCCCGGCGCCATCTTCGCCGCGTCGCGCGGCGTATTGACGGAGGTCGTGCCCCGCGAGGTCGTCTCGCGCCTGCTTGCGCGCACGTCGGCCGAACTGGAGACCCAGATCTCCTGCACCCTGGCCTGGGCCAGACAGCCGGGATGCACGGTGCTCACGCTGTCCGAGGCGGCGTACCCGCGGGCACTGCTCACCCTCGGCGACGCGCCGCCCATTCTCTATTGTCGGGGCGATGCCGCACTGATGAACCGTGCACAGGATGCGCGGGACGTCGCAAGCGGCACAGACAGCACGGGTGGCATGGGTGGCAGGGGCGACATTGGCGAAATGGCAGCGGCGCTCGTCGGTAGCCGCCGTGCCACGCCGCAGGGGCGCGAGAACGCCCGGCACTTTGCCCGCGTGCTGGGGGACGCGGGCGTCACTGTCGTGTCAGGCCTTGCCGCCGGCATCGACGCGGCCGCGCACGAAGGGGCACTGGAGACGGCGGGCCGAACCTGCGCGGTAATCGGCACCGGCGCGGACATCGTCTATCCATCCCGCCATCACGCGCTCGCCGAGCGCATTGCCGAGCGCGGCTTGCTGCTCTCGGCGTTCCCGCTGGGCACGCCACCCCGGCCGGAACACTTCCCGCGTCGTAACCGCCTCATTGCCGCGCTCGCCCGATGCACCGTCGTCATCGAGGCCACGACGCACTCCGGGTCGCTCATCACGGCGCGTCTGGCAGGGGAACTGGGGCGTGACGTGCTTGCCGTGCCGGGTTCGATCCACGCCCCGCAAAGCCGGGGCTGTCACGTGCTGATCCGGGACGGCGCCACGCTGGTGACGTCGCCCGAGGATGTCTTCGAGGCGATGGGTATCGCGGATGTCCCGGGTCGCCCCCGGCCGCAGTCCCCGGAAAAGACGGCGGACAGCCCGGCCCGACAGGGCGGCAGACGACGGCGCGGTGCGACCGGGCGCCGCGCTTCTGTCGCCGACACCATCACCGACACTGACACTGACACGACATCGGATCCGGGCGACGAGCCAATCCTTCGCGACCCCAGCCACGAGAACGCCCTCATTGCCCCGGATGTCCTCACCGCCACAAGATCCGCCCCCCCGGAACCCGCCTCAACGGCCGGGCCGCCGCAGGGCACCGCAGCGGTCCTGGAGGCGCTGGGGTATGATCCCGTCAACGCCGACACCCTCTGCGAGCGCTCCGGCCTTGGCATTGCTGCCGTGCTCTCGCAGCTAGGTGCGCTTGAACTCGACGGCCTCGTCGCCCGATTGCCGGGTGGCCGGTTCGCGCGGCTCGATCCCGGGCCGGCGCGCTAATCGGCAGGCGCGAGCCCCGCCCCCAATCCCGGATACCGACATCACCGACACCATGCCCGTTTTCGATCCCGTCGCCGACCGCTCCGCGCTTGCCGCTGCGCTGGCCGGCGGCAACACGCGCCTCGTGGCTTGCCTGTGCGCGGCGTGGTGCGGCACATGCCGCGAGTATGCGCAGACGTTCGAAGCGCTCGCGGCCAGGCATCCGGAGCTGTGTTTCGTCTGGGTGGATATCGAAACACATGCCGATTGGCTGGACGACCACGACATCGAGAATTTCCCGACACTGCTGGTGCAGGACGCCCGACAGTCGCCCGGCCAGGCGCGGTTCTTCGGGCCGGTGCTGCCGGCGATCGGGATTTTGGAGCGGATGCTCGACGCCGACGTGCTGGGCAATGCCGCGGTCGTCGCCCCGGCGCTGCGCGAGCATTTGCTGGCAGAGTGATTCCGCGAATCCCGGCTATCCTGACGCGCCGGACCCGCATCGGCCTCAGGCTGGTCCCGAGTCGGCCCCGCGTCGGCCCCACGTCGGCTCCATGTCGGAATCGCGCCGGTTCGATGCCGGACCGCCCTGCCCTACCGCCGACCGAACCTGCCGGGACCGGCGGCCGGCGGAGTCGGAAGCGCCACCGTGCCACGCCATGGCGCCGCCCGCGCCGCGCCGCGCCCGCGCTTGCCGCCGGCTTGCGACGCGCTTATGATGTGCCGCTTTCAGGCGCGCCTTGTGCCCGATCCGACGGCAACGCCGGATTGGCTATATGTTATAAAGCCAACGAATGTCGCCTGGCGACACCCCCTCAACATTACTTAACGTCATGTCAAAAGCTCTGATCATTGCCGAGAAACCGTCTGTCGCGAATGACATCGCGCGGGCGCTGGGCGGCTTTACCAAGCATGACGAGTACTTCGAGAGCGACGATTACGTCGTCTCGTCGGCGGTTGGCCACCTCGTCGAAATCGGCGCGCCGGAAGACTATGAAGTCAAACGCGGCAAGTGGAGCTTCGCCAACCTTCCCGTGATTCCCCCGCACTTCGACCTCAAGCCGATCGCCAAGAGCGAATCGCGCCTGAAGGTGCTGACCCGCCTGATCAAGCGCAAGGATGTCGACATCCTGATCAACGCCTGTGACGCGGGACGCGAAGGGGAGCTGATTTTCCGCCTGATCGCCCAGCATGCGAAGGCCAAGCAACCGGTCAAGCGTCTGTGGCTTCAGTCGATGACGCCGCAGTCGATTCGCGATGGCTTCAAGCGCCTGCGCAGCGACGACGACATGCTGCCGCTGGCGGATGCCGCACGCAGCCGTGCCGAGGCCGATTGGCTCGTCGGGATCAATGGCACCCGCGCCATGACCGCCTTCAACAGCAAGGGCGGCGGCTTCTTCCTGACGACGGTGGGTCGCGTGCAAACGCCGACGCTGTCGATCGTGGTCGAGCGTGAAGAGAAGATCCGCAAGTTCGTCTCGCGCGACTATTGGGAAGTCAAAGCCGAGTTCGTCGCCGCCGCCGGCTTCTATGAAGGCCGCTGGTTCGATCCGAACTTCAAGCGCAACGAGTTCGATCCCGAGCAGCGTGATTCGCGCCTCTGGAGCGTGGCGGCCGCCGAGTCGGTCGTCGCCGCCGTGCGCGGCAAACACGGGACGGTCACGGAAGAGTCGAAGCCGTCCAGCCAGCTCTCGCCGCTGCTGTTCGACCTGACCAGCCTGCAACGCGAGGCCAACAGCCGCTTCGGCTTCTCCGCGAAGAACACGCTCGGTCTGGCGCAGGCGCTGTACGAAAAACACAAGGTGCTCACGTACCCGCGTACCGATGCCCGCGCGCTGCCCGAAGACTACCTGGCCACCGTTAAAGAGACGATGGCCGTGCTCAAGGAAAGCAATAACTATCATCAGTTCGCCAACCAGATTCTGAACAAGGATTGGGTCAAGCCGAACAAGCGGATCTTCGACAACAGCAAGATCAGCGATCACTTCGCCATCATCCCGACGCTGCAAGCGCCGAAGAACCTCTCCGAGCCGGAACAGAAGCTTTACGACCTCGTGGTCAAGCGCTTCCTGGCAGTGTTCTTCCCCGCTGCCGAGTATCAGGTGACGACCCGCATCACGGAAGTGGTCGGCCATCACTTCAAGACCGAGGGCAAGGTGCTCGTGCAGGCCGGCTGGCTCGCCATCTATGGCAAGGAAGGCGCTGACGACGGCAAGGACGCGAAGGACACCAAGGAAGACCAGCCGAACCTCGTGCCGGTCGCCAAGGACGAAAAGGTCGGCGTGGACAAGGTGGCGGCCGTCGGCCTGCAGACCAAACCGCCCGCCCGCTACAGCGAAGCGACGCTGCTCTCCGCCATGGAAGGCGCGGGCAAGCTCGTCGAGGACGGTGAACTGCGCGAAGCCATGGCCGGCAAAGGTCTGGGCACCCCGGCCACGCGCGCGGCCATCATCGAAGGCCTGCTCACCGAAAAGTACCTCGTGCGCGAAGGCCGCGAGTTGCATCCGACGGCCAAGGCCTTCCAGTTGATGACGCTGTTGCGTGGTCTCGGCGTGGACGAGCTGACGCTGCCGGAACTCACGGGCGAATGGGAGGCCAAGCTGTCGCAAATCGAGCGCGGCGGCCTCAAGCGCGACGAGTTCATGCACGAAATCGCCCAAATGACGCAGACCATCGTCAAGCGCGCGAAAGAATACGACTCCGATACCATCCCGGGCGACTACGCGACGCTCAGCACGCCGTGTCCGCATTGCGGTGGCGTGGTCAAGGAGAACTATCGTCGTTTCGCCTGCACGAACTGCAACTTCTCGATCTCGAAGATTCCGGGCGGACGCCAGTTCGAAATCCCGGAAGTCGAAGAGCTCCTGACGAACAAGACGATCGGGCCGCTCTCGGGCTTTCGCAGCAAGATGGGCCGTCCGTTCTCGGCGATCATCAAGCTCTCGCCCGACGACGAAATGGGCTACAAGCTCGAATTCGACTTCGGTCAGGACAACGGCGACGAGGATGGCGAAGCCCCGGATTTCACGGGTCAGGAGCCGGTCGGCCATTGCCCGAAGTGCAACGGGCGCGTGTTCGAGCACGGCATGCGTTACGTCTGCGAGAACGCCGTGGCGAACCCGAAGACGTGCGACTTCACCTCGGGCAAGGTGATTCTTCAGCAGGAAATCTCGCGTGAGCAGATTCACAAGCTGCTCACCGAGGGCAAGACGGACCTGCTGACGAACTTCAAGTCCTCGCGTACCGGCCGCACGTTCAAGGCCTATCTCGCCAAGCAGAAGGACGGCAAGATCGGCTTCGAATTCGAGGCCAAGGCCCCGAAGAAGACGGCGGCAAAGCCCGGCGCAGACGCGGATGAGGGTGAGGAAAAGGCCGCACCGGCGCGCAAGACGGCGGCAAAGACCGCTGCCGCCAAGGCGCCGGCCAAGAAGGTCGCCGCCAAAAAGACGACGACGAAGGCCAAACCGGCGACCAAGTCGGCCAAGGCAGGCAAGTCGGACGACGCGCCGTTCGATGAGGACGACGCACCGTTCTGACGGTCCGACCAAATCGACTGGATCGACCGAATCGTCGCCTCAAAACATCGAGGCAATGAAAAACGGCCACTTCTTCATGGAAGTGGCCGTTTTGCCATCCGCCCTCCGGAACGTCAAACGGACGTCAAACGGGCATTTCCGTGTTCGACGTCGACGTGGCACCCGACGATGACGACGGCTTGGGCGGCACCCAGCGCTCGGCCGCCGAAATGCTCTCGTTCTGACGGAAATACTCGACCGTCAGATCGATGAAGCCACGCGTCTTCGCCGACAGGTACTTGCGGCTCGGGTAGACGAGCGAGACGTCGATCGGCGTCTGCGAATAATTACGCATGAGCGCAACGAGATCGCCGTCGCGCACATCATTGCCCACGAGATACGACGGCAGGAACGCAATGCCGTGGCCCAGCAACACCGACTGGCGCAACAGCGCCGTGTTGTTGCAGATGAGCTTGTTCTGCACACGAACGCGAACTTCGCCGTCAGGTCCGGCAAACACGCGATCGTCGCTCCAGAACTCGCTCGGCAGGCCCAGCACGCCATGTTCGCCGAGCTCCTGCGGCGTCACCGGCTCGCCGTGCTCGGCAATGTAGGCGGGCGAAGCGCAAAGCATCACGCGGGTCTCGGCCAGTACGCGCGAGATCAGGCTTTCGCTATTGATCATGCGCGTGAGGAGAATCCCGCAGTCGTAACCCTCTTCCACCAGATCGACGGCACGGTCGGTCAGCGTGAGGTCCACCACCACCTTCGGATGCAGTTCCTGATACTTCTTGACGAGCGGCGCGAGGTTGCGCACCCCGAACGAGACGGGGGCAACGACTTTGAGCGTTCCCTTGGGATCGCGAGACGCGCTCGAGATCAGCGCATCGGCCTCGTCGACTTCATCGATGATCTGCCGACAGCGCTCCAGATACACCTGACCGGCGCCGGTCAGCGACAGGCTGCGCGTGGTGCGATTGAGCAAGCGAACGCCGAGATGCGATTCGAGTTCCGCGACGTGCCGCGTCACCACGGCGGCAGACAGGTCCATCTGTGCGGCGGTCCGGGCAAAACTCCCGTTGTCGGCCACTTTGACGAAAACGCGCATCGATTGCAGACGGTCCATGTTGTTTCCAATCGTGATGTGCCGCGTCGTTCCGGCAAAAACGAGTATGGGCGGACCGGCTACGTACCGGCACTGCGGATACCCGCGGACACCGGTCGGACCGCCGTCCCGGCGGTTCCGGGGCGAGCCTCGCGCGTGCCGCCAGGGCTGTCGACACGGCGGGGGACTTCAATTAGGCGCTAGCTTACCGTAGGCCACGAAAATTTGCCTGCCGCGGCAACGATTTTGACGCACGGCTGCCGTGTCGCATGCGCGCGGCAACGCACAAATTCGCCGTCGACGGCGAGTTTTGCGCAATGACACAACGCCTCGTGCCGCCCTCACGCTGCATGCATGCCGCGCGCCGGGTGTTTGACGCAGGTCACGACACGCCGTTCGCGGCGCGGATACAGTCGAATATCACTGACTGTTACACGCCTCGTCATGAATCCCATCCCTATTTTGCCGACGCCTTGCGCCAACGCGCCGGACGATCCGCATGCCGGTCAAACCTGCCAGGGCTGCACGTCACACGCCCCCCGCACATTAGGAAATCACCGCGCCCCGTCAGCATCCAACACGCACGCTGGCGCCACCGCACCCCGCATCCAGCCCGGCGCTCTGCCCATCGACGCGCGGCTACTCAGCCGTTACGACATCAACGGCCCACGCTATACGTCGTATCCCACGGCACTCCAGTTTCGCGACGACTTCGGCGCAAGCGACTACGCACGCGCCGCCGCGCAATCCAAACGCACCGGCAAGCCGGTTTCGCTATACCTGCACGTGCCGTTCTGCGACACGGTGTGCTTCTACTGCGCGTGCACCAAGATCGTCACGAACAACCGCGCGCACGCCGACGCCTACGTAAAACGCCTTCACGCCGAGATCGCGAGGCAAGCGTCGCTGCTTGGCGCGGGCCGCTCGCTCGCGCAGATGCACTGGGGCGGCGGCACCCCGACCTTTCTGTCGCTCGAACAGATCGCGTCGCTCATCGACGCCATCGGTCGTCAGTTCGTCATGTCGCGCGACGACAGCGCCGAATACGCCATCGAGATCGATCCGCGCAGCGCGGGCCCCGCGTCGATCCGTGCGCTGCGCGCGCTCGGCTTCAATCGCCTGTCGATCGGCGTCCAGGATTTCGATCCGCGCGTCCAGGAGGCCATTCACCGCGTGCAGCCACGCGGACTGGTCGAGACAACGCTCGACGCGGCGCGCAGTTGCGGGTTCAAGTCGGTGAATTTCGATCTGATCTATGGATTGCCGCATCAAACGCCCGAATCGTTCTCCAACACCCTCGACGCCGTGATCGAGATGGCGCCCGAGCGCTTGTCGGTGTTCAGCTACGCGCACTTGCCGCAGCAGTTCAAGATGCAACGGTGCCTGCCCGACACGCTGCCGGACGGACCGCAAAAAACCGCGCTGCTCCAGACGATCGTCGCGCGGCTCACGGCCGCCGGTTATGTCTACATCGGCATGGATCACTTTGCGCGCCCCGACGACGAACTCGCCCTCGCTCAGGCGGCCGGTACGCTGCATCGCAATTTCCAGGGCTACAGCACGCGCGCCGATTGCGATCTCATCGGTGTCGGCATGTCGGCCATCGGACGTATCGGCGACAGCTATGCCCAAAACGCCAAGACACTGAAAACGTATTACGACGCCATCGACGCGGGCGGTCTCGCCATTACGCGCGGCGTGCGGCTCAGCGAGGACGACCACATCCGGCGCGACGTCATCTCACGCCTGATGTGCCATATGGCGCTCGACTTCAGCACCATCGAGCAGGCGCACGACATCGACTTCGTCGCGTACTTTGCGAACGAGTTGGGGGAATTGGCCGATCTGGTGGCAGACGGCCTCGTCGCCCTCGATGCGCATGGCCTGCGCGTCCTGCCGCCCGGACGGTTGCTGGTGCGTGTCGTCGCGCAGGTATTCGACGCCTATCGTCGCAGTGCGGCCAACGCGCGGTGCGCAAAGGTCATGTGACCGGACGACGGGACCATGACGACGGGACGACAACGCGTCGCCATGAAAGCAAACGCCCGGTGGGGTCACTTCAGTCCCCACCGGGCGTTTTTCATTCCCGACGTCATCGACGGGCGGTCCACAGGGATCGACGCCTCATCGATAACGTCGTCGAACCTCCATCAACAGCAGCGCCCGCCGCTCTTGCCACCGTAGCGCGCTTCCTGCCTTTCGCGGAAAAACGCTTCGTAGCTCATGACCGGCTGATCCGGGTGCGTGGCCTGCATATGCGCCACATACGTGTCGTAATCGGGCAGACCGACCATCAGACGCATGGCCTGCCCCAGATACCGTCCGACCTTGCCGACTTCATCGAGCATGCGTGACTCCTGTGAGCGTTTGCTGCATGCGGCGCGTCAGACGCGCTGACCCGCGGGCATCGGCTCGAACGGCGTTTCCTTGGCCGTCGGCTTGTTGTTGCGGCGTGCGACGAGGATCGTGCGCAAACCGAACACGGCGACCGCCACCACGACGAACATGAACACACCGGCGAGCGTGGCGTCCACGTAGTCGTTGAACACGATCTGCTGCATCTGTGCCGCCGACTTGGCCGGTGCGAGCAGCTTGCCGTCCGCGAGCGCCGTCTGATACTTCGCCGCGTGCGCAAGGAAGCCGACCTTCGGATCCGGATCAAACATCTTCTGCCAGCCAGCCGTAAGCGTGCAGGCGAGCAACCACAGCGTGGGCAGGATGGTGACCCAGGCGAAGCGCTCGCGCTTGAGCTTGAAGAGCACGCAGGTCGCCAGAATCAGCGCAATCGCGGCAAGCATCTGGTTCGAGATACCGAACAGCGGCCACAGCGTATTGATACCGCCCAACGGATCGACCACGCCCTGGTACAGGAAGTAGCCCCACGCCGCCACGCACAGCGCGGTGGCAATCAGGTTGGCGGGCAACGACTCGGTGCGCTTGAGCGACGGCACGAACGTGCCCAGCAGATCCTGCAGCATGAAGCGCCCGGCGCGCGTGCCTGCGTCAACAGCGGTCAGGATGAACAGCGCTTCGAACAGAATCGCGAAGTGATACCAGAACGCCATCATCGCCTCGCCCCCCACGACCTGGTGAAGGATGTGCGCCATACCGACAGCGAGCGTCGGTGCACCGCCGGCACGCGAGATGATCGTGTTCTCCCCGACGGCGCGCGCCGTGGCGCTCAGCACGTCCGGCGTGATCGTGAAGCCCCAGCCGGAGACGACTTGCGCCACCGCTTCCGGCGTCGTGCCGATTACAGCGGCCGGGCTGTTCATGGCGAAGTACACGCCCGGGTCGATCACGGACGCCGCAACCAGCGCCATGATGGCCACGAACGACTCCATCAGCATGCCGCCGTAGCCGATGAAGCGCGCGTTGACTTCGTTATCGAGCAGCTTGGGCGTGGTGCCCGACGAGATCAGTGCATGGAAGCCTGAGACGGCGCCGCACGCAATCGTGATGAAGAGGAACGGGAACAACTTGCCCGACCAGACCGGACCGCTGCCGTCGACGAACTGCGTGAGCGCAGGCATCTTCAGCTCGGGCGCGACCACCAGAATACCGATGGCCAGCGCGAGAATCGTGCCGATCTTCAGGAAGGTCGACAGATAGTCGCGCGGCGCGAGGAGCAGCCACACCGGCAGCACCGACGCCACGAAGCCATAGCCGATCAGCATCCACGTGAGCTGTTTGCCGTCGAACGTGAACAGCGGCGCCAGCGTGGCGCTGTCGTGCACGCTCTGACCGAAGTAGATCGCGGCCATGAGCATCACGAAGCCGATGATCGACACTTCGCCGATGCGACCCGGACGAATGAAGCGCGTGTAGACGCCCATGAACAGCGCGATCGGAATCGTCAGTCCGACGGTAAACGTCCCCCACGGCGATCCCGTGAGCGCCTTGACCACGATCAGCGCCAGCACGGCGAGGATGATGATCATGATGAGGAACGCCCCGAACAAGGCAATCACCCCGGGGACCATGCCCAGCTCGGCCTTCACGAGGTCACCCAGCGAGCGGCCGTCGCGACGCGTGGAGATGAACAGCACCATGAAGTCCTGCACGGCGCCGGCAAATACCACGCCGGCGAGAATCCACAGCATGCCGGGCAGATAGCCCATCTGCGCGGCGAGCACGGGTCCCACCAGCGGCCCTGCGCCGGCAATGGCCGCGAAGTGGTGACCGAACAACACATAACGATTGGTCGGCACATAGTCCAGACCGTCGTTATGACGCCATGCCGGCGTCATGCGTGTGCCGTCGAGCTGGGCCACGCGCGTCGCAATGAACTTGCTGTAGAAACGATAGGCGATCAGATAAACGCAGATGGCTGCGATTACGATCCAGAGTGCGCTGACGGTTTCGCCGCGCGATAGAGCTACCGTGCCGAGCGCGCACGCGCCGACGACGGCCACCGCTGCCCAGGGCAGTTGTTGCCAGATGCGATTCATTGTCTCTCCTCGGAACTGCCTGCTTAAGGCAGCAACCCGGGACGGCGCCGTTGCAGCACTATCCCGCCTCTTGGTGTGACGCCGTGTGAGCGTCGCGGACCCGCCGTTTTTTCCGTCACGCGGGCGTCAAGCACCGCCCCGCGTTCGTTTTGCGTACGTCATGGGTCCGTTTTTTCATCCTGAATCGCGGCAGACCATGAGGTCACGACACCGCCCGGCGGCCGACGCGTTACACTGCGCAGCCCCGGCCACGATTCGGCGTGTAGTATTGGCGTTTGCCCGCCGTGCCACAAGCGCGGAACTACGCAGGTCCACTACGTGTTATTACGTAGAACAAGTCCTCAAAACCAGCGAAACGCGGCATTGCAGGGTTTCCGAATGCCATGAATCTCCGACAGAAATTTTTCGTCCTCTCGCTGCTGCCGGTCGCATTGGCGATGATCGCCATCGCGCTTGCCGTACGACATCAAGGTAACGAGCTTTCGCGCGCGCAGCACGAAGCCGTAGAGACCACATCGCTGGCCAACAAGCGGGCCGAGCTGCTGCATTACGTCGGCCTCGCGCGCAACGCCATCGAACCGCTGTACAACGGTCCCGACACACCCGCCGCCCGTGAAGCGGCGCTCGCCACCCTCGCGCGCATGGAGTTCGGCAAGGACGGCTACTTCTTCGTCTACGATCTCGACGGTCGCAGCCTCATGCACCCGCGACAGCCCGAACTCGTTGGCCACAATCTGTGGTCCCTCAAGGACGAATCTGGCGCGCCCACCATTCAGCGTCTGATCGCCGCGGCGCGCGGTGGTGGCGGCTACGTCCAGTACGCCTGGGAGAAGCCATCGCTTCAGCAGATGACGCCGAAGCTCGGCTACGTTATCGCGCTTCCCCGCTGGAACTGGATGATCGGCACGGGCATTTATCTCGACGACGTGCAAACGACGCTGCGCGCCTCCGACGAGCGCGCCCAGTCGAACATCGACCGCACACTGATATGGATCACGCTCATCGCCTCGTCCTGCCTGGCCATCGTTGGCCTGTGCGGACTGGTCGTGAACATTACCGAGCTCAAGACAGCCGACGCGAAGCTGCGTCAGCTGGCCCGACAGGTGGTCGAGTCGCAGGAACTGGAGCGGTCACGCATCTCGCGCGAATTGCACGACGGCATCAGTCAGCTCCTCGTATCCGTCAAGCTGCTGCTCGAATCCGCGTCGATGCGTCTGCCGGGCTCACCGGCTGCCGCCAGCACCACCCTGGGCGTCGCCATCGAGCGCCTGAACGGCACGCTCGGCGAAGTGCGACGCATCTCGCAGGCATTGCGCCCGGCCATGCTCGATGATCTGGGCCTCGCCGCGGCCATCGATCAACTCGCACGGGAATTCGGCTCGCACGCCGGCCTGCCGGTCGAGATGAATGTCGAAGGCGAGGCTCCGGCGCTCGACGACAACATCAAGACGATGCTCTATCGCATTGCTCAGGAAGCCCTCACGAACATCGAGCGCCATGCGCATGCCTCGCGCGTGTCCATTCTGCTCATTTTCAAATCCGACGGCATTCACCTGTCGATCGCCGACGACGGACGGGGGTTCGATGTCACCGACGTGCATCACGACCCGCGCCACGGGATTGGCTTGCGCAACATGCGCGAACGTCTCGACGCCGTGGGTGGCGCACTCGGCATTCAATCGTGGCCCGGCCTCACGACCATCAGTGCGTGGGTGCCGCTCACCCAAGCCGCCGTGAAAGCGGTGCTTCGCGCAACTTCCCGCAAATGACGCACACTCACCCCATTCGACTCCTGCTGATCGACGATCATCCGCTCGTGCGCGACGGACTGCGCGCCCGGTTCGACGCCTCCCCCAATTTGCAGGTCGTGGGCGAGGCAGGCAACGCGGATGAAGCGCTCACGCGCGCCAAAACGTCTTCGCCCGATCTCGCGCTCATGGACATCAGCATGCGCGGCACGAATGGCATCGAGCTGACGGCGCAGTTTCGTGACCAGTTTCCGCATATCGCGGTGCTGATCCTCTCGATGCACGACAACGCGGAATATGTGCGCCAGGCAGTGCGCGCCGGCGCACGGGGCTACGTGCTCAAGGATGCACCGGCCCACGAAATCGTGACCGCCATCGAACGGGTCGCACGGGGCGAGGCGTATTACAGCGCCGCCATTGCGGCGCGTGTCGTGCAGGCATCCACCTCGCACGCGCCCATCGATTCACTCACGCCGCGCGAGCGTGAAATCCTTACACGTATCGCGCAGGGTCTCGCGAACAAGCAGATCGCGACGGAAATGGACCTCTCGGTGCGCACCGTCGAAACCCATCGACTCAACATCAAGCGCAAGCTCGGCATCGAAGGGCAAGCGGAACTGATCAAGTTTGCGGTGGAGAACCGACTGTAGGACCTCAGGTGTTTCGTCGCTCCTCTACTGATGAAACGGGTTGTACACCTCAGCCCCGGTACTGGAAAAATCCTTCACATTGCGCGTCACGACGACGAGTTTATGCACCAGCGCGGTCGCAGCAATGAGTTTGTCGATGGGATCTTGTCGCTGCGGCACGCGCATCCTCGCCCACGCATCGCAAATGCGTAAATCGATCGGAAGGATTCTCTCAAGAAAGTCGCCTCGCACCGTCTCCACCCAGTTGTCCAATAACGTTGCCTGACGCAAGTCGTTGCGATAGCGCAGCAACAACGCGCCACGCCGCAATTCCCCGAGGGTGACCACGGAGACGAAGCGAGGAATGGCACAACGTGTCGTGTCGCGAAGAAATCGTTGTACACCGACATCACCGCCCCCCTGCTTTCGGCACTCGCTGATCACGTTTGTGTCGAGCAAATACATTCGGTCGGGGGTCTCGTCAATTTGTCCGCTCGAAATCGCTGTCCAGCCCGACATTGGGGAAGTTCAGTATGGCGTCCCCAATGTCGATGAATCTCGGCGCCCGAGCGAAATCGCTCAGCACCCTCAGGACTTCCTCCTCGGGCGTCATGCCGGCCTTCGCCGCCCGCGACTCGATCGAGCGCATCAATTGCTCGTCGATTCCTTCGATCAACATCATGTGCATGCGCATCTCCTTCGTGCAAAAACATAAGCTGTCGTCCGAAACGAACATGCGAACGACGAGAGAAATGCTAGCACCGGAGGACTTTCGAAAACCGGCAGAGGCCTTGCCCCGTCTGCCTTTCGGAAGGTTCACAAGACAATAAAAAATCCCGCCGGGGGATTCCCCGGCGGGATCGTGACGTGCACGCCAACGACACGCGATCAGCGCGCCATCATTGCACCATCGGACAGTTCACGGCGTCCTCAGGACTTCAGGCGTCGCTCGATGTCCGCCTTCGTGTCGAGCAGCGCCTGCGGCAGGTGATGCTTGAGCGTCTCGAACAACTCGGCGTGAAGCTTGAGTTCTTCATGCCACGACGCGTCGTCCATCGACGTCACGTCGTCGAACTGCGCCGGGGTAAACGACAGTCCGTTCCAGTTCAGATCGTCGTAACGCGGTGTGATGCCGAACGCGTTTTCCACGCCCTGTGCCGTGCCGTCGATCCGGCCGAGCATCCATGCCAGCACGCGCATGTTTTCCCCGAATCCCGGCCACACGAACTTGCCGTCCGCGCCCTTGCGGAACCAGTTCACGCAGTAAATCTTCGGCAACGTTGCGCCTGTCTTTTCGAGATGCGCGCCGGTATCGAGCCAGTGCTGGAAGTAGTCCGCCATGTTGTAGCCGCAGAACGGCAGCATCGCGAACGGGTCGCGTCGCACCACGCCCTGCTGGCCGGCCGCCGCAGCGGTCGTCTCCGAGCCCATGGTCGCGGCCATGTAGACGCCTTCGGTCCAGTCACGGGCTTCCGTGACCAGCGGCACGGTAGTCGAGCGGCGGCCACCGAAGATGAACGCGTCGATCGCCACGCCTGCGGGATTCTCCCAGTCGGCATCGATGGACGGGCATTGCGACGCCGGCGCCGTGAAGCGCGAGTTCGGATGCGCTGCCTTGCGGCCCGTCTCCTTGGCGATCTCCGGCGTCCAGTCCTTGCCCTGCCAGTCGATCAGGTGAGCGGGCGGCGTATCGGTCAGTCCTTCCCACCACACATCGCCGTCGTCGGTGAGCGCAACGTTCGTGAAGATCACGTTCTCGCCGAGCGTGGCCAGGGCGTTCGGGTTCGTCTTCTGGCTGGTGCCCGGCGCCACGCCGAAGAAACCGGCTTCCGGGTTGATCGCATACAGACGGCCGTCCTTGCCCGGCTTGATCCAGGCGATGTCGTCGCCGATGGTCTCGACCTTCCAGCCTTCGAAGCCCTTCGGCGGAATCAGCATCGCGAAGTTCGTCTTGCCGCAGGCCGACGGGAACGCCGCCGCAACGTGGTACTTCTTGCCCTGCGGCGAGGTCACGCCAAGGATCAGCATGTGCTCTGCGAGCCAGCCTTCGTCGCGCCCCATCTTCGACGCGATGCGCAGCGCAAAGCATTTCTTGCCCAGCAAGGCGTTGCCGCCATAGCCCGAGCCGTAGCTCCAGATCTCGCGCGTTTCCGGGAAGTGAACGATGTACTTCGTGTTGTTGCACGGCCAGGCCACGTCCTTCTCACCTGCGCCGAGCGGCTTGCCGACGGTGTGCACGCACGGCACGAACTCGCCGTTATCGCCCAGCACGTCATACACGGCACGCCCCATGCGCGTCATGATGCGCATGTTCACTGCCACGTACGGCGTATCGGACAACTCCACGCCGATGTGCGCGATCGGCGAGCCAAGCGGCCCCATCGAGAACGGCACGACATACATCGTGCGCCCGCGCATGCAGCCCTGAAACAGGCCGTCGAGCGTCGTGCGCATCTCGGCCGGATCGATCCAGTGATTGGTCGGGCCGGCGTCTTCGCGCTTCTCGCTACAGATAAACGTGCGGTCTTCCACGCGCGCGACGTCCGACGGATCGGACAGCGCGAGGAACGAATTCGGACGCTTGGCGGGATTGAGCCGCTTCATCGTACCGGCGGCGACCATCTGCTCGCACAGGCGGTCGTATTCCTCCTGCGAGCCGTCGCACCAGACGACACGCTCGGGCTGAGTGATCGCCGCGATGTGCGAGACCCAGTCGATCAGCTTGCGATGACGCACCCAGCCGGGCAGATCACGCGTTGCGACATTGGACGAGGAAGAGGCGTTGAGCGCGTTGGCGCTCAGACTAGCTTGGGTCATGGGGGTTGTCTCCATGCAGAGTCGAGAAATCGAAGCGGACGTTCACGCGCCGGTGGGTGCGAACACCGGTCGTCCTTTTTTGCTGGCACCTGGGGAGCGACCCACGGGACACCTGGCGTTGCCGGGCAGTCCGTTCGGTTGGGGATACCGCACGGACCTCACTGCCCCGGCACTTGCCGGCGGCACATCGCGTCGACGTCACGCATGCGCACGCAGGCCCGGGCCGCGAGAAATACGGAACGTGGCGCCTGCCGGACGCGTCGACTGACACGCGCCGCGGCGCACGCGGGAAGGCAGAAGGCAACACGCGCACCGATACGTGCGCATCAAGCGTCTCGCTCACCAGATCCGACTTGCTTTTGCGGGGCGGGTTCGATTTTTTGCCATCGTGTTGAGGCGGTTTCGCCATGGTTGCCAGGACACCTGCCATACTATGCAAAACGAGGCGTCAGCATACCACCGCGCAAATTGCGCCGGTGCTGCGTCGCAACAAGGCCGGCGAAGGGTTCGCCTGCGGGATCTCCCTTTGACGCCGTCCATGTCAACGACCAGTACGCCCGCCCGCCGCGGCGGCCTCCGACTATTGTTACGTCGACGCAGCACCCACGGGTTGCGCGCCGATTCGATTACGTTTTGCCATGAAAATTGCCATTCTCGACGACTATCAGGACGCCGTTCGCAAGCTCGACTGCTTTTCGCTTCTCGCAGGTCATGACGTCAAGGTCTTCAACAATACGGTGAAGGGCGTCGGACAACTCGCCGCCCGTGTCGGCGAAGCCGAAGTGCTCGTTCTGGTGCGCGAGCGCACCGCCATCACCGCCCAACTCATCGACAAGCTGCCACGCCTGCGCGTCATCAGCCAGACGGGCCGCGCCGGCAATCACATCGATATCGACGCCTGTACCGCGCGCGGCGTGGCGGTGCTCGAAGGCGTGGGCTCGCCCATCGCCCCGGCCGAGCTAACGTGGGCGCTGATCATGGCCGCCCAGCGCCGGATTCCGCAATACGTCGCCAGCCTCAAGCACGGCGCCTGGCAACAATCGGGCCTCAAGTCGTCGAGCATGCCGCCGAATTTCGGGCTGGGTCAGGTATTGCGCGGCCAGACGCTCGGTCTCTGGGGTTACGGCAAGATCGGCCGTCTTGTCGCCGGTTACGGCAAGGCGTTCGGCATGGAAGTCATGGTGTGGGGACGGGACGGGTCGCGCGATGCGGCCGCCGCTGACGGCCTGCGTGTGGCGAACAGCAAGGAAGAACTGTTCACGCAAAGCGATGTGCTCTCGCTTCACCTGCGCCTGAACGACGAGACGCGTCACCTCGTCAAACTCGAAGATCTGCTGCAAATGAAGCCGACCGCGCTGTTCGTGAACACGAGCCGGGCCGAGCTGGTCGAAGAGAACGCGCTGATCACGGCGCTCAATCGCGGACGCCCCGGCATGGCCGCCATCGACGTGTTCGAGAGCGAGCCGATCCTGCAAGGCAATCCGCTGCTGCGTCTGGAGAACTGTGTCTGCACGCCGCACATCGGGTATGTCGAGCGCGAGAGCTACGAACTTTATTTCCGCGTGGCGTTCGAGAACATCGTCAACTTCCTGAACGGCGACCGCTCCCACGTGGCGAACCCGGCCGCATTGCTCGGTTTCGGCCGCTGATTTGCATCGCCGACTTGCGTCGTTGATTCTCACGGTGCACGGTGCACTGCACTCTGTGAAACTGCGGATCGCCCACCCCATGGCGATCCGCCGGTCATGTACTCCGCCGCTCGGTTGACGAGGGAAATCGACGAGAAGGCCGTCAGATCAACCGACGAGCGGCGACTTCAGCGAATCCAGATGCCGCAAGAACGTCTCGCCATCTTTGCTTCCCAGCGCATGGGCGGGCCCCATTCGCTCGGGCCGCGTGTAATCCCAGCTTGAAATCGGTACGGGCTCGGACGGCTGCACATACAGCCGGTCCTGCCCCGCGTGGTGCTGCGTGAAGATCTGCGCACGCGGATAACGCCGCGTGACCAGCACCAGCACTTGTCCCGGCGTGGCATCGAGCGCGTCGACCGGCACGTTATCGACCATCCCGCCATCGAGCACGGCCCGGCCGTCCCGCCGCAAAATCGGCGTGAATGGCGGCGTGCAGGACGATTGCAGCATCAGGTCGGCCAGTTCGTCTGTGGTCCGGCAATCCTGCGCACGTACGAATTCGGGACGAAAACCGAGGCTGCGGGCAAGCGTCGGATGCAGTGTGCGACGCCAGTGCTTATCGATGTTGTAAGCGACGAGTCCGGCCGCCGTCGCCGTGCGGGGTCCGAGCCAGCGCGGGATATGCGACACGCCCACGCGAATCTCCGGGCCGGCGGCGAGCTTGTCGAGCTGACCGTCGTAGATGTCGAGCAGTGCCTGCCGATAGATACGATAGTGCGGAAACACGCGCTCGCCGCGCAGCAGGTTGCCCCAGTAGGCATTCTTGCGATTCCCGGCGAGCACCTGCCGGTAGTAATCCATCACCCAGCCGGATTCCCGCATGTGCAGCATGCACGCGGTCGCCGCCCCGGCTGAAATGCCGGTAATCACGCGCGGACGTAGCGGCACCTCGCGCGTGACCCGCTCCCAGAATCCCGCTTGCCACCAGCAGCGGTTGCCGCCACCGGCAAATACGATCTGATCGAACATCGGTTCCCCCGACAGGCAATGGTCCCGTTACAGCAGCGCGTAAGTCGTCGTCGCATGCACGGCCATCTTGCCGGACGCATCGAATATCTCGATCTCGCCGAATACCAGATTCTTGCCGCGACGCAGAATCCGCGCGATCACGCGCAGATCGCCATCCGTGACGGGACGCATGAATTGGGTGTTGAGCGTGACCGTCGTCATCGGCTGGAAGCCGCCGAGCGCGGCGGACAATGCCACGACCATGGCCGTATCGGCGACGGCCATGAATACCTGTCCGCAGATCACGCCGCCGCCATGTTTGAACGCCGCATCGAAGGGCAATCGCAACTCGCTCTGCTCGGACCCAACGGCCTCGACCTGCAAATTCAGTTGCCGCACCCAAGGCGATACGAGTTCTTCGAGCATCTTCTGCGCTTGCACCAGCTCCATTGTGTCCGGCCTCCATTGCCACTGTCGTTATCGTGACGCCGATGATAGCCGCAAAACACCAGCGCCACCCGGGCAAGGGGTGGCGCTGGGGACGATGAAACGGCAGGCGGCCACAGGAGCCGCAAGAGGCTTATCCGTTCGTCTTTTCCTGATGGATACGCTGGCTCTGCTGGTTCTCCTTGTGCGCAATACCGGCTTGCTCGCCCGCGCTCACATGGCCATTGCCGGCGGCCTTGGCCTCGGCCGCATCGACATGCGCCTGTCCCTTCTCGAGACTGCCGACCTGCCTGTTATTCAACGTACCGGCCGCCTGCCCCTGGGCGATGCGTTTCTCCTGATTCACGTTGCGCTGCACGTCGGCCTGCATGCGCTCGGAGGACTTCGTCGTCGGGTTCGCCACGCGATCGTTGTGCTTGAGCTGATCGATCTTCGCGCTTTCCTTGTTCTGCGCCTGGGCGATGCGCGCCTTTTGGGCAGCGGTGTCGCCGGTCTTGTCGGCGTGGGCCTCCATCCTGTCGATCTTTGATTCGCCCTTTTCGAGGCTCGACGCTTCCTTGGTCGTCAGCTGACCGCTCTTCAGACCGTTCTCGATACGTTGCTGCTGATGAACATCGCGCGACGTTTGCGCAGCGGTGCCCTGAGCGAAAGCCTGCGAGGCGAACACACCGCCGAGGGCCACGGTCACAGCGCTCAGAATCAGAGTTTTACGAACGTTCATGGTGAAATCCTTATGCCTTTATGCCTTGCGGCGTTTGCGCTTCGTCGAGATTGACGGGGGGACGGGGGGACGGGGCCCGCCGGCGGGATTGCCGGCGATTTGCTGCGTCCTTATGCGGATTAACGACGCCCGCGAACGCCGCGCCGACAGCCGTCGTGTAACGCGGCAGTCCGAAAAGTAACGGCTTGTAATCCGGGCGACAGGGCGGCTTTGCACTATGTCCATGAAATCGTTGGGACACCCGCAGACAGGGTCGTAACGATTTGATACAGTGGTGCCCATTTGGCCGGCACACCGACTCGTCTCCCAACCGTCTCCTGCTTCGGCGGAGTCAAAGGCGTGCCACTCCGTTACCTGTCAGCCCCCTTACGCGAACAAGCGAGTCAAGAAGGAGCCTTCACCATGCAGAGCACCAGAGACGATCTCGGCAAACTGATCCTGCGTCTAACCCTCGGTATCCTGCTGCTGTTTCACGGCGTCAGCAAAGTCATCAACGGTGTCGGCTTCATCGAGGGCATGATCACGTCGCACGGTCTGCCGTCGTTTCTCGCCTACGGCGCCTACCTGGGCGAAGTGCTCGCCCCGGTCCTGCTGATTCTCGGCGTGCTCACCCGTCTGGGCGGCCTGCTCGTGGTCGGCAACATGATCGTGGCCTTCGGTCTGGTTCACCTGAGCCAACTGGGCGACCTGTCGAAGACCGGCGGCTGGGCGCTGGAGCTGCAAGGCTTCTACCTGTTCACCGGCCTGTGCGTGATTCTCTTCGGCGCGGGGCGTTACAGCGTATCGGGCGGACGCGGCGCCTGGGACTGATCGGCAACGCACACCACGCGCTCGCCCGAAGCGAAACGCATGGGAACCGGGCGACGCGCGAGCTGTCTCGCGTGTCGCCCTGACGGCCCGCCCCTGCCAAACCTGTCGACGGATTGGCCAAGGGCGGGCCGAGTCGTTTCGGAATGTTGCGAACGCGGGCGCTGGTAACGCCAGGTAATACAGCCGTTGCACTTTGCAACGTCTCAGGCGCGCTGATGACTTACTCTGAAACTGCCAATTCCGGCAGTATCGATAGGAGTCAATACCATGCGCAAACTGAAGATCGCCGCCGCGTCGGCCATCGTTGCCGCCACCGCGATGTTCGGTGTCGCCCATGCCGCCGACACCCCTGCGCCGGCCACCGGAGCGCACGCCGCCATGCACCACATGCGCGGCGACCACGGCCCCTGGGGCCTGGGCAACATCAGCAAGCTGCACGACCAATTGAAGCTCAACGCGCAACAGGAGCAGGCCTGGCAACAGGCGGTGGCAACGTCGAAGCAGAATCACGAAGCCATGCGCAAGAACGGCGAGCAGTTCCGCCAGATGATCGCGCAGACGAAGGACCAGCAAGTCCTCGATCTGGCCGGCATGCGCGCCGCGCGCGAGAAGGTGTTCGATCAGAACCGCCAGCTTCGCAGCCAGACCGAAGACGCATGGTTGAACGTGTATAACGGCCTGAACAACGATCAGAAGACGATCGTGAGCAACGCCATCAAGGCACGCTGGACCAAGATGAAGGCGTGGCACGAAAAGGCGATGCAGCGTCGCGACTCGATGCACAAGGGAGCGCCCGCACCCGCACCGTCTCCGGCACCGGCCCCCGCCGGTCAGGCGCAATAGGCACCATAAGGCACCCGTAAAGCACCATAAGCGCGAGACCAGCGCCGCCGGGCACGACCGCCCGGCATGTTGTGGGACGCCCGCCCCCCTTCACCGGGGCCGGGCGTTTTTTTGCGTCAGGTCTCGCTCCAGATCCGCAGCAGGTTGTGGTAACACCCGACGAGCGTGCGCCGCGCCGTCTCGTCCGCATCGGTCGAATTCAGGCGCTGAATGGCATTGTCCATGTCGAAGAGCAACGTGCGCTGCGTGTCGTCGCGCACCAGACTCTGCACCCAGAAAAAGCAGCCGACGCGCACACCGCGCGTGATCGGGTTCACGCGATGCAGACTCGTTGCGGGATAGAGCGCCATGTCGCCGGCCGCGAGCTTGACCGCGTGCGCGCCGTACTGGTCTTCGATGACGAGCTCCCCGCCGTCGTACTCATCCGGCGAGGCGAGAAACAGCGTCGCGGAGATGTCGGTACGAATGCGCATGCCGCTGCCCGGTTGCAGTCGGATCGCGCCATCCACATGGTTGCCGAAGTGCATGCCTTCGCCATAGCGATTGAACATCGGCGCATAGACCTTGTTGGGCAGCGCCGCGCTGATGAAGCGTGGATGGCGCTCCAGCGCGCCGAGGACGACGTCGCCCAGCTCGTGCGCAATCGGCGAGCGCTCGTCGATCTGCTGGTTCTGTTTGACGGGCGCGCCCTGATAACCCGCCGTAGCGAGCCCGTCGACCCAGGCGTCGCCGGCAGCATCGAGCTTTGCGCGGACCCAACGCACCTGATCGGCGCTCAGGACATTCGGAATTTGGAGCAGCATTGGCGGCGTCCTTCGAGGAAAGGCACGAGGCGCGAACCCGGCGGATTCCCCGCATGCGGTGATCCGACCGTCTCGCGCCCCGTATTGTGCGTCATTTCATGCAGGCCCACGCTCAGAACCGGTACGTGCCCGTGAGCAACGCCGTGCGTCCGATGCCGGGGGTGGCGCGCCCGCCGTCGGACTGAATCAGCCCGTCCCAGTAGGTCTTGTTAAAGACATTGAGCAGATTGAAGCGGATGTCGTACTTGGGCTGATGGTAGGCCACGGTGGCGTCCCAGCGCGTGTAGCCACCCACGCGGATCAGGTTCGTGTTGGCCGCGTAGCGCATCGACATGTAGTTCATGCCACCGCCGACCTCCCAGTGGCCCAGCGTGTACGTCGACCAAAGCGTGAGCGAGTGACGTGGCGTATTGGCGAGCACGTTGCCCTGCGTTCCGTCGTTCGCCTGCAAGACCTGCGAGTTCAGGAACATGTAGCCGCCCATGACCTGCCAGTTCGACGTGAGATGCCCGGTGGCGCTCAGCTCCGCGCCGCGAATGCGAACCTTGCCCGCGTTGGTGTACTCGCCCGTCGTGCCGGTCTGCGTACGCGCATTGCGCTTCGTCACCTGAAAGAGCGCGGTGTTGATCGACAGGTTGTCGTCGAACAGATTCCACTTGCTGCCCACTTCGAACGACTCGTTCGTCTCCGGTGCCAGCGCTTGCGTGTTGTTGGTCACCGTCAGCGCTTCGAGCGACGGATTGAACGATGTTCCGTAGGAGAAGTAGTACGACTGCGCTTCGCTCGGCTGATAGATGAGTCCGGTGCGCACACTCGTGTAGTTGACGGTCTGCGTCGAGTACCCCGGCGCGCTGATGCTGTTCGAGAGCTGCGCCTTGTAGCGATCCCAGCGCAGGCCACCCACGACTTTCCAGTGCTTGTTGAGCTCGATCGTGTCGTTCGCGTAAAACGCCACGGTTTCGGCCGAACCCTGCGCAAAGTTACCGGTGGACGTCGTGACGTTCGGCAAATTCGCGTAGTACGCCGTGCTGCTGGCCGGAATCCAGCCGAGAAATCCTGACGACTGCCCCGCGCCCGTGCGCAGATATGTCTGGTTCTCGTAGGTGTCGCGCCCGAACTCGGCCCCGGCGATCAGCGTGTGTTTGAGCGGCCCCGTGTCGAACGTCTTCACGATGTCGGTCTGGTTGAACAATGCCGTGTCGGTGATCTGACGATCATGGCTTTGCAACTGCACGAAGAGCTGATCGAGCGAATACGACGGAAGGCCCGCCGTCGGCCCCGTGGGCAAGGTGGTGAAACCGCCCTTGCCGTTGGCAATGCCCACTGCGTGCGCCGACGTTTCGATGGCGTCGATCACGTAACGGCTGTAGTTCGTCTGATTCGTGATCTTCAGGCTGTCGTCGACCTTGTGTTCGATCTTCGCGGTGAAGCTCATGACGTCCTGCACGGTGCGATCGGTCGTCAGGCCGTAGAACTGGTTTTTCGAGATCGGCAACGGGTTGCCACTGAAGCCGACGGTACCGTAGTCCGCCATGTCGCGGTTGTGCTGGATCAGCGCGGAGAGCGTGATTTGCGTGGGTGTGCCGATACCCAGCTTGAGCGTTGGCGCCACGCCCCAGTCCTGGTTGTACATGACGTCGCGCGTCGTGTGGATGTCCTGCGCGAAGCCATTGATCCGGAATGCCGCCGTGTCCGAGAGCGGGCGACTGAAGTCGAACGAACCGCGATACCGGTCGTTCGTGCCAATGGTGCCCGACACTTCGTTGAGCGGCTTGAGGTTGGCCTGCTTGCTCACCTGATTGATGACGCCGCCGGTCGAGCCACGCCCGAAGAGCATCGACGACGGGCCTTCGAGCACCTCGATGGCATCGAGATCGAACGTGTCGCGATAGTACTGACCACGGTCGCGAAAGCCGTCGAGATAGATGTCGGTGCGCGCGTTGAACCCTCGCAGGTTGATGTTGTTGCCGATCTGACCGCCCTCCGCGCCGCCGAGCGTGATGGCGGGCGAGTTGCGCAGTGCATCCGCAAACGTCGTCGCACCCTGCGCCTGCATCACCGCCTTGTCGATGACAGTCACCGACTGCGGAATGTCACGGATGGCCGTGGGCACCTTGGCGCCGACGGTGGACACGTCGCGCTGGTACTCCTCACGGATCGATGCGCCGGAGACCTCGGTCTGCGGCAAGGCGGCTGCCGGGCTGGCGGGGGTGGCGGCAGCAGTCGTCGCGGTGACGGGCGCAGTCGAATCGACGTTGGGTGCGGCGCTTTGCGCCATCGCGGGCGTAGCGTAGGTAAGGGTAAGCGGCGCGGCGAAGAGCGCCATCATCGCCAGAGCCAGCGGCTTGCGTTGCATCATGATGAGTTTGGGACGGGGTGAACCGCGTTTGAGCGAATAGGTGAGTCAGCAAGTGAGCGGGCGATCGACAGACGCGACACCCACGGCAAGCGATTTGGGGTGCGAATATAAATAGGAATGATTTTCATTACAAGACGGCTGCGTGACGGTAACTTGCTGAATTCCCAAGACTTTCTGTAATACGCCGTAACACGACAGCACCAGATCGGTGCGGATCGCCAGTAAGGCAATGAAAGCATTCGGTTTGATTTGTCGACATCGGATCGCTATTGCCCGGCATCGACGCGGAAAATTGCGGGTTTTCCCTAGGAGCGAAGATGCAACGGTGACGCGGTTTTCCGTCTCCATGGCCGATTGATGCGTGGTTCGCCGGTTTCAGCAGGCGATATCGAAGGATCCCGGCAAGTCGAAAAGCCGTTGTGACGGTCATATCGATATGACCTCGGCATCGCTATCCAAAGTCGGATCGCTTATTGGCGGGGAGACGAGGCGTCGCGATACAAATCGAGACGGCGCAACGCGCCGAACGCCCAGCGCCCAACGCTTCCTCACTTCGATGCCTTCGCCCATGACTCGCCAGCCTGACTTCACCGACGCCCCCGTTCACACCAGCGCCGCCAATACGGTCCTGCCACGCCCGGCACGCCGCCATTTCCTGGCGCGTGTGGGCACCGCCATGCTGGCTGGCGGCGTGGTCAACGCCTTCGGCGTCGGCGCAGCGCTCACGTCGAGCGGACATGCGCGCGCGGCCAATGCGCCGCTCACGCTGCGTATCGGCTATCAGAAGTCGTCGACATTGATCGTGCTCGCCAAAGCGCGCGGCACGCTTGCGCAGGCGCTTGCACCGCTGAACGTCTCGCTCACCTGGCACGAGTTCACCAGCGGATTGCCGTTGCTCGAAGCGCTCAACGTGGGCAGCATCGACTTCTCGGCAGACGTTGCGGACACCGTGCCCGTGTTCGCGCAGGCAGCCGGTGCACGCATCGCCTACGTCGCACGCGAGACACCGTCGCCCGATGCCGAGGCGATTCTCGTGCCGCAAAATTCGCCGATCAAGACGCTGGCCGATCTGAAGGGCAAGCGTGTGGCCGTCACCAAGGGCGCCGGTGTGCATTATTTGCTCATCGCGGCGCTGCAAAGCGTCGGGCTACGAATCACCGACGTGCAACCCGCCTATCTGACACCCGCCGACGGGCGCGCCGCCTTCGCGAGCGGCAATGTCGACGCCTGGGTAACGTGGGACCCCTTCGTGGCAAGCGTGGAGCGTCAGGACAAGGTGCGCACGCTGACCACGGCGCGCGGCCTGGCAGGCTATCAGCGCTACTACCTCGCCACGCCCGCCTTCGCGCGAGATCACGACGCCGTGTTGCGCGAGGTCTATCGTGTGCTGCGCGAGACCGGTCAGTGGGTACGCACCAACCCGCGTGAAGCGGCCGTGCAACTCGCACCGGTGTGGGGGCTGGACACCGCCACCGTCGAGGCCGCGAACAGGCGTCGCAGCTACGACGTGCAGCCGGTCGTGCGCGAGGCCATTGCCGAGCAGCAGCGCATTGCCGACGTCTTCACGCAAGCGGGATTGTTGCCCAAACGCGTCGATGCGGCCGATGCGGCGATCTGGCAAGCGCCGGCATGACGCAAGCGATGCATTTCCCTACGGGTCATCACGGATGATTTTTGAAGGTATTTCCGACGAATTTCATACTCCTGTTTATACTTCGGTATGTAATACCTAAAGCATTCGGCCGAAGCCCCCCGGAACGGCCTTGGCGTCGCCAGCGAGGCCGCAAGTCCGACCCCGGTGGCAGCAGCGTGCGCTGCCAGGGCGCTTCGGACGCGTCGGTCTGACGCGATGACATCATAAAATTCGCAGCACCGGCGAGCGCCCAAGCGGGCTCGCCGGTTTTTGCTTATTTGCCGTCCAGGGACAATGCAAGCCAACAGATCGCTCTACCTGCTCGGACCGATGCGGGTCGAACAAGGCAAACAGGCCTGCGCCGTGAAGTACACCAAAGCGCGCGGCCTGCTCGCCTATCTCGCCCTGCAACCGGGCTATCACACACGCGGTGCGCTGGCTGACCTGTTCTGGCCCGACGAAGACGCTCAGGGCGGTCGCGACAAACTCAAGCGCATGCTGTTCCACCTGCGCGACACCCTCGGCGACGAACTCTTCGAATCCGACCGTCAGGTGGTGCGGCTTCGCCCGGAGACCGGCCTCTGGATCGACGCCCACATCTTCGCCAGCATGATCGAGCAGGCCAACCGCACGCTCGACGCCGTCACCGGGCTGGACCTCGCCGCACATCTGCAGCATCTGGCCGACGCCGTCGCGCTCTATCAGGGCCCATTCCTGCATGGGTTGTCCGTGCGCGACACGCCGGATCTCGAACAGTGGATCGAGCTGCAACGCGACGAATATCAGCGCCGCCGGGTCTTCGGCGAGCGCTTGCTCGCCGACGGTTATGCACGGCTTGGCGACCTCGACCAGGCGCTCGCGCACGCCCGCCAGCTCGTGGCCCTCGCGCCGTTCGACGAAGCCGGCTGGCATTGCCTGATTGCGCTGCTGCTGCGCGCCGGGCGTCGCGACGACGCCGAGACCGAATATCGCCGACTGTGCGACATCCTGCACGAAGAACTCGGCGAGTTGCCGGGCGAGGCGCTCACGCAATTGCTCGAGACGCCGCCCGCACGCATGGAGCAACGCGCGACCGGTCCGGAACGTCGCCAGATCACGGTCGTAGCCATTGAACTGGCGCCGACCGGCGTCGACGACCCCGATCAGCTCGTCGCCATGATGCGCCCGCCCCTCGTGCAGTGCGAAACGATTCTGCGGCAATCGTGGGGCTACACGTTGCGAACGCCCACCGGTGGCTTGCTCGGCTACTTCGGCTATCCGACCGCCCTCGAAGGCGCCGGACGTCACGCCGTCGAAGCCGCGATGCGCTGCGTGCAGGCGAGCACCGTACGCGTAGGCATCGGCGTGGGCGTTCACACCGGCCTCGTCATCAGTTCGGCCGCCGACGACAGTCCCGACACCGGCGGGCGCGTGTCGCGCTCGGCCACGCAGTTGGCCGACGTGGCGCTGCCCGGTGAAGTCGTGATCTGCGACTCAACGCAGCGCCTCATCGGCGTTGCCATTGCGACCACGCCGCACGGCACGGTGCGCGAGCGTCACGGCAATCGCGAAATTCCGGTCTTTCGCGTCAACGCCGATCCCACGCCCGAGCGACGTTCGCGCCGACGTGCCGCCATGCTTTTCGGGCGCGACGCCGCCCTCGCCGAACTCGCCGCCGCCCATTCGGCGATGCGCGACGCCAGCACCGGGCATGGCGTGCTCGCGCTGGTAATCGGCGAAGCGGGCATTGGCAAGACCGCGCTCATTCGTCATTTCGTCGAGGCGCGCGGACTGCGCTCGATCGACCTCGCCTGCGCGCAAGACGGCGCGGGCACGCCGTTCCACCCGATTGCGCGCTGGCTGCGTTCGCAGTCCGCGGTGGAAGCGTCGCAGCTTCCCCAACCCGCGTTGCTCGCGCATCGTCGCTTGCGCGCACTGTTCGATATGCATGCCGAAGGGAATGTGCCGCACGCGTGGAAGCAGGCCGTACTCAACGAAGCGCCGACCCTGCTCGCCTCGCTGCTGCCCGACGGTGGTGTCATCACGCTCGACGATGCGCATTGGGCCGATCCGTCCACGCAGGAGCTGCTTGCCGTCATGGCGGAGAACGCGCCGGGCGGTCGCCTGCTGATCGTGGGCGCTCGTCCGGAGTTCGAACTGCCATGGCGTCACACCGTGGGCTTGCGACGTATCGATCTCGCCCCGCTCGACGCCGGCGCGGCCGCCTCCATCGTGCGGGCCGCGACGCCGCGCGTCGCCCTGCCGGCGGCAACGCGCGAGCGCATCGTGCATCTGGCCGAAGGCGTACCGCTGTTCCTTCAGGAACTCGCCCGAGCCACCGCCTCGCAACAAGGCGGGCGCAGTGCCGTCGCCTCCATGCCGATGCCCGCGAGCCTTCAGGAACTGATGATGGCGCGTATCGACGCGGCGGGCAGCGCCAAACCGGTGGCGCACTTCGCCTCGTGCCTCGGTCACGAATTCCATGCCGAATTGCTGGCGGCCGCGAGCGGTCGTTCGATGGCACTGGTCGAACGCGCACTCGACACGCTCGTCGCCTGCGCGCTCGTACAGCGTCAGGATCTGGGTCGCTACGTCTTCCGTCACGCCCTGTTGCACAAGGCCGCCTACGATGCGCAACCGCAGGAACGCCGCCAGGACGCGCATCGCCGCATTGCGCTCGCGATGCGCGACCACGAGTCCGTAAAGACCGAACCGGAAGTGCTCGCCTGGCACTTCCGTCAGGCCGACGAACCGGATGCCGCCATCGAGCACTACCGTCTCGCGGGCGAATATGCGACCGGGCGCCAGGCGTTTCGCGAAGCTTGCGCCCACTACCAGAGCGCCCTCGACGTGCTGCGGCAAACCGGCACCAGCGCTCAGACGGCGCCGCGCGAGCTGCAATTGCGCATGGCGATGGGCGTGCCGCTCATCTCGCTGCACGGTTATGGATCGGAGCCGGCGCGCCACAACTTCGAGACGGCACTGGCGCTCGCACAACCGATGGGCGACGACATCACCCTCTTCCCCGTCTACTGGGGGCTGTGGCTCGGCTCCAGCTCGTGGAGCGACTTCGAGCGCAGCATCGAACTGGCGCGCAAGCTCATCCTCATCGCCGAACAGGCGGGCTCGTCGCCGCTGCTCGCGCATGCGTATTACGCGCTGGGCAACAGTCTGTGCTGCCACGGCGATTTCGGCGGTGCGATCACGGCGCTGGAAGCCGGTCTCGCCCACTATCGTCCCGAGCATGCCGACACCGGCCTGGGCGAAGACGCCCGAATCACCGGCCTGTCGTTTCTCTCCTGGGCGTACTGGTTCACGGGTCGGCACGACGCGTCACTCGCCGCCAGCGAAGCCGCACTCGCGCTGGGACGTCAGCAAGGCCGCCGCTACTCCTTCGCGTTCGCTCTGGTGTTTGCGGCGATGTTGCGGCGCCTGCGTCGCGAAATCGCAGCCGCCGAAGCGCTGGCGAGCGAAGCGACCGAAGTGGCCTCGGAGACCGGTGTCGCGCTGTGGGCGCTCGCCGGACAGACGATCCGGGGCTGGGCGCTCGCCTCGCGCGGCGACGTGAACGGACTGGAGCGCATCACCGATAGCGTGGGACGTCTGAGCGAAATCATGGGAGGCGTCGAAGGCATGTTCTTCGGCCTGCTCGTCGAAGCCTGCGCAGGCACGGGCGATATCGCACTCGGTTTGCATGCCGCAGAGCGCGGCGCGCATTTGTCGGCACGACGCAACGACGGTCACTGGCAGGCCGAGTTCCTGCGCCAGAAGGGCGACTTTCTCAGAGCGGGGCACCATCCGAGCGATGCTGTGCGACCGTGGCTCGAACACGCCTTGCAGGTGGCACGGGCACAGGCGTCGCCGATGCTCACGCTGCGCGCCGCGCACAGCCTGCTGCGTCTGGGCGGGGACAATACCCCGGATTCGCTGAGTGACGCCGAGTGCATGGCAGTGCTGCGTGACGCGCTTGACGCCCTCCAGGGCGGTGAGACGCTCGCGGACGTGCAGGAGGCGCGCGCCACGCTGGCCGAGGTGGCCGCACGTCACACGCCAGCGGCACGCTACGGAAGCTGAAGGCGGCGCGCGCACGCTTGCCGCTGGTCGTTGATATCGGCCAAGTCGTGGCATATGCGCGCCCCCTTCAAGCCTTGCGAATAGCCGCTATCAGGCACGTCGTATGTCCGCGCTGCGCCTCGCCGCTATATTGAAGCGACCGGCTCCCCCAGGCCGACACTCCGAATCCGACATGCCCATCGTTCCCCTGCCCTCGTCGAGCGCGGAACTCGCGCCGCTGGGCGCTTCGCCCGCGTCACATGCCCGTTCCACGACTTCCGGGACTCGCCCGGGCATGCCCTGCGCTGCGCCGATCACGTCGCGCGAGGTGGTCGTCTCAGGAACGGTAAAGCGCCGTCACTCGTTCGATCTGTGCGCCCTCATGCGTTTGCCGACGCAACTGACCGGCCCGCTCGACGTCGTCTGCCTGTCTGGACGTAAGGTGCGCACCGCCAGCGAATACAAGGGCGTGCGACTGAGCGCGTTGCTCGACATCGCGCAACTGCGTCTGCCGCATGCCCGCGACTTCGCACGGGCTTACGTCCTGGCGCAGGCAGCCGACGGCTATACCGTCATGTTTTCGTGGCACGAGCTCTACAACACGCCGATTGGCGTCGGCGCGCTGGTGGTCTATGAGCGCGACGGGCAGCCGCTGGGTGACGACGAAGGGGGCATCGGCCTAATTTCGACGTGCGACCTGCGGGTGGCGCTGCGGCAGGTGCGCGCGCTCAAGCGGCTTACCGTCCACCTAGCAGAACCGTCAGGTCTCTGACACCCTCCGCGCCTGCCATGCGCCGCCTACACTGGCGGCACTTTTCTTGCGGCAGCGCGAACCATGACGGCACCATCCCGTAAGCCCCCCGCGACGAACACAGCGCCAACCGGCCACTGGCGCATGCCCCCCGAATGGCACCCTCACGCCGCCTGCTGGATGGCATGGCCCGGCAAGACCGTGATCGACGGCGCCCGACGACAGCACGTGCTCGGCGAACTGGCGCGTATCGCACATGCCATCGCGTTGTTCGAACCGGTGCATGTCGCCGTCGATCCGGCCTGTCTGGACGAAGCGCATCGCGCCCTGCCCGCGAATGCCTCCCTTTATCCCATGCCTGTCGATGACCACTGGATGCGCGACACCGGCCCGACGTTTCTGCTCGACGATGCGCTTTGCGCGCACGCGTTATGTTGGAACTTCAACGGTTGGGGAGGGACAGCGAGTCAGGTCATTGACGCCGACGTGCACGTGGCCGCGCGGGTCGCAAGTGCGATCGGCGCGCACACCCCCATGGGTTGCTGCGCAGCGCCCATCGTGGCTGAGGGCGGATCGCTGCTCGTCGACGGCGAAGGCACGCTGATCGTGACCGAAACCTCCATCCTCAACGAGAATCGCAATCCGGGCCTGACGCGTTGCGAGGCGGAGGCGGTCTTTCGTCACTGGTTGGGCGTGACACATACGGTCTGGTTGCCCGGATCGAAGCTCGACGCGATCACCGACGGACACGTCGACGGCATTGCCAGCTTCGTGCGGCCGGGCACACTGCTCGTCACCGGCGCGCACGGCGACGACGAGTGGGCGCGTGAGGCACGCGAGAATCTGCGCGCCCTGCTCCTGGCGCGCGACGCCAAAGGGCGTCACTTCGACATTGGCCTGCTGCGCGCGCCGGACTTCGACGCCCTGCCCGACGAACTCGCGCACGACGCCGACTTCGCGCCGGAATATGTCAATTTCTACCTGCCGAACGGGGGTGTGGTGATGGCCTCCTTTGGCGATGCGGTGGCCGACACGCATGCGCGCAACGTCGTGCAACAGGCATTCCCCATGCGACGCGTCGTGCAATTGCCGCTGCGCGCCATTGCGACACGCGCAGGCGGCATCCATTGCTGCACGCAGCAGCAGCCGGCGGCCGTGCTGTCGTAATACGTTAGCCAGCCGTCGTGCGACGTTTGCGCGCGGGCGATGTTGTTGTCGCTGTCGTCGCTGTCGTCACTGTCTCCGGCTTCACGGCGGCGGATTTTTTTGACACCGCCCGCGCCACACCCGAAGTTTTCGCTTTCGGTGTCGCCTGCGCCGTCGGTTTCAACGCCTTCGGCGCCTTCGTCACTTTCGTCACTTTCGTCACCTTCGTCGTCTTACTCGCTGCGACGGCGCCCTCACCCGTCGCTTTGCGTGCAGCGCGCTTCGGCGCTGCGACCTTCGCTCCGGCACCCTTGCCGCGCGGCACGGGCGCGGCATTCCCGCCAAGTTGCGATCGCACACGTTGCTGCATGTCGGCGATATCCGAATCGAGAATGAGACGCCCGCGCAGCTTGCCGTTCATGCGCTTGATGTACGTACGCGCTTCCTGCATGTGAAAGTGCATCAGCTCGCGCACGCGCTCGGCGTCGCCCGCGCGCGCGGCGTCGGTAATTTCGCGATGGATGTTGACGTTGGCCGTGCCGAACTTCTCATGCTCGCGTCGCGGCGTTTCGTTGCCGAACACGATTAACTGACGAATCATCTCGTTGACGAGTTCGCAGGTAAATCTCAGGAAGCTGTTCGGATTGGCGGCCGCAAGAATGTCGTGGAAGTCGACGTCGGCCTGACGCTGGCGCAGCAATTCGCGTCGGTCGTGCGAGGCCGGACTGCAACACGTCATATTGTTTTCCAGCGCAGCGAAATCCGCTTCGGTCAGATGCGGCACGGCCCCCGCAGCCAGTTCGGGCTCGAGCAACTGACGCACCGTATAGATGTCGTCGATGCTCACCTCCTTGAAAAAGAGATAGTTCTGCATGAGCTGGAACGTGCGATCGAGCGGCACTTCCACGACCATGCCGCCGCCGGACGGTCCAGTGCTCACCTTGATGAGCCCCTGCACTTCGAGCGACTTGAGCGCCTCGCGAATCGTGCTCTTCGAGACACCGAACATCTGTTGTAACTCGACCTCGCGCGGCAGCCGATCGCCCGGCAGAAGATTGCCCTCCGTGATCAGACGCTTGATGGCTTCCGCGACCAGATCGCCGCGCTTTTGTTGTTTGATTTCCAACGGCTCTCGCACCGTTTGTGCATCCAATGCCATGTGGCGCCTCAGAAGTCGGTTCACACTCGAATCGCATGTCGTCGCCCGGAATCCCCCGGATTCGCCCGAAAGCCGGGTCGTCGGCCGATCGTCGCGGCTCGCGTCATCTCGGAATTTTTTCCGATTGACACGAAAAAACATTATACCTACGATCAAATCCATCCTATTTATCATAATAAATATGACGGATAGGAATAAGGCCCCGGACGTTGCAAGTCGTTGCTGTGCAGTCACTGCCTCTGGTCGCTTCTTCAGGTCACTGACCATCAGTGGGTAATTGGGTAACGCGTTGCACGTTTTCACCCCATGAACGATTGCTCCCATGCATGGAGACCAAATTGAATCGTCGTGAACTGTTGAAGCTCGCCGCTGCGGCGTCTCTGCCTGGCTCCCTTTTCTCCGCTCGCGACGTGTTCGCGCAAGGCGCCGGGGCAATCCAACTCGCCTGCCCGGTGCCGATGTCGGGACCGTTTGCCGCCAACGGCAAGTTCGCCGACCTCGGCATGAAGCTCATCGTCGAGCAATACGGCAAGGTGCTCGGCCGCCCGCTCGCCTACACCACGCTCGACACCGAGGGTAAACCTGCAACCGCCATCCGTCGCGTGCAGGAAATCGCTCAGCAAAAGGGCGCCCGCTTCTTCGCGGGCGGCATTCTGTCCTCGGAAGCGCTGGCAATGGGCAAGGAAGCCGAGAAGGCCGGCGGCATCTTCATCACCACGGCAGGCGCAGACGAAATCACCGGCAAGGATTGCAACGCCGCCACGTTCCGCTGGTCGGTGCCGACCTTCGGTGCGATCGAACAGACGGTGCGTCCGCTCATCGAATCGATGCCGAAGGCCAAGCGCTGGTACACGATCACGCCGCAATATGTCTTCGGCGAAGGATTGCTCAATGCCGCGAAGAATATCTTCAAGGAAAAGGGTATCGAGCACGTCGGCAACAGCTATCACTCGCTCACGGAAAAGGAATTCTCGGGCTACCTCACCAACGCCGCCGCCGCCAAGCCGGATGTGCTGCTGATCCTGAACTTCGGTTCGCAATCGTCCGACACGCTGCGCCAGGCGGTGAGTTTCGGCATGAAGAAGAACTGCACCATTCTCATGGCATGGGCCTCGGGTCTGGAGCAATTCGAAACGCTTGGCGCCGATCTGTGCGACGGCGTGTATTTCGGGGCGCAGTACTGGCACGCCGTTGCGTCGCCGCTCAACCTCGATCTGGTCAAACGCACGCAGGACCGCTTCAAGCAGAACCCGAACTATAGCCTTGCCGGCTCGTACATCTGCACCAAACTCATGCTCGACGGCATGGTCAAGGCAGGCAGCGCCGATCCGAAGGCGGTCGTCGCGGCAATGGAAGGCATGAAGTACGACGGTCTGACAGGACCGGAAGAGATCCGCAAGGGCGATCACCAGGTGCTCAAGAACTACTACCTGCTCAAGGGCAAGGCGAAGTCGAAGATGAAAAACGCCGACGACTACGCCGACATTGTCAGCGCCGGAAAATCGTTCCTGCCGCTCGACAAGACCGAGTGCAAGATGGCCTGATGCCGTTATTCGCCGTGACTGGCCGTCATCGACAGCCATGTGAAGCTCGCACGCCCCTTCGTGAGTCGTGCACCACATGCGGCCCGGTGACGGTCGTCTGAAGCGGTCTGAAGTCTGTCGCTCGCGGGGACACGTCAAACGGTCCCCGCATGTGTCGTCTGCGCTGCGCTGCGAAAGCAGGGCGGCGCAAGGTGTTCCACGTCTGCACCAAAGCTCTCCGGGACGCGCATGAACGTCTACTTGCTACAAGTCATCAACGGCGTCGGGATCGGGATGTTGTACTTCCTGCTCGCCGTCGGTTTATCGATCATCTTCGGTCTGCTGCGCTTCGTGAACTTTGCGCACGGCGCCTTCTATCTTCTCGGCGCGTACTTCTGCTATCAGGCGCTGCAATGGGGGATGTCGTTCTGGCTTGCCCTCATCGTGTGCCCGATCGTGGTGGGTGCACTCGCGTGGATCGCCGAGAAGGTGCTGCTCTCGCATATCTACGAGAAAGCGCACGAGTTCCACATTCTCGTCACGGTCGGACTCGCGCTCGTCGTGCAGGAATTGGTCATCATCGTCTGGGGGCCGCTGGGCGATAACGTCGCCGTGCCGGAAGCCCTCGACGGTGTGGTGATGTGGGGCAGTTTCATCTATCCGAAATACCGCCTGTTCCTCATTGGCTTTACCGCGGTCTTTGCCGCGGTCCTCTGGTGGCTGCTCGAAGGCACACGCCTGGGCAGCGCCATACGCGCCGGGAGCGAGTCCTCGGAAATGGTGTCGCTGCTCGGCATCAACGTGTTTCGCGTGTTCAGCTTTGCATTCGCACTGGGGGCCGGCACCGCGGCGCTGGCTGGCGTGCTGGCCGCACCGGTGCGTGGTGTCGAACCTTTCATGGGTATCGAAGCGCTCGGAATCGCCTTCGTGGTGGTCGTGATCGGCGGCATGGGCAGCTTTGCCGGCGCACTCGTGGGCGGGCTCGTCATCGGCATCGTGCAAAGCCTGATGAGCACGATCTGGCCGGAAGGCGCGCGACTGATGATTTACGTGGCGATGGCGGCCGTGCTGCTCATGCGTCCGCACGGCCTGCTCGGGAGGGGATGATGCTGGTACGTTACCGTTTTTGGCTGCTTGCTGCCGCCGTCACACTGGTCCTGCCCGTCACGCTCTCGTCGGGCACGCTCGCGACCGAAGTGCTCGTCTATGCGCTGGCCGTGCTCGGCTGCAACCTGCTGCTGGGCTACACCGGACTGTTGTCGTTCGGGCAGGGCATCTTCTTCGGGCTGGGCAGCTATACGCTGGGCATCATGCTCACGCGCTGGTCGTTGCCGATGCCCGTGGCCATTCTCGCGTCCATCGTCCTGGGCGCGGCCATTGCCGCCATCGTCGGCAGCTTCGCGATCCGGCAAAAGGGCACTTACTTCGTGATGCTCACGCTCGCCTGCGCGCAAATGTTCTATTTCTTCGCCTACACCGCGACGGACTGGACCGGCGGCGACAACGGCCTGCTCGACATCCCGCGCAAGTCGCTCACGCTCGGCGGCAAGACGCTCGTGGCGCTCGAGACGCCGTGGCAGTACTACACCTTCGTCGCCATCGTCTTCCTCATCGTCTTCGCGCTGCTGCTGCGTGTGGCCGATTCGGTCTTCGGACGTACGCTCCTCGCCATTCGCGACAACGAAACGCGCGCGGCCGCCATCGGCTATCACGTGAAGACGTTCAAGCTGGTGGCGTTCGCGATTTCCGGCGCGGTCACGGCGCTGGCCGGGGCGCTGCATGCGTTGATGACGGGCATTGCGCCGCTCTCGAACATCGAGTACCACACGAGTGAAATGATCCTCGTCATGACGGTCATCGGGGGCACGGGCAACCTGTTCGCCTCGGTGCTGGGCGCCGCGTTCTACGTGCTCGCGGCCGACTGGCTCTCGACGCTCTGGCCGCGCTGGCTGTTGCTGCTGGGACTGCTGCTCATCGCGGTGAGCCTGTTCATGCATCGTGGGCTGTGGGGTGTGGGCGAGACCCTGTGGCGCCGCATCGCCGGCAAGCGCAACGCGCGCGACGGCAAACTGAATCCGCAGGGCACTCAGGGAGACCCGACATGAGCGACGCTCTCATCGAAGCCTCGGGCATCGTCAAGCGCTACGGCAAGTTCACGGCGCTGCATGGCGTCGATCTGCGCGTGGCGCCGCGAACGGTGCACTCCGTCATCGGCCCGAACGGCGCGGGCAAGACGACGCTATTCCACATGCTGACCGGTACCGTGCCGGTCTCCGGCGGGCGCATCATGTTCGACGGCCATGACGTCACCACCGAGGCGGACTATCGCCGTGTGCAACGCGGCATCGCCCGCTCGTTTCAGGTCACGGCCCTGTTTCAGAACCTGTCGGTGCGCGAGAACCTTCGACTCGCCGCGCTGGGCGTCACGCCGCGTCGCGCGCTCTCGTGCTGGCGCAAGGCGGACGGCCCGCGCGCCTGCGCCGCCATCGTCGACGACGTGCTCGCGCGCCTGGCCCTCACGCGTCATGCCGACACCGCAGCGGGGTCGCTCTCGCACGGCCAGCAACGGCGTCTCGAAGTCGGCATGGCGCTCGCCGCACGTCCCAAGGCGATCTTTCTGGACGAGCCGACCTCCGGCATGGGCATCGACGATCTCGACGACATGAAGCAACTGATCCGGGGGCTGCGCGACGACCATACCGTCGTCCTCATCGAGCACAACATGAACATCGTGATGGACATTTCCGACACGATCACCGTGATGCAACAGGGCCGCGTACTCGTCGAAGGCAAGCCGGACGCCATTCGCGCCGACGACCGCGTGCGCGCCGCCTACCTCGGCAACATGATCACCGGAGGCCGCGCATGATTCTCGACGTCGCAGGCGTTCACAGCTATTACGGCAAGAGCCACATCCTGCAAGGCGTATCGCTGAGCATCGGCGACGGTGAACTCGTCACGCTGCTCGGTCGCAACGGTGCGGGCAAGTCGACCACGCTCAAGACCATCGCGGGCGTGGTCTCGCCCAAGGCGGGCACCATCACTTTCATGGGGCAGCCGGTCGCCGGCATGGCCGCACATCGCATTGCAGCGCGCGGCGTGTGTTTCGTGCCGGAGCATCGCGGCATCTTCAAGCTGCTCACCGTCGAAGAGAATCTGAAGCTTGCCGCGCGCCGCGATTCGCCGTGGCAGCTCGCCGATATCTACCGCATCTTTCCGCGTTTGCAGGAGCGCCGCAAGAATGGCGGCGCGCAGCTCTCCGGCGGAGAGCAGCAGATGCTCGCGATCGGCCGCGCGCTGATGAATCACCCGCGCCTGCTCATGCTCGACGAACCGGTCGAAGGGCTCGCGCCGGTCATCGTCGAGGAGATCGTGGCGCAGCTCAAGCTCATCAAGCAGGCCGGCGTGGCGATCCTGCTCGTCGAACAGAATCTGGAAGTCTGCACGCAACTGGCCGACCGGCATTACATCGTCGAGCAGGGCGTGATCGTGTATGGCGCGGACAACGCCGCGTTTCTCGCCGACGAGGTCGTCAAGGACCGCTATCTCGGTGTGGGCGTGGCGTAGCCCGCCGGTGGTCTTGCGGCGCGCTCCCCCCGACTTCGCCGCTGGCCGTAACTCTCAAGGATGGGTACAACATGGAACGTCTCGATCAACCGGTTGCCGCAGTGCGCATCGACGGTGCGCGTCTGTGGGACAGCCTGATGCAACTCGCGCAAATCGGTGCGACGGACAAGGGCGGCGTCTGCCGTCTCGCACTGACGGACCTCGATCGCCAGGGTCGCGACCTGTTCGTGGCATGGGCGAAGGAAATCGGCTGCTCGGTGCGCATCGACGCCATCGGCAACATTTTCGCGCGCCGCGCCGGGCGCAATGACACGTTGCCCCCCGTCATGACCGGCAGCCATATCGACACGCAGCCCACCGGCGGCAAGTTCGACGGCAACTATGGCGTGCTCGCCGGACTGGAAGTGCTGCGTACGCTCAACGATAACCAGATCGTGACGGAGGCGCCGCTGGAAGTCGCCGTGTGGACGAACGAGGAGGGCTCGCGCTTCGTGCCGGTAATGATGGGCTCGGGCGTCTACGCAGGCGCCTTTACGCTCGAACACGCGCTCGCCCAGAAGGACCATGACGGCGTGAGTGTGGCCGAAGCGCTGGGCAGCATCGGCTATGCCGGAAAGACGTCGGCCGTCGGGCAACCGGGCGCGGTCGGCGCGTACTTCGAAGCGCACATCGAACAGGGGCCGGTGCTCGAAGCCCATGACAAGACGATCGGCGTGGTGCAGGGCGCGCTCGGCCAGCGCTGGTACGACGTGACCATCACCGGCATGGAAGCGCACGCCGGCCCCACGCCGATGGAGTTGCGTCGCGACGCGCTGCTGGCCGCCGCACAACTGATTCAGGCCGTGAACCGCATCGCCTGCGAGCACGCGCCGCATGCACGCGGCACTGTCGGCTGGGTCGACAACTATCCGAACTCGCGCAACGTCATTCCCGGACGCGTGAAACTCTCCGTCGACCTGCGCGCGGCCGACGACGCGACACTCGACGCACTGAACGCCAAGCTGCGCGCCGAATGCGCGGCATTGAGCACCCGGGGCATCGACGTCGCCATCGAGCAGGTCGTGTACTTCCCGCCGCAGCCGTTCGCCCCGGAGCTTGTCGATGCGATCCGCACCGGCGCGCAGACGCTCGGCTATTCGTCCATGGACGCGATCAGCGGCGCGGGGCACGACGCGGTGTACCTCGCGCGCGTTGCGCCGACGGCGATGATCTTCGTGCCGTGCAAGGACGGCATCAGCCACAACGAAATCGAAGACGCCGATCCGGCACATCTGGAAGCCGGTTGCAACGTGCTGTTGCAGGCCATGCTGCAGCGCGCCGGAGGTGCCGCATGAAAGTCATGATCGCGCGGATGAATCACGAGACGAACACGTTCTCGCCGGTCCCCACGCCGCTCGAAGCGTTCGGCAATCAAGGGCCGACCTACGACGCCGACGCGTATCGCGACAACAAGGGCATGCGCACGGCGATGGCCGCGTTCATCGATCTGGCCGAAGCGGCAGGAGCGCAGATGGTGACGCCGGTCTCGGCGAGCGCCAACCCCAGCGGGCCGGTGGCAGCGAGCGCGTACGACGCGCTGTGCCGCCGTATCGTCGACGCGGCGACCGGCGTGGACGCCATTCTGCTCGACCTGCACGGTGCGATGGTCGCCGAGAACAGCGACGACGGCGAAGGCGATCTGCTCGAACGTGTGCGTGCGGCGGCACCCGACACTCCGATTGCCGTGGCGCTGGATCTGCACGCCAACGTCACGCAGAAGATTGTGCGCAACGCCGACATCGTGGTCGGCTTCAAGACCTATCCGCACGTGGACATGTACGAGACGGGCGAACATGCCGGACGTCTGTTGTTCGAGATGCTGGCGGGCAAACGTCGCCCGACGGTCGTGTGGCGACAACCGCCGTTGATGGTGCACTCACTGCGCAGCACGAGCCATGGCGGGGCGATGAAGCGGGCGCTGGACGCCGCGCGGCGCGCTGAGGCCGAGGCAGGCGTGGCGGCGGTATCGGTATTCTCCGGCTTCTCGCTCGCGGACATTCCCGCGCCTTGCCTCAGTGTCGTGGTGACGGCGGAGGACGGTGCGCAGGGCGTCGCACGGGCACAGGCCGTGGCCGATCGCATCGCCGCGCAGGCGTGGGACGAGCGCGACGGCTTCGTCTATCGCAGCGCACCGCTTGCCGAATCGATTGCGGAGGCAAAACGGCTGTCCGAGCTGGCGGAGAGCGCCGACAAGCCGGTACTGCTGCTCGATCACAGCGACAACTGCATGTCGGGCGGCACGTGCGACACGATGGACGTGCTCGAAGCGGCGCTCGCAGGCGGACTGACGGGTATCGGCGTTGGACCGCTGTGCGATCCGGAAGCCGTGGCGACGCTGATCGCGGCAGGCGAGGGCGCCGAGCTCACGCTGGCGGTAGGCAACAAACGTCCCCTCACGCAGTTGGGCATCGCCAAGACGCCGCCGGTGCTGACCGGCATCGTGCGCAAGATCAGCGATGGCGAGTACATCGTGACGGGGCCGACGTACACGGGTCAGCGTTGCTACATGGGGCGCACCGTGCTGTTCGACATCGGCCCGGCGCGTATCGTCGTGACGGAACGCACGCACGAGCCGTGGGATCACGGCGTGTTCACCTGCGTGGGGCTCGATCCGCGCAGCGAGCGGTTCCTGTTGCTCAAATCGCGCATGTACTGCCGTCCGGTGTTCGTGCCGATCTCGGCCGGACTGGTGGAATGCGACAGCAACGGCGTGACAAGCTCGAATTACGCACTGTTCCCGTTCTCGAGAGTGAATCGTCCGGTGTATCCGCTGGATCGGGAAGTGACGTTCGGAGAATGAGTCGTGATGGCGGGCCGTCCGGCTCGCCACCTGTCAACCTTGTCAGGTGATGCGGGACGGATTGCGTCCTAAGCTACGTGGGACGTCCCGGAAACGGCCCACGGCGTGCATCAGCGGGACGTCGCTCGACGGAGCGACCCATGCGATGCTTTTCCACATGCCTTCGTGTGCTGCTGACTGGCTGGCTGCTGGCACACATTTTCCCCGCGTGGGCGCTTAGCGGTGCAGACGTTGCTTACCTGATTAACCAACGGTATCAATCCGCCCCATCGAAGTGCTTCGTCAATAGTCCGGTGCAGGAGTGCTCCGGTGTACTCATGCGCGTGCCGCCATCCGTGAGTGGTGACTTTTGGGCACTCAGCCCTCAGGAGTCGGAGGCGGGCGTCGCGCACTTCGACTATGTCAGGCGCGACATAGAGACGTCGCGGCTGGATAGCTCCGTTGGATTTATCCTCGCGGATCGTCCAAGCGCCGCAGGCAACGGACAGCCTTACGAACTGCTTTGCGGATGCCCGCCGCCGGGGAGCATCGGCGGACCGCCTTGCGATGACTGTCCGGGACAACTGAACCGCGTGGGCGTCAGTCCGTGGGATACGGCTGCACCGGAAGCTCTCGCGGTGCAGGCCATTTTTTACGACGTTGGGAACGGCGGCCAGCTATCCACCGCATTGGAATACCAACGGGGGTATTACGACAGGAGCAAACGATGGTTGCCGGTGCTTCGCGTCGCCTTCGGCCCACAGGGGACTACCGCATTCGGCTACGACGAGCGCGATCAACTCGATTACGGATTCACGACGGTCGAAAATCTGAATACGCGTTATGCGGATACACGCCATGTGTGTCCGGACGGCAGGGCTGGATACGCCTGTGACGGTGTGGTGATTCGCGTAACTGGATGGGGGACGACCTTTCACTCGTGGAATCCGAGTCCCGGCTCCGTCGCATCGAACGGCGTTCCATTCTCATACATTAGAGCCGACGCCCATGTAGATAGGCTCTACTGGCACACCAACGACGCGGGCATGATTTTGCGTGAGTTCGGCGCACCGACAGAACACCCATCAATCATGCGGTGCATTTACGCCGAAGATACGGGTACGGGAGCGCGAGATCGTTGTTACGACGACTATCCACAATTGTGCAATGCGATGGGTATCACGTCCATCGCAGCATACATCGCGCATCACAAACCTTATGTGCATTGCGCATTCGACATAGACCCAGCGTCATTCCAATTGAGCCTAGACGTTCGTCCGCGCATTCCCCCCGGTCACCCATGGCCATGGAACGAAGCAATCGTCGCACTCTGGCCTCAGGACGTACCGCTCCAGATCGGTATCGAAGCTTTTTTCTACATGAACGGTGAGGTGGGCGGTGCGCAGTTTGTGCAGCGCGACTACATGGCCATCACCGGGCACTTCATGCCCATCGTGTCCGTCGACCTAAAAGCCGCGAACGGTCGCATCTTCACTTATGACCCCGCAGTTCAGTCGTTCTCATTGATGCCCGCCGAAGGGCTGCCTCCAGTTCCAATGAACCCGCGAGACATTCCGGAGTAACGGCACCGTCGCACGAATGGCCGGAACGCGGGCCATGACGGCGTCGTCGCTGTCGTTTTCATGACCACAACACGCCTGAACATCGACGGGCACGAGAACCCGCTGAATCCGTCGGCCAGGCCTCGTGTCCCCAAATGCAAACGCCACGCTTCCCTGCGTGGCGTTTACTCGTTTAAGCGACAAGGCAGGGGATCCGGCGAAGGCGCGGATCCCGAAGCATCACTCGTCCAGCACCTTATTACCCGTTTCTTCGAACATCGATACGGCGATGAGCGACACGACGACGCACGCGATCATGTACCACGCCGGGGCCATCTTGTTGCCGGTCACGCGAATCAGCCAGCCCGCGACGAGCTGCGCCGTGCCGCCGAACACCGACACCGAAATCGCATACGCGCTCGACATGTAGCCCGCGCGCAAATGCTTCGGGAAGTTCTCGGGCATCAGCGCATAGGCCGGCGCCGACCCCATCGTGTAGCAGAACATCAGCACGATCAGTGCGGCGAGCACGACCGGCAGCGACGGGTAGTGCGTCATGATCCAGAACGCCGGATACAACAGCACGATCAGCGCCACACGCCCGAACATCGTGAGCGGCTTGCGCTTGCCCATCCTGTCCGACCACGCGCCGTAAATCGGGCACATCACCAACGAGATCGTGCTCGCTGCCACGCCCGCGAGCATCGACATCTTCGGCGGCAGCCCCAGATACTGAATGCAGTACGTCGGCATGTAATACATCATCACGTACGTCGACACCGACATGCCCGCGATCGAGAAGATCGTGAGGAACCAGTTGCGCACGTACAGACCCCGCTTCGGATCGTCGCGACCCGCCACGGCCTTCGCCTTCGGCGGTTCTTCCTGAATGTGACGACGCAGATAGATACCGACCGGTGCGATCAGCGTGCCGAGCAGGAACGGAATGCGCCAGCCCCAGCTATGCATCGTGTCGTCCGAGAGCAGAAAGCCGAGGCTTGCCGCCAGACCCGAGCCGAGCAGGGCAGCCGCGCCCTGACTGGCCAGTTGCCAGCTCGCGCGAAAACCGCGACTCTTCGCGCCGCCCACTTCCAGCAGCGTGGCCGTAGCCGCGCCGAACTCGCCGCCCTGCGCGAAGCCCTGCAGCAGACGTGCACTCACGATCAGCAGCGGGGCAGCCAGACCGATCTGGGCGTACGTCGGCGCCAGACCGATGGCCGCCGAACCGATCGCCATGAGCAAAATGGTCAGCGTGAGCGCAGGCTTGCGTCCGGCCCGGTCGGCGTAACGGCCGAGCACGATACCCCCGAGCGGGCGCATCACGAAGCCCACCGCAAACACGGCGAACGCGAGCAGCGACGACGTGATGGGATCGTCCGCCGGGAAAAACTGCTTGCCGATCGTCAGCGCAAAGTAGCTGTAGACCGTGAAGTCGAAGAACTCCAGCAGGTTGCCGATCACAGCGGCAAAAACGATCTTGCGTTGCTGCGACGACGACATCGGGGAGATCTGCGTCGGCTGTGCGCCGTCGACCGGATACGATTGCGTGGCGAGACTCATGCGCGGTCCTTGGCGAGAAAGCGTTCGACCAGACGCGTCCAGAAGGCCGCACCGATGGTCAGATTGTCGTCATTGAAGTCGTACTTGGCGTTGTGCAGCATCGGCTTGCCCTCGCCATTGCCCAGACGAATGAAGCAGCCAGGCACTTTTTGCAGGTAGTACGCGAAATCCTCGCTGCCCGCGATGGGCGGGAAGGGCGAGATGATGTGCTCGGCACCCACCAGTTCTTGCGCAACCTCACGGGCAAATTCGGTTTCGGCTTCGCTGTTCACCAGCACCGGATAGCCCCGGATGTACTCGATGTCGGCGCTCGCGCCATAGCCCTCGGTATGCGACTTGACCAGCGCGCAAATGCGCTCCTCGAGCGTGGCACGCACCTTCGCGGAGAACGACCGTACGCTCATCTCCAGCGTGGCGTCTTCCGGAATCACGTTCGGCGCAAATCCCGCGTGGAAGGTGCCGACAGTCACCACGGCGGCTTCGGTCGGATCGATGTTGCGCGCAACCACGGTTTGCAGCGCCATCACGAGGCTGCTGCCGATCATCACCGGATCGATGGCCAGATGCGGCCGTGCCGCATGGCCGCCGCGGCCGTGGATGCGGACCTTGACGGTATCGCACGCGGCCATGAGCGGACCGGCACGGAAACCGAACGTGCCCGTGGCGACGCCCGGATGGTTGTGCAGACCGAAAATCGCATCGCATGGGAAACGCTCGAACAGGCCGTCGGCAATCATCTGCTCCGCGCCGCTGTTCGAACCGGCTTCTTCCGCCGGCTGGAAAATCAGATTGACGGTGCCGTCGAAGTTACGTGTCTTTGCGAGTTGCTGCGCCGCGCCCAGCAGCACGGTGGTGTGACCGTCGTGACCGCAGGCGTGCATCTTGCCGTCATGCACGCTGGCGTAGGCCAGACCGGTTTGTTCGTGGATCGGCAGCGCGTCCATGTCGGCACGCACGCCAACCGTGCGCGCGCTCGTGCCCGCGGTGAGCGAGGCCACCACGCCGTGACCGCCGACGTTGCGCGTGACCCGATACCCCCAGCTTTCGAGCTTGTCCGCCACGTAACGCGACGTGTCGACCTCCTCGTACGACAGCTCGGGGTGTTGGTGGATGTGGTGGCGAATGTCGGCCAACTGCTCGCGCGCGTCGGCCAGATCGCTCACCTCGCAATAGCGAATCTCGCTCATCGAGGACTCCTCTCTTTTTGAATAACGCGGAGTATTGCACCGACGAAATTTCGCACCCATGACGCAAAGCACGTCAAAATGTTGCTTTCAAGGCAACGTTTGTGTGAACCGGACGGTCTGCACGCTTTCTGTCTCGCCAGCAAAAACCGGCACCGATTCAACGAGTTAGCAATGCGCGACTTAGCGCCGTCGCTGCGGTGCGCGACAGTATGGCTGCGACATGTCCGACCGGCGCGATCGTGCGAACGCAATAGTGAAATCAATGATGACCAGCGATGCATGGATGGACGACATCGGCGAGCGTCCGCTCAGGTACCTCGCCGAAATTGCCGCAATGGGCGGTGTGCGTATGGCGGCAGAATCGCTCGGGGTGAATCCTTCCGTGGTCAGCCGACAGGTCGCCGCACTGGAGCGGCGGCTGCGCTTTCCCCTTATCGAGCGACGTGGGCGCAACGTGATCGTCACCGAAATCGGTCAGGTGCTCATCGACTATTACCGTGACGGTCAGCGCCGCCAGCGAGACCTGTCGGCGCGGCTGGAGGAATACCGGCATCTCAAGCGCGGACGCGTGGCCATCGGTGTCGGCGAAGGGTTCATCGGGCGGTTGATCGCCCAGGCGTTGCAGCGCTTCTCGATGAGCTATCCCGACATCCTCGTCGAGATCCGGTCCGGCCCGACGCCCACGGTGCTCTCGCTCGTGCGCGACGACGTGGTCGACATCGGCCTGTGCGCCCGCTCCGAGGACGATCCCGCCATGCGCATTCATCCGTTTGCGGCCAAGGCGCTGTGCGCCGTGGTGGCGCCCACACACCGGTTCGCGGCGATGACGAGCGTGCCGCCCTCGGAACTGGTGCACGAGCGGCTCATCTTCATGACCGAGGAACACGGCGTACAGCACTTCGTGCACTCGGTGCTCGACACGGCGCGTCTGAACGTGATTCCCGCCTATCGGGTCGATCTGTTCAACACCGCGCAGACGCTCGCCGCGGCCGGGCTCGGCGTGGCGTTCATGTCGGCGATTACCGCGCGGCGCGGCATTGAACTCGGTGAACTGGTGGCCGTGCCGATCGATCATCCGATCGCCGCCGGGTTCTCCAGCCAGATGATGACGCGCGTGGGACGCCGCCTCTCGCCCGCCGCAGACCACCTGTGGAAGCAACTCGCGCAAAGTCTGGCGAAACGCTGAGTCCCCTGTAATAGACCCCTGCGATAGGGCCGAATGGGCCGCATGCAGAAATCGCCCCCGTAGATGGCGTATGATCGGCCGGGTGTTGGACAAGCCCGCCTGATGCATCGATGACGACTGACTCGAACCAACCTGCCCACCGGCGACTGCGCGCACGCTTCGTCGCGATTTCCTGGCGAGATCTCGCCGTCTCCTTCGGCCCGGTGGTCCTTGTAGCCATCGCCGCTATCTGGCTCGCCGTATGGCTCGTGCAGCCGGCCCCGCCGCGCACCATCACGCTGAGCGCCGGCCCCGAGGGCAGCTCGTTCTGGAGCGCGGCGCAACGCTACAAGACCATCCTCGCGCGCGATGGCATCACGCTCAACGTGCTGTCATCGGAGGGCTCGCGTCAAAACGTCGAGCGTCTTGCGAACGACAACGAGAACGTGGACCTCGGCCTCGTGCAAGGCGGCGTGTCGCAGGGCCTGGACATTGACGGCCTCGTCTCGCTCGGCAGCATGTTTTATGCACCGATCTCGGTGTTCTATCGCGGCGAGCGCGTCACCAAACTCTCCGATTTCACCGGCAAGCGCATCGCCATCGGCCGGGAAGGCAGCGGCGCACGTGCCCTCGCGCTCACCTTGCTCAAGGCCAACGGCATCGAGCCCGGCGGCCCGACGAAGCTCACGGCCTACGACGGGCAGGAGGCTGCACAGGCCCTGATCGACGGCCGTGTCGACGCCGCCATGCTCACTGGCGACACGGCGACCGGCCCGACGATGGGCAAGCTCATTCGCACGCCCGGCATCCGCCTGATGGACTTCGCGCAGGCAGACGCCTACACGCGGCGCTTCACCTACCTCAATCAGTTGACGCTGCCGCGCGGCGTCTTCGATCTCGGCCGCAATCTGCCCGCGCAACCGGTGCACGTCATCAGCCCGACCGTCGAGCTCGTGGCGCGCGAAAGCCTGCATCCGGCGCTCTCCGATCTGCTGATCGAAGCAGCACGCGAAGTCCACGGCAAGGCGAATCTGATGCAACGCGCCGGGGAGTTCCCCTCCGCGCAAGTGCACGAATTCCCGATCTCCGACGACGCTGCGCGTTACTACAAGTCGGGCAAGGGCTTCCTTTACCGGCATCTGCCGTTCTGGATCGCCAGCCTCGCCGACCGCATCGTCGTGCTGCTCGTGCCGATCATCGTGGTGTTGATCCCGGCGTTCCGGCTGGTGCCGTCGCTCTATAGCTGGCGTGTGAAGTCTCGTCTGTACCGCTGGTACGGCGGACTCATCGCGCTGGAGCGCGAAGCGTTGGCGGACGACGCCCACACCGAGTATCAAAATCTGCGCGAACGGCTCGACACCATCGAGGCCGCCGTCAACCGGCTGAAGATTCCGCTCGCGTACGCCGACCAGTTCTACGTGCTGCGAGAACACATCAGTTTCGTGCGCCAGCGCCTCGACGCCATGAGCGTCGCGCCCGCCTCGTCGGGCGGCGATGCCGCGCAGCGCGCGGGCGGTGTACCGGCTTCGCCCGGCAAAGCGGAAGACGACGTCGAAGCAGCAGGGAAGGCGACGGACACGAGGCGCGCATGAGTCTCCCATCAAAGAATTACTTATGCATTTCATAACCAGCACCAGCTTTTCTTATAAAGGAGAGCGGCGCACACTGCTGTCAGTCACGGACCGTTTGTGTGCCCATTTGTGCGGCCCATTTGTGCGGCCCGTTGTGAAAACTGAAAAACCCACGCTCGTGCGCCACCGTATGTCGTCGTCCAACACCCCGCATTCGTCCTCTTCCGCCGCGCAAGCGCCACGCCGTGTCGGCACCGACCTTGCGCGACATGCATGCACGGTGCGCCCGGTGCGTGACGACGACCTGCCCGCCATCACCGCGATCTACGCGCATCACGTACGCAACGGCTCCGCGTCATTCGAAGAGATTCCGCCGGACGAGGCGGAGATGCGCGCGCGATGCGCAAAGGTGCTCGACGCGAGTCTGCCGTATCTGGTCGCGGAGCGCGACGGCCGGGTGCTGGGCTACGCATACGCCACGCATTACCGGCCCCGCTCGGCTTATCGGTTCACGCTGGAAGACTCGGTGTACATCGCGCCCGACGCCATCGGGCAGGGCGTGGGGCGCGCATTGTTGCTCACGCTCATCGCGCGCTGCGAAGGCGGTCCGTGGCGGCAACTGATCGCCAACGTGGGCGACAGCGGCAATCAGGCATCCCTCGCGCTGCACACCGCATGCGGCTTCCAGCACGCGGGCATGCTCAAATCCGTTGGCTTCAAGTTCGGCCGCTGGGTCGACACCGTTCTCATGCAACGCGCGCTCAACGCCGGCGACACCACGCTGCCCGAGTAAGCGGCGCACTCAAAACGGCGAAGCGCGGTCCAGTTCCTTGTAATGACGGAAGATGCCCGTGGTGTTGAACGGGATACGCCGGGACGATGCCAGATACGCCGCGACAAGCGGCTCGCCGGCCACGGCGTCGCGCACCGCCTGACAGCGCGGGAACGCTTTCGCGAAGCCGGACATGGCACGCGGAAACGCGTAGCGCAGTCCCTCGATCACCTGAAACAGCGACAGGTCGGCGTACGACATGGCGCCTTCCGACAGCCATCCGCCCGCCTGGGGATTGTTCGCGAGCACGCGCTCGAAGTAGCCGAAGAACTTGGGCAACCGATAGTCGATCAGGTCCGCCGTGCGCTTGCGCGCTTCGGCCTTCTGATTGCTGTAATAGAGCCGGCTGGCGATGGGATGATGACCGTCGTGAACCTCAGCCACCAGATCGGCAATCGTCAGCTGCAGCTGATTGACCCAGCGTCGCGCGCGGGGCGTTTCTCCGACAAGGCCGAGCAATGGCCCGAGATACGCGAGGATATTCGCCGTCTGGCCGATCAGCTCGTCGCCCGAGGCATGACGGATACGCAGAAACGGCGGGGCGAAGGGCGGGTCCATGCACGCGGGATCGTCCATGGTGTGCAGAAGACCGTCCATGCCCTGACCGGGTTCGTCACCCTGCACGATCTCCACATACGGTGTACCGGCGGCCTCGAAGGCGAGGCGGACAAACTCGCCGCGGCCTTGCAGGCCCGGCCAATAGAACAGCTCGAAGGTCATGCACCCTCCTCAGGCTCAGGAAACGCCTGGCTGCATCTCCACGCGATTCTTGCCCTGTTGCTTGGCGCGATACAGCGCCAGATCCGCCGACTCGATCAACGACGTCGACGCCATGTGTGTGCGCGGCACCAGCGCCGCACCACCCAGACTGATCGTCACATGCCGGCCGTTGGCCGACCCGACGTGCGGAATCGCCATCGCTTCGATCTGCGCGCGCACCTTCTCCGCAATCGCCGCCGCCCCGCTGGCCGACGTATTGGGCAGCACCATCACGAACTCCTCGCCGCCGAAGCGCGCGGCGAGATCCGCGGGACGCGCCGCCGCTTCCGCCATCGTGCGCGCCACGCGGCGCAGCACGTCGTCGCCCGCAATGTGGCCGTACGTGTCGTTGTAAATCTTGAAGTTGTCGACGTCGATCATCAAGAGCGCCATTTCGCGCTGCTCACGAAGCGCCCGTCGCCATTCCGCGCCGAAATACTCGTCGAAGTAACGACGGTTGGCCAGCCCCGTGAGGCCATCGGAATGCGTGAGCCGCTGCAACTCCAGATTGGTCTCGAGCAATTGCTGCTGACTCTCGCGCAATGCGCGGTATGCCTCGTCGCGTTGCAGCAGGTTCATATACGACCGGGAGTGGTACCGAATGCGCGCGACCAGCTCGATGGTGTCGGGCAGCTTGACCAGATAGTCATTGGCCCCGGCCGCGAACGCCTCTCGCTTGATCGTCGGCTCTTCTTTCGTCGAGAGCACGATGATCGGGATGTCACGCGTGAGCGGACTGGCGCGATACTGACGCACGAGCGAGAGACCGTCGGTGCCCGGCATGACGAGATCCTGAAGGATGACGGTCGGTCGTGTCTGTTCGGCAACGCGCAAGGCATCGTCCGGATTCGCACAGTAGTGAAAATCGATGTTCGGCTCGCCGCTCAGAGCGCGCCGGATCGCTTCGCCGACCATGGCCTGATCGTCGACGAGCAACACCATCGCCGACGATTCGCTCAGGCTGCTCTGCGAGCCGATCGGTTGCGGGTCTGGCCTGGGTTGGCGCGGAATTGTCGTCATTGTTGTTTTTCCCTCTCCTTTTGACTCTGCTGCGCTGTCCGATTACAGCGTGCCGAACAAGGTCACCAATTGTGGCGCGATATTGGGCAGCGGCAGAATCCGAGACGCGGCGCCAGCCTCGGCCGCCGCTTTCGGCATGCCGTACACCGCACTCGTCGCTCGATCCTGTGCAATGGTAATGAAGCCCTGTGTGCGCATCGCGCCAAGCCCTGCGGCGCCGTCGCGCCCCATTCCGGTCAAGAGCACGCCCACCGCGCGCGATCGCCAGTTCTCGGCAACGCTGCGCAGAAATACGTCGATGGACGGACGATACACCGCATCGCGAGGTTCGTCGGTAAAAACACAGCGCCCGCTCAGGTCGACCCGTAAATGTCGATTGCCGCCCGCGAGCAGCACCACACCGGCCGCCGGGCGCTCGCCCGCCTCCACCAATCTCACCGAAAGCGGCGTCTGCTGATCGAGCCATGTCGCCATGCCCGGCGCGAAGGCGTCGTCGACATGCTGTACGACGATCACGCCGGCGCTGAAGTTCTCGGGCAGCCGCCCCAGCAGCGTCGCCAGCGCGGCCGGACCGCCGGCGGACGCGCCGATGGCGACTAACGCATCGGTGTTGCCGGCGGCACGCGGCACGAACGCCGGTTGCGGCGCACTCGCGTCGGCATGCTGCGCCGCAACGGCCTCGATCTTCGCGAGCAACGACGACGCCGGACGCGCCAGATGCGCGCCGCCCAGCACCGGCGTATCGACGGCGTCCACCGCACCCGCCCCCATGGCGTCGAACACGAGGCTGGCGTGATGGCCCACATCGGACGTCACGATCAGAATCGGACACGGCGTGCGCCGCATGATCTCGCGCGTGGCCGCCACGCCATCCATCACGGGCATGACGAGATCCATCAACACCAGATCGGGCGGCACGGGGGAACACATTCGCACGGCTTGCTCGCCGTCGTGCGCAACCCATGCGACATCAAAGCCCGGTCGCTGTGCCAGCGTACGTCGCAACGCTTCCACCGCAATGACCGAATCGTTCACGATCCCGATTCTCATGACCCCGACTCCCCGATGAGATCCACAACAGCGCGCAACAGCGCGTCGTCGTGGAAGCTGCCCTTCGCGAGGTAATAGTCGGCGCCCGCATCGAGTCCGCGTTGTCGATCTTCCTCGCGATCTTTATAGGAAACGATCATGACCGGCAATTCCGCCGTGCGCGCGTCGCGCTTGATCAGGGTCACCAGTTCGATGCCGTCCATGCGCGGCATGTCGACATCGGTGATCACCATGTCGAACGTTTCGCTTCGCACTGCGTTCCAGCCATCCATGCCATCGACGGCCACACTCACGTCGTAGCCGCGCGCGGCGAGCAACTTGCGCTCAAGTTCGCGCACGGTCAGCGAATCGTCGACGACCAGCACGCGCTTGCGTGCACGCCCGCCCGATGGCGTGGCGCGCATCGGTAACCGGTCGAGCGCCCCCATCTCGACCGCCTTGGCGATCGATCGCACCAGATCGGCCGTATCGATGATAAGCAGCGGTGAGCCGTCTTCCGCGAGCGCGCCGGCGGCAATATTGGGCAGCTTGCCCAGGCGCGCATCGAGCGGTTGCACGACGAGCATGCGCTCGCCGAGGAATTTGTCGACGGCCAGCCCGTAGCGCGCGTCGCCCTCACCGAACACCACGACGGGCTGATCGCCCGCAAGCCCCGCAGGCGCGGTGCCGCACAGCACTTGCTGCGCGCTCACGAGGCCGATCTGCTTGCCGTCCAGCGTGAAATGCGGGCGCCCTTCGAGCATGTCGATGCGTTCCTGCGGCAACGCCAGCGTACGCGACAAGTTCGCGAGCGGCAGTGCGTAAGGTTCACCGGCGACTTCGACGAGCAGGCTGCGCACCACCGAGAGCGTCAGCGGCAATTGCAGCGTGACCTTGGCGCCACGCCCCGGCGTGTGCTCGATACGTACCGTGCCGCGCACCGTCGCCACCATCGCCCGCACCGCATCGAGGCCGACGCCACGACCCGAGACGTCCGTCACCGTGTCGCGCAGCGTGAAGCCCGGCAGCATCAGGAATTCGAGCAGTTCGTTGTCGTCGAGTCGTCCGGCGGTTTGCGCCGTCACCAGCCCGCGCCGGACCACGGTCTCGCGTACGCGTTCGATGTCGATTCCTGCACCGTCGTCGGCCACGCTGACCAGAAGCAAACCCGCGCTGTGGCGCGCAGTGAGCGTGATGACGCCTTCGCCCGGCTTGCCTGCCGCCGCACGCACCGGCGCACTCTCCAATCCGTGGTCGACAGCATTGCGCAGCAGATGCCCCAGCGGCGCTTCGAGCTGATCGAGAATGTCCCGATCGACCTGTGTGTCGGCGCCGCGAATTTCGAGTCGCGCCGGCTTGCCGAGCGAGCGCCCGAGGTCGCGCACCATGCGCGCGAAGCCGCCGAGCCGATCGTCGATGGGGCGCATGCGGCACGCGAGGGCTTCGTCGTACAAGCGCTGCGACAGTTGCGTCGAGCGACGGTCGAAGTCGTCGAGCTCGTGGATCTGCTGCGCGAGCAACTGACTTCCCCCGCCGAGCGCACGGCGCAGATCGGCCAGCGCCGCGAGCAATACCTGACGGTCTTCGCCCGAGCGATCGGCCCCCTGCGCCAGTGCCGAGCTCACGCGGTCGAGCGCGTCGCCCGCGTCGTGCTGATGCCGCTTGAGGCGCTGCAACGACTGCGCGAAGGGCTGCGACCAGCGCGACGCCACCAGGGCCTCGCTCGATAGTCGCAACAGCCGGTCGAGGTTATCTGCGGAAACGCGCAACGCCCGCGATGTATTGTCGGTGGCGTCGTTTGTCGGTATGCCGTAGCTGGCGTAGTCGAACGCGCTCGGTTCTTCTGCCAACGCGCCGTGCGACTCTCCCTTCGACGTATCGCCCACTCGCGAGGCAAGCGTTTGCGTGAATGCGGTGACGAAGGCATCGATTTCGGTCTTGCCCGCACCCTGCGCCCACTCAGGATCGCGCCCCGGCGGATGCGCCAGGCGCATGAGCAGGTCCACGCCTTGCAACAGGCGATCGATGACCGGCACGTCAAGCGCGAGCGCGCCGCCCTGAGCAGCGACGAAGGCGTCTTCCAGCACGTGAGCGAGCGACACCCCCGCCTCGACCCCGACGATGCGCGCCGCCCCCTTGAGCGAATGCGCGGCCCGCATGCAGGCTTCGAGTTGCGACGCGTCGTTCGGCGCACGTTCGAGCGCCAGCAGCCCGTCGCCGAGCACCTGTGCCTGCGTCTCCGTCTCCATGCGGAACAGGTCGAGCAGCGTGGCGTTGCGCAGATCGTCGCTCATGCGAGGCCCCTGTCGAACGCGGCGCCCACACGCAGCGGATCGAGCACCCCGACGACATGCTCGCGCCAGGGCAAGACGGCGACGGCAAAGCCATCGGACGCGCCGAGCGCCGTCGCGGGCACGGCACCCAACGCCGTGCTGGCCGGGGTGACGGTCCCATAGACTTCGGTCACCGGAAACGCGCTCAAGTGCTGCCCGTGGCGTAACGCAAGCAGACGTGCGGTGCTCGCGCGCAACGTGTTGGACGGCGTGCCCTGCGTTTGCGGCGCCGGTTGTACGCCGAGCAGTTCGCCCAGCGACAGACAAGGCACGAGCGCGCCGCGCAAATTGACCAGCCCGAGCAACGCGCGCTGACGATGTCCTGGCACCGTGTGCCAGGCGCGCATGGGCGTTACCTCTTCGATGGCGGATGCGGGCAACGCCAGCCATTCGTCGGCCAGACGAAAGAGCAACAACGACTGACTACGCATCACGTTCTGATCGACGCGCGCAGCACGCCAGGGGGCAGGGTCGACGGGCGCCACCGGTAACCGGTCGAGCAATTCCGCGGCCTGCCTGTGCAAGGCGTTGTCGTTTGGTTTTGCTGCCTGCGAGGAGATGGGGGCGACGTTGCCAGCCATGACACCGGCCTCAGGCGCCAATTCGCGATCGGTCATCGATGTCGGGTTCCGTGACGTTGCATCGGGTCATGCGTTTCGGAGGACGCCATTGCGTTGCCGGCGCGCTCGGCACGCGCCATCAGGCGGCGTGCGCCCGATACGTCGCCGCGCGCATCGAGCAAGGCTGCGCAGTGCACGAGCGCTTCATAATGCGTCGGATCCAGATACAGCGCACGTCGATAGTGGATGAGCGCACTCTGCGCATCGCTACGCGCGTCTTCGACCAGCCCGAGCAGGTACTCGGCCTGCGCGTTGGCGCGATCGGCCGCCAGCACGGCACGGCACAGGGCAACGGCCCGCTCGAAGTCGCCCGCGTCGGCCGCAGCACGCGCCTGCGCCAACGGGACGTCAATCTCAGCCTTCGCCATGGCGCCGACAGACGAGACGACGGACGGGGCAAGCGGCGATTCGCCCGCCGGCGCGACCCGCAGCGAATCGGTCGCGGGTCGCGTCGGTAGCGTGGGAGGTGCGGGACGAGTCGGCGGTACGAAGGTCCGCGCGGGTATGCCGTGCGCCGACGGTGTCGCATCGGTCGAAGGCGCCGCCTGAATCACGTCGCGCGCCGGTACAGCCACGCGGAACGAGAACGCCTGCGCATGTCCGGTCGGGGCGAGGCCGTTGCTCGTCAGCGTTCCGCCTTCGGCGGGCCCGGCAAAAAGCGTTGCGCCCATGCGCATGAGCCGTTCCAGCGCGGCGATGGCCCGACGTTGTCCGTCGCGGTCGAAATAGATCAGCACATTGCGAAAGAAAACGAAATCAAATGTGCCCAGCCGATCCACGAGCGACGGATCGAACAGATTGCCGGCATGCCAGCGCACCTGCGTACGCAGCGCGCCGATGACGCGGTAGTTGTCTTCCTCGGAGGTGAAATAGCGCTCGCGGAACAGCAGCGTGTCCGGCGCGCCCCGAAATGAATTTCGGCCATACAGCCCCTCTCGGGCCACTGCGAGCGCGCGTTCGCTGATGTCGACGGCATCGATGGTGAAATCGTTCGCGCCGAATCCCGCATCGAACATCGCCATCGCCATCGAATAGGGCTCTTCGCCGGTCGAGCATGGCAAGCTCAGCAGCCGCAACGGCTGCCGTTCGCTCGCGGTGCCGCGACGCGCGGTCCGCGCCTCCCGCGCCATCCTGCCAAGTGTCGTGAAGGCTTCGCGATGCCGGAAGAACCATGTCTCCGGCACCACGACCGCTTCGATCAATGCCTGAAGCTCGTGCGATGATTGTTGCACGCGCTGCCAATATCGCGAGTACGGCGGGGCGTCCTGCATATCCGGCGACAACGCGGCAAGGCGCGCACGCACGGCCCGCTCGATGGCGTGGACGCCGAGCGTCTCGGCGTCGATCCCTGTCGTGTCGCGCAACAGGCGTTCGATGTCAGGCACGTGGGTCATGTCGACGCCCCCGTTGCATTGCCCTCGTGCGCGCCCGGCACATCGCGCACATCGTGCGCATCGGTCACATCATCCGCCAAGGCGTCGCGTGCAGCGTCGAACAACATGGCGCGCGCTTCGTCGCTCAGCAATTGTTCGACGCGCACCCACTGCACGAGGCCCTCTTCGGTGTCCAGTACCGGACCGAGGTAACGCCCTTCGGGAAGATCGACACCACTCGAGCTGAATGCGTCTGCGTTCGCCCGAAGGGTGTCGGTGGCGCGCTCGACCAGCACGCCAAGGCGGCGGGCATTCGGTCCGGGCGCCGGGTAATGCACGAGCACCAGCCGCGTCGAGCGGCGCTCAGGCGCGCCCAGCCCCGTGGCAAGGCGCGTCAGATCGATGACGGGCACGGACTCGCCGCGATAGCTGAAGGCGCCCGCGACCCACGCCGGTGCGGATGGCAGACGCTTGAGCGCGAGCCACGGCAACACCTCGGCCACGTGACTGGCTTCGATGACGTAATGATCGGTCGCGATGGCGAAACGCAGGAACAGCATGTCGAAGTCCGCGATGAGCAATGGACGACAACCGTGTCGGTAACGCGACGTACGGGTGTCGTTGTTGGTTCGATATTGCGTCGATATTGCGTCGATATCGGTTCGTTGTTGGTGTCGGTTATGACGCCAGCCCCGCGGGCGCAAGCGCCTGCACCTTGAAGCGCGACACCCCGCTCTTGAGCCCGTTGGCCACGTGATTGAGCTCTTCGATGGCCTGACTCGACTGCTGCAACGACTCGGCCGTCTGTTGCGCGGCCTCGGAGAGTTGCACCAGCGCCTGATTGATCTGCTCCGCGCCGGTGGCCTGCGCCTGCATGCCTTCGTTGACGACCTGGAAGCGCGGCGGCAGCGTTTGCACCTGCGAAATGATCTGGGCGAGTTGATCGCCGACCTGTCGCATTTCGTCCATGCCGCGGCGTACCTCCTCGGCGAACTTGTCCATGCCCATCACCCCTGCGGACACCGCCGACTGGATCTCCTTGATCATCTGTTCGATGTCGTAGGTCGCCACTGCGGTCTGGTCGGCCAGCCGGCGAATCTCCGTGGCCACCACGGCGAAGCCGCGACCGTACTCACCGGCTTTTTCGGCTTCGATGGCCGCATTGAGCGAGAGCAGATTGGTCTGATCGGCTACCTTCGTGATCGTGGTTACGACCTGATTGATGTTGCCCGCCTTCTCGTTGAGGATGCCGAGCTTGCCATTGACCGAGCCGGCCGCTTCCACCACGTGTCGCATGGCGTCCTCCATGCGCGTGAGGCCGACGTGTCCCGTGCCCGCCAGCGTTGCCGCATGCTCGGCCACCCCCGCGACTTCGGTCATGGTGCGGGCCAGATCGCGCGACGTGGCGAAAATCTCGCGCGACGTGGCGCCGATCTCGGTGGTGGTGGCCGCCGTCTCCGATGCCGTGGCCTGCTGCTGGCGCGACGTCGCGGCAATCTCGGTCACGGACGTCGTGACTTGCAGCGCCGACTTCTGCGCCTGCCCCACAAGCCCCGTCAACTCGTCCGTCATGCGATTGAAACCCGATTCCAGCGCGCCGAATTCGTCGCGCCGCGCCAGATTCAGCCGCCGGGTCAAATCGCCCGAGCGCATGACTTCCAGAATCTGCATCACGCTCGCGAGCGGCACGCTGATCGCACGGAAGAGCAACCACCCGGCGAGCACGGCAACGGCAAGCGCCACGACCAGCGTAATGAGCAGCGTGGCCTTGGCGGCCGTCACGGCTTCGCTGATGTTGTGCGTCGCTTCATCCGAGTATGTCTTGTTGGTGTCGACCAGACGCTGAATCGCCGCTCGCCCGCGCCCCCATTCCGGATAGAGTTGCTCGGTCAGCATGGCGCGGGCGGCGGGCATCTGCCCGTCCACCACGAGCTTGAGGACCTGTGTGCTGATGCGCCCGTACTGATTGCGTATGCCGCGCACTTCGTCGTATTGAATGCGGTCGATGGGGCGGTTGACGGTCGTGCCGTAATCCTTGACCCAGCCGTCGATGCGGGCGTCGGCCGCGCGCAAGGCGTCGAGGTCGACCGCGCGGGTCTTGTCGTTGTCGTCGATTGCGACGACCTGCTGAAGCAACTGGTAACTCTCGAACCACGCCCCGCGCAGCATCGTGCTGTAGTAGAGGCCCGGCGCGGAGTCGTCTTCCACACTGCGCGTCTCGGCTTCGATGGCGGACAACCGGGTGTAGGCGATGCCCGCCATGAGGGCCATCAAGGCAAGGATCAGGCCAAAACTGGCCAGAATGCGATGTCGGATCGACCAGTGTTTCACGCCGCGCTCCCGTTCGGGTTCATGCCCGGCGCCGGAAGGGTCGACGCGGGCCTTTTGAGGTTACGCCGATTCTATTACAGCGGCCCGACCGGGCAACGTCGGTCAGGCCCTGTATTTGGGTTTATTTCTGATTCGTCGCACACTCCCGGTCACGGTCCAGCCCCGGGAGTCCCGCGGTCCGACGGTTGCGATCGGACGGCAGGACGGTCGGCCCCGGGCGTCGACCATCGAGCGTCGGCCACCCGCGTTCGGCGTGAAGCGCTCAGCGGGTCAGTTCGCGCAAGGCATCCGCTGTCATGGGCGCGAGCGCGAGCGGGGCGGCAGCGGACGTGAGCGCGCGCAGCGACGCGGCATTGTCCGGGGAGATGCTGCCATCGGGCAGGTAGAGGTTGTTTTCGAAGCCGATGCGCGCGTGGCCGCCGTACAACACCGCCGCGAGCGCACACTCCGCCTCGCGCGGACCGAAGGCGCACATGGCCCAGGGCGTCGCACCCGACGCCTCGCCCAGCGCGTCAGCGCCGGTCTGCCACGCGCTCAGGAACGGCAGCAGGTCGGACGGCGAGGACAACTGGCCCTTGCTGTAACGCCCCAGCACGAACAACACCCAGTGGCGACCGGGACGAATCGCACCGCTCGCGCGCAAGCGCCAGTAATGCGCCACGTCTTCGGTGTCGTAGAGGATGTACTGCGCAGTGACGTTTTCCCGCCAGAGCCAACCGAAGAACGCCTGCGCTGCGGGCGCATGGGTGGCGTCGGGCAATATTTCGCGCAGGGCGACCGAGATTGCCTCGGGACGCAAGGCCTGCACCGTCGCGATCTGCTGCGCCGGGGCGTAGATGCCGACGGCCTCCGTCGTGACCTGCAACACCAGTTCGTCGCCAACGGCGCGGCGCACGGCGGCAATGCCCGCGGCGTAATCGGACACTTCGAGGCTGTGCGTGCCATCGGCCTTGCGCACGTGCAGGTGGATCATGGCAGTGCCCACCTCCAGACACGCTTTGGCGCATGCGCCCAACTCGTCGGGCGTCATCGGCAACGCCGGGTGATCGGCGTGCGTGCGGCGCGCGCCGTTCGGGGCGACGGCCAGTGCGTAGGCCCGGGTCATGCCACCCCTCCGACCTTCACGCCGGTCACGTCCGCCACCGACAGCGCCAGGCGCTCGACGATGCGATCGATGTCGTCCGGCTGACAGATGAAGGGCGGGGCGATCAGCGCATGGTCGCCGTGCACGCCGTCGACCGTGCCGCCCATCGGATAGATCAGCAGACCCCGCTCCTTGGCCGCCGCCTTCAAACGGGCGTGCGTCTTGTCCTGCGTCGGCAGCGTCTGTTTGGTCTCACGATCGGCAACGAATTCGACGCCCACGAACAGGCCACGGCCGCGCACGTCGCCCACGTTCGGGTGATCGGCGAAGACCTCGCGCAAACGGGCACGCAACTGTTCGCCGCGCGCCTTCACGTTCTCGAGCAGGTTGTCTTCGGCAATCGTGCGCTGCACGGCCAGCGCCGCCGCACACGCCATGGCATGCCCGAGATAGGTATGCCCGTGCTGGAAGAATCCGGAGCCACCGACCACGGCGTCGAAGATCTTGTCCGAGCAGAGCATCGCGCCAATCGGCTGATAACCCGCGCCGAGTCCCTTCGCGATGACGAGAATGTCCGGTGTCACACCGTCTTCCTCGCAGGCGAACAAATAACCGGTGCGACCCATGCCCGACATCACCTCGTCGAGCAGCAACAGCACGCCGTACTTGTCGCACACGGCACGGATGCGCTTGAAGTAGTCGCCCACCGGCGGCACGGCGCCTGCCGTCGCGCCGACCACGGTTTCCGCAACGAACGCGATGACGTTGTCGCCGCCCAGTTCGAGGATCTTCGCTTCGAGTTCGTCCGCCAGACGCTGTACGTATGCAGCGTCGCTTTCGCCGTCCAGACGCTCGCGATAGGCGAAGCACGGCGAGACGTGATGGGCCGGCACCAGCAACGGCAGGAACGGCTCGCGTCGCCATGCGTTACCGCCAATGGCCAGCGCACCGAGCGTGTTGCCGTGATAGCTCTGGCGCCGCGCAATGAAGTACTGACGCTGCGGCTGGCCAATCTCGACGAAATACTGGCGCGCGAGCTTGAGCGCCGCTTCCACGCCTTCGGAGCCACCGCTCACGAAGTACACATGATTCAGATCGCCCGGGGCGCTCGCGGCGAGCGTGTCCGCCAGATGCTCGGCGACTTCCGTGGTGAAGAACGACGTATGCGCATAGGCCAATTGTGCGGCTTGTTGCTGCATGGCCTCGATCACGCGCGGATGTCCATGGCCCAGGCAGGAGACGGCCGCACCGCCGCAAGCGTCCAGATAACGCTTGCCGTTGCTGTCGATCAACTCGATTCCCTGACCGCCGACGGCGACGGGCAACGTCTGGCGCGGATTGCGGTGAAACACATGAGTCATGCCTGAACCTCTGACGAAAAGATGCTGCGAGACCGTAACGGAGTGTCTTATGGATGTCGCTCAGTGTAGGCGTATCCCACGCGCTTTGCAACATATGTTTCAGTCGGTTTGACAACGCAACACTTCGCGCAATCCATTACCACACCCGATGTTTCACCGCAGCCCACGTCTTCCGGGGAAACCGCGTGCGTGTGTGGCGCATTTCATGCAACAATCGTTACATTCTTTCGCCGCCGTGTTGCCATCCCCCAATGACACAAGCCCCAGCGCTGCCGCAGACGCTCGACCAACTCAACACCTTGTTGCGCGAGCGCTACCCTCAGCTCAGTCCGCAATTTCAGGCGGGCGCGCGCTTTCTTCTGGACCATCCGCAACGGGTGCCGATCAGTTCGATGCGCGCGATCGCGGCGGAGGCGGGCGTGCAACCGGCCACCTTCGTGCGGCTCGCGCAGCATCTCGGTTTCGACGGATGGCACGGACTTCGCGAGTTGTTTCTGGAGTCGATCCGTCTCGGGCCGCAACCGTATGCCAGCCGTGCAAGACAAGTGATTCGGGAGGGCGACGCCGCGCGCATGGTGCCCGAGATGTTCCGCGTGCAGCACAACAATCTCGACCTGACGGAAGCGGGCGCGCATGCGTCGCTGGGCGCCGCCGTCGATCTGCTTGCGAATGCGGGCACCGTCCACGTCGCGGGTTTTCGCGCCTGCTTTCCCATCGCCTTCACGTTTCAGTACGTCTACCGACTGTTCCGCCCGACGGTCCACCTGATTCGCGGTGAAGCGGGCACGCTGGAGATGGAGTTGCGGGCGCTGTCCGCGCGGGACGTGGTGGTTGTCATCAGCTTCGCGCCTTATTCGAACGAAGCGTTGATCGTCGCGCGTGCTGCGCGCGCGGCGGGCGCACGCGTGCTCGCCCTGACGGACTCGACCGTCTCCCCGCTGGCGCTCGATGCGGACGTGACGGTGCTGTTCTCGCACGAGAGCCCGTCGTTCTTCCCGTCGATCACGGCAGGTATCGCCGTCGTCGAAACGCTTGTCGAGATGTTGCTCGCGCGCAAGGGCCGTGGCGCCGTGCGTGCGCTGGCGCTAGCAGAGGACCAGCTTCACGGCACGGGGGCCTACGTCACCCCCGGCAGCCAAGGCGGTCCGACGAGCGGCCCCGGCCCGCGAGTCAAACCGGACGCGTGAGCGTTGTCGCGTCTGAGGCGTTGCGGCGCAAGGCCACGGCAAGCGCTGCACTGCCCGCGATCAACGCGGCAGTGAATATCGCCAGGGCCGCCGGCATGCCGAATCGGTCGGCCAGCCATCCGCTCGAGACCACGGGCACGGAAAAACCGAAATACGCGAAAAGAAAGTAGCCTGCCGCCGCACGGGCGCGCAGCGACGGCGCGACGGCGGCATTGACGGCCGCCAGTCCGCCCAGATAGGTGAAGCCGTAGCACGCCGAGCTGGCAATGATCGCGCCCGCAAGCAGCGCAGGCAGGTTGACGTACACCACGCCCAGCGCCAGCACGACGAAGCCGAGCGGCACCAGCACGAGCCCCACACGCACGGCACGCACCGGTGCCATGCGCCGCGCGGCGGGCTGAAACAGCAACCCCGTCGAAACGACGAAGAACGTCGCGAAGCCTGCCCACGCGGCGTGTCCGTGCGCGGCGAGCGCCGACGGCACCACCCCGATGACCACGCCGACCGCCGCCCAGGCAAGCAGGATCGCCACGCCCAGCGGCGCCGTGCCGGGCGCGAGTACCGGCCAGCGCAGCCACGGCACGTTCGGATGGCGGGCGGGCGCAGGCAACGCCGCCACAGCCAGGGCGGCGACGAACGCGAAGGGCAGATACGCCCACAGGCTCCACGGCGGCAGCGTCGACGGCGCGACAATCAGACACATGCCCGTGACGAGGGCGCCAGTGCCGAAACCGAGGGACGTGGCGGCTGCCACCAACGCGGCGCCACGCGTCGCGGCGTCTTCGCGCGCACCGTATAGCTCCGTCATGAACGCAGTGCCACTGCCCGCGACGAGCCCCGTTGCCAGTCCGTAACAGGCACGCGCGCCGCCCAAGGCAAGCAGCGTCGGCCAGCGCAACGTCAGCCATGTGCCGACCAGCCCCAACAACAATGCAGCCACCAACGGCAAACGACGTCCGACGCGATCCGAGAGCCCCGCGAGAAACAGCAACCCGGGCACGAGTGCGCCGACGTAACACGCGAACGCCAGCGCCTGCGCGCCCGCGCCATGGCCACTGGCCGCCGCGTAGTGCGGCACCAGCGGCGCCTGAAGATTGACGCAGAACGTCACAAGGAAAAGCTGGATGGCGAGCAGGGCGATAGCCCGACGGGAGGACTGACGATTCATTGAGGACATGGCGTTAAGGACACAGGACAGGCGCAGGGGCACAGCTCGGCTCCCAGTATTGTCAGCCCGCCAATCCAGTGCAATTATTGAATTGTCCTGATAACAATTCCTCTCGTCCGTCTGGCGCCATGGCTGCTCCCGCCCGTTACCTCGATCATGTCGAACGTCTTGCCGACGCCATTGCCCGCGGCGATCTCGCCTCTGGCGCCCGACTGCCGCCGCAGCGCGATTACGCCGACAGGTATGGACTCGCGACCTCCACTGTCACGCGCATCTACGCCGAACTCGCGCGGCGTGGACTCGCCGTGGGCGAAGTGGGGCGCGGCACCTTCGTTCGCTCGCCGGCTGTCGGCGCCGCCGCTGCCTTCGCGCAGTGGGCCCCGGCGCCGGGGGCAATAGACGGCGTCGACCTGGCATTTAACTATCCGATCTTGCCCGAGCAGACCGAAACGTTGCGCCAGTCGTTGCGCGACATGGCCGCTGGCGGCGATCTGAGCGCCTGGCTCGCACATACACCGCACGACGGTCATCCGTCCGATCGGCGCGCGGCAGCGCAATGGCTCGCGCGCCGCGATGGCGTCGCCTTCTCGCCCGAGCTGGCCGCCTCGCTGGTAATCTGCGCCGGCGGCCAGCATGCGCTCGACGTTCTGCAACTGGCGCTGTGCCGGGCGGGCGAACCGGTCGCCGTCGAAGCGCTGACGTATCCCGGCTGGAAGGCGCTCGCGGCGATGCGCGACGTGCCGCTCACGGCCATCGCCATGAACGACGGCGGCCTCGATCCGCTGGTGCTGGACAAGCTTTGCCGGACCGACGCCGGACGCGGCCATGCGGGACGGATTCGCGTCGTCTACACGATGCCCACGCTGCATAACCCGCTGGGCTGCGTCATGCCGCTCGCGCAACGCATGGCGCTGGTCGAAGTCGCCAGACGGCACGATCTCCTGCTGATCGACGACAGTGCCTACGGCTTCCTCGTGCCGGACGCCCCGACGCCCCTGCGCCTGCTCGCTCCCGAGCGCACGTTCGAAGTGTGCAGCCTCTCGAAACCGGCCGCGCCCGGGCTACGTATCGCCTATCTCGTTGCACCGCCGGCCTGGCTGTCGCGGGTGCATGCGGCAATGCGGGCCAGCGTCTGGAGCGCTGCGCCGTTGATGGCGCAACTGGCCACCCGCTGGCTGGGCGACGGCACGATCGACCAATGGATCGTTCGCAAGCGGATGATGGCGGCGCAGCGGCAGGCCATCGCCCGCCAATGTCTGGCGGGCTGTGGCTCGACGGGCTACGACGGCGCCTTTCACCGGCTGGTGCCGGTGCCCGCGCCGCTGCGCTGCGACGACGTCGTTGCAGCGCTTCAGGCGCGCGGCATTGCCGTGACCCCGGTCGATGCGTTCGCCGCGCCCGGGCAAGCCGCGCCATCGGCGATTCGGGTGGCGTTCGGCTCGCCGGGCGACGACGCCACGCTGCGCGCCGCGCTGACACAGGTCGCAGACGTCATGGCTACCCTGAGTCGTCCGTGATTTGCCCGCCATCCCGCGATGCTTCCGGAACACCCGGTGACGACCCTGTGACGGTGCCCCGAGATGACGCCGCTGCCGGTTTCTTTTATGATCGACGTGCTTCCTGCGGCCTTGGCCGGACATGACGTCCCGCCGGGGCATCGCGCAGGCTTCGTCCCCTGTCGACAATATCAAGGACTCCGAATGTCGCTTATCCGCTCCTCTCGCGCCCGCTCGATGGTGCTCGGCACGGCGCTCGTCATCGGCGCCAGCGTGGCCGCACCGGCCTTCGCCGCGTCGAACCTTTCGTTCATGAGCAACTCGCCGCTGGCCTATATGCGCAAGGCCGACAACGAGTCGTTCGCCAAGGCTGCCGGCGCCGTGCTGTCCAACAAGCAGGACAACGAAACCACCGAGTGGACCAACAAGGGCACGGGCAACCCCGTAGCCATCGCGGCACAGCTCACACCGACCAATACCCAGAAGGACGGCGAGAAGACCTGCCGCGATCTGGTGGTGCTGCTGACCGCCAAGGGCCAGGAAGTCACGCTCAAGCTGCCCGCCTGCAAGGCAAACGAAAAGGCCCGTTGGGAATTGCAGAAGCGCGGTACGCCGTAAGTCGCGAGCGCCCTGGCGCGCGACGGTCGCGACCATTGCGACGATCGCGACGCCGGACAAAAAAATCGCCGGTTCCGAGACCTCGGACCGGCGATTTTCCATTGTCGCGCCTGATGACGCGTCTGATGACGAAAGAGGGACCGACGTCGCTTCAGGCAGCCACGGTTTTCCTGTGCCCCTCGACGTCCGGCAACATGACCGTCACGATCCCGAGCAACGGCAGGAACGCGCACACGTGATAGACGAAATCGATGCTCGTCGAGTCGGCCAACTGGCCCAGCACGGCAGCGCCCACACCGCCCATGCCGAATGCGAAACCGAAGAACAACCCGGACACCGTACCGACCTTACCCGGCATCAGCTCCTGCGCGTAGACCAGAATGGCGGAGAACGCCGACGCCAGAATCAGCCCGATCAGTACCGTCAGAATGCCGGTCCAGAACAGATCGGCGTACGGCAGTATCAGCGTGAACGGCGCAGCGCCGAGGATCGATCCCCAGATCACATACTTGCGACCAATCTTGTCGCCCAGGGGGCCACCGATCATCGTGCCTGCCGCAACGGCGAACAGGAAGACGAACAGATGCACCTGCGCGCTTTGCACCGACACGTGGAACTTGCTGATCAGATAGAACGTGAAGTAGCTGCTGATGCTCGCGAGATAGAAGTACTTCGAGAAGATCAGCACCAGCAAGATACCGATGGCGAACAGCACCTTGCCCTGCGAGAGCTGATGCGCCCCCCCCCGGCGCGCTGCGGGCTTGCCCTTGCTCGCCGCACGTTGCACGGCGTACCACCGGCTCACCTGGTACAGCACGACGATCGCCACGAGTGCCGCCACCGAGAACCACGCCACGCTGCCACGGCCGTTCGGGACAATGATCAAGGCGGCGAGTAACGGACCGAGCGACGAGCCCACGTTCCCACCCACCTGAAAGAACGATTGCGCCATGCCATGGCGTCCGCCCGAGGCCATGCGGGCTACGCGCGACGATTCCGGATGAAACACCGACGACCCCATGCCCACGAGCGCAGCCGCCACGAGCAGCATGCCGAAGTTGGGCGCGACGGCCAGCAGCAGCAGCCCCACGAGCGTGAAGCCCATGCCGACCGGCAGCGAGTACGGCTTCGGATGTTTATCGGTGTAAAGCCCCACGACCGGCTGCAACAGCGATGCCGTGATCTGGTACGTGAGCGTAATGAGACCAACCTGCCCGAAGCTCAGATTGAAGCCGGACTTGAGCAATGGGTAGATGGCCAGGATCAACGACTGAATCATGTCGTTGAGCAAGTGGGAGAAGCTGATCGCAGACAGCACGCGGAACGCCGTGCCCTGCGCGGCCGGTGGCGTGGCACCGGAGAGGGACGTAGCAGGTTGACTCGACATGGGACGGGTGATTTGACATCAAAGGCTTGGGAAAACGTGGGCTTGCCGGGGGTCTTTTTGCCATCGTTGCGCGTTCTTTTGCGCCGTGTTTGCGTCGTCTTTGCGCCATCTGGCAGACCTATGCAAGAAAGTTGGGATTAATCCCAATTTCCGCCGGAAAGTTAATGAGTGAAGTGTAGAGCATGCGTAAATCGCCGTTACGCCAAGTTTTGTCGCGATTACGCCATCCGAGTGCCACGCAGGATGCGGCTAGGCCGCTGCCTCGCCTGAGGTCGGACGATCGTCCGACGGCCGTCTCGCGCATCACTGGCACGCGCCCTTCACGCCCGTCTGCCGGGCGTTGTGCGGGTTTATCGGGGGTCGGACGCCGTCGGGTATTCGTGTAGAGTCATCTGACGGGTTGCGTCGTGCAGCACCGCAGTCCACGTGGGACCCTCCGCTTTCTTGGTTGGCAGCAAACATGATTCAACACTCCAGAGTCGTGCAGTGGCTGGTGACCGGACTCGTCGTGGCGGTCACGCTCGCTGTCGTCCTGTTTCTGGGTTGGCTGCGCATTTATCACATGTCGCAATCGATCCTCCAGGAGGAGGCCGAGCGCCAGCGCAACGCCCTCGAACGCATCGTCGCGCAAGCCGAGAACACGCTGCGCGGCGCATCCCCATGGGTCGGCCGCTCGTGCAGCGAGGTCAGCACCTCGCTTCAGGCCACCGGCACCCTCAGCCCCTACTTCCGCTCCATCTGGCTCGTCTCGCGCGGGCAACTCTATTGCTCATCCGTCATTCGCTCCAGCGCGGCGCTGAACATGCCGCTGCCGGCGGATCTGGTGCCCATGCTCACGGGCACGCGCGCGTTGCTGGTGAGCAGCACGCCGTATGTGCGGGATATGCCGGCGCTGGCGCTTTACGTGCCGACGTCCGCTACCGATGGCGTGCTCGGCTTCGTCGACGGCATCTATCTCACGGAGACGTTACATAGCGTCAAGACGAGCGACCTGGCGTGGACGGCCATGACCGTCGGCAACGTCTCGCTCACCTCAGAAGGTCCGAAACTGGAATCGGCGGGCATCGCAACGCGCGGTGCACAGGTATCGCTCACGTCGCGATACTTCACGACGTCGCTTGCGGGCAGTCCGTCGTTGATGCAATCGCTCGCGACCCAACAGGCGCCGATCTTCCTGGCGTTCGGCGGCATCGTGGCGTTCCTGCTCGGCGTCATGACGTTCCGCCATCTCGGCCCGGCCCAGTTCATGAAGCGGCAGATTGCCCACGGCATCAAGCGCAATGAATTCAAGGTGTACTACCAGCCGGTCATGGAACTCGCCACCGGCCGATGTGCGGGCGCCGAGGCGCTGATGCGCTGGCATCACCCCGTGGCCGGTCTGGTACGACCCGACGCCTTCATTCCGATTGCCGAAGACAATGGCCTGATCATCGATCTCACGCGCGCCTTGCTGCGTCAGATTCGTAACGACGTGGCCAGGGGCGCATTGCCGCAGGGGTTTCATATCGGCATCAATCTCGCCGAACGGCACTTGCGGGACACCACGATCCTCCATGACATCGAGCGTTACTACGGCGCGTTGAACGATACCTATCCGATGGTCGCCGAAATCACCGAGCGTTACGTGATTCGCGACACGGCCGCCGCACGTAACGTGATGGCCGAGTTGCAACGGCGTGGCATCGAGACGGCGCTGGACGACTTCGGCGCCGAGAACAATTCCATTGGCTATCTGAAGCGCTACGACTTCAACTATCTGAAGATCGACAAGGAATTCCTGCCGGTGACCGAAGACGACGTGGTCACGCGCAATATCTGCGATTCCATCATCCATCTGGCCGAGCGGCTGGACATGACGATCGTGGCGGAAGGGGTCGAAAATGAGATGCAGGCCAATTACCTGCGTGGGCGCAACGTCACTTATGCACAGGGATACCTGTTTGCGCGGCCCATCGCCTTCGACGAACTCGTGCAATTCGCCATTGCGCACGCGGGCACCGGACTGACGGCCGTGAAGACGCCTGCGACGATGTCGCCACTCGCTTGCGCGACGTCTCTCCTATCCGGCACGTCACCTACGTCGCTCACGCCCCGCAAGGCGGGTTGAGACCTTGCGCCCCGACAGGGCAAGGCTTACGACGGCGGAAATACAGAGCGCCGGCCCAGTGAAGTCACCGGTCCAGCGCCTGATCCGACAAGACCACGGTCGTGTCAAAAGACCAACTGCGGCATGTTACTGCGTGGTGCGGGCGCAGCGGCCGCCCGCGTGCTGTCTCGCATTTCGGCTCGCAGCAACCATAATCGCTGCGCAACGAAACGTCTGAAGCGCATTTCACCCGCGGAGAAAGAGATTTGCATCTGATGTCGCTTGCCGTTGGGCAATGTGCGAACCAGACGATAGTATCGAGCCCCGTCAACCGTTTCCTTGATATTCCTGACGCGCATCATTTCACCCCGTTTCTGTTGTGTCAGGTGAGTGGGCACTTCGGTAAACGTCGCATTCCCGGTCAGTTCGCTTCAGACCGGAGAATTTCAGGCCTGAAGCAATACGAACCGGCTTTGGGGGGGCATGCGGCAAATTCAATGTAGAGGAGAAACGTCCCCCATTCGTCCCCCAAACGGACGTACGAAGCGCACTTCGTTGGTGCGCCGCAACAGTTTCCCGTCCAGCCTTTATATTCGCTGGGTCGCCCGCCCTCTACAATGCGGCCACCTGACGCGTTTGATCGAAAAAATCATTATGGTTTCCGAACCTTTTTCAATGACGGACGGCGCTTTGCGCAACGACACTGGCGACGCCCTGCAAGTGAGCGGTTCGCTGTGGCTGCATCGCGGCACGTCGTCGCTTGGCGGACAAGCCCGGATCGCCCTGCTCGAACATATTGCTTCGCATGGCTCCATCACGGCCGCTGCCAAGGCGGCGGGCATGAGCTACAAGGCCGCCTGGGACGCCGTCGACGCCATGAACCAGCTCGCGGGCGAGCCGCTGGTCGCGCGCAGCACGGGCGGGCGTGGCGGAGGCGGTACGCGTCTTACCGCCCGTGGCACGAAGCTGGTCGCCGCGTTTCGGGCCGTCGAAGCGGCACAACGGCAGTTTCTCGCGCGTGTGGCGAACGATCTGGAGCACTTCGACGAACAGTGGCCGGTCATCTCCCGGCTCGGCCTTCAGACCAGTGCGCGCAACCAGTTGCACGGAACGATCACCGCAATTCGGCGCAGCGGCGTGAACGACGAAGTGACGTTGACGCTGCCCGGCGGCGAGGCGATCACGGCGTCGCTCACCCACCACAGCACCCAGTCGCTCGGGCTGGCGCTCGGCGGTGACGCGTTCGCCCTCATCAAGGCGCCGTGGATCGAGATGGCGCGCGGCGCGGATCTGGCCGGCCTGCCGACGGCCAATCGTCTGGCGGGCACGGTGGAAGGCGTCGCCGACGAAGGCGGTCAGGCGGAAGTGATTCTGGCACTGCCGGGCGGCAGTCGTCTCGCGGCAGTGATGCCGCACGAGACGCTGGCGGCACGCGGGTTGACGGCAGGGGTGGGGGCAACAGCCGCCTTTGCGGCCGCCAGCGTGATCGTCGGGGTGATGGCCTGAGCAAGGGACGGTCTGACACGCGTCGCCAACGCAAGCGACGTCAGACCGTCCGCAACGTCACATCGCCGGGGTTTCGCAGTTCGTCACGGGCTGACGCCGGGCGTCGCGGCGGTCGAGCCGCAAGCTCAGCAATGCCACACTCGCCCCGGCGAGCGGCACGAGCGCCGCCACCCAGGGCACGGCCGTCAGGCCGGGGCCGTGCTCGATGACGAAGCCGCCCAGCCACGCGCCGATGGCGTTTCCGAGATTGAACGCCGCGATATTGAAGCTCGACGCCAGACTCTCGCCCGCGCCGGAAGCCTTCTCCATCACCCAGAGTTGCAGCGGCGCGACCGTCGCAAAGGCTGTCGCGCCCAGCAGGGCCACGAACACGACGGCCGCCCAGTGCGAGTGCAGCGCGAAGGTCATCGCCCCAAGTACGACCGACAGCGCGAGCAGACTACCCAACACGGTCGGCACCACGCGACGGTCCGCGAGTTTGCCGCCGAGCAAATTGCCCACGACCAGGCCGCCGCCGAAGATCAGCAGAATCGGCGAGACCGCTCCTTCGGAGAAGCCCGTCACTTCGGTGAGCAGCGGCGCAATGTACGTGAACACCCCGAACACCCCCACCCAGCCCAATACCGTCGTCAGCAAGCCCAGCAATACGGGGCGACGCGCCAGTGCACGTATGTCCGCACGCCAGTCACCGGCGTCCTTGGGCGCCGCAATCTTCGGGACGAAACCGGCAATCACGAGCCAGGCGAGGGCGCCAATCAGCGTGACTGCCCAGAAACTGGCGCGCCATCCGAAGTGCTGGCCCAGCCAGGTGCCGAACGGCACGCCGAGAATGTTGGCGACCGTCAGCCCCGTGAACATGACGGCGATGGCCGACGCGCGGCGCTCGCGCGACACGAGGCCGGTCGCCACCACCGACCCGACGCCGAAGAACGTGCCATGCGCGAAGGACGTCAGTACGCGCGCGGCCATCAGTGCGCCGTAGCTCGGAGCGAGCGCACAAGCGGCGTTGCCGACGGTGAAGATCGCCATGAGCACGAGCAGCACCGTCTTGCGCGGCCACCGGGCCGTGGCGGTCGTCATGATCGGGGCACCGACCACGACACCCAGCGCGTAGCCGGAAATGAGCAGGCCCGCTGCGGCGATCGACACGCCGAAATCGGCGCCGACGTTAAGCAGCAAGCCCATGATGACAAACTCCGTCACACCGATGCCGAAGGCACCGGCGGTGAGGGCATAAAGCGCGATAGGCACGGAACACTCCTGTCTGAATGGGGGGACGGCGCACCGGCGGCTAACGCACGGTTATCCGGAGGCGAGTCGATGTGCGGAATATAGACGGCCCTGTATTGATGAAATAGACTGCGCAAAGGAAAATCATTTGTGACTTGAAGTCACAAGAAGCGCCGCGCTCGGCGCGACGAACCGGCGGATGTCATGACATTCGCCGCCTCGGCCAAAGCGGGCGCGCACAGCAGAGATCTCGGAAAACTTCAGATGGGTCGACAGGACGTCAACCGCTCGGGCGATATGGAAGTCTTCGCCCGCGTGGTGGAACTTGGTGGCTTTTCGGCGGCAGCGCGTGCATTGCACATGACGCCTTCGGCCGTCAGCAAGCTGGTCGCGCGGCTTGAAGCGCGGCTCGGCGCCCGTCTTTTCAACCGCTCCACACGACGTCTGCAACTCACGCCCGAAGGCACCGCGTTCCACGAACGAACGCTACGCGTGCTCGCCGATATCGACGCCGCAGAACGCGAGGCGGCCGCGGGCGCCGTGCCGCGCGGGCTGTTGCGCGTGAATTCGAGCGTCCCGATCGGCACGCTCTATCTGTTGCCGGTCATCCCGGCATTTCTGGCGACGTATCCCGAGATACGCCTCGATCTGACGCTCACGGATACCGTCGTCGACCTGCTCTCTCAACGCGCCGATGTCGCCGTGCGCGCAGGTCCGTTGCGCGACTCTCGGCTCGTCGCACGCAAGCTGGGGGAGAGTCGTGTGCACGTGGTGGCCTCGCCCGACTATCTCGCACGCAGTGCCCCGTTGCGTACGCCGGCGGATCTCATACGGCACAACGTCATGGCGTTCAATTTCGAGCGTCATATCGAAGGCCTGCCGTTTCGCGACGGTGCTGGCGGCGTCACCCTGTACCCGCCCGCAGGCAACGTGCTGACGAGCGACGGCGAGACCATGCGCCGTCTCGCCCTTCAGGGCGTGGGGCTGGCCCGTCACTCCCGATATCACGTGGATGCCGATCTGCGGGAGGGACGTCTCGTGCCAGTGCTCGAAGACTACAACCCCGGCGATCTCGAGCCGGTGCATGCCGTGTATGTCGGGCAGGGCGGCCACTTGCCCGCCCGCGTGCGGGCATTTCTCGACTTTCTCGTGGACAACGTTCACCTGCCCTGTTGAGCAACGCGCCGCTACGTGCGGTACTCACACACGCCTGCGCCCACGATGCGACCAGGCAAAGAGTGGCCATGCCAGCGCAGCACAAACCAGACCGCCCGCCCACACCAGCCCCCATCCGCCCAACGACAACAACAGCGGAATCGTCAGCGGCGTCAGGAACATCGTGAGGAAGACGCCCGTGTTGCCGATGCCGAGCGCCGTGCCCGCGCGCGACGCGCCGGCCCGCGTCGCGAGTTCGGTGAAGGCCACGCCGTGCCAGGCAGATGCGATCACACCGCCCGCGATCAACAGCGCGACCATCAGCGGCGTGCCATGGGCGAGCCAATCGGCGCGCAGCGAGAGCAGCGCGACGAGCAATCCCAACGTTGCGAAGACGACGCCCACGGCAATCGTGCACGCGCGCAGATAGGCAGGGCGGTTGCGACGTTTGTCCGTGTAACGGCCGCTCCACACCCGGGTCATCGCGGCGCCCGCCTGCACGGCGCCCAATGTCAGCGAAATCGTCAGCACGCTCGCATGCGCAAAGTCATGCAGAAACACCGTGCCGAACGTGACGACCGCCACCTGCGGCATGACGAGCACGGCCATGCCCAACGCCGTGCTCAATAGTCGCGCATCGCGCAGCGGCGAGTAGGACGCGCCATGAGGCACATTGGCAGCAGCGCCGGCGCCACGCGTTGTGTCGTGCGGTTCCTCCGGGGGTTCGAGCAACCACAGCCATGCCATGCCCGCCGCAGCAACGCACGCCACGGCAAGTCCGACGAACACGGCGCCAAAGCCGAAATGCAGCGCGGTGCCCGGCAGCGCCAGCGCGCCGATGCCGCTGCCCATCGGTACCGCGCACTGCCGCACGCTCATCGCCAGCCCGCGCTCGCCGTCATGAAACCAACGCATGACTGCACGACCGCTCGACCCGTTCACGCTGCCGCCGAGCACCCCGATGGCCAGCATGCCGGCGGCGAGCATCGGCATCGACGGAATGGCATGTGCCGTCGGCACGACCCACAGACCCAGTCCCAATAGCGCCGCCGCCGTCACCAGCAACCCGACGAGCAGCACGCGCCGGTCGCCCCAGCGATCCGTCAGCATGCCCCAAGGCAATTCGGAAACGGCGATTCCCAGACCGATCATGCCAAGCACTATGCCCAGGTCGCCGGTCCCCAGGGCATAGTCGCTTCGCATCTGCACGGCCGTAGCAGGGATACCGCCCATGGCTGCCGCAAAGCTGCCGTTGGCCGCAACGCCTACGCCGAGGACCTTCCAGCGATGGCGACGGCCGGGGGCTGCGACGGGGCGACGCAGCGCGGGCGATGCCACCGCCGCGCAAGCCGAAGACGTGGGGGAACCGGCGGAACCGGCAGGACTAGGGCTCGCCGCAGTGTTCGCTGGGGCGGAAGGCACGGGACACAGACGTTCGTTCATGACACAGTGCGCGGCCTGTTGGGCGCGCGTCTCAGAGCAAGGGAATCGGAAGTCTCCTGTCTCGCTTGACGCAGTTGCGTGGCGATCAGGACACCATGCTCCGCATGCTACGGATGTACAATCCATCGGAAAAGCGGGAAAATTCGATGACTTGCATCGTGTTTTCCGAATCAACTACGGTGAAGGCCAAATTCATGCGCGACACCGTGGAATGCCTCCGACGAGAGCCGTCATGAACGCCCGCGCCTTCGACCTGACACAGCTACGTACCTTTATCGCCATTCACGACGCCGGCAGCATTTCGGCCGCCGCCGAGCAGATCTTTCTGTCGCAGTCGAGCGTCAGCGAACAACTCAAGAAGCTCGAAGCGCGCGCCGGACAACCGTTGCTGGTGCGCTCGCGAAAAGGGATGCGTCCAACGCCGGCGGGCACGCGCCTGATGACCTATGCGCGTCAGATCGCGGCATTGTCGGAAGCGGCGTTCGAGGATTTGCAGGGCGTGTTGCTCGACGGCGAGTTGCGCATCGCCATCACGGACTACTACCGTCCACAAGATGTCGGCCGCGTGCTCAAGCGCTTTACAAGCCTGTACCCGCGCCTGCGGCTTCACGTGAGCGCCATGCAGAGCTCGCAGATCGAGCGCACGGCCCTGACCGGCGAGCACTTCGACGTCGGGCTCGCGTTGCGTCTGTTGAATGAGGAGGTCAGCGCCAGTGATGAGGTCACCGGCGAGCGCACGTCGGCCACGCTAGTGCGCCGCGAGCGTCTCGTGTGGGCGATGTCCGCCACGTCGTCCGAGCCGCTCGACATGCCGTTGCCGCTGATCACGCTGCCGCGTCCGTGCGCCCTGCAAACGCTCGTGGTCAACGTGCTTGAGCGGCACAAGATCCCGTATCGCGTTTCGCATTCGGCGGCGGGTGTCGCGGGCATGCAACTGGCGCTCGGCGCGGGGCTGGGTATTTCGTGCCTGAACGAATCGGCGCTCACCCCCGATCTGGTCGTCTGCCCGACGTCGCTCGGTTTGCCTCCCCTGCCACGCGCGGAATTTCATCTGTTGCCGGGGCACGCCGACGAGACCGACCTGATCCGCCATGCGCGCAATGCGCTATTGCGACTCTTCGCGTGATACCTTTGCCGCTGATCTCGTTTTCGTCCGCATATTGCGGTTGCCGTCATGCCGGAAGCCACGCCCAATCAACCGATTCGTCTGAATTTCAACACCCGCCGCGCGCTGTTGTTCGCGCTGACCGCCGAGCGTCTGTCGGCGTTCTACGAGCATGGTCAGTGGATGACGGACAAGCAGGGCGCAACGCTTGCGCAGATGTGGCTGTCGCGCTCGAAGCTGCAATTGCCGCTGGACGAACGACGCCTGCTCTCCACGCTGAGCGACGACTTCGCCCGCGAGCTCGCGGGTACGCTCTCACGCGAAGCGGGCCTCTATACGGCGCATGAAATGACCGAATCGCTCGACGCGGACTACGCGTACGCATCCGCGGTGGCGCAGGACTTGCTGGAAGACTGCACGCGACGCCTAGTGGAAGCGGGCATCACGGAATAACGCCGCGCGGTGCGGCAGGCCGAGGCAAGATCACCGATCGGTCGTCAGGCATGCCGCATGACGATCTGCCCGCGCCAACGAGCGCGACACTCCGCCCATGACGAAAAACGGGACTCAGGCCGCGATGCCGCGCTCCTGAACGAGCACCCACGGTGCGACGACCACGGCCCACAATTCGGGCGTGCGCGCGGCGAAATCGGCGGCCTGTTCCGCCTGCATGCGTTGCACCATGCCTGAGGTCAACCATTGTGTGACGGTGGCCTTGTCGTCGTTCGCGACGGCCTCGGCGACCGACACGAGGTCGACCCCGGGCGAGACGAACAGCAGAACCCCGCGTGCGAAAAACGATTCCAGATCCTTCCAGTCGATCTTGGCAGTTTCGCCCAGCAGGCGCAGATAGACATCGCTGGGTTGCGTATCGGCGCCCGTGTTGGCAGGCTTGGCGGAATCGGTGGGTTTGGAGGAATCCATGAGGGGCGTGGGGATGTGCGAATTGCGAAAACCCGCATTGTAATGCGCCCCGGCGAGCGTGACGGTGGTAGCATCGGAACCCCGCGTGTGGGCCGGTGTCGCAGTGACATGGCATGGCCGCCGCGTGGTGGCTAACGTTTTACCGAGGAACCGCATGTCCAAACAAAAAACCGACCCCAAGCTGGAACAAGCGCTGACGCGCGGCGATCTCGCCATGCGCCAGATCAACTCTGCACGTGCGACCGCGTTGCTGCGCGCGCTGGGCGAGATGATCGTGGCAGCGTCGGCGACGATCGGCGTCGAAGCGGTGGTAGACGTGCCGAATGGCGACAAGGTCTACGATCCGGAAGATGGCGTGTGGCCGCAGGCGCTCGTGCTGTCGTTCGACGGCCCCATCGAAGAAGCCGAAGAAGAAGAGCTGCGCACCGTGCAGCTGATCGCCGACAAGCACCCCGAGACGTTCCAAGTCGTATGGCATCGCGCCGACGGCAAGATGGGCCGCCACGAGGCGCGCCCGCTGGCCATGGTCGCATTCCTGACCGACGTCGAAGTGCCCTGGCTCGACGACGACGCCTGAGCGTCGCGCCCATAAAGCGGCGACATCGCCGCTGCGCGCGCCTCGACGCTGAAGCAAGATTCCCGCCGCCCGTGGCATACGCCCGGGCGGCGGTGTCGTTTACGTCAACGAAGGACGCTTCATCGACTTCATCCGCTTGCCCCGTCGGTCAGGTTGCGCCGGCGCGGCGACGCCAGACGGCGACAATCAGCCCTATTGCGATGAATGCCGCACCTAACGTACCCGAGAGATTGAGTGTGTCGCCGAAAATCCAGAACCCGAACAACGTGGCAAATAGTGGATCGCTCGTCTCGATAATCTGTACCGTGCTTGCCTGCCCGCTGGCAATCCCGAAAAGCCACACCAATTGCGGAAATCGGGCGCCAATCCTGAACCACTTCGAAAGAAAGATGAACAACGCGTAACCGCATCCGCCCGCAAGCGCCAGCAAGATGCCCATTGCCGTTCCGGTAGCGCCGGTGTCGGAGAGACACAACGTCTGGCAAGCGTCACCACCTCGATACGTAGTTCGCGTCTGCACATACATAATACGGAGACCAGCAAGAACGCACCGAGACACTTCCAGAACGCGATCGACGCTGCCGTCGCCCCTTGTTCGAAGCCGGTCCGGGTCAACACGCCGATCGTACCGTTAAGGCCTGCCGCCGCAAGCGCGAAGACTTCCGGCCCGCATGGACTTTTACGGGGCGCCTGACGGTCCGCCCGAACGGCCCCGAACTCTGACGACATGCTCACTTTCTCTTTGCGACGCAAACGAAGCCACACCGCTTCGCCTAAGCGTGCACTGCAATTGCCCGACGAAAACCGGGAATGAGGCCCACCCCTCACTCCCGACCCGCATGGGTTTCGATGGATCAAAAAGTGAGTCGGAATTGTGCCACCACAAACACGTATCGCGACCGAGGCCTTGGGCAAACAAGGCGCATTTCGGAATTTACGGAAAGCCTCATCCTGCAAGGTCATCCGCCTGACGCAGCGACGTCGAATCGCTGTCGCCTCGCGTCCTTCATGGCGACGCTTCAGATCGACGCCAACGCAAACGTACTCCCTGTCGGAATCTTGTCGACAACGCCGCCTTGCCTGAAATGCAAGGCATCGAATTCGCCGAGCACCGTCGCGTGTTCGCCGTGCACGTGCAGCGCCACGCCTTCCGGAATCGCCACGACGCGCTCATCCGGGTTGATGGCGAGATACTCCGCCAGCCGCTCCTCACGCGACTCGCCGTTGTGGCCCGCCGGCTTGCCGCTGATGAAGTGCGGATTCACCTGAAACGGCACAAGGTTCAGTGACTTGAGCGTAGGCGGCTCGACGATCGGCATGTCGTTGGTCGTGCGAATGGTCGGACACACGACGTTCGCGCCCGCACTCCACCCGACGTAAGGCATGCCCGCATTCACGCGCTCGCGCAACAACCCGACGATGCCCGCGTTGTACATGCGGTCGAGCAACACAAACGTGTTCCCGCCGCCAACGACCACGGCTTCGGCCTGCTCGACGGCCGCGCGCGCATCCTTGTGATGATGAATCGACTCCAGCGCGTAACCGAAACGCTCGAACGACGGCTTCACGCGCGTTTCGTACTCATCGAAGCTGAACGTGATGCCCCCGGCATATGGCACGAACAGCACGCGTTTTGCGCGCCCCTTGAGCACCGCATGCACCTGATCTTCGGCATGTTCCAGATACGCCGAAGTGCCGTTGCGGGAGCTGCTCATCATCAAAATCTGTTTCACGACTCATGCCTCCTGGGCAGCAGGTCTTTGGGGGAATTTCGCAACAATGCGATCAGCGCCTGGCGATGCGCGAAAACGTCGAGTGTACCCGCCGTCCCGACGATCGCCATCGCCCGATCAAATTGTCTGCGCACGCGCGTCTCACCCCATCCTCACCCATGACGCGGCGTTTCTCATAAAGTGAAACGCCATACCGAATGCTGCAACTGCACACGAAAAATCACGCATCGGACGCAAAGCCTTATGGCGCCGATGTCATACGCAAACCCTTATCCCACCTATAAGCTGCGCGGGTGCCGGGACTGGAAATACCGGGTTTCCGAGCGACCGGAGAAGGATTACACTCAGACTCTTATATAAGACTGCCCGACTGCCCCTTAACGTCCGTTCTCCTGACGAAGTGCCCGTCGCAAAATGCGTCGGCATCGCGCCAAGAGCTGGACGGCGTCGCGTCAACCAGGTTTTCAAACTCGAGTACAGCATCATGACTTCCACTTCCAAGCGTGGCGGCCTGACGGTCGCAGACAATCTGATCGCGTTCATCGAAAAGGAAGCCCTCCCGGGCACCGGTGTCGATGTCGACGCGTTCTGGAAAGGCTTCGACGCCATCGTTCACGACCTCGCCCCGAAGAACCGCGCACTGCTCGCCGAGCGTGATCGTCTGCAAGGCGAGCTCGACAACTGGCACCGCGCCAACCCGGGTCCGATCGCCGACCCGGCCGCTTACCGCGCCTTCCTCGAAAAAATTGGCTACCTGCTGCCCGCCCCGGCAAGCGTCAAGGCCACCACGGCGGACGTCGATTACGAGATCGCCGAACAGGCAGGCCCGCAGCTCGTGGTGCCGCTGTCGAACGCCCGCTACGCCCTGAACGCCGCGAATGCGCGCTGGGGCAGCCTGTACGACGCCCTGTACGGCACCGACGCCATCCCCGAGACCGGCGGTGCGGAGAAAGGCACCGGCTACAACCCGAAGCGCGGCGAACTCGTGATCGCCTTCGCGCGCGGCTTCCTCGATCAGGCCGCGCCGCTGGCCGAAGGCTCGCACAAGGACGCCACCGGCTACGCCGTCGAGAACGGCCAGTTGGTCGTAACGACCACGAACGGCAAGACCTCGCTGGCCACGCCGTCGCTGTTCGTCGGCTTCCAGGGCGACGCCGCAGCCCCGACGGCCGTGCTGCTCAAGCACAACGGTCTGCATTTCGAAATTCAGTTCGATGCGAATCACCCGATCGGCAAGACAGATGCCGCCCATATCAAGGACGTGCTCGTCGAAGCCGCCGTGACGACCATCATCGACTGTGAAGACTCGGTCGCCGCCGTGGACGCCGACGACAAGGTCGATCTCTATCGCAACTGGCTGGGCCTGATGCAGGGCACGCTCACCGAAGAAGTCTCGAAGGGCGGCAAGACGTTCACGCGCCGTCTGAACGCCGATCGCGAGTACACCGGCGCCGACGGCAAGCCCGTCAAGCTGCACGGCCGCTCGCTGCTGTTCATCCGCAACGTCGGCCATCTGATGACGAACCCGGCGATCACCGACCGCGACGGCCGCGAAATTCCGGAAGGCATTCTCGACGGCGTGGTCACCGTGCTCGCGTCGCTGCACGATCGCAAGCACCGCCTGAATTCGCGCACCGGTTCGATCTACATCGTCAAGCCAAAGATGCACGGCCCTGCCGAAGTGGCGTTCGCCGACGAGCTGTTCGGTCGCATCGAAGCGCTGTACGACCTGCCGGCCAACACGCTGAAGATGGGCATCATGGACGAAGAGCGCCGCACCAGCGTCAACCTGTCCGCCTGTATCGCCGCCGCCGCGGCACGCGTCGCCTTCATCAACACGGGCTTCCTCGATCGCACGGGCGACGAAATGCACACCGCGATGGAAGCCGGTCCGATGATGCGCAAGGGCGACATGAAGTCGTCTGCCTGGATCACGGCGTACGAGAAGAGCAACGTGCTCGTGGGTCTGGCGGCGGGCCTGCGCGGCCGCGCACAGATCGGCAAAGGCATGTGGGCCATGCCGGATCTGATGCACGCCATGCTCGAGCAGAAGATCGCGCATCCGAAGGCCGGCGCGAACACCGCCTGGGTGCCGTCGCCCACCGCCGCCACGCTGCACGCCCTGCACTATCACATGGTCGACGTGCAGGCCGTTCAGCAGGAACTCGAGAAGATCGATTACGCGAAGGAGCGCGACGCCCTGCTCGCCGGTCTGCTGACAGTGCCGGTCGTGGCCAAGGCCGAGTGGAGCGCCGAAGAGATCCGCAAGGAGATCGAGAACAACGCGCAGGGCATTCTGGGCTACGTCGTTCGCTGGATCGATCAGGGCGTGGGCTGCTCGAAGGTGCCCGACATCAACGACATCGGCCTGATGGAAGACCGTGCCACGTTGCGTATTTCGAGCCAGCATCTGGCCAACTGGCTGCGTCATGGCGTCATCACGCGCGAGCAGGTCGAAGAGACGATGAAGCGCATGGCCGCCGTGGTCGACAAGCAGAACGCCGGCGACAAGCATTACGTGCCGATGGCCCCGAACTTCGAGAACTCGCTCGCCTTCAAGGCGGCGAGCGCACTGGTGTTCGAAGGGCTCACGCAACCGAACGGTTACACCGAGCCGCTGCTGCACAAGTACCGTCTGGAACTCAAGGCGAAGCAACGCGGCTGATCGTTTTCCGTAATCGCAGCCGATAAGTCGCGGAACACCAGACTTATCACGAGACGCCTGACGGGGTAACCTGTCAGGCGTCTTCGTATTTTCAGGAGCCGGTTCGCGCATGGATGTCATCGATCCCGCCATCGCCCTGCAACGCGCCGAACGGCGCGCACTGTCGTTTCTGCTCGTCGCGCTGGCGATCTTCATCGCCACGCTCTTCATGCCCGTGCATTTCCTCACCGGGTGGGTGCGGGCCGCCGCCGAAGCAGCGATGGTCGGCGGTCTGGCCGACTGGTTCGCCGTCGAAGCGCTGTTCCGCCGCATTCCGATCCCCGGGCTCGCACGCCACACGAACATCCTCATCCGCAAGAAGGACGCGCTGGGCGACGGTCTCGCACGCTTCGTGCGAGAGAAGTTTCTCGATACGCCATCGGTCGTGCGGCTTATCGAGCAGCAGAATCCCGCCGATGCGCTCACTCGCTGGCTCGGCTCCTACGACAACACGCGTCAGTTGAGCACGGTGCTCGTGAAGGTCGCCGGCGGCGTACTCGACGTGATGGACGAGCGCAACGTACAGGCGTTCATTCGCCGCGCGCTCGATACGATGATCGACCGGCTCGACCTGTCGCAATCGGCCGCGGCGATCCTCGATACGCTGACCCGGGACGGACGTCATCAGGCATTGCTCGACGAAACGCTCGACTATCTCGTGGCATTGCTCAACGAGCCGCAGACGCGCGAGTTCATCTCCGCGCGCATCGTCGAGTGGCTGAAAACCGACCATCCGAAAAAGGAAAAGGTGCTGCCCTCGGAATGGATCGGCAACAAGGGCTCCGACATGATTTCGGCGGCGGTGACACGCATGCTCGCGCAGATGGAGGCCGACGAGTCGCATCAGCTGCGTCAGGCCTTCGATCGCGCGGTGGCCGGCTTCATTGCGCGGCTCAAACACGACCACGACCTGCAGGCGAAGCTCGATGACTTCAAGGCGCAGTTGAAGGGCGACACCGCGCTGAACGCTTATGTGGGCGGGCTGTGGAACGAGTGGCGCAGCTGGGTGAAGCAGGATCTCGCACGTGAGGATTCGGTGATTGGCGCGAAGATCACCGGCGCGGCGGCGTGGATCGGTCAGGAGCTCGCGCGCAGCGAGTCGCTGCGCAAGGCGCTCGATGCGCAACTCAGAGATGCGGCCGAGCGCATGGCCCCGGGCTTCGCCGATTTCGTCACGGAACACATCCGTGCGACGGTGCACGGCTGGAACGCCGAGCATCTGTCACGCCAGATCCGTCTTAGCGTTGGACAGGATCTCCAGTACATCCGCATCAACGGTACGCTCGTGGGCGGCCTGATCGGCGCCGCACTCTACCTGATTGCGCAGGCGCCGACACTGTTCGCGCGGGGGTAGCGAACATTGCAGCGCCGGCGGCGGCCGGCGCGTCGCCCCCCACTGTCTGTCCCACGCAACGTCCATCGGACCGCCCCGGTTTGGGGCAACCGCCCGCCACGCAAGCCCCCGCGCGGCGTTTCGCGGCAACGCCGTGCTTATATCGATTCGATTTATTGATATATAAATAATCAAAATTATATTTATACAACCCCCTTCCCTATAGTTCGGTCCGAACCGCGCCCACTCTCGCAAGCGCACGGACACCGACCTTAGAGAAAGCCACACCTCATGAAGACCACGATTCTGGCCCGCCTGGGCCTTGCCGGCTTCGCCGCAGCCATGGGCCTCGGCGCGAGCGCCGCACACGCACAAAGCAACGTCACTATCTACGGCCTGATCTCGGGCGGTGTGGGTTACGTGAGCAATCAGGGTGGCAGCAAGAATTGGCAGGCGCTCTCGGGCACCAACCAGAATCCGCGCTGGGGTTTCCGGGGCTCGGAAGATCTCGGCAACGGCACCAAGGCCATCTTCACGCTCGAAGCCGGCTTCAGCATCGTGAACGGCACCGGCGCACAAAATGGTCGCGCCTTCGGTCGCCAGTCGTTCGTCGGCCTGTCCGACAAGCAGTGGGGCACCCTCACGCTCGGTCGTCAGTACGACACCATTCACGACTACGTCGGCCCGATCATCATTTCGAGCAACGGCGTGAACATTGGTGACAACGACAACGGATACAACGATATCCGCATGCAGAACTCGGTGAAGTGGGTCAGCCCGACCGTAGGCGGCTTTCACGGCACGGCACAATACGGCTTCTCGAATTCGGCCACGGGTTTTCGCAACAACAACGCCTACAGCTTCGGCCTCGGGTACAAGTACGGCGACTTCGACTGGAATGCCGCCTACGCGCAGTACAACAATCCGTTCAGCGGCACGAACAACGACGGCGCCATCGCCAACGATTACGCCAGCCCGCTGCTGATCTTCTCGAAGAGCGCCACGCGCGCCAACGTCTATGCCCGCGAGCAGCGCATCTTCGCCACGGGCGGCTTCTATCGCTGGGGCCCGGCCCTCATCGGCGCAATGTTCTCGGACGTGAACTACACGTACCTCGACAACTCGCACCTGCATCTGCAGAACTACAACCTGACGCTGAACTACAACGTCACGCCCGCGCTTGTGCTGGGTGCAGCGTACGGCTTCACCGCAGGCAAGTACGATGTGATCAATACGCGTCCGCAATGGCACCAGGTCAACCTGCAAGCCGACTACTGGCTGTCCAAGCGCACGGACGTTGCGCTCACGCTCAACGCGCAGCAAGCCGCCGGCGACGCGCAGGTCGCGCAGCTCTTCGGCTACGCGGCGTCGAGCACCAAGCGACAGATGGCCGTGACGCTCGGCATGCGCCACACGTTCTGATAGACGCATACGCACCGCGTCTCCTATTGCTGTCTGCTATTGCTGTCTCTTCCCGCTGTCTCTGATTGATTAGCAAGTTCGACCCCACGACGACATGAACGAACGGACTCCACCGCACGACATGGCTAGCAAGCCACGCAGCCGCCGCAGCTTCCTGCGCACCTCGCTTGCCGCCTCCCTGGTCACGCTCGGCAGCACCGGCGCCGGCAGCGCCTTCGCCAAAATGACGACAACGGAAGGCGCCTCGCCGCTCACGGCAGACGGCACGCCGCGCCGCACGGTCATCATCGACTGCGACCCGGGGCAGGACGATGCCATCGCCATCCTGTTCGCCCTGGGCTCGCGCGAGCAGATCGACCTCAAGGCGCTCACCGTCGTGGGCGGCAACGTGCCGCTGAACCTGACCGAGCGCAACGCCCGCATTGTGCGCGACTGGGCCGGCAAGACCCGGTCGCTGCCGGTCTACGCCGGTTGCCCCAAGCCGCTCATGCGCGATCTGGTAACTGCGGCGAACGTCATGGGACGCTCGGGCCTGGACGGTGTCGAGCTGCACGAGCCGCGCGGCCCGCTGGAGAAGCCGCATGCCGTGACCTACCTCATCGACACGTTGCGCGCGGCGGCCCCCGAAAGCGTGACGCTCGTCGGCATCGGGCCGCTCACCAACATCGCGACCGCATTGACGGCCGCCCCGGAAGGCGCAAAAGCGATTCGTGAAATCGTGCTGATGGGCGGCGCATGGTTCGAGCGCGGCAACTACACGCCAGCGGCCGAATTCAACATCTTCGTCGACCCGGAAGCGGCGAGCATCGTGCTGGGCGCCGGTGTGCCCGTGACCGTGGTGCCGCGCGATGTCAGCCTGAAAGCGTTGATCACGCCGGCGCGTATCGCGCCGTTTCGCGCGCTCAAGAACCGCTGCGGCCCGATCGTCGCCGACATTCTCGCCGCAGGCGTCGCGTATCAGAAGCGCCGTCGCGGTGTGGAAGAAGCGCCGATGTACGACCCGTGCACCATCGCCTATCTGCTCGACCCGACAATGTTTGGCGGTCGGCGCGTCAATGTGGCCGTGGAGACGACCGGACAGCTCACGCTCGGTGAAACGGTCGTGGACTGGAATGGCCGCACGAAGCGTCCGGCCAACGCGATGTGGCTCACCGACATCGACGCCGAGCGCTTCTACGACTTGCTGCTCGAACGTATCGCGCGTTTGCCGTAGGCGGTTCCCCCGGTCGTGACTCGTCAGCGGTGACGCACCGGTAGCCGCGCGGTGGCCGTCTTTCGACTGGCCGCCGCGTGGTTGCATGGCGCCCCATGACAGCCCGGCGCCGCGCTTCAGCGCTCAGGTCGCGAGATGTTCGGCGATCCAGTCGCGGCATGCGCTCACTTGCGGGCCGCGCTCCTTGCCCACGAGCGACATCAGCGCCACCGTGCGCGTCACGCGCGGGGCGACGACATCGAGTGCGACCAGCGCCGGATCGTGCAGATGCAGCGTGTAGAGCCGGGGCAGGATGGCCAGTGCGAGACCGCTTCGCACCAGTGCATAAAGCGGCTCGGTGTACTCCATGCGGTACTTCGGCTCAAGCCGCAGGTTTTGCGAGCCGCCCGTGCGTTGCAGCGAGTCGCTGACGTTGCCGCGCACGAACACGGCGAGGTCGCGTTCGGTGAGCTGAGACCAGGTGACGGACCCGCCCGAGGCGAGCGGATCGTCGTGACGTGCAACGAGCACGATCTCGTCGTCGAACAAATCGTCGCAGCGAAAGCCCTCGGCGCTGGCGGCGTGACCGGCCTCATCGGCCTGATCGCGAATGCCGACGCCCAGATCGATTTCGCCGCGGGCCAGGGCTGCGACCAGTTCGCTGTTGGGCAGGTCCGAGAGTGCGAATCGCACGTTCGGATGCGCGTCGCGCAGACTGCCGAGTACAGGGAGCAGGCGCGCCGCGACCGACGGTATGAAACCGATGCGTACCGTCTGCGCCTGCAATGTGAAGGTGCTCGTCATATCGTCGAACGTGCCGCGCGCCGCGTTGAGCAGGCGCTCCGCCAGCGGGAGGATCGTCGCCCCCGCCTCGGTCAGCGTCAGACGATGGGCGGAACGCTCGAACAGCCGGCCGCCGAGCAGGAACTCGATCTGACGAATGGCGGCGGTCAGCGCCGGTTGCGTGACCGACAGCGCGTGCGCCGCCTGCGTGAAGCTGCGCGAGTGCGCAAGGGCCACGAAGTACTGCACCTGACGCAGTGTCAGCGCGGGTAGCGGCGGCACACCGGCCGACGTCAGGGCCGAAGCCGCGCCGGGGACCGTGGCCCCTGCGGGGATAGCCCTGGCGGAGGACAGAGCATCGGCCTTGACGATGGTGTGGGGGGTGTGCTCGGGACGGCGGGACGAAGTCGCCATGACGCGCTCCTGAAGGTTCGTCAATCGTGACGGCAAGACAACGGTGTCGCGACGCCGCCGGAGACCGGATCTCCCCGGAAATCCAGAGGCGCCGCACAGAATAGATTCGAATTATCGAATCATAAGTAATTTCATTTTTTATTTATAGTCGCACCCACGTAAAGTGCCTGGCACGGTGCCCCCATGAAGCGGCATTCAGAGACCTTCTATTCTTGGCTTATGCAGACCTCTTCTTCTGAGCGAAATACGGTGCCGCCGACATCCCGGGCGCAGCCTGCTCCGGTCCCCGGCGGCTGGCTGGAACGCCGCTTCGCCATCGGCGCGCGCGGCTCGAGCGTGCGCACCGAAGTGCTCGCCGGTATCACCACGTTCCTCGCGGCGGCATACCTGCTGGTCGTGATTCCCTCGCTGCTTGCCACGGGCGGCATGGATCGCGGCGCGGCCACCACGGCAGTCATGCTCGTGTTCGTGCTGTTCTCGGTATTGATGGGGTGCTACGCGAACCTGCCGTTCGTGGTCGGCCCCGGTATCGGCGGGTCGGTCATCGTCGGCGTGACGCTCGCCGCCACCGAACACGTCGCCTGGCAGACCGGCATCGCCATCGCGTTCCTCTCGGGTCTGCTGTTCCTGCTGCTGACGCTTGTTGGCGCACGCAGTGTCGTGGCACGTCTGATTCCGACGGCCATCAAGCTCGGCCTCGGCGCGTCCATCGGCTTGTTCATCGCCGTGCTCGGGGTGCGCAACGCCGGCATGGTCGTCGCCAACGTCAAGACGAACGCCTTCGCGCTGGGAGACTTCAGCAAGCCGGGCACCCTCGTCGCGCTCATCGGTCTGGGCGTGGCCGTGCTGTTGCAGGGGCGCAAAGTGCCCGGCGCCATCCTCTGGTCGATCCTCGTCGCCGCGATCGTCGGTGTGCCGCTGGGCGTGACGAAAGTGCCGGAGTCGTTCATCTCGCTGCCGCACAGCCTCGCGCCGGTCGCCTTCCAGCTCGATCTGAAAAGCGCGCTGACGATCTCCGCGCTGCCTTACCTCTTCGCATTCTTCGCGGCGGAATTCTTCTCCACGCTGGGCACCACGCTCGCCGTGGGCGGCAAAGCCGGTTTGCTCGATGAGCACGGCAACATGGAGAACATCAACCGTCCATTCCTCGTCGACTCGATCGCGGCCACGGGCGGCGCACTGCTGGGCATTCCCGCGCTCACCGCGCTGGTCGAATCGGCCGCAGGCGTGGAGGCGGGCGGGCGCACCGGACTCACGTCCATTGCCGCCGCCGTGATGTTCGCACTGGTGTGCTTCTTCGTGCCGGTCGCGCTGGCGATTCCGAAGGAGGCTACCGCGCCCGCGCTCATTCTCATCGGCCTGTCGATGTTCAGCACCATCCGACATGTGCCGTTCGACGACTTCAGCGACGCCTTCCCCGTATTGGCGATGGTGTTGCTCACGCTGCTCTCGAACAGCTTCGGCACCGGTATCGCCGGGGGCTTGTTGTGCTATGTGCTGGTCAAGGCGCTGATGGGCCGCTTCAAGGAACTGCCGTGGGGCCTGTACGTGCTGGCCTTGCCGCTGGCGTATTACTTCTGGACGGTCGTGGGACGTCATTGAACGACTCACGCGCCTGCATTGCCCCGAAATTATCAAGATTGGACGTTATGACAGAGACACCGGGCCACGTGCCCGCCGCACGCACCGGCGTGCAGATACAGGAGGCGCATCGCACGTTCTTCCGTACGATGCCGAAGGTCGAACTCCACTGCCATTTGCTCGGCGCGGTGCGTCACGACACGTTCGTTGCGCTCGCCGAGAAGTCGAATGCGCCGCTCGCGCGCACCGAGATCGACGCGTTCTACACACGTGGCGAGAAGCCCGTGGGGGTGCTGCGCGTGCTGCGCGCGCTCGATCAATATCTGCTCACGTGCCCGGACGACCTGCATCGCGTCGCGTACGAATATCTGGCCGACGCCGCCGAGTACAACGTGCGGTACAGCGAGTTCTTCTGGAACCCCACCGGCACCGTGCGCACGTCCGGCATTCCGTATGCCGCCGCACAGGACGCCATCGTCGCCGCCATTCGCGACGCCGAGCGCGATCACGGTATCGTCGGCCGTCTGATTCCAAGCATCGACCGCGAAGCCGACGCGGCCGAAGCCGTCGAGATGGTCGATTGGATGCGCGCCCATCGGGCCGACGAAGTGATCGGCATCGGTATCGACTATCGCGAAAACGACCGTCCGCCCGAACTGTTCTGGAAAGCCTATCGCAACGCACGCCTTGCGGGCTTCAGGACGACGGCGCACGCGGGCGAATTCGGCATGCCCTGGACGAACGTCGAGACCGCCGTCGAGCTGTTGAAATGCGATCGCATCGATCATGGCTATACCATCGTCGACGCCCCGCATTTCGCACGCGAATGTGCCGAGCGCGGCATCGTCTTCACGGTCGTGCCGACGAATTCCTATTACCTGCGTACGCTCGCCCCCGAGCGCTGGGCAGAAGATCACCCCATGCGCCGCATGCCGGGCCTCGGCCTGAAGATTCACCCGAACACCGACGATCCCACGCTTCACAAAGTCAATCCGGCGCAGGCATGGGAGCTGATGTTCAGCCACTTCGGCTTCTCGCTCGATGAGTTGCGCACCTTCATGCACAACGGCCTTGACGGCGCATGGATCGACGACAGCACGCGACACGACTGGCGCCGCCGTTTCAACGAGGCATTCGACAACGCGCGCGACGTGCTCACCCAGTCGCTGGCCACCTGAGCGCGCCAGCGCAACGCTTTCCTTGGTCTCACCCGACCTTCAGCCGCCTCCGGGCGGCTTTTTTTCGTTCCCAGGCTCGTCCCTTTGCTCGTCCCTTGACTCTTTCCTTTACTCGTCCTTGAGCGCTTCGGCGCTCGCCGCTTTCGGTCACAGTGCCCGTCGCGCGCTCACTTAAGATCGTAACGAACGGAAAGACCCGACATGAATGACGCGAATGCCATAGCCGGGAAAATGCGGCATCAATCTCCATGATTCACCCCAAAAGCGGCGTGCTGTCTATTCGCAGTGACGACGAGCCGCTACCATGCGCCGCTCTTTTCACCATGACTCGGCAAGCGCAGCATGCAACCCAATTTCCGTCGGTCGACACCTGAGCCAGCACACGTCGACCGGATCGACCCGCCTTCACGCGCGTCGCTCGTGCCCTTCGATATGCCGCAGCGCCGGCTGAACGATTTCCTGGACGCGATAGCTCGCCGCTTTCAACTGGACGGCCTTCAGGCCCGCGAAACGCCCGGAGCGGGCGTAACACTGGAAAACGGCGACGCCGTCTATTTCCGCGCCAACGGCACGCTCGACACGTTCGATCTCTACTTCCGCATCGCTTTGCCGCCCGCGGCGCGGCATCACGCCGACCTGGTTGCCGTGATAACGGCAAATTGCTTTTCGGCAGACACGTCCGCGCGCACGCTTTTCATGCCGGCCGCGCAGGACTGCGTGTTGTTCGGCGTAACGGACATCGGTTACGACGACACTGCCGAGCATGCGGCGCGTCGACTCGACGGGTGTTTCTCCGAATATCAAACATTGATCGCGTTTTTAAGAAGTGAGGTTCATTAAGTCATGATGTTGAGCGTGCAGTCAGACATTTCGCGCGTCGGTTCCAGCGACAATCTTCTGAACATCGTGCGAAGCGTCCAGTTTTTGAACCGGGCGCGCGTGGCCAGCGAATTCGATAATCGGGCGCTGGAGCGCCAAGTGCAAATGGCGCCGGAGCAACCGATGCCTGCGCTGGAGATCGGCAGGCGACTCAGCACCCGCTCCGATTCGCTTGATTCGCTCGATTCGCTGAAGTCGTTGCCCGACTGTCAGACCTTTGAGACTTTGCGCAACGTCGACGTCGGGCGAAATCTGTTCGATTGCGCGCCGTACTATCCGAAAGCCGCCGCCCGCGTGGAATTTGAACGCAAGCTTGGACAGGCGTTGTGCGACGAGCCGACGATTCGCGATATCGCACGTCGCATTCGCGAGTTGACCGGCACGCCGATGCACTTCGGAGGGTTCGAGGTGAGCGCGCAGGCGAAGATTTTTGCGGAACGCGTGGGCATCGGCGGCGCGGACGAGTGCCTGAATTCGCGCGACACGCTCGACGCCCACGTGCTCGCGACGCTGGTCAAGGCCGAAGCGCCGGAGTACGACGATCCCGGCGCGCCCGACCCCGGGCGGCGGCGCAACATGTTCAATGCGGCGCCGCACCCGGAGAATCCCATGCATCCGTGGAATCTGCGCGAGTTCGACGTGCCGATCGCCGAGATCACATCACCCAAGCAGTTGCCGGCGCGCATCCGTGCCGTCATGCAGGCGCGCTGGGACGCCTTGCGTCACGAGCCTGGCGACAAAGACCTCTTCGCGTCCGCGCTCACCCGCGCGGACGTCGCAAGGGTGTACGACGAAGAGGGATTTGCGGCGACGAACGATGTCGTCGAGTACATGTTCAAATGCGACGTCGAGGAGCGAAAACGGCTCCTTCACAATGCGCTCGACATCACATGGAGCACAGCCGAATACACCGGTGACGAGGCCAATGGCCGCGATCTGAACCCGGTCGGCCCGGATGTCCGTCAGCACCGCACAGGGGACCGCTCGAACATGGTGCGAACGTCCGACCGTAACGATCCGCAGATCGCCAGGTTCGCGCTGGGCGCCATCGTCCACGACAAGCCCGTCATCTCGGGGCCGAGCGGTCATACGCTGCGTTATCTGAATCACTACGCGCAGTGCAAGGAAATGGCGTCCTATTCGACCGACGTTTCCGACTGGCCGACGCTTGCCGAAGCCCGCATGGTAATGATGGCGAACCTCATGCCGCCGAAGAACCATCACTCGTATCACGAGATCATGTCCGCGTCGGTGGGCGTGACGGACGGCGACGAGATGCTCGATTACCGCGACCGCGCCGCCTATGCCGATCTGAACGATACGCCGCTGGGGGCCGCGATGCTCGCCCAGTTGAAGGAAGACGCGCTGCGCACGTCCCCTGACGCAGAGAACGTCGGCTAACCGGCCAATCGGGCGACGCTCACGACTCGTCGCCCGATGTCTCGCTTTCGGTGTCCAGCGAATAATCGAGCACGACCGGCGCCCCATACGCGCGCAGCGACTGCGGCGCGTGGCGGAACCGGTCCGCGATTGCCTGAGCGCGCTGTGCGGCGAGCGCCGGTGTCTTCGCAAGCGTTGCCTGTGCAATGTGCTGCACTTCGTCGGCGAATGCCTTGCCAATGCGTCGGCTGCTGCGATGGAGCACGAAGCGGCCGTTGGCCGGATCGAACAGACCGCCGTTGGTACGGCTCTCGCCTTCGACCTCGGCACATGCCGCGCAGGGCACGAACCGACCGGCCATCGGCACGACGATCAGTGCATCGGGGGGCAGGCGCAATCTGGCCACGGCGTCGTCATGCCATTCGTCCACATGTTGCGCGATTGCCGCCTCGATGCATTGCTCCGCATGCATCGTCTCCGTGCTGCCCGGTGGCAACGATACGAGCGCAGGCGTGTTCGCCATCGGCGTATGCACGACCAGATCGCGAAACGTCGGCCGGGGGCTGGCGGCGTCTCGCAACACGCGGCGCAGCGTGTCGAGCGCGTCGTCGAGTTGCCGCAGCGCGCTGGCGTTCGGCAGCGCCCCCGGCGCGGGCAACCCGAGGCCCGCCGTCATTTCGGCGCGCGCCGCCTCGCGCATTGTGGCAAGCCCGTGACCCTCGACGTAGTGACGCCTGAGCTTTTCGATGTCGCGCACGCGACGCGACATGACCATGGCGTCCCAATTGCGCGTGTCGGTGTGCGCGGGCCGTCGTGGCGCGCCCGACAGGAGAGCGTCGTCCGTCAATGCGAGATGGAGCGCCTCGCAAATGCGTTCTGCGTGGAAATTCGACGCGATGTGCATCCGTCCGCCGAAAACGCTCACCTGAACTTCCAAAGGGTCCAAGCGCAATTTCGCTCGCATCGTCATGTTGACCGCAATGGCGACATGCCGCAGCGACTGCGTAACGCGATCGAAACCGCGGTAGCGTTTGGGCGCGGGGGGAGCCATCGGTGTGCGCGCGATGCGCGAGACTTCGGCCGGGCGCAGGAAGTAGTGGGGCGTCTCATTCACGTCTTGCGACGTTGTCGTTGGCAGCTCGGGTTGACGTGTCGCTTCCCCTGCCCGGTGAGTCGAGATGACCGCCTCCAGCAGACGTTCATCACGTCGGGAAAGTCGGCGTGCGCGACGCAAAGCGAATGTGAAATGTGCGTCGTGGGCCAGCGACGGATGACGGGTGAATTGCGACGTCGCCGGCGTGTGAGTCGATCGATGAAGCGAGATGTGCACCATTCGGTAACGTAGGCAACAGAAAAGAAGGGCAGGGCAAGCGTCGGGAGACCGGCTGGGTCGCCCTCGCAGGGTGGGGCGCCGTGTCGTCCGGCGTCATGCTCGGGACGGCTGCGCGGATTCTACGGACGCTGCTCCGAAAGGCTTCTGTATTTGGCGCGACGATTGTTGCGCGGCGTCCGCAATCAACGGGCCTACGCCGTTATTTGACGTTCACCAGAAAAGAAAAGCCGCCGACCCATGCAGGCCGGCGGCTTCGCGCCGTCGGGGGACGACGCGTCGATGCTGCTGTCATCTACTGCTTAACCACGCGATCACTACACGATCACTGTGGCGATGCGATTACGAGCGGCATTACGAACGGCATTACGAACGGCTGTCTTGCGCAAACGCGTTACGGTCGTTCAGTTGAGCACGCACGTCGGCGCGCGTGAGCGGCGCGACGGCCGGCGCCGTTTCGACATGCGACGCCGTCACCACCGGCGCGCCGGTTTCGGTCTGGATCAGTTGACCGTTAGCGCCAGCCTGGGCCAGCTCGGCGCGCACGTCGGCGCGGCTCACCTGGCTCTGCGTCGCCACAGGCAGGTTCGAGGTGTTGTCGTCATAACGGGCGTCAGCGAAAGCGGAGGCCGAGACAAACGAGGCAGCGGCAACAACGGCGGCAAGGATACGGGTGTTCATGGTGAGACTCCTGTCAATTGGATTGAGTACTTCCGGTTCAGCTAGCGTTCGGGGCATCATCAGCGTCGAGGTCGGGGGGCGCTTCGTTTTGCTGCGTTGCGGTGTCCATCGCGTTGGCATGAGTGAATCTTAGGGAAAACCCGTGGTTTTTTCGCAACTGAACGTCTACGAAATGCAACCGATCGTCCGATTCGAAAAAACTATTGAAAATCAACGATTTGGTGCCGTTGAACCGTATATGCGTCGCGAATTCGTCACGCTTTTATCCGCTTTTCGGGACGAATCGGCGCCGTACGGCGCCGAATGAAATAGGGTGTTCGCTCAGATGGGCTTTATCGCCAAGTGCGTCGGCAGTAGAGTGACAACATGATGAAGTCAGCCGACATCGTGGCTCGCAGGGTGCGCCGCACCGCGAACGATGCCGGTCTACAGGAGCATTACCATGGCTGCCCTCGGTTCCTTCCTTTTATTGGCAAGCGCTTCGCTGCTCACCGCTTCGTATCTGCGCAGCCGAGTCGCACGCGCGCGTCGCCAGCAAGAAGCACGCGTTCGTGTGACGCCGTTGAAGCGTCGCTGATCGGCGGCTTTCCGAAGGATCGTCACGCACGGCATCGTCGGTCGTCCAGCACGACGAATCGATGGCGCTGACGTTCGATTATTTCATTTTCAGCAATGCGTCCTTACACGAGAACGCGTTTTTCTCCTCGCCTCGCGCGCGTAGATTGGCGGCAATGACGGCGCCCATGGTGGACGTCTCGCCAGACAGGAGAAATGAAAATGAAACAATTTCTGATCGCTTCGGCTTTCGCTGCCGCACTGCTGAGCGCGGGCGCCATGACGAGCGCAAACGCTGCCGAGAATACGCAATCCGCGTCGCAACCGTCCGCGCAACCGCAGCCAGTGCAGCAGCAAGCACAGGGCCAAACACAGGTTCAGGCACAGCCGGGCCCCGTGGCCGCACAGCCCGGCTCGGTCGTCTCGCCCGCTTATGAAGTGCCGGGCCGCGTGAATCGCGCCGGTTCGATCTACTTCGGCCAGTAAGCCCTCCCGCACGGCGGTATAGAAAGTCGAAAAAAAGCGGCAAGCCGGGGAGCCATCCGCCGGCCTGCCGCATTCCCGTAGACACGTTCGCTACGGGATCTCACACCGCCACATCAATAAGACCGCTTCAATACGTGCGCTTCATCGCTTTCGCACACGCGGCGGACAGGCACCCCACCACCAGCACATACACGGCGATCCACCACGGCTTGTGGCCGCCGTATTCGAGCAGCGTTGCCGCCACCAACGGCGTGATCGAACTGGAGACGATGCCCGAGACCTGGTAGACGACCGAGATGCCGGTGTAACGCACCCGCGTGTCAAACAACTCGCAGAACATCGACGCCTCCGGACCGTACACGAACGCATACACCACACCGAGCGGCACGATCACGGCGAGTGAGACCCACCACACGTTGCCCGAGTACTGCATCACCGCGAGCGCCGGAATCGACGAAAGCCCGCACGCCAGCGCCCCCGCCGCGAAGACGCGCCGGCGTCCGATGCGATCCGAGAGCTTCGATGCATAGGGAATCGTCGCGACCAGTACCAGTGCAGCGAGGGTGACGGCCAGCAAAATCGGCGTCTTCGGAAAGTGCAGCGTTCCCACGAGATACGAGATCGCAAACACGGCGTAGACGTTGAACACCACACCATCGATATAACGCGCGCCCCAGCCGAGCAACACATTGCGACGATAGTCGCGCACGATCTCCGAGAGCGGCACATGCGCTACGTGTTGACTGTCCTTGATCCTCGCGAACTCGGGGGTTTCCAGCACGCGCAACCGGATGAACATGCCGACCGCCACGAGCACCAGGCTCAGCATGAATGCGAGACGCCAGCCCCACGACATGAACTGCTCGTCGGTGAGCGTCGAGGACAACAGCGCCACCACGCCGGTCGACAGACACAGCCCCACCGCCAGCCCGATCTGCGGGTACGCGGCGAACTGCCCACGCTTGTCGCGCGGCGCGTATTCGAACGCCATGAGCACAGCGCCACCCCATTCGCCGCCCAGCCCGATGCCTTGCAGCAAACGCAGAAACAGCAGGATCAGCGGCGCGGCGATGCCGATACTGTCGTACGTCGGCACCAGCCCGATCAGGAATGTCGACACGCCCATGATGGTGAGTGTGACGATCAACAAGGGTTTGCGCCCCAGCCGATCGCCGAAGTGACCGAAGAGGATGCCGCCGAGCGGACGCGTGGCGAAACCCACGGCGTAGACGGTATAGGCGAGGGCGGTGGCAACGAATGCGTCGCCGCTGGGAAAGAAAAGTTTGTTGAAGACGAGCCCGGTGATGGTCCCGTACAGAAAGAAGTCGTACCACTCGACCGTCGTGCCGATCAGGCTGGCCATCGCGACCGTGCGCACCGCTTTTTCGGCGTTAACGGCGTCACGCGCGCCAACGCCGTTGAGAACCTGTTCCATTGCGCCTCCTGTTGATGCGCCGCGCCCCGGCGGCGCGCTGCGACGCACCGGTCTGCGCCGGGCGTCTGTCTCCTGGATGTCTCGGTGCCGCACATGCCGAAGACCGGTGTGTGGCTATCGTTTTGATAATGGGTGCTGCGGGAACTGCGGGTAAGACTCGAAAACACGCATGCAACGGCAACGACAGGACTACGAAAGCGTGGGCGGGCTCACCGCATCGATCAGGCGGCAGCGCCGATGAAATTGCGTCCGCGCGGGCCGTCGAGCGCAGCGGTGATCATCTGGGCCGACTCGGGCTCGCTCACCCCATAGGCGGAGAACTCGGTCGCCACGCCCAGACCGTTGAGGAAGGCGGTAAGCGCATCGGGGGCACCGTCGATGTCGCCGTCGAAAACCTGTGCGAGCACCGCGTCGCGATCCGCCCGTCTACCGATGGCCAGACGCATGACGGCCGGCAACGTGAACGAGCACGCAATGCCGTGCGGTAGTCCGTAGCGGATCGTCATGTCGTACGAAATCGAGTGGGCCAGTGCGGTCTTCGTGTTGGAGAAGGCCATACCCGCCTGAAGGGCGGCCAGCGCCGCCTGTTCGCGCAATGGCATGTCGTCGAGCGACGCCATGAGCTTTGGCAGCACGCGCATCATCTCGCGCGCCGCCGTGACCGCAAACGTGTCGGAAATGGGATTCGCGTTGACGTTCCAGATCGCTTCGAGCGCGTGCGAGAGCGCATCGAGACCGCTCTGCAACGTGACGGCGCGTGGTAGCGAACGGGTCAGGCACGGGTCGACGATGGCGGCTTCGGGCCATGTCTGCGGAAGATGCAGCGAGTATTTCTTGCGCTTCACGTGGCGATCCCACAGCGTGGCCCACGGCGTCACTTCGCTGCCGGTGCCCGCGGTCGTGGGCACCGTGATGAGCCGTTTCGTGCGCGTGGGCCGGAACGTGCCGCCGGCATCTAGCGCATCGATGAGCGTGGCGAATTTGTCGTCGTCGCCCGCCACCATCAACAGCTTCGCGGTATCGAGCGCACTGCCGCCGCCAAGCGCCACGATCACCTCGCACTGCGCGTAGCGACGCCAGAAGTCACCGTACATCGGGGCGAGTTCCCGCACATCCGGATTCGGGCTGACCTGATCGATCACGCCGGCAAGCCGCTGACCGAGCAGCGCTTCGATCTGCCCGGACATGCCGAGCGCGCGTGCCTCGGGCATGGTGACGAGCACCGCGCGGCGGCTGCCGACGAGTGCGGGCAAATTGGCGAGCGCTCCCGCACCGAAGTGAACGTCGACCGGGTTATGAAAACGTGAACGTGCAGTCATGGTGAGGATTCGCGCCGCCGCGCCCGAAGACGTTGCGATCATTTGACGAAGATTGAGCTGGATTATGGTGAGTGGCGTCCTATACTTCCAATTCACATTTTTTCGCCAATCTATTGGCAAAACCTATACCTCGTCACGGGAGCGTCACCGATGCGAATCACCCAGTTGCGCTCGTTTCATGCCGTTGCGCGTCACGGCAGCGTGACGCGCGCCGCGCAGGCGTTGCATGTAAGTCAGCCCACCATGACCACGCAGATCCGCGCGCTGGAAGAGACTTACGGCGTTGAGCTGTTCTATCGTCACGGTCGCGGCCTGACGCTCACCCCTACCGGCAAGGCACTTTATGCCGTCAGCCTGCGCATCTTCGCCGACGAGGCCGAAGCGCTCGGCTTGCTCAAGGAGCATGGGGGGCTGCGTACGGGGGAATTACGTCTTGGGGCGGTCGGGCCGCATCACGCGATGGAAATCGTCGCGGCGTTTCAGCCGCGTTATCCCGGCATCCGGATCTCGATGCGCCCGGGCAATTCGGAAGAGATGATCGAAGGGCTGTTGGCCTACCGCACCGACGTGGCGGTGCTGGCGCGATATCAAGACGACGTGCGTCTGCACGCAGTGCCGTATCGCACGCATCCGGTCGTATTGCTGGCGCCGCGCACGCATCGCTTTGCGCGACGCAAGGGCGTCAGGCTCGCCGACCTGGCCGACGAGCCGATGCTCATGCGCGAGCCGGGTTCGACGACGCGTCACGCGCTCGAAGCGGCCATGCAGGAGGCAGGCGTCGCGCCGAGGGTGGCGATGGAGATCGGCAGCCGTGAAGCGATTCGCGAAGCGGTGATTCTCGGCCTTGGCGTCGCAGCCGTATCTGCGCGCGAACACACCCCCGACGCGCGGTTGGCGACGGTGCCCATCAGCGATGCGAAGGTGGAGACGACGACCGTCGTGGTGTGTCTGGCCGAGCGTCGCGAATCGCGCGCCATCGCTGCGTTCATGGACGTCGTGGCGAAATTGGTATGAAGCAGAAATGAAGCGGATTGAAGCGATGCAGAGGTAATGCGCGCTAAGCGAGCCGCGCAATGCGGCAAAGCCGCGAGGGGAGCACGCCCCCCACGGACACCATCGCCGTCGAGTTCGACGTTGCCTTACAGGTACTGGCTGGCCGCGAGCACGACGGCCGACGCTACGAGGCAATAAATGCCGAACAGGTACCACCGCCCATGTTCGAGCCAGCGCGAGAGCCAGCGCAAGGCGACGAGACCGGCCAGAAAGCTGAACGCCATACCAACGAGGCTCGGTGTGAGCACCGACATGAAGTGGCCCGACAGCGTTTGTGCGCCCCCCGACTTGTACAGACGGTAAGCCTCCTTCACGATCACCGGCGGGGTGAGCACGACGGCCAGCGCGAAGCTGAATTCCTCGACACGCACCTTGTCGAGCCCGCGCAGCATGCCCGTCGAGATGGTCGATCCCGAACGCGAGAAACCACGGAAGGGCAGGCAAACGCCCTGCACCGCGCCGATCCACGCCGAGTCGGTCCCTCGCATCGGGCGATCGCCCATCGGGGGGCGTCGGGTGCCCGAAATCAGAATCAGAATTCCCGCCATCGCGAGGCCGGCCGAGATGATGTACAGATTGCCGAACAGATGCTCGATTTCCGCATGCGCCGAGCCGCGCATCAGCACTTTCTCGATGAAGAACATCAGCGCAAGACCGATCACGCCGGTGAAGGCGGTCGCGATGATCACCTGCTTGGCGTTGTGAACGAAGTCGTGCTTCGACGAGAAATAACGCTCGCGCCACGACTTCCAGAAATAAACGATGACGGCAAGCATCGTGCCGGTGTGCAGCATGACGAGCAACAGCGTCATGGCGGGTGTGGAAGGGTCGAGCCCCATCAGCTTCTCGGCCATGATGACGTGAGCCGAGCTCGACACCGGAAGCAGCTCTGCCACGCCTTGTACGATGGCGAGCACGAGCACTTGCAAATAGTCCATGCGCAATCCTTGAGAAATGGGCAAGGACAGTACGCCGTCATTGTGACCGTTTGGTGACGCTCACATGACGACGCCCCGGCTGCCTGCCCCCAACCGGTTGCCGCGCATGATACTCCGCCAGACTTGGCGGAAAATGAGGCCGCGCATGGACACGGCGGCGCGTGGCTCAACGCCGCTGTGTCACGCGCCGCCTTGCGTTACGCCAGTTGAAACGCTGCGTTGCGGATCGGTATGCGAGCAGGTTCAGGCCGTCTTGCGCAGCGCCTGATCGAGGTCCGCGAGCAGGTCGTCGATGTGCTCGATGCCGATGGACAGCCGGACCGTTTCCTCGCTCACGCCGGCCTTGCGCAATTCGTCCGGCGAGAGCTGGCGGTGCGTGGTCGATGCGGGATGCGTCGCAAGCGACTTGGCGTCGCCGATGTTGACCAGACGGGTGAAGAGTTGCAGCGCGTCCTGAAATGCAGCGCCCGCTGCGCGTCCGCCCTTCACGCCGAAGGTGAGAATGCCGGGACCGCGTCCCGAGAGATACTTGTCCACGAGCGCGTGATCGGGATGCTCCGGCAACCCGGCGTAGTTCACCCACTCGACCTTCGGATGCGTTTTCAGGAACTGCGCGACCTTCAGCGCATTTTCCGTGATGCGCTCAAGGCGCAGGGCGAGCGTCTCGATGCCCTGAAGAATCTGAAACGCGTTAAACGGCGAAATGGCCGCCCCAGTGTTGCGCAACGGCACGACCCGTGTGCGCCCGATGTATGCCGCCGGACCGAAAGCTTCCGTATAGACCACGCCGTGGTAGCTCACGTCCGGCTCGTTCAGTCGCTTGAAGCGTGCCTTGTGCTCGGCCCAGGGGAACTTGCCCGAGTCGACGATGGCGCCGCCGATGCTCGTGCCATGCCCGCCGAGATACTTGGTGAGCGAGTGCACCACGATGTCCGCACCGTGCTCGAACGGACGCAGCAAATACGGCGACGGCACGGTGTTGTCGATGATGAGCGGAATGCCATGTCGATGCGCAATCTTCGCGAGCTTCTCGATATCGGTGATATTGCCCAGCGGGTTGCCGACCGACTCGGCAAAGATGGCCTTGGTCTTGTCGTCGATCAGCGGCTCGAAGGACTCCGGCTCGCGGGGATCCGCAAAGCGTGTCGTGATGCCCGAGAGCGGCAGCGTGTGCGCCAGCAGGTTGTACGTGCCGCCGTAAAGCGTGCTGGCCGCCACGATGTTGTCGCCGGCCTCGGCGATCGTCTGGATGGCGTAAGTCACGGCCGCTTGCCCGGATGCGAGCGCGAGCGCCGCGACACCGCCTTCGAGCGCCGCAACGCGTTGCTCCAGCACGTCCTGCGTCGGATTCATGATGCGCGTGTAGATGTTGCCCGGCACCTTGAGGTCGAACAGATCCGCCCCGTGCTGTGTGTCGTCGAAGGCGTAAGCCACCGTCTGATAAATCGGAACGGCCACGGCGCGCGTGGTGGGATCGGGACGATAGCCGCCATGCACGGCGAGCGTCTCGAGGCGCCATTGCGACGTTTGCGGGGCTGCTGCCGTCGTCGGGTGGTTGTCTTCGTTTTCCTTGTTCGTGCCGCTCATATCGAATGTCTCCGGACAGGCGTTGCGTTCCGCTCTCGGAACGATCGGACGGATGGGTCAGGTATCCGAGTCCATTCTAAGGGGCGGTGTGGCCATGCCTTATCTTCGATTGGCAGATGCTTAGCAGAGGTTTCGCGACGACATGACGGATGGCCGAATGGCCGCATGGAGAGAAGGACGAGCGCGCGCCTGACCCGCAACCGTTCGTAATATGACGAAAGACACAGCGCACACACTGCGCGCTATCTTGCGGACATTGGCGACGAGACCCGGGCGGGTGGCCGCGCGCTTCGACAATTTTTGCAGGGGACATCCATGCCATTGCGCTTTGCTTCACGCACACATCGTTCACGCACGATGGCCGCGCTCACATGTTCCATCGTTCTGTCATTGGGCGCCATGACCGACACCGTTGCGCAAGAGAAGGTGCAGGTAGCGTCTCTGGATGCCGACAGTCATGGGGCGCCGGTGACGCTCGACGCTTACCTGTTTCGCGCGGTGAATGCGAACGGGCCGACGCCCGCCGTCGTCTTTCTGCATGGCTGCAACGGCATGTTTTCGCGCAAGGGCGCCATCGATGCGCGCGAACTCGACTGGGCGCGGCGCTTTAACGCGACGGGTTACACCGTGCTGATGGTCGACAGCTTCACCACACGCGGGCAGGCAAGCGAGTGCGCGAGGGGCGGACCGGTTCGTCCGTGGGTGGAGCGTGCGCGCGACGCCTACGGGGCATTGCGCTACCTGCAGTCGCTGCCGGGCATTCGGGGTGATCGCATTGCGCTGATGGGTTGGTCGCATGGCGGTGGCACCACGCTGTTCTCCATCGGGCCGAGGGGTCCGGGACATTTGCCAGGCATGCCGAACGCCACGAACGGTACGAGCACCACGAGCGCGCCGAGTACACCCAATGCACCGAATGCACCTGACTTCGCGGCAGCCGTCGCGTTCTATCCGGGCTGGTGCAACGCCAAGGCGCAGGGCGCGGACTGGTCGACGACGGTTCCGCTGCTACTTCTCACCGGCGCCGATGACGTCTGGAGCAAGGCCGCACCGTGCGAAGCCTTCGTGAACGATGTCGTCGCCAAGGGCGCGCCGATCACCTTCCACATTTATCCGGGGGCGTATCACGACTTCGATGCACCGAACATGCCCGTTCGCGCGCGTCCCGAATTCACCAATCCCAAGACCCATGTCGTGCCGATCACGGGCACCCAGCCCGAGGCGCGCGAGGACGCGATTGCACGCGTCACGGCGTTTTTGGCGAAGACGATCGGCGAGTGACTTTTTTGTTTGACCGCCGTCCGGTCGCCGGGAATATCGCCGCAAAACTCAGATGGGAAAAGGCTGTGCGGCTGACGCGGGAAAAACTGTTCACCGATCATCCACAGACTTACCCACAGAAAAGTCGGGGATCTCCACAGATAATCCACCGGTTTACCCCCAGCTTATAGCCGGGTTATGCAACGCCTATCCACCGCATACCCACAGGATATACACCGGTTATCCCCGCCTTTTCGGCCACTTTTCCCTTACCTTTCCACTGCTTATCCCGCGCTTATCCCGCACTTATCCCCCGCCAATCCACAGGCTTGCCCACAGAGGTCACGCGGCCTGTACACAGCGTTATCGACAGGGTTATCCACATACCGCGTTTTGACGGGCCGCGCGATCGAATGGATCGCCGACGCCCATCGGGCGCGCAAAACAAAATCGGCCGCTATCGAAGCGGCCGATCAAGTATCGGAGGCTGCTACCCCGGCGTTGCAGTGCGCTCTATTGGCGTAGGGTCACGGGGTTACGGCATGTCCGGCGATTCGTACGGGCTCAGTTACCGAACGGCTTACCGAGTTGGTCGCCGAGTTGGGTACCGAATTAGTTACCGAAATAAGTCGTACCGGCGCGTTGCAGACCACCGACCGAACCCATCGTGACCGGGGCGCTGGCCGTTGCCGGTAGTGCGCTCGGTGCTGCCTTCGGGTAGACGGCGTCGTGTTGGACCACAAGACCGGCTTGCTGCGCTTGCACCAGTTCTTCACGAACTTGCGCGCGGGTCAGCACGCTGGTTTGGGGCACCCACGAGAATTCCGAGGGACCGTCGAATGCGTCGCTGGCGAAAGCCGAACCGGCCGAAACAGCCAGCATTGCGGAAACCAGAGCCGAGGTGATAAGAGTGCGCTTCATGATGATGCTCCTGTCTGTTTGAAAGAGGCGATGTTCAATTCATCGTCGACAGTTGCAGTCTATTGCTCGCATCAATCGCAATAAAGTCGATAATTGTCTATTTCTAATTTCCGATTTAGAAATAATTGGAAATATTTCGGTAGACCGGCGAAAGACAAGGCATTAGCAAGAAGTGAGCACACACACTGATCAGAACGTCCGTAAACGCTAAAAATCGATCGTATATTTTCTATATATTTTTATTTCGGAGCCTTGTATCTTCGTCTTCGTGATGGTTAGCTACCGTCACATGAGGTGAAGTGAGCATGTTTGGAGCCTGAAGGCTTGGACCTTGCTGTGGAGATAATGCCCTTCGCCTCGCCCTCACCAGCACAGACACTGAACGGTAGCCAAGGGCGTGGACCCTGTATGTACAAGGCAAGTGGGTGAGTTGGTATTGATTCCTCGATTAAGGATCAAATTGATGTTCTACCTCGGTATTGATGTTGCCAAAGCCAAGCTGGATTGCTGCCTGCTGGACATGACAAACGGCAAGCGTAGTACGAAGGTTGTTGCCAATAGCCGCGCCGGCCTAACCGATCTGTTGGGCTGGTTGGGCAAGAGACACACCGAGCCGAGCCACGTACATGTCGCGCTCGAAGGTACCGGCGTCTATCACGAGATGGCCGCGTGTGGCCTGCACGATGCCGGGCTCTCCGTGTCTGTCGTTAATCCTGCGCAGGTGCGTGCTTTTGCGACCGGAATGGGCGTGCGCACGAAGAACGACATTGTAGACAGCCACGTGTTAGCGCGCTTTGCGATGCACGCACGGCCAATGCGCTGGAGTCCTCCAGCGCCCGAGGCTCGCATACTTCAAGCACTGATGGCGCGCCGTGAAGCGCTTGCACAAGATCTTCAGCGTGAGCGCAACCGGCATGAGAAAGCGGAAATCACGGCTCCAACGGCGCTAGTCCTGCATTCGATTCTCGAGACGATCGAGTTTTTGGAGCGCCATTTAGCCAGCCTGCAACGCGAGATCGATGATCACATTGCTGCCCATCCGGGCCTTAAAGCAAACTTGATGTTGCTGCAAAGTATCCCGGCAGTTGGCCCTCAGGTAGGCCGCACGCTGCTTGCCATCATGCACGCGCGCCACTTCGATTCTGCAGAACAACTTGCGGCGTATCTCGGCCTGGTGCCGGTGCAGAGGCAGTCGGGATCGTCGATCCAGGGCCCTTCACGTTTATCGAAGGCCGGGCCGCCCAAGGTACGGGCAACTCTCTACATGGCGGCCGTCGTCGCTAAACGCTATAACCCCCACATCAAGGCATTGTGTGAACGCTTGGCAGCGCGTGGCAAATCCACCATGTCTATACTCGGCGCTGCAATGCGTAAGCTTGTGCATCTGTGTTTCGGCGTTCTGAAGACACGACAGCCTTATCGGGCGAACTACGTCGCAATCGCTTGACGGGCAAGACGGTATCTCCCCAAGCGATGACGGGACGATGCGGGCTGAAACGTCTATGTGCAAAGACGTGGGCAAGTGTCACGACGCAGGGATTCACGCGCAGAAATGAACGCGGGACGCCGTCGTCGGGCGTCCCGAAGGGTGACCGGACATCCTCGGCCGGGCAGGTCGATGACGGCGCAGCTCGCGCATGCCGCGCCGGTGTCGCCGGTGTCGCCGGTGTCGCCGGTGTTGCCGGTGTTGCCGGTGTCGCCGGTGTTGCCGGTGTTGCCGGTGTTGCCGGTGTTGCCGGTGTTGCCGGTGTCGCCGTGTCGCCGGTGTTGCTGGTGGCGCCGATGGCGGACCGCCTTGCCGGGCCGTTGGCGACGCCCGGCGCAGGCGTGGATCGATTGGCGCCCTACTTGCTACTTCGCTGTGACGGCATCCTCCGGTGTCACCACCGTCGCGCCCGTGGCGGCCGTTTGCGCCAACACGGGTTTGAGTGCGATCCCGGTGTGGCTCGCCTTCACCGTTGCCAGCACATCGGGCGATGTCGCAGCGACAACGGTCCCACCGTCCTTGCCCCCTTCCGGTCCCATGTCGACGATCCAGTCGGCCTCGGCAATCACATCGAGGTTGTGCTCGATGACGACGACCGTATGTCCACCGTTCACCAACCGATGCAGCACGTTGATGAGACGCGCCACATCGGCCATGTGCAGACCGACGGTCGGCTCGTCGAGCACATATAGCGTGTGCGGCGACTTCTGGCCGCGACGCGTAATGTCGTCGCGCACCTTGGTCAACTCCGTCACCAGCTTGATACGCTGCGCTTCGCCGCCCGAGAGCGTCGGCGATGGCTGCCCCAACGTGAGATAGCCAAGTCCGACGTCCTTCATCAATTGCAGCGGATGCGCAATACTCGGCATCGATGCGAAGAACTCGACGGCTTCGTCCACTTCCATGGTCAGCACGTCGCCAATGCTCTTGCCGCGCCAGGTGACCGCCAGCGTCTCGGCATTGAAACGCTGTCCGTGGCAGACGTCGCACAATACCTTCACGTCCGCGAGGAAACTCATGCCGATGGTGCGCACCCCCTGTCCCTCGCACGCCGGGCAGCGGCCTTCCCCGGTATTGAAGGAGAAGCGCGACGCCGAATAACCACGAGCTCGCGCTTCGAGCGTATCGGCAAACAACCGGCGGATCGTATCCCAGAAGCCGATGTACGTTGCCGGGCATGAACGCGGCGTCTTGCCGATCGGCGTCTGATCGACTTCGAGGACACGATCGATCGTCTCCCAGCCGGTCACCGACTCGCAGCCATGCCAGGCATGCACCACCGCACGGCGCGGTTCTGCCGGGGCCTCCGACTTCGCGCGCGGCTTGCCATCGGCCTTGACCGCATGACGCACGGTGCCTTTGCGCGCCCGACGTTCGGCCGGCGAAGACAATACGGAACGGCCCACGGCATCGAGCAGGTTCGTCATCAGCACGTCGCGCGCAAGCGTCGACTTTCCCGACCCCGACACGCCGGTGATTGCCGTGAGGCGGGCGAGCGGCAACGACGCCGTCACGTTCTTCAGGTTGTGCAGCGTGGCGCCATGCACCGTCAGCCAATGCGGCGGCACCGCCTCGGCGCCCTTCGCCGGCGCCACGACTTCGCGGCGCGGTTGAATCGGGTGTTGCAACGGATGCGCGAGAAACTTGCCGGTGAGCGAGTCGGGATGGGACGCAAGGTCTGCCACGTTGCCCTGCGCGACGAGCGTGCCGCCGCGCTTGCCCGCGCCCGGTCCAATATCGATGATGTGATCGGCGCGGCGAATCGTGTCTTCGTCATGCTCGACGACGACCAGCGTGTTGCCCTGATCGCCGAGCTTGCGCAACGCGCCGAGCAGAATGCCGTTATCGCGCGGATGCAGACCGATGGTCGGCTCGTCCAGTACGTAGCAAACGCCCTGCAAATTGCTGCCGAGCTGTGCCGCGAGTCGAATGCGTTGCGACTCACCGCCCGAGAGCGTGGGTGCCGCGCGGTCGAGCGTGAGGTAGCCCAGACCCACTTCCTCCAGAAACTCGAGACGCCCCTGAATCTCGCTGATCAGATCGCGTGCAATGCTCGCCTCGCGCCCCGTCAGCTCGAGCCCCTGAATCCACTCACGCGTATCCGTCACGGTCCATTGGGCCACGTCGGAAATGGCGTGCTCGTCAAACGTCACCGCCCGCGCGACGTTATTCAGACGCGCACCATGACAGTCCGGACACGGCTGATCCCCCACGTCTTCCGGCTCCTGGTCCTGCGACGGCAAGGCATGTTCGCGCCCGCGATTGTCCTGATTGAGCACCGTATCGTCGAACGCTTCGCGCTGCTCGCGCGTAAGCGCCAGTCCGGTACCCACGCAAGTCGTACACCAGCCGTGTTTGCTATTGAACGAGAACATGCGCGGATCGAGGTCCGGGTAGCTCGTACCGCACACCGGACACGCGCGCTTGACCGAAAACACCTCGATCTCGCCCACGCCTTCGCCCGGCTGCTCGTCGCTCATGGTGTCGCCCAGGCCATCGAGCGGTGCGAGCAGATGCATCACCCCCTTGCCCAGTTCCAGCGCCGCCGCGAGCAGCGTGCGCAGCAACCCTTCGTTCTCGGGCGTGACCACCACGTCGCCGACCGGCAATTCGATGGTGTGTTCGCGAAAGCGATCGAGCTTCGGCCACGGATCGACGGGCAGGAACACGCCGTCCACCCGCAGGTGCGAATGCCCGCGCGCCTTGGCCCACTTCGCCAGATCGGTATAGATCCCCTTGCGTCCGACGACGAGTGGCGCGAGCAGCCCGACGTGCTGCCCCCGTCGGTCGCGCATCAACTGCGCGACGATCGAATCGGGACTCTGCGCGGTGACCGGCGCGCCGTCGTGGATGCAATGCTGAATGCCAAGCTTCACGTACAGCAGACGCAGGAAGTGCCAGACTTCCGTGGTCGTCGCGACCGTACTCTTGCGCCCGCCACGCGACAGACGCTGCTCGATGGCGACCGTCGGCGGAATGCCATAGACCGCGTCGACTTCCGGGCGTCCCGCCGGCTGCACGATGGAGCGCGCGTAGGCGTTGAGCGATTCGAGGTAACGGCGCTGACCTTCGTTGAACAGGATGTCGAACGCAAGCGTCGACTTGCCCGAGCCGGACACGCCGGTGATCACGCTGAACTTGCCGCGTGGAATGGACACATCGAGCGACTTGAGGTTGTGTTCGCGCGCATTGACGATCCGAATGTCGTTGCCGCCGGCGGGCATGCCGGGCATGCCGGGCATGCGTGCGGTACGCGCCGCACGCAAGGCGGTTTGCAGCGGCATGCCGGCGTCACCGCCAGCCATGCCCGACGCCACCGCCTGCGCAGGTCCCACCACCGTGCGTTCGTAATCGGCGAGCGCGCGCCCGGTGTGCGAGCCCTCGCACGCCACGACTTGCGCGAGCGTGCCGGCGCACAGCACTTCACCCCCGCCTTCGCCGCCTTCCGGCCCCAGATCGATGATCCAGTCTGCCGCGCGCACCACGTCCAGATTGTGTTCGATGACGAGCAGCGAGTTGCCGCCGTCGAGCAGCTTGCCGAACGCGCGCATCAGTTTGGCGATGTCGTCGAAGTGCAGACCAGTGGTCGGTTCGTCGAAGATGAACAGGCGTCCGCGATGGGCCACCTTCTGGCCGCTCGCGGTCTTCTTCTGCGCCGCTTCCGCGAGGAAGCCAGCGAGCTTCAGGCGCTGCGCTTCGCCGCCCGAAAGCGTTGGCACGGGCTGGCCCAGCTTCACGTACTCGAGACCGACATCGACGATGGGCTGCAACACGCGCAGCACGTCGCGATCCGACGAGAACAGCTTCACGGCTTCGTTGACGGTGAGCTCGAGGACATCCGATACGCTCAGTTCGCGCATCGCTTCGCCCGGCACCGCGCGTTGAATCTTCACGTCCAGCACTTCCGCGCGATAACGCTTGCCGTCGCAGTCCGGGCAACGCAGATACACGTCGCTCAGGAACTGCATTTCCACGTGCTCGAAGCCCGAGCCGCCGCAAGTCGGACAGCGGCCATTGCCGGAGTTGAAGCTGAACGTGCTGGCGTTGTAGCCACGTTGGAGCGCCACCGGTTCGGCCGCGAACAGTTTGCGAATCTCGTCGAACGCGCCGACATAACTCGCCGGGTTCGAGCGCGCCGTCTTGCCGATGGGCGACTGGTCGACGAACACGACGCCCGACAACTGCTCGGCGCCGATCAATTCGTCGTGCGCGCCCGGGGCTTCGGTCGGGTCCCCGAAGTGACGCGCCAGCGCAGGATTCAGAATGTCCTGCACCAACGTCGACTTGCCGGAACCGGACACACCTGTCACGCACACGAGGCGTCCCAGCGGAATGTCGACGTCGACGTGCTTGAGGTTGTGCTCGCGCGCGCCGGTCAGGGTGAGACGCGGTGTCGCGTCATCGACCGGACGCGCACGCCAGTTCGAGGCGTTGGCCACGTGCTTGCGTCCGCCGAGATAGCTGCCCGTGAGCGTGTCGGCCTGGCGCACTTCCTCCGGCGTGCCGTCGAACACGATCTGACCGCCGCGCTCGCCCGGGCCGGGCCCCATGTCGATCACACGGTCCGCCGCAAGCATCACCGCGGGGTCGTGCTCCACGACGACAAGCGTATTGCCGGCGTCACGCAGTCGATGCATGGCGGCCACGATACGGTCCATATCGCGAGGGTGCAGGCCGATGCTCGGCTCGTCGAGAACGAACAGCGTATTGACGAGCGACGTGCCAAGGGCCGTCGTCAGGTTGATACGCTGCACCTCGCCGCCTGAAAGCGTACGACTCTGGCGATCGAGCGTGAGGTAGCCGATGCCGACGTCGCAAAGGTACTTCAGGCGCGTGCCGACTTCCTCCTGCAACAGCTTGAGCGCATCGTCGAGCAGGCTGGAGGGCAGCGTGAGCGAATCGAAAAACTGGCGCACGCGCGTGATCGGCATGAGCATCAGATCGTGCATGGTCAGCCCGGGCAGCGCTTCGAGCTGTTCGCGCGACCACGACACGCCGCGCGGCATGAAGCGTTGAGCAGGCGGCAGCACAGCGTCGGCATTCTCCTTCGAGCCCAGACGCCACAGCAGCCCCTCCGTCTTCAGGCGCGCCCCGCCACAGGTCTCGCACGTGGTGTAGCTGCGGTACTTCGAGAGCAGCACGCGAATGTGCATCTTGTACGCCTTCGACTCGAGGTAGCCGAAGAAGCGACGAATGCCGTACCACTGCTTGTTCCACTCGCCCTTCCAGTCCGGGTCGCCTTCGATGACCCACTCGCGATGCTCGGGCGAGAGCTTCGACCAGGGGGTGTCGCGCGGAATCCCGGCCTTGCCGGCGTACTCGAGCAGGTCGTCCTGGATCTCTTTCCACGCGGGCGTCTGAATGGTCTTGACGGCACCGCCACGCAGCGTTTTGCGCTCATCGGGAATCACCAATCCCAGATCGACGCCGATCACCCGACCGAAACCGCGGCAGGCCTCGCAGGCGCCGTATGCGGAATTGAACGAGAAGAGCGCCGGTTGCGGGTCGGCGTAGTGCAGATCGCTGTCGGGGCAGTGCAGGTCCTGCGAATAGCGCCAGATGTCCGGCTCGCCCGTCTCGGCGAGCACATAGACGTTCATGCGCGCGCGGCCGCGTTTGAGCGACGACTCGATGGCTTCCATCGCGCGCGCCTTCTCCGTGTTCTGCAAACGGAACCGGTCGGCAACGACGTCGAGCACCTTGCGCGTGCCCTCGGCGGTCGTGACTTCGCGCTCGGCCTGCACGCGCGTGTAGCCGGACGCCGAGAGCCACTGTTCGACTTCGTCGGGCGTGACGGTCGCGGGCAGTTCGACCGGGAACGTGACGACCAGACGCGGGTCGTCCTTCGCGGTACGCGCCATGAGGTCGGCGTAGATCGTCTCGGGTGTGTCGTGACGCACCGGTTGCGCCGTCTCACGATCGAACAGCGCCGCCGCACGGGCAAAGAGCAGCTTGAGGTGGTCGTTGAGTTCGGTCATCGTGCCGACCGTCGAGCGCGAGCTGCGCACCGGATTGGTCTGGTCGATGGCGATGGCGGGCGGCACCCCTTCCACATGGTCGACCTGCGGGCGGTCCATGCGATCGAGGAACTGACGCGCATAAGCGCTGAACGTCTCGACGTAGCGACGCTGGCCTTCGGCAAACAGCGTGTCGAACACCAGGCTCGACTTGCCGGAACCGGATGGGCCGGTCACGACGGTCATCTCGCCGGTCTGAAGATCGACGTCGAGGTTCTTAAGGTTGTGCTGGCGAGCGCCACGGATACGAATGGCGTGGCTGGCCGACGGGTCGGGTTTGGAGGGCTTATCCACTTGGTCTCTGGGCAGACGAGAGAGCGCGTACGCGCCTTGGGGTAACTACTCTATCAGGCCGATACGACAGTCGCTGGCAGCATTCATGCGTCGCCCGGCACGCGATGATTGTACTGTATATTTGTACAGCATCCATCGATTCCCATGTTGAAGGTGGTTGTAATTCCAGGGGCCCTCGCCTCACTCCGACCAGGCCACCCCAGCCACTCCCAACGCAATGTACACACATATGTATTTACATTCATCCGGCCAACGCCTAGAGTATTCGCATGACGCTTTCCTGCTGGAGTCCCTCATGCACTTCACCCGCGCATTCCGCAACGGCAATTCGCAAGCCGTGCGCATTCCTGCCGAACTGGCTTATGCGAATACCGACCTGGAACTCGAGATCGAGCGCATAGGCGACGAAATTCGCATTCGACCGCGCCGCCGCCCGCTCGCCGGCGTGCTCGACAAGTTCGCCCGATTCGGCGACGACGTCATGGCCGAAGGTCGCGGCGATCAGGAACAGTCCGATCGCGAGGCGCTGTAATGGCGCGCTACATGCTGGACACCAACATCTGCATCTACCTGATGAAGCATCAGCCCGAGGCGGTCGCGAAACGATTTGCGCAGTGCCATGTAGGCGATGTCGTGATGTCGGCGATCACGTTTGCGGAGCTTTCGTTCGGCGTTTCCGTCTGTGCGAACCCCGCCCGGGAGCGTCACCATCTTGCGGCATTAGTTGAGGATATTCCGGTTTTGCCGTTCGACGCCGTCGCCGCCACGGCCTACGGTCCGGTGCGCGAGGCCACACGCGAGCGCCGCAAGGACCAGCTCGACAAATTGATCGCCTCACACGCCATCTCGCTCGGCGTCACGCTGGTCACGAACAACGAACGTGATTTCGCCGCCTATCCCGGCCTGCAAATGGAAAACTGGCTGAACGACGCCTGATCTCGACACGATCCGCGCTTTCCGGTGCGCCCTTCACTTCGGCCCCCCGATCGATTGTCCGATCGTCCGATTGCCCGATCCCCGCTGTTTTCGTCAGTCCCGTCTTCCATCCGTCACCGCGCGATAGGTCATGATATGATGCGAATGATTATCATTAACCTGAGCAGCGACTAGATCAGCGACGGTTGCGTGCCGATGCAGCCAAGCCAAGACCATGATGCGTGACGACAACGGGGGACGCCAAGACTACGCACGCGCCGACGCGTCCGGCGTGGCCGCGCTCTATCACGATCACCACGGCTGGCTGCGCAACTGGTTGCAACGCAAGCTCGGCAACCACGGCGACGCCGCCGACCTCGCACACGACACCTTCGTGCGCCTGCTCAGCAAGGACACCCCGGTGTGCCCGCGCGAACCGCGCGCCTTCCTCACCGTCGTCGCGCAAGGACTCGTTGCCAATCTGCATCGCCATCGCAAGATCGAAGCCGCGTATCTGGAAGTGCTTGCGGCACAACCCGAAGCCGTCGCGCCCGACCCGGAAACCCGCGCGATCCTGCTCCAGACACTCATCGACATCGACCGCCGCCTCGACGGCCTGCCGCCTGTGGTGCGTCGCGTCTTCCTCCTGTCGCAACTCGACGGTCTGGCCCAACGCGAGATCGCCGAGACTGTCGGCATCTCCATCGCCACCGTCCAGCGCCACATTGTCAGGGCGCTGCATGCCTGCTGCTTCGGAGGTCCCGCCGCATGAGCCGCACCGTGCCGTCCACGCCACTGCCCGAGGCGATCACGCTGGCCGCTACCGAATGGTTCGTCCGGCTGCAAGCCCTCGGCATCGATGTCAATGCGGAAAAAAGCACGGACAAAAGTGCGCACGTGGGCAAGGACAACGATGCGAACGCACGAGCCAATGCCGATGTCCGGGCTGGTTGGCAGCGCTGGCACGATGCCGACGCACGGCATGCGCTCGCGTGGCGGCGTCTCGTCGAGTTCGGCGCCCACCTGCGGACCATTCCGCCGCTCGTGGCGCATAACACGCTCGTGCGTGCCCGCGCCAACCAGGGCAGACGCCGAATGCTGGGCCTCATCGCCGTCGCGGGCGTGACCGGCGCCGTCTGGTCGGCCAGCGAGTCGAACAGCGTGCGCGCATGGCGGGCGGATCTGCGTACCGGTGTGGGTGAGCGACGCACCGTGCAACTCGCCGACGGCACCACCCTGGCGCTGAACACCGATTCCGCCGTGGACGTGCATTTCTCGCAGGACGAGCGCCGCTTGCGGCTCGTGCAGGGGGAAATCGCGATCACCACCGGGGCCGACGCCGACCATGGGCATCGCCCATACTTCGTCGATACCGCGCAGGGCAGCCTACAGGCGCTCGGTACACGCTTCGTCGTGCGTGAGCGCGGCGACAGTGCCGCCGTTGCCGTGCTCGAAGGCGCGGTGCGCGTGGCGCCGGCCAACCGCGCAGGCGCCGCCGTGGTGCTGAGCGCAGGGCAGGGCGCGAGCTTCGATCGTGCCGCGCTGCGGTATCGCTTCGACGATGCGAGCATCGCCAACGCCACCGCCGCATGGACACAGGGCATGCTCATCGTGCATGCCATGCCGCTCGGCGACTTCCTCAGCGAACTGGGCCGATATCGACGCGGTCATCTTGGATGCGCGCCGGAAGTCGCCGGGCTGCGCGTGTCGGGCATCTATCCGGTCGACGATACCGATCGCGTGCTCGACATGCTCTCGCGTGCGTTGCCGGTAGCGGTACAGCGCTACACCCGCTGGTTTGTCCGCCTGCAGCCCGTCACGCGCACCGGGACGTCGTTCAGCAGCGCACCTGATGGCGCACCGGATCAGGCACCCCATGTTGCGCCCACGTTGCGCGCCATTGGCGGCGACCGCACCCACACCTGAACCGCCCGGGACACCGTCACGCAAAAATATTTTGACGTCGGATGAGGGGTTTTCGAATCTCGCGGGGCATAGACAGGAATGCCCGTTTCGATGTTTCGATGCTCCAACGAAAGGAATCCGCCGTCATGCCTTCTCACGTCAGCCCCACGCCTGTGCGTGGTGAGACCGTCGCCGCCCACCGTGCCATGAGCGCCATGGCGCTTGCCGCAGGCACGTTGTTCACCGTGGCCGCCCTTACGGCAATCACGGCCTCGAACGCCCGCGCGCAATCGGCTGCGCCCACCGTGCCCGCCACGGCTGCCCGTGCCGCTCTGTCGCTACACATTCCCGCCGGTTCCCTGCAACAGGGGCTCGTCGCCTTCGCCCAGCAAACCGGCCTGATGATTTCCTACGACGCCGCCCACATCGCCGACAAACGCACGGCGGGCGTCTCGGGCAGCTACACGCCGTCGCTCGCGCTCGCGATTCTGATCGAGGGCACCGGTCTGCAAGCGACCGGCCAGCCCAACGGCGGTTATATCGTCGCGCCCGGTCCGAACGCTGCGACCGGCGCCGATGCGGGCCCCGCTGTCGCGCTGGCGCAGACGAACGTGACCGCACAGGCCGAGCGCGACGTCGCGCGTGGCCCGGTCGTCGGCTATGTGGCGACCCGCAGCGACACGGCGACGAAGTCGGACACGTCGATCATGCAGACGTCCCAATCGATCAGCGTGATTCCCCGCGATCAGATGAACGATCAGGCCGTGCAGACGGTGACCGACGCACTCAAGTACGCCGCCGGCGTGAACGCCGACCCCTACGGCAGCGATACCCGCGCCGACTGGTTCTACATTCGCGGCTTCAACGCCGACGTCTACTGGGACGGCCTGCGCGTGCCGCAGATCGCGAACCGCCCCGGCAGCTACGCCGCCGTTCGCGTGGATCCGTACACGCCCGAGCGCGTGGAAGTCCTGCGCGGTCCGAGCTCGATCCTTTACGGCGCGGGCAACCTCGGGGGCCTCGTCAATCTCGTGAGCAAAGCGCCCAGCGCGGAGGCCTATCGCGAGATCGGCATCGACTACGGCACGTTCGACCGGCGGCAGCTGCGCGTGGACATGACCGGCCCCGCCAACGAAGACGGCACGCTGCTCTACCGCATCACGGGCCTTGGCCGCATGTCGAACGCGCAGACCGACAACGTGAGCGACGACCGTCTCATGATCCAGCCGTCCATTACCTGGCGGCCGAACGCGCAAACGAGCTTCACGTGGTTCGTGAACTACATGCAGGACAACATGGGATCGTCGGTCAGCTATGGCCCAGCGCTCGGCATGGTCAATCCGTCGCGCTGGGGGCGCATCGACCGCGAGCTGCTCACGGGCGATCCGTCGTTCGACCGCTATCGCAAAACGCAGGTGGCGACCGGCTATCGCTTCGAGCATCGCGTGAACGACGCCGTGCAAATCCGCTCTACGGCGCGCTTCACGCACATGGATCTCGATTACAAGTCCATCTACGGCACCGCGTTGCTCGCCGATCAGCGCACGTACCAGCGCACCGCCTATCAGGCCGCGCCGATCCTCAATGGCTGGCAGCTCGACAATAACGTGCAGTACGACACGAAGACCGGCCCCGTCGCCCACAAAGTGGTCGGCGGCGTGGACTTTCAGACGCAGCGCTTCCTGAACCGCGTATGGACGGGCACGGCGCCGTCGCTCGACCTTTATGCGCCGGTCTATGGCGTGAAGGGCGTGCTGCCCGCCAATCCCACGACGAGCACCGACCAGACGCAAACGCAGCTCGGTCTGTACTTGCAGGATCAGATGCGTTGGGATCGCTGGTATCTCACGCTGGGTGGCCGCGAGGATTTCACGTGGTCCACGACCGACAACAACATCGCGAAAACGTCGGTGGAGCAAACGCCGAACAAGTTCACGTGGCGCGCCGGCTTGCTGTACGAATCGGCCATCGGCCTGTCGCCGTACTTCAGCTATTCGACGTCGTTCCTGCCCACGCTCTCGACCAACCTTGCGGGCGCCCCCTTGCAGCCGACAACCGGCGAGCAGTACGAGATCGGTCTGAAGTATCAACCGTTGAATACCAATGCGATCTTCACGGCGTCGCTGTTCAACCTGACGCAACAGAATGTCTCGACCGCCGATCCGGCCAACACGCGCAACACGATCCAGACGGGCGAAGTGCGTTCGCGCGGCGTGGAACTGGAAGCCCGCATGAGCCTGACGTCCAGACTCAACATGGTGGCGAGCTACACCTATCAGGACGTGGAAGTCACGCGCAGCAACAACACCGATCTGGGAAAACGCCCTTACGGCGTGCCGCGCAACATGGCCTCGCTTTGGGCCGATTACAACTTCGGCAGCGTGGGTGACGCCAAGCTCGGCGCCGGCGCCGGCATTCGCTACATCGGGCAGACGGCAGGCGACTCGGTGAACTCGTTTTCCGTGGCCAGCGTGACGCTCGTGGACGCTTCGCTGCACGCCGACATCGGCTGGCGCTGGCGCGTGCAGCTCAATGCGAGCAACCTGTTCGATCGAACCTATGTCGCCGGATGCAACACCACCGTGCAGTGCTATTACGGCACGGGCCGCACGGTGCTCGGTAGCGTCACGGCCCGCTGGTAAAGCGTTGGCGAGCGTCAGCACGGCGCTCGATCCTGCGCCCGTGTCGATGGAGTAGCATGGCGAAATCCGGGCTCTCCTTTGCACGACATGGGCGCAATTCTCGCGGCGCGCGGCATGATGCGGCGCGCCACCTCCGCCACCCTCGCCAGCAACGGCGTCTCCTTCCTGGCAAGGCACGACGACGAGACGGCCGACTTTCCGCCGCCGCCGGGCCATCGCGGCGGCACGGTCCCTCTCGCATGGCTTCTGTCACGCCTATCACTCCCGTTGATTCCGCTGCTCCCGTTGTTCCTGTTGCTCGGCGCGTGCGCCAGCGCGCCGGACCAACCTCCGGCCTCGCCATCCGCATCGGTCGCAGCGCCGGTCACGCGCTACAACGTGAGCCGCTTCCCCATCGAGCACTACGATCAGACGGTCGATCGCTGGATCCGACCCGATGCGCCCGACTACGATCTGCCGCTGCTCCCGGCACAGGAGCAGAGGAAGCGGTTCGAAGCGTTTCGCGCACGCTACTTCGGCGCCGGGCCACGCGACGCGTCGCCGTGGAACGAGACATGGCTCTCGACGTCGCTCCTGAACGCCGCGGGCGCCGCACAGATCGCAGACGCGCAGGCCCGTCGCGCCAGACGCTTCGACAACGGCCGTGCCGGCGTGCGCAAGACCTACGGTGAGAACTTTCAGCCGCATACCACCGCGTGGAACCGCGCCATCGAAACGAACATGGCGCTCGCGCAGCTCGACGCGGACCATGCCAGTTGGGCCTATGATCCGCGCCGTCGCGGCATTACCGTCGACAACGCGCTTGTCCGACTGCTGCCGACGAACGATCCGGCGTTCTACGATTTCCGTGAAGCGGGCGAGGGCTATCCGTTCGATGCCTTGCAAGACTCCGCGCTGCGCCCGGGCACCCCGGTCTACACGCTGGCGCGCAGCGGCGACGGCGCGTGGCTGCTCGTCTACTCGCCCGATCTGATCGGCTGGATCGACGCCCGCACGGTAGCGACGGTCGACGAGCGTTTCGTCGCCACCTGGCGCGCGGCGGCCGAGCGTGCCCTCGGCGCCATCGTGCGCGCAGACGTGCCATTGAGCGACGTGGCGCAAGGCACGTCGACACCGCTCTACCGAACGTTCGCCCCGATCGGCACGGTGTTGCCGATGACGCGCTCGCGCGAGGGTCGTCAGATGGCCATGTTCCCGGTGGCGGACGTGCAGCGTCAGGCGCAGATCCGGATGGCGGCACTCGACGCATCGAGTCTCGTGCCGATGCCGTGGGCCCTCACGCCGCGCCACGTGGCGCAGGTGTTGAAGCAGCAGATCGGGCGTCCGTACGGGTGGGGCAACACGCTGTTCTACAACGATTGCTCTGCCGAGACGCGCAGTCTTTTCGCGCCCTTCGGCGTGTGGCTGCCACGTCACTCGTCCGATCAGTTGCGCGCCGGAAAACGCATCGACCTGCGCAACGCCGACATCGACACGCGCCTGCGCACGCTCGCCGAGCGCGGCCGGCCCCTCATGACGCTCATTCACATCAACGGGCACATCATGCTGTATCTCGGCAACGCCGAGCATAAGGGGGCGAGTGTGCCGATGACGTATCAGAACCTCTGGGGGCTGTCGCCGGCCGACAATAGCCGTCGCAATGTGATCGGCGGGTCGGTCATCCTGCCGTTGCTCAAGACATTCCCGGAAGACCCCGAGGTCCGCTCACAGGCGAGCAAGCCGCTGTTCGAGCTCAGTGTGATCGGCGGCGAACTGAGCGATGCCGGTGACGCCGGCGATGCTGCACGTGCGCCAAGCGTCGACACCGAGGAGGAGATGCCGCAGTAGTTGTCGTCGTTGCCATCTTCGCTGTCCTTGTCGCTACGGTTGTCGCGCAAGACGCTTCGGCGAGCTGGCGCAGGCGTTCAGAAACGCTCGGCGCGAAACGGCGACGGATCGACGATCGGCGACTCGCCGGTCATCAACTCGGCAATGAGACGTCCCGTCACCGGACCGAGCGTCAGCCCGTGATGCGCATGACCGAACGCGAACCACAGATCGCGATGGCGCGGCGCTGGACCGATGATCGGCTTCATGTCGGGCGTGCACGGTCGGCGTCCAAGCCATGGCACCGGATCGACGCGCTCGCCCAGCGGAAACGTCTCGCGCGCCAGCGGTTCGACGGCGGCCAATTGCGTCGGTGTCGGCGGCGTGTCTCGCAATCCCAGTTCGACACCGGTCGTCAGACGGATGCCGCGCGTCATCGGCGTGATGAGGAACCCATGTTCCGCGTCGAGCACCGGCTGGTTGAGGTCCGCCCCCGGCTGCGCGCGGTAATGCATGTGATAGCCGCGTTTGACCGCCAACGGGAACCGGTATCCCAACGCGCGCGTCACCGTCTCTGCCCACGGGCCGAGCGCCACGACGGCGCGTCGGCCTTCGATACGGCCCGCTTCCGTCTGCACCGACCAGTGCGGCTGCAAGGTCGTGGCGTCCCCGGTGTACACCCGGCCGCCCAACGATTCGAAGTAGCGGGCGTACGCACCCACGAGGGCGCCGGGATCGCTGACGGAGTCCGACGCGGTGTATCGCAGCCCGCCCACCAGGGCGTGTGTGAGCGACGGCTCCTCGACACGCAGGCGTGGTGCGTCGAGCCGCTCGAACGGCACGCCGTATTCCGTGCGCCAGCGTTCGGCATCGCGCAGTGCGGCGTCCATGGCGGCCGTCGTGCGAAACACTTTGACCCAGCCGCCTTCACGCAACAGATCCTGCGCGCCCGACGCCGCGATCAACTCGCGATGCTCCGTCACGCAATGCGCGATCAGCGTGCTGTAGTCGCGCGCGATCGCCGCATGACGCGCCGGTGCCGAGTGATGCCAGTAGCGTGCAAGGAAAGGCGCGATCGTGCCCATGGCCAACGGGTGATAGCGAACATCGGTCGACCGGTTGCGTGCGAAGCGAAGGATCGTGGCGAGATCGCGCGGAAATGCGTAGGGATACACGCCTTCGCGCTGAATCAGCCCGGCGTTGCCGAACGAAGTTTCGTTGCCGGGCGATTTGCGGTCGATGAGGGCGACCGACATACCGCGTCGCTGCAAATGCACGGCGACGGAAACACCTACGATACCGGCACCTAGCACCAGGGCGTCAAACGTCATGTGCGTGCGCCTGACGGGTCGTCAGACGATCCGAAGGAAAGAGGTGGAAGAAGAGGCAGGGGCAGGGGGCAGGGCCCACGCGCGCCGGGTCGCGCAGCAGTGAGCCCATGGCGCACACAACCGGCGGCGAAATTACGCCAGTGCGGTCACGGCGATTTCGACATCGAGACCGGCGCGCATGAGCGGCGACTGCACGCAGGCGCGCGTCGGCGCGTGGCCTTCGGGCACCCAGGCGTCCCACACGGCGTTGAATTCGGCGAAGTGCTTGGCATCCGAGAGCCAGATGTTGGCGGTGAGCAGACGCAACTTGCTCACGCCCGCTTCAGCGAGCAGCGAATCGATGCGCTGGAGAATATTGGTGGTCTGCTCGGTCACCGACACGTTGGCCGTCTCCGGGACCTGACCGGCCAGATAGACCACGCCGTTGGCGATCACGATCTGGCTCATGCGGGCGTTGGTGTGCAGACGTTTGATTTCGTTCGACATAGGGGGGCACCGTAGGAAAGGTAGACGGGCCGGGAGTCGGCCCGGGTGCCGCTATCTTATACGACGCTTGCGGACGTCCTCAGTCCAGGCCCCCGCACGGCATCACTGCCGGATCAGCGCCATCGCACAGTCGAGCACCGTGCGCTTGAGATCGGCCATGCCTTCGGGAGGCAGGAACGGCCCCATCATGTGTCGGTACGACACCGTCTTGCTGATGGCCGACGTGAGCATGAAGAACATGACGTCCGCATCCGACACGGGGCGCTGCTGCGCCGCCAGCCAGTCGGCCACGAGCGGCACCATGGCATCGCGATACGGGCGCACGAGCCGTTGCGTGATGATGTCGAGTCGCTCACCTTCCTCGGTCGCGGCAGTCGAGAAGAACATGCCGACGTCGGGATGCTCGAACACGGCTTCAACGAACACGCGCACCGCCTGTTCGATACGCTCGAAAGGTTCGAGCGGGGCGTCGTGCAGCGCGTGCGTCTGCTCGACCATCGAGCGCGTCAATCCCGCAATCTGATCCACGACCGCGACCCACAGCGCCTCTTTCGATCCGAAATGGTGCGAAATCAACGCGGCGTCCACCCCGGAGGCTTCCGCGATCTGCCTCACGCTGCTCGCATAGAACCCTCGCTGCGCGAAGATGCGGCGGGCGTTGAGCAGCAACGCGTCGGCACCATGCGTGCAGTCGCACGTCGGTCGCCCGCGCGCACGTTTGCGGGGCGGTTCGGGTTGCGAGATGGCTTTTGTCGGAGTCATTGAGTGATGGGTTAGTCGAATTTGCGAGAGTTTGCCGCATGAAGACAGGGCAATGCGCCAAGTCTACCCGACCCGGGCGCCCCTGCCTGCCCAGACACGTCCTATTTGACATGCCGGGTATACGCTCGCTATTATGCGCTTATTCATCACTTGTTGAATTTGACATTTCCCCCCGAATGTCTCGCGCAAACCGAATCGTGATTGTCGGTGGCGGTATCGCCGGCCTGATGCTGGCCACTCGTCTGGGCAGAACGCTCGGTCGTGCTGGCGCTGCACGCGTGACGCTCGTCGACTGTCATCCCACCCATCTCTGGAAGCCGATGCTGCATACCGTGGCGGCGGGCACGCGCGACGTGGCGCACACCCAGATCGCGTATCTCGCGCATGCGTGCAGCCATGGCTTCACGTATCAGGCGGGGCGCATGAGCGGGCTGGACCGTGCGCGTCGGGAGATCGTGCTGGAGGAAATGGAAGGCCATGACGGCAAGCGTCTGCTGGGCGAGCGCCGCGTGCCTTACGATGCGCTGGTCCTCGCCCTCGGCTCGCAGGCCGACGACGCGTGTGTGCCTGGCGTTCGTGACGTCTGTCATTTCATCGATAGTCAGCCGCAGGCGCAGGCGTTCAACACGGCGTTGCAATGCGAATCGCTCCGCAGCGCCGTCAACGACGACGCCCTGCGTATCGTGATCGCCGGTGGCGGCACGACGGGTGTGGCGCTTGCCGCCGAGCTGAGCCGCACGTTCGCGCTGGCGGCCGGTTATGGGGATCCGCAGATTTGCGAGCGGTTGAAGCTCACGCTCGTGGAGCGCGGACCGCGATTGCTGGGCGCATTTGCGCCGGATGTTTCCGCGTCGACGCAGGACCAGCTCGAACAGTTGGGCTTTCGCGTACTGACGGACACGCGCGTGGTGTGTGCGGATCGCGACGGTTTTTACCGTGACGACGGTCAGCTCATACCGGGCGACCTGCTCGTGTGGGCGGCGGGCGTGAAGGCGCCGGACTGTCTGCGCGGCATTGGCGGGCTGACGACGAACGACGCCAATCAGCTTGTCGTGCGCGCCACGTTGCAGACGGCGCAGGACGAACGCATCTTCGCGCTTGGCGATTGTGCGTCGCTCACGCCGGGGCAAGGTCGAGGGGCGCTGCCGCCGACGGCTCAAGTGGCAACACAGCAGGCGGCGCATCTGGGCCGTCATCTCGGCGCGTGGCTTGAGGGCCGCGCAATTCCGCCGTTCGCCTATCGCGATCCCGGCGCGTCGTTGTCGCTATCTGACTACAACGCGTTCGGTGCGCTCGGGCGATTCGGTTTTTTCAAAGGTGGCATCGTGCGCGGACGCTTTGCGCAGTGGAGCCACGCCATGTTGTACCGACGTCATCAGCATGCGCTGCACGGGTACGCTCGTGCAACGGTGTTGTTGGGCGCGGAAAAACTCGGCGGCCTTCGCGGGCCGCGCATCCGGCTGGCCTGATCATGCGAAGCGACCGAACCAATTGCCCGAACCGAAGCGGCAGCAGCCGCACCTCTGGAGCCGCCTCGTCCGCGACTTCCCCGACGTCCACCACCTCCCGCGCGTCGCGCTCGTCGCGCGCGGCACGCGATCAGGGCGTGTGGCAGCACACCGTCGCCATGCTCGACGCCGAGCCGGTGGTATGCCACCCGGTGATTCCGTACACGCGCCGCGCGCCGATCGTGCGTGTGCTGGAGATTTCCAGCGAACTGACGATCACGGTATCGTGGAACGACCCCACCGGGGGCAACTACGGCGCGCAGATCTGGCGCATTCGAAAGGCGCATCACCCGGGCGTGTGCGCATTGACGAACGAGACGATCGACGTGGGCGACTTCGTCTACCGTCCGCTGTTCGGTGACGTCCCACCGCTCAATGCGGACGCGATGATCTCGGCGGAAGCCATTCGCGCAATGCGCGAGTCGGAAAACCGTGAGCTTGAACCGGCGTAGCAACGCACGACACGCCTCACCGTCCGAAACACCCACGCGCTGAAAAGTCGTCCCCCCTCCCCGTTACTATGTTCGCACCTCGATAATCGAGGTTTTGGCCAGCCAGGCCCGGCATGATTCCCGCCCCCAGTCGTAACCATGATCCGGGGGGTGTTGTCACCGGGTCTGGTGGGTGGCTGGTGATCGCTGATAGGGGTTTGGCACGGATATTCCGACGCCGTCCGTAACGTGGATGCCGAGACTTGCCACCAGGGTTCTTGCAGGCCAATTCACTTTTTGTGCCAACTGCAATGCATAACTTTCCACTTCATGACGCCGTCGATGTCTTCATCGGCGTCGACGTCGGCAAAGGCCACCACCATGCCGTCGCTCTCGATCGCAACGGCCGTCGCCTCTACAACAAGGCCCTGCCTAACGATGAGACCCAACTGCGCGCCCTCATCGATGAGTTGAAAGCCCACGGCCAGCTCCTGTTCGTCGTCGATCAGCCGGCTACCATCGGCGCACTGCCGCTGGCCGTAGCCCGCGACGCCGGTACGCTAGTCGCCTACTTGCCAGGTCTGGCTATGCGTCGCATCGCCGACCTGCACGCAGGCGAAGCCAAGACCGACGCGCGCGACGCCGCCGTCATCGCAGATGCCGCACGCACCATGCCGCATACGCTGCGCTCATTGCGTCTGGCCGATGAGCCGCTCGCCGAGCTCACTATGCTGTGTGGCTTCGACGACGACCTGGCCGCCCAAGCCAACCAAACCAGCAACCGCATTCGCGGCCTGCTCACGCAGATTCATCCCGCGCTTGAGCGCGTGCTCGGACCTCGCCTGGATCATCCCGCCGTGCTCGATCTGCTTGAGCGCTACCCCTCACCCGCAGCACTGGCGGCCGCGGGCCAAAAAACGCTGGCGAATCGCCTGATCAAGCTCGCACCACGCATTGGCAAGAGCTTGGCCGCCGACATCGCGCAGGCGCTTACCGAACAAACCGTAGTCGTGCCGGGTACTCATGCCGCCACGCTGGTGATGCCGCGTCTGGCCCAGCAACTGGCCGCCCTACGCAAGCAACGCGACGAGATCGCCGCCGAGGTCGAGCGCCTGGTGCAAAGCAACCCTCTTTGGCCGGTCCTGAGCAGCATGCCCGGAGTCGGGCTCAGGACCGCAGCGCGACTCCTGACCGAGGTGGCGCACAAGGCCTTTGCCTCGGCCGCCCACCTGGCGGCCTATGCTGGCCTAGCGCCGGTGACCCGGCGCTCTGGCGCCTCGATTCGCGGCGAACACCCCTCTCGACGTGGCAATAAGGTACTCAAACGCGCCCTGTTTCTCTCGGCCTTTGCGGCTTTGCGAGACCCGATCTCAAGGGCTTACTACAGTCGAAAAATCCAGCAGGGCAAGCGCCACAACCAGGCACTTATCGCGCTGGCTCGCCGGCGCTGCGACGTCCTTTTTGCCATGCTACGCGACGGCACTTTTTATCAACCCAAAACGGACCCCAGTGCTTGACGAACTACATAGGGGCACCCCCCCCCGTTTGTTTTCAGCGTGTTGCCGCCCTTTCAGGGCGGTTTTTTTATTGGTGCGTCTGTAGCCCGAAATATTGGGGTTTTAGCGCAAAGCATGCGTTCGCGTAGCGTTACGCAAGGAAATGTGGGCTTTGACCGTACGCCAGCGACGTGTTCAGACGGTTGTATGGCGAAGCCCAGACAAAAGCCTCCAAGTTGCATCGATTACACCAGTTACATCCGTTACGCCCCCCCGCTGCGCCTCCCATCAATTTTGGGTTTACGCTTCGTGCATCGCTCGCAAGGGTTCAGAATGAACGGCCCGATGCGCCTTCATACGGAGATGACCGTCGATGAACAAGCCCTACTTCACCTTCGTCGCTGCGCTCGCAGCCACTGCCGCGATTGGCTGGATGGCTATCAGCGCACGCAGTTATGCCGCCGAGGCAAACCCGCAGGATCAGACGAATCCTCGACAGGCCGAAATCAAATCGCTCGTCGACAAGACCATCGGCCCGCTCATGGCGCGTCAGGAGATCCCGGGCATGGCCGTCGGGATCGTCTTTGACGGACAGTCCTATCTCTTCGATTACGGCCTCGCCGATAAGGCTGCCAACAAGCCGGTGACGAACGACACGCTGTTCGAAATCGGTTCCGTCAGCAAGACGTTCACCGCCACGCTCACCGCCTACGCGCAAGCCGCCGGCGCCCTCGCTCTGACAGACAAGACAAGCCGTATCGCCCCCGAATTCGCAGGCACCCCGTTCGGTGATGTGAAACTGCTGAATCTCGCCACGCACACCACCGGCGGCATGCCGCTGCAGGTGCCGGACAACGTCGAAAACACCGACGAGATCACCCAATACCTCAAAGCGTGGAAACCGGCGAAACCCACCGGCACGGTGCGAACGTACTCCAACGTCAGCATCGGCGCACTCGGTTGGCTCACCGCGCGCGCCATGCACGGCGACTTCGCCACGCTCATGAGCGATCACGTCTTCAAGCCGCTCGACCTCACGCACACGTACCTGCGTGTGCCGGAGGATCAGCAGGCGAACTACGCATGGGGATATAAGGACGGGAAGCCGGTGCGTGTGAGCCCCGGCGTGTTCGAGCAGGAAGCCTACGGCGTGAAAACGACCGCAGGCGACCTGCTGCGCTTCGTGCGAGCAAACCTCGGTGAGACAGTGCACGACCGACGTCTGCGTCACGCGATCTACGCCACTCGCTCCAGCTACTTCTTCGACGCGCCGATGACGCAAGACCTTGTCTGGGAGCAATACCCATATCCGGTCGCCGTCGACACCCTGCTCGAAGGGAATTCGTCGCACATGGCTTACGAACCGACGCCCGCTCGCGAATTCGCCCCGCCGATGGCGCCGTCCCCCGTCTCGTGGGTCAACAAGACCGGCTCGACGAATGGCTTCGGCACCTACGTCGCCTTCGTACCGTCGAAGCAAATGGGCATCGTGCTGCTCGCGAACAAGAACTACGCGATGGACGAACGCATTCGCGCCGCGCATCTCATTCTGACCACGCTCGACGGCGCGCGCGCCACCCCGGCCCCGACGTCGACGCCCACGAAGTAGTCACCGGACAGCCGACGAAAACGGCATGCGGCCAGATTCGCATGCCGCCTTTTCTCGACGTGACCTTGACCTGACCTTGACCTGACCTCGCCCCGACTACGTCTCCGTCCCACGAACAGCCAGCGCATCGCGTCGACACGACAGCACCAGTACGGCGCCCCTCGGCCGTCGCGGACACGCCCACGACTCATGCCGAACGCCGGAACGCCGATCCCGCGCGAAATCTCAACCGCCGAACACCTTCCCGAACGCCGCCGCCAGATCGTCGATCAGGTCCTGTGGATCTTCCAGGCCGATATGCAGACGCACGATCGGCCCCGCATGCGACCAGTCCTCGCACGTGCGCGTGCCGACCACGTTCGACACCGTCGCCAGACTCTCGAACCCGCCCCACGATGCGCCAATGCCGAACAGCGTAAGCGAATCGACGAAATGATCGGCCTGCGCCGGCGTTGCGTTCGCAAACTCGAACGACACCAGACCGTTCGTGCCGAGACAGTCGCGTTGCCACAACGCATGTCCCGGATCCGTCGGCAACGCGAGACAGAACACGCGCGCCACATCCGGCAATCCGTCCAGCCAATGCGCCACTTCCAGTGCATGACGCTCATGCATCTGCAAACGGGCGGCCAGCGTACGTGTGCCGCGCAGCACGAGATAGGCGTCGTCCGGACTCACGGCGACCCCCTGTGCGTCGGCCATCGTCGAGAGCGTCTGCCAGACTTCCTGTGTGGTCGTGACGGCCCCCATCATGACGTCGGAGTGGCCACTCAGATACTTCGTCGCCGCCATCACGGAAATGTCCGCGCCCAACATCAGCGGGCGGCATTGCACGCCCGATCCCCACGTGTTGTCGGCCACCAGCAGCGCGCCGTGGCGATGGGCCAGATCGGCGAGCGCCGGGATGTCGCACATCTCGTAGACGAGTGAGCCGGGCGCTTCCACGTAGATCAGCTTGGTGCGCGCCGTCATGTGCTCGGCGGCGTCGCTGCCATCTGCGCGGAAGAACGTGACGTGCACGCCCCACGGCTTGAGAAACGTCTGCACGAAATGACGCAGCGGCTGATACACGCAGTCCGCAATCAACACGTGATCGCCCGGCCGCACGTACGCGAGAAACACCATGGAGATCGCCGCCAGCCCCGTCGGAAACAGGCGCGTGCGATATCCGCCCTCCAGCCCCGCCACGACATCTTCCAGCGCAAAGCCGGTCGGGTTACCTCGCGCGCCGTAAGTGAACATACGCTCGGTGCCACGACGGCGACGCGCGTCGTTCATCGCGTCCATGGAGTCGAACAGCACGGTGGAGGCGCGCACCACGGGCGGATTGACGGCATGACCGCCAACGACAGCGGTATCCATGCCGCCTTTGACGAGGCGTGTGGCGAGGCGGGAAGGGCGAGCAGGGGGGGCTTGTCGGGACATGGTCTGGCGTAGTGAAGGCGATTCGGACGATTCAGGTAATGCTTGCAGTTCGGACAATGGCGTCGTGCGCATTTCCGCGCGCACGACGCGCCGACTCCGGCACCTCGGATTTCGGATAAAGCACTAACGCCTGGATTGCCACAGCGGCATCAGGCGAGTCTCCACAGCTTACTTCGTGGCTGCGGCATCACCAATACGGAATGCGCCGCGCTCCTGCTCGTCGAGCTGCGCGAGCAAGCCGGTCTCCCATGCGAGATACTGACGCGCCGCGGCCTTGTTGCCATCGTGCCGGTCGTGCACGAAAAAGAGGTAGTCGATGCATTCGGCGTCCGGCGGAGACTCGGGCGACGCCTCGACCGGCAGCCCCGCCGCCGACCACGCGCCGAAACCACTGGCGAGCAGCGAGAACGTCCGTGAGTCCTGCGCATGCTCGCGTCGCCAGTCCGCGACGAACAACTCGGCCACGCCACGCTCGTCGGCGATCACCACAACATCGCGTCCGGCAGGCAAAGGGGTCGGACGCGGACGAATCGCCCATTGCGCGCCCGGCACATGGCCGCGCCGGAAACTCATGCTCGGTCGCAGGTCGATTACCGCCATGTCACCGTTTGCCAGCGCGGCTGCGACCGTTGCAACATCGACTTCGGGCAGCGTCGCGGCAACGCCCGGCACCGGCTCGACCAGCGACGCACCGCTCGCCAGTCCATCGTGCAACACGTAGGCATCGTGGCCGAGTTGACGCAGCCAGCTCGCCACGATCGGCGCACGCACGCCGTCGTTGTCGAACAGCACCACGCGCGCATGCCGTACCCCCACGTACTGATCCGTCGCCTGAATCAACTGACCGCCCGGCGTATGCTGCGCGCCCGGCAAGGTGCCCGCAGCGAATTCCTCCGGCGTGCGCACGTCGCACAGGAAAAGCGTTCGCGACGTATCCTTCGCCCATTGTGCGAACGTCGCGGCGTCCACCTCGGGAACGGCGAAACGCTCGGCAAGCGCGCTGCTCGCCTCGCGCATCGATGCAACGCTCGACGGCGTGACCGTGTCGGGATAGCGACGCGTGCTGCCATGCTCGAGCGGCAGGTCTTCCAGATACCAGCCCTGCGTACCGTTCTCCAACGCCATGACCGGATTGGGAATGCCGAGATTGATCAGCGTCTGTGCCCCGATGATGCTTCGGGTGCGGCCCGCACAATTGACCACGATGGGCGTAGTCGTATCGGGCACGAGGTCACGAATGCGGTAGCCGAGTTCCCCGTTCGGGCAACAGATGGACGACGGAATCGTCATCTTGAGGTATTCGCTCACCGGTCGGCCGTCGAGAATCACCACGTTGTCGCCGCGCTCGCGCATGGCCGCGAGCGCACGCGCCGTTACGCGCGGCGTGTGATACGCCATCTCCACGAGCTCACCGAACGTCTTCGACGGCACGTTCACGCCGGCGAACAATGTGAAGCCCGCCTGTCGCCACGCATCGGCGCCGCCCTCGAGCACATGGACGTCGGTATATCCAAGCGCCGCCAGACGTTGCGCCGCCAACACCGCCACGCTTTCGTCGGTGTCGTACACCACCACGCGTGCACTGGGACGCGGCGCGAGGCGCACGATATCGAGTTCGAGCCGACTGTATGGCAACGTCACGCCATAGAAGAGATGCGCCTCGCCGTACTGGCCGTGCTCGCGCACGTCGAACACGGCGATCTCGGCGCCGTCGTGCAGCCATTCCTTGAGTCTGGCAGGCGGCACAAAATGAGGAGTGAACGATGTCATAGCCGATGTCGTAACGTAATGTCGGTTGTCGATTCCGCCCGGCCGAAGCCAAAGCGTAGGGTTGAGTCAGTCCGCACCGCCTGTATTGGGCGGTGTGATGCGGTGGCGAAAATAGGTGGCGCTGGTGGCGCGACGGGTGCCGCGCCATCAGGAATATCGGGGATCGCGCTCGACCGACGGCGGAGTTCGCGTCGGTCGGTGCTGCATCAGTGGTGCATCAGCGGCGCGTCTTCACACCGATATCCATCACCTGATACGTGCCTTTGGCGAGATCGAAAGTGATGCGCTCGGTGAGCGTCTCCAGCGCGCGGCCATACATGTGCAGGTGACGAATCGGCGCTTCGCCCTGGATCTCGACCGCGTGAATGTCGTCCGACGCGAGCGCAATCCCGTGCCCCGGGTCGACCACGACCGTGTCGCTCACTTCGAGCGTGCCCACACCGGGCGTCTTGCCGTCGTCGGTGCGACGATAGACGTAGTTGTATTCGACCCCCTCGACCGCCGCGATACACGCCCACGTAGTGTGGTTGTGCGGCGTGATCTTCTTGCCGGGGCGCATGACGTTCAGATACAGCGCATACGTTTTGTCCGCGTCTTCGTGAATGAGATAGCGAGCCTGCAACTCGTCGTTCGACGGCGGCGGAAAGTCGGTCTCGCTCCACAGCGCGGTGCGCGCCGCGAGCGATTTCACCTGTTCGAGCACGGCGGCAAGCGCGGCGCGCGTTTCGCCTGCCGGCGCCAGTGCAGCTTTCATGGCGGCGATGGCGTCGCGCACGGCAACCTGGCGCTGTTCGGTCATGGGGGACGTGGACATGATGAGAGTCTTCTCCGTAGGACTTTGTTTTACGAGGGGCGCGGGGCAGGCGTTACCAACCGTTGCCAGACATTACGCGCGGTCGTTGGTTGATGGGTTCCGATTATCCGGTCCGTGGCGCGACGACGCGCTCGTCAGACCAGCACGGCGTCACGCGGCACGCTGATCGTGGGCGACGGTCGCAGCACATCCTGCAGGAAGCGCTGCGCACGGGCGTGTTTCGGCTGGCTGAAGAATGCCGAAGGCGGCGAGTCTTCCAGCAACTGCCCCTGATCCATGAACCAGACGCGGCTCGACACATCGCGTGCGAATCCCATCTCGTGCGTCACGATCATCATGGTCAGTCCGTCGTCGGCCAGGGAGCGCATGACTTGCAACACCTCCTGCACCATCTCCGGGTCAAGCGCGCTCGTCGGTTCGTCGAACAACATGAGCGGCGGCTTCATGGCAAGGGCGCGGGCAATGGCCACGCGCTGCTGCTGCCCGCCAGACAGGTTCGCGGGCATGGCGTCGATCTTGTGCGCGAGGCCCACTCTGGCGAGCAGCGACTCGGCCTGCGCCACGGCTTGGTCGCGCGACATGCCGAGCACCTTTATCGGGCCAAGTATCAGGTTCTGGCGCACGGACAGATTCTGAAAAAGGTTGAAGCTCTGGAAGACGAAACCAATGCGCGCGCGCAGCGCATTGAGCTTCACGTCGCGCGCATTGACATCCTTGCCTTCAAAGAGAATCCGTCCCCGCTGAATGGCTTCAAGCCGCGTGACGCTACGAATCAGCGTCGACTTGCCCGATCCCGACGGTCCGCACACGACGACGACCTCGCCACGCTCGATAGTGGCGTCAATGCCCTTGAGTACATGGTGTTCGCCGTAAAACTTGTCGACCTTCTCGAAGGCGAGCATGCTCATGATCGCGTTCTCCCTGTTGAACTCATGCCACCCCCGCGCGCTGGCGGGCGATGCGTCGCTCCAGCCAGCCGGCAAAGCGAGAGATGGCGAAACACAACACAAAATAGAATGCTGCGAGAACGAGGAACGTTTGCAGCGGCTTGGTCAGCGTGATCGTATTGACCTGCGCGGCCGAGTACGTCAGTTCCGGCACGCCGATCACGTAAGCGAGCGATGTCGCCTTGATGATCGACACGAACTGGTTGACGATGGACGGCAGCATGTTCGCGAGCGCCTGCGGCAACTGCACGTAGCGCATGCTTTGCAGCCACGACAACCCGTTCGAGCGCGCCGCTTCCATCTGGCCGCGCGGCAAGCCCTCGAGACCCGCACGCACGATCTGCGACAGGAAGGCGCTCTCGTAGACGATGATCGCGCACACCGCCGTCGCGAAGGCCGACACCTCGGCGCCGACCAGCAGCGGCACAGCGAAGTAGGCCCAGAAGATGATCATCAGCAGCGGAACGCCTCGCACGAGCCGTGTCCAGATACCAGCGACACGTCGCATCCAACGCCACGGCGAGACCTGCGCGAGCCCGATGAGCACCGAGATCGGAAACGAAATCACCAGACCGAGCGCCGACAGAATCAGCGTGATCGCGACCCCGCCGAGCGGTCCGTTGGGCCAACTGCCGACGAGAAACAACGCGAGATAGTCATGAAGAATCTCGTACATCGTCAGACTCCCGAGGGCGCCGTGCGGCGTCTGGCGAAGTGCTCCGAGAGCGCCATCAATGCGAGCGTGCCGATCAGGTAGAGCATCGTTGCCACGAGAAATACGTCGAACGTACGAAACGTCAGGTTATCGATCTGGCGCGTGCGATACAGCAGTTCGTGCACGCCGATCGCCATGGCCAGAGAACTGTTCTTGAAGAGCAGCAGCGCCTGGTTGAGCAAGGCGGGCAAGGCCACGCGAATGCCTTGGGGCAGGATGATGTAGCGAAACGATTGCAGGTAGGTCAGCCCAATGGACCATGCCGCTTCCTGCTGCGTGTGGGGAATGGCGCGCAGGCCCGAGCGCATGTCCTCCGAGATGAAGGCCCCCGCGTTGAGTGCGAGCGCCACCGTGGCGAAGAAGAACTCGCTGTTGCCCGCGTTGATCCAGTCACGCAAACCAGCCGGCAGCAGTTGCGGCACGCCGAAGTACCACACGAGGATCTGTACCAGCACCGGCACGTTGCGGTGATACTCCACCACCACGATCACGAAGGCCTTGAAAAGCTTCACCGGCAGGGCGCGCAGCGTGGTGAGGGCCACGCCCACCACGATCGCCAGCAGCCCGGAGACCACGAACAGGCGCAGCGTGGTGAGCACCCCGTCGCGAAACAGCTTCAGGTAACCGTCTTCGAGCAGAAACGAGAGATCGAACATTGCGCGACGTCTCGCTCACTGCACCTTGATCGGCTCGACCTTGTAGTCGCGCGTGAACTTGTAGACCGACTTGCTGCCGAGCCACTTGTCGAAACTGTCCTGCAGACCGTTCGTCCTGTCGTAATCGACGAGGATCTTGTTCACGGCCTCGCGCAATGCCGGCTCGCCCTTGTTCATCACCACGCCCCAGCGCTCTTCGAACACCGGTTTGGCGAGCAGACGGTACTGCTGACCGCCCTTGACGGCCGCTTCGTTGGCAAAACGCGCGAGGATCAGCTGACCTGCGACGAGACCTTCCACCTTGCCCTGTTGCAGAGCGAGGAACGCGGACGAGATGTCGTGGAAGGTGAGCAGGTTCGAGTCGGGCAGGCGAGTGACCGACACGGCCGCCGAGCTGGAGCCTTCCGATGCGGCGATCTTCTTGCCCGCGAGCTGGTCCAGCGTCTGTACCGGCGAATCGGCGCGCACCAGCACGCGGATCGGGGCGACGAAGTACTGATCGCTGAAGTCGACCTGTGCGGCACGTGCAGGCATCCAGGCGACGGCGGCGGCGAGCACATCCACGCGCCGTGTCTTGAGTTCCGGGATGCGGGCGTCGGTCGACAGCGCCCGGTGTTCGAGCTTCACCCCAAGACCTTTGGCGAGCGCATTGCAGACGTCAACGTCGAACCCGACGATCTTGCGCGTGGCGGCGTCGGGAAACGCGTAGGGCTCGCTGGCGTTTTGCGTTCCGCAAACGAGCGTGCCGCGCGCCTTGATGTCAGCCAACTGGTCGGCGTGCGCGAAGCCCGTCATGCCGAGGGTCGCGAACAGCGCGGCGGCGAGATGTCGTTGCCACATGATGCTGAGTCTCCTTGGGGGGTTGACCGAAGGGTGCGTCGAGTTACGCGAGCGCTAAATGACGCGAATCGATTAGCGCAGAAGCAGTCGATGCCGGATGCCACCCCTGGTCACATAAATATTGCTTGAGTGTCAGGCAGGTTATCCACCAAAATTCTCAAGAACAATTTAATTTTTATCCCGAAAACATTAGCGTTTCTGAAGTATCGACTTCCACGATCATGCGAAATCTCGATATCGACCTGTTGCGCACTTTCATGGCGATTGCTCAGCATGAGACCTTTGCGGCAGCTGCCGCGCGGGTGGGCCGCACGCAGTCCGCCATCACGCAGCAGATGCAGCGGCTTGAGCAGGAAATGGGGTGTGCGCTGTTCGAAAAGCAGGGGCGACAGAAGACGATGACGGCCGACGGCTTGCGTCTCGTGGCCTATGCGAACAAGATTCTCGCGCTCAACGATCAGGCGGTGCAGGTGATGCAAACGCGCGGGCCGGCGGAGAAGTTGCGCATCGGCTCGCCGCACGATGTGGCGGAGTCGATTCTGCCCAGCATGTTGCGACGGCTGTCGAAACTATCGGCGGAATTGCAATTGGAAATCATCGTCGGACGCAGTCCCCATTTGATGGACGCGCTGCGCGATAACGAACTCGATCTGGCGATCTCCACGCGCTACGACGAAGGCTTCCCCGGTATCAAGCTGCGCACCTCGCCCATGGTGTGGATCTGTGCGGACGACTTCATCTTCAACGCGGCGGCGCCCGTGCCGCTCGTGATGGCGGACGAACTCAGCCTGTTCCGGCGTCTGTCGATCGAGCGGCTCAACGCCGCCGGCATCGCGTGGCGCACGAGCTTCATCTCGCCGACGCTCACCGGCATCAAGGCGGCGATCAGCGCAGGCCTCGGGGTGACGGCCCGCACGACCGAACTGCTCGACGCGAACATGCGCGTGTTGTCCGAGGCGGACGGGCTGCCGCGTTTGCCCGACGTGGCCTTCTATCTCTACGTTCAACCCACCTGCACGAGTCAGGTGTTGCGCGAGTTGTTCGAATCGACCGAGCACATCGCCACGCGCTTCGGGCCGCCCTTCGTCATGGGCGATACGTGATGCGTCGGATGGTCGACCGACCGGCCCGACTGCCGATGTGTCATGCCTTCGGCGCCGTCCCGGGACGCAGGTATGCGACGGCGTGCGCCACGTACTCGGCCTTGCCCAGCTCGACGCCGTAGTGACGCAAAATGCTGTAAGCGGTGTTGGTGTGGAAGTAAAACTGCGCCAGGGCCCAGTCGCGTGCGTATTGCCCGCCGGTCATGTCGAAGACCACGCCATTGGGCATTTCCAGCGCGATGTCGATGTACTCGCCAGCGTCGAGCGCATTGCCGGGCAGCGTTTCGTGAAAGGCAATGGCATCGGCCAGGCACGCCTTCGCCTGGGCGAAGGTGCCGGGACGCTGTGCGCTGTTCCATCCTTCACGTTGAATCGCCTTTGCCGATTCCGGGATCGCTTCGCCTCGCAACCGATACACCGGCTCCATCGACAGATAGCTGGCAAAGCGCGCCTGCGCGGCGAGCGGGTACATGTCGGGTGCGAGTCGCAGCGTCATCAGGGTGTCGGCGTCCTTGCCCTGCGTCTTGGCGTACGCCGCGGCCTTGTCGAGCCACGCCGACTGGCCGCGTAGCATTTGCACGAACGTGGGAATGAGAAGTTCGGTCAGCGTCATACGGTCCCTCCAGTGGACTTTTATGGATATGCGCGGCGAACCGCACCGCCGGGGCAGCTTATCGCGATATCGCGCCATTCGCACAACAGGGTGAGTCAGCGATTATCAGGATGCACGACGCATATGACGACTCGCGCGCCACCGGCGGTGACCTCTTACGTCATGGCGACCAGCAATTCCTCGGCATTGGCGGGGGGACGCAGTCCATCGGACCGGTTCGCAAAATATTGCTGCGTCAACGTCGCTGCCGACACGTGCTGCACGTGCGCAAAGCCGTTCTCCCTGGCCAGATCCATCATCTCTTGCGGCGTGAAGAAGCTGATGAAGGGCGTGCCGCTCGCGCGAGCCCCTTTGGCCGCCATTTCCAATCCGGGACGCACGTCGGCATCCGCCATCTCCAGCGGCAGCAGGAACGTCATGGCGAACGTCGATCCCGGCGCGAACGACGCCACTTCACGCAGCGTCGCGGCATTCGCCTCGCGCGTGAGATACATGCTCACGCCCGTGGAGACGATCACGGCAGGTTGCCGAGGATCGAAGCCCCCGGCGAGCAGCGCGTTGCGCCATGCGTCTGCGGCTTCGAAGTCGACCGGCACGAAGCGAAGCCAGTCGGGCACGCCATAGCCGGTGGCGATGAGACGATCGTGCTTCCAGCGCTGCGGACCGGGCTGGTCGACTTCGAAAACGGTCAATGATCCGGCCAGTTCGGGATGACGCTGCACGAAACTGTCGAGTCCCGCGCCGAGGATCACGTACTGGCGCACGCCGTTGCGGCATTGCGCCACCACGAGGTCTTCGATGTAACGCGCGCGGGCGACGATGGAGGCGCGAAACACACGTGTGAATTCCGGGTTCATGTCACCGCGCTCCCGCCAGTCGTCCGGCGGTTCGAGCAGCCGCAGTCCCACGGCGTCGGTGAGCACATGCGGTTCGGCGTCGACTTCGAGATGCAATGCCCGCCACAACGCGACGCGCGCCGCCGTGCTCTCGGGTGCAATGTCTTTCGGATCGGTCATGAGATGCCTCGCGAATCGGAACGGAGGTTGCCGTCGGATTGGCAATTTTCACATGACGCCCGAATTTTCGCCGGTCAATCGCGCCTGCCGCCCTTCATGCGATCGATTGCGCTTCGCGATAGTGTTCGGCCATGAAATCGATGAACGCGCGCACCCTGGCGTTTACATGGCGCGTACGCGGGTACAGCGCGTAATAGTGGCTGCGACCGAGCGAGTATTGCGGCAACACGCGCACCAGTGTGCCGTAGGCCAGCGCCGCCCGGACGGTGTGCCCGGTAAACGCCGCAATGCCTGCGCCGGCGAGCGACGCCGCGTAGAGGGCGGTAATGGCATCCGTCGTGAACCCGCCGCCCAGCGCGACATGATGCGTAGCCCCGTCCGAGTCGGCGAGACGCCACGTGTCGGGGCTGCTTGCGCCCGCGAAGCGCAGACATTGGTGGGACGCCAGATCGTTCGGCGTACGCGGCAATCCGTATTGCGACAGGTAGGTGGGAGAGGCGACCAGCACCGTGTCCGATGCCGTCAGCCGTTTCGCCATCAAGCCGCTGTCGGGCAACGGTGCGCTGCTGATGCGCAGCGCAAGGTCGACCCCCTCGGTCAACAGGTCGACGAATGGGTCGCTGCACGACAGTGTCAGGTCGATGTCGGGATAACGCAGGCGAAAGGCGGGCAACCATGCCGAGAGCTCCAGCGTGCCGACGGCCAGCGGCACACTCACGCGCAACGGCCCGACGGGATGCTCGCGCTCGTCTGCGATCGTGTCGGCCATGGCGTCGATGCGCGCGAGGATGTCGACGCAATGCCGGTGGTAGCGCTCCCCCGCGTGGGTCAGCGAAAACCGACGCGTGCTGCGATTGACCAGCGCGACGCCCAGCGCGGCCTCCGTCTGCGTCAACTGACGCGACACGCTCGAATGCGACATTCCCAACGCTTGCCCGGCACCGGAAAAACTTCGGGCCTGGACCAAAGCGACGAAAACGCGCATGGCGAGCAATGAATTCATGTCGAGTGCAGCAAAGACGCGGAAACGGGGAACGGCGGTCGGGGATTTTCGTCAGCGCGGCGGCAGCGCAAGCACCCGGTCCGTCGTCATCACGTCGCCAAAGGTGTCTTCGATCTCCGCAAGGGCAGCGCGATGCAGAGCTGCGTGACCCACGCGGGAGCCATCGGCGCGCACGATGTCGCGGGTTGCCGAGGCGTCCGATGCTACCACGACGCGATAGCCCAACGGCACGGCGTCGCGTGCCGCGCCAGCGACACAGGCGTGCGTCATCAGACCGGCGATCAGCAGCGTATCGACGCGCGCGGCCTTGAGCCTTGCGTTGAGATCGGTACTGGCGAATACGCTCACCGAGGTCTTCTGTAGCACCGTGTCGCGGGCGCGAGGCGTCGCACCGGGTGCGAAGTCGACGGTCTTGCCATCCAGCGCGAAGACGGCGGCGCCACCCGGTGCAATGTGCTGAATCTGGAAGACGGGCATACCGGTGCGATCGGCCAGCGCAAGCAGCCTTTGCGTGTTGGCGAGCGCCAGCGCGCCATCCGGAATCGGCATGCGGCCCGTGAAGTATTCGTTCTGGAAATCGATGACGACGAGCGCCGTGCGTTTCGGGTCGAGACTGTCGAGGGGCGTTGCGCCCAGCATGGCCCGGATCGTCGGGGCGGCGGCGGGTGCGCCGCCGCTTCGCTCAGTCGCGGTGGTAGCGGTGGTAGCGGTGGTAGCGCCAGTTGCGGCGCGGGCCGTCCCCGTCGCCGCAGCGCACAGCGACAAGCCAAGCGTGGCGAGTTTCAGCGTGTCGATCAGCAGTTTCGTCATGGGTCGTCCTCTATCGATGTCGTGGAGGTGACCAGTCTAGGCAAGCGTCCTCATGCGAAACAGACACCGACAGACACAGCACTTGTGCACCGGCTGCACGAATCGCAATCGGCGGACGACGCGTGTGCCTCAGATGTGGGACAGCCCCTGATACAGCACGTACAGACCCACGAGTACGATCAGTCCGCCGGAGAAGTACGGTGCCTTGCGCGCGAATTCGCCGAAGCCGTGCCATCGCCGCGACACGTGACGCACGCTGAGCGCCGCCAGCGCGCCGGACGCCACCATGGTCATCGCCAAACCAATGCTGAAGCACAGGACAAGTCCCGCCCCGAGTGCGAAGCGCTTGAGTTGCAGGCATAGCAGCAGCACGGTGATCGAGGCCGGGCATGGCGCCAGTCCTCCCGTCAGACCGAACATCACGATCTGGCCGGTGGAGACCTCGCGCCCGGAGAAGCGTCGTTCGATGTCGCGGGCGTGGGCACGTTCGTGAGCGTCCTGATAGTCGCCGGTTTGCCCCAGCACGGGTGAGCCCGTGTGGACGCGGCCGGGCGCCGAGGCGTCGTGGTCGTGGTCGTGGTCGTGGTCGTGGTCGTGGTCGTGGTCGTGGTCGTGGTCGTGGTCGGCATGATCGTGCGCCTGCGCGCTGACGTTGTCGCGCCACGTGCGCCACAGCATCCATGCGGCAACGGCAAGAATCAGTACGCCGGACGCCACCTGAAAGTACGATTCCGTCGCCTCGGCATTCCAGTTGCGCCCAAAGTACAACCCTGCCATCGCCACGAGCCACACAACCGCCGTATGCGAAGCCGTCGCCGACAAGCCGAGCAACACCGCCTGCCCGACGGTGCCGCGAATGGCCACGATGAACGCCGCCATCATCGTCTTCGAGTGTCCCGGTTCAAGGCCATGCAGCGCGCCAAGCAGGATCGCGCTCGGAACGAAAAGCCAGGCATTGCCTTGCTGGAGGAGGGTGGAGAACTCGGTCATGGCACAGCGCTCAAGAGGAAACGTCGTCCGCGCAATATACTCCCCCTCAGTATATTTGTGTTAGGATTTTTTTCATCTAATTTCGTGACAGACAGGAGCGCGACAGACCGTGCACACGATTCGGGACAAGAACAAGTTGCTGGCACGCGTGCGTCGCATTCAGGGTCAGACGCAGGCGTTGGAGCGCCAGTTGACGCAGGAGGGCGACTGCGTGGAAATCCTTCAGCAGATCGCGGCCATTCGCGGTGCGATCAATGGTCTGATGGGCGCAGTCATCGAAGGGCACCTCGCCGATCACGTCATCAACGAACCCGATCAGGCGCATCGCGAAGCCGAACTGGCGCCGCTGCTTCATGTCATCAAGGCCTATCTGAAATGACCGATGTCATGCGCCACGAACCGCTGCTTCGCTTCGAAGGGCTGACCCAACGCTTCGACGATTTCACACTTTTCGAGAACTTGTGTTTCAGCGCCGGTGCCGGCTGCTTCGCGTTGCGCGATGAAGGCGGCGGCGGCAAAACTACGCTGTTGGGCATGCTGGCGGGCACTGTCGATACGGGTGGCGGCAAGGTGTGGATCGCTGGGCATTCGTTGCAGAGCGCCCCGGCCGCTGCGAAGGCTGCGCTGGCGGTGGTGCCGTTCGATTGCCTGACGCAGCCCTCGCAGACGGGGCGCGAATTTCTGGCGCAACGTGCGGCGGCGCGTGAGGCGACAGTCGGCGCAGATGTCCTCGCTCTGGCCGATCGCTTCAGCCTGATGCCGCACATCGAGAAGCGCTTTGAGCAGATGTCGACGGGCACGCGCCGGAAGTTCTATCTGACGGCCCTTCTGTTCGGCGCGCCGCGCGTGATTCTTGCGGATGAGCCGACCGGCGGTCTCGATGGCCCCTCGCGTGCGGTGCTCATCGACCTGTTCACCACGCTTGGTAAAGAGAGTTGCGTCTTCTTCTCCACCCATGACGATGCGCTTGTCGAGGGATGTCAGGCCAGGACCGTAGGGTTCCCGGAACTCGCGGGCGGCGACCTTCGGTGATGGCGGCAGCGGGGCAAGCACGCCCCGCTGCGGTCGGCGCACGGCACTCAAGGCTTCGGCATCAACATATCGTAGCTTTTCAACCCGTCGAGCACGGTGCTCAGAGACTCGATCTTGCAGACCTCTTCCATGACGAACTGCGGCACGGTGTGCTTCAGGTAAGGCTGAACGTCCTCGTTTTCTACGAAGGCATCAAACCATTTCGCAGTCGCTTCATTCACGGGACAGAGCACCCAGTCCACGGTCAGCTTGGCGACCGCCTTCCGCCCGTCTTCATCGAGCGCCAGGAATGAAGGGGGCGTTTGCATGGTAGCCCCCGTTCGATACCCGTCGCGAATGGCCTGCCGCATGCCCTCCTTCGCGTGCTCGATCCGCGCCTTTTTTTCCGGATCGTCGACCGGCGCCGGATCGTCAACCCGCGCCGGTTCGTTGGTCCTGAGCAAGCACACCTGCATGTGCATATGCAATTGCGTTGAGGGTGACATCGAATCCGCCAGTTTCTGGACAACTTCCTTGAGGTCGTTGCTCAACGCGCAGAAAGGCGCATTGGCCGCAGAGGGGTCAGCGCCCCCGACGTTCGTCGGGGAAAACGTCGCCACGGTGATGTTCTCGGTCAATCCCATAATCGCACTCCTTAAATTTCCGTTGATCGGAGTTCCAGATTGGCACTGATAGCGCAGCACACTTTAGCTTTCTGACGCGACGCTTTGGTGCCATGAAGCGATCCAGTCACGGTTGGGAGGTTGGAGGCACGGTTGACTGAGGAAAGGCTTGGTGACGTTCGCCAGGGCCGCCGCTTCGGACACACCGATGCCCTCCCCGAAAAGGCAAATTCAAATGGTGTGACATGCGCTAAAGACGGCCGCGATGCCTCTTTTCTGCTCGATGGGAATTTCGGGTACTGCCCGATGGATTCCGAGCCAGGGGCACAACGCAGTTAGCCGTCCATCTGGTAGGTCTTCATTTTTCCCGTGACCGCACGCCAGACCGATGGGCTAGTGAAGAACCTCAGTTTTCTTTCGATGGCGTCAAAGTGTGTCTTCGTCATCGACCCTTTCAGAAATGGCTTCACATCTGCGTTCGAGGTAAGGCAATTGAAGTGCGATTCGATCTCCCATACCTGCAAGTCATTGAGGTTGCTAACGGCACCGTTGACCGCAGCTTGCATGTCTTCCGACGATGACAAACGCTTGAACGAGGCAGGGGTAGTGGCGTAATGGGCATCGGATAGCCCATTTAGCACGGCCTCCCACAAGTCGCATGTGGCTTTCTGCACGGGATCTTCGTAACGAGAGGCTACCATCCTCAACGTTTCTATTCGGGACATGACATGGCTCATCGCATCGCTGCCCGCCATTTTCAACTTGTCTGAAATTCCATCGACGTCACTCTGAGACAATGTGCCTTTCAAAAATGGCTTTACGTCCTCGTTCGCGGTGAGTCGATTGAAATGGTTTTCAAACGACATCCATGTGACGGGGAGAAGTTTGGCAACCACAAGTCGAACGACGTCGTGCATTTCCTCCTTCGACAGGCACACAAACGATCCGGGCGTTTTAGCATCGTATCCGTTCGCCACACCATCCAGCACCGCACGCCACAAGTCGCTTGCTGCAAGGGAAATTCGCGGGTGCGACCATCCTTCCTCCACTAACATACGGTACTCTTCAATCTTCACACGGACGAATCCCAACCCGACTCGCACGACTTCGTCGTAGGTGTCTTGTGGAACGGTATGCTTCAGATATGGCCGGAGACATTCTTCCGCGATAAGACAGACAAACCACCGATGCGTCTCTCTATTGACGGGCGAAAACACCCAGGACACCGTGAGTCGAACGACATCTCGCCTATCGTTTTCGTTTAACGCCAGGAACGACGCCGGCACCGTAACACCTCGAAGCTCGCGGAACGCCTTTCGAACCGCATCCCACATATCGGCTTTTGCCGTCTCGATCCTTTCTGCGCGGCTCAATCTGTCAGGCAGTGGATGAGTGCCGTCGCCCCCTCCCTCCAACATGCCGTAATTTTCAATTCTTTCCTTGACGTGCCTCAGGCAACTTAGCCGGCTAACTTGGTAGTACGTTGCCCGGGAGACAGTGCCATTCAAGTACTGCCGAATATAGTTGTCTGCGGTGAACCGATTGAACCACCGCTCAGTCTCACTATTCACCGGTGCAAACACCCAGTCCACAACCCGTTGTGCGACTTCTCGCTTTGCGTGTTCGGAGAGTTCTTTGAACCACTGCGGCGCGACGACGTCCTGCTTGTCGCGAACGCCCTTGCGAACCTCCTCCTTCATGGCTTCGGTTGCGCCATCGACGTTGTACGTTCCTGTAGAAACGGGAGCCGAACGAAGATATGCGGCTGCCGTCACTATCGAATCCTGTCCGATCTGCAAGCTCGCCATTGATGGCGCTGCGCTGTGTCCGATGGCGGTGAGTTCAGCGGCCATGTCCGTCGTTTCACGAGGACTGCTTTTCTGAATATCGTCCGGTTCGAGCCTTGCAGGAATGTTCGTGGCGCCACTGGCGGCCCCGGTCGTACTTGGGATGCTGTACATGATTCTGCTCCTGAGTAATCGGCATAGATGAAGGACTCGGCCCGCCCTGCAGGATTCCCGAAGACGAGCCGGCCGGCGATCGTTGTTGACTTAGGCGCTCCGGGTACCGCCGGATGCGTTCCGAGCGAAGGCCACATCAGGGCGTTAACCAGCCATCTGGTACTTCTCCATTTTGGTTGTGATGTCACGCCAGATTTGGATGTTCGTAAAGAACCTCAGTTTTCTTTCGATTTCGTCATATTGGGCCTTCGACATCGATCCCTTGAGGTAAGGCTTCACATCCGCGTTCTCAGTAAGACAATTGAAATGCGACGGGATTTGCCAACCCTGCAGCGGCTTAAGGCGGCTTGCCGCTTCATTGACGACAGCTTGTTTATCTTTCGATAATGAAAGACTAGTGAACGACGCCGGCGTAGTGGCGACGCGACTATTGGATACGCCGTCGAGAACGGCTTCCCATAGGTCATATTTGGCTTGCTGCACGGGATCGTCGGAGCGATAGGCGATCATCCTGTACTGCTTGATTCGAGACATGACATGGGAACGCGCGTCACCGCCAGCCTTTTGCATCTTGAGCAGGATTCCGTCTGCATCGCTCTGAGACAATGTCCCTTTCAAGAATGGCTTTACATCGCTATTTGCAGTGAGGCGATTGAAATGGTTTTCAAACTTCGTCCATGCAATAGGAAGAAGCCTGGCAACTGCACGTTGCACGACCTCACGTCGGTTCGCGTCAGAGAGGCACGCGAACGACTTGGGTGTTTTTGCGTCGTACCCGTTCTCAACGCCATCCAGCACCGCATTCCACAAATCGTTTGCCCCGATTTCGACTCGCTTCTGCGCCTCCACTGCGGGTATCAACATACCGTACTCTTTTATCTTTTGCCGGACGAAATTTAGGCCGATTCGCTCGACTTCGTCGTAGGTTTCTTGTGGAACGGTATTTTCCAGATATGGCCGGAGACTCGCCCCTGCAACAAGACACTCGAACCATCGATGCGTCTCTCTGTTGACGGGCGAGAACACCCATGACACCGTTAATTCGACAACCTCTTGCCTATCATCTTCATTTAGCGCCAGGAACGACGCTGGCACCGCGACGCCTTTATGGTCATAGAACCCCTTGCGAACCGCGTCCCACATCTCCGCTTTTGCATTCTCGATCCTTTCCGCGCGATTCAACCTGTCAACCGGCGGACGGACGTTGTTGTCTTGCCCTTCCAGCATGCCGTAATTTTTGATTCTGTCTCTGACGTGCCCCAGACAATGCAGCCGGCTAACCTGCTCGTACGTTGTTTCGGAAACGGTGTTTGTTAAGTATTTCTGAATATATTTATCCGCAGTAAATCTGTTGAACCAACGTTCAGTTTCGCTATTGACTGGACTAAACACCCAGTCGACAACCTGTTTTGCAACCTTCCGCTTTGCATCTTCAGAGAGCTCCATAAACCACTGCGGTGCGACAACGTCCTTCCTGTTATGAACCCCCTCGCGAACCGCCTGCTTCATGGTTTCGGTCGCGCGCCGAATGTCCTCCATTTCGGCACGAACTGGTGCCGAACGAAGATATGCGGTCGTCGGTACTATCGCGTCCTGTCCGATCCGCAGGCCTGCCAGTGACGGTACCGAGCTGTGCCCAATAGTGTTTAGCTCGGCGGCCATTTCCGCCGTTTTAGGGGGACTGTTTTTTGGACTGGCGTCTTCCGGTTCCAGCCTTGCAGGGATATTCGTAGCGCCGCCGGCGGACCCGGTCGTACTTGAGGGGCTGTACATGATTCTGCTCCTGAATAATCTGAGTATTCGAAGGGAAATTCGACTGGTGTGACGTGCGGTAGAGACGTCCGCGATGCCTGTCCTCTGTCTGATGGGAATTTCAGATTGGCACTGATCTCGCGGTACATTTTTGCTTTCTGACCGGCCGCTTTGGGGCCGTGAAGCGAGCCGGTCACGGTTGGGAGATTGGGGAAGTCATTGACTGGGGAAAGGCCTGACGCATTCTTGGCCCTTGCGCGGAAGCAATCGCCAATCTCAACCTTGCAACATGTCGTAATCCAAAATCGTATCTTTCACGCGCCCGAGTCCTCCGCACTTTATGATCGCTTCATAAGTTGTCTTCGGCACCGTATTCTTCAGATAATTTCTAAAGAACGCTTTCCCCACCACCTCGTAGAACCAAAGCTCCGTTTCCTGATTGATTGGATTTAGCGCCCAATCAATGGTCAACTTTGCGACTTTTCGTTTGGCGTCCTCGGTCAGATACATGAACGACTCCGGGCCGGTGGCGTCCATTCGCTCGGCAACGCCGTGTCGAACGACATTCCATATCTCGGCTTTCGCGGTTTCAATGGTATTTTTCGTGTCTTCCTCACGCATGCCATACGTGTCGATCAGATCTCTAATGTGCGCCAGGCTTCCCGTTTTCGTCACTTCTCGGTACGTTTCGTAGGGCACGGTATTCGTCAGATAAGGCTGAATGGTCTTGTCCGCCGTGAATCTTTCGAACCACGCAGCCGTATCGTCATTGACCGGGCTGAACACCCAGTCCACTGTCAATTTCACGAGATCCTTCTTTTCGACTTCCGTTAATTTCTCGAATGACTCCGGCACCGAGATGATTTGCGCCTCGTAAACGGCTTTGCGGACCGCGTTCCACATATCGTCTTTTGCATGGGCGACGTGCCAGCTGTTTTCGCTATACACCATTTCATATTTCTTTATTCTCGCCATGAGATGCGTACGCTTGTCGTAGTACCTGTCAAGGTTTTGGAACAACGCATAGGCGGCATCGCGGGTTTCCTGCGAAATTGTTTTTTTCAGGTGACCTTTTACGTCGGCGTTGGCAGTGAGGCGATTGAAATATCCGTCGATTCTGCTAGCGTTTTCCTTGAACACCTCGTCAACTGCGCGCTTGACCACTAGCCGTTTTTCGGACTCCGACAACGAATAAAAGGATTCAGGTGTCCAGGCGTCGTGTTCGCGTCGGTATCCCTCTTCTACAGCCCGCCATAAGTCGTTGAACTCGCGATCCACGCGAGCCGAAGCCAACCGGCGGAGCTCCGTAATGTCGTCAACGGGTTTCGCAATGGCCGGCGCATTCGCCATCGACATGGCGGGACGATGCCCAACGTTCGTCAGTTCAGCGGGCATTGGCGCTGCTGCCTGCGCATTTCGCGATTCGGTCCTCGGGGCGGCGGTCTGCGCGGTGATCGCTCCCGGTGGGAGGTTGGAAGAAATCCGGTTTTCCATGAGTCAACTCCTCAACGATGAGAGGGCGGTCCGAGGGCTCGGACCTGCGATGCCGATGACCGCAACGTTGATGACCCAATACCGTTAGGCCGGCGGCCATTTCACAGTGGCACGCATGGAACGGTTCACTTTTGTTTTTTGGCGCCGGGCTGTGCGCACGCGTGAAGCTTCAACCCGGCTTGTGACGTTCGCCCGGGCAGCGAATAAGGGTGTGCCCATGCCCCTCCTCCCTTTTGAACTGACTCACTGCAACGTTGGTTGCAAGGCCACAGGAGACATCTCGGCATGAAGATGCGAGGTTCGGCGACGAGGGATTATCGGGGCGTGGAATGCCGCTCCCGGGGAGATGGACGTGGGCCGCGGGCCGGAACGTCGAGAAGTTGTGCCGCACGCGATTGGAGCAGCAGCGGAAATATTTGGCGCGCCGGGTGCGACCGGTCCGGCATTGCGGGGCGCGCCGACTTCCGAATGGCGCGCCGTCTGTCGCGCGTTCAATATTCTGCGCTTTGGTACGAACCGACGCCGAACAATGAAACGCGCCCGTCGTAGCCCCCGTCCGCTCAAGCGGTGTGAAGGGCGGTAAAGACGCGAGAAGCGTTCATTGAGTGGGCGGTCTGACAGACTGCAAGAGGGATATGGCTGTCGTTCGTTGCGCTTCGTCAAACTTCCCGAGCCACGCACTATCGAAGGAGAGCTCGTACAGGACTGCCGTGCACCTGTTGGAGGGTGGCGCGATCTCGACGATGACGCTTAAGGCAGTCTGCCGGTCCGCCCTATCGATGATGTCGATGTTGTGCAGGATCTCCTTGATGTCTTCCGGACTCGGCCCGAAATGCTCAAGCTCCTCTATCTGTCGCTCGTCCCCTCCGCCTACCGCGACGATTTTCTTCCAGAGCTCGTAGAACGCCTCGAAGGGAAACGCCGAAGACGGCGCATTCGCCGTGCGCAGCGCCTGACCGGGAGCTGCCGCGCTGCGCTGCGCAAATGTTTCTGTGCTCGCCGTCTGCGAAAGGCCTGCCACGTCCGCAGCGAAACCCTGAGGCATTTCGGCCGGTGGACGGTCACTGTCGGGAAGCTGAACCGGCGAACCGCGGCCGCTGAGGTTGATCGATGACGACTCCATGATGGAACTCCTTCATTGGTTGGGGATTTCATCATGTCACCCCGATCGCGCCCCTCTTTCAGATACGAACCACCCGCTTTGCGATCCGGCGGCCGGTAGCGTCGGTTCCCAATCGCGCCACCAGGTCTTGCGTCCCGCATCACGACCGATAAATCCCGATTCCGAGTCGCCTTTTGTCTGATGGGTCACCGATGGAGGGAGAGGCGGCCCCAGGTGAGTGCACGTCTCGCGGGCCAAAATCGATGCTCAACGGCCATCGAACCCCATGAAGCGCCGCCGTTGAGGCCCTAGGCACGGGCATTGATCTGCGCTCATTAAAGTTAACGCCGCATTGCGCCGTAAGCGCAGAGAGTATGGACGTAATGGCATCAATGTTTTGCTGCGACGGCATCGGCGGTCCCGCCCGAGCAGCTACCCCCCCAATCCACGGCTCGCTCGCGGGCCTACCGATGAAAGCCCATGAAAGTCACTTCGTTGCGAACCCGGATTCTGCTCATCACCTGCCTGACGGTCGTGGGCGCGCTGATCCTCTCAGGCGTTACGACCTACGTGATCGTGCGCGACAGCATGATGTCAAGCATCGAGCACACGCTCTCGGCCGTGGCCACCGGTAATGCAGGCACCGTCGAGCGCTGGTCCGCCGACAAGGCGCAGGCCGTCGTGGCGACGTCGCAAGTCGTCGAGAAAGGCGACCCGGGTGGGCTTGTGAAGCTCATGGGCAAGACCAACGACTTCCCGATCACCAGCATCGGCTGGTCGGACAAGACCTTCTTTTCCACTGCGCCTACCCCGGCGGACTACGACCCGACCGCCCGCCCCTGGTACAAGAGCGCAGTGGCGGCCGGCAAGCTGACGGTCACGAAACCCTACGGCGACTCGTCGACGGGCATTCCCTACGTCGCCTTCACCGCACCGCTCGTGCGCGACGGCCAGACGATCGGGGCCATCAGCGGCGCGGTGGCGCTCACCGGGGTGCAGGACATCATCAAGGCCGTGCATCCCACGCCGTCGAGCCTCGCGCTCGTGGTCGCCAGCGACGGGCAGGTGATCGCTCACCCGGACAGCAAGTATTCGCTCAAGCCCTCCACCGATGTCTCGCCGACGCTCACGGCCGACTCGCTGGCTGGCATGGCCGCCGACGGCGCCGCACCGGTATCGATGGAACTGTCCGGCGCCCTCAAGCTGCTCAAGGCCAAGCGCATTCCGGGTACAGACTGGTATCTGGTCGTCGCACTCGACCGTGCGGAAGCCACCTCGGGCCTCACGCACGTGCTGACAGCCACCATCGTGACCCTGGTCGTGCTCACGCTCGCGGCGCTGCTGATCGCCTCCATCTTCACCTCCCGCGCCTTCAAGCGCCTGTCGATCGTGCGCGACGCCATGGACACCATCGGCTCGGGCGACGGCGACATGACGCAGCGTCTGGACGTCACCGGCCACGACGAAGTGGCGCAGATCTCGAAGTCCTTCAACGCGTTCGTCGACAAGATCAGCACGGTGATGCTCGACGTACGCACGGGCGTGTCGTCGATGACCTCCGCCACGAGCGAGATCGAGATGGGCAACCGCGACCTGTCGCAGCGCACGGAGGCATCCGCCGGGTCGTTGCAGGAGACGTCGTCGGCCCTCACCGAGCTGACATCGAGCGTCAGGCAAACGGCCGACACCGCCGAGCATGCGACACGCCTGGCCAACGACGCCAGCGCGGCGGCTGCACGTGGCGGTCAAGTCGTCACCGATGCGGTCGGGACGATGGCCGCCATCACGCAATCGTCGGAACGCATTACGGAGATCATCAGCGTGATCGACGGCATCGCCTTCCAGACGAACATCCTCGCGCTCAACGCTGCGGTCGAAGCCGCGCGGGCCGGCGAGCAGGGACGCGGCTTCGCCGTGGTCGCCGGTGAAGTCCGAACGCTGGCGCAACGCAGCGCGGCGGCGGCACAGGAAATCAAGGCGCTGATCGAGACGTCAGTCCAAAACGTGAAAAGCGGCACGGAGCGCGTGCAGGCGGCGGGCACGACAATGAACGAGATCGTGGACGGCATCGCGCGTGTACAACGTCTGGTGAGCGAGATTCACGGCGCGATGACCGAGCAAAGCGCGGGCATCAGCCAGATCGACCGGTCAGTGTCGGAAATGGATCAGGCGACGCAACAAAACGCGGCACTGGTGGAAGAGTCGGCGGCGGCATCGGCGATGCTCAGCGAGCAGGCTCGCATGCTGGCGGAGACGGTGGCGCGCTTCCGCCTTCGGGAAGGCCATCACGCCGGCGCGCACGGCTTCGGGAGCCCGCACACGCCCGCGCTGACGGTGGTCGGCGGCTCGCAACGGCTTGCCGCCTGATAATTTTCCCGTTACAATCGCGCTCCCTTGCGGGACAAAGCCGACGTGGTGAAATTGGTAGACACGCTATCTTGAGGGGGTAGTGGCGAAAGCTGTGCGAGTTCGAGTCTCGCCGTCGGCACCAAGGTTTCAGAAGGCAGAAGATCGAAAGGTCTTCTGCCTTTTTCGTTTTTCGTTTTTCCCCAGCGCAAAGGCTTCGCCCCGCCCCCTTCCGCCGGCCCCGTCGCCGTCTCACCGCAGCAATCCCGCCTCCCGCAGCATTCGCTGCACCGTCGGCCACTGTCCACGCGCGAATTTGCCCAGCCCGATCCGCTGCCAGTGGCGCTGCACGGCGGCATGCCCCTGCGGTCCGTCCGCCAGAAAGCAAGCCAGCGCGGGAAGCCGCAAGCGCGGATCGAGTTGCCCGAAGCGATGAATCAGCAGCCGGAACAGCGCGTAGCGCTTATGCTGGCCGGGCATCGTCTGCTGCCATTGCGCGACAAAGGCCCGCCATTGCGGCGTGCCGCCGCCGCGCTGCACGGCCCTCGCCCAGTGCATCACGATGTCGGCGGACAAGTCTTCGCTCAGGCCAAGAAAGTCCGACTGGAATCGAAAAGCCGTGTCCGGATCCGGCGGCACTGGCGGGAAAGGCAGGGGACCGAGCGGTTCAGTGAAGTTGACGACGCCCGCGAGATCTTGCGCGATGTCGGGCGTCGCGCTGGCGCGAGACGCCTCGTCCATATCCGAGGGCACGACGAGACTGAGTTCCGGGATGGAAGACAACAACATGCAAGCAGTCTCCGTAACAACGAAGGACACGATCCACCGCCCCTCATTTCCCGCGCGCCGCATTCGATGCATTCGATGCATTCGATCCGTTCGATGCGCTGGACGTGCTGGCGTGGCGGAGCGGCGATAGCACGTATTCCACGTATTCCGCGTATTCGCGATGGAAGCCCCATGCTGTCACCCATTTCACGCCCTTCTTTGCGATACAGACCTGCGGCCTTTGGATTCCGGGCGCATGCGGGGGCACTCCCTCATGGCGAGATGGGACATTGCCCAATCCCCATCCCCCCACCGCGCCGAGCCGTCGCTTCGTCAGTCGAATTTGCGACCGCGCGTCTCCGGTATCTTCAGGTAAACGGGGGCGCCTGCGGTATTTCAAGCGCTGGCGGCAACGTCGTTGTCCTCAGTCGGCCGCGTATTGCTTGTCCAGCGCGTCGTAGAACGGCTTGTTCACCAGACGCTGGCGCTCCGCGAACGGCGCCACCAGCGAGGGGTCTTCATCCAGACGTCCGCTATCGCGCAGCGCGCCCAGCGCTTTTTGCATGCCGAGCACGGCGCTTTGCAGCGCGGCGTTCGCATACAGCACGATGCCGTAGCCGAGTTCGGCCAGACGCGGCTGCGATTGCGTCGGGGTCTTTCCGCCGATGACGATATTGATGAGTTGCGGACGCTCGAACAACGCGGGCAGGCGTTCGATATCCGACAGCGTTTCCGTCGCTTCGATGAAAAGAATGTCGGCCCCGGCTTCGATAAAGCGATGGCCGCGTTCGATGGCAGCCTCGATCCCGTCGAGCGCGGCCGCGTCCGTGCGCGCGATGATCTGCAGATTGCCGTCTTCACGTGCGTCGAGCGCAGCGCGAATCTTGCCGACCATCTCGCCGGCGCCGATCACGGCCTTGCCGTTGAAGTGGCCGCACTTCTTGGGCAACACCTGATCCTCGAACTGGATGGCATCGGCGCCGCTGCGCTCGAGCACGCGCACGGCGTGGCGCACGTTCAATGCATTGCCGAAGCCCGTGTCGGCGTCGACGACGATCGGCAGCGACACGGCGTCGCGCACGCGGGCGGTGTGCTCGGCCATCTCCGCCAGCCCGACGAACGCCAGATCGGGCAGGCCGAGCGACATGTTGGTCACGCCCGCGCCCGTGAGATAAAGCGCTTCGAAACCGGCGTCTTCGATGACGCGCGCCGAAAGCGCATTGAAGGCGCCCGGCACGAGCAAGCCCTGACGGGCCTCGACCTTGCGGCGAAATTCGGCACGGCGTTGTGCAGTTGCGGTGGTCATGAGTCCTGTCTCCTGTGAGTTATCGGTCAATGCAGACCCTGTTCGCAATCCGCATGCCAGCTACCGTGCGACTTGAGATCGTCGAAAAATGCGCCGTCGAATCAGCAACTTGCGCTGGACAGCCCGTTGACTGCGGATGTGGCAGAATTCACGCATTGCAGATGAAACGTTTCATGAAACGCTACTGAAACGCACCGGAAACGGTGGCATGAAACGTTTCGGCGCCGCCCGCACTGAGTGGCGCCTTCCGGAGACAGTCGTCATGCCCGCCAGCCTTTCCGGCACGCCGCCGCCACTTGCCATGGACGCCCGTGGCGCGGCCTCCACGCCGTCCGATCCCCGCGCACGTCGCCCGGGCATAGCACTGGTGAGCATCAGCCGCTTGCAGACCCTTTGCGAGACGCTCGCGCCGCGATATACCGACCGCGCACGGTTTTATTCCGTACGCGAAGGCTACGGCGCAGCGGTGAGCGCATTGCAGTCGTACGTGGAATCGGGCGCGGTCGATGTGGTGCTGGCCGCCGGATCGAACGGGGCATATCTGCGCGAGAACCTGTCGGTGCCCGTCGTCACCGTGAAGGTCAATGGCTTCGACGTGCTCAGCGCTATCACCCGCGCGACGACCACGTGGCCGGACCAACCCCTGGGACTGGTGCTGCACGAGACGGTCTCGCGCGAGCTGGACGATCTCGGGCAGTTGCTGAAGATTCAGATTCGTCAGCGTGCGTATCGCTCGGTGGACGAAGTGCAGCATGCCGTCGACACGCTCGCCGCACAGGGCTGCAAGGTCATCATCGGTCCGGGCATGGCATGCGATTTCGCGCAGCAGGCGGGGCTGGAACACGTCTTCCTGTATTCGCTCGGCGCGGTGGAGGAAGCGTTCGAGCGCTCCGTGGAGCTTGCGCGCGTGAGTCGCGAGAAAGAATCGAAGCGCATGCGTCTGAACACCATCGTGGCGCACATGCGCGACGGTGTCGCGGCATTCGACGAGCACGGCCAGCTAGAAGCGGTCAATCCCGCCATGCTCACGCTGCTGGGCGTGGATGACGGGCGGGTTGCCACACCGGGCGCACGCCAGATCGAACTCACACGCAAGCTCGGGCCAATGTTGCGCGAGCTGTCCGAGAGCGGCATCGCGATCGAAGAGCGGCTCGAACATATCGATGGACGTGCGTTCATTGTCAGTTGCGTGCCGATCTACGAGTACGGCATGCGCTTGGGCGCCGTGGCGACGGTGCAGGACGCGCAGATGGCGCAGCGCATCGACCGCTCGCTGCGCACGACTCAGCGCCCGAAGCACCTCGTGGCGAAGCATGAGCTTGCCGAACTGGTCGGTGATTCGCCGCAGATCGGCAAGGTGCGGCGTCTGGCGGGCACGGGGGCGTTGCACGACGCAACCGTGCTCCTCACCGGCGAGAGCGGCACAGGCAAGGAACTGGTCGCACAAGGCATCCACAACGCGAGCGCGCGACGCGGCAATCCCTTCGTCGCGTTCAACTGCGCCGCGTTGCCGGAAGGGTTGATCGAGAGCGAGCTGTTCGGGCACGACGAGGGCGCGTTCACCGGCGCGCGTCGTGGCGGGAAGGCGGGGCTTTTCGAGATCGCGCATACCGGCACGATCTTTCTCGACGAGATCGGCGAGATGCCCGCCGCGATGCAAAGCCGGCTGCTGCGCGTCTTGCAGGAGCGCGAGGTCATGCGGCTGGGGTCGGGGCGTCCAGTGCCGGTGGACGTTCGCGTAATCGCCGCCACTCACCGCGATCTGAACGCACTGGTCGCGCAAGGGCGTTTTCGCGCCGACCTGTATTTCCGTCTGAATCTATTGCAGGTGACGTTGCCCGCGCTGCGGGAACGGCGCGGCGACATTCGTCTGTTGGCCAGGACGCTACTGGCCAGAAACGCCACGCAATACGGACTGGATACGCGGGCGTCGAAGGCCATTCTCGAAGCACTCTCGCCGCTGTTCGATCATTACGACTGGCCCGGCAACGTGCGTGAGCTGGAGAACCTGCTCGCACGCGCGGCGATCTACCTCGACAACGATGTCGCGCGTCACACACAAACCTTGCACGAGGTGTTCCCGGAATTGTTGCGTCTCGGGCCACGCCGCACGGCGGGCGGAGAAGCGGGCGGAGAAGCGGGCGGCAAAGCGGGTGGCGAAGCGGGTGGCGAAGCGCAGCACGAGGCCAGCAACGAAGACGTCAGTCGCCGCGATGTCGTTACGCGAGACGCCGCCCTCGCCGCGCTGCAGGCGTGTGGCGGCAATCGCGCGAGCGCGGCGCGCGCACTTGGCATTAGCCGGACGACATTCTGGCGACTGATGAAATCGGGCGCGTGAGCCCGATACCCGTCCCGCTCAGATAACCCCTTGCGCAAGCATCGCGTCGGCCACCTTCACAAAGCCCGCGACGTTCGCGCCGTTGACGTAGCTCACCGACCCGTCCGCGCGACGGCCGTGTTGCAGACAGACTTCGTGAATGCTGCGCATGATGTCGTGCAAACGCGCATCGACTTCCTCACGCGGCCACGAGATGCGCATGGCGTTCTGGCTCATCTCGAGCCCTGACGTCGCGACACCGCCCGCGTTACTCGCCTTGCCCGGCGCGTAAAGAATGCCCTGGCTTTCGAAGCGCTTGGCGGCTTCGTTGGTCGACGGCATGTTGGCGCCTTCCGCCACACAGATCACGCCGTTTCGGATGAGCGTTTGGGCGTCGTCGGCGTCGAGTTCGTTCTGCGTGGCGCAGGGCAGTGCGACATCGACCGGAATATGCCACGGGCGCTCACCGGCGAGGAACTGGCTGCCGGTGCGTTTGGCGTAATCGCTCACGCGTCCGTAGTGGTGGTTCTTCACGTCCATCAGCTCGGCGAGCTTCTCGGGCGTAAAGCCGTCTTCATCGACGATGGTGCCGCTCGAGTCGGACACGGTGACGACCTTCGCGCCGAGTGCCATTGCTTTCTCGACGGCGTATTGGGCGACGTTGCCGGAGCCGGACACGCTCACGCGCAGACCGTCGAAGCTGCGGCCCGATTGTTTGAGCATCTCTTCGGCAAAGTAGACGGTGCCGTAACCGGTCGCTTCCGGACGAATCAGCGAACCGCCGAAGGACAACCCCTTGCCGGTGAAGACACAATCGGCGCGATTCGACAGTTTCTTCATCATGCCGGCCATGAAGCCCACTTCGCGGCCGCCCACGCCGATGTCGCCCGCGGGCACATCCGTGTCGCTGCCGACGTGGCGAAAGAGTTCGGTGACGAACGCCTGACAGAAGCGCATGACTTCACCGGGGCTCTTGCCCTTCGGATCGAAGTCCGCGCCCCCCTTGCCGCCGCCCATGGGCAGCGTCGTGAGCGCGTTCTTGAAGGTTTGCTCGAAGGCGAGGAATTTGAGGATGGACAGGTTGACCGACGGGTGAAAGCGCAGGCCGCCCTTGTACGGGCCGATGGCGGAGCTGTGCTGAATGCGATAGCCGCGATTGACCTGCACGTCGCCATGATCGTCGACCCACGAAACACGGAACATGACGGTGCGCTCCGGTTCGACAAGACGGTCGAGCAAGCCGTGCTCGGCATACTTCGGGTGTTGTGAAATGAATGGCCAGAGACTATCCATCACTTCCGTGACAGCTTGCAGGAACTCCGGTTGGCCAGGATTGCGCTCGGCAGTCGCGCGCAGAAAGTCGTCAAGCGATGGATATTTCATCTCGGATGCCCTTTGGTGGTGCTTATTCTTTTGCAGGGAAAGTATTTTGCACCAATTAGGATCGCGACATGAATGGAATTTATGGAGATCAGGGGAAATACCGGGTATTTGTTCCGATATATGACGTAGTGCCAATCAGTTATGCCGCGAAGGCCGGCCAATGATTTTTCTACCTACATTCCCCCTACATCCGATCGAGCGCCTTCACCGCGAGCGCGGCAGCGGTCGCCCGCGTCTCAACATGCAGCTTTTGAAATAGATGTTCGAGGTGTTTGTTCACCGTGCGTGGCGCCATGCCGAGGATGTCGCCGATGTCGCGGTTCGCCTTGCCGCGCGACACCCAGAGCAGCACTTCGGCTTCGCGTGCCGTCAGACCGAAGCGCAGGGCAAGCGTGTTGCAGTACGCGGTATCGTCGGCTTCCATCAACGTGACGATCCACTCACCGGTCTTCGGCCCGGCAGCGACGCTCGCGGAGCGGCGAACGTTGCCGAGTGCAAATTCGTACATGACGTCGGTTCTGGCTCCCTGCATCAGCCAGTCGACGAACCAGTTCAGCAGCGGGGCGGGCAGGCGCGGTTCGATGGCACCCGCCGGGCCGTTCGCGTACGCCGCAATCTGTCGCGCCGCCTGCGGACTCTGCCACCGGATGGCGCCATCGGCAGACACGATGACGGCCGCTCTCGCGTCGAGCGCCAAGGCCGCCTGCGCATAGGACTGCGCGCGTGAGCGCACGACGTGCGCCCCAATTCTCGCGCAGACCTCTTCCGGGCGCACCGGCTTGGTCACGTAGTCGATACCGCCGACGCGAAAACCGCGAACCACATGCTCGCTTTCGGTGAGCGAGGTCATGAAGATCACCGGCAAGTGTTCATGCCGCGTCTCCTGCTTGATTCGCGTGCAGGTCTCGAAGCCGTCCATCGCGGGCATCATCGCGTCGAGCAACACGACGTCGGGCGTCACGCGCGAGAGGCATTTCAGTGCGGCCTCACCGCTCAGCGCCACGAGCACCGCGTAACCGTTCGCCTGCAAGGTGTCCGAGAGAAACGCCAGATTGTCGGGCGTATCGTCGACGATCAGCACGACAGGGCGGCTGCCGAGCCACACTGGCGGGTCGCTCGTTCCGACACCGGCATCAGGCATGTCAGGCATGTCAGGCATGGCGGACAGGGTCGGCGCGGGGCTGGCGGTCAAGCGCATTTTCGAGGTCCTTTAACTGAAAGCGTTCGGCGAGCGCACGCAGCGTATCGATCTGCGCGCTGAGCGCGGGATAATCGGTTCGCGCGGCATCGAGTTGTTCCACGACGCCCTGCACATAGCCGACATCGAGATGCTCACGTATGCGCTCCAGCACCGGTTCGGGCAACGCGAGCCTGATCTCTTCCATCTCGCCCCTGTTCCTCATCTCCGCGCTCTCCGGCAGCGGCGCGGCGCCCACTTGCGGCAGCGCTACCGCGTCTGACGCAATCCATTCGAGCGACAGCAACTGCGCGAGCTTGTCGAGCAACAGGTTGACTCGCAAGGGTTTGGCCAGATAACCCGCGCAGCCGGTGGTGCTCGCTCGCTCGCGGTCGTCCGCAAAGGCGTTGGCCGACAGCAAGAGGATGGGGGCTGCGGATAGCTGGTTTTCGCCGATCAGGCGACTCGTCTCGTAGCCGTCCATGAGCGGCATGGAGATATCCATGATGATCGCGTCGGCCGTATGTGTGCCGAGCCATCGCAGCGCATCCGGACCGCTCGCGACCTCGTTGACCTCGAAGCCGAGCGGCGTGAGCAATTGCACGACGATGCCGCGCTGGTCCGCCAGATCGTCCACGACGAGAATCGTGCGACGCGGCCCGCGATAGCCGCAAATGCCGGCCAGTTCGGTATACACGTCCGGTGCGCTCTGCACCGCCGGCGCAAAGAGCTTCACGACGAAGCGGGTGCCTCGACCGAGTTCGCTGTCGACCTCGAGACTGCCACCGAGGGCATGCGTGAGCAAACGACAGATGGTCAGTCCCAGTCCCGCGCCATGATCGTCGGCGTGGGCGGCGTCGCCGCGCTCGAACGGCATGAAGAGGCGGCTCATTGCGTCAGGTGCAATGCCCGGTCCGGTATCGATCACTTCGAATTTCAGCGTGTCGAGCGCATGGCTCACGCGCAGCGTCACGGTCCCGGCAGACGTGAACCGAATCGCGTTGCCGATCAGGTTGGTGAGAATCTGTCCGAGATATTTCTGATCGCATCTCACCGTGGCCGGAAACCGCCCGACGGCCTGCACGTCGAACGCCAACGCCTTCTCCATCGCCAACGGACTCATCATCGACGACACGTGCGACACGAAGTCGGTAAGCGAGACCTTCGTGATGTTCAGTTGCAGCTTGCCCGCCTCGATGCGCGCCACATCGAGCAGTCCGTCGACAAGCGCGAGCAAATGCTCGCCGCTTCGGTGAATCGTGCGAACGGCGTTCAGACGCGTGGGCGTGAGTTCGTCTTTCGCCTGCATCAATAGCTGCGCGTAGCCGAGAATGCTGTTGAGCGGCGTGCGAAGTTCATGGCTGAGGCCCGAGACGTACCGACTCTTTGCCTGATTGGCGGACTCGGCGGCGGCCGTGGCGCGTTTTAACGCCTCGTCGGTCTTCTGGTGCGCGTCGATTTCCTGCATCAGCAGCTCGTTTTGTCGCTGCGATTCTTCCTCGGTCACGCGCCGGCTCTCACGCTCCAGCACGAACCACCACGCCGCGATGCAGCCGACGAGCGCCAGCGAAAAGAATATCTTCAGGAAGCTGCTCGCGATGACACTCACCTCTGCCTCGCTGATCGCGGCCACGCTCTGCGACCAGATCAGATACAGCACGCCCGCGAGCACCGCGAGGATCGTCAACACGAGGCTGGCATAACGAATGAGCCGCAACGCCGTGGGCCCCAGCCGCAGGCGCGGAAATACCCGGTGCAACGCTCGGTCGGCCTGCGCGGAGAATCGGGCGTGCGGCTTGCAGCGATCATGACAACGCGAGTCCAGCGAACAGCACAGCGAACAGATCGTGCCGCCGTACGCCGGACAATGTGCCGTATCTTCGGGCTCGAAGGTGTGCTCGCAGATCGCGCAACGTAGCGACCTGGCGTCGCCGTGCGATTGCGGTTTGCGCGCGAGGTAATACTTGCCGCGCGTGGCCACGGCGATCAGCGGCGCGCAAACGAACGCCACGCCGAACGCGAGAAACAGCGACATCGCCTCGCCAAGCTCGCCGAACACGCCCGTGCGTGCCGTCAGGGCGACAACGACGCCAAGCGCCATGGCGCCGATGCCCACGGGATTGACGTCGTAGAGATGCGCGCGCTTGAATTCGATGTGGCGCGGGCTATAGCCGAGCGGCTTGTTGATCACGAGATCCGCACACAAGGCGCCGACCCACGCGACCGCGACGTTCGCGTACAGCGAAAGCACCTTGCCGATGACTTCGAAGACACCGATCTCGACGAGCAGCAACGCGATCATCACGTTGAAGACGAGCCATACCACGCGGCCCGGATGACTGTGCGTGAGACGCGCGAAGAAATTCGACCACGCGAGCGACCCCGCGTAGGCGTTCGTCACATTGATCTTGAGCTGCGAGACGATGACGAACAACGTCATGGCCGGCAACGCCCAACTCGCCAGTCCCATCGGATCGAGCAGGATGTGATACGCGACGAGGTACATCTGCGTGGGCTGCGCGGCCTGTGCAACATCGACTTCGTTCTGGATGGCGACGAACGCGAGCAACGCGCCGCCGAGCATCTTCAGCGCACCGGGCACGATCCAGCCGGGTCCGGCAGACAACAGCGCCAGCCACCATCGCTTCCGGTTCTTCGCGGTGAGCGGCGGCAGGAACCGGAGATAGTCCACCTGTTCGCCGATCTGCACGATCAGCGCGAAGACGACCGTCGAAGCCTGTCCGAACGCAATCAGGCTGAACGCCCGGCCCTCGGGGGCGAATCCCGCGAAGGTGGTCCATTCGCGCACCATGCCGGGGTGGTGCCACAGCACAGCGGCGTAGGGCAGCACGAAGAGCACGATCCACAACGGCTGTGTCCAGCTTTGCAGACGATTGATGAGCGTGATGCCGAACATCACCAGTGGAATCACGACGAGCGAACTGATGACGTACGCGATCGCCAGCGACATGTGGAAATAGAGCTGTAGCGCGAGCGCCATGATGGCCGCTTCGAGCGCAAAGAACAGGAACGTGAAGATCGCGTAAAGGAACGACGTTACCGTCGAGCCGATGTAACCGAATCCTGCACCGCGTGTGAGCAGGTCCATGTCAACGCCGTAGCGCGCGGCGTAATAGCTGATTGGCAGGCTCGTGAGAAATATCAGGATCGAGACGACGGCGATGGCCCACACCGCGTTGGTAAAGCCATAGTTGATGACGAGGCTGCCGCCGATGGCCTCCAGCACGAGAAACGACACCCCACCGATGGCCGTGGTGGCGACGCGCCATTCCGACCACCGCCGAAACGAGCGCGGTGTGAAGCGCAGCGCATAGTCCTCGAGCGTTTCGTCGCCGACCCAGGCGTTGTAGTCGCGCCGCACCTTCACGATGCGCTGCGTGCTGTGCGCACGGACTGAATTTTGGTGCATCTCGGCCATGACGACGGGGGGGCGATCCGGATTGGTGCAAGAAACGTCGGGTTCCAAGGCCTAAGCAAATTACATTCCACCACCTGTGCCGGGGAATACGTCAATCGACGTATTTCGAGCGCCAAATTGGCTCCCTACATTGCGTCCAACCCCTTGAAACCAGCCCGTCGCGATTTCGCAAAGGGCCTATGACCAGGAGAACGTGATGTCCGCAGACGATCGATTCGATGATGAACGCATGGCTTCCCCGTTGCGCAGACGACTGCTCGGTGGCCTTGCCGCCGCGCCGCTCATGGCCCTCGGCCTGCCGCGCACCTCGTTCGCGCAGGTGCCGCCCACGGCCAAGGTGAATACGACCGGGCTGGCCGTCACGGACACCACCGTCACGGTCGGTCAGTTGCACTCGGCAACCGGCACGATGGCCATTTCGGAGACGGGCTCGATTCAGGCGGAGCGCCTGGCGATCGAACAGATCAACGCGATGGGCGGCGTGCTCGGACGCAAGATCAACATCATTCAGGAAGACGGCGCCTCCGACTGGCCGACGTACGCCGAAAAGTCGAAGAAGCTGCTGGAGAACGATCACGTCGCGGCCGTCTTCGGCTGCTGGACGTCCGCCTCTCGCAAAGCCGTGCTGCCTGTCTTCGAGAAGGACAACGGCCTGCTGTACTACCCGACGTTCTATGAAGGTCTGGAGCAGTCCAAGAACGTGTTCTACACCGGTCAGGAAGCCACGCAGCAGATTCTCTGGGCGCTCGACTGGGCATCGAACACGAAGAAGGCCAAGACGTTCTTCCTGATCGGCTCCGACTACATCTGGCCGCGCACGTCGAACAAGATCGCACGACGTCACATCGAGCAGCATCTGAACGCGAAGGTGGTGGGCGAAGAGTATTACCCGCTCGGCACCACCGAATTCAATTCGCTGATGAACAAGATCAAACTCGCGCGCCCCGACTGCATTTTCGCGACGGTGGTGGGCGGCTCGAACGTGGCGTTCTACAAGCAGCTCAAGGCCGCCGGCATCACGCCGCAGAAGCAGTTCCTGCTCACGCTCTCCGTCACGGAAGACGAAGTGCTCGGCATCGGCGGCGACAACTTCGCCGGCTTCTATTCCTCGATGAAGTACTTCCAGTCGCTGGAGAACGACAACAACAAGAAGTTCGTCTCGGCCTTCAAGGCGCGTTACGGCGCGAAATCAGTAATCGGCGACGTGACGCAGGCTGCTTACCTCGGGCCCTGGATCTGGAAGGCGGCGTGCGAGCGCGCGGGCAGTTTCGACGTGAACAAGGTCGTGGCCGCATCCAAGGACATCGAACTGGCCAATGCGCCGCAGGGCTACGCGAAGGTCGACGCCAACCATCACCTGTGGAGCCGTTCGCTGATCGGCCAGGGTCAGGCGGACGGCCAGTTCAAGGTCGTGGCGAGTTCGCCGGAACCGATCCATCCGGATCCGTTCCCGAAGGGCTACATGTAATCCCCCCTCAACCCCGTCAACCCGCACAGGCGCGACGCCCGCCAGGTCGTCGCGCGAGGAGCGTCAGATGTCCGCCAACGACATTTTCAATATCACGCTGATGCAGGGCTTCGCCGGACTCCGGCTGTTCAGCGTTCTGCTGCTCATGGGGCTCGGACTCGCCGTGATCTTCGGTCAGATGGGCGTCATCAACATGGCGCACGGTGAGTTCATGACGATCGGCGCGTACACCGTCTACATGTTCTCGTGGGTCACGCAGAATGTCTGGCCGGTGTTCACGCCGGTGTACTTCTTCTTTGCCATCGTGGCCGCCTTCGTACTCGCCTTCGCGGCGGGATGGCTCGCGGAGTGGGCGTTGATCCGGCACCTCTACCGACGCCCGCTCGACACGCTGCTCGCGACCTGGGGGCTGAGTCTGGGCATGCAGCAGGTGTTTCGCTCGACGTTCGGCCCCAAGGAGGTCAGCCCTGCGCTGCCCGACTGGCTGATGGGGTCGTGGGAGCCGACACCCGGGCTCGACATTCCCATCAGCGGCATGTTCGTGATGGCGCTCGCGCTCGTCATGACGGGCGGCTTGTTGCTGGCGCTGTACCGCTCGCGTTGGGGATTGCGTGTGCGGGCGACGGTGGCGAATCGGCCGATGGCCAATGCCGCGGGGATCAACACGCGCCGTACCGACCGCATGACGTTCGCCATCGGGTGCGGCATCGCCGGCGTTGCGGGGGCCGCCTTCACGGCAATCGGATCGACGGGACCGACCAGTGGTTCGCTCTACATCGTCGACTCGTTCCTCGTGGTGACGTTCGGCGGCGCGGCCAGCCTGCTCGGCACGGTGGCCTCGGCATTCGGCATTGCGCAAATGCAGTCGATCAGCGAGTTCTTCCTGTCTGGCTCCATCGCGCGCGTGCTCACGTTGCTGACCGTCGTGGTCATTCTCATGTTGCGTCCGCAAGGCTTGTTCGCCTCCAAGGTCCGACGCGCCTGACACATCTGACACGTCTAACGCGCGGTCCGCCGAAGCGCCGACCCCAGCCGATGACCGGCCATGGCGTTGCCGGTCATCTACCGAATTCTCTGCATGGAGAGATGTACATGGAACCCATCCAAACCGCGGCGGGCGGCGTCCCCCTCCGGACTGACGCGGGCGAGGCGCAGGAAGCGCGCGTCCCGCCCCGTGGCTGGCGCGCGCTCGCGGCACGCCTGGACGCATCGGGCTATGCGGGCATCGCGATCCTGGCGGTGCTGATCGTCGTCGTGTTTCCGATCGCACTCGACGCCTTTCGCCTGAATCTCATGGGCAAGTACCTCACGTACGCGTTCGTCGCCATCGGGCTGGTGATCGCCTGGGGTTACGGGGGCGTGCTGAGCCTCGGGCAGGGGGTCTTCTTCGGCCTCGGCGGCTACGCCATGGCGATGTTCCTCAAGCTAGAAGCCTCGAGTGCGGCGGCCACGAGCACACAGACGACGCCCGGCATCCCGGACTTCATGGACTGGAACCAGCTCACGGCGCTGCCGGACTGGTGGAAGCCGTTTCACTCTCTGCCCGTATCGATTCTCGCAGTGGTCGTCGTGCCAACGGCGCTCGCCTTCGTGATCGGGTATGCGATGTTCAAGCGGCGTGTCGGCGGAGTGTACTTCGCGATCATCACGCAAGCCGTCGCGCTGATTCTGTCGGTGTTGATCATCGGTCAGCAGGGCTATACCGGTGGGGTGAACGGCATCACCGACCTGCGCACGCTGCTCGGCTGGGACATTCGCACGGACCACGCGAAGCTCATTCTCTACTTCGTGAACGCCGCGCTGCTCATCGTCGCACTGCTGCTGTGCCGCTGGGTACAGCGCGGCAAGCTGGGCACGCTGCTGCTGGCCATGCGCGACAAGGAAGACCGTGTGCGCTTCTCGGGCTACGACGTGTCGATGTTCAAGGTGTTCTCGTTTTGCATCGCGGCTGCGCTTGCCGCCGTGGGGGGCGCGATGTTCACGCTCCAGGTCGGATTCATGTCGCCGTCGTTCGTCGGCATCGTGCCCTCCATCGAGATGGTGATTTACGCGGCGGTCGGCGGGCGGATGTCACTGGTCGGGGCAGTGTACGGCGCAATCCTCGTCAATCTCGGCAAAAGCTGGTTTTCCGAGAGTTTCCCGAATCTGTGGCTTTACCTGATGGCGGCGATGTTCATCGGTGTGGTGATGGCTTTCCCCAATGGTCTGGCAGGACTTTACGAGGCGCACGTGCGCCCGCGCATTCGCCGGTTCCTCGGCGTCGAGAACAAGGGAGCGTGACGCATGAGCAACACCGACTTTCTTCTGGCCATTGAAGACCTTAGCGTGTCGTTCGACGGGTTCAAGGCCATCGATTCGCTCAATCTGTATCTGGAGCGCGGCGAGCTGCGCGTTGTCATCGGCCCGAACGGTGCGGGCAAGACGACCCTGCTCGATCTCATCTGCGGCAAGACGCGGGAAACGGCGGGCAGCATCAAGTTTCGTAACGAGGAGATCACGAAGCTGGCCGAGTTCCGTCGCGTGCACAAGGGCATTGGACGCAAATTTCAGACACCTTCGATTTACGAAAACCTGAGCGTCGCGCAGAACCTGGAAGTCTCGTTTCCACGCGGACGTGGCGTATTGGGCGCGCTTTTTTACCGCACGGATACCGAGGTCGCAGACCGTGTGCGCACGGTCGCCGACGAGATCGGACTGTCGGCGTCGCTCGACCTGGAAGCCGGTCTGCTTTCGCACGGACAGAAGCAGTGGCTGGAAATTGGTATGCTTCTTATGCAGGATCCCGAACTTTTGATGCTGGATGAGCCGATTGCCGGCATGAGCGTGCGAGAGCGCGAGCTGACGGCAGAGTTGCTCGACCGAATCTGTCGCAACCGATCGATGATCGTGATCGAGCACGACATGGCGTTCGTCGAGCGTATCGCGCACAAAGTCACCGTGATGCATCAGGGAAAGATTCTCGCTGAAGGCCCCATGGCCAAGGTGCAATCCGACCCGCGCGTCATCGATGTTTATCTCGGTCACTGATCGGAGGACACATCATGTTGGAAGTCGATGATCTTGTCGTCAGCTATGGTCAGAGCGAGGTGCTGCACGGCATCGGCTTTTCCGTGGCCAGCGGCGAAAGCGTTGCGGTGATGGGCCGCAACGGCATGGGTAAAACGACGCTGTTCAAATCGCTGATCGGCATGCTGCCTTCCAATCGCGGCACGGTGCGTGTGGGCGGCGTCGATGTCTCCAAGGCGGAGAGTTACCGACGTGTGGCCAGCGGCATCGGTTATGTGCCTCAGGGCCGTCAGATTTTCGCCTCGCTCACTGTCGAAGAGAACATTCAGACAGGTCTCGAAAACGCGAAAAGCCAGTCCGTTCCCGACGATCTCTACGCGCTGTTCCCCGTGCTTTTCGATATGCGCCGCCGCAAGGGCGGCAATCTCTCCGGCGGACAGCAACAACAACTCGCCATTGCGCGCGCGCTCGCAGCCGATCCCAAGGTGCTGTTGCTCGACGAGCCGACCGAGGGCATTCAGCCGTCGGTCATCAAGGACATCGCCCGCGCGCTCAACCAGATTCGCGCGACGCGCAACATCGCCATCGTGGTGTCGGAACAGGTGTTGAGCTTCGCGATGGATGTTGCGGACCGATTGTTCGTGATCGAGGGCGGGCGCTTCGTTCATCAAAGCACGCGCGAGGCCGGCGACGGCGACCGTATCCGCGAATACCTCTCTGTGTAATCCGGCGCCAGGTGGCGTCATTTCGATCGCCGGTGTGTGTCGCATCGGCACTTCAAACCAGGAGCGAGTGCAATGGCCGAAACTCTCATCAAGGTCGACCTGAACCAATCCGCCTACGAAAACGAGCAGGTGCACAACCGTTGGCACCCGGACATTCCGATGGCGTGCTGGGTCAATCCCGGCGACGACTTCATTCTCGAGACGTACGACTGGACCGGCGGTTTCATCAAGAACGACGACAGTGCCGACGACGTGCGCGACATCGATCTGTCCATCGTTCACTTTCTGTCGGGACCGGTTGGCGTGCATGGCGCCGAACCGGGCGACCTGCTGGTCGTCGACCTGCTCGACATCGGCGCGAAGGCGGACAGTCAGTGGGGCTTTAACGGCTTTTTCTCGAAGACGAATGGCGGCGGGTTCCTGACCGATCACTTTCCGCACGCACAGAAGTCGATCTGGGATTTCCACGGCCTCTACACGAGTTCGCGCCACATCCCGGGGGTGAATTTTGCGGGACTGATTCACCCGGGGCTGATCGGTTGCCTGCCCGATCCGAAGTTACTGCAGACGTGGAACGAGCGCGAAGTCGGTCTCATCGCGACGGCGCCCGATCGCGTGCCGCCGCTGGCCAATCCGCCGTTTGCCGCGACGGCGCACATGGGCAAGCTCACGGGCGACGCGCGCAACAAGGCAGCGGCAGAGGGCGCACGGACGGTGCCGCCGCGCGAGCATGGCGGCAACTGCGACATCAAGGATCTGTCGCGTGGCTCGAAGGTGTTCTTTCCGGTGTATGTCGACGGCGCGGGCCTTTCCGTGGGCGATCTGCACTTCAGTCAGGGCGACGGCGAAATCACGTTCTGCGGCGCAATCGAAATGGCGGGCTGGGTGCACATGCGCGTGAACGTCATCAAGGGCGGCATGGCGAAGTACGGTATTCGCAATCCCGTCTTCCAGCCGAGCCCGATCACGCCGGCATACAACGACTACCTCATTTTCGAAGGCATCTCGGTCGACGAGCAGGGCGGCCAGCACTATCTGGATGTGACGGTGGCTTACCGTCAGGCCTGCCTGAACGCCATCGAGTACCTGAAGAAGTTCGGTTACTCGGGCGCACAGGCGTATTCGTTGCTCGGGTGTGCGCCGGTGCAGGGGCATATCAGCGGCGTCGTCGACATTCCGAACGCGTGTGCCACGTTGTGGCTGCCGACACAGATCTTCGACTTCGACATTCGTCCGAATGCCGACGGGCCGATTCGTCATGTGACGGGCGGCGTCGACATGCCGTGTTCGCCCGATCTGGTGAAGGGCTGATGTGTCGCGCGTAGCCAGCGTGGCAGGGCATTACCGCAGACGACTCTCGCAAACAAGATAAGACATAAGGAGGCAGACATGCCGATTTACGACTTCGAATGTGCGACGTGTGGACCGTTCGCTGTCATGCGACGCATGGCCGAGCGCGACACGCCGTGCCATTGCCCGGATTGCGGTCGTGAGGGCTCGCGCCTGATCACAGCGCCGTCGCTGGCGTTGATGGGGAGTGCGAGTCGCACGGCGCACGCGACGAACGAGCGGGCTGCGCACGCGCCGCGTCATTCCGGCGACGGCCCTTCGGGGCGTCACCGGCCGGGATGCAGTTGCTGCTCGGGCGGCAAGGTGTCGCTGGCGGGGGTGTCGGGCGGAACGGGTGCGGCAAGTGGTGCAAGTGGTGCAAGTGGGCTGAAGCGTCCGGCGGGACGGCCGTGGATGATCAGTCATTGATGCGTTGATGCGATTCGCTGCGGCCCGGGGGACCGGGCCGTGCGAACGGAATGGTGAGACTTGAGGGAGAAGAGATCCATGCGACATGGGGATATTTCGAGCAGCCGCGACGGCGTAGGCGTTGCGGTCGTCAACTACAAGATGCCGCGACTGCATACGAAGGCCGAGGTATTGGAGAATGCGCGCAAGATTGCCGACATGGTGGTCGGCATGAAGCAGGGTTTGCCCGGCATGGACCTCGTGATTTTTCCCGAGTACTCCACGCACGGCATCATGTACGACCGGCAGGAGATGTTCGATACGGCGGCGACGGTGCCGGGCGAGGAGACTGACATCTTCTCGGCGGCGTGTCGCAAGGCGAACGTCTGGGGTGTTTTTTCGCTTACGGGCGAGCGACACGAGGACCATCCGAACAAGGTGCCGTACAACACGTTGGTGCTGATCGACAATCGCGGCGAGATCGTGCAGAAGTACCGCAAGATCATGCCGTGGACACCGATCGAAGGGTGGTACCCCGGCGACCGGACGTATGTGACGGAAGGACCGAAGGGGCTGAAGATCAGTCTGATCATCTGCGACGACGGCAACTATCCCGAAATCTGGCGCGACTGCACGATGAACGGCGCCGAGTTGGTGGTGCGATGTCAGGGGTATATGTACCCGGCGAAGGATCAGCAGGTGCTGGTCGCGAAGGCGATGGCGTGGATGAACAATACGTATGTGGCCGTGGCGAACGCCACCGGGTGGGACGGCGTGTATTCCTACTTTGGCGACTCGGCCATCGTGGGCTTCGACGGCCGGACGCTGGGCGAGTGCGGCGAAGAAGAGATGGGCGTGCAATACGCGGAGCTGTCCGTGAGCGCCATTCGCGACGCCCGCAAGAACATGCAGTCGCAGAACCATCTGTACAAGCTGCTCCACCGTGGCTACACGGGGACGATCAACTCGGGCGAAAGCGTGAACGGCGTGGCGGACTGTCCGTTCGGGTTTTATCGCGATTGGGTGACGGACCCCGAAGGCACACAACGCAAGGTCGAAGCCATCACGCGCTCGACACCCGGCACGCAGGAATGCCCGATTGACGGGATTCCTTTTGAGGGGAGGTGAGGGGGGTGGTGAGTAGCGCTTTACGGCTCTGATGGATATGAAAAGCCCCGGAAAACTTTCGATTTCCGGGGCTTTTTGGGTGCGGGGGATTTGGCTAGCGTCCTGCCAAATTGTCGGGTGACACGAATAGTGAAATCAGCTCCGTTGATACGCAACTGATTTTTCAATAAGGGTGGCACCGCCTTGCAATATGGTGGAGCGGCCCCACGTATCTGAGGACACGAGGACTCTCTTAAAATAAGGGATAGTCTTGTGCCTATCAGTAAGCCTAGTCATTACGTGGAAAGCATCGAAATTCTGACCGAGCCGGAGCGCCGTCGTCGGCGCACGGCGCAGGAAAAAATCGCCATCGTGCAGGAAACATTGGAGCCGGGAGCGTCGGTGTCGGCCGTTGCACGTCGGCACGGCGTCAATGCCAACCAGGTGTTCGGCTGGCGCAAGCAATACCAGGAAGGCAGTCTGGCGGCGGTGAAGGCGGGTGAAACCGTTGTACCGGCATCTGAGCTAGCCGCCGCCATCAAGGAAATCAAGGAGTTGCAACGGCTACTCGGGAAGAAGACGTTGGAGGTCGAAATCCTGAAAGAAGCCGTGGAATGGGGCCGGTCAAAAAACCTGATTGCGCGCTCGCCCTTGCTGCCGGGGGACGACCGATGAAGACGGTCTGCGAAGTTCTCGGCGTGGCGCGCTCTGCCGTGGCGGTCAAGCGAGCTCGCTCGTCCGACTGGCGCGATGGTCGCCGTGCCCGCGTGACCAACGATGCCGGGCTGGTCGAGGAGATTCAGGCCCATGTGGCGCACCTTCCTACCTATGGCTACCGGCGTGTCTGGGCGCTGCTGCGCCGCAGTCGGGAGCAGAGCGGTGCGCCGTGCATCAACGTCAAGCGCGTGTATCGGGTCATGCGGGAGCATCAGTTGCTGCTGCGCCGCCCCGGCGTGCGGCAAGACAAGCGGCGGCATGACGGTCGCGTTGCCGTGGAGCGCAGCAACACCCGCTGGTGCTCCGATGGCTTCGAGTTCCGGTGCGACGATGGTACGCCGCTGCGCGTGACGTTTGCGTTGGACTGCTGCGACCGCGAGGCGATTAGCTGGGCCGCAACGACCGGCGGGCATAGCGGTGATGTGGTGCGAGACGTGATGCTGGCCGCCGTCGAACAGCGCTTCGGCACCACGCAGGCCGCGCACCCCATCGAATGGCTGACGGACAACGGCTCGGCCTACATCGACTACCGCACGCGCAGCTTCGCTCGCGAACTGGGTCTTGAGCCGCTGACCACGCCGGTCCGTTCGCCGCAGAGCAATGGCATGGCCGAATCGTTCGTGAAGACCATGAAGCACGATTACGTCGCCTATATGGACAAGCCTGACGCACCAACAGCGCTCTCGCGTCTGGCAATCGCGTTTGAACACTACAATGAGCGCCACCCGCACAAAGCCTTGAAATACCGCTCGCCTCGCGAGTTCAGGCGTAATGCGGTGTCATCAACCTAACAGTGTCCGCCTGTCCTGAGTTACAGGGGCAACTCCATATGGTGCCATCAATCTTGAAAAGACCCTACATCCGTGCCACAAAAATTGAAAACTGCTTCACCTCGATACAGCCGGTCTCCCCGGCACATCCATCATCGATTAAGCAGCAACTCGGCCAAGTTGTCGAGTTCGACTTTGCGCGCAGTCCAATCCGGTAACGCACGCTCAAGAAGGTGATAGAAGCGCTCACTGTGATTGTGCTCCTTGAGATGACACAACTCATGGGTCACCACATACTCAATGCATGCCCTCGGCGCCTTCACCAGATGAGGGTTGAGCAGCACCTCGCCTCCGGGTGAGCAGCTGCCCCACTGGGTTCGCATCGTCAGCAATCGCCATGGCGGTACGGCTCGGCGCAGGCCCACGTACGGTGCCACGTCTGCGATGACACGAGCAAAGACGTCCCATGCCCGCTCCCGATACCAGGATTCGAGAAGCCGGCGCACGGTTGCCGCGTCGCGCTTTGAAGTCGTGATCTCCAAGCGCCCGCGCCATAGTCGCACCCTGGAGGTCTCGCCTTTGGCGAGCTGCACTTTCAGCATGTGACGCCGGCCAAGGTAGAAGTGGGTCTCTCCACTGACGTATTCCCTCGGCAGAACATGCAGCTTCCGCTCGCGCTGGGCCTGCAGCTGTTGCCATACCCAGCCAGCCCTCTGGCGAACTGCTCCCTTAACCTCCGGCAAAGTGGCCCCTTCTGGGGCATCCACTTGCACCGCGCCGTCCGGCATCACGTGGATCGCCACGCGTCTTTGTGGGCGAGGGAGAAAGCGAACCGAGAATCGGATGCGCTCGTCGCCATAGGCGACGGAATACTGGGCCACCTCAGTGTCCCCCTCGCGCCAGCCCCACCCGCGTGACCTGAATCACCTCCTCGATCGCCTCTTTGGCCTTATCCAGCCCCATCAAGCCAAAGAGCTTGGGCAGTAGCGCCTTGCGGATAACCGCCTCGATGTTCTGTGGGTTCAGCGAATGCTCTGCCACGGCCTGCCGCACCACGTCGTCGATGTCCTGGGCTTGCTGGACCAGCGCAGTCTGGTCGGCCTGCTCAAAGGCCTCATCGCCCAGCACCATGCGGCAGATGCCGAAGTAGGCGCGTGCGTGCTTGTTGTCTCCCAGCCCTTCAGGCATGCCGCTGACTTCACGCGCCTCGACCTGTGTCAACATCGGTTTAGAAGTGACCCATTAACCGGTTACCGGCATCGGGAAAGAAATGACCCACCTCGGGTCAAAAAACATGATGGCCATCGGCCTCGCGTGACCCACGGGTCAATGTACTGCGATGATCATCGGAATGGCCTGACCCGCGGGTCAAAGCAAAGCGGTGGGCATCGGTTTAGCTTTGACCCACCAGTACCGACTCGGCCTGATCCGTCTGGCGACTACGAATGATTCCGGCCTTTCGTTTGTCTTTCAACCGATAGCTCTCGCCCTTGATCTGCAGGACGTGGCTGTGATGTAGCAGGCGGTCAAGCAACGCGGCTGTTAGGGTTTGATCACCGGCAAATGCCTGATCCCATTGCCCGAACGGCAAGTTGCTTGTCACGATGAGAGAACCCTTTTCGTAACGCTTTGCAACGACCTGGAAAAATAGATTCGCCTCCTCCCGGCCCAGTGGCAAATAGCCGATCTCGTCGATAATCAGCAAACGCGGATTGGTGATGTTTCGCTTCAGGAAGTCCGCCAGACGGTCCTGACGAGATGCTGCGGACAACGCCATCACGAGATCCGCTGCGCTGATGAAGCGTGTCTTGATTCCCATCTGCGTTGCAATATTGCCCAAGGCGATCGCCAGGTGCGTTTTGCCAACCCCGGAGGGGCCGAGCAGCACGACATTTTCCGCTCGCTCGACAAAGGCCATCGACGAGAGTTCCATGAGCGATTTCTTTGTCACGCCATGGGCGAACATGAAATCAAACTCCTCCAGCGTTTTGAGCACCGGAAAGCCTGCGGTGCGCAACAGCATAGCCTTTGTTCGCTGTTGTTTTGCGTCGATCTCGGAGCGCAACAAGGACTCGAAGAAGTCGGCGAAGGTGAGTTGATTGGCCGCTGCCCGGCTGGCCAGCAAGCTGTACTGATCCCCCATCGTATCGATGCGCAGTTGCTCGCAGGCCTGCAAAATTCGTTCATGCTGCAGATCCATCAGCGAGCCTCCGTGAGCAAGGCTTGATAAACCGACAGGCGGTGCTGCAGCGGGGTATCGTCGAACGCCGGACGATCAGCCACAATTGGCACCGCTGGTGCCGGTAGCGATGCGCGCCACGGCTCGGGCAAAGGCTGTAGTTTCGCTTGTTCCCTAGATAACAACGTCAGTGGCGGTTGGCCCGTGGTGCCGTGGATCCGGACGTTGGCGATGTTGCGTAACCAGCGTATGACTTCGCCGTTCGCGGTAGCGGCATCCAAATGCAGACGATCCTGCGAAAGCCGGCTGGCCAGTGGGTTGTAGAAGCTGCGTCGCAGGTAGCCGTTGAAGCGCTCGACTTTCCCCTTTGTCTTGGCACGATAAGGTTTGCACAATCGAGGCACGAAACCATAGTGCCCACTGAAATCGAGGAACGCGGGCTGATAACGATGCAGTCCCGGGCCGTAGACGTCTCGCCCAATCACCACCGTTTTGACGTTGTCGTACAGCACCTCTCGCGGCACGCCCCCAAAGAAATCGAAGGCCCGCTCATGGCAGGCGATCAGGGTTGGGAGCTTCTCGTCGGTGACAAACTCAACGTAGCTGGCGCGGCTGTATCCCAGCGTTGCAACGAAGGCTGACAGCGGCATCTTGCCTCGCCGGAAAACGATCCAGTCGACCTGCATCTGCTGCCCTGGCTCCGTCTCGAAACGCACCACAGGGTCCGGCGCCGCCACCGCACGCAACGACATCAGGAAAATGCGCAACTGCGTAATGCCACCACCGTAGCCCATCTCCCGAAGCTCAAGTATTAATGCCGTTGCTGGCAACCATGCTGGATGCGCGGCGCGAACACGCTCTCGCAAGTAATCTTTAAATGGATCGAGCTTTTGCTGCCTGCGTACACGCGGGATTCGCTCGTCTTCGGCATGGCTGCGAAGGTACTTACGCACCGTGTTGCGTGATAAACCCAACTCCCGGGCTATCTCCCGAACCGCTTTGCCCTGGCGGGCCAATACTCGGATTTCCACAATCACCTCCTTCGTTAGCATCGGCCCTCCACACAAAAGGGCCATCCTACCGAGGTGGGTCACTTTAATCCCGATGCTAGTGGGTCATTTTCATCCCGTTGCTGACACCTGTTCCTCGAACTTCTTGAACAGCGCGTATTGCTTGAGCGGGTGGTCGAACATCGCCTCGGCCTCTGCAATCGCCTGCTTCAGCAGCTCGGCGAATACCTGTTGCGCGTAAGGATCGTCACCCAAGTCCTGCTCAATGGTCTTCTTGAGCCGTGTTCGGATCATGTCCGTCTCGTTGCGCGTCTTTTCCTCGCTCCACTGCTCCGGGGCTTCAGGTTGGCCGAGCTGGTGGACCAAATAGACGCCTTCTGGCTCACGCACCTGGCTGCCGATCACCTGCTTGTCCACCAGGCGCCGAATTTGCTCCTCGTAGACGCTGTAGTCCACCGTTTCCAGCGCATCCTGCCGGGCGATCTTGCGCAGGCTGGTGAAGAAACGCAGATCCTCCTTGTAGCGCTGTACATCAACTTCCGAGAAGCTGTGGTCCTCGAAGAAGCTGCGTGACGACAGGGCGGTTTGCAGGCACAGGCCGAAAGCCGTCAACGCGCTGTAGAAGTCGTCTCGCACCTTCTGGCGTATGTCGTAAGTCTGGCCGTCTTCGTCTTCGGCGTAGCGCGGCATTAAGACCTGACGGTATTGCTCGAGGTCTTGCTTGTTCTTGACCTCGGCAAAGATTGCCCACAGTGCGTCGTGCAGGCTGGGCAGCCGCTTGTACTCGGTGCTGATCTGGTGGTACAGCCCCTCGATGTCGGCCAGTTCGTACCCGCCCTGGGTGCGGGCCTCCAGGTCTTGATAGGCCCGCACCGCCGTGTCCAGCGTAAAGGCTCGAGGAGTACCGTCTTGATGCGAGGAGAGTATGTGGGTACTTTTGCGTCCACCAAATGAAATGGTGGGCACAAAAGTGGACAAGGTTTTGAGTGTGGCTGTGGAAGCGGTACCTTACCGACGAGCGAATTTCCCAATGGAGTTCAAGCGCGCGACGGTCGAGGCAACGTTAAGGCCAGGTGCGTCGGTTGCTTTGACAGCGCGCAAGGCAGGCATCAACGCCAACTTGTTATTCAAATGGCGCCGGCATTATCTGGCTGGCGCTTACGGTGATGTCACACCTGAGCTTGTTACTCGCCAGAGTTCCGCGGCTTCGGTGACCGAGTTTGTTCCCGTGACGATCACGAAGGCTCTCGTTGGCATCGCCACGCCGACGGCAGACCAAGCAGTCCCGACCTCACGATGTTCATCGAGGCACGAGGGGAAGATCGAGTTGGTGATGCGTGGCGGCACAATGCGCTTCGATGGTCCGCTGAGTTTGGAGTTACTGCGCGAGTTGATTTCGGAGCTACGCACATGATCGGGTTGCCCTCGAACACGCGTGTGTGGATCGCCGCTGGCGTGACAGATATGCGCTGCGGCTTCAATGGTTTAGCTGCCAAGGTCGAGTCGGTGCTGCATAAGGATCCGTTCTCGGGGCACATCTTCCTGTTTCGTGGTCGTCGTGGTGATTTGCTCAAAGCGCTGTGCTGGAGCGATGGCGGATTGTGCTTGCTGGCCAAGCGGCTGGAGAAAGGTCGCTTCGCGTGGCCACGGGCCGATGGTGGTGTCGTGGCACTCACCACTGCGCAGCTCTCACTCTTGCTTGAAGGGTTCGATTGGCGCGAGCCCATCGACGCGGCTCGCCCACGCAGTGCGAGATAACGTATTTTTTGGGAGATATCCGATAGGCAGCGGGCGCACTGGACGATAGGCTTACGTCATGAGCTTCTCCCGCGCCAATCTGCCTGACGACATCGATGCCCTCAAGGCGTTGGTGTTGGCTAGCCAGCAGGTTTTGCACGAGCGCGAAATACAGCTCGCCGCGCTGCAAACGCGCCTCACATCGCGCGAGCAAGAGATTGCGCATTTGAAGCTGCTCATCGACAAGCTCAAGCGCATGCAGTTTGGACGAAAATCCGAGAAGCTCGCACGCCAGATCGAACAACTCGAGCTGCGTCTGGAGGACTTGCAAGCCGCCGAAGGTGCCACCGAGGCTGCCACGCCGATTAAGTCCCAAGTAAAAGTCCGATCCGAGCGCCAGGCGCTGCCAGAACACCTTGCGCGTGAAGAGCGCGTCTACCTACCCGAGGCCGAAGATTGCCCGGCCTGTGGCGGCAAACTCAAGCCGCTGGGAGAAGACGTCTCGGAGCAGCTCGAATACGTGCGAGCGCACTTCCGTGTGATTCGCCACCGCCGCCCCAAGCTCGCTTGTGCGTGCTGCGACACGATTGTGCAGCAGCCGGCACCGAGTCGCCCGATTGAGCGTGGCGTGGCTGGCCCCCATCTGCTCGCGCACATCATTACCAGCAAATTCCTCGATCACCAACCGCTGTACCGCCAGCAGGCGATCTATGCCCGTGACGGTGTGGAACTCGAGGCCGGGCAGATGGGGCATTGGCTGGGGCGCGTGAGCTGGTTGTTAAATCCGCTGGTGGATGCTGTGCGTGCCTACGCGCTGGGCGGCACCAAGGTCCACGGCGATGACACACCATTGCCGGTGTTAGAGCCCGGGCGAGGTAGCACCAAGACTGGACGGCTCTGGGTGTACGTGCGTGATGACCGGCCGTGCGGCTCCCATGAGGCACCTGCCGTTTGGTTTGCTTACACGCCTGATCGACGGGGCGAGCACCCACAGCGACATCTGGCAAGCTTTAACGGGGTGCTGCAAGCCGATGCGTTTGCCGGTTACGCGCCACTTTATGAAAACGACAGCATCCGCGAAGCGGCGTGCATGGCGCACGCGCGACGCAAGATCTACGACCTGCATGCGGTACGCCCCAACGCCATTACAGAAGAAGCTCTGCACCGCATCGGCGAGCTATATCGCATAGAAGCCGAAATCCGGGGCAAACCACCGGACGAGCGACGGCAAGTGCGACAGGCACAGGCTGTACCTCGGCTCGAAGCGTTACGGCAGTGGTACGAATCAGTGCTGCCAACACTCTCTGCGAAGTCCGACACCACCCGCGCGATTCAGTACTCCCTGAACCGCTGGCCCGCGCTCGCCTATTACTGCGAGGACGGGCAGGCGGAGATCGATAACCTGATTGCCGAGCGTGCGCTGCGCGGCGTGGCGATTGGCCGCCGCAATTATCTGTTTGCCGGCGCCGACTCGGGCGGTGAGCGTGCTGCGGCGATGTACAGCCTGATCGGCACGGCACGCTTGAACGGCATCAACCCCGAAGCCTACCTCGCCTACGTGCTCGAGCGCATCGCCGATCACCCGGTCAATCGGATCGACGAGTTGCTGCCATGGAACGTGGCGCAGCAACTGCCTGACATCGCCAAGATCGAACCCATTCGCTAACCGCCATTTACCGCCGCGTCAACAACCCGATCTACGGTACACATCGAGCGCTTACTGTCCAGCTCCTTGAGGACGCCGCGGTAATCCACTAGAACGCCGTAGCGCTTGGCCTCGTGCAAACGGTTCACACGGGCTACGGCCTGGATCAGGTTGTGTTCCTTCAGGGGCTTGTCGATGTAGAGCACCGTGTTGCGCGGCTCGTCAAAGCCCGTCAACAGCCGGTCAACCACGATGAGGAGGTCTGGGTCGCCGTCGCTGCCGAAGTCCTGCAGCACCTGCTCCTCATAGGTTTCGGCGTTCTTGCCCACATTGGGTGTTCCACCACCTCTGCACCTCGGGCAGCTTGCTCTCGTCCACCTCGGTGTTGCCTTCACGGCTGTCGGGGGGCGAGATGATGATGGCGCTGCTCACCAGGCCGGTGTCGTCCAGGTACTGCTTGTAGCGGATGGCTTCCAGCTTGCTGGCCATCGCCACCTGGCCTTTGAGACCCAGGTCCAGCTTCTTGACGTTCTCGCTGAAGTGTTGGGCAATGTCCCAGGCGATCAGCTCGATGCGATTCGCGGCGCCATACACCGCGTGCTTGTTAGCGAATTTGCGCTTAAGGTCGGCTGCCTGCTCAGGACTGAGCCCTGCCGTGATGCGGTCGAACCAGCGATTGACCGCCTCCTCGTTGATCGTCAGCTCGGGGACGCGTTCTTCGTACAACAGCGGCGCCACGGTGCCGTCTTCCACGGCGCGCTGCATGGTGTAGGCATGCACGATGGGACCGAACTTGTTGGCCGTCTTGTCCTTCTTCAGCAGTGGCGTGCCGGTGAAAGCCACGTAGGCGGCACGCGGCAAGGCCTTGCGCATCCGCTCGTGCGTTTCGCCGCCGTGGCTGCGGTGGCCTTCGTCCACCAGCACGATCATGTCGGCCGAGGAGTTGTAGCACTCGGGCAGTTTCGACGCAGTGGCGAACTTGTGGATCAGCGTGAACATAATCCGCTCGGTGCCTTGGCCAATGCGGCGTGCCAGGTCGCGTCCAGAGCCGACCTTTGCCTTCTCGCCATCCTTCTTGGTGGCCACGGCCGAGCCGAAGGCGCCACTGTTCATGAAGTTGCGCGATAGCTGGTCTTCCAAGTCCAGCCGGTCGGTCACTACCACCACGCGGCAGGCCTGCGTGTTCCCGTGAAGCACCAGCGCCTTGGTCAAAAAGACCATGGTGAGGCTCTTGCCCGAGCCCGTGGTGTGCCAGACTACGCCACCTTCGCGCCCACCATCGGGCCTGCGCAGGTTGATGCGCTCCAGCAGAACCCGGATGCCGAAGAACTGCTGGTAGCGTGCTACCACCTTGCCGGCCTTGCGATCAAACAGCACGAACAGGCGCAGGAACTCCAGCAGGCGCTCGGGCTCGAGCAACGCGGCCAGCAGGCGATCCTGGTCGGTGGGTAGCTGCGGCTGCGCCCACAACTGGCGGAAGTAAGCCTGCAGCTTGGGCGGCTTGCCGGCCAGTAGCGCGGTTTGCACATCGGCATTGAGAGGCTGGTTTTTCCACGCTCCCAGCTGCGCGTCAGTGAACTGCTCTTCACGCCAGCGTGCCCAGAACTTCATCGGTGTGCCGATGGTTCCGTAGCGCCCTTCGGTGTGGCTCACCGCCAGCAGCAGTTGGGCATACGCAAACAGGTGGGGAATCTCGTCGTGGCGCTGGTTGCGCAGCTGTTGGCTGATGCCCTCATCCACCATGGCCTGGCCGACGTGGGTACCATCGGGCCGCTTGGCTTCGATCACCGCCAGTGGCAGACCGTTCACATAGGCCACCACATCGGGCACCCGGTGGTGCGTGCCGTGGGTGGAGAGCACTTCCAGTTCCTCGGTCACGTCCCAGCGGTTGGCGCCCGCATCGTGCCAGTCCACCAGCGCAATAGTGGGCTGGTGTTTCTTGCCGTCCGGCATGAACTCGGTAACGGTCATGCCCAGCGTGAGCATCTGGTAGAGGCGCTCGTTGGCAGCCATCAGGCCCTCGGCCAGGTTCAGCGCCTGCACCTGCCGCACGATCTGGTCGATGCCGCTGGGCGACAACGGGTACTGCTCGCCCTTGTAGTCAAAGCGACGGGTCTGCAGCACCTCGATCAGCCGAGCTTTCAAAATGACCTCACGCGTGCTGCCGCGCTGGGTCAGGGCCTCGTCCGTGGGCAGGAAATGCCAGCCCAGGTTGATGAGCAAGTGCAGCGCGGGGAGGTGAGCGCTGTATTGCTCGCGGGTTTGGGGGACAGCACTCATGCGGCCTCCGGTTCCGCTGTGGCCTCGGGCAACCGGACACGGCGCTTGCCGGTGAGCAAGTCGGCCAAGAGGGCGCGCTTTTCCCGTTTGAGGTTCTCCAGTTGCTGTGCGATGCAGCGCTCTTCGGACTCGGCTGTGTTCAGCACCTCTGCAATTCGCCGCTGGGTCTCAATCGCTGGCACGCGAAGCTTCAGCTTGAAGAAGTCCTTCACGCTGACATTGAGCAGACCGTGGTTGCGGGCACCCTCCTGGGCGATGCCAGTGATCGCGTCGTTGAGCATCCCGGCCTCGAAGTAATGCCGGAAAAAGTCGGCATCTGCCTCGACGTCTGGCCTTATCCGGAAGCAGATGTACAGGCTGGACACCACGCCGGATTCATAAGCCAACAAGGGTTTGATGGCGCCGACCGGATAACCCGCGGAATAGCTCTTGTTGTAAGCAAAGTCGCCCAGCTCCAACAGGGTGTAGCCCTGAAGGTTCTCGCTGGCTACGCTCTTGTTGAAGAAGTCGCGCTGACCGATAAGGCCATGCTGGCCCGAGATCGTCAGCACGTTCTGATTGCCCACGGTGTTCTTGCGCGTGATGCGCTCGAACAACTTGTCGAAGTCAGGTTGCGTCCAACGAGACGACTTCGCCCCGAATCCGCGATGGCCGCTCAGCAGACCTTGCATCAAGTCATGCCTCTGTCTCCGGCTATTGGCGAGGAGCTTTTCAGTAGTGGCTAAGGCGTCGTCCCACATCTGAAGAGTCCTGGCAATCCAACGCTGAGTCGGCAGATCAGGCACGAAAACTTCTTGGCTGTCGATGTCTGATTTCTTGACATGCACGAGCGTCGCTTTGAACCCATGCGCATGGGCTTCAATTCGATCGGTTACATGACGAAGTGTCCAGTACAACCATCCTTCGTCAATGCCATCTTGAGGCTTGACCTTAAAGATGTGCTGGTTGAGGACACCGGTTCGACCTTTCCAGCGGGTTGGGCCGAATGAGACCCCTTTTGTCCCCGCCCAAGCGAACAGCAGTTGGCCCGGTTCGACGAGCCAGCGTGACTCCACCGGCCCCGAGTAGTAATCAAAGCTATTGCCTCCATTCAAGTTCTGAATGCGGATGATGGGGTACCCCTCTGTGCCCCAGTCTTCCGGACCAAACCCATTTCCGTTCTGCATGCGGCATATATCTGCGACCGTTTGGCACTTCCAGCCTTCAGGCAACATCCTTCCTCCCCTTGCCGCTCTTGCGCCGGCTACTGAGCTGCTTCTCCACCTGCTCCAGCTCCTGCAGCTCCGCGCGATCCGCTTCCAGCGCCTCGGCCTTGCGCCGCGCCGCATCGAACTGCTCGTAACGCTCGTGCACGATGTTGCTCATGGCCTGGTGGCTCATGCGGCCCGGGCCTTGCAACACGGCCTGTTCGTTGAAGGCCATGAAGCTATCCACATAGGCCCGCCAGTCGGCCATGCGCAGGCCCTTTCGCTGCATGGCACGTAGCTCGGCAAAGTCCAGGAACATGCTGACGATACGGTTGAGCTGATCTAGCTCGTCGGCGTTCAGGTAGTTTTTGGCCACGGTCACGTCAGCTTTGCGCACGCGGCCACCCTTCCACGAGGTGAGCGCCATGTTGGGCTGCGTGGGGTCGGCCCGCTGCACAATCAGCTCGGCAGCGGTGTGGTTGGTTACGGCAAAGAACATCTTGTTCTGTACCTCGGCGAAGAAGAGGCCGGTAGCCTGCCCGTCGTCGGCGTAGTCCACCGAGAGAGCGAACAGGTCACGCACTTTTTGGTAAAAGCGCTTCTCCGAGGACCGTATGTCCCGGATGCGCTGCAGCAGCTCGTCGAAGTAGTCCCAGCGCTCCTCGCCCTTGAGGCGTTCGTCGTCCATGACGAAGCCTTTGACCAAATATTCCCTCAAGTGCGTGGTAGCCCACTGCCGGAACTGGGTGCCGCGAGGCGATTTCACCCGGTAGCCGACGGCCAAGATCATGTCCAAGTTGTAGAGCTTGACCGTGCGGCGGACCTGTCGGGCGCCTTCGGTCCGAACTATTAAGTCATCTTTAACAGTTCGAACTTCGCTCAATTCCCCTTCCTCCAGGACGTTTTTGATGTGAATATTGATGTTAGGGACGGAGGTCTGGAACAGCTCGGCCAGTTCGCTCTGGCTGAGCCAAACGCTGCCATCCTCAGCCCGCAAAAAGAACTGAGCGGAACCATCCTCGGTGGCATAGAGCACCAGCTCGGCACGCGACGTCGGCTCACTCATAGCCCAACTCCTTCAGGTAACCGGTCATCTTCTCCTCCAACACCGCCAATTCGGCCTTGAGCTTGAGCCGCTCTTCGCGCACCGCCTTCAGGTCGATGGCCTCGGCCTCCTCGAAGGTGTCCACGTAGCGCGGGATATTGAGGTTGAAGTCGTTTTCGGCGATCTCGGCAGGGCTGGCTACGTAGGCGTACTTGTCTACACTCTGGCGGGCACGCACCGTCTGCTCAATGCGGTCCAGGTCCTGCGCCCGCAGAACGTTCTGGTTCTTGCCGTCCTGATAGTCCCGGCTGGCGTCGATGAAGAGCACGTTTTCGTCGATCTTCTTCTTGCGCAGCACCAGAATCGCTGCCGGGATACCCGTGCCGTAGAAGAGCTTTTCGGGCAAGCCGATGACCACGTCGAGCAGGTTCTCTTCGATCAGTTTCTGGCGGATTTTGCCCTCCGCTGCGCCGCGGAACAGCACGCCGTGAGGCACCACCACGGCCATGCGGCCAGTGCCGGGTTTCATGGTTTCGACCATGTGCAGGATGAAGGCGTAGTCCGCCTTGGTGCGCGGCGGCACGCCACGGCGGAAGCGCTTGTAGGGGTCGTCGGCTGCCGTCTCGTGGCCCCACTTCTCCAGAGAAAACGGTGGGTTGGCCACTACGATGTCAAAGTGTTTGAGCAGCCCCTTGCCGTCCAGCAGCTTGGGGTTGCGCAGGGTGTCGCCCCATTCGATGCGGTGGTTGTCCTCCGCATGGAGAAACATGTTCATCTTGGCCAGCGCCCAGGTGCTGCCAATCGCCTCCTGCCCGTAGAGCGCGTACTTACGGCTGCCCGCCCTAGCGCGGATCAGCTGGCCACACTTCATCAGCAGCGAGCCAGAACCGCAGGAGGGATCGCAGATTTCATCGCCTTCCTGCGGGTCCATGAGACGGGCCATCAGCTGCGACACCTCGGGCGGCGTGTAGAATTCGCCAGCTTTCTTGCCACTGGTCGAGGCAAAGTTCTTGATCAGGAACTCGTAAGCGTTGCCGATCACGTCCAACGTGCCGACGCGACTTTCGCGCAGGTTCAGCTCGGGCTTAGCGAAGTCTTCCAGCAGGTGACGCAGGATGTCGTTCTTCTGCGCCTCGTCACCCAGCTTGGTGGAGTTAAAGCTGATGTCCTGGAACACATCGCGCAGCTTGGACAGATTGGCCTCTTCGATGGCATGCAGCGCTTTGTCGATGCGCTCGCCGTTGCCTGGCTGGTGGCGCGCCTCATGCAGCGTGTTGAAGTTGGCGCTGCGGGGCAGCACGAAGCGCTCGTTCTTGAGCAACTCCTCAATCAGCTCGGGGTGGTCACCATGCTCGGCCTTGTAGCGATCGTAGTGGTCCTGCCAGACATCCGAGATGTACTTCAGGAAGAGCATGGTCAGGACGTAGTCCTTGTAGATGCTCGGGTCGACCGTGCCGCGGAAGGTGTCACAGGCGTTCCAGACGGCGGCATTGATCGAGTCTTGCTGGTTGGGCGTGGCAGTCATAGCGTCAATTCATAGGGGATTCGTGAGAGAACAGCGCAAGCGCCAGTGCGTCGAGCTGCTGCTGGCGGTTGCGAATCAAGGCGTGCAGTTGGCGCTCCTCACGCACGACCGCCTCGGTCAGTGACACGATGATCTGTTGCTGGTGTAGCGGGGGCACAGCCAAGGGCATGGCCTCCAGTACCGGTCGGCGGATGCTCAACTGGTCCGAGCCTTCGGCGTTGCTGGCCAGGTAGCGCTGAGCGGGCGCGCGGTTGATCTGCCAAGCCAGAAACTCAGGCAGCAGAGTGGGCGACTTGACGCGCAGCAGGAAGAAGTTCGGCGAACACACCGTGGGCCCAGGCACATCTCGCAAGCAGACGGCGTAATTGCGCGCACCACGGGCAACGAAGACCACGTCGCCCGGCTTCAGCCATTGCACCGGCTTGCCGGTATCGACCGCGGTACGTATCAAACCCTTCCACGTGACATCCCCACTGGGACTGAGATCCCGCATTTGCAGCGCATAGGCATTCCCAGCCTCCACAAGCGGCACGCTGCCTCGAAACGGGTGGCCAGCTTGGACATCGACCAGGCTCTTGAGTATCCAGTTCACTTTGCATCAATCCGGTTGATGCGATATTGTGCTTGCGCGCACCGGAAATCGCAACTATGATCCCATCGCAATCGCATCATTGCGGTTGATGCAAATTCTCTTGAGAGGATCTCAAAATGAAAGAATACGAAGTGAACTGCGTGAACAAGCCGAACCGTAGCAGCGCGCATGAACACATCACGCACATCGGGCATTCCGCCAATAAATGGCGGCTTAGACAGCGTCAAGCAGCATGGCCGGTCAGCGACAACTATCTTGGCCGGTCAACGGGTGTAGTTGTCGCTGGTTAAGAGGCCATAGTTGTCGTTCCTCCTTCGCAATTGTCGTTAGGTAATTGACGCCGGCGGGCGCTTTGTTTGTCGCTGGCCTTACGACGGCGATAGCTTTCGACGTTGAGCTCGAAGATCGTCGAGTGATGGACGAGCCGGTCGATAGCGGCGATCGTCATGCCCGGATCAGGGAAGACATCGTTCCATCCAGAGAAGGGCTGGTTGGCCGTAATCAGCAGGCTTTTGCGCTCATATCTCTCGGCGATCAGCTCGAACAGCACGCTGGTTTCGGCCTGGTCCTTGCGAGCGTATGACAGGTCATCCAGGATGATGAGATCGAAGCGATCGAGCTTCGCGAGCGCGGACGGCAGTTGCAGGCTTTGGCGCGCGGCCTGGAGCTTCTGGACAAGTTCAGCGGTGCGCGTGAACAGCACGCGATAACCGGCGTCGATCAACGCATGACCGAGGGCTGAGCCCAAATGACTCTTGCCGCCGCCCGGCGGGCCGAACAGGAGAATTGTGGCGCCTTTCTCCAGCCAGGATTCTCCGGTGGCCAGCGCCGTAACATGCGCCTTCGAGACCATCGGCACCATGCCGAAGTCGAAGGTAGCAAGCGTCTTCGTCGGGTCCAGATGCGACTCGGTACGGTGCCGCTCAATGCGTCGTTTGGCGCGTTCGGCCAGTTCGTGCTCAAGCAGCGCCCCAAGCAATCGCGTAGCGGGCCAGCCTTCCTTGTCAGAGCGCTCAACGAACTCGGGCCATAGCCTGCCGATCGTCGGCAGGCGTAACTCGTTCAACATCAGGGCCAGACGGCCGTTGTCGTGGGCAGGGGCGTTCATGCTGCCACCTTGTCGAGAAGCTCGTCATAGAGCGCAACGGGCGGCATCTCGACCACCACCTCGGGACATAGGGCCTGACGCGGCGCGAATTCATTGCACAACTGCTTTAGATCGGGCAGCTCGCCTGCTGCGAGCAACGCATCAAGCCGTTCGGCCAATAACGCCTCAACGCCGTGGTGGCCCGCGAGTTCAAGCAGACCCACCATGGTCTTGCAGGCATGCCGTTGCGTCAGTTGCGCCTCCAGCCGCTCCCAGGTCCGGCGGTAGGCCTCGCGAGGAAACAGTGCGTCACGAAACGCGAGCCCTTTGAACGCTTGTGGCTTGCGTCGCAGCGAGTCGATGAAGTGTCGGTAATCAAGCGCGTGGCGGTTGTCGGCGGCACGGGAGCCTCGCGGGGTGCTATGCACCAGTGCGCCGGACAGGTAGCAGTCGAGCCGGTCACCGTAGACCCGCACCTTCAGGCGGTGGCCGATCAGGCGCGACGGCGCACTGTAGAGGATCCCGCGCACGGTGAACGTGCTGCAGCGGGTCACGCGTGCCTCTTCCTCGACGAAGTCAGTGGTACGACGTTCAGGCAGATCCTGCAGTTGTGCGCGCTCGATGCGAAACGCTGCGGCGTTGCGCCGGTTTCGACGCATCACCACCTCGCGTACGAACTCATCGTAGGCAGGCCGGTCAGCGAAGTCACGATGGCCGCGAAGCATCAATGCCTGCTCGAGCGCTTCCTTCAGATACCGATGCGAGGATTCCACGCTGCCGTTCTCATGGCCCAGGCCGCGATTGTTGCGCGTGCCATTCATGCCGTAATGGTCGAGCAGCGCTGCGTAACGCGCCGTGAAGTCCTCCTGCTCCGTCAGGTTCTTGAAGGCGGCCGACAGGCTGTCAGATCGATGTTCACGGGGACAGCCGCCCGCCTGCCATAGCGCGTTCTGCAATCCGGCCGCGAGGGCTTCGAAACTCTCGCCCCCCTCAACCACGTTCGCGTACTCCCAGCGCGAGAACGCCAGCACGAAGTGATACAGCCGGTGACCGAACGGGGCGCCACCGATCGTCACGCACAGCTTGCTCATATCAGTGAAGTCCGACAGTCCGCGCACACCGGGCTGATGCTCCTGCGGGAAGAACACCTCTTGAGCGGGGCCCTCGAGAGCGCGCCACTGGCGAATACGCCGCTCCAGCGTGCGCCGCATACTATCGGGATAACGATCCGGGTGATCATCTTGCAGCTTGCGTAAGACCGTGATGCCCATCAGGTGGGGCGAGTTACGCAGCAGCGGCACGACTTCGCGGTCCCAGACGTCGACAAACGGATCGGGACGGGTCCGCCAGGAATGCCGCGGCTTCTGGGATGGCAAAGTGGCGTCACGTTCGATACGGCGTGCCGTACGCACGCTGATGCCGGTCTTGGCGGCCGCGACTTCCTGCGGGTGGTGTTTGCGCTTGTTCATGTAGAGACGAACCTGTTGGTCGGTAATGCGGGTTCCAGACATGAGCTGACCGCTTCCTCAAGCTTCGGTCAGTTCATCCTAAGCCCCGTCGACCCGGCGTCGCCGGTGGCTCGTCGTCTCCGGCGGCTACGCCGCCTACAACGCCTCACCACCGGCCAAAACAATCGTCAACGACCGGCCAAGATAATTGTCGCCGCCCACGGCTGACGCGGGAGGCGGCAATCGCCCGCATCGAGTCCAAGTCCGAGGGCTTCTACACGATCGACAAAACGACGCGGAAGCGCGCATACATCGGCGTGGTCCGCGAGGCCGGCAAATTGCCTTACCTTCGCACTTACGCCGACGGGAAATGGAATGACAACTTGCTTGCCCAGTCCGAGTGCGGGGTCGACTGCAAGCTCATCTGAACTACCGAATACGCCGAAGCATGGGTCACCCGCCTCGCGGGTGCCTCATCGAATCGCCGTCTGATCTCAATGGCCAACGCGTTCAGGAAATCAACAACGTGGATTCACTCTCGACGTTCGTACAAAGTCCCCTCTTCTCTCGGCTATCCGTCGTCCTCGGCGGGCTGATCGTGGTCGGCCTCTTTTGGTGGCGGGCAGGCTCGATCCACACCGTGCTGGACCGGCTCTGGCGGCTGGTCGCCGGCAAGGCCGACGTGCACGACCCCGTTCTAAAATCGCTCCTGCTGGAAAGCCGTGACATTGAGAAATTTCAGTTCATCTACCGATTGAAGGTGGAGACGATGGTCGATGTGCACAAACTCGCCGCCTGGATGGAAACGCGCGGTGTTGGCATGGCCCGGCTTCAAAAAATACGCCGTTGGGTCGATGTCACCTCAGCCGAAGTGGTGAGCCAGCCGCCCAGGCATTACGTCCGCAGTCACTGCGTTTTCGGTTGCATGGCGATGCTCACGATCCTCGGTATCAGCCAACTCGCTGCCTCACACGATGCCTATCTTCAAATGCGCACGTCCAAGGTCTGGTTCAAGACAGATGCTGTCACCGTGAAAGCACCATTGGAAGGTTGGTCATTCAATCTGGCGAAATGCCAGGACGACAGAACCAAATTGGCGAACCTAACCGGCTTCAATGCATCCGAGACGAATGCGATTTGCAACGCGTTCAAGGACGACCGTCTGAAAGCATTGGTCAACGAGACCGTCAAGTGGCAGGCGTGGACGGGAATCGTTGGTATGCTGATCGCCATCTTCGTAGCAATCATCAACATCCTTGCCGCAGGCGCGGCGCACGAAGCACTGCGTTTGAGAAAGCGGCTGTATCCCGCCGGTGTCGGCGGCAACGGGTCTGACGTGAAGCGGACAAACTGAAAACGCCGGATGGCAAAGGACCAAAACCTTCGGCCCCGCCAAACGCTACGTCGGATGAAGTCGACGCCGATCGTCAATCGTGTGACGTGTCCCCAGAATATCCGTACAGGTCAAAACTAGAGGTAAAGTTGCTTCTCAGCGCCCCGAACGGAGCGAGGAGTCGCCATGAAACGGTCGAGATTCACTGAAGAGCAGATCGCTTATGCGCTGCGATTAGCTGAGAGCGGCACGGCGGTGATCGACGTCTGTCGGCAGATCGGCGTGTCGTAGGCAACCTTCTACACGTGGAAGAAGAAGTACGCCGATTTCGGCGTTAGCGAAATGCGCAAGCTCAAGCAACTCAAAGACGAGAACGCGCGCCTGCGCCGTATCGTCGCTGACCTGACGCTGCATAAACAGATCCTGCAAGAGGTAGTGCGAAAAAAAGTCTGAAGGCCGCCAAACGGCGCGAGCTGGCGGCTTGGATGCAAGAGCGTTTCCACATAAGCGTGCAACGTTCCTGCGCGCTGGCGTTGCTGCAGCGTTCAACTTGGTACGCGAAGAGTCATGCGCAAGATCAAAGTGCGCTGCGCCAGCGCATCCGGGACATCGCCTTAAGTCGCCCGCGGTTTGGCTACCGGCGGGTGTTGGTGATGCTGCATCGCGAGGGCTGGGACGTGGGCAAAAAGCGCGTCTATCGGCTCTACAGCCTGGAAGGGCTGCAATTGCGGATGAAGGTCAAGCGGCGCAAACGCATCGCACTGCTGCGAGACAAGCCGCCGATGCCCACCGGACCAAATCAGCACTGGAGCATGGACTTCGTTCATGACCAGATGCTCGACGGACGCCGCTTTCGCATTCTGACCGTTATCGATCAATGGAGTCGCGAGAGTGTCTGTCTGGATGCCAACTTTCGACAGACCGGCCGTGCGGTTGGCCAAGCACTGGATCGTTCTGCGGTCCTTCATGGATGGCCCGAATCCATCACAGTGGACAATTGCACGGAGTTCACTTCCCGCGCTTTAGACGACTGGGCATACCGGCGCGGGGTGAAACTCGACTACACGCGCCCCGGTAAGCCAACCGATAATGGCCTGATCGAGTCATTTAATGGTCGGTTGCGTGATGAATTCCTTAACGTGCATGAATTCGTCACGCTATACGACCTTCGAGAAAAAATGGCGGCTTGACAGCACGACTACAACCATCATCGTCCCCAGGGCTCGCTCGGCCACCTGACCCCGAGCGAGTTCGTCCAAAAGTGGTCAGTACAATCCAAAGAGGCAACCCCTCTCCAGTTTTAAACTGTCCAGTTTCGGGGGACACGTCACCCTTGCCAGCCTAGCCTTTTTGAACCGCCCAACTTTCGGGGTTCAGTTCAGTTTGGCCGGGCGTTTGCATGTTCCAAATTTGTCGGATTTTTTCACTACTTGTGGCACCAATTTTTCACTTACCTGACACAGTTTTCACTTTTGGTGACACCCGGCACAAATCAAACATCAATATTCCCAGCCCGCAGCGCATTGCTCTCGATAAACGCGCGGCGCGGTTCGACGTCGTCGCCCATGAGCGTTGTGAAGATGCCGTCTGCGGCGATTGCGTCTTCGATCTGGACGCGCAGCAGGCGGCGCACCGTCGGGTCCATCGTCGTTTCCCAAAGCTGCTCGGCATTCATCTCGCCCAGGCCCTTATAGCGCTGCTTCGAGACCTTGCTCTCGGCATCGGCCATCAGCCACTTCATCGCGGACTTGAAGTTCGTCACCGGTTGCGAACGCTCGCCACGCTTGATCGTCGCCCCTTCGCCAATCAGGCCCTTGAACGTTTCCGCCGTCTTCTGCAACTGCGCATAGTCCGCCGTCTGCAGGAAGTCCGGATCGATCACGCTCACCTTCACGTTGCCGTGATGGCGTCGCTCGACACGCAGCGACACCACCGGATCGGCATTCTCGACCTCTTCCGTCACCGCCCGGATCGTGATCTCCGGCGCCAGCGGGTCGTTGCTCAACGCCGCTTCCAGCGCCTGCGCCGAGCGCTGCGCCGCTTCCTCGCTGCTCAGATCGATGTCCACACCTTCGGTCACGGCCGTCAGCACCGACGCCTCGTACACACGGCTCAGGCGCTCGATCACGCCGTCCGACAACTGATAGCTGCGCGTCAGCTCGCCCAGCGCATCGCCCGAAATGGGGGCGGCGCCGGTGGTCGGCGTCAGCTCGGCATTGTTCAGTGCAAGCTTGAGCATGTACTGCGCCAGCTCGCTCTCGTCCTTGATGTAACGCTCGTCCTTGTTGTGCTTGACCTTGTACAGCGGCGGTTGCGCAATGTACACATAGCCACGCTCAATCAGTTCCGGCACCTGACGGTACAGGAACGTCAGCAGCAACGTGCGGATGTGCGCGCCGTCCACGTCAGCATCGGTCATGATGATGATGCGGTGGTAACGCAGCTTGTCGATGTTGTAGTCGTCCTTGCCGATACCACAACCCAGCGCAGTAATCAGCGTCACGATCTGCTCGCTCGAAATCAGCTTGTCGAAACGTGCCTTCTCAACGTTGAGCACCTTGCCGCGCAGCGGCAGGATCGCCTGGAACTTGCGGTCACGACCCTGCTTCGCCGAACCGCCTGCCGAGTCGCCCTCGACCACGTAAATCTCGCACAGCGCCGGATCCTTCTCCTGGCAGTCCGCCAGCTTGCCCGGCAGACCAACGCCGTCGAGCACGCCCTTGCGGCGCGTCATTTCACGTGCCTTGCGTGCCGCGTCGCGCGCGCGCGCCGCTTCCACGATCTTCGAGCAAATGATCTTCGCGTCGATCGGCGTCTCTTGCAGGAAGTCCTCGAGCGCCTTCGCCACGTACTCTTCCACCGGCGCACGCACTTCGGAGGACACCAGCTTGTCCTTCGTCTGCGACGAGAACTTCGGCTCGGGCACCTTCACCGACAACACGCAGGTCAATCCCTCGCGCATGTCGTCGCCCGTCGTCTCGACCTTCGCCTTCTTGGCGATCTCGCTCTCGGAGATGTACTTGTTGATCACGCGCGTCATCGCCGCACGCAACCCGGTCAGGTGAGTGCCGCCGTCACGCTGCGGAATGTTGTTCGTGAAGCACAGCACCGATTCGTTGTAGCTGTCGTTCCACTGCATGGCGACTTCCACGCCGATGCCGTCACGCTCGCCCATCACGTGGAACACGGTCGGGTGCAGCACCGTCTTCGACTTGTTGATGAACTCGACGAAACCCTTCACGCCACCGCCGAACGCGAAATCGTCTTCCTTGCCAGTGCGCAGATCCGTCAGACGAATACGAACGCCGTTGTTCAGGAAGGACAACTCGCGCATACGCTTGGCGAGAATGTCGTAATGGAATTCGACCTTGCCGAAGATCGTTTCGTCGGCCAGGAAGTGCACTTCGGTGCCGCGCTTGTCCGTGTCGCCCACCACCTTGAGCGGCGACGTCTCGACGCCGTCGACCACTTCGATCTCACGGTTCTGCGGCACGCCACGGTGGAATTCCATGAAGTGCTTCTTGCCGTCGCGACGCACGGTCAGCTTCAGATACGACGACAGGGCGTTCACACACGACACGCCCACGCCGTGCAGACCGCCCGAGACCTTGTAGCTGTTCTGGTCGAACTTGCCGCCGGCATGCAGTTCGGTCATCACGATTTCCGCAGCGCTGCGCTTCGGCTCGTGCTTGTCGTCGAACTTGATGCCCGTGGGAATGCCGCGACCGTTGTCCGTCACGGAGATGGAATTGTCCGCGTGAATGATCACGTGGATGTCGTCGCAGTAACCCGCCAGAGCCTCGTCGATCGAGTTGTCCAGCACCTCGAACACCAGGTGATGCAGACCCGTGCCGTCCGACGTGTCGCCAATGTACATGCCGGGACGCTTGCGCACAGCCTCCAGACCCTCGAGGATCTGAATGGAGGCTGCACCATAGCCGCTTTCGGCCTGCTTTTGCTGTTCGCTCATGACAATCTTCCGGTTACTGCGTCATTTCTGACGAATTACTGCTTCATGACTTGCCGCCCCCCCGCGCGCGCTTGGCGCTCCGAAGGCCACTTATCCCGCAAAAGGATAATTCTCTAGAAACGCCAAAGGGGCGCTCGGCCCCTTCGCGCATGTGTGACGGCGCGTATGGCGGAATATCCGCTCAAATGCGCATCGGCATGACGACGTACTTGAACTCGTCGTTGTCCGGCAGGGTGATCAGCGCGCTCGAATTGGCGTCGCCCAGACTCACCTTCACTTGCTCGACCTTCAGGTTCGACAACACGTCGAGCAGATAGGTCACGTTAAAGCCGATATCCACCGACTCGCCCGTGTAATCGATCTCGATTTCTTCCTGCGCTTCTTCGTTTTCGGTGTTGTTCGCGCTGATCTTCAACTGGTTCTCGCTCACCAGGAAACGCACACCCTTGAACTTGTCCGACGTGACGATCGCCGCACGTTGCAGCGAACGATGCAGCTCTTCACGGCTGATCACGAAGCTCTTGTTGTAACCCTTCGGGATCACACGGTTGAAGTCGGGGAACTTGCCTTCGACCAGCTTCGACACCAGTTCGACGTTCGCGAAACGGAACTTGACCTGGCTCGGCGCCACGTCGATCTGCACCGGATCGTCGATGTCTTCGAGCAGACGCTGCAACTCGAGAATCGTCTTGCGCGGAATGATCACTTCCTGACGCGCAAACGTCTCGCCGGCAATCGTGGTGTTGCAATACGCCAGTCGGTGACCGTCCGTGGCCACGGCTTCGATCTTCTCGCCCTCGACCACGAGCAGCATGCCGTTCAGGTAGTAACGGATGTCCTGCTGCGCCATCGCGAAGTGCACCATGCCCAGCAGCTGACGGAACGCGCGCTGCGGCAACGCGAAGCTCGCAGCGTAGTCGTTGGCTTCCGCCACCGTCGGGAAATCTTCCGCGGCCAACGTCTGCAACTGGAAACGGCTCTTGCCCGCCTGCACCGTCAGACGCTTGTCCGAGAGCGAAAGCGCCACTTCGGCGTCCGGCATGTTGCGCAGAATGTCGAGCAGCTTGCGCGCTGCCACGGTCGTCGCCACATCGTCGGCGCCGGCACCGCAATCAGCGGTGGTCGTGATCTGCAACTCGAGGTCGGTCGACAGGAAGGAAATGTCCTGTCCGTGCTTGCGAATGAGCAAATTGGCCAGAATCGGCAACGTGTGGCGACGCTCGACGATGCCACTCACAATTTGCAGCGGCCGCAGCAGATTGTCTCGTTGAGTTTTGACCAATTGCATATTTATCCTTCGTAGTAACTGTTAACGGGTGCCAGTTTCTGCTGAAAACCCGAATATTCCCTTATCAATCAATCGCTTGCAGTCGGGATAACAGGGCGGAAAACGCTGTGGACGAGTCGGGGACGCATTGTGCGCCGATCCGCTATTGTGCCCGAAAACACCGGTTTCCCCCAAACCGCACCCAGCTTATCCACAGGGACCCGGGCAACCCCGCCCGGCACCCCGCGTGTCCACCATGTCCACTGGCCGTTACCCCTTGAGCGTTTGCTCCAGCACGTGCAACTCGTGGTTGAGCTGCGCGTCCTTGCCTCGCTCTTCCGCAATCTTGCGTACCGCGTGCAGCACGGTCGTATGGTCGCGTCCGCCAAACAATTCGCCGATTTCCGGCAAGCTCTTCTGCGTCAGTTCCTTCGCCAGATACATCGCAATCTGCCGCGGCCGTGCAATATTGGCAGGCCGCTTTTTCGAATACATGTCGGCGACCTTGATATTGTAAAAATCGGCGACCGTCTTTTGAATGTTTTCGACGGAAATCTGACGATTCTGAACCGTCAACAGATCTTTCAGCGCTTCCTTCGTCAGTTCGATGGTGATCTCGCGGCCATGGAACTTCGAGTACGCCAGGATCTTTCGCAGCGCCCCTTCCAGTTCGCGCACGTTCGAGCGCAGATGCTTGCCGACGAAGAACGCCACGTCCTCCGATAACCCCACACCTTCGGCCTGCGCCTTCTTGATCAGGATGGCCACGCGCATTTCAAGCTCGGGCGGCTCGATAGCCACCGTGAGCCCCGAATCGAAACGGGAAATCAGCCGGTCGTCGATACCTGTGATTTCCTTCGGATACGTGTCGCTCGTGATGATCACCTGCGCCCGGTTGGCGATCAGCGCCTCGAACGCGTAGAAGAATTCTTCCTGCGTACGGCTCTTGCCCGAGAAGAACTGAATATCGTCGATCAGCAGCAGATCGAGCGAATGGTAGTAACGCTTGAATTCGTCAAATGCCTTGCGCTGGTAGGCCTTCACCACGTCAGACACGTATTGCTCGGCGTGGATGTATCGAATACGCGGATTCTGCTTCTCGGCGAGCAACTGGTTGCCGATGGCGTGAATCAAGTGCGTCTTACCCAGGCCGACGCCGCCGTAAAGGAACAGCGGGTTATACGACGTACCGGGGTTGTTCGCGACCTGAATTGCCGCCGCGCGGGCCAGCTGGTTCGACTTACCCGTCACGAAATTGTCGAAGGTCAGCACCGGGTTGAGCTTCGAGCGCTCGTAAATCGACTCGACTTCGCCGACTTGCACCGGCTCCTGCGGCGTGACACGCCAGTTGCGGCGTACCGCCTCGGCCTCGCTCGCCTCCAGATCGGGACGCTCCCCATCGAGGGATGCCGCGTCTGCCGCATGGCCACCGGCATTCGCACCATTCAAACCGTTCGCCCCTCCGGCCACGGCGGCGTGTGCCGCGGCGGCGGTCGGGTTCGTACGCGCGACACTCGCCGGTACCGGTGCGGGGGCCGCGCTCGGGGCCGGCGCGGGAGCCGGGGTGGAAGAGGGCACGCGCAGGCCGGCCTTCGGATCGAGAACGAACGTCACCTCGATCGGGGCATTCCAATAGTCGGCCGCCATACTCTGGATACGCCCGGAGAACTGGCTCTTCACCCAATCCAGCTTGAAGCGGTTGGGTGCGCCAATCTTGAGCGTGCGCGCCTGTTCGTCGAAGTCGAGCGGCGCCAGCGGTTTGATCCAGGTACGGAATTGCTGGGGCGTCAGCTCTTGTTCGAGACGAGTCGCGCAGTGTTGCCAGAAGTCGTTCAT